>NZ_VCQT01000033.1 GCF_005938655.1 Alloalcanivorax gelatiniphagus
CCGCGATGAACCTTTTTTTATGCCCCCTGCCCGGCCTCCCCCGATTCTCGACCAAGGTCTAATTCCCTCTCCGCCCCGGCCCCGGATAATAACCGCACCTCCACGGTGGCCGGGGAAACCGCCGTGTATCCGCCAGACTTTGCCTTGCTCCGCCGGTATTACGGCTCAGGAGAGTTTCCAAGGCGCCCCCTGACCGGGGCGCCTTCTCTTTTTTGGGGACGACTGTTTCGCCGCCGATGGGCGCCAGGGCACGGCAGCCGGATTATTGCCGTGTATACTGCCGGGATAACGAGTCACAGGCCCTAATAATGAAAATACTGATCGCCGACGACCATCCTCTTTTTCGCGCCGCCTTGCGCCAGGCCGTGGACGTGAGCTTCCAACGGGCCGAGATCGTCGAGGCGGACTCGTTGGCCTCCCTGGAGAAACTGGGCGAGGATCAGGTCCCCTTTGACCTGATTCTGCTGGACCTGCACATGCCCGGTACCCATGGCTTTTCCGGGCTGATCTATCTGCGCGAACTGTACCGCAAGGTGCCGGTGGTGGTGATCTCCGCCAACGAGGCGGTGGAAGTGGTGCAGCGCTCCCTGCAGTTCGGCGCCGATGGCTTTATCCCCAAATCCGCCTCGGTGGAGGCCATGACCCGGGCGCTGTCGCGGATCATGGACGGTGAACGCTGGGTGCCCGAGTACGCCCGCCGCCATGCGCCGCCGGACCCGGGAGAGTTCGCCGGCATGCGCGAGCGCATCACCCAGCTCACGCCGCAACAGTTCCGGGTCATGGGCATGCTGATGGAAGGCATGCAGAACAAGGTGATCGCCTACGAACTGGACGTCTCGGAAGCCACCGTCAAGGCCCATATGACCGCCATCTTCCGCAAGCTGGGGGTACGCAACCGCACCCAGGCGGTGCTGGCGTTGAAGGACCTGGCCATCGAACCGCCGGGCCTGGAATAGGCCGGCTAGAGCCCGCGCAGCACGTCGAGAATGGCCCCTTCGCTGACCGGCTTCTGCAGAAAGCCGATACCTCGCTCCTCCGCCTCGGCGCGGATGTCCGCCCGGCGGTCGGCGGTGATCAGCACCGCCGGCACCACCTCCTCCCAATGGCCGTCCAGGGCATCGATGACATGAAAGCCGTTTTCCCCGTCGTCCAGTTGATAGTCCACCAGCAACAGGTCCGGCTCCGGTGCGTCGGCGGCCTTGCGCAGGGCCTCCTCCCGGGAGCGGGCGGTGATCGGGTCACAGCCCAGCGCCCGCAGCAGCGCCTCCAGGCTGGCCAGCAGGCCGGGATCATTGTCCACGCAGAACACCCGGGTGCCGGCCAGATCGCGCCGGTCCGCCAGCGGCGCCGGTACCGGCGCCGGGGCCGGCGGCTGGGCGGAGTCGGCGGCGGCCAGCGGCACATACACGGAGAACACCGTGCCCCGGCCCGGCCAGGAATCCACCGTGATGCGGTGCCCCAGCAGCCGGCAGATGCGGTCGGCGATGGCCAGCCCCAGGCCCAGGCCCTTGACCTGCCGGCGGCCCTGCTGGGGCAGCCGCATGAATTCATGGAACACCTTGGTGTGCTGATCCTCGGGAATGCCCGGGCCGGTGTCCCAGATCTCGATGCGCAGGGTGTCGCCGCGCCGGCGGCAGCCGAACAGCACCCGCCCGCGCTCGGTATAGCGGACCGCGTTGGACAGCAGGTTTTGCAGCACCCTTCGCAGCAGCGCCTCGTCGGTGCGCACCCGCAGATCGCTGAACACGGTGTGCAGGTCCAGGCCCTCGGCCCGGGCCAGCACGCTGAACTCCTCGCCGAGCTGCTCCATCAACGGCCGCACCGCCACCACCGACGGGTGCGCCTGCATGGTGCCTGTGTCCAACCGGCTGATTTCCAGCAGCGCCGAGATAATCTGCTCGGCGGCCCGCAGGGAGCTGTCGATGTGCCCCAGCACCTGGCGCTCGTCGCCGAACTGTTCGCCGCGCTGGCCGAGGCGCTGGGACAGGGACGAGGCGAACAGCTGGGCGGCGTTGAGCGGCTGCATCAGGTCGTGGCCGGCGGCGGCCAGGAAACGGGTCTTGCCCTCATTGGCCTGCTCCAGCTGGCTGTTCACCTCGGACAACCGGCGGGTGCGCTCCGACACCATTTGTTCCAGGTTCTCGTTGATCTGCCGCAGGGCGATCTCGTCACGCTTGCGCTCGGTGATGTCCATATAGGTGCTGACGAAACCACCGCCTTCCATGGGGTTGCCGCGCACTTCCACGATCACGCCATTGGGCAGCTCCCGCTCGAAGCTGTGGGCGCTGCCCTCGCGCAATAGCTGCACCCGCTTGAGCACGTCCTGTTCCAGATCGTCGCCGGCGTAGAAACCGCGCTCCGCGTTGTGCCAGTACACCTCCTCGATGGGACGGCCCAGGCGGATAAAGCCTTCCGGGTAGCCGAACAGATTCACGTAGGCCTGGTTCCAGGCCACGATGTTCAGGTCCCGGTCCACCACGCAGATGCCCTGGCTGATGGTCTCGATGGTGGTGCGCAGAAGCTGATGGTTGAACTGAATCAGCTGCGACGCCTCGTCCATGATGCGCACCATGTCATCACGGCGCACACTCTGCTTGCTGAGCAGCGACCCCATCACGATGCGCGCGGTGGACGCGCCCATGGCACCGGCCAGCAGCCGCTCCACGTAGCGCACCAGATGCAGCGGCGCCGGCAACGACGGGTCCTCGGAAATCTGCCGGCGGTGCAGATAGTCGAAAAACAACGGCCGGGCCCGGGGGTGGCCCAGACCGCGCTCGCACACCTGCAGCAGTTCCCCGGTGGTGATCAGCGGATGGCCCATGCCCTCGCGCCACCAATCCGTGGGCGTGTCCACGAAGCGGGTGGCCTGGGTTTCTTCCAGCGGGCTATGGGTGGCCCGTCGGGAAAAATAAATATAGGCCAGCAGGTTCAGGCTCAGGCTCCAGAACACCCCATGGGTCAGGGGCTCCAAGCCCTCGATACCGAACAAGGCGTTGGGGCGCAGTACGCCCAGGCCGAGCAGGCCGTGAAGGTTCAGGTAGCCGACCCAGTCCATGGGCAGCACCAACGGCAGCAGCAAACAGTAAAACCACACCAGGAAGCCGAGGATCAGCCCGACGAAGGCACCGCTCTGGTGGCCGCGCCGCCAGTACAAACCACCGAGCAGCGCCGGCGCCAGCTGCGCCACCGCCGCGAACGACAGCAGGCCGATACGGGCCAGCCCCTCGAAGCGGTCGATCAGAAGATGGAACAGGAACGCCAGCGCCAGCAGCACCACGATGCTCAGCCGCCGCAGCAGGCGCACCTGGTTGCTCAGGTCGGACAGTTCCTCGTCGCCCTGGATGCGGTACTGCACCCAGGCCGGCATCAGCACCTCGTTGGTGAGCATGATCGCCAGGGCCATGGTGGACATGATCACCATGCCGGTGGCGGCGGCGATGCCGCCGATGAACGCCAGCAGCATCATGCCGTTGTTGCCGGTCGCCATGGGCAGCGACAGCATGTACATATCGGCCTGCGCGGACGGGTTCTGGGTAAGCAGGCCGGCGGCCACGATGGGAATCACGAACAGGGCGAACAGGGCCAGGTACAGCGGCATCAGCCAGCGCGCCTTGCGCAGATGTTGCAGGTCGTTGTTTTCCACCACCCCGGCATGGAACTGGCGCGGCAGGCAGAGAATCGCCAGCATCGACAGCAACAGGGCGGTGACGAAGTTCTGCGAGAACAACGCCGGTTCGAAGGTGCCGCGAATGCGCGGCGACGCCATCATGTTGCGCCACAGATCCAGGGGCCCGTTGAACACCACGAACAGACAGAACAGGCCGATGATCACGAACGCCACCAGCTTGATAAAGGACTCGAAGCTGACCGCCAGCATCAGGCCGGACTGGTGTTCGGTGGCGTCGATATGGCGGGTGCCGAACAGCAGGGTGAACACCGCCATCAGCGCCGACACCGCCAGGGCGATATCCAGGGGCGGCGTGGCGCTGGCGCCCACCACATGCTCGAAGGACAGGGTCACCGCCTTCAGCTGCAAGGCGATGTAGGGCAACACGCCGACAATCGCCACCACCGTGACCAGCACCGCCAGCTGCCGGGATTTGCCGTAGCGCGCCGCCAGAAAGTCGGCGATGGAAGTGATGTGGTGCTGCTTGCCCACCGACACCAGCTTGTAGATCAGCTCACCGCCCAACAGCATGGTGAGGATCGGCCCCAGATAGATGGGCAGGTAGGTCCAGCCACTGTGCGCCGCCTCCCCCACCGCGCCGTAGAAGGTCCAGGAGGTGCAGTACACACCCAGCCCAAGGCTGTAAGTCCAGGCATTGTTGACCACGCGCAGGCCACGGCGCTCGGCGCGATCGCCCCACCAGGCGATGATGAACAGCACCATTACATACAACAGGGCCAGCAGGCCCAGCTGCCATAGACTCAACAAGGTGTCACCACTGAAACAGAACCTGACAGAACCGTACCACCACCGCCAGGATCAGCACCAACAAACCGGCCCGCTGTATCTTGAACTCCACCACCGAGAGCGTCATGCCCCGGGTCCAGAATCGCAGCACGCCGCCCCAGTCGCCGGTGCGATGAATGTAGTGGCCATAGGCGAACAGCACCAGCGCCAGGCCCAGCAGCAACAGAACACTTTGCAGATATGCCATCAGAGGTCTCCTTGGCCGGTGGCGGCCATGGGATTCAGTTTCAGGTACATCAGCGCCGCCGTGGTGGCGTCCCCCCGGGCGGTGTGGCGGCCGATCACCGGCACCCCGAGTTTGCCGGCCACCTGTTCGAAGCGCAGGTCCGGCAGACCATTCGGGCTGCGGTAGTGCTCGCGCTTGCGGAACAACGCGGACAGTTCCACCACCGGATTGGGCAGTTCAAAGCCCAGCGCCGGTCGCAGATAACGATTGATCACCGCCAGGTCGAAGTCCACGCACCAGCCCACCAACGGCCGGTTGCCGATAAACGCCAGCAGCTTTTCCAGCGCCTCGCGGACCTGTATCCCCTGGGCCAGATCCACGCCGCGCAGGCGGTGAATACAGATCGATTCGCCGTCCAGGCTGGCCGGCGCCGCCAGATGCAATTCCAGGGCGGCGCCGGCGCACACCCGGCCACCGCGAATCGGCACCGCCGCCACCGAGACCAGCTCCGCCCGGCGCGGGTCCAGACCGGTGGTTTCGCAATCCAGCGCCATCAACTCATGGCCGTCCGGCGCCTGGAACAAATGCCCGTAGGGGCCGTTACCATGGCGGCGTTTCTGAACCAGTCTTTTCAGCACGGCAATACTCCCTATGCCTCAGTATTCGAGATGGAAACGCCGGGACAGGCGTTTCTTGAATTCATTGACCACCTGCAGTGAGTCGCGCAGCAGATCCCGCTCCAGGGCGGACAGGCGTTCCACCAGCAGTTGATTGCCCGGCGGGTGCTCCCGATCCTGGCCCTCGCCTTCCAGGCGGGCCAGTTGCTGGCGCAGGCGCAGTTCCGCGAACAGCGCCATGGCCTCGCCCAGCTCCTCGGCGAACCCGGCGTCCAGCTGCCCGGCGTCCACCAGCTTTTCCAGCCGCGCCAGGGTACCGGTCTCGGTGATGCGCTGTTCCAGGCTCATGGCGCGCACCCCATGCACCACCGGGAACAATCCGCCCTTCTTGATATCGATGCCCTGGTCGGGCTTTTTCAGGGCGCCGAACCAGTTCAGGGGTGTGGAGAACTTCAAGGACGGGCGGGCGAACCGGGACAGCAGAATCTGGTCGCCGCTGCAGCGCTGGAACAGCGTTTCCCGCAACGTATCCACCAGCTCGGTGCGGCCGGCCACCGGGTGCGCGTCGATCAGAATGGCCAGGTTCATCATCGCCGCGTCGTCGCCCTGCCCGGCCCAGCGCGACACCTTGGCGCGCCAGTCGGACACCGACCCCACCCACTCCGGGTTGGACACCATGATATTGCCCGGGCAGCGTGGATAGCCCAGGGTCAGCAGGGTCTCGGTGAAGCGGCGCATGTGCTCGTCACGGTCCGGCCAGTGGGCGGCGTCGTCGAGAATCAGGGCATTGTCCTGGTCGGTCTTCAGGATCTGCTCGCCACGGCCCTCGCTGCCCAGCACCAGCAGACAGCCATGGTCCTGGCTGGCCTCCGGCACCACGAACTGAAACGCCTTGCTGATGATGCGGCCGTTCAGCGCCGCCAGCAGGTCCATGGCGAAGCGCATTTTCACCCCCTGGGCCATCAGCGCCCGGATCAACTCCGGCAGGCGGGCGCTGGCCAGGGACAGCGCTTCCAGATTGTCGGCGCGCTCCACTTCCAGGCCGACCACATAGGAGCGGCTGGAGAAAAAGCTGAGCACATCGGTAAGTTCCACCACCCCCACCGGCTTGCGCCCTTCCATCACCACCACCCGCTCCACTTCATGGCGGGTCATGCTGACCAGGGCGGCGAACAGGTACTCATCCGGCGGCACCTTCACCAGCCGGAAGGTGGCCAGGGACAGGGCCGGCGACGCCGGTGTCAGCCCCTCGTCCACTAGCCCCCGCAGCAGGTCGGTCTTGGTGATCACGCCGACCCGGCCGTCGCGCTCCACCAGCAGGCTGTCCGCCTGCCGTTGGTTGAGCGCCGCCACCGCCTGCTGCACGGTGCCGCCGGTGGGCAGCACCAGCGGCTCACGCATGCACTGGTGCACCCTGGCGAGCATGAAGCCGGCCATGGTGACGCCGCCTTCCCGGCGTTCCGCCAGCAGCCGGTTCTTGCCGGCCAGACGTTGGCGAAAGTGGTCGGCGAATGCCGGCTGCTCCTCACAGAGGGTTTTGAACAGCGCGGCGGGAATCAGATAACAGAGGGTTTCTTCCTCGGTAATGAAGCGGTAGCGGCTGCGGCCATTGAGCACGCTCAGCGCGCCGAACACATCACCGGCGGTGTACACGCCCAGGCGCCCGGCGTCCGCCGGCAGGGTCGGGTCCAGTTCCAGTACCGCGCCCTTGTGCACCACATAGACGTAATCCGAGGGCCGGCGGGCTTCCAGCAGCACCTTGCCGGCTTCGAAGAACGCCATTTCCATGGCCGCCTTGAGCCGCTCCCGATGGGGCTCGTCCAGCAATGAGAAAGGCAGTTGTTCGAAATCCAGGTCGATCATGGCGATGCACCGGGTATTACAACGGCAATCGGGGCGGCGCCGCGCGCCACCCCGATAATTACTTTACTCCGTTTTCCGTGACCGGGCGTCAGTGGGCGTGGGCCGCACCGGAGCCGCGCGGTACACGGATGTCCTCGACGATATGCTGGATGTGCTCCGGCGGCGGCGCGGTGACGCGGGACACCACCAGGGCAACGATAAAGTTGAGGATCATACCCACGGTACCGATGCCCTCCGGCGATACGCCGAACAGCCAGTGGGCGGCGGTGTTCATCTCCGGGGCCACGAACTTGAAGTAGACGATGTAGCAGAACGTGAACGCCAGGCCCACGGCCATGCCGGCAATCGCCCCTTCCTTGTTCATGCGCTTGTAGAAGATGCCCATGAGAATCACCGGGAAGAAGCTGGCCGCCGCCAGGCCGAACGCGAAGGCGACCACCTGCGCCACGAAGCCCGGTGGATTGATGCCGAAGTAACCGGCGATGATGATCGCCACCACCGCCGCCAGCCGCGCGGCCAGCAGTTCCTGCTTCTCGCTGATATTCGGCTTGAGGGTCTTCTTGAGCAGGTCGTGGGACACCGCCGAGGAGATCACCAGCAACAGGCCCGCCGCCGTGGACAGCGCCGCGGCCACGCCACCGGCGGCCACCAGGGCGATCACCCAGGCCGGCAGATTACCGATCTCCGGATTGGCCAGCACCATGATGTCCCGGTCCACATAGATTTCGGAACCGTTGTCCGTGGGCGTATTGGTAATCACCCGCTGGCCCACCGGCCCGGTGGCTTCCTCACGGCTGCCGGCGAAGGTCGGTGCGCCCTTGAAGGGGTCGCCGGCGGCCATCTGCACGCGGCCGTCGTTGTTCTTGTCCAGCCAGCCGATCAGACCGGAGTTTTCCCAGTTGTAGAACCAGTCCGGCAGTTGCTGGTATTCGGCGTTGTTGACGGTTTCGATCAGGTTGGTACGGGCGAAGGCACCCACCGCCGGTGCGGTGGTGTACAGCAGGGCGATAAAGAACAGCGCCCAGCCGGCGCTGATGCGCGCGTCGCGCACCGTGGGCACGGTAAAGAAGCGCACGATCACATGGGGCAGACCGGCGGTGCCACACATCAGGGCGGCGGTGATAAAGAACACGTCGATGGTGCTCTTGGAGCCGTCGGTATAGGCGCCGAAGCCCAGGTCCTGAACAATCTGGTCGAGGCGGTCCAGCAGGTACACGCCGGTGTCGTTGCCGGCGGCGTCGAGCACGGTGGCGCCGAAGCCGGTCTGCGGCAGCACATGGCCGGTCATCATGATGGACAGGAACACCGCCGGCACCAGGAAGGCGAAAATCAGTACGCAGTACTGGGCCACCTGGGTGTAGGTGATGCCTTTCATGCCGCCGAGAACGGCATAGAAGAACACGATGGCCATGCCGATCACCACGCCGGTGTTCACATCCACTTCCAGGAAGCGGGCGAACACAATGCCGACGCCGCGCATCTGCCCGGCCACATAGGTGAACGACACGAAGATCACGCAGATCACCGCCACGGTGCGGGCCACGTTCGAGTAATAGCGGTCACCGATAAAGTCGGGCACCGTGAACTTGCCAAACTTTCGCAGGTAGGGGGCCAGCAACATGGCCAGCAACACATAGCCGCCGGTCCACCCCATCAGGTACACCGAGGCGTCGTAGCCGGCGAAGGCGATGATGCCGGCCATGGAGATGAAGGAGGCCGCCGACATCCAGTCCGCCGCGGTGGCCGCCCCGTTGGCCAGCGGCGATACCCCGCCCCCGGCCACATAGAACTCTTTGGTGGAACCCGCCCGTGACCAGATCGCTATGCCGATGTACAGCGCGAACGATCCGCCCACAAATAGATAGGTGAGAAATTGAACATCCATCTTTCAGTCCTCTTTGTTATTACTCTTCGTGGACGTCGAATTTGCGATCCAGCTTGTTCATGGAGCGCGCGTACATGACGATCAGCACCAGGAACACATAGATCGAACCTTGTTGCGCGAACCAGAAGCCGAGCTTGAAACCGAAGAACTGAATGTTGTTGAGCGCATCCGCCAGCAGGATGCCGCAGCCATAGGACACGACGAACCAGACGACCAGATAACTCAGAATCAGCTTTACGTTGGCGGCCCAGTAGGCGCGGGCATTTTCTTCTCTCATTGGTCTACCCCTCTGCGTACTCACTGGAAAACTCTTGCGAGTCTTGCAGCAGAGACTAAACAAAGGGGTGGTTGCCCACAGTATGACTTTAGTCGAAGGGCCCGAAGCGGCTCAGGCGGGGGATCCGGTGACGGGTCGGGCGGCGGGTCGGGAGGGCAGCCGGGTGGCGGCCTGATGAAGTGCCTCGGCCAGGGGTTCGATAAGGGTTTCCCGTTTTACCGATTCCAGCAGCGGCCCGGCCTCGGGCCAGCGGCGCCGGGAGTAGCTCAGCCACTGTTTCACCCGGCCGCACAGCTGGGCGTCGGTACCGGTGCCGACAATGCTGTCGGCGAAGCGACACAGCACCGCCAGCACCTGGTCCCAGGTGGCCGGCGCGCCGGCCTGCCCGTGCTGGTCACGCAGCTCCCGGCATAGCAGCGGGTTGGCAACCGCGCCGCGCCCCAGCATCAGGTCCTGGCAGCCGCTTTCGCGCTGGCAGCGGCGGGCGTCCTCCAGGGTCCAGATTTCGCCATTGGCGATTACCGGCACGGTGACCGCTTCCCGAATATCACCGATGCGATCCCAGTAGGCCGGCGGCCGATAGCCCTGGCGCTTGGTGCGCCCGTGCACGGTGAGCCAGGCGGCGCCGGCACTCTGCACGCCCCGGGCGTTGTCCAGGGCCCGCTGGTCGTCGTCGTTGCCGAGTCGCATCTTCACCGACACCGGCACCGTGGCCGGCACCGCCCGGCGCACGGCGGCGGTGACCGCGTGCACCAGCTCCGGTTCGTCCAGCAGCACCGCGCCACCGCGATGGCGGTTCACGGTTTTCGCCGGGCAGCCGAAGTTCAGGTCGATGGCCGGTGCTCCCAGCTCCACCGCCAGGGCCGCGTTGTCCGCCATGCAGGCCGGGTCCGAGCCCAGCAACTGCAGGTGCACCGGGGTGCCCGCCAGGGTGCGGGCGCCGTGGCCCAGTTCCGGGCACCAGCGGTGCAGCACCCGGGGCGGCAGCAGCTCGCCGTTGACGCGCACGAACTCGCTGACGCACCAGTCGTAGGCGGCGCAGGCGGTGAGCACCTGGCGAACCCAATAGTCCGCCAAGCCCTCCATGGGGGCGAGGATCAGTTTCATGGGCGCGGAGTATACAGCAGGGAGGGTGGGGGCAATGAACCCCGCCGGTACCGCAAGCGAAACGCCATAGATATAAGGAGATCAGAGGAAGAAGCCGCTTGCGACGACCCGGCGGGCATTTCACTATAGGTGGCCCCTGTTCGCGGCGGAAGGCCGTGGTTAGACCCATTTGGAATGAGGAATTTGCCCATGAGTACCTACCAAGGCGGCTGCCTGTGCGGCAAGGTGCGCTACCAGATTCGCGGCCCCTTTCATCAATTCCATCTATGCCACTGCTCCCGCTGCCGCCGCTTCAGTGGCACCGCCCATGCCGCCAACCTGTTGGTGCCGCCGGACCACCTGGAGTGGCTGGAGGGCGAGTCGCTGGTGCGCCGCTTCGATCTGCCCGGGGCCAAATTCTTCGCCCGCGCGTTCTGCACGGAATGCGGCAGCATGGTGCCCCATGCCCGCCAGGACGGCAGCCTGGCGGTGGTGCCGGCCGGCGGCCTGGATCAATCTCCGGAAATGGACCCCAACGACCATATTTTCTGGGATGACCGGGCCGACTGGTACGAACACGGCCTGGGCGCCAAGAAGTACCCGCAGGGCCCCCAGGGCTGATGGCCCGAATTGACCACCCCGGTGGCGCTGCGGTACCTTGGCGCCCCCGTTCCGAGAGAGAGCCCCATGGCCAACGAAGCCCCACAACTGGAACAAGCCCTGGACAACCTGGAAGCCCTGGTGGAGCGGATGGAGTCGGGTGAACTCACCCTGGAAGAGTCCCTGGCGGCCTTCGAACAGGGGGTCAAGCTGACCCGCGAATGCCAGCAGGCGCTGACCCGCGCCGAGCAAAAGGTGCGCATCCTGCTTGATCAGGACCCGGAGGCCGAGCCGGCCCCCTTCGAGGGCGACGCCCCGGCCCCCTAAACCGCCGGAAAGTGCATGGTGAAGGTGGTGCCCCGGCCCTCCTCGCTCTGACACTCGATGACACCGTGGTGCTTGTCCACCACGGTCTTCACGAACGCCAGTCCCAGCCCCACGCCACCGGCCATATTGGCGCTGTCAAAGCGCCGGTAGAACTCGAACACCCGGGGCACCCAATGGGACGGAATGCCCACCCCCTGGTCGCTGACCCGGCAGAACACCCGGCCGGCCTCGTACCACACCGACACCGTCACCGCCGACCCGCGCGGGCTGTATTTGATGGCGTTTTCGAGCAGGTTGAACAGCGCCCGCACCAGATAGGACGGGTCGCCGTACATCAGCGCCTTTTCATCATCGATCACCCCGGTTTGCAGCCGGATCGACTTGCTCCGCGCCAGCGGCCAGGCCCGGTCCAGGGCCTCCAGAGCCAGGTGCGCCGGCAGCACTTCCTGAAAGCGCAGGGCGCCGAATTCCACCTTGGCCAGCTGCATGAAATCCTCGGTCATTTGCAGGGCCAGACTCATCTGGCGTCGCAGGCGCCCCAGGAATTCCTCTTCCGGCAGCGCCGCCGGACTGCTCTGCAGGTCCAGCAACGCCATCACACTGGCCTGAGGGGCCTTCATGTCGTGGGATAGAAAACGCAGCATATGGGCGCGCTGTTCGGCGGCGCGGCGCTCGCCGGTCATGTCCACCAGACTCACCAGCCAGCCGTGCACCCGGGCCGCCTCGGCGGCATAGCGCACCACATCCAGGCGGAAATGCCGGCCGTCCCGGTCCACCAGGGTTTCCTGGTCCCAGCGGCTGATGTCGGTGCCCCGGTTCGGCTCGGTCAAACAGGACGGGCAGCCGTCCAGGGCGCACAGCTCCCGCAGGGCGGCTCTCAGCAGTATCTTTTCCGGTTGCTCCCGCAGTTGCAGCCATTGCCGGGCGCGACCGTTGGCGATCAGCACCCAGCCGGCGTCATCCACCAGCAGGGTGATCACCGGCAACGATTCCAGCAGGTCGTTGACGAACCGGCTGGAGGCGCGCAGCCGGTTCAGCCCGCCCTCCAGCAGGGCGATTTGCCGGTGGGTGCGGCTGCCCCAGCGCACCGGCGCCCGCGGGCGTGGCACCGGCAGCCGGTTGGGTTCCAGGTCGAGCCGGTCGATCTGGCGACTGAACCAGTTCAGCGTCACCGCGCTGCTACGCCAGGACCACAGCACATAGAGCAGCACCGTGCCCAGCAACGACGCCATCGGCGGCCACCACAGACCCAGCTCCAGCCCGGCCCAGGAGACCGTCGGTATCAGCACCAGCATCGCCAGGAAAGGCCCGTGCACCCGCTCCAGGCGGGTCAGCACCACGATGCCGGCGAGCAGCAGCACCGGCAACAGCGACAGCAGCACCCGCCAGGGCACCGACATTTCCTCGATCACATAGCCGCTCAGCAGGCCATCCAGCAGGTGCGCCTGGATTTCCACCCCGGCCATGCTGCCCCAGCGCCCGGAAACCGGCACCGCGTAGCGGTCCCCGAGGCCGGGGGCGGTGGCCCCCACCAGCACGATGCGGTTCTTCAAAAAGCCGTTCGGCACTTCGCCGTTGAGCACGCTGACGTAGGGCACCTCGGGGTAACGCCCGCGCGGCCCCCGGAAAGGAATGCGCACCACATGGTCGGCGAACCAGTGCCCGCCCGCCGGCATCGACTCGCCGGGCATGGTGGTGGGCACTTCGCCGCGCAGCGCGGCGTAGACCCGCCAGGCCAGCTGCGGCCACCAGCGCTGGCCATCCCATTCGCGCAGGGCCACGCGGCGAATCACGCCGTCGGTGTCCGCCGCCGCGTTGATGTGGCCCAGGCCGGCGGCCGCCTGGCGGATCACCGGCACCGGCTGCACGAACTCCGGCGCTTCCCCCGGCGCCGACATGGATGCCCGGAACACCGGCACGAACACCCGCCCCTGGTCGGCCATGGCCCGGGCCAGGCGGCTGTCCGCCTGCGGCGCGCCGGGCTCCACCAGCAGAATATCCAGCAGTACCGCGCGGGCATCGCCCAGGCGTTCCAGCAGGCGCCCGTGCACCTCCCGACTCCAGGGCCAGCGGCCCAGCTCCCGCAGGCTGCGGTCATCGATGGTGACGATCAGAATGTCCGAGGCCGGCGCCCGCTCCGAGACCCGCATCAGCAGGTCGTAGAAGGGTTCGTTGAATGCGGACAGTTCACGGGAGGCGAACCAACCGGTGAAAACCAGGACCAGCACCAGCAGCGTGGCGCCATCAAGCGAAAGGCGTCTGAACAACGCCGCCTTGCTGTCCGGCGTCATGATCGCCGCACGCCGTATCTACTCAATCCGGCCTCCCCTCGTTCCAATAGATGGTTCCAAATAGATGGTTCCAATAGATGGTTCCACTCAATGATTCCAATCAGCTGCCACAAGCACGGTTCGCGATCAGGGGGGACGGCGAAAAAACAGCACCGTTTTGCCGGGCAGGCCTTCAATGCCGTAACCGTCGATGGCGGTGAGCCGCAGGTAGTAAGCACCGGGCTTGACGCCGCGCAAATGAAACTCGCCATCCTCGGACACCTGTTCCTTGACCAGCGAACCGAAGTCCTGGTCCAGGGACATCTGCAGCCGATAACCATGGGCATTGGGCAGCCGCCGCACCGTTGCGAACAGCTCATCGCCGATGCCCCGCCAGGTGGGCTGGAACACCGGCGCCGGCAACAACGGCGTACGCACCACCTGGCCATCGCCGGCCAGCCATAGGCCTTCGCCATCGGCGACCTGCTGCCCGGCGGCACTGCCTCCCGATAGAGCCACCAGACCGTCGAGGACGCTGGTGGTCACGCCGCCGCGCTGGGCGCGCACCCGGAAATGGGTTCCGCGCACCCCGATCACCCCGGCCGGGGTCGAGATCTGATAGTGACCGTCGCCATGCTGAGGCATGACCCGGGATTCAATGCCGCCGCTCATCAGCTCCAGCAGCACGCCACCGGTGTCCTCATTGGTGCTCAGGCGGATGCGGGTGTTGGAGGGCAGCACCATGCGCGAGCCGTCGCCCAGGCGCAGGGAAACAAAGGCAAAGGGCCCGGTGGTCAGCAGCTCCCCCACTTCGAGGGTATCGCCGACCGCCAGGGGCCGGCGCCCATGCTCCGCGTTTTCTCGCCAGGCGCGCCCCTCCAGATGGGTCACCTCCAGGCGCACCGAGGTCAGTTTAAGCACCATGCCCGGCCGCAGCGTGCGGGGATCGTCGATCGGGTTGATCCGCAGCAAGTAGCGCCACAGATCACTGTCTCCCCAATAGTGCTCGGCGATGCTCCACAGGGTCTCGCCGGGCAGCACCCGGTGCTCGGTGGCTGGCGCCGAGGGCGGTGCTTCCGCCTGGGCCCGTCCGCCGAGCAATACCATGGCGACCATGGCGACGCGGGCCCCGGCCAGTACCAATCCGTTATTCAGGTGCTCCTGTGGCATGGATGCATTCGCCTCAACCGCCACCCCTAGCGGTATTCAATGGTGAAGGTGGCCAGCGCCCGGGTGCGGCCCGCGCGCACCACGGGTCCGGTCTGGTAATAGCGGGCTTTCAGCGGCAGATTGAGAACCTGGCTCGGGTCGCCGGCCACCACGAAACCCAGGTCCACCGTCTCGCCATTGTTAATGGCGCCATTGTCCCGTCGATCAAGCAACTGGATGCCCACTCCGGTGGCGGCCTCGGCGTCGTTATCCACCTGGATCACCCCGGGGGCACCGGAGGCATCCGGCGTATAGGCAAACGAGAGGCGCACCAGATCCTGGCCCATGGTGGGCCCCGCGCAATGGAGCTGGATGGCGAAGTCCTGCTCATTCAGCGTGCTGCCGGGGCCTTTGAAGGAGGCCGCCGAGGTGGTGCCGAAATTCACCGCGATGTTACGTGATCCGGCGTCCACCTGGCAGGCCGAGGAAATAATGGTGATGGCGTTGGCACTCAGCGATGAAGTGAGCATGGGCCGTCCCGGGCCGCTGCCATCCATGTAGTAGTTGGTGTAGCGGCCCGCCGCCAGCGAACCGGAGCCGGTGGCCGGCGCGATCTTGATCACTTCCACCCGGAAAAAGCCTTCACTGAGCCGCAAGCTGGTGGTGTTGTATTGAAAGGAGTGCGGGTAGTACACCACCTGGTTATTGGCCTCCAGGCGCCGGGACAGGCGCACGCCGATGCCATCCACATTGGTGGTGTAAATCCGGTTGTCCAGGGCGCTGGGGGAACCCTGCAGCATCTCACCGATGGTGGAGCCCCGGATAAAACAGTCGCCCACATTTTCGATGGCGCGAATCGGAAATTCCCGTTCTTTCAGCACCTGGCCCACGGCGGCATCCGGCGGCACGATCACCTGCCCCATCACCATCTGGATATCCTGGGCGTTGACGCCCCAGGACACATTGCAGGCCGCCCAAACCGACGCCGGCGTCAGCCACAGCAAGGCCAGCCCGGCCATACGCCCGATCATGTCAATCTTCACAGCGTGCCTCCAAATGCAGATAAGGGCGCTCCGCTTCCGCCCGCGACCGGGGCGGCAGCCGGTAGTCGATATAACAGCCCTCCCCGCCGGCCCAGGAAACGCGCAACCGGCCCTGCTCTTTTTCCGTGCGCAGATAGACCACGCCACCCTGGCCGACCAGGCCCACCGGCTGGCCCGCCGGGTCCAGGACCTGGGCCCCGAACGGCAACGGCCGGCCGCCGTCACGCCGCGCCCGGATCAGCAACGCCCGCCCACTCACGGTTTCGAATTTCAGACGCGCCACGGCGCCGGCGTAGGGGGCCACCTGATGCTGGCTGGTTTTCAGCTCCACGCTGTCGTCCATGTCGTTGGGGTCCAGGGTGACGGTGTTCAGGCGGTAGGGGGACACATAGGGCACCAACCCGTAGCCGTTCCGGTCGATGCGCGCCCCGGACATGTTCATCACCCGCGCGCCCACCGCCTCCGGCGCCTCCACCAGCACCATGGTGTCGCCGCGCTGGGGGCTCACGGTCACGCCACCGGAATGGGCCACCACCGTACCACTGGCGCCCACGCTGGCCTGGCGGTAATCCCGGCCCTCGCTGTAGCCCGCCCGCAGAGCGGTATAGGGTGACAGGTACTGGGCACCGAGTTCTCCGGAGGTGCCGCCGTCGGCCCGGTCGCTGGCGGCCACGTTATAGACCAGATTGTTGTCCACCCCGGCGCTGCCGGTGAGACCCAGGCGGCTGCTTTCATAATCGTCGGAACGGGTGGTGGCGCTGCCCATCAGACTGACCCGGGGGCTGATGCGATCCAGGGGCACGGAGAAGTTGAGGCTGTAGCGGTTGTCCTGGCGCTGGAAGGCGTCCTCGGTGCGGAGCATGGAAATGCCGTAATGGAGCCCCCGGTAGCTGTTGTTGTAACCGACCTGAATCTGCCGGGTGGTGCCCCAGCCGCTCCAGTAATCGCGCCGCGAACCGGTCAGGTACAGGGAGCCCCGGCGCCCGCCCAGGCTCTGGTTCAGGGTCAGCTGGAACTGGCTGCGCTGGCGCAGCACCGCCTGATAACCCAGGCCCCGCTCTTGGTAATCCCGGGCCTGGATGGCATCGCGCAGGCTCATGAATCCGGTGGTCGAGTAGCGGTACGCGGCCACCGTGATATTGGTGCCGCTTTGCGGCAGAAACTTGGCGTAACCGAGCCGGTAGCTTTGCCCGCGCTGGTCCTGATAACGGCTGAACTCACTGCGCGCGTGGGTAACGTCCACGGAGAACGCCCCCACCGGCGTGCCCACGGCCACGCCGCCCAGCCAGGACTGGTAGTCATCACTGACGCTGGTTCCGGCGTAGCCGGTAAGGCGGTTGCTAAGCCCGCGCTGGTAGGTGCCCTGCACCAGCCAGGGCTCATCGTCCAATGCCGCCTCCCGCACTTCGCCGGCGGTGAGGCTGTAACGGCTGGTGCCGGGCCGCAGCATTTGCGGCACCGAGGCAAAGGGCACCCGGAAGCGCTGCTCCGAGCCATCAGCCTCACGCACGGTCACGTCCAGGTCGCCGCCATAACCGGTGGGATAAAGGTCATCGACGACAAAGGGGCCCGGCGACACCGTGGTGCGATAGATCACCTGTCCGTTTTGCCGCACCTCCACCAGGGCGTTGCTCTGGGCCACGCCACGCACCACCGGCGCATAGCCGCGCAGGGAATCCGGCAGCATGCGGTCGTCGGAAGCCAGCCGGGCGCCACGAAAGCCCATGGAGTCAAACAGGCTGCCTTCGGTATAGGCATCGCCCAGGGTCAGCATCCCTTGCACCGACGGCAATGGCCGGCGCAAATAGGTGGCGGTGCCGCGCCACTCACTGCCCTCCCCGGAGCGCCGGGACAGGCTGCCGTCATGGCGAGCCTGCCAGGGGCCCAGGTTGAGGCCACTGTTGATCATCAGATAGGCGCTGTCCTGATCACCGCCGCCGTGGTTTTCCATGTGCAGGGCATTAAAATTGTAGCCCACGAAGCCGGCGTTGATGCCCGGGTCCCAGAACGCCGGCGACACATAACCGCGCGCCTGCCGGCGCATGTTGGCCTGGGGAATGGTCAGATCCAGTCGCATGTTGCTGTTGTCGAAGCGCGCGGTGGCGCCGGGCAACCAGTCCTGCAACGAGCGGCACTCGTCTTCCAGGGCGTCGTCCACGCCGTCCACGGTGGCCAGGTCCACGCCATAGGCGGCAAGGCGGTCCAGCGAGAAACAGGTGTGCGCGTTGATCTGGCGCGGAAGGCCTGTTCGTTGCGGCCTTTCCAGCTTCCGTTAACGTACAGATCCAGATAGTAATCACCGGCCAGCACCGGGTTACCATCGCTGTAACGGGAGACATCCACGCTGCGGGCGTCACCGCGCAGAAAGGCGCTGTTGAAGCTGACCACGGGCTCACCGCCCTCCGCCACCGGGGCCAGGCCACCGGTGAGCAGCAACACCATCACCGTACCGGGCGCCAGCAAGGCACGGACGTAAACAACGAAAAAGGATCTCACTGCGCGTCCCCCAATGGATGATTGGCACTAGCGAGCCAGGGGCACGGTCCGGGTGACCCGACCACCGAAATCGTTAATGGTGGTGATCTCGATGCTCTCGGCGGTTTCCGGCAGGTCCGCCGGCAGCGCGAACCGGGCACTACCCAGCGGGTCCAGCATGCTCCGGTCACCGAGCGGCACGGTCTGGTATCCGGCCGCCGAGGGAATACGCAGGCGGGCCAGGGACACATGGTAGGGGGTGGGGTTTTCCACCCGCAGCGCCGGCCCGCCGCCCTCCGGCGCCGTCAGCGACCAGTTCAGCGACTCCGGCGCTTGATTGGCGTTGCCTTTCAAACCCCGGGGCCGGAAGAACAGCTTGATCCGCGAGCGCACCGCCAACTGCATGTAGTTTTGCGGCACCCTGCCATCGCCTTCCGGCAAGGGCGGTACATCCAGCACATTGAGCCAGTACACCGATTCCCGGTTCTCCGGCAGGTCCGCCTCGCCGGTGAACGCAATGCGCACCACCTGCCCGCTGGCCGGCTCGATACGGGATAACGGCGGCAATACCACGAACGGTACCCGCGCCGCCTCCGGCGTCACCCCGGCATCGCCGGCGTCGATCCAGACCTGCACCAGCGCCGGTGAATCGCCCTGGTTCATCAGTTGCACGGAAACATCCCGCTGGCTGGCCGGGTACACCACCCGGGTGCCACCGATCACCACACTGGCGGACGCCGAAGACACGCAGCCGATCAACCCCAGCAGGCACAGCGCGAGGTATCCTCCTACGCCATATCTCATAAGCGCCCCCCAAAAATTCCTTGCGGCGCCGGCGGCTTGAAACACCGGCGCCGCGCGTTGTTACTTGTAAATGATGGTGTACTGCACGTTGCTGGAAACGTCGCCGGCGCCGCTTTGGCCGGTGGCGTAGTACTCGGCGTAGTAATGGAGGTCCGCCCCGCCGCCGCCGGCCGGCACCGTCACCCACTGGGAGTTCTGCTGGGCGCCATCACCACCGGCGGCGAGTATCGGCACGAACTGGTTGTTCTCACCGAGCAGTTGAATCTGCACGTTGGTTGCCACGGTGTTGCCAGCGGCCTGGTTGACCAGACGACCGGTCTCGAAATCCACGGACGGGCCGGGCTCGAAATAGGTGGCCACGTCGCCCTCGGCGCAATCACTGAGATTGATGGAGAAGGGCGTGCGACCGGCCACGTCACCGGCGGAGGCCAGGGTAGCGGCGGCCACGGTCGGCAGGGTCACGGTGAAATCGGCGCCCCCCGGCGTGGTGATGTTGCAGGTTTGATCGATGATTTTGCCGGTGAAGGTAATGGTGCC
The DNA here is from genome assembly GCF_005938655.1 of Alloalcanivorax gelatiniphagus. Lineage (GTDB taxonomy): Bacteria > Pseudomonadota > Gammaproteobacteria > Pseudomonadales > Alcanivoracaceae > Alloalcanivorax > Alloalcanivorax gelatiniphagus. Next base: position 19,574 of record NZ_VCQT01000033.1, read on the forward strand.
GTCGGCGGCCATGGCTGAGCCGGCGGCACACAGCAGGGCCGCCGCCGCCATTGAACGAAAAGTAAACATGGAGTCACCCCATAACGTGATTAACGCGAACGAAGAATCGGCCCGAAGGGGCCGGCGCGCCTTACCTTCCCGGGAGATATCCGGCTCGGGCTGCCGTTAATCGCCAAAATCAAGCAGAGGCCAATCCAAATCAGGGCGGCAAGGCGAGGGGAACATTAGGGAGGTGCTGAGGGGGCCGGCAACATAATGACACTTTTGTTCACACGGCATTCACGTTTGTTAATTTTGTCGTAGCTAAAAATGCTGATCTGGGACAACAACAGGCACTTAATCATTAATAAAGATAAGAATTTATCATTAATTCCAAACGTTTGAATCTGTTTTTTCGTCCTTCGCGGAATCGCGCTTTTCCGCCCCCGTTATTTTCACTGGAAGTGTTACCGAACCGTGCATCTCCGCGCGTTTTGGTATATTCATGCTGCCGGGTCAATGAAGAGTACCTTTTTTTTATCGATAATCTTCACTCTGATGCCTCCCTGATGAGACACCCACGGTCTTCAATCACTCAAAGGAACAGGGAAAATGCATATCGCAATATTGGACGATGACCCGGCGATGCGAGAGCAAGCTCACCAGGCTCTCGCCGATCCCTGGCGACAACAAAACCTGAGTTTGAAAATCTCCACGTTCTCCCAGGTTTCGGAATTCACCGCCGCGGCCATGCGGGATACCTTCGACCTGGCGATCCTCGACTGGGAATTGCCGGACGGCAGTGGTCTTAACGTGCTGCGCTGGCTGCGCTCCTACCTGGACACACCGCCCCCCATCATCATGCTCACGGTGCGCACCGGCGAGCAGGATGTGGTGGCGGCCCTGGCCAGCGGCGCCGATGATTTCGTCAATAAACCGTTCCGCCCCCGTGAACTGGCGGCCCGGGCCATGGTGGCCATGCGGCGCGGCAAGAACGGCGGCCGGGAACGGGACGCCGAGAACAATCTGACCCTGGGCAATATCCGCTTCGATACCCAGCGCCAGTGCATTTACCGCGATGATCACCCGGTCAAGCTGACTTACCAGGAATACCGGCTGGCGTTCCTGCTGTTCACCCATATCGGCAAACCGCTGGCGCGCAGCTACCTGTATGACTATGTCTGGGGGCGCGACGAGCGCTTCTCTTCCCGCACCCTGGATGTACACATCTACCGGTTACGACAAAAGCTCGGTCTGACACCGGATCACGGCTGGCGGGTGAACGCCATTTATGGCTACGGGTACCGTCTTCAGGAGGCGCTTGAATCGGAGGCCTGAAACGCTTTCCGAGCCAATTGACCGACCGGGGAGGCTCGCGTAACGTTGCCGCTCCCGGCGGACGGTGCCGATTCCCGTCCGCGTTACCCGCCGAGCCGATGACCGCCATGAGCGAGGAGCCCAGAGCCCTGGAACCCCTTCTTTCACCCTTCCGGAGCCGGGTGGAACAGGCCCTGTCCCGATACCTGCCGGACCCCGCCACCAGCGACAGCCCACGCCTGGCCGAGGCGATGCGCTACGCCGCTCTGAACGGCGGCAAGCGGATTCGCCCGATGCTGGTGTACGCCGCCTGCCGGCTGGCCGGCGGCGACCTGGAGCGCGCCGACGTGGCGGCGGTGGCGGTGGAGTCGGTCCACGCCTATTCCCTGGTGCACGATGACCTGCCGGCCATGGACGACGACGACCTGCGCCGGGGCCAGCCCACCTGCCACCGGGCCTTCGACGAGGCCACCGCGATTCTTGCCGGCGATACCCTGCACACCCTGGCGTTCGATCTGCTGGCCCGCGCCGGCGATTATTCCGACGCCGCCCGGGTGGCCATGGTACGGGTGCTGGGCCGCGCCGCCGGCGTCACCGGCATGGCCGCCGGCCAGATGCTGGATATGGCCGCCCATGGCCGCCTGCAGGACATCACCGCCCTGGAGCGCATGCATTACCTGAAAACCGGCCGGCTGATCACCGCCAGCCTGCTGCTCGGCTACCAGGCCGCCGACCGGCCGGACCCGGAGCTGGAGCAGGCCCTGATCGCCTTCGGCGACGCCATCGGGCTGGCTTTCCAGATCCAGGACGACATCCTCGACGTCACCGCCGACACCGACCAGCTGGGCAAGCCCAGCCGCTCCGATGAAAAACACGGTAAAAGCACCTTCCCCGCCCTGCTCGGCCTGGAGGCCAGCCGTCAGCGGGCCCAGGCGCTGTGTGACCAGGCCCGCGCCGCCCTGGACGGGTACGGCGAGGCCGCCCGGCCGTTGCAACAATTGGCGGACTTTATCGTCCAGCGCACGCACTGACGGCACGGCCACTGACGCCACATGCCCGTGACCGTTATACTCCAGCCCTTGTCATGCCGCCGCTGACTGATTCAGGCTCGAATTCATGCCAAAGACGTTCACCGACATCCCGCTGACCCGCCCGACCACGCCGCTGCTGGACCGCATCACGGTGCCGGCGGACCTGCGCGCGCTTCCGGAGGCACAGCTGGAACGGCTGGCCGACGAGCTGCGCGCCTATCTGCTCTACGCGGTGGGCCGCAGCGGCGGCCATTTCGGCGCCGGCCTGGGCGTGGTGGAACTGACCCTGGCGCTGCACTACCTGTTCGAGACGCCCCACGACCGGCTGGTGTGGGACGTGGGCCACCAGTGCTACCCGCACAAGGTGCTCACCGGTCGCCGCGACGACCTGCTCAAGGTACGTCAGCAGGGCGGCCCGTCCGGCTTTCCCAAGCGCGGTGAATCCGAGTACGACACCTTCGGGGTGGGCCATTCGTCCACCTCGATCAGCGCCGCCCTGGGCATGGCCCTGGGCGCCGAGAACGCCGGTGAGAAACGCCGCACGGTGGCGGTGATCGGCGATGGCGCCATGACCGCCGGCCAGGCCTTCGAGGCGCTCAGCCACGCCGCCCACACCCGCGCCAATCTGTTGGTGGTGCTCAACGACAACACCATGTCCATCGGCCACAACGTGGGCGGGCTGGCCAACTATTTCGCCCGCATCTGGGCCTCCAAGACCTACATTGCCCTGCGCGAGGGCGGCAAGAAGGTGCTCTCCGCCATGCCGGCGGCCTGGGACTTCGTGCGCCGCACCGAAGAGAGCATGAAGAACATGGTGAGCCCGGACATGCTGTTCGAGGCCATCGGCTTCAACTACATCGGCCCCATCGACGGCCACGACCTGGACGAGCTGACCGCCACCCTGGCCACCATGCGCGACCTGGAAGGCCCGCAGCTGCTGCACGTCTACACCACCAAGGGCAAGGGCTTCGGCCCCGCCGAGGCGGACCCGGTGGGCTACCACGCGATCAACAAGATCGAGCCCAAGCCCAAGGTGGCGGTGGCCAAACCGGCACCGGCGGTGGGCCCCAAATACCAACAGGTGTTCGGCGACTGGCTGTGCGATCTGGCCGAGCGCGACCACCGGCTGATCGGCATCACCCCGGCCATGTGCGAGGGCTCCGGCATGGTGGACTTCGCCCGCCGCTTCCCGGACCGCTACCACGACGTGGCGATCTGCGAGCAGCACGCGGTGACCCTGGCCGGCGGCATGGCCTGCGAGGGCCGCAAGCCGGTGGTGGCGATCTACTCCACCTTTCTGCAGCGCGCCTATGACCAGCTGATCCACGACGTGGCCTTGCAGAATCTGGACGTGACCTTCGCCCTGGACCGGGCCGGCCTGGTCGGCGAGGACGGCGCCACCCACGGCGGCGTGTTCGACCTGGCCTATCTGCGCACCGTGCCCAATATGATCGTGGCGGCGCCCTCCGACGAGAACGAGTGCCGCCAGCTGCTCTATACCGCCTGGCTGCACGAAGGCCCCGCGGCGGTGCGCTACCCGCGCGGCACCGGCCCCGGCGCCGCCATTCAGTACGCCATGACCGCCCTGCCCATCGGCAAGAGCCGCACCCTGCGCCAGGGCAAGGGCCCGGCGGCGCTGCTGGCCTTCGGCGCGCTGGTGCCGGCGGCCCTGGAAGCGGCGGAAAACTTGGATGCCACCGTGATCGACATGCGCTGGGTGAAACCCCTGGACCGGGAGGCGGTGCTGGACGCCGCCGCCCGCCACGACCTGCTGGTGACCCTGGAGGACCATCAACGCATGGGTGGCGCTGGCTCGGCGGTGAATGAGCTGGTGCTGGATGAGGGCCTGGCGGTGCCGGTGCTCAATCTGGGGCTGCCGGACCATTTCATCCACCACGGCAAACGGGAGGCCCTGCTGGCCCAGCAGGGCCTGGACGCCACCGGCATCGAAGCCAGCGTGCGCGAGCGCCTCAAACGCCTGGACAGCGCCCGCCCCCACCGGGCCTGAGGCCCCAGGCTGTTGTAGGAGCGGCTTCAGCCGCGATCAACCGGTGCGGCCATCGCGGCTGAAGCCGCTCCTACAACAGCCAAATCAGGGGCGGTTACGGCCGCCGGAACGCCGCCCACCGCACACCCGAACCATCACCCACAGCACCGCCAGCGCCAAAGCACCGGCCACCAGATCATCCAGCACGATGCCGATACCACCGTTCAGGTGCAGATCCACCCAGCCCACCGGGCCCGGCTTGAGCACATCGAAAAAGCGGAACACGGCGAACCCGGCCAGCCCCCAGACGGCACGCCGGGGCACCACCGCCAGCGCCAGCAGCAGCCCGCCCAGTTCATCCCAGACCACCGAGCCCGCGTCATGGACGCCCAGCGCCCGGGAGGCCAGCCCGCAGAGCGGTACGCCGGCCACAACCACCAGCGCCACCACCAGCAGATATTGGGGCCTGGGCAGCCGCGCCAGCGGCCACCAGACCAGCAGGAACAGCAGCGACGCCAGGGTGCCCGGCGCCCAGGGCGACAAACCGACGCCCAGCCCCTGGGCCAGCAAGACAAGAATGGATTCCGGGTGCATAGCGCGTTTTCCTTGGTCGATTTCGTGGGCACCGCCCAGCCGCTCCTACTGGAAATGGCGCCAGCCGGGGGCGGCGGCGGGGCGCTCGCTGCCGTCCGGGTCGCGCAGGCGCACCGGGCCCGGGCCGGTGATCCGGCCGATGGCATGGCTGCCCTCCGGCAGCGGCTCGTCGGCGGGCCAGGTAAACAGCAGCCGGTAATCGTCGCCGCCGGCCAGCTGCAAGGTCAGGCGGTCCTCCGCGTCCAGCGCCGCCAGCTCCGGGGTCACCGGCAGGGCACCGGTGTCGATCACCGCGCCCAGGCCGCCGCTGGCCTGGAGCACATGGCCCAGGTCTTGGAGCAGCCCGTCGGAGATATCGATGCAGGCCCCGGCCCGGCCGGCCAGGCGCTGGCCCAGGGTGAAATCCAGGTCCGGCGCGGCGAAGTGGCGGGCACTGTCCGAATCGCGCTGGCCGGCTTGCCAGTGCCGCAGGCCCAGGCCACCCAGGCCGGGCACGCCGCCCACCGCCAGAATCTGGCCGGGCAAGGCACCGTCGCGGCGCAGCACCTGATCGGCGCGCACCGCGCCGGTGGCCTGGATCGCCACGCTCAGCGGGCCGCGGGTGGTATCGCCGCCGACCAGCTCGATGCCGGCCCGGTCCGCCAGGGCGAACAGGCCCCGACTGAACTCCGCCAGCCAGTGCTCGTCCACTTCAGGCAGGGTCAGCGACAGCAGAAACCACAGCGGGCGGGCGCCCATGGCATACAGATCGGAAAGGTTCACCGCCAGGCAGCGGTGGCCGGTTTCGAAGGGGGGCAGGTCGTCGGGGAAATGGCGGCCGGCGATGCTGGTGTCCAGGGTCATCACCAGCTGTTCGCCGGCGGGCGGTGCCAGCAGGGCGGCGTCGTCGCCGGGCCCCAGCAGCACGCCCTCGCCGTCCGGGCCGGGGCGGCGGAAGTAACGTTCAATCAGGGAGAACTCATCCATGGCCCGCTCCCCGGCGGTTCAGGCGTCGCCGCCTTCCCCGTCGCCTTGCTGCTGGGTGTCGGTGCCCGGCTCACGGCGGCGATGGGCGGTTTCCGCCGAGCGCAGCCGGCGCGCCAGCTTGTCGAGCACGCCGTTGACGTACTTGAAGGAGTCCTCGGCGCCGAACACCTTGGCCAGCTCGATGCCTTCGTTGATCACCACCCGGTAAGGCACGTCCAAGCGTTCCTTCAGCTCAAAGGCGCCAAGCCGCAGCAGTGCCTTTTCCACCTGGGACAGCTCCTCCACGCGGCGGTCCAGGAACGGCCGCAGCGCCTCGTCCAGCTCGCCGACCTGGGTCGGCACGCCGTGCAGCAGATCATGGAAATAGGTGCGGTCCACCTTTTCCATGTCGTTGGTGGCCAGGAACTGCGCCTCGATGTCGCTCAGCGCGGTGCCCGCCAGTTGCCACTGGTAGAGCGCCTGCAGCGCGTAACGGCGGGCCTTGCGGCGCGCACTGGGGGAAGACGGAACGGTCATCAAAGCGCCTTGAGCAGGGAAACCATTTCCAACGCGGACATGGCGGCCTCTGCACCTTTGTTGCCGGCTTTGGTGCCGCTGCGCTCGATGGCCTGTTCGATGCTGTCCACGGTCAGCACGCCAAACGCCACCGGCACGCCGGATTCGTTCTGCACCGCGGCCAGACCCTTGGCGGCCTCACCGGCCACGTATTCGAAATGGGCGGTGCCACCACGGATCACCGCGCCCAGCGCCACCACCGCGTCGTAGTCGCGCTTGGCCAGCAGGTTCTTGACCGCCACCGGCAGTTCCCAGGCGCCGGGCACGCGGATGATTTCGATGTCGTCGCGGCTGACGCCGTGGCGTACCAGCGCGTCCACGGCGCCGGCCAGCAGGGCTTCCACCACGAAGCTGTTGAAGCGGGTCACCACCAGGGCGTAACGGCCGCCCACGTTGTTCAGGGTGCCTTCGAAGGTCTTGATGTCGTGCATAATTTCCGTCCTGCGGGCCGGTCGCGGTCGGCATGGCCAACGCTTGCGGCGGTTTCTATTGGCTGCCGGACGCTCAACGCTTTGTCAGTGAGTAGCGTCGCGCGTCCGGCGTCGGGCGTCCAGCGTGTTAGCTGTCCGCTTCCACGTATTCGGTGATCTCCAGGCCGAACCCGGAGAGCGCATTGAAGCGCATCGGCGAGCTGAGCAGGCGCATCTTGCGCACGCCCAGCGCCTTGAGAATCTGCGAGCCGGTGCCGATGTTGCGGTAGGCCCGGGACTCGCCCTTGGCCTGCGGGGCGGTGCCCTCGAAGAAGGCGCGCAGCCGGTTCAGGGAGGGTTCCTTGTCCTCGTCCTGGCCCAGGAGGATCACCACGCCGGCATCGGCCTCGGCCAGGGCTTCCAGCACCCGGTGCATGTTCCAGCCGGTGCGGCCATCGAGCTTGGCGCTCATCAGATCGCGCAGCGGGTCCACCTGGTGCACCCGCACCAGCACTTCCTTGTCTTCCCGGATCTCGCCCTTCACCAGGGCCACGTGCAGGTGGCCATCCACGGTATCGTTGAAGGCCACCAGCCGGAACTCGCCGTACCAGGTGTCCAGCGGGTGTTCGGACACCTGCTCGATGGTCTGCTCGTTGAGCGCCCGGTACTGAATCAGATCGGCGATGGTACCGATCTTCAGCTGGTGCTGCTCGGCGAACGTTTCCAGGTCCGGGCGGCGCGCCATGGAGCCGTCCTCGTTCATCACCTCGCAGATCACGCCGGCGGCTTCGCAGCCGGCCATAGCCGCCAGATCACAGGAGGCTTCGGTGTGGCCGGCGCGGCGCAGCACGCCACCGGGCTCGGCCATCAGCGGAAAAATGTGGCCGGGCTGAACAATGTCCGAGGCCTTGGCGCCCCGGGCCACCGCGGCCTGCACGGTGCGCGCCCGGTCGGCGGCGGAGATACCGGTGGTGACCCCTTCGCGGGCCTCGATGGACACCGTGAACTTGGTGCCAAAACCACTGCCATTGGCCCTCACCATCAGCGGCAGGTCGAGCTGTTCACAGCGTTCCTTGGACATCGGCATGCAGATCAGTCCGCGGCCGTATTTGGCCATGAAATTGATCGCCTCCGGGGTCACGTGCTCGGCGGCCATTACCAGGTCGCCTTCGTTTTCCCGGTCCTCGTCGTCCATCAGGATCACCATCTTGCCCTGACGGATGTCCTCGATCAGTTCTTCAATGCTGTTGAGTTGCATGAAACCTACCTTTTAACGCACGCCTTGCGTGCCGATGTTTGCGCACCAACTGGAGGCCGCCGACGGGTGCGGCGCCCGGGGCGGCTACTTCAGGAACCCGTGCTCACCCAGAAACGCCATGGAAATGCCCTGGGTGCCGGTCTGGGCGGCGCGCTCACCGAGCAGCAGCCGCTCCAGATAGCGCGCAATAATATCAACTTCCAGATTCACTGGCGTCCCCACCGCCCAATCGCGGATGGTGGTCATCTGCTGGGTGTGCGGAATGATGTTCAGGGAGAACACCGCGCCGTCCACGCTGTTCACCGTCAGGCTGATGCCGTCCACGGTGATCGAGCCCTTCTGGGCGATGTAACGGGCCAGCTCCGCCGGCGCCTCGATGTCGATGCGCACGGAGCGCGCATCCGGGGTCATCGCCTTGATGGTGCCCAGCCCGTCCACATGGCCGCTGACCAGGTGACCGCCCATGCGGGTGGAGGGCGTCATCGCCTTCTCCAGATTGACCCGGCCGCCGGTCTTGAGCTGCTTCAGGGACGTCAGCGACAGGGTTTCGCCGGACACATCGGCGCTGAAGGTATTGCCGCCGTCCAGGGCGGTGACCGTCAGGCAGACGCCGTTAACGGCGATGGAATCGCCCAGTTTGACGTCGCCGAAATCCAGTTCGTCGCTCTGGATGCGCAGCGTCACGTCCCCGTTGGCGGGGGTCAGCGCCGCCACCCGTCCCTGGGCTTCAATGATGCCTGTAAACATGACTGTACCTCTGTGCCGGATGCGGACGCCGGCGAAGACCGGCCGAGCGTGCGGGAGAACCGCCGGGCGCGCGGAAATATGCAGGAGGAGCGCAATCATAAACGCCCCGGGGGATTCAGTCCAAACCCGGGGCGCGGAAGGCGAAGGGAGCAGAGGGAACGGGAAGAGCTACCAGGTCAGGCGGCCGCTGAACAACGCCCCCTGGCTGTCATGCTCGCCGCCCAGGCGGCCCTGGTAGCCGGCCCATAGGGAGAGCGCCGGAGTCACCGCCAGGCCCACGCCGATATGGGGGGCCAGCTGCACCCTGTCGCGCTCGGCGCCGGCCACCCGGAAGCGACCCCCGGAGCCGACGAAGGCGGCGTCCTGCTCGGTACGGGTGTCACCGAAACCTCGCTCCACGGCCAGACCGGCGTTCAGGCTCAGGCGCCGACGCCCGACCCGGAAATGACGGGTGCCATCGATGCCCAGGGCCGCTTCCCCGATTCCCAGGGTGGTATCGTCCACGGCCAGGTCCAGGCCACCGGCGCCGGTTTCCGTGAAGGCGTCCCGTTTCAGCCGGGTCCAGGCCAGGCGCCCATAGGGTCGCCACACCACCTCGCCCCGAACCAGGTCCACGCCGGCTTCCAGATCCACCCGCAAGCTGCGCAGGTCGCTGTCGGACCGGGCCCGAGCACCGCCGGCGGCGGCCCGGCTGTGATCCACCCGGGCACGACCATAGTTGAGATCCCCCCTGGCATAGCGGCCGTCACTCCCCTGCCAGCGTCCGTAGAGGCCGGCGAACCAGGCCTTCAGGTCACCGTCCGCGTCCCGGTTGTCATAGTGGAAATCCCCCTGCCCGCGCCCGGCGGCGGCGCCCAGCAGCCAGTCGCCCCGGCGGCCGTCCACGCCCAGGGCCAGCTGCTCGCCGCGGAAGGTGTAGCCGGCGTTGCCGGTGGGAAATTCACCGTCTTCCTGGTAGCGGGACGAGCCCGCCTGCACCCAGACGCCGCCGTGCTCACCGGCGCCGTCATCGGCGGCCCGGGCCGGCGACAGTGCGGCCGGGGTAATAGTGCGTTCAGCGCCGGCACCGGGCGCCGCCAGCGCCTGCAACCCCCGTTGTAAGCGCTGGTGGAGCGAGGCCCGCGAGCCGCCGTCCAAGGCACCGCCGCGCTGGCGCAGAGCGTCCGCGAACTGACGCTGCAACGCCACCGCCACGGTGGGGCCGGCCAGCAGGCTGTCACCGCTCATCGCCGTCAACGCCGCCGGCACCCGGGTGCCGCTCAGTGGCAGCAGATACTGTTGCGCGGCCTGGCCGGTGGGCAGGCTTTCCGCGTAGGCCGCCACCGACCGTTGATTGTCAGTGCCCGCCATGCTGGCGAAGCTCACGTTGTTGCGGGCCAGGCTCAGCGTCACATCGTGGCTGCCGTACACCAGCGACGGATCAAGAAAGGCGAAGTCCGAGGACACGCCGTCGAATTGGCCGAGGATCCCGCCATCGGCGCTGAGAAAGGTGTATTGGCTGAGCGGGCGATAGCCGCCGGCGGCCCCAACATGAATCACCGAGCCGGCCAGGCTGGCCTTGCCGGATACTTCGATCCGGTCACTGTCGGCACCGGTCGGATCCACTTCCACCGCCAGGGTGGCGCCGCTGTTCAGGGTCAGGTCGCCGTCCACGGCCAGGGTGCCAATGGAGTTGCCGGCCGCCAGGGTGGCACCGCTTTCCACCACCGTGGTTCCGACCGTGCCGGTGCCGCCCAGGGTGGCGCCATCGGCCACGGTGATGGCGCTGTTGTGCCAATCGCCGTTCACCGCCAGGCCGCCCTGGCCGATCCGCGTGGCGCCGGTGAAAGCGGTGCCATCACCGCTCAGTGCGAGCCAGCCGGCGCCGGTCTTGCGCAGCGCGCCGGTGCCGGCGAACCCATTGCTCAACACCGCATCGGTGGTCTGGTCGATAACCAGGGCGGCGTTATTAATGATGTCACCGCTGCCCAGGCTGGCGGCGGAACCGGTAAGCGTGCCGCCGCTCACCGTCAAACCGCCGCTGAACGCGTTGGTGCCGGTAAGCACCAGGTCCCCGGCCCCGGTTTTCTCAAACGCGCCGCTACCCAGCAGGGCACCGTTCCAGACCAGGGCATGACCGGCGTCGGTCACATCCAGGGTGCCGCCGCCCGTGCCCAGTTGAAGGCGGCGGGCGCTGTCGGTGAACGCCGTGCCGGTAACGATCAGCGTGCCGCCGTCGAGGCCCAGATCACCGCCGCCCAAAGCGCCACCCGTGGCCACCGACAGGCCACCCTCGCGGACCAGGGTGCCACCGGCATGATGGTTGGTGCCGCTCAGGGTAAGCACGCCGGCGCCGTTTTTTTCCAGAATACCGGCGCCGCTGACGGTGCCGGCATAAACGCCGTCGGCACTTTGCTCAAAACGCAGCACGCCCTGGTTGGCCACATCCCCCCGCAGAGCCTCGCTGTTCCCGGCCAGAGTACCGGCTTCGATAGACCAGTCCTGGGTACCGGTGCCGGTCAGCCGCCAGGTGCCGGCGCCGCGCTTGGCGAAGCCCTCGAAACCCTGAAACGCCGTGCCGACCTCCCCCAGATCGAACACGCCGTCGTCGCCGCCCCCCAGAGCCAGCACATCATTGCCGCCGTCGGCGCGGACCCCGCCGCGCTGCTGGAAACCGCTCAACAGCGTGAGCCGGTTATCGCCGCCGATGAAATGGATAGCGGCCGCCCGGTTGCTGCCGTTACTGCGGGTGCCGCCGCTCACCGTGCCGCCCAGGGTGACGTCCAGATTCTCGCCGCTGACACCGACGCCGCCATCCGCCACCATGCCAAAACCGACAAACCCACTGCCGCCGCCTTGCACCTCGGCGCCGTCGGCAATCAGCAGGTCGCCACCGGCCATGACGATGCCGGCGCCGCCATCGCCGCTCTGGGCGCCATCGCCACCCCGGCCGCCAACCACCTCGCCGCCGAGAATTTCGACACTGCCACCGCCGGTGAGGCGCAAACCCACGCCGCCGTCGGCGCCGTCGCCCCCGGAACCGACGCTGTCGCCGCCCCAACCACCGTACAGGCCACCCGAGAATTGACGCACGCTGACCGCGTTGTCGATCCACACCGCGTCACCGGCGGCGCCCCCGTCGCCACCGCGCTCCCCCAGGCCGCCGTCGCCGCCGAGGATGTCGCCCCGGTTGATCAGCGTGGCGCCGGCCATGCGCACACCGGTACCGCCGTTGCCACCGGCCCCACCGGCGGCGGGATAGTCATAGGTACTGCCTGCGCCGCCCTCGCCACCGTAACCACCCTGGATATAGCCGCCGGCGCCATTGGTCAGGGTGCCGCCGCCGTCCATGTCCCGGAAGGCATCACCGCCGTCGCCGCCTCTTCCCCCTTCGCCGGCCAGGTAATAGTCGGAAAAACCGCCTTCCCCCCCGTCCCCGCCGTACAATTCACCGGCATTATGGGTGCTGAGATCCACGCCCTGCCGCACCACGCCATGGCCACCGGCACCGCCGTGCCCGCCGTCGTCGAAAGGCCGGGCCAACACCGTGTCCAGCCCCAGGGTCGCAAGCGGCGAGCCGTTCACATCCCGCATCTCGATGTTGTAAAGATAAAACGTCTGACGGATCGAAAGGCTGTCATTGCCATAGCCGCCGTCGCTGGCATAAGCACTGATAAGACCGTAGGCGAAGGCGCTGTTGATCTTGCCGGCGAGGTCCACCGAGGTGTCGGTGGCACTGATCTCGATGGTTTTGGTCACGCCATCAATGGTGATAGCAAATTGGTCGCCGGGATTGATCCCGGCCTGCCCCGCCAGTGGCGCCGAACCGTCCAGACCGAAGGCGACGGTATTCGCGGCATCGGAATAGCCATCCAGCGAATGCCCCTGCCCCCCCACGCCGCCGTCATGCACGGTGCCCGCGGCGATGGTCAGGGACGCATCGGCATTGACCACGGCGCTACCGCCCTCGCCCCCCGCGCCGCCGCGCACGCCGTCGGAACCGGTGCCTCCGGACCCTGGCGTGCCGGATACCGCCGACGCCATCGCCGGCAACAACGCCAAGGAAAAACACAACCCGACACGTTTTTTTCGGTGAAAATCAGCCCCCCAAGGGCCGGAAGGAAAACAGGACATCGCAGCCTCGATTCGGTATTTTTATCAACGATGGGGCGAAAAAATAGCAAGCCGATGATCGCGTCACCACGACGCCGTTTTATGAATTTCGTGAAAGTTATCATCTAAAAACGACAACAGGGATGATCCAAAAAGGGGGACCCGGTGAGCAGCGAAAACACGTCCAAAAGCACTGTCCACGCACTGGAAATGGGGGGCGGGGAGCGGTTCGAACTGCCCGGTGTACGCGGACGAATGGAACGGCTGGAACTGGCCAGCGGGCTGGTGTTGTACAGAGTTGATTATCGGGCCGGAGAAGACTGCACCCTGCAATTGGACCGCCCCACCTTCCAGCAACCCTGGATCGGGAGCATTTTTCATATTCAGGGCCGCTCCGGCATGGAACTCCCGGATGGCAGCCGCCATGACGTCAGCCCCGAGCGCGCCCTGCTGGTGCGCACCGACATCAGCGGCACCTGCTTTCATCTCAGCAGTGGCGAGCAGGTTCGCCACATTGGAGTTGCCTGCACCCTGGACGTGCTGCGCGACCACCTGGACGGCGAGCTGCCGGCGACGCTGACCCCCTTCCTGGGCGGCTTTGGCGAACAGGTCGTGGTCCGCGCCTTGCACCCCAGCGGCCGTATGCGGCAGCTGGCCGCCAGCCTGTTCGCAGTGCACGCCCAGGGCCTGTGCCGGGGCATGAAGATGGAAGGCGCGGCCCTGCTGTTTCTGTCGGAAATTCTGGAAAATTATTGCGACAGTCCGGTCACCGAGGAGCTGCCCGCCTGGGAAGAGCAGGCGTTCCTGGAAATCCGTGACGCCATTGTCGATAACCCGGGGGCGCCGTTATCCATCCCGGCTCTGGCGGACCGCGCCGGCCTCTCCGAAAGCCGCCTCAATCAGTTGTTCCAACACCGGGAAAAACGCTCCTGCGCGGAGTTCATACGCGGCGAACGCCTGGACCAGGCCCAGCGACTGCTGGAAACCGGCGACGCCCCGGTCAAGGTGGTGGCGGCGCAGGTTGGCTATGGACACGTCAGCAATTTTTCCCGCGCCTACCGCGCCCGCTTCGGCGAGCCGCCGGCGCGCACCCTGCGCCGGGCATTGACCCGCTAAGCCCGCGCCGGCGGGCGCCGGTTCGACGGGACCGGGAAAAACATGCACTATTTGCCTGCCTCGAACCCGACACTCCCATCAACCGTGTCCCCCGGGCCGGCGCCCGCTTGACGCCGGCCCCGATCATTGGAGGAAACAGGGGTAATGAAAAAGCAAGACAATGCACCCATGAATCCGCTACCACTGGATTCTGAAACCATGCCGCTTTGGAGCCGGGCCGGCTTTTTGATTCGCCGTCTCAACCAGATCCACTACGCCATGTTCCTCAGTGAATGCGAAGAGTTCGACCTTACTCCGGTGCAGTACGGCATTCTCACGGAACTGCGCGAACACCCGGATATCGATCAGATTTCGCTGGCCCAGGAAGTGGGCATCGACCGCAGCAATGCCGCCGATATCCTGCGCCGCCTGGAGAAACGGGGCCTGGTCAGCCGCCACCCCAGCCAGCGCGACCGCCGCATGAAGCTCAGCCGCCTCACCGCCGAGGGCGAGCGCATCACCCTGCGCATGTACGACAGCATGCGCCGCGCCCAGGACAAGCTGTTGTCGCCGCTGCCGCCGGAAGATCAGAACGCCTTTATCATGATGCTGATGCGGCTGGTGAGCGCCAACAATCACCTGGGCCGCGCCGTGTTCCATCCCACCTGACCGCCCACCGCCCGTGTTTGCCCGTTTATCCCGCCTTTTGGGAAGCACACTGACTATTGGCCTGATCAATGACAAGGGCATAAAAGGCAATTACCTTTAAATACAATAACTTATAGGTATTTTCCGGGCTTTCCACTTCCTTGAAATTAGGAAGTATACTGATATATATTGCGATGAAAGGCCCCTCCCGGTGTGCAGCCGGAGCGCGGGCCCTTCGCTTTGCTATCAGGAGAGGCCCATGCCCAGCACCTTTTTGTACGGCCGCAATGTCCACGCCAACGGCATCCGCCAGCACGTACTTCGCTACGGCGGCCGGGGCCCGGCCCTGCTGCTGATTCCCGGCATCACCAGCCCGGCGGTGACTTGGGGCTTCGTGGCGGAACGCCTGGGCCGGCACTTCGACACCTGGGTGCTGGACGTGCGCGGCCGCGGCCTGTCCGAGAGCGGCGCCCATCTGGATTACGGACTGGACGCCTGCGCCGACGACGTGCTGGCGCTGATCTCCGCCCTGCAGCTGCGGGACGTAACCGTGGTGGGGCATTCCATGGGCGGCCGCCACGGCATTCGCGCCGTCAAACGCGGCGGCGCCGACAGCGGCATTGCCCGGCTGATCATGGTGGACCCGCCGGTGTCCGGCCCCGGACGTCGTGAATACCCCAGCGCCTGGCCCTGGTACCAGGACTCCATCGTCGAATGCGAAAAAGGCATCGACGGGGAGCGCATGCGGCACTACTGCGCCACCTGGAGCGACGAGCAGCTGCGGCTGCGCGCGGAGTGGCTGCACACCTGTGATTTACGCGCGGTGAAGACGAGTTTTGATGGCTTCCACCAGGATGACATCCATGCCGACCTGCCCGCCCTGACCCACATCAAGACCGGATTGATGGTGGCCGGCCGGGGCGGCGTGATCCAGCCCGAAGACGAGCAAGAACTGCGCGGCCTGCTGCCGGCCCTGCGCATCGCCCGCACCCCCGACGCCGGGCACATGATTCCCTGGGATGACCTGGAGGATTTCTTCCGCGCCCTCGGCGAACTGCTCGATCAACCGCTGTAAGCGCTCTGACAACAAGGACACGCGCCATGACTACCTATCGCATCGGACAAATCGTTCCCAGCTCCAACACCACCATGGAAACGGAAATTCCCGCCATGCTGCGAGCCCGGGAGAGCCGTTACCCGGAACGTTTCACCTTCCATTCCAGCCGCATGCGCATGCACAAGGTGACCCCGGAAGAACTGAAAGCCATGAACGCCCAGGGTGCGCGCTGCGCCGCCGAGCTGGCGGACGCCCGGGTGGATGTGATGAGCACGGCCTGCCTGGTGGCGATCATGGCCCAGGGTCTGGGCTATCACCGCCAGACCGAGGAAGAACTGCGCCAGGCGGCCCGGGAGAATCACTGCCAGGCGCCGGTGATGACCTCCGCTGGTGCCCTGGTGGAAGGGCTGCATATTCTCGGCGCCAAAAAAGTGGCGCTGCTGGCCCCCTACATGAAACCGCTCACCGAAAAGGTGGTGGCCTATATCGAGCATGAGGGCGTGGCGGTCAGCGACTGGCGCTGCTTTGAAATCCCCGACAACCTGGAAGTGGGCCGCCGCGATCCGCTCAAACTGATCGAGGACGTGGCCGAGCTGAAAACCAGCGGCGTGGACGCGGTGGTGCTGTCCGCCTGCGTGCAGATGCCGTCGCTGCCGGCGATCCAGACCGTGGAAGATGCGTTGGGCATTCCGGTGGTGTCCACGGCGGTGTGCACCGTGCGCGGCATGCTCGACCGGCTCGGCCTGGAACCGGTGGTGCCCGGCGCCGGCGCCCTGCTCAGCGGTCGCTATCCGACTCCGGAGGCGAAGGCGTCATGAGCACCGCCAGCGACAACTACGCCGGCGTCTGGGACACCCGCATCGGCTTCGGGCAACGCCCGGCGCTGATCAGCATCGACTTCATGAAGGCCTACACCACCGAGGGCGCCGACCTGTACGCCCCCGGTGTGGTGGACGCCCTGCCCCAGGCTGCCCGCGCCCTGGCCGCCGCCCGTGATCACCGCCTGCCGGTGATCCATACCAATATCCGCTATCAACCCGGCGGTTTTCTGGACGGCGGGATCTGGGTAAAGAAAGCGCCGGTGATGAAAGCCATGGTGGACGGCAATCCGCTGGCGGAATTCTGCGATGAAGTGATCCCCCGCGACGACGAGCTGGTGGTCACCAAGCAATACGCCAGTGCCTTCTTCGGCACCTCCCTGGCCGCCACCCTCACCGCCCTGGGCATCGACACCCTGGTACTGATCGGCTGCTCCACCAGCGGCTGCATCCGCGCCTCCGCGGTGGACGGGCTGCAGCACGGCTTCCGCGTCATGGTGCTGCGCGACGGGGTCGGCGACCGCCACCCGGCGCCCCATGAGGCCAACCTGTTCGACATCAATGGCAAGTACGGCGACGTGATCGACACCGCCGAGTTCCTCGACCATCTCCAGCAAGCAGGATCCAAGCAATGACAACGATTAAGAAAATCGCCCTGGAAGAACATTTCATGGCGCCGGGTTTCCAGGAATACACGGCCATGTTCTTCGACAAGATCGGATCGGCGGATCAACAGGACCTGGCCGCGCGCCTGGACGACTTCGACCAGCTGCGCCTGGAAGAGATGGACCGGCACCACATTGAAACCGTGGTGCTGTCCCAGTCCGGCCCGAGCGTGCAGGCGGAAGCCGATACGCAACGGGCGATCCGCCGCGCACGGGAAAACAACGACTACCTGGCGGATCGCATCGCCCCCCACGGCAACCGTTACGCCGGCTTCGCCACCCTGGCCATGCAGGACCCCAAGGCGGCCGCCGACGAACTGGAATACGCGGTCCGTGAACTGGGTTTCAAAGGGTCCCTGGTGAACGGTCACACCAACGGCGTTTATTACGACGACCCGGCCTACGACTCATTCTGGGAACGGATGCAGGACCTGGACGTGCCCCTGTACCTGCACCCGATCAACCCCTGGAAGGAAGTGGATTCCATGCGCGGCCATCCGGAGCTGGCCGGCGCGGTGTGGGGCTGGGGCGTGGAAACCGGCACCCATGCGCTGCGTCTGTTGTTCGGCGGCGTCTTCGACCGCTTCCCGGATCTGAAAATCATCATCGGCCATATGGGCGAAGGCCTGCCGTTCATGCGCTGGCGTTTCGACAGCCGCTTCCCGGTCTATGCCCAGGGCGTGACCCTGGAGCGGGCGCCGTCGGAGTATTTCGGCCGCAATATCGTGATCACCACTTCCGGGGTGTGCTCGGCACCGACCCTGATGGCGGCCATCGGCGAGATGGGCGAGGACAGCGTGCTGTTCTCCGTGGACTATCCCTACGAATCCACGGAACTGGCCACCCGCTTTATCGACGACGCGCCGATGAGCGATGAAGTGCGCGCCAAGGTGTGCCGCGACAACGCCAAACGCCTGCTGAAACTCTGAATCATCACGGGCGCCATGGACGCCCGACGAAAAAAAGCGGGCAATCGACCCGCCATATGAATCAAGGCGGTGCACCAGCACCAATAAAGTGCTCTAGCATACAAAAAAGTCGGATGTTTACCGGGCCGTGTCTGGCACAGCAATTGCTTTTGACATCTTGGGCCACTCGGCTCCCGGTAATAGATCAGCATACTGACTATTAACAACAGGCGTTCAGGGATGAACCGGATTCCGTTCCCGGTTTTCGACCGAATCGCACATAAAAGGTACTGAAAATGAAAGCATACGCAGCCCTACGCCACGCGCTTCTGATCGCCACCACCCTGGCCCTGACCCTCCCGGGCCTCGGCCACGCGAATGCCCGCGTCGGCCATGTGGAAGCCGCCGACCAGCCATTGGACAAAGTGCTCAAACTGAGCGCCAAACAGATCGCCGAAAAAACCGATGGCCGTGTGGAATTTTCCGTCTTCCCCTCCTCCCAGTTGGGCAACGCCCGCGCCATGACCGAGGCGGTACAGCTTGGCATGCAGGATGCCGTGGTGGTGCCCGCCGCCTTTATCGGCGGCTTCAACCCGCTGGTTTCGATCCTCGATATTCCCTACCTGATTCCCACCAACGACGCCCAGGCCGATGCCCTGCGCAAGAGCGAGTTCGGCGTTGCCCTGCTGGATTCCTTCAAGGAAAAAGGCTTCGAGGCCGTGGCCCTGTGGCCCGGTGGCTTCAAGCACTTCACGTCCAACAAGAAGCTGGAAGGCATCGACGATTTCAAAGGCCAGAAATTCCGCATCATGGATTCCCGGGTGCTGCGCGCCCAGTTCGAAGCCGTGGGCGCCCAGGCCATGCCGATCCCGTTCGGTGACGTGTACACCTCGCTGCAAACCGGCGTGGTGGACGGCCAGGAAAACCCGCTGGATTCCATCGCCCGGATGAAATTCCACGAGGTGCAAAAGTACCTGCTGCTGTCCGCCCATGGCGTGGTGGAAAACGTGGTGCTGTTCAGCCCCACTTTCTGGGCCGGCCTGTCCGACCAGGACAAGAAAATCGTGCGCCAGGTGTTCGTCGACAATGCGGTGGAGCTGGCCCGGGTGAAAGCGGAAAACCAGAAGCAAGCGCTGAAGGAAATCGAAACCGCCAACCTGACCATCAACAAACTGGATGACGCCCAACAGCAGGCCCTGCGTGAAAAAATGTACCCGGCGGCCCGCGATGCCTTTCTCAAGCAGGCGGGCAGCCAGGGGCAAACGCTGATTGACCTGTACGAAAACGTCTACAGCGACATCACCCAGTAACGGCCGCCGGAGCACGATCATGTGGACGAAACTCTGGGCCGCCCTGGCCTCGGTGGAACGGGTACTGCTGGTCTGTCTGATGCTGGCGCTGCCGGTGATCTACGGCATCAATGTTCTGCTGCACAACCTCGCCCCTGGTCTGGCCCGGCATCTGGACGGCGTCGATGAACTGTCCCGCTTCATTCTGGTGTGGCTGGTGTGCGTCAGCCTCGGCTACACCATGGATAAAGGCCGCCATGTGTCGATGAACCTGCTGCAACGGTTCATCGGCCGCTCCCTGCTGTTCTGGGTGCAGCGCGTTATCGATGTGATCGGCGCGCTGTTCTGCGCCTACATGGCGTACATCGGCTGGCAGTTCCTGCAACGCATCATCGCCACCGGCCAGGTAAGCAATACCCTGGATGTTTCCATGGGCTGGCTGTACGCCGCCCTGCCCCTGGGCATGGTGCTGCTGACCCTGCGTTATGTGCGCTATGTGATTTTCCCCTCACATCGGCCGGCGCTCGACAGCACCGACTAGCCCCCGGCGACCAGGACTTTTTATGAAACCATTTTTTCTCACCGTCGTTGCCGTGGCCCTGTTCGTGGCGGGCGCGGAAATCTTTCTGGTACTGGGCGTTTCCGGCCTGCTGGGCAAGCACCTGTTTCTGGAAAACCTGCCCGACATCGTGATGGTCCAGAAGATGATCGGCGGCATCAATCAGTCCACCCTGCTGGCGATTCCGTTGTTCGTATTCGCCGCCGAGTTAATGGCCCGGGGCAGTATCGCCGCGCGCCTGACCGGCATGGTGGAGGCCTTTATCGGCCACCGCCGTGGCGGCCTCGGCCATACCACCACCGGCGCCTGCTTCGCCTTCGGCGCGGTGAGCGGCTCGGCACCGGCCACCGTGGCCGGCCTCGGCAAAATCCTGTTTCCCCGGCTGATCGCCACCGGTGCCAGCCGCTCCTTCGCGGTGGGCCTGATCGTGGCCACCGCGGAGATTTCCCTGCTGGTACCACCGAGCATCACGCTGATTATCTACGGCTGGCTCACCGGCACCTCGATCATTGATCTGTTCGCCGCCGGCCTGGCGGTGGGTACCCTGTTGGCGGCGGCCTTCACCGTGTACGTGCACATCAAAAGCCGCAAGGAAACCGCACCGCTTGGCGAAAAGGCCAGCCGCGAAGCGCGCTGCAAGGCGGTACAGGCGGCGCTGCTGCCCATCGGCATGCCGATCATCATTCTTGGTGGCATCTACAGCGGCCTGTTCACCACCACCGAGGCCGCCGCCGTGGCCGCGCTCTACGCGCTGCTGGTGGAGACCCTGATCACCCGGGCGTTGAGCTGGAAAGGCGTGGCCCAGGTGGCGGAATCCTCCGCGCTGATCACCACCACCCTGTTCATTATTCTTGCGGTGGGCAGCTTCGCCAGTTATCTGGTCACCGTGGCCGGCGTGCCGGCGTCCATCGGCGCCTTTATCGCCGGCGCCGACATCAGCGCTTTGCAATTCCTGCTGATCGTCAATGTGGTGTTTCTGATCGCCGGCATGTTCATGGACCCGGTGTCCATGCAGATCGTGCTGGTGCCGGTGCTGGCGCCGGTGGCCATGGCCCTGGGCGTGGACCCGGTGCAGTTCGGCATTATCGTGGTTCTGAACGTGGCCATCGGCACCATCACGCCGCCGTTCGGCCTGGATCTGTTCGTCGCCTCCAGCGCGCTGCGCGTACCGGTCACCGAGATCATCGCCGGTGTCTGGCCGTTCCTGCTGGTCAACCTGGTGGTGTTGATGCTGGTCACCCTGTTTCCGTCCGTATCCACCTTCCTGCCACATCTGCTGCATGACTAACCGTGGTGGGCGGGTGGATTTTTTTGTACTATTAGGAAGTATACTGATTAAATTGTGAGGTTGATCTCCATGGCCTGGACCCCAGTGAAGGGCGCCGACGCACTGTCTCCTGATGGCGGCGTCATGGCCGTTACCATCGACAAGATACCGGTGGCCCTTTATCGATTTGGCGAGGACTATCTTGCCACCGGCAATATCTGCACCCACCAGTTCGCGCTGCTCAGCGACGGCTTCGTGGAAGACGGTTGCGTGGAATGCCCGCTGCACCAGGCGCGCTTCGACGTGCGTACCGGCAAAGCCCTGTCCGGGCCGGTGAACAAGGACCTGGACACCTACGCGGTCAAAGTGGAAGACGGCCAGGTGTTCGTGGATGTCACCCGCCCCGCGGAGATTGCCGAGACGCCCGCCGACAACCGCATCGCCATGACCGAACAACGGGATCAACGCTGCTTCGTGATCGTCGGTGGCGGCCAGGCCGCCGCCAGCGCCGCCCGGGCGCTGCGCGATGCCGGCTTCACCGGCACCGTGAAACTGTTCGCCCGGGAACAAGCGTTGCCCTATGAACGCCCGCCTCTGTCGAAGGCGATCCTGCTGGGCGAGGCGCCGCTGCACGGCCCCACTCTGCTGGACAGCGCCGACGCGGCTGAGCTGAACATCGAGCTCCACCTGGGCGTCACGGTCACCGATATCGACGCGGAGCGGAAAGTCCTCACCGCCAGCAACGGCGACAACCACGCCTACGATCAACTGCTGCTGGCCACCGGCGCCTCGCCCCGGCCGCTGCCGATTGCCGGCGCGGATCTGCCGGCGGTGCATAGCCTGCGCACCCTGGAAGACGCCATCGCCTTCAAGCGTGCCCTGCAACCGGGCCGCCATATCGCCATTATCGGCAGTGGTTTTATCGGTCTGGAAGTGGCGTCGGCGGCCCGCCAACGGGGCTGCGAAGTGACCCTGGTGGAAGCCGCGCCGCGCATCTGCAGCCGCGCCCTGCACCCCATGGCGGCGCTGCGTGTGCATAAGCTGGCGGAACAGAACGGCGTGCGCATTCTCACCGAGGTGCAGACCACCGCCTTTGAGCCGGCCGACGGCGGCGTGGCCCTGAAACTGAACAACGGCGACACCCTCCAGGCGGACAGCGTCATGGTCGGCATCGGCGTGATTCCGGAAACCGCCCTGGCGGAGAGCCTGGGCCTGGAAATCGAAAACGGCATCGTGGTGGACCGCTTCGGCCGCACCGGCCTGGACGGCGTGTTCGCCGCCGGCGATGCCGCCGTGACACGCCGCCAGGACGGCACCCTGCTGCGCCTGGAGTCCTGGCAGAACGCCCAGGAACAGGCCGCCGCCGCCGCCCGCACCATGGCCGGCCAGGACACCGCCCACGATGCCGTGCCCTGGTTCTGGAGCGACCAGTTCGGGCACAACATCCAGATGCTCGGCCTGCCCACGGCGGACGACCAGATGGTCGCCCAACCCGGATCCAACGGTGCCGAAACCCTGTATTTCCACAACGGTGAACGGCTCACCGGGGTGATCGCCTTCAACGATCCCGGTGCCATCCGCCGTGGCCGCGAATGGCTGCGCCGCGGGTTGTCCGTGGACGCCCTGAACCGCCTTTTGGAAAACACCGCCGGCGGCGCCGGTGAGTCCCGTCTGCCCGCCCAACTCCGGAGAGGAACGATGAGCGATCTGTCCAACTACTATGTCTGGCCCCGGGAAGGTCTGACCCGCGTGCCGGACTGGGTGTACACCGACCCCTACATTTTTGAGCTGGAGGTGGAGCGCATCTTCCACGGGCCCACCTGGAACTACGTGGCCCTGGAAGTGGAAATCCCCAACGCCGGCGATTTCAAGCAAAGCAACGTGGGCCCCACTCCGGTGGTGGTGAGCCGCGACCAGGACGGCGACATCAACGTGTTCGTCAACCGTTGCTCGCACCGGGCCGCCCAATTCTGCCGTGACCTGCGCGGCAACGCGGAAGAGTTCGTCTGCCCGTACCACCAATGGTCCTACGATCTGAAGGGCAACCTGGCCGGGGTGCCGTTCCGGCGCGGCGTGGACGGCAAGGGCGGCATGCCCAAGGACTTCAAGACCTGCGACCACGGCCCCACCAAGCTGAAGGTGACCACCCGCCATGGCGTGGTGTTCGCCTCCTTCGATCACGATATGAAGCCGCTGGAGGACTACCTGGGCCCGGACATGCTGCGCGAGTTCGACGCCACCTTCGACGGCCGCGAGCTGAAACTGCTGGGCTATTACCGCAACTCCCTGCCGGGCAACTGGAAGCTCTACCACGAGAACCTCAAAGACCCCTACCACGCTACCCTGCTGCACACCTTCCTGGTCAGCTTCGGGCTGCTGGTGGCCGGCAACAAGTCGCAGATGATCTGTGACGAGACCGGGCTACACGGCGCCATGGCTTCGGCGAAAAGCGACGGTGGCACCGTCAGTGAG
Source organism: Alloalcanivorax gelatiniphagus (assembly GCF_005938655.1). Classification (GTDB taxonomy): domain Bacteria; phylum Pseudomonadota; class Gammaproteobacteria; order Pseudomonadales; family Alcanivoracaceae; genus Alloalcanivorax; species Alloalcanivorax gelatiniphagus. The sequence goes on from NZ_VCQT01000033.1 coordinate 43,288, forward strand.
GAAAACCAGAAAGAGATGCGCGCCTACCGGCCGGAATTCCAGCTGGAGCGGGAAGACATGCTCGACTTTATTCCGGAGTTCAACTCCCAGTGGAGCGTCACCATGCTGACGATCTGGCCCAACCTGATCGTGCAGCGGGAAATGAACACCCTGGGCGTGCGCCAGATCGTGCCCAGCGGCCCGGACGAGTTCGTGATGAACTGGACCATGTTCGGCTTCGCCGACGACGACGAGGAAATGACCCGCCACCGCCTGCGCCAGGGCAACCTGATGGGCCCGGCCGGCTTCCTCGGCCTGGAAGACAACGAGGCGATCAAATTCGTCCAGGACGGCATGAAGCGCACCCAGCCCGGTGAGCATCTGGTGGCGTTGGACCCGGACACCCCCACCGGCACCGCCGACACGCTGATTTCTGAATCCGCCATCCGCGCCATGTACCAAAGCTGGCGCCAGGCCCTGGACATCGAATAAGGGAGACCGTTATGGAAGCGATCAAGAAAAACCCGGCCGCTCCCGGGCTCGACCAGGGGCAACTGGTCCATGCCATCGAGCGTTTCAACACCGACTACTGCCGGGCCCTGGACGACGGGCGCCTGCACGACTGGGTGGAGTTCTTCACCGAGGACGCCAACTACGTGGTGTCCGGCCGTGAAAACCACGACGCCAATCTGCCGGTGGGGCTGGTCTACTGCGAAGGCAAGGGCATGCTCAAGGACCGCGCCCTGGCGATCCTGGAGACGTCCATGTTCGCGCCCCGCTACCTGCGCCACTTCGTCACCAATACCTACGCGGAGCCCCAGGACGACGGCACCATCGTCGCCGGCGCCAACTATATGCTCACCCAGGTACTGATGGACCAGCCCACCGCCACCCTGCATCAGGTGGGCTGCTATCTGGACCGCTTCGTGTTTGAGCAGGGCGAATTGAAGCTCAAGGAACGGCGGGCGATCTACGACAACCTGCTGCTGAACAACGACCTGGTTTATCCGGTGTAACCCTCTTGGCGCGCCCGCGTGGCGCGCTTTTTTTATTGCATCGCCCCGCGGCAGGCCGCTTTTACGAAACCGGTTTGGCGTGGGGAAAGCGCGGCGCGTCACCGGCAAGCCGACACCAGGGCGCCTGTTCCGCCACATAGGCATGCGACGCCACCGGCACGGTCACCGGCGGGTCGATCACACCGGCCCGCAGCCGCCGCACCTCGGGCTTGTCATCACGGCGGCTGTACAGCGGCGAACCACAGCGCAGGCAAAACGCCCGGTATTTGCCGGGGGAGGAAGAAAACTCCGTGATCAGTTCACTGCCCGTCTCGAACCGCAACGCGGAGGTGGCCACCGGCGTGATCGCCGCGAAGGCCGCGCCCTGCGCCCGCTGGCATTCCCGGCAATGACACACCTGAATCGGCGCCAGGGCCTGGTCGATCTGGAATCGCACACCACCGCACAGGCAGCGACCGGTATGACTTGTCATTTCAGCACCCGCGTTTTCCGACTGAGGTGGAGAGGATCATGTCCAACCTGACCGGCACCGGCAAGGCCGGGCTGGCTGCCTTCGGCTGCCTGCTGCTGGTGGGCACCTTTCTCGGCCTGTCGCTGATTCTGGCCAAGCTGGCCGACCAGGCCGGCGCGCCCCGGCTCACCTTTCTGATGGTGGGCATCGGCGGCGCCGGCCTGATTCTGATCGGGCTGTCCGCCCTGGCCCGCCAGCCCATGCCGATCAACCGGCGTACCCTGGAATACGGGCTGGTGTCCGGCTTTCTGCTGGCGGCGCCCACCTCCCTGGGCTTTCTGGCGGTGCGCCATGTGGGCGCCGGCTACCTGTCCATGAGCTTTGCCTTTCCGGTGCTGTTCACCTGGATCATCGCCACCGTGATGCGCCTGGAGCGGGTGCGCTGGCTGCGACTCGCCGGTGTCGCTCTGGGCCTGGCCGGCGGCCTGTTGCTGGCCGCCGCCAAGGCCGGCAACGTCAGCGCCTCACCGGGCTGGGCCCTGCTGGTGCTGGCCATGCCGATGATGCTGGCCGCCGGCAACGTGTACCGCTCTCTGCGCTGGCCGGCCAACACCTCGCCCCTGTTTCTGGCCGGCCTGATGGAAATCGGCGCCGCCCTGATGCTGGTGCCCTGCGTGCTGTTGCTGGAGCAGGGACGCAGTGGCGAACTGCTGGCCAGCCGCGAAACCACGCTGCTGCTGTGGATCGAGGTGGCGGTGTTCGCGGTGCTCTACTCGTTCTATTTCGTGCTTCAGAAGATGGCCGGCCCGGTCTACCTCAGCCAGATCGGCACCGTGGCCGCCGTGGTCGGCACCCTGATCGCCATCCTCGCGCTGGGGGAAGCGCCGCCGCCGTTTCTCGGGCTGGCGGTGCTGCTGGTGGCCGGCGGCACCCTGCTGTTTCATCGCGGCGCCCGATCCTGAGCCGCCGGTTACAACGTTAAAACCTGCCAAATTTCGTGCAAAGTGCCCAACGTCGGTCGAGTCCGGACCGCTTCAATGGTACAAACCGTCTATCGAAGACAACGAGATGGTCATGCGCGAAGAAAAAGACGTTTGGTACGGCACCCCCTCCCAGGTGGTCAACCTGGGCACTTTCATTGTGTGCGGGCTGCTGTTTTTCCTGGTGATTCCCCTGTTCATCGCCCTGTGGCGCTGGCTGGAAGTGAAATACACCAAGTACGAACTCACCACCCAGCGCCTGCGCACCCGTTACGGCGTGCTCAACCGCAAAACCAACGAGCTGGAGCTCTACCGGGTGCGCGACTATCAGTTTGAAGAGCCCTTCTTCCTGCGGCTGTTCTCCCTGGGCAATGTGATCCTGCGGACCTCCGACCGCAGCAGCCCGGTGGTGGTCATCAGGGCCATCGAGAACGGCGAGGAACTGCGCGAGAAGCTGCGCCAGTACGTGGAAGAATGCCGCACCGCCAAGGGCGTGCGCGAATTCGACGTGGAATAAGGACCGCCATGCCCCCCTTCGACATTATCCTGCTGATCGTCGGCCTGGCGCTGCTGGTCCTCGGCGCCGTCTCCGGCATCGCCCTGTTCGCCCGCGCCGTCAAACTCTCCGACAAATTCGGCGACGAAACCAACATCGGCACCCTCTGGGGCCTGTTCTTCCTCGGCCTCGCCGCCGGCCTCCTGATGATCTGGATCGCCCTCCCCTGACCCCCACCGGGGTCGGACCTCGGGGAACCCCGGGGTCGGACCTCGGCTACTTATTGATTTATAAGAACTTTCCCGATTTTTAAGCGGGTTTTTGGCCCTTAGAGCGCCTGTATGACGCCCGAAAACGGCGTTTAAGAAAGCAGCCAGGACCGAATGTCCGCTAAATCAAGGAGTTGTCGAGGTCCGACCCCCACCCAAAAAGGGTAGAATGACGCCTGTCAGGGCCTGTCTATCGGCGGGCTCTTCGTGCATCAGGCAGGACACGCGGCCAACCATGAACATTACCCCCTTTCAGGCGCTGGCCTGCCCGTTGGATGGCGAGCCACTGCGGCAATGTGACCGCACCTGGCGCTGCGCCGGCGGCCACAGTTTCGATATCGCCCGCCAGGGCTACGTTCACCTGCTGCCGGTGCAACGCAAGCGTTCGCGGGACCCGGGCGACAGCGCGGAAATGGTGGCGGCCCGTCAGCGCTTTCTCGCCGCGGGTCATTACCGCCCGATTGCCGAAGCGGTAAGCCGCGCGGCGCTGGAAGGGCTACCCGACGATGCGATGGCTCACTGCCTCGATGCCGGTTGCGGCGAGGGCCATTACCTGCGTGAGTTGGCCCGTTTCGCCGATGGAAAGACGTCCCTTGCACTGCTCGGGTTGGATATTTCCAAACCGGCGGTGCTGGCCGCCGCGAAACAGGATAAACGGGCCCGTTGGGTGGTGGGCAGCAACGCCAGGCTCCCCGTGCTACCGGACACCCTGGACCGGTTGCTGTGCCTGTTCGGCTTTCCCGTATATGACGAGTTCGCCCGGGTGCTCAAGCCCGGCGGCGTGCTGTTGCAGGTCGATGCCGGGCCCGATCATTTGCGTGAGCTGCGCGAGATCATCTATCCGACCCTAAAGCCGGAGCGCGGGGGCAACCCGGAAACGCCACCGGGCTTTACCCTGCTGGGGACCGAGACCATCCGCTATGCGCTCAAGCTGGACGGCGCGCAGCCCATCGCCGACCTGCTGGCGATGACACCACACCTCTATCGCGCCAGTGCCGAAGGCCGGGCGCGAGCGGCAGCGCTTGAAACGCTCAACCTCACCGTGGATGTACGCCTGATGCGATTCGAGCGTGACGCGGCAAGCGCATCCTCGTAACGCGCAAAATGCGGTCCGATCAGGGCATCGGAAGCTATTAAATCAATGGGTTACCGAGGTCCGACCCCACCGCGATCGCACCTGGTCTACCCACCGGAACGGCTCAAGGAACCGGCGATTCTAGCGGTGCGCGATTGGGTGCTGGGTTTATAGATGGCTCTTCAGTAGTTGAGGCGCATCGCCTCTATCGGTATCACCAGCACACTGGCAGCCACCACTCTCCGCCTCGCTCCATTCAACGGAGGCACCGATTTCCTTTGCCCGGTAGCGGATATTGGTCAGCCTCATGCTCACCCGGTTGCTTTCATTCGGCAGCCCCGGCCCGCCGTCGCAGATGCGTAGATCAATCATGCCGTTACTGGTATCGCTGTGGATTCTGACAACACCCTGACTTACATGTTTGATCCGGCGCAATTCACTGGATGACCAATGAAAAAGGGGCTTCCAGAAAAATATTCTTTTCCCCGTCAAACTATTCTCCCTCTAAACATGGGCACGCCTACTTCTCCACGTTTTTCCAACCAAACTCTTCAAGCTTTTTTTCTAGCTTATAGAACCACATGAATAAAAATGTAAAAGCCGACAATGCCACAGCACAAATGATAGAAAAATAAAAAAAGGAACTCGCAATCATAAAAATAAAAACAAAAAAAGAAATGACATAAGAAAAAGAAATTGCAAATCCAAAACAAGGATCAGCAAACAAAAGAAATCTCACAGGACGACATAGATAAAGAGACAGGGCAGTAAAAACAAAAACGCCAACACCAATAAGAACGCTACCAAAATAATGGTAAAACAAAGTAGGAGTCATGACGAGAAAGCCATACATTATGTCCACCCAGGCAACCTCAACACTCATGTATTCCTTTTTTTCCATTTTTATTCCAGCTTATTTTGAAAAAAATATGATGCCATTGATGAATGCACACTCAAAATAGCCGCACCCATACCCCCCGGAAGGGATTTGATAACCGACGACCCAACAACACCTAAAATATCTGCGGCAACACCATAGTTCGCGCCCGGCTGCCCCAGGAAAGAAGCTGCTGAGGAACTAATTATAGACCCATACCCCAAGTTGCGCTAACAGATGAACTGAGCATGCCCCCACCACCCAAAATAGCAAGATGAGTAGCTCCTAAAAGGTTTGCACCTTTATAAAAACCAGAATTAACATTGTACCCCGCGTGACCAAGTCACAAATTAACCTCATCTGTCGAACCAAACGACAAGCCACTTCCATAACCTGTTAAAAACTCTACAACCTCTTGAGGAAGTGAAGGCTGAGGCCCATTAGAACGATTCCTGCAGGGACGCCCAGTGCAAGCGGGCCTTCCTGACATCTGGTTAAACAAATATCCCATGGCACCCGTTGCAGTCCCGACTGCGAACTTACCTCCGGTTACCTGAGAGACAGAGCCGCTCACAAAAGCCGCTGCGATGGTACCTCGGGTGGGTCTCACCGGGGTCGGACCACAGCTACCTATTGATTTATGAGTACTTCCACGGTTTTCAAGCGGCTTTTTTGTGCTTAAACCGCCGATATGGGCCCGGAAAGCGGCGATTAACAAAACAACGCGAAATGGATGCCCGTTAAAAAGCGCCGATTTGCCGCCCAAAACAGCCCTATAAGGCGGCAAATACAGGCCTCCCGGGGTATCTATGTCTATTAAATCAGAGGGTTACCGAGGTCCGACCCCGCCCCCGGAGGGGCCGGCCGGCGCCGGGCGGCGCGGCCGGTGGCGCGGTGAGCGCGCGTTCGGGCGGGTTATTTCGGGCGGTTGTCGAAGACGTGTTTGGCCTTGCCTTCGGAGCGGGCCAGGGTGCCGGGGGCGGCCAGGTCCACCTTGGTGCTGATGCCGATGTGGGTTTTGACCCGGTGCTGCAGCTCCTTGATCACTTCCACGGACAGGGTTTCCGCCTGGGGCGCGGCTTCCGGTTTCAGTTCCACGCGCACTGTGACGTGATCCAGGTTGCCTTCCTTTTCCACGTGGATTTCGTAGTGCGGGGCCAGGGCCTCGATCTTGAGGATCTGTTCTTCCACCTGGGTGGGGAAAACGTTCACGCCACGGATGATAAGCATGTCGTCGCTGCGGCCGGTGATCTTGTCGATGCGGCGCATGGGGCGGGCCTGGCCGGGCAGCAGCCGGGTCAGGTCGCGGGTGCGGTAGCGGATGATCGGCAGCGCTTCTTTGCTGAGCGAGGTGAACACCAGCTCGCCGTATTCGCCGTCGGGCAGCACTTCGCCGGTTTCCGGGTTGATGATTTCCGGATAGAAGTGGTCTTCCCAGATGGTCGGGCCGTCCTTGGTTTCGATGCATTCCATGCCGACGCCGGGGCCCATCACTTCGGACAGGCCATAAATGTCCAGTGCGTGGATGCCCAGGCGCGCTTCCAGTTCCTCGCGCATGGTCTGGGTCCAGGGCTCGGCGCCGAAGATGCCCACCCGCAGGCTGGAGGCTTTCGGGTCCAGACCCTGGCGCTCCATTTCATCGGCGATGTTGAGCATGTAGGAGGGCGTGACCATGATGATGTCCGGCTTGAAGTCGTTGATCAGCTGGACTTGCTTCTCGGTCTGGCCGCCGGACATGGGGATCACGGTACAGCCGAGACGCTCGGCGCCATAGTGGGCGCCCAGGCCGCCGGTGAACAGGCCGTAGCCGTAGGCCACATGCACCTTGTCGCCGGCATGGCCGCCGCCGGCGCGGATCGAGCGCGCCATCACGTCGGACCAGACGTCGATGTCGTTCTGGGTATAAGCCACCACGGTGGGCTTGCCGGTGGTGCCGCTGGAAGCGTGCACGCGTACCACTTCGCGCATGGGCACCGCCACCATGCCGAACGGGTAGTTGTCGCGCAGGTCGTTCTTCACCGTGAACGGGAAGTGTCGCAGGTCGTCCAGGCTGCGCAGGTCGTAGGGGTGCACGCCAGCGTCATCAAAGCTGTTCCGGTAGAACGGCACGTTGTTATAGGCGTGGGTAAGGCTCCAGCGCATGCGGTCGAGCTGCAGTTCGCGGAGCTGGGCGACGTCGCTCATCTCCACCGAGTCAAAACGATTCTCAAGGTTGAATGGCATATCCATCTCCGCCTCCGGGGCCCTCGTGAATGCGCAAGGCGAGGGCCCTGCTTTTTGCTGTCGTATGGGTTTGTTTTAGTTAAGTCTTTCAATGATTACCGCGATGCCCTGGCCAACGCCAATGCACATGGTGCACAGCGCGTAGCGGCCCTGGCGGCGCTCCAGTTCATGGAGGGCGGTGGTCACCAGGCGGGCACCGCTCATACCCAGGGGATGCCCCAGGGCAATGGCGCCGCCATTGGGGTTCACATGCTCGGCGTCGTCCGGCAAGCCCAGCTCGCGCAGCACCGCCAGGGACTGGGACGCGAACGCCTCGTTCAGCTCGATCACATCCATGTCCGCCAGCTTCAGGCCGGTGGTGGCCAGCACCTTGCGGGTGGCCGGCGCCGGGCCGATACCCATGATGCGCGGTTCCACGCCGGCGGTGGCCATGCCCAGCACCCGGGCGCGGGGCTTCAGGCCCCAGCGTTTGGCCGCCGCTTCGCCGCCCATCAACAGGGCGCAGGCGCCGTCGTTAACGCCGGAGGCATTGCCGGCGGTGACGCTGCCGCCTTCGCGCCGGAACGGCGTGCCCAGCTTGGCCAGCGCCTCCAGGGTGGTCTGCGGGCGCGGGTGTTCGTCGTCGCGGACGATCAGCGGGTCCTGCTTACGGCGCGGCACGCTCACCGGCACGATCTCGTCGGCGAAGGTACCGTCGGCCATGGCCCGGCCGGCCTTCTGCTGGCTGCGGACGGCAAAGGCGTCCTGGTCCTCGCGGCTGATGTTGAACTGCTCGGCCACGTTCTCGGCGGTTTCCGGCATGGAGTCGATGCCGTACTGGTCCTTCATCAGTTTATTGACGAAGCGCCAGCCGATGGTGGTGTCGAAAACGTCCGCCTGGCGGGAGAACGCCTGCTCCGCCTTGCCCATCACGAACGGTGCCCGGGACATGGATTCCACGCCACCGGCGATCATCAGCTCGCCCTCGCCGCAACGCAGGGCGCGGGCGGCACTGCCCACCGCGTCCATGCCGGAACCGCACAGGCGGTTCAGGGTGACACCGGGCACCGCCACCGGCAGGCCCGCCAGCAGCGCACTCATGCGCGCCACGTTGCGGTTGTCCTCACCGGCCTGGTTGGCGCAGCCGTAGAACACATCGTCCACGCTGCTCCAGTCCACATCGCTATTGCGTTCCATCAGCGCCTTGATCGGGATCGCACCCAGATCGTCGGCACGCACGCTGGCCAGGGCACCACCGTAGCGACCCACCGGAGTGCGGATGGCGTCGAAAATAAGTGCGTCGCTCATGCGCCGCCCTCCTGTTCATGAATCACCGGACCACGGATTTTGTAGGACTTGCCACGGAACAGAGCCACCAGCTCGCCGTCACCGTTGGTGACGCGCACGTCGTAGACGCCGGTGCGGCCCTTGCGGGTTTGCTCGCGGGCGTCGGCGGTGAGGGTGTCACCCAGCTTGCCCGGCACCACGTATTCAATGGAGCAGCCGGAGGCCACGGTGGCTTCATTGTAGGTGTTGCAGGCGAAGGCGAAGGCCGAATCCGCCAGGGTGAAGATATAGCCACCGTGGCAGGAATCGTGACCCTGGATCATGGTCTCGGTGATCGACATGGTGAGCACGGCGTGGCCCGGCTCGATGGTGTCCAGGCGGATGTTCAGCGCCTGGCTGGCGCGGTCACGGGCAAACATGGCGTCGGCGCATTGCCGTGCCAGAGCGCCGGCATCCACCGTGGCGGAGGATTCGGGCATCATAACTCTCCCTACTGCGTATGGCTTTTATTCTGAGACCGGCCCACCGTTGGCGAGCGCCGGCCCGGGGCGTTATTCGCCCTTGAATTCCGGTTTGCGTTTTTCCATGAAGGCGGCGACGCCCTCGCGGTAATCGGCGGTGCGGCCGGCCTGGCGCTGCAGGTCGCGCTCCAGGTCGAGCTGGGTGTCCAGGTCGTTGGTGCCGCTTTCGTTGAGCGCCTGCTTGATCAGCGCCAGCCCACGGGTGGGCTGGGTGGCCAGATGGGCGGCCAGGCCGGCGGCCTCGTCACCCAGGGCCTCATCGTCCACCACCCGCCAGATCAGCCCCCAGGCTTCCGCCTGCTCGGCGCTGAGCTTGTCGCCCAGCATGGCCAGGCCCTTGGCGCGAGCCAGGCCCACCTGCCGGGGCAATTGCCAGGTGCCGCCGGAATCCGGCACCAGGCCGATTTTGGCGAACGCCTGGGTGAAGCTGGCGGAGCGCGCCGCCAGCACCAGGTCGCAGGCCAGGGCGATGTTGGCGCCGGCGCCGGCGGCCACGCCGTTGACCGCGCACACCACCGGCACCGGCAGGGCGGTAAGGGTGCGGATCAGCGGGTTGTAATAGGTCTCGATGGAATAGCCCAGGTCGGGCATGTCATCACCGGGGGCTCCGTCTTTGGGAGAAACAGCGCGGTCGGACAGGTCCTGGCCGGCACAGAAGCCACGGCCGTTGCCGGTGAGCAGCAGCGCCCGGCAGTCGCCGGTTTCCACCGCCGCCTGCACCTCGGTGAGCGCCTGGCGCACTTCCTGATGCATGGCTTCGTTGAAGCTGTTGAGGCGGTCCGGACGGTTGAGAACCAGGGTGGCCACGCCGTCGCGGAGCGAAAATTCGATGGTGTCGTAGGCCATGGTGCGCCTCTTATCTCTCGTGACAGATGACGTGCAAGGAGCTTCCGAGCATAGCTCAAACATGACACCAGTCAATACACTATACACACATTCGTGTATCGCATTTATATAACAGGCGATTCATTTTTTCCTTTTATTTTCCATTTTTTCATTTAAATACAATAAGTTATCTTCTTGGTCCCGGCGCACCCCTTCGTGTTACACGATTCCCCCTTTGCCCATGCATTAGAGGTCATGTAGCTTATTTGGCTCCAGAACACGGCCCCGGCCACGCTTTCCCATGGAGACCCGCCATGCCCTGTTATCAGCTTGAAGGCATCACCCCGGTGGTGCACCCGGACGCCTACGTGGACCCCACCGCGGTACTGATTGGCGACGTGATCGTTGGCCCGGATTGCTACGTCGGCCCCTGCGCCAGCCTGCGCGGCGACTTCGGCCGCCTGATCCTGGAACGCGGCGCCAACCTGCAGGACACCTGTGTGATGCACGGTTTCCCGGGCACCGACACCATCGTCGAGGAAGATGGCCATATCGGCCACGGCGCGGTGCTGCACGGTTGCCGTATCGGCCGCAACGCCATGATCGGCATGAACGCGGTGATCCTGGATTACGCGGAGATCGGCGAGTCATCCATCGTCGCCGCCGGCGCCCTGGTCAAGGGCCGCTTCACCTGCCCGCCCCGCTCCATGGTGATCGGCGCCCCGGCGGTGGTAAAGCGGGAACTCAGCGACGAAGAGGTGCGCTGGAAATACGAAGGCACCCTGGAATACCAGGAACTGGCGCGTCGCTACCAGCGGGCAATGAAGCCCTGCGATCCGCTTACCGAAATGGAAGCGGACCGCCCGCGTATGCATACCAATAAGATTGCGCCTAAGGGGGAGAAGGCCGCGGGGTAAGAGGAGCTGCAAGCTGCAAGCTGCAAGCTGCAAGCTGCAAGCTGCAAGCTGCAAGCTGCAAGCTGCAAGCTGCAAGCTGCAAGCCAGGACAGCGTGACGCCCTCTCAGAGCCCGTCAAGCCTCAATGGAGGTGTTTTGCCTGTAGCTTGAAGCTTGACGCTTGTGGCTTGAAGCCCGCCTATTCCAACCCACCAAACCGCTGATAAAAACTTTCGCCGGCCTCGGGCAACGGCCCCTGGGCGGTTTCGGCGTGTTGGCTGACCCAGGTTTCCGCGCCCTGGCCGGTGAGGCGGTAGAGGTTGCGTGCCAGTTGGCGGGCGGCGCGGCCTTCCCAGTCGGCGGGGAGCAGTTCGTCGGGCAGCAGCGGGTCGCGGAGCAGCAGTTTCCGGTATTCGTGAATCAGCAGGGTGCGCGCCAGGAAGCACTCCCGGGGCGGCAGGGTCTTTTCCTTGCGCATCTGATTCCAGAGCGGCCGGAACTGATCGAGGAAGTCCCGGTAGCCGTCGGCCAGCTGATCCAGGTTCCAGGCTTCGCGCACCAGGCGGCGCAAGGGCCGGGTGGCGAACTGGTCCACGGTGTCGGTCTGGAAAAGAATCACGTCATCGAGAGCGCCCAGCTCCTGCAGGGAGGCATTCAGCTCGGCACGGTCCACGCCCGGGTGCGCCAGCACCGTGGGCGCGAAGGCACCGAAGCCCATCCATTCCAGTTCCTGGCGCACATCCCGGCGGCGGTCGGCGTCCAGCTGGTTGAGGACCACCAGGGTCCAGGCACCGTCCCAGGCTGGCTGGTCACCGGAGTAAACGCGCTTGAAGGCTTTTTCGAAGCGGCGCCGGCCGGCGCCGGTGAGGCCGTAGTAGCTGCGGCGCCCGACTTTTTCGGCGATCAGCCAGCCCTCACGGGTGAGGCGGAACACGGAGGTGCGCACCAGGCGCTGGTTGACGCCCATGGGCGCCAGCAGTTCAATCAGGCTTCCCAGCCAGACGGTGCCGCCCCGGGGCACGATGGCATCGCCGAAAACCGTGATGATCAGCGATCCGGTGCGCAGCGGCCGGCGCTGCTGAAAGCGTTTGATCAGCGTTTCCAGATGATCGGACTGCAGGTCCAAAACCCTATCCCCTTATGCACCAACGGGCCGTCGAAAAGATTCGACATACTACCAAACGGCCTATCTATATGACACAAACAACACACGAATTCCACGCTAAAACCGGGACTTGGCGGCTTAGGTCCACTTTTATGACACATTAAACGCCGTATTGACTTGCATGGCGTATCGCTTTATACCTGTGCCTATCGTCGGGTCTGGATGGGACATCGCGGCCCGCAATAAGAACAACTGGCATACGCTTATAGGTGCGATAATGAAAAGAATGCTGAAACAGCTGGCCGCCGGCGCGGTCACCGCTCTCGGGCTGAGCCTGGCCACCGTACCGGCCCAGGCCGCCGACACCATCCGTATCGGCTCCTTCCTTTCTGTTACCGGACCGGCGTCCTTCCTGGGCGATCCGGAATTGAAAACCCTGGAGCTCTACATCGACAAGATCAACAGCAGCGGCGGCGTGCTCGGCAAAAAGCTGGAGCTGATCCACTATGACGACGCCGGTGACGCCTCCAAGGCGCGTACCTTCGCCAACCGGCTGCTGCGCCAGGACCGGGTCGATCTGATCGTCGGCGGCTCCACCACCGGCGCCACCATGGCGGCGGTGCCGTTGATCCAGCAGGCCGGCGTGCCGTTCATTTCCCTGGCCGGCGCCGAGACCATCACCACCCCGGTGAAGAAGTGGGTGTTCAAGACGCCGCAGTCCGACCGCCAGGCCGCCCGCCGTATCCTGATGGACATGAAGGAACGGGGCTTCACCAAGATCGGCCTGATTTCCGGCACCGGCGGCTTTGGCGCTTCCGGCCGTAACGTGACCAAGGAAGAGGCCCCCAACTTCGGTATCGAGATCGTCGCCGACGAGACCTACAACCCGAAGGACACCGACACCACCGCCCAGCTCACCCGTATCCGTAACACCGACGGCGTGCAGGCGATCCTCAATTTCGACTTCGGCCAGGGCCCGGCCATCGTTACCCGCAACTACGCCCAGCTGGGTATCGAGCAGCCGTTCTACCAGTCCCACGGCGTGGCCTCCGACAGCTTCCTGGAGCTGGCCGGTGACGCCGCCGAAGGTCTGCGTCTGCCCGCCTCCGCGCTGCTGGTGGCGGACAAGCTGCCGAAATCCGATCCCCAGTACGATGTGCTGAATCGCTACAAAAACGATTACGAAAGCCGCTACAACGAGTCGGTTTCCACCTTCGGCGCCTACGCCTACGACGGTCTGCAACTGGCGGTCCAAGCGCTGATGAAAGCGGGCAGCACCGACAAGGCCAAGGTGCGTGACGCCCTGGAGAGCATCGACGGCGCGGTGGGCGTGACCGGTACCTACCGGATGAGCCCCGAGGACCATATGGGCCTCGACGCCGAGTCCTTCCGCATCCTCGAAGTGAAGGACGGCGACTGGGCGTTGGCGGAATAATTCCAGGGCCTAATCGCGGCTGAAGCCGCTCCTACATCGTTTCAGGCACGGTCCTGTAGGAGCGACTTCAGTCGCGATCCCCCGCCCAACCACCGCCCCATCGCCCTCCCCCCACGACCATCCCGGGCACTATCATGTTCAGCGAATTTTTCCAGTTCACCTTCTCGGGGGTCACCCTGGGCGCCATCTACGCATTGGTGGCTCTCGGTTTCACCCTGATCTACAACGCCAGCCACGTCATTAATTTTGCCCAGGGCGAATTTCTGATGATCGGCGGCATGGGCACCGTGGTCCTGATGGACGCCGGCGTGCCGATCTACTTCGCCATTCCCCTGGCCATCGCCATGTCCGGCGTGGCCGGTATCCTGCTGCACCGGCTGGCCATCGCGCCGGCGAAAAACGCCGACGTGGTGACGCTGATCATCATCACCATCGGCGCGTCGATTTTCCTGCGCGGCCTGGCCCAGGTGTTCTGGGGCAAGGAATACCACGCCCTGCCGAATTTCAGCGCCACTGAATCGATCAACCTGGGCGGCGCCATTCTGCTCACCCAGAGTCTTTGGATTCTCGGCATCGCCGCCGTGCTGGTCACCGCCCTGGGGCTGTTCTTCACCCGCACCGCCCTGGGCAAGGCGCTGCTGGCCACCTCCATGAACAAGGACGCGGCCAGCCTGATGGGCATCAAGACCGGCGCCATTCTGATGATGGCGTTCGGCATTTCCGCGGTGATCGGCGCCGCCGCCGGCGTGATCGTGGCGCCCATCACCCTGACCTCCTACGACATCGGCATCATGCTCGGCCTGAAGGGCTTTATCGCCGCCGCCATCGGCGGCCTGGGCAGCAGCACCGGCGCCATCCTCGGTGGTCTTTTGCTGGGCCTGGCCGAGGCCTATACCGCCGGCTATATCTCGTCGGATTACAAGGACGCGGTGCCGTTCGTGATCATCCTGGCGATTCTGTTTTTCCTGCCCAACGGCCTGCTGGGCAGCCGTGCCGTGGAGCGAGTGTAATGAGCGAAGCGATTCCGCAAAGCCCGCCCCGGGTCCGGGCCACCGCCAAATGGCCGGGGCTGACGGTGCTAGCGGTGGTGCTGCTGGTGCTGCCGTTTCTGGCCGGCAACGACTACCACTACGACCTGATGATCAAGATCGCGCTCACCGCCGGCGTGGCGGTGGGGCTGAACCTGCTGGTGGGCTACGCCGGCCAGATCAGCCTGGGTCACGCGGCCTTCTACGCCGCCGGCGCCTATGGCAGCGCGCTGCTGGTGAGCCACTACGAAATCACCCCGGTGCCGGCCATGCTGCTGGCCGCCGTGGGCGTGGCGGTGCTGGCCTGGCTGGTGGGCCGGCCGATTCTGCACTTGAAGGGGCACTATCTGTCCATGGCCACCCTGGGCCTGGGCGTGATCGCCGCCATTGTCATCAACAACGAAGACCAGCTCACCGGCGGGCCGGACGGCCTGACCGTGGCGCCGCTCAGCGTGTTCGGCCATGAGCTGAGCGTGTTCGGCAGCTACCAGCTGTTCGGCCTGACCATCTCCGGCACCCAGGTGTGGTACGGCATCGCCGCCGGCTTCCTGTTTTTGTCGGTGGTGTTCGCGCTGAACCTGATCGATTCGCCGTTGGGCCGCGCCCTGCGTGCGCTGCACGGCTCGGAAATCGCCGCCCAGGTGGCCGGCGTGGACACCGCCAAATTCAAGCTGCGGGTGTTCGTGATCTCCGCCGTCTACGCCAGCCTGGCGGGCAGCCTGTACGGCTACTACGGCGGCTTTATCACGCCCAACATCGCCTCGTTCACCCACTCCATCGAGCTGATCACCATCGTCGTGCTGGGCGGCATGGCCTCCACCTACGGGGTGATTCTGGGCGCCGTGATCCTGCTGCTGATTCCCCAGTTCCTGACCGGCTTTCAAGAGCTGGAAATGGTGCTGTTCGGCGCCATTCTGATGGCGGTGATGATCTTCATGCCGCGCGGCCTGGTACCGACCCTGGCGCGCCGCTTCCAGAAGGAGGCCCCATGACCGCTTTGCTTTCCGTGGACAACCTGGGCAAGGAATTCGGCGGCGTGCACGCCGTGGAGGACCTGAGCTTCCAGGTGGAAAAAGGTCGCATTCATTCCATCATCGGCCCCAACGGCGCCGGCAAGACCACCCTGTTCAACCTGATCACCGGGCTCTACCAGCCCACCAGTGGCAGCGTGCACCTGAACGGCCGCAGCCTGGCCGGCCACCAGCCCCATGAGCTGGCGCCGCTGGGCATGTGCCGCACCTTCCAGAACCTGCAGATCTGCATGAATATGACGGCCCTGGAAAACGTGATGCTGGGGCGCCACCGGCACCTCAAGCAGGGCACCTTCACTTCCCTGTTCAAACTGCCCGCCCTGCGCCGGGCGGATCAGCAATGCCGGGAAGAATGCGCCGAGCTGATGGAATTCGTCGGCTGCGGCCAGTACATCCGGCACCATGCCTCGGCGATGCCCTATGGCGCGCTGAAGCGCCTGGAAATCGCCCGCGCCCTGGCCGCCTCGCCGGACATCCTGCTGCTCGACGAACCCGCCGCCGGCCTCAACCGCACCGAGACCGATGCCCTGCGCGAGGTGATCCGCAAGATCGCCGACCGGGGCATCACCGTGGTGCTGGTGGAGCACGATATGAAACTGGTGATGAGCATTTCCGATCAGGTGCTGGTGCTCTGCTACGGCCGCAAGCTGGCCGAGGGCACGCCGGAGGAAATCCGCGCCAACCCGGATGTGATCGACGCCTATCTGGGCAACCGCCATTCCCGCGAGGAGGCCACCGCATGAACGCCACCCTCTCCACGCCCACTACCCCGCGCGGCGAGCAACGGGCCGCCGCTTTCAATGACGGCGGCGCCTCGCCGGGGGACCGGGCCGACGGCAGCGCCGGCCCCATGGCCGGCAGCGGCACGCCGCTGCTGGACCTGAAAGGTATCCGCACCGGCTATGGCCGCATCGAGGCCCTGCACGGCCTGGACGTGGCCATCCACCCCGGCGAAACCGTGGCCCTGGTGGGCGCCAACGGCGCCGGCAAGTCCACCCTGCTGAAGGTGATCTCCGGCCTGCAACCGCTCACCGCCGGCACCGTCACCTTCGACGGCGAGGACCTGAACCGGCGCAAGGCCGCCGACCGGGTGCACCGGGGCATCATCCAGGTGCCGGAAGGCCGCCAGGTGTTCGCCGGCCTGTCGGTGGAAGACAACCTGATGCTGGGCGCCTTCAGCCGGCGCCGGGACAAGGACGTGGCCGACAACCTGGAAGCCATGTACCAGCGCTTTCCGATTCTCAAGGAAAAGCGCCGCCTGCACGCCGGCAATTTGTCCGGCGGCCAGCAGCAGATGCTGGCCATGGGGCGCGCCCTGATGGCCAAACCGCGCCTGCTGCTGCTGGATGAGCCGAGCATGGGTCTGGCGCCGCTGATCATCGAGGAAATCTTCGGCATCATCACCGAGCTGAAGCGCGAGGGCATCACCATCTTCGTGGTCGAGCAGAACGCCTCCGAGGCCCTGGCCATCGCCGACCGCGGCTATGTGCTGGAGACCGGCGACATCGTCGCCACCGGCAGCGGCGAAACACTGCTCAACGACGACAGCGTCAAAGCCGCCTACCTGGGCGGCTGACCCCGCGCCCCTCGATTATTGTAGGAGCGGCTTCAGCCGCGATAGCCGCTCCTATAAAGTCATACCCGCACCCGCTTATCGCCTCCCATCAAGGTCCCAGGTCTTTTCCTCGGTGACCGGCCCCGGCTGCCATTGCTGGACGGTGGCCGGGACGCCGGCGATGCGCAGGTAGCGCCCGTCCACCAGGAAGTCACCCAACCGACCGCTGCTCAAATGCCGCTCCCAGTAATGGTCATAGCGCGGCGGCAGCAGGCCCAGTGCCTGGCCGTTATCGTCGAGGAACCGGTAGCGCCCCAGAAACACCGGCATCGGAGTGGCCGGGTCCGGCGCTTCGCCGGTCAGTGCCCGCACGTCCACCAGCCAGGGCCGTTCACCGAGCCCATGGTCCGCGTCCCGCCATTGCCCCTGGCGGCAGCTCAAGCCAAAGGTCACCGCGCCGTCTTCGTTGGCCGGACCTCCGTCGGCGGACAATAGCCGCCACACCAGCAACGCCGGCAGTTGCCGGTCGGCGCCGGGGCGGGTGGGTCGCTTGTGTTCGATCACCCGCCAGCGCGGCGCCTCGCCGTCGCCTTCCACCTCGGCGGAAAGCTGGCAGCGGCCACTTTGTTCACGGCTCAGGCGCAGCACCGGCGCGCCGGTGTCCATGGCCCGGGGCGTCAGATCCCCGTCGTCCTGAATCAGCGGCATTTCCTCTTCCCGGGCGAATTTATCGTCGGCAACCAGCGGAATACGCACGCCCGGGGGCACGTCCACGGCGTTGTAGTGATCCGCCTTGCTGAGAAAACGCAGTTCCTTCTCGAAGGCCGGCTGGTCGGCGAAGGCCATCACCTGGACACGCAGGGTGTCGAGCCCGTCGGCCAGGCGCAGGCGCAGAAGACGCGCGCCGCCGTTGCCGAGCAGGGTCTGGAACAAATGGGCCTCGCCGGGGCGCCGCCAGTCCGGGCCGCTGGTGTCGGGCTTCGCGGGCAGGGTCTTGGCGCCCTCTTTCACAACGAGCTGGCTGAGATAATGCCCCGGGCCGCTGATCAGCAGCTCCGCACGCCGCCGGTCGAGAACCCGCAAGCGGACCTGGATGCCGTCCTCGGTGCGCGCCTCGCTGACCTTGCCCGGCGCCGGCACCGGCAGGGCCAGTTCCTTCACCGGCCCGGGCGGGTAGTAGCGGGCGGTGGCGGCGGCGCCGCGCACCTGCTCCAGGCGCTCGCCCACGCCTTCCAGGCCCAGGGGCAGCAGGCGGACCTTGGTTTCCAGGCTGCCTTTGAAGGTCTGCACGGTGGTGTTCGGCAGGGCGCCGGCGAACTGCAGATCCAGGGGCTCGCCGTCCCCATCCAGAACCACCGGGTCCTGGAACACCAGCCGGCCAAACCGGTCCCGGGCGTCCCGCCAGAGCGGGTGGTCGTAGAACAGCTCCATGCCCCAGGCGGTTTCCGCCTTGAAGGCGCCGATGGGCGAGCCGAACACCTGCTCCTCGGTGAGCGGCGGCGCCTCACCGACTTCGGCACGGGCCACCAGATCGTCGGTGCCACCGGCCACGGTGGCGGCAGCCAGGTACGGGCTCGGCGCCATCCGGGTCCAGGGCACCTTGCCATGGGCCTCACCGTATTGCCGATGGAGGACGCCGGCCTCCCAGTCGTCGGGGACCAGCGCCAGCAGTTGCCGCACCGGTTCTTCGCGCCCCATGGAATCCTGGCTTTCGTAGACCACCGCCAGGCGCTCCACCCAGCCGCTGTCGCGCTCCACCACCAGCACCCCGGACAGGTGCTCGCCGTCCCGGCCTTCGCGCAGGGTGGCGAACACCCGCTGGTCGGTAACCGCCACCACCTTGGCGCGCAGGGGCGGCAGCCCCACCACCTGGTCCAGGCGGCGCTCGGCGCCGGGCTCCGCCGGCAGGCCGGCGATCAACCCGGGAGCCGGGAACTGGCGCGGCAGCAGCCGGCCCAGGTCGTCGTCCTGCTCGGCCAGGGCGGCCAATGCCTGGCCGTCCAGGGCCCGCGCCCAGGTCGCGCCGTCGTCTTCCCCGGTACCGTCGCCGAGCCGGAAGCCTCCGCGCAACACGGCGGCCAGGGCCGGCGCCCGATCACCGGTCCAGGCGCTGCAATAAGTGCGGCTTTTGCGCTGGCCGCTGACACACAGGTTGAGCGGCGTGAGACGCAGGTCGCCGTCGTCTTCCATGCGGTAGCGCACCAGGCCCTCGGACTCGATCACCACATCATTGCGGGTGGTGCCGCTGGGCATCTGGAATTCGGCGCGGGTATAGAGCCGGTAGCCGCGCTGGTCGCCGGGCTCGGGATCGAAGGTGACGGTGTCCTGGAGCAGCTGGCAACCGCTCAGGGCGAACAGGGCAACGCACAGGGATAGCAGAGGCAAAGCGAGGCGGGTCATGGGGCTCCTTGATGGGGGCACGATGTGGGCGCCGCCTTACCCTAACCGCTCCGCGAAGAAAATGCAGGACCCGGTTCGCGCCAGGCTCTCAGACCCGGATGAGGGCCTGGAGGAAGGCGTCCGCCACCGGCGTCAGTTGCCGCGCGCGCGGATGCACCACGCACCAGGAGCGCTTCAGGGGCAGGCCCTCCACTATCAGTGTTACCAGCCGGCCGGCGTCCAGGTCGTCGGCGCAGGCTTCCCGGGGCAGCACCGCCAGCCCCAGGCCGGCGCGCACGCCGGCCTTGATCGCCTCCATGGAGCCCAGCTGCTGGCAGCGGCGCGGGCGCAACCCACGGCTTTGGTACAGGGACTCGAACACTCGGCGGCTGCCGGAGCCGGGCTCCCGAACCAGCAACGGGAAATCCAGAAAACGGTTCAGGGACACGTCCCCCACCTTCTCCAGCGGATGCCCCGGCGGCGCCACCGCCACCAGCCGGTTTTGCCGGAACGGCACGAAATTCAGGCGCCGGTCGTCGGGCACCAGGCCCATGATGGTCAGGTCATGGCGGTCCTCGCGCAGGCTTTTCAGCGCTTCGCCGTGGTTCATGACCCGCATCCGCACCTCCACCTCCGGGTGCTGCTGGCAAAAGGCCGTGATCTGCCCGGGCATGAAGTACTGGGCGCTGGTCTCCACCGCCAGGGTCAGGGTGCCCTGCATCACCCCGCGCAGTTCCGCCAGCTCCATTTCCGCCTGCCCCAGGCGCTGCATCAGGTCCTGGCCGGCCCGGCGCATGGCCTGGCCCGCCGGGGTCAGCGACAACCGCCGGCCCACGTAATCGAACAGGGGTTCGCCGATCAGATCTTCCAGATTGCGCACCTGGGCACTCACCGCCGGCTGGGTGAGGGCCAGCTCCTCGGCGGCGCGGGAATAGCTCTCCTGCTGGCACACGGTCAGAAAAATATGCAGCTGGCGCAGGGTCAGACGGCTGAGGTAGGCGGTGCTCATAGGGTCAATAAATCATGGCCAGGGAGTAAGCGAGTGCTTACATATAAGTAATTAATTATGTTGCCTCATAGTAATATCAATTTCTTTATCCCGCCATTTTCCCGCTACCGTGCCTCCACTGACGCCCCCAGGGGCTCTCGGGAGACGCAGCATGCCGATAAAAAAAATCCTTATCGCCAACCGGGGCGAGATCGCGGTGCGCATCGTGCGCGCCTGCGCCGAACTGGGCATCCGCTCGGTGGCGGTGTTCACCGAACCGGACCGCTACGCGCTGCACGTGAAGCGCGCCGATGAAGCCTACAGCCTGGGCGACGACCCGCTGGCCGGCTATCTGAACCCGCACCATATCGTCAATATGGCGGTGCAGACCGGCTGCGACGCCCTGCACCCGGGCTATGGCTTTCTGTCCGAGAACGCGGAGCTGGCCGAGATCTGCGCCCAACGCGGTATCACCTTTATCGGCCCCTCGGCGGAGGTGATCCGCCGCATGGGCGACAAGACCCGCGCCCGCCAGGCGATGATCGACGCCGGCGTACCGGTGACACCGGGCTCGGAAAACAACCTGAGCGGCCTGGACCAGGCCCGCCGGGAAGCGCAACGGGTGGGCTACCCGGTGATGCTCAAGGCCACCTCCGGTGGCGGCGGCCGGGGCATCCGCCGTTGCGATAACGAGGAAGAGCTGGCGCGCAACTTCGAGCGGGTGGTCTCGGAGGCCACCAAGGCGTTCGGCAGCGCCGATGTGTTTCTGGAAAAATGCATCGTCGACCCGCGCCATATCGAAGTGCAGATCCTGGCCGACGACCACGGCAATACCATCCATCTGTTCGAGCGCGACTGCTCGATCCAGCGGCGTAATCAAAAGCTGATCGAGATCGCCCCGTCCCCGCAGCTCACCCCGGAGCAACGCACCTATGTGGGCGACCTGGCGGTGCGTGCCGCCGAGGCGGTGGGCTACACCAACGCCGGCACCGTGGAGTTCCTGTTCACCGGCAACCAAGTGTACTTCATGGAAATGAACACCCGGGTGCAGGTGGAGCACACCATCACCGAGCAGATCACCGGAGTGGACATCGTGCGCGAACAGATCCGCATCGCCGCCGGCGACCCGCTGGCCTACCGGCAAAGCGATATCCGCCACCAGGGTTTCGCGCTGCAGTTCCGCATCAACGCGGAAGACCCGAAAAACAATTTCCTGCCCAGCTTCGGCCGCATCAGCCGCTACTACGCACCGGGAGGCCCGGGGGTACGGGTGGATACCGCCATCTACACCGGCTACACCATTCCGCCCTACTTCGACTCCATGTGCCTGAAGCTGATCGCCTGGAGCCTGACCTGGGAGGACGCCCTGGAACGGGCCAAGCGCGCCATCAACGACATGCGCCTGCAAGGGGTGAAAACCACCGCCCCCTATTACCTGAAGATTCTCGACGACCCGGGTTTCCGGAGTGGCCAGTTCGACACCGGCTATGTGGACGCCCACCCGGAGCTGCTCGACTACTCCGAGAAGACCAAACCCGAAGAAATCGCGCTGGCCATCGCCACGGCAATCGCTGCTCACACCGGGCTTTAAGCGCAGGAGAACCGCCATGAACGCGAACAAAAGCAGAAAAATCGAAATTACCGACGTGGCCCTGCGCGACGGCCATCAGTCCCTGATCGCCACCCGCCTGCGCACCGAGGACATGCTGCCGATCTGCGAGCAGCTCGACGCGGTGGGCTTCTGGTCCCTGGAAGTGTGGGGCGGTGCCACCTTCGACGCCTGCGTGCGCTTCCTCAAGGAAGATCCTTGGGAGCGGCTGCGCCAGCTGCGCGACGCCCTGCCCAACAGCCGCCTGCAAATGCTGCTGCGCGGCCAGAACCTGCTCGGCTACCGCCATTACGGCGATGACGTGGTGGACGCCTTCGTGGAGCGCGCCGCCGAAAACGGCATCGACGTGTTCCGCGTGTTCGACGCCATGAACGACCCGCGCAACCTGGAAACCGCCCTGCGCGCGGTGAAAGCCAACGGCAAGCACGCCCAGGGCACGCTCTGCTACACCACCGGCCCGGTGCACACCCCGGAGCGTTTCGTGGCCCTGGCCAGACAGCTGGCGGACATGGGTAGCGATTCAATTGCCATCAAGGATATGGCCGGCCTGCTCACCCCCTACGCCACCGGCGAGCTGGTGGCGGCCTTGAAGGACGCCGTGGACCTGCCGCTGTTTTTGCACTCGCACAGCACCTCCGGGCTGGCCACCATGTGCCAGCTGAAGGCCATCGAAAACGGCGTGGACCATATCGATACCGCCATGTCGCCGTTCGCCGGCGGCACCAGCCACCCGGCCACGGAATCCATGGTCGCCGCCCTGAAGGGCACGCCCTGGGACACCGGTCTTGATCTGGAAAAACTGCAGCCCATCGCGGACTACCTCCGCGAAGTGCGCAAGAAGTACCACCAGTTCGAAAGCGACTACACCGGCGAGGACATCGGCGTGCAGGTGAACCAGGTGCCCGGCGGCATGATGTCGAACCTGGCCAACCAGCTGAAGGAACAGGGCGCCCTGGACAAGATCGACCAGGTGTTCGCGGAAATACCCCGGGTGCGCCAGGATCTGGGCTACCCGCCGCTGGTCACGCCCACCTCGCAGATCGTCGGCACCCAGGCGGTGATGAACGTGCTCGCCGGCGAGCGCTACAAGACCATCACCAACGAGGTGAAGCGCTACCTGCTGGGCCACTACGGCGCCGCCCCGGCCAAGGTGGACGCCAGCCTGCAGCAGCGCGCGGTGGGTAACGAAGAGGTGATTGACGGGCGTCCCGCCGACCTGCTGCCCCGGGAACTGAACAAGCTGCGCGACGACATCGGCGAGCTGGCGGGTAACGAAGAAGACGTGCTCACCTTCGCCATGTTTCCGGATATCGGCCGCGCCTTCCTGGAAGAGCGCGCCGCCGGCACGCTGAAACCTGAGCCCCTGCTGCCGGCGGACAGCATCCAGGGTGGCGGCGCCGAGGTCAGCGGCCAGCCCACCGAATTCATGATCGATGTGCACGGCGAAACCTACCAGGTGGCGATCACCGGCGTGGGCCTGAAGGGCAGCGACAAACGCCGCTTCTTCCTGACCCTGGACGGCATGCCCGAGGAAGTGATCTTCGAACCACTCAACGCCTACCAGAAAGGTGAAGGCGGCGGCCGCAAGCAGGCCGGCGGCCCCGGCGACGTGACCACCAACATGCCCGGCAACATCGTCGATGTGCTGGTCGCCGAAGGCGACGAAGTGAAAGCCGGCCAGCCGGTACTGGTGATCGAAGCAATGAAAATGGAGTCCGAGGTGCAGGCCCCCAGCGGCGGCACCGTGCAGGGGATCTTCGTGGCCAAGGGCGACCGGGTGACGCCGGGGGAAGTATTGATCGAAGTGCGCTGATTTTTCCCGTTACGGGGTTCCACTTCACCGCCGCGACGTTGCCTTAACCGTCGCGGCGTTTTTTTCCCAAAAAAGATAGGAGCGACTGGGCGGCATTCCGCTTCAGTCGCGATCAACGGTGGTGCCACCCTGCATCGCGACTGAAGTCGCTCCTACCTTGCTAGCGCTTTCTATCGCGTCTCCAGGAACGCAAGATCCACGTGGTAACGGCGCGGGTTGTCCGGCGCCACCCAGACGGTGAGCGGCTGTTCGCCCAGGGCCGGGCTCGGATCGAACCACAGGGCGTCGCTGCGGAACGAATGGGCCTCGCCGCTTACCGGGTCGCTCCACTGGCAGACGATACGGTAGGGGTGGCGGCCGTTCACCTGCAAGGAGCGGTCCAGCACCACCTCCACCGGCTCGGCGGCCACCTTCTGGCCGTTCTTGCGCAACCAGGCCACCTTGCGCGCCTTCCATTTCGGCCACAGCAGAAAGCCGGCGCCCACCACGGTGAGGATGGCGCCCAGCACCGAGGCGATCAACGCCACTCCCCACAGGGAAAAGAACCCGCGGATACGCGCATCGGCGCTGTCGCCCGGCGCGTACACCACCTCCACCCCTTCACCCACCGAGTAGGCCGGCGGGCGACTGCTGGTATTGGGCACGAACACCACATTGCCACCGTCACGGTCGCGGAAATGCACCTTGGGGCTGTACAGCACGTCGCCGTCACTGCTCCGTTTGGGCACCAGCTCGGTGACCACGCCGGGGGCGGTCACCGCGGTCTCCAGAAAGCGGAAAGTACTCACCGCCGACGCGCCGCCGCCCGCCAGGGTCAACACACCGAACATCAGCAGGCCGCCGCCGACCACCGTGGTGACCTTCATGATGCGTCACTCCGTGCCCGGCGCTCACGTTCCCTCTCGCGAAGCTTTTCCACCCGGTCTTCCAGGCTGTCCAGGCCCAGGGCCCAGCGGCGCAGGTTGACCATGGTCGGGTCGGCGATCGGACAGGGCACCGGCCAGCCTTCCTCGTCCATATCGAACTGGGTGCCATAGCGCTGGGGCTCACCGTTGAGCACGCTCAGCCGGTCACGCAGATAAGCTGACTGCCAGCCCGGCGCCTCGCCCGCCGAGGCGGCCTCTTCCAGCGCCGCCGCGCAACGCTGCATCAGATCCTGCCGGGACACGGCGTGCTGGGCGATCAGCCAGGCCGCCTCGCCGGCGCGCTCGCCCACCAGCGACACCCCGGGCCAGCCGTGCTCGTCGAGAATGCGCTGCAGAGCGTCGGCATTGCGTTCATGAACCGCGCGCATCTGCGGGTGGTAGTCCGGCGCGGGCAGCTCGCCGCGCTCGGTGAGCGCCGCCAGCGTGTTCTGATCCTCCTCGGCCAAGGCCGTGAGTTGATCGGCGAGTTGCTGATTCATGGTCTTCCTCGTGGGGATGCTACTGCCTGTGAAGGGCGGCACTTTACCAGCTTCACCGGCACGAATCAGGACACCGTCCACGCCCGGGGCAACACCGACACGAAACTGCCACCGCCCTGTCATCCCCTCAGCCTAGCCTTGCGGGCTGACCTTCAATCTGAATCAATGGGAGTCGACCGTGCCTTTCCAACTTCGTTTTCCGGCCCTTGCCGTCACCGGCTTGTCACTTTTCCTGGTCGCCTGTGGCGGCGACAGTGACAACCACGGCGATGCCGCCGACCAGGCCAAACCGCTGAACCTGCAGGTTCTGTACACCAATGACCACCACTCCTACTTTGAAGGCCAGAGCTACGACCTGAAGCTGGACTACGACGCCAACCAGCCCGGCAGCGAAACCGTGCGCCTGAGTCTGGGCGGCTTCCCGCGCATCATCACCGCCATGAACGACTACCGGGACGACAAGACCCTGGTGCTCAACAATGGCGAATTGAACGGCACCCTTTATTTCAGCCTGTTCAAGGGCGAGGTGGACTTCAAGGTGTTCAACACCCTGGGCCTGGATGCCTATCAACTGGGCAACCACGAGTTCGACGAAGGCGAAGCCCACCTGCGTGACCTGATCGAGACCGCCAACTTCCCGATCATCACCGGCAACATCCACCCCACCGTGGACAGCCCGCTGTTCAACAGTGACATCAAGCCCTATGTAATCAAGGAGATCGACGGCGAGAAGGTGGCGGTGATCGGCGTGCTGAAAGTGGAGAAGACCCGGGAATCCTCCCTGGTCACCGACGCGGTGGAATTCGACGACGAAATCCTGTCCGTGCGCGACCACATTTATGCGCTCAAGGACCAGGGCATCAACAAATTCATCGTGCTCAGCCACCTGGGCTATGAGTTCGACCAGGTACTGGCGGAGAACGTGCGCGACATCGATGTGATCATCGGCGGCGACACCCACAACGTGCTCGACTCCACCGGCGAGCTGGCCGGCATGGGCCTGGACGTGGATGGTGAATACCCCACCGTGGTACGGAACCCGGACGGCCAGCCGGTGTACATCGTGCAAGCCTGGGAATACGCCAAGGCCCTGGGCCGGCTCAACATCGACTTCGACAAGGACGGCGTGGTTACCGATATCGACGGTCACATGGAACTGCTGGTGGGCGGCCCCTACCAGGTGCAGGACGGCGGCGGCGCCTGGACCACCGCGGACACGGACCAGACCGCCCGCATCAACGATGCGATCGGCGCCCTGAGCACCATCCGCACCGCCGACGAATCCCAGCAAATTCTGGATATCCTGGCGCCCTATAAAGAGCAGATGGAAAGCTTCAAACAGGAAACCCTGGGCCAGGTTACCGAAGCGATGCCCTTCGAGCGCATCCCGGCGCCGTTCAGCGCCGGCGACAAACCCACCGGCAGCTATGCCGCCTGGGTGGTGGCCGATGCCTTCCTGAAATATCTGCCCAAGGCCGACGTGGCGATCCAGAACGCCGGCGGCGTGCGCGCGCCGCTGAACGACGGCACCTTCACCGTGGCCAACGCCTACGACATCCTGCCGTTCTCCAACACCGTGGTCACCATCGACATGACCGGCGCCCAGATCGTCAAGGTGCTCAACGAAGGCCTGGACTACGCCCAGGGCATCTCCGCCTCCACCGGCGCCTTCCCCTACTCCGCCGGCCTGCGCTACGACGTGACGCTCGGCGCCCCGGAAGGCACCGGCATCCAGAATGTGGAAGTGCGCGACGACAACGGCAACTGGAGCCCCATCGAGCCGAACGAAATCTACTCGGTGGCCACCAACTCCTTCACCGGCCAGGGCAAGGACGGCTACGTCACCTTCGGCGAAGTGCAGGAGGCCAACCCGGACGCCTTCGAAAACTCCAACGTCACCTATGTGGTGCCGCTACTGGAGTACTTCCGCGAGGAACTGCCCGACCAGACCCTGCCGGCTCTGGACCCGAACGAATACAGCCTGAAGTCCGTCACCGACCTGCGCTAGCCAGGACGATCAAGCCGGGCGGACCTCTCCGCCCGGCGTTTTCTTTCTCAGCAGCAAAGCCAGGGCGCCAAGCAGGACAACCGGCCCCATGGGTCCACCACCACCGCCCCCACCGTTTGCTTCGGCGGCAGGTTCCGGCAAGGTGCCGATGCGCGCCTTGAGAACCGGGCCGTTGCTTTCCTCATCCTGCTCATACCAGAGCACCATGGCGGTATTGTTAGCCAATGCCACCCTGGTCAGCGCCGAGCTGTCGAACAGCGCGGCATCGCTTTGCGCGATCACCGCCGGGGCGTCACCGGTGGCCCGATTACCGTGGACCACCGTGGCGTAACGCTTACGGGCGCCGTCGTCACCGCTGTCCGTCCACGCCAGGATGGCGCTGCTCCCGGCGCCCGCATCCAGGTCGATCCGATCAGAGGCCGCATCAAACGAGGTCCCGCCGACCCGGGCCGAACCCGCCGCTGTTCCGTCCGCCCGCCAGCGCTGTATATGCTGGCTGTAAACCGGTTGCCCGCCGCCGTCTTCGGTTTGCAGCCAGGCGCCCAGGTAGCCACCGTCGGCGGTGGCGTCCAGGCTAACCGAGCTCTGATACAGGCCATTGGCGTCGTGGGCGTTGTTGTCGAAGCGGAAATCGCCGTCGCCGAGGGCACCGCCGGTCAGGCTGAAGCGGGACGCCAGCAGCACCGTGCCCGGCCCCTCCTGCTCGGACCAGACCGCCATCCCGGAGCTTTCCTGAAGCGCCACTGCCATGGGCAATGCCGACCCGACATTTTGACCACGCGTCATCGGACCGCCCACCGACGTGCCATCCTGGCCACGCAGCTGCATCAGATATTTGTCCTCAAGGCCGTACCAAGCGCTCAGAACAGAAAGCCCTTGTTCATTCATTGCCACTTCAGGATTGCAGTTGAAGCCAGCCCCTGGGTAAAAGAAAAGCTGGACAGGCGAGGCCGTACCATTGCTGTCCACCAACCGGAACTGGACAAACTCCCGGCATTCCGAGGCCCCCTCCGCGGGTCCGCTATTCCAAACCACCACCATATCGCCGGCACTGTTCGTCCCGATAACCGGATCAGAGAGACGAGGGTAGTTCTCCGCCGCAGGGGTCTCGCTCAGGATCAGCGCGTCGCCCAATCGTTGGCCATTCTGTTCAAAGCGGGCGACCCGCAAGGACTCGGTCTGGTCGGCGGCATTACGCTCCAGCCAGGTCACCGCGAACTCATTGCCCGGCAGCGCCGCCACATCGAAGCCCACGAACCGCACACCCGCCTCAGCGGCGTACAGATTGACCGGCTCCCCCTGGTCCAACACGGAAGCCACGCTCAACGTGGGATTCAACGCCGCACCCAAACCCACCACTAAAGAAAAAAGCCGAAAACCGTTCCGCCCCATAAGGCGTCCCTCCCTGAAAGCCATAACCGAATAAATGAGCGATCGCCTCTGAACGAGCGACCTGCCTCCACACGAATCTAGCACAGTGGGAACGATGGCACTCCGGCACCAGCGACGTTACAGCGGCAAGGCCGGGTCATTGTCGCTAGCCAAAGTAGCCGTAGATCCCGGCCTGGGAGGACAGCCAGGCGCCCAGGCCGACGCCGGCGAGCACGCCGGTAACGATGAACATCAGGAAGAATATCCGCTCGCGCTTGTTCATCGCCTGCACGCCCTGCAAGGTGCCGGGGCGCACCAGCAGATAGAACAGCCCCAGAGACACCGCCAGCGGCCCGATCAGCACCGCCGCGTAGGCGTACTCCACCGAGGCCGCGCCGGCGGCCAGGGCGCGGGCCTTGCCGCCCACGTAGAACACCGTCCACAGCACACCGCCGGTGAGCAGCAATCCGCCGGCCAGGCGCACGCCGCCGGGCGTGGCGGCGCTGGGCGGCGAAGGCGGACTGCCCGCTTGCCGGTGGCGCCAAAGGGCGCGGCCGGAGCGCGCCATGCCGATCAGCCCCAGCACCAGAAACACCAGCCCCATGGCCAACATTCCCAGCACCACACCCTGGTCACCGAACTGCTGATACAACCAGCCGCTTCGCTCCTCCGCCCGGGCCGCCTCGCCCCACCGCGAAGGCGCCATCAGCAACGCCACGCCACCGATCACCGACAAGGCCAACCACCGACCGAACCACGCCATCCTTAACTCCACCGCTGTCCATCGAGCGGACCTATAAAAAGGGTGGGCCAACCTACCCAAGCGCCGGTGCTTCGGCAACGAGGCCGGCTTCGAATCGTGAAACGGTCCCCGGGAACCGGCGGCGTTGATTGAGATCAAGGCCGGCGAGAGACGTGGCGTTAGAGTAGGGTAGCGCCGGTTCCAGGAAAGGAGTTCGGCAAAGAAACATGCGCCCGGCCGAGACCTCCCATGCCCAATACCCTGCCCGCCCTGCCGGAGCTGCTGTCGCCCGCCGGCACGCTCAAGCATCTTCGTTATGCCTTCGCCTACGGCGCCGATGCGGTGTACGCCGGCCAGCCCCGCTATTCCCTGCGGGTGCGCAATAACAGCTTCAAGAACGGGGCCGCCCTGGCGGAGGGCATCGCCGAAGCCCACGCCCGGGGCAAACAGTTTTATCTGGCCTCCAACGTCAGCCCGCACAACGACAAGGTGCGCAGTTACCTGCGTGACCTGGCGCCGGTCATCGAGCTGGGCCCGGATGCGCTGATCATGTCCGACCCGGGCCTGATCCTGATGGTGCGCGAGCGTTGGCCGGAGCAACCCATCCATCTCTCCGTGCAGGCCAACGCGGTGAACTACGCCACCGTGGAATTCTGGCGCCGCCAGGGCATCCAGCGGGTGATCCTGTCCCGGGAGCTGGCCCTGGAGGAAATCCGCGAGATCCGCGAACGGGTGCCGGCCATGGAACTGGAAGTGTTCGTCCATGGCGCCCTGTGCATGGCCTACTCCGGCCGCTGCCTGCTGTCGGGCTATATGAACCACCGCGACGCCAACCAGGGCGCCTGCACCAATGCCTGCCGCTGGGACTACAAGCCGGTGTCCGCCCGCGCCGACGACAGCGGCGACCTTATCCCGGTGCGCCAGCAAGACTCCCTGCTGCTGGAAGAACCCAACGACCCGGCCCGCACCCTGGCCCTGCACGAGGACGAGCACGGCACCTACATCATGAACTCCCGGGACCTGCGCGCCGTGCAGCACGTCCAGGCCCTGGCCGAGATGGGCGTGCACTCGCTGAAGATCGAAGGCCGCACCAAGTCGGTGTACTACGCCGCCCGCACCGCCCAGGTGTACCGCCGTGCCCTGGACGACGCCGGCGCCGGGCGGCCCTTCGACATGGCCCTGATGGACGATCTGGAAGCGCTCTCCCACCGGGGCTACACCGAGGGCTTCTTCCGCCGCCACCCGCCCCAGGCCTACCAGCATTACGAAGCCGGCACCGCCGCCCTGGGCAGCCAGCAATTGGTGGCGGAGGTGATCGGCGCCAATGACCACTGGCTGACCCTGGCGGTGAAAAACCGCTTCGAGCTGGGCGACCCGGTCATGCTGATCACCCCGGACGGCAACCGCCGCTTCCGGCTGGACCGGCTGGAAAACCAACACGGCGACGCCATCCCGGTGGCGCCGGGGGATGGCCATGTGGTGCGCATCCCCCGCCCCGAGGGCCCTGGCGATGACGCACTGGCGTTCGCCATGCTGGTCCGCTGTCTGGAACCGAACGCCCGGCGCCACCCCTCCCCGGCTTCCCACCTTACCCAGAGCCTGCGCTGACCCCCTCACCGGCCAGCATCGCCCGCCTCTCGGCAACACGGGTATGATGACGGTCGGCGCCGGTGACCCCGGTGCCGGCAAGCTGAAAACCACAACAAGAAACGGGGAGAGCAATGATGCTATTCAAACAATGGCTGCCGGCGCTGGCGCTGGTGGCCCTGGCCGGGTGCCAGCACGCGCCGCCCGCCGAACCGGCGGACGCCATCTGGCTGAACGGCCCGATCATCACCGTGGACGACCACCATCCGGACGCCGAAGCGGTGGCCGTGCGGGACGGGCGCATTGTCGCCGTGGGCAAGCGCAAGACCGTGCTGCGCTACCAGGGCGAGACCACCGTCATGCACGACCTGCAAGGGCGCACCCTGTTGCCCGGCTTCGTGGACGCCCACGGCCATGTGTTCTTCGTCGGCTTCCAGGCGATGAGCGCCAACCTGCTGCCGCCGCCGGACGGTGGCGTCACCGATGTGGCCTCAATGGTCGAGACACTGAAAACGTTCTCAAAGGACTCGGTGCTGCGCGAGCAGTTCGGCCTGATCTACGGGTTCGGCTACGACGACTCGCAACTGACGGAGCAACGCCATCCCACCCGCGCGGAACTGGACCGGGTCAGCACCGAGCAGCCGGTGCTGGTGATCCACCAGTCCGCCCACTTCGGCGTGGTCAACAGCGCCGGCCTTAAGCAGCTGGGCATCACCGCCGACAGCGCCAACCCCCAGGGCGGCGTGATCGGCAAGGACCCGGCCACCGGCGAGCCCAACGGGCTGCTGGAGGAAAACGCCTTCTTCATGGCCCTGGGCAAACTGTTTCCGAAACTGAGTCCCCAGCAGGCCGTGGCCATGCTGCAGGAAGGCGAGAAGCTGTACACCCGCTACGGCTACACCACCCTGCAGGACGGCCGCAGCGCGCCGATGCACGTCAAGATCGCCGAAGCGGCGGCCAATGCCGGCGCCCTGCGGGCGGACATCGTCTCCTACCCGGACATTCTCAACCCGGGCGTGGCGGAGCTGATGGTGCCGCCGTTCTATCACAACGTGGATACGCCCCCGCAATACCACAATCACTTTCGCATCGGCGGCATCAAGCTGACCCTGGACGGCTCGCCCCAGGGCAAAACCGCCTGGCTCACCGAGCCCTACTACCAGCCGCCTGAGGGCAAGGGGGCCGACTACGCCGGCTATGGCGTGGTGGACGACGACAAGGTGGTGGAGGTCTACACCCGGGCTTTGGAAAACCACTGGCAGACCCTGACCCACGCCAACGGCGACCGGGCCATCGACCAGATGATCAAGGGCTGGCGGGAAGCCGAGGCGCGGGTGCCGGGCGTGGACGTGCGCCCGGTGCTGATCCACGGCCAGACCCTGCGCAAGGATCAGATTCCCGCCCTTGAGGAGCTGGGCATCTTCCCGTCCCTGTTCCCCATGCACACCTTCTACTGGGGCGACTGGCACCGGGATTCCGTACTCGGCCCGGAACGGGCGGAGAACATCTCCCCCACCGGCTGGCTGCGCGAACGCGGGATGCGCTTCACCACCCACCATGACGCTCCGGTGGCGTTGCCGGACTCCCTGCGGGTACTGGACGCCACGGTCAACCGCACCACCCGCAGTGGCCGCGTGCTCGGCGAAGATCAGAAAGTGGACGTGATGACCGCGCTGAAGGCGATGACCCTGTGGTCCGCCTGGCAGCACTTCGAGGAAGACAGCAAGGGCTCCATCGAAGTGGGCAAGCTGGCGGACTTCGTGGTGCTCTCGGATAATCCACTGACGGTGCCACCGGCCACGCTGATCGACCTGCACGTGGAAGAAACCATCAAGGAAGGGCAGAGCATTTACCAACGGCAAGCGCGCACCGGCCAGAACACGCCGCCGGCCCTGGGCCTGGCACCGGCGCTGGCGGATCACGGGCACCCTCATCATGGGGCCGCGCACTTCGCCGGTGACGGCTGCTTCGCCCCCGGCCTGGAGGTGATCTTCCACCGTCTCACCGGCACACCGCACTAAACCACCGAAATACTGAAATCAGGCCCCCGTTGTCGGGGGCCTGCCGCGAAGGAGAGAACACCATGAAACTCTGGGGACGCGCCAACTCCACCAATGTGCGCAAGGCGCGCTGGTGCGCGGCGGAACTCAACATCAACCCGGAACTGATCGAAGTGGGCGGCGCCTTTGGCGGCGTGGACACGCCGGAATACCGGGCCATGAATCCCAATGGCCTGGTGCCCTGCCTGGAGGACGATGGCTTGGTGCTGTGGGAATCCAACACCATCGTGCGCTACCTGGCCCGCCGCTATGGCCAGCCCCCGTTCACGCCCGAGGGCACCGTGGCCTGGGCAGAGGCGGAGAAATGGATGGACTGGGCGTCGACCTCATTGACCGAACCGTTCAAGCAACTGTTCTTGAACCGGGTACGCCGCACGCCGGAAGAACGGGATAACGCCGCCATGGAACAGGGCCGGCAGGTGTGCGCGGGGCTGATGCCCATCGCCGACGACGCCCTCCGCGAGCGGCGGTTTCTGGCCGGCGACAGCCTGACCGTGGCCGACCTTCCCTTGGGATGTTTCGCCTACGCCTGGTTCTCCATGGACATCGAGCGCCCGGACCTGCCCCACCTGGCGGCCTGGTATCAGCGTCTGACCGAACGGCCGGCCTTCCAGACCGCGGTGATGACGCCGCTGACCTGAGCGCGGCGCCTGCAAATGGCGGAAGCCGCCGGGCAGAGCATTCAATCCAGCGGCCAGCTCATCAGTAAACGGCCACCCACCCCATGCAAGGTGGCGCCGTCCGCTGAAAAGCTCAGGTCCGCCAGGGCCGTGGCCGGCGGCGCCAGTAACTTGGCCATGGTGCCGGCGCGGGCCCGCCACAGTGTCAGCGCGCCGCCGTCGTCGTAAAGCGCCAGGCAGCAACCGTCCGGCGAGGCCGCCGCCAGCCGCACCCGGGTGGCGCCGGGCAGTACGATGGAGGCCAGCACCGTGCCCTTGTCGGTGTCCAGCACATGGACGCCGGCCCGGGCGTCCGGACCTTCCAACGCAAAGGCCGTGGCCAGCCAGCCGCCCGCCTCCGACACCGTGCCCGCGCCCTCCACCAGGGCGGTGCGCGGATCCAGGCCATCCGGATAGGTCACCGCCGGGGCCCCGGCCAGGCGTGGCGGCACCGGGAAAGCCCGGCGGGTCACGCCGTCCTTCCAGGCCAGCGCCGCCACGCCGTGGTCGTCCTCCACCCACAGGGCATCGCCGCCGCCGCCCAGCACCCGCAAGCGCCCCGGCAGCGCCGTACCGCGCGGCACCGTCCGCCGGGACGACAGCGTCTCATCCCGCCAGGCGCGGATCCCGTCCACGCCCCGCTCCACCAGCCATACCCGCTCGCCGGCGGCGACCCAGGCGCCGCCCTGCAAGGCACGACGGCTATCCTCGGATAGGGGCAGAGGCGTCACCTGGCCATGGTGATAACGAAACAGAGCCGGCAATGTCTCACCGAAAATACGCCCGGAGAAATAAACCCCCGAGGCCGCATCGGTGAGCCGGTCGGCGCCCTCCGCCGCCCGCCACAGCACCTGGACCTGTTGCGCCCCCGGGTCGAGGCGCCACAGCTCGGCGATCCAACGCTGCTCGCCCTCCACCCGCGCCTGGCGGTCAACGCCCAGTAAAAAGGTGCCGTCGCCGCCCGGCGCCATGGCTTTCAATTGCAGGGCATCGTCGCTGCGCAGGTCCTGCACAGCCGGTTTCACCGGCGCGCCCGCGCCATTGGCCGACCGCCAGCGGGGCGCCGGCAGGGTCTCCGGCACCGGCACGGAAGGCGTCCACAGGGATACCTCATCGGACAGGCGCAGCGCTGGCTCCGGCCAGTGGCTGGCCAGCGCCTCCAGGGTGGTGGTCAGCCAGCGCGCCGGCACCAGACATTGGGGCTTGGACTGAGGCGCCGCGCCCCAGTTGCCCTCCACCGGCGCCGGCAGGGGAATGGACTGGCAGCGCTGCAACACAATGGCGGTGGCCGGGCGGCCAAGGATCGGGCTCAGGTCCAGCAGTCGGGCACTGTCCGTCACCGGCACGTTATCCACTCGCTGGTCGTGAACAAAGCGCGCACCCGCCAGCGGGGCGGTGAATCCGGGCAAACCACGCATCCGCTCCGGGTCGGAGTCCACATTGGCGACCAAGCGCCGCTGGCGGGCGGCGCTTTCCGGTTCCGTCAGCGCACCCTGGTCCACCGCCTGCCGCAACGCCGGGGCCAGCCCCTGCTCCACCCAGACGCGGCGCGCCTCCGGATTGGCCGCCAGCCACCAACGGCGCCAGGCGTCAGGCCAGTCCGCCAGCGTTGGCGCCGCCGTATCCAGGGTCCAGTCCAGACCGGCCCAGGCGGGTTCGATCACCTCACGCACCTGTTGGTAGCCGGCATCCACCAGCACCACCGCCCGCTCGGACGCGAAGCGGCGGTCTTCCCCGAACACCACCACCGGCACCCGCAGCGCCGCGGGGGTGCGTGGCAAAAACGCCTGGGCGTCCTTGGACACCCGCCAATCGGTACGGCTTTTCCCGGGAAAGTCGGCGGCATCCGCCGGGGCCATGAACAAGGACATACCGACTCCCGCGAGCGCCCCGGCCAGGTTCCGCATCCTGCGCGCCACCCGGCTCATGGTTGAGGCCCTGCCATCAGTTCAACGTCGAGCGGTGCCGGATCGGTCCTGCGCATCCACACACCCCGGAAGCCGTCCGCCTCCGGTTCCAGAATGAACATTTCCCGCGCCGCCAGCGTGTCGCCCTCCCACTTGAGAATCAGCGCTTCGTTTTTCCGGCCCGTCAGACGCAGGGGGTTCGGCGTGCCCACGTTCCGGTAAGCGTAGGAACCACCGTCCTCGCCATCGAGAACCAGCACGATCCGGTGCCGGTCAATGCGCCCGAAATACACGCCCTTCTCGCCGTAGGTGCGCGGGCACGATGTTTGATCCCCGGCAAGGGCGCAGGCGCCGAAGTCGCTGAGCCAGGGCCGCAACGCTTTTATATCGCCGCCGGCTTCCAGTGTGCCCAGCTCATCCAGCGCCCGGAACGCGCGACCGAAACCGCACTGCCAGCTCACGTGCAGGCCCGCGTCATCGACGAAAAAATCCCAGGACGTTCGCGAATCCTTCAGAACGTCGAGACAGGTTTCGTAGTGCTCGCGCTGTACCTGGCGGTCCTCGTCGTCCAGCTCCGAAGGCGCCGACAGCACCGCGCTGATCTCGTCCCGCCACTGCCGCTGTACCCGCGCCGTGAAATCGCTCAGCCCGCCCTTGCTAAAGAAATCCGCCAGATCCAGGGGGCGGCCGGTACCGGCATCAAAGGTAAAGTGGCTTTGGTACTGAGTGTCGTAGGCGCCCAGGAAATCGACGTTGATCGCCAACGACAGATACGCCGGAGTGTTGCCGGCGATCTGATAATCCAGGCGGCGGATGCCCCATCCGTGCCGGTCGGGGCCGACGCGCTCGAACGGCGCGATTTCCGTGGAGAACGGGTAGCGCTCCAGCAACCGGACCTGCAGCCAGATATTGATGGCATCCGCTGTCGCGCCGCCGGTGACCAGCGGAAAGCGGTAGGCCTTCGCCTGTTCCGCATCGTCCAGGGGCAGGGGCGTGACCGACAAAGGCGCGGCCAGCGAGATCGGAGACAGCAGCACCAGGGATAAAACGGAGCGAGAAAAAGATCGGATATCGGCCATGATGGTAGAAGGGGCTCCGCCCCACCGGTCGGTTCGTTATCCAGAACCTACCCGGCGGGGCGCAGCGGCGCAACGCGGTGGCTCACGGAGCGTGAGCCGGGCCGCATTACGACCACCCACCGATAACGGCGGGCTGGCGCCGGGTCGGTTATTCCCGGGCGCACTCGAACGAGGCCGCTTCCATGGGATCGCCGCCACCGATATAGCGCGGCCAGGCCGGATAATCACAAAGCGGCCGGGTGCGGCCCGGTTCGCCCACGGTGTCCGTGGTGATCTGATTCTCCGGCGCGGTGCCCTGTTCCACCCAGTCCTCCAGCGCGGTGAGCGAATCCCAGGTGGCGTTGAAGCTGAGGCTGGCCGCATGGCCGAAGCCCGCCACCTCATAGAAACGCACGAACGAATCCACTTTTTCCGCGCCCATCTGATTCAGCAACCGGCCGTAGTACATCTCGGTGGCACGGGTGCTCACCAGCACATCGGACATGCCGTGGGCCAGCAGCAGCTTGCCGCCGCGCGCCTCGAACCCGGAAATATTGGTGCCCGCGTTCAGCCCCACGCTGAGATCACTGATGCGCTGGGCGTACTGGGGCGCCGGGTTGATCGGGTCCAGATTGTAGGAATTGAACGAGGCATCCCGGGCCACGGAGTACCGCACCCACTGATCCACCAGCACGCTCAGGTAAGGCGCGTACTGCGGCATGTTCGGAAACACCGGCGCGGTGTAGCCAAAGTTCAGGAAGGTGATGGTGTTACCGAGCGGCGTGCTGGTGTCGATGCCCAGATCCGCGCCCCACACATTGGAACCCGGATAGCCGGTCTCGCCACTGGCCAGCGGAAAGTTGAAGGTCACACCCTGGTCCATGGTTTTCAACGCGTTGATCTGCGCATCGGACAAACAGCTGTCGCCGTCGTCGCCGCCGCCGGGGCAACGCAGCGGATTGCCGTTCACCATGGCCGTGGACGGATCGAAGATGGCGTTGCACTGGCGCTGGTCATTGATCAGCTCGTCCGCCAGCCCGTCCAGCTCGTCGCAGGCTTCCAAGGCCGCGTCCAGCAGCAATTGCCGCTTGGCGAAGCTCGGGTAAGCGCCGGGCTGGGACAGGGCGCGGCTGTAATGCTGACCGGCCAGCAACGCTTCCGCGTCGTTCCAGGCCGGGTACCAGGCGATGGCGCCGTCCCAATCGCCCGGCCAACGCTGGATGCTGGTCAGCGCTTCGCGGCCGCCGGTGGAACCGCCGGCGAAATAGCTGTGCGCCGGCGCGCCGCCGTAGCGTTTCTTGATAATGAACATGGAGGCGTCGCGGGTTTTCTTCAGCGCATCGCCGGCGAAGTTGTTCACCGCCTCGTCGTTGAGACCCCAGCGGCCATCCTGGGAGCCGTAGTCGTTGGCCTGATGCCCGGAATCGCTGGCGAAGGTGGCGTAGCCGCGCGCTACCGGCAGCGGCTGGTCCACGGCGCCCTGGGCAATATTGCCGGTGATATTGGGGATGGAACCGTTGAAGCCGCCGCCGCCGAACATCAGCGCTTTTTTGTTCCAATCGGCAGGCAGCGCCACCTTGAACAGAATGTCCGGTGCCGCCGGGTCCACCGGCGCGATGCGGCCCTCCACCAGACAGTGCTCCGGCAACGCCGCCGCGCCGCTGCCGCTGGCGGCCACCACCGACGACGCCGTGACTTCGCCGCCGGAGGTAGCCAGCGCGAAAGCATCGGCGGGGATCGCCAGCCCGGCCAGCTGTTCGCAGTTCAGAGTTTGAGGTTGGGGTTGTTCGACGTAATCGTGGTCGCTGTCGCCGCCACAGCCCACCAGGGCCACGGCGGACAGGCCGCACAGGGTGATGCCCAGCCCTTTCAGGCCGTTTGCTATTTTCATGATGCTCTCCCGGTATTGTCGTTATTGGGTCGGGTAAAACGGGTTTTCACCGCCCCCGGCGCCGGCAGGCGTAGGGAAACGGTGTTGACGAATCATAGACCGGGCCGGGACGGCATTCACTCAAACACTGGCAGGTAAACAAAAGGTTCGTCGCGGGCTACCGGACCGCTGCCAAAAAGCGGATTCCGGTGCACCGGATCAGGGTTGGGAAAACAGCTTCAGAACGCCTTCCAGCGGGGGCAAAGGCCCACGGGAAAGGCGGCGGGCTTCGTCACCGTCGATACCGAGAATGCGCAAAACCATGGCGGCGGTACGCTCGGGAACCCGCTCCGCGTCCAGGTCCAGCCCCGGCAGGGCCGCCGCCGGGGCGCCGGCGGCGCGCTCGATCTCCGCGGTCAGCACGCCCAGCACGGTGCTGCCGATGGCCACCAGCGTCATGGCCAGATCGTCGACATCAAAGCGTTCGGCGCTGATGCCTTCCTGCACATCACGGAGCAGAAACTTACCCAGCCCCCGCGACAGCAATTGCGGACTGAACGGGGTCTGCGCCAGAAAGCGCCCCCAGAGCGGATCGGACTGCGCCTGCAGCAAGGTGTAGCGCACCCCCACACTCAGCCTTTCCGCCGGGTCGGACAGGTGCCGGGCGGCCTCATCCACCACCCGGCCGGAGTTCTCCAGCACCTCCTCCACCAGGGCGTCGTAGATCGCTTCCTTGGACTCGAAGTAGTTGTAGAAGGTGCCGAAGCCCACGTCCGCGGCGTCGGTGATCTGCTGGATGGTGACGTCTTCCTTGCGCCGCTCCGACATCAATTCAAACGCCGCCTTCATCAGGTTGTGACGCTTCTCGCGCTTGCGACGAACGCTGCGCGGCTCCTGGTCGGGGGCGCTGCGGGACGGCCCGGTGGCCGCTGAGGAATCGGGTTTCGGTGTACGTGGACTCATAGGCGAAATCTATCATCAAAACTGATTACCAACAAACTTCAATCTTTTCTGATTGAGGATCACTTTTGATTATGTATCATCTTTTCCTGTCGCACCTCAGGAAAGTGCTATTCAGGGAAGTGCCATGAAGCCGATGTTTTTATCCTCGGACGCTGATCCGGACCCGGTCGAAACCCAGGAGTGGCTGGAAGCGTTCCAGGCCGCCCAGAAACAGGACCCCGAACGGGCCCTCTATTTGCTCGGCCGTCTGGACCAGTGCGCCCGGGAATCCGGCCTGCTGGGCAGTTCGGCGCCCTATTCGTCCTACCGGAACACCCTTTCCCTGGAGCAGCAGGACGCCTACCCAGGGGACCTGGCCATGGAGCAGCGCCTGGTGGCCCTGTGCCGCTGGAACGCGCTGGCCATGGTGGTGCGCGCCAACAAGGCGTTCGGGGATCTGGGCGGTCATATCGCCAGCTACGCTTCGGCGGCGGAAATCTTCGAGGTGGGCTTCAATCATTTTTTCCGCTCCCCCACCGCCGAGGACGGCGGCGACCTGGTGTACTTCCAGCCGCACTCCTCGCCGGGCGTCTATGCCCGCGCCTATATGGAAGGCCGGCTGAGCGAAGAACAGCTTCTCAACTATCGCCAGGAAGTGGGCGGCAACGGCCTTTGCTCCTACCCGCACCCCTGGCTGATGCCGGATTTCTGGCAGTTCCCCACCGGCTCCATGGGCATCGGGCCGATCAACGCGGTGCACCAGGCCCGCTTCCTGCGCTACCTGGCGCACCGCGGGCTGGCCGAAACCCAAGGCCGGCGCGTATGGGGCGTCTTCGGCGACGGCGAAATGGACGAACCGGAATCCATCGCCGGCCTGTCCCTGGCCGCCCGCGAGGGGCTGGACAACCTGACCTTCATCATCAACTGCAACCTGCAGCGACTGGACGGCCCGGTGCGCGGCAACGGCCAGGTGATCCAGGAACTGGAAGCCCTGTTCGCCGGCGTCGGCTGGAACGTGATCAAGGTGCTGTGGGGCTCGGAATGGGATGCCCTGTTTGCCCGCGACAAGCAACACACGCTGCTGCGCAAGCTGGCGCAAACCGTGGACGGCAACTATCAAACCCTGGGCGCCAAGGACGGCGCCTACAACATCGAGCATTTCTTCAAGACCGACCCGGAGATTCAGGCGCTGGTCTCGCACATGAGCGATGCGGAAATCGACGCGCTGAAACGGGGTGGCCACGACCTGCGCAAACTGTACGCCGCCTATGCGGCCGCCACCCGCCATAAAGGCCAGCCCACGGTGATCCTGGCGAAGACCAAAAAAGGCTACGGCATGGGTGCCGCCGGCGAGTCACGGATGACCGCCCACCAACAAAAGAAAATGGACGAAGCGGCGCTTAAGGCATTCCGGGATCGCTTCAACCTGCCGTTGAGCGACGAGGATCTGGCGCAACACAACTTCTGCCGCCCCGACCCGGACAGCGACGAAATGCGCTACCTCAAGCAGCGCCGCGAGGCTCTGGGCGGGCCGATCCCGGCGCGCCGCCGTGAAACCGCGCCGGTGCCAATCCCACCTTTGGAACGCTACGCCGCCTTCGCCATGGAAGGCGCCTCCCGGGAGATCTCCACCACCATGGCCATGGTGCGCATGATGTCCGCGCTGCTTAAGGACCAGGCCCTGGGCCCGAGGCTGGTGCCCATCGTCGCCGATGAAGCACGCACCTTCGGCATGGCCAACCTGTTCCATCAGATCGGCATCTACTCGCCGGTGGGGCAGTTGTACGCGCCGGAGGACGCCGGCTCCCTGGTCTCCTATCGGGAAGCCAAGGACGGGCAACTGCTGGAGGAAGGCATCAACGAGGCCGGCGCCATCTCTTCCTGGGTGGCCGCCGGCACGGCCTACAGTGTGTCGAACATCGCCATGCTGCCGATCTACATTTTCTATTCCATGTTCGGCTTCCAGCGCGTGGGGGATCTGATCTGGGCGGCGGCGGACCAGCGGGCGCGGGGATTTCTGATCGGCGCTACCGCCGGCCGCACCACCCTGGGCGGCGAGGGCCTGCAGCATCAGGACGGCGCCAGCCAGCTGATTGCCGCCACCGTGCCCACTTGCCGGGCCTATGACCCGGCCTTCGCCGGGGAGCTGGCGGTGATCATGGACCACGGCATGCGGCGGATGATGGAAGAGCAGGCCGACGAGTTCTACTACCTCACCGTCAGCAACGAAAGCTACGCCCAGGAGCCCATCGACAAGGCCTCGGCGGACCACATCGTCAAAGGTTTATACGCCTATCGGCGCCACGGCGGCGACGATGCCACCGCCTCGGTACGGCTGCTCGGTTCCGGCCCGATTCTGCGCGAAGTGGACGCCGCCGCCGCCCTGCTGGCCAGCGACTGGAACATCCGCGGCACCGTGTTCAGCGCCACCAGCTTCACCGAGCTGGCCCGCGACGCGGCGAACGTGGAGCGCCAGAATCGCCTGCACCCGGACCAGCCCGCCGCCACCAGCCATGTGCAAACACTGTTGCCCGGCGACGAGCTTACGGTGGCCGCCACGGACTATGTGCGCGCCTACCCGGGGCTGATCGCCCCCTATCTGAAAAGCCGCTATGTGGTGCTCGGCACCGACGGCTTCGGACGCAGCGACACCCGCGCCCGGCTGCGCCAGTTCTTCGAAATTGA
Source organism: Alloalcanivorax gelatiniphagus (assembly GCF_005938655.1). Lineage (GTDB taxonomy): Bacteria > Pseudomonadota > Gammaproteobacteria > Pseudomonadales > Alcanivoracaceae > Alloalcanivorax > Alloalcanivorax gelatiniphagus. The sequence goes on from NZ_VCQT01000033.1 coordinate 85,399, forward strand.
TCGCACCCACATCGTCATCGCCACCCTCCATGCCCTGGAGGAAGACGGCCGGATTGCCAAAGGCACGGTGGCGGAGGCCATGGCCCGCTATGACATCAACCCGGTTACGCCGGCGCCCTGGGCCGTCTAGGCCCCCTATATCGTCAATGAGGACTTACAGACATGAACAACAAAACGTCTTCACCCGCACCATCAGAAAAAGCCGTCCGCGCGCCCCGCTACATCGCCCACTGGGTGATCAAGACGCCCCGGCGCAAAAAACTTATTGAATGGTACAAGGCGGTATTCGGCGCCGAGGTGGTGCACTCCGACAAGATGATCACCTTCCTCAGCTGGGACGGCGAAAGCCACCGGCTGGCCCTGGTCAACCTGCCCGCCGCCCTGCGCTTCGCGTTCCCCCTGTCGCGCATCCGCCGCAAGCTGTTTGGTGTCGACCATATCGCCCACGGCTTCGACTCCCTGGAACAACTGCTGCACGGCTACGCCAACATCAGAAAGCAGGGCATCAAGCCGGTCTGGTGCATCAATCACGGCCCCACCACGTCCATCTACTACGAAGACCCGGACGGCAACCGGCACGAATTCCAGGTGGAAAATTTCGAGACACCGGAGGAAACCCGGGACTACTTCAACAGCCCGGCCTTCGCCGAGAACCCGATCGGCGTCAACTTCAACCCGGACTATCTGCTTGAGCAACTTAACCAGGGCGTCCCCGAAAAAGAGCTTCTGAAACAGGGCGCCGGCACCCGGCCCGGCACCAAGCAGCCCAAAAACATGAAAGCCATCAACTGGAGGACGCTGTAATGGTGGCCCGGCAAAACGCCCCGGTGGTGATCATCGGCGCCGGCGGCACCGGCTGCACCCTGGCCCTGCTGCTGGCCCGGTATCAAATTCCCAGCATTCTGGTGGATCGCCGCTCCGCGCCGCTGCGACATCCCGCCGCCCATGTATTGAATGGACGCTCCTTCGAAATCTGGTCCCAGTATTCGCCGGCCCTGGCCGACGAGATCATGGCCCTGTGCCCCACCGAGGACGAGATCGGCGATATCACCTGGTGCACCAGCCTGCTGGGGAAAAAACTGGGCAGCATCGATCTGCTGGCGGACAAGGACCGAGTGGAACGGGTGCAAGGCTTCGGCCCCTATCGCATCGCCCATGTGGGCCAGCATCTTCTTATGCCGATCCTGTGGCGGGCGGGGGGGTCGGGACCCCTGATCACCTTCCACCCGGGCCATAAGCTCAAGGGGTTTCCGAACCAGGGCGACGGCGTCACCCCGGAAGGGACCGGCCCCCGCGGCCCGACCCACCCCCACCCACACCCCCCGCCTCTCCGCGCG
>NZ_VCQT01000034.1 GCF_005938655.1 Alloalcanivorax gelatiniphagus
CTCCTTCGAAATCTGGTCCCAGTATTCGCCGGCCCTGGCCGACGAGATCATGGCCCTGTGCCCCACCGAGGACGAGATCGGCGATATCACCTGGTGCACCAGCCTGCTGGGGAAAAAACTGGGCAGCATCGATCTGCTGGCGGACAAGGACCGAGTGGAACGGGTGCAAGGCTTCGGCCCCTATCGCATCGCCCATGTGGGCCAGCATCTTCTTATGCCGATCCTGTGGCGGGCGGTGGATTCGGAACCGCTGATCACCTTCCACCGGGACCATAAGCTCAAGGGTTTCCAGAACCAGGGCGACGGCGTCACCGTGGAAGTGACCGGCCCCGACGGCCAGACCACCGCCATCGACAGCCGCTGGCTGATCGGCGCGGACGGCGCCAACAGCGACGTGCGCGACCAGCTTGGCATCCACATGGACGGGCCGGTACTCGCCAACATGGCCAGCATCTTCTTCAAAATGAAGCTGGACGAGGTTTACCCGGCGCCGCGCCCCCTGCTCAGCTGGATCTATAACCCGAAATTCTGCGGCGTGCTGATCAAGCACGACGACGATGACTATATTCTGATGACGCCCTTCATCAGCGCCGAACAGAAAATCGCCAAAGGCGATAGCCGCTACTGGGAAAAGATCATCCCCGCGGCCATCGGCACCCACAAAGTCCCGTTCCAGATTCATACCCATGGCCAGTGGTCGATGACCGCGCAGCTCGCCTCGACCTTCGGGCGGGGCAGAACGCTGCTGGTCGGCGATGTCGCCCACCGCTTTCCGCACACCGGCGGCTTCGGCCTCAACAGTGGTGTCCAGGACGCCCACAACGTGGCCTGGAAACTGGCGGCGGTGCTGGAAGAACGCGCCACCCCGGAACTGCTGGCCACCTATGAGGCGGAACGCAAACCGGTGATCCAACGCTTCGCCGACCAGAGCGTGGGCAACCACTTCACCCTGGATAACGTGACGCGCCATGTGGGGCTGCGTAACCAGAACCTGATGGCCATGACCAAACGCTTCGCCGCCCGCCCAATCAACCGGCTGCCGAGGATCGCCCATGGCCAACTGGCGGACACCCTGATGCGCCTGGCCTTGATGCCCACCGGCCTGCTGGAAAACCGCACCTTTGTCGGGCGCCGGTTGCGCGCCACCCTGGGCCGGGAAATCCCCGGGCAGATGGCGCACTTTATCTCCACCGGCCTGGAGTACGGCTTCGCCTATTCCGCCGGGCTGGTACAGGGGGAGAGCACGCCACAACCGATGATCGAGGACGGCGTCACCGACTACCGCCCCACCACCTGGCCGGGCAGCCGCCTGCCCCATGCGATGGTGGACCACCAGGGCCGGCCCACGCCGATCCATGACCTGATCGACCGGCGTGCCTTCACCCTGGTCACCGCCGACCCGGACGGCTGGCGCGACGCCCTGGCCGCCCTTCCCGAACCGATCCAGATGGGCCTGACCCTGGTGGCCCTGGCCACGCCGGACCCGGCGGATCGCCAGGCGGCCCTGGATCTGTTTGAGGTGGGCGAACAGGGCGCGGTGCTGGTCCGCCCCGACCAGCACGTGGCCTGGCGTACCCGGGAGCCGGCGTCCACGGCGGCGGCCACCCTGGTGGACGTGGCCAACGGCCTGTTTGCCCCCTATGGACGCCAGCCGGCCGCGCGCAAGCCAGCCCACGCCGAGCCCGAAACCCATTAACGGAACCACTGGCATGTCATCGACCCCCATCGACATCGCGGTGCCGGACATCGGCGACTACCAGGACGTTACGGTGGTGGACATCCTGGTGGCACCCGGCGAAACGGTGACCGCCGACCAGTCCGTGCTGGTGCTGGAAACCGACAAGGCCGCCCTGGAAGTGCCCGCCGGCAGAAACGGCGTGATCGAAACCCTGGCCGTCAAAGTGGGCGACACCCTCAGCCAGGGTGACGTCTTCTGCACGCTGGAGCCCAATGTCTCGGACGAGGAAACCCGCGCCGAGCCCGAGCCGACGCAGGCAGCGCCCCCTGAACAGACCCCGGCGCCGGTCGCCCACGGGCCGGCGGCCACGGCGCCCCTCGGCATGCCGCCTGCCGGGGACGATCCGACGTCCGTTAATGCCGGGCCGGCGGTGCGTAAGCAGGCCCGGCTACTGGGCGTGGATCTGTCCCGGGTGACCGGCACCGGCAAGGGCGGCCGCGTGCTCAAGGAGGACGTGGAAGCCTACGTCCGCGACGCGCTCGCCAACCACACCGGGAAACCGGAACCCCAAGCCGGCATCCCGGCCATTCCCGACATCGACTTCAGCCAGTTCGGCGAGATCAAGCGGCAACCCCTGCAGCGCATCCAACGGCTTTCCTCGGCGCACCTGCACCGCGCCTGGCTGAACGTGCCCCATGTGACGCAGTTTGAATCCGCCGACATCACCGACCTGGACGCCTTCCGCAAAAGCGCCGGCGAAGAACAGGGCATCAAGCTCACCCTGCTGCCGTTTCTGATCAAGGCGGTCACCCAAACGCTGGCCGAGTTCCCAAGGTTCAACGCCTCCCTGGCCGCCAACGGCGAACACCTGATTCTCAAGAAGTACCGGCACATCGGCTTCGCGGCGGATACCGACGCGGGCCTGGTGGTGCCCGTGGTCCGCGACGCCGACCGCAAAAGCGTGCGTGAACTGGCCGACGAATGCGCCGCCCTGGCCGGCAAGGCCCGGGACGGCAAGCTCGCGGCGGACGACATGAAAGGCGGCTGTTTCACCATCTCCTCCCTGGGTGGCCTCGGCATCCGTGGTGCCTTCACCCCCATCGTCAACGCGCCGGAAGTCGCCATTCTCGGCATCTCCCGGGCTACCGTTCAGCCGGTCTGGAATGGCCGGGAGTTTTCGCCGCGGCTGGTGTTGCCGCTGTCCCTGTCCTACGACCACCGCGTTATCGACGGCGCCCTCGGCGCACGCTTCCTGCTGCATCTGGTAAAGCAGCTGGAAAACCTCAGCCAGCTATTGCTGTAACCCCCATTAACCCGACCCGAAAACAGCACCCGACTCGAAAACGGAGACAGACCATGGCCCTTCACCTCGTTCGCTTCGAACACCAGGACCGCACCCGCTGGGGCCTGGTACAGGACGACCACATCACGCCCCTGGATATTCCCTGCGGCACCACCGGCGAGCTGCTGTCTCTCGGCTACGCCGGCGTCCGGCAAGCCCCCACCGCCGACGAAACTCTGGACATGGACAGCGTCACCCTGATCTCGCCGATCACCGAATCCGCCAAGGTGCTCTGCCAGGGGGCCAACTACCGTGAGCACATGATCGACTCCGGCATGAACCCGGACGCCAAAGCGTTCAATCTTTTCTTCACCAAATCCAGCGCCTCGATCACCGGGCCCACCGGCCACATCATCAAGCCCGGCCACGTCAAACTGCTGGACTACGAAGTGGAGCTGGTGCTGGTGCTCGGCAAGCACACCAACGGCCCGGTCACCGTTACCGCCGACAACTTGCACGACTATGTGGCCGGCATCTGCATCGGCAACGACGTCTCCGCGCGGGACGTGCAGCTCCCGCAAATGCAATTTCATAAAGGAAAAAGCTACCGGACCTTCTGCCCCCTGGGCCCGATACTCTGCCTGCTGGACAAGGACGAAATGCACTACCTGGAACAGATGCAACTGACCCTGAGCGTCAACGGCCAGGTGCGCCAGAACGACAACACCGCCGCCCAGGTGTTCAAGGCCCCGGAAACCCTGACCGAATACGCCCAGATCGCCGACTTCGCCCCCGGCGACGTACTGATGACCGGCACCCCCAGCGGCTGCGCCCTCGGCGTGCCGCCGGCCCCGGTGGTTAAGCTCTCCGCCCTGTTGCCGGAGGCAAAAAAATGGGCCATGTTCGTCAAGATGCAGCAACGCCGACCGGAATATCTGAAGGCCGGCGACCGCATGGAAACCACCATCGTCAGCAGCGATGGCCGCATCGACCTGGGCAAACAACAACATGTCATCAAAGGCGGCACGCCCCAATAACAACAAGAGAACTTCATGACATTCAATGAACAGAACCAGTATCCGTTCCCCGCGGACACCGTTATCCAGGTGTTCGCCGACAAGGACTACTTCCTGGAAAAATACCGGCTCAGCGGCGCCAGCAATATTCAACTGCTGGAAGACACCCGCGACGCTGACCACAGCCGTATCGTGACCCAACGGGATGTGGACATTGATATCAACGTCCCCGCCTTCGCCCGCAAGTTCGTGCCCGACGTGGTCACCCTGATCCAGACCGACGCCTGGGATCGGAGGCGCAAAACCGGCCAATTGGACATCCGCTTCAAGGGCGTGCCCGCCGAGGTCCACTGCGACATGACCCTGACAGGCCACGACCACCAATCCACCCTGGACCTGAACTTCTCGGTCCGCGTCGGCGTCCCCATGATCGGCGACAAGCTCGCCAGCGTGCTGGCCCGGGATCTGAAAACCAAGTTCCAACGGGACGCCCGGCACGCGGAGCAGGTGATGGGACAGATCGCGGAGCGCTACCGGTAGAGCGCCCGACAGCCGGGGAGAGAATGGCGGTGGAGCTGGTTAAATACGGCCGGCCGGGTTGTTCGATTCCAGATGATTGGCATGGTCCAACAAGCGTGCCAAATCGCTGATTTCGATGGACTTATAGCCTTGCTTCAGTAACCCCAACCCTTCCAGCCTGGCCAGCGCGGCATTGATGCTCTGCCGGGTGCTGCCCATCATTTGCGCCAGGTCCTCCTGAGAAACGCTGAGATGCGGGGACGGACGCTGCGCGCGCGAGCCGAACCCATGTGCCAGCAACCATAGCCGCCGGGCCAACCGGTGCTGGAGAGCCCCCGGTTCGGCGATCACCTGATAGGCCACCCGAAGCTTGTTGATGCTCAGGCGCGCGATGTCCCGCCAATACTGTGGGTTCTGGTCCAGCCACTGGGTGAAGGGTTGCAGCGGCACACAAAGAATCCGGGATTCAACGTCGGCGACCGCGTCGTGAACATAGGGACCGGAATCGATCAGAGAGATGTCACCAAACCAGTGACAAGGCTCCAGATAAGCCAGCAAGGACGTCGTGCCATTTTGCAATGAGCTGCATATCCTGACCGCCCCTTCCACAACGCAGAACAGAGCCTGCTGGGCGAGCTGGCCATCCCGGTATAACACCTCTCCCGGGCCCAATCGTTGCAGCCTGGCACTGCGCAGCAGGCCCTGTTTCAGCTCCAGCGCGCAGGAGGAAAACCACTCATCCGTGTCCAGGGTGGTCATCAACGAACCGGTATCGGAGAGGGGGGTTCATGCAGCAGGTCCGAATTTCAAGTTTTTGACAGATTGCCATCTTGGCGATGCATATCCTAGTCCGCGCCAACAACAAAACGCGATCCACCTAGCGGGAGTAACGGAATGCTGAACCAGAATGAGTTCCTCGGTAAAAACGTCTTTGTCGCCGGCGGCACCAGCGGCATCAATCTTGGAATTGCGAAGGCCTTTGCCGCGGCAGGCGCCCGTGTTTCGGTGTTCAGCCGCTCACCGGAACGGGTCGAAAACGCGCTCGCCAGCCTGCGCGAGCTGGGCGCAGAAGCCATCGGCTTCACCGGCGATGTCCGCGACACGGAAAGTGTCGAGCGCGCCCTGGCCGGCACCTACGAGGCCTTCGGCAGCATTGACGTGCTTTGCTCCGGCGCCGCCGGCAACTTTGTCGCACCGGCGGCGGGCATGTCGGTGAACGGCTTCAAGAGCGTGGTGGATATCGACCTGCTCGGCAGTTTCCACGTATTGCGCGAGGCCTACCAATACCTCACCAAGCCGGGCGCCTCGATCATTAATATTTCCGCCCCGCAGGCCTCCACCGCCACGCCCATGCAAGCCCATGTCTGCGCGGCCAAGGCCGGCGTCGACATGCTCACCCGCGTTCTCGCCATGGAGTGGGGCCCGGAAGGCATCCGCGTCAACTCCATCGTCCCCGGCCCCATCGACGGCACGGAAGGCATGGCCCGCCTGACGCCGACCCAGGAATCCCGTGATGCGGTGATTCGCAACCTGCCGCTGCGCCGCTATGGCGACCTCAACTCGGTGGCCAAGGTCGCCGTCATGCTCAGCTCCTCGGTCTGCGACTACGTCACCGGCGTTGTTCTGCCCGTGGACGGTGGCGCCTCCCTGGCGGGCCCCGGCCTCTTCGGACCCTCCGCCTGAGTACAGGCTTCGTACCCCGTCCAATCCACCCAACGAGGGCGACAATAATGAAAAGCAGCACTGAAACAAGCTACAAGCGCGCGCTGGCGAACGGCGACCTCGACACCCAATTCGATGCCATTGTGGTCGGCTCGGGCGCCGGCGGCCTTACCGCCGCGGCACTGATGGCACTCGACGGCAAGAAGGTACTGGTGCTTGAGCGCCACGCGGTCATCGGCGGATGCCTGCAGGTATTCAAACGCCCCGGGTTCGAATGGGACGTGGGCCTGCATTACATAGGCGAGGTTCATCGCCCCGGGACGCTGCAGAGCCTGTTCAACAAGGTCACGCGCGGCGAGCTGAAGTGGCAGAAGATGCCCGAGGTCTACAACAAGATTGCGATTGGCGATGAGGTGTTCGAATACCACGCCGGCAGCGCCGCCTTCCGCGAGCGGATGAAGCAATACTTCCCCGAAGAGGCCGACGCCATCGACCGCTACATCGAGCTGGTCAACGAAGCGAGCCGGCCCGCCGGTGAATTCCTGGCCGTCCGGGCGATGCCGGGACCGATTGCGGACCAAGCCTTCGACCAGATCGCGCCGCGCTTCATGCCCCTGGCCGAAAAAACCACACTGGAAGTGCTCCGCTCCATCACCAGCAACGAGAAGCTGATCGCCGTGCTCTGCGGTCACTTCGGTGACTACGCCAGCCTGCCGAGTGTGGCCTCCTTCTCGGTGCACGCCGCCGTTATTCGCCACTACCTGGATGGTGCCAGCTATCCCATTGGCGGCGCCCAGGTCATCGCCGACCAGATGTCGGAAACCGTTCGCCAGGCCGGCGGCATGGTACTGGCAGGCGCCGACGTGGTTGAGGTGGTCGAACACAACGGCACGGTGGTCGGCGTACGGATGGCCGGCGGCGAAGTGCTCGAAGCGCTACGGGTCATCAGCGGTATCGGCATCCGGCAGACCCTGAGCATGCTCAAAAGCGAACGCCCGGATGTGGCCAAGGTAAACGCCAAGGCTCAGTCCATGCCCAGTACGCTACCGGCGGTGGTGCTCAACCTGGGCCTCAACGCCAGCAACGCGGATCTGGATGTCGGACCCGCCAACATCTGGATCCACCAAAGCGCCCATCAGACCGAAGACTGGCAGCACTATATCCAGGACTCGTCGAACCGCCGGATGCCGCTGCATTTTATCTCGCAGCCTTCCGCAAAAGACCCCACCTGGCCCGAGCGCTACCCGGACCGCACCACCATGGATATCTGCAGCTTCACCGACTGGAACCTTTGGAAGCCATTCCAGGGCACCCAGTGGAAGCACCGTGGCGACGAGTACGAAGCACTCAAAGCGCGGCTCACCGAGGAAATGCTCCAGCAGGTCTACCGGTTCTACCCCAAGGCCGAAGGCCATGTCGCCCACGCCGAACTGGCCACGCCACTGAGCTTCAACGACTTCCTGGGCCGCACCCGTGGCGACTTCATGTCGTTCGCCCCCACCCCCGAGCGCTACGAGCAACGCTGGACCCGTGCATTCAGCCCGGTGAAAGGCCTGCTCTTCACCGGCCAGGATGTGGCCATGGGCGGCGTCAGCGGCGCCATGATCGGCCGGCTGCTGGCCGCCTCCGCGGCACTGGGCCGCGACCTGTTCCGCGAACTTAACATGCCGGCCTGACACCCTTGCACGGACGCCCCCAATGGAGGAAAACATGATCAGAGTGACCGTATCCTACCCGCCCCACGAAGCGTTCCAATTCGACCACGGGTACTACCAAAACACCCACGCCCGCCTGATCCGCGACCGCCTCGGCCCGCATGGGTTGGTCAAGCTGGAAATCGATCAAGCCCTGCCCGGCGGCAGCGAAAACCCACCCGCCAGCATCGCGGCGGCGCACATGTTCTTCGACGACCTCGGCAGCTTCCAAGCGGCGATGGCCGCCGAAGGCAAGGCGCTCAGCGCCGACCGCACCAACTACACCGACATTATCCCGGTGGTGGTCATCAGTCAGGTCATTCAGTAATCAACGCCCCGGCTCTGGCGGAGCATCGAAGCCGCCAGGAAGCTCGGCTCCGGCTGGTGCCACTGGGCTTTCCTGGCTGCGGGAAAGCGGCTGCAACGCCAATTACGCCTCCACCTGGAGTTCATAGCGGGTGCTACGTCCCCCGGCCGGCAGGCGGCGTAAACAGCCTTTTTCCAGCAGCTCCGCCAGATCGCGGGTGGCGGTGGCCTTGCTCACTTTGGTCAGGTTTTTGTATTTGCTGGCATTGATACCGTGGAGAAACTCCTCGCCGGCGCCATCCAGCAACCGGTTCAGCACCTTTACCTGACGCTCGTTCAACACGGTCTGCGCGTGCCGCTGCCAGAACCGTGCTTTGATCAGCACCCGATCAATGCGATTCAGCGCCTGCTCCAGGGCCTCCTCCAACACCGACAGAAACCACCCCAGCCAGCCCGTGATGTCCATCTCGCCTTTCTGGGTACGCTCCAAATGCTCATAATAGGCCGGCCGCCGGGCCATGATGGCAGCGCTCAGGGAATAAAACCGGATGGACTGCCGCTCCGCCTGGGCCAGGGCCAGGTCCGTCACCGCGCGAGTTACACGGCCATTGCCATCGTCGAAGGGATGCAGCGTCACCAGCCAAAGATGGGCGATACCCGCGCGAAGCAGCGGATCGAGCCCTGCCGGTGGATCATTAAACCAACCCAGAAATGCCTCAAGCTCCGGCTCCAGCCGATCCCGGGGCGGCGCTTCGAAATGCACCCGAGGCCGATCCAGACGCCCGGACACCACCTGCATGGTCTGCTCACCGCGTAACTCACCGATCCGAATACGGGAGAACAGCTCCGGGCCCTCGGGAAACAGCGCCGCCTGCCAGCGGCACAATTGGTCCAGCGTCAGCACGCCGTCCGGCTTCCGGGTAGCCTCCACCAGCAGACCCACCAGCGCCTCGGACCGCTCCGTCGCCCGATCCGCCATGCCCGCCCGCTCAAGCCCCAAATGACGGGCAACGGAAGAACGCACCGACCCCACATCCAGATGCTCGCCCTCGATCTCACTGGTGCGGATGGCATTCTGGATCAGCGCGTCCATCTCCACCTCGAGATCCGCCGCCTGCGACTCCGCATCGGTACGCCCGAGCAAGCGCCCCTGCAGCAGGCGCACTCTGTCCAAACACCCGCGCAACGCCGCTTCATCCCAGCGAAAACGGGGCCAATCGGACTGTTCCCAGATCATCATGAGCCGAATAGCACCTCTAATCGAATCAATTAATGAGCCGATTATGGCAATTATTCGGCTCAAGGCCAAGTTAAGGCGGTGCTGTTACGGCGAGCGGCCAACGTCCGTGGCCTGGCTTTAGGGGAGTGTATTCATGACAGCGCCAAGGTGCGGACTCAGCACCTACTCAACCAGAGAACAACCACCCGCGTTAGCAACGACGAGTTCTGTCAGGTGTTGGACGCCATTGAGCCCCCGGCACCCACCAAAGACCTCGTCGGCGCGCTGCGGTAGGCAGCCATTTCAACGTCTGGGAAACAGACCAACCCCGGCACACGAATACACGGTTACTGCTGCTACCTCTGAGCCTGGTGGCGTTCACGGCTTGTAGTTGCGCACGGGGAGGCTGGTAGATGAAGCCGGGACGGGGGAATCGAGAAATCACCACTAGGAAAAGGGAAAGGCAGAAGCTACCGAAGATCCGGCCTCTCCCCGCATTCTTCAGACTGGCTATGGGCTAAATCGCTGTTGGCGGAAAAGGAAGCACATTGCTCGTCAACTGCCATTGGTCATCCGCCAAAACATCCTGTGAGTCCGTAAGAACTCCAACGATATCTCGGGATATTCCTAATCTTTCGAAAACCCCTCCGAAATTCGACCCAAAGGTCTCGCCCAATAGCTGAAAGGCATTCCTAAGCAACTCCGGCTTTTCACGAACAACCGAATCATCGAGTTCCTCACTTCGAGAGCCCTTCTTGCTCAGAGTAATATTGGCCGTGCGATACTGACTGGGAGTTATCAAGTTGGCTTGGCGCAGCCGAAAAACCACTGCCCGCATACTCACACCCCACCTGACCTTGAGCTGCTTGATGCACTGCCAATTAACACGGTTACCGGGTCTATAGCTCGCTAATAGTGCCTCCTGTGGCAGCAAGAAGTAGCTCGCAAATTGATCGGCTTGAGATTCAGTATCCTTGCAGCCGGATTCAACACCTTTATGCATAACCATGTGGCCGAGTTCATGGGCCAGATCGAACCGCAGCCTCGGCGCGCTTTTGGTACTGTTGATAATGATGACCGGTCGCTCTCTATGGACCGACAAAGCATCCACCTTCTCCGATATATCGCCCAGCGACGTTATCACGCCACCAGAGTATTCAATTACCCTCGCAACGCTTTCTATAGGCCCGTTTCCGAGTCCCCAGTATTGTCGACACTTCTTAGCCGCCATGGCGGCGTCACGGCCTGACTCGATTGGCCCGAAATCCGGAAAATTCACCGACGGCAAATCGAGATACTGAGAAAGCACCTCAACAACCTTATGAACCAGGGTTATACGAGCTGTGCACTCTCGCACGGAATACATTGGCACTGAGGACAGTTTCCTAAAATGGCATTCCTCGTCCTTCACTGTATTGCCGACTGGTTTTCCAAAAAACTGAGTGGTGACCCCTAGCTCATAACTAAGAGCCTCCAGTAGATCGGGGGATGGCTTCTTATCGGTTGTCTCAAGCTGACTCAGGTACTGCCGAGTTGTCCCAACTCGTTCTCCTAGCTCTTGTAAAGAAAGGCCCGACGTAAGCCGGGCAATTCGTAAGTTATCTCCAAAAAAGTCGGGAGCATTCATTTATTGTCAGCCTCCAGAATCTTCAATCCCCTCCGAACCGCGACTTTCCGCCTGTTCCTCTCCAGTCTCCGTCTTCGGAGTCCGCCGAACAGTAACAGGGGCAGCCGGCAGTGAAACCGGTTCATAATCTTCAGCAGCCACACCAGCAATAGGAGCAAGCATGCCGTCAATCGGCACCTCACGCTGAGCGACGACCTGGCCATAGTCGGTAAGCCCTACAAACTGAAGGGAGACAACCTCCCCTTCAGGACCTGTTTCCAATGCGTAGGACCAGACCAAATTCGGGATACCTTCTAGATCCTCGAAAAGACCTAACTGCTGAAGCTCAGGATAGGAGACCGCGCGAGAAAGAATATTTTTCTTCGGCTTTCCTGTGGTCCCATGAAACATATTCACAGGCGTGTCGCCGATGGCGAAAATGAACTTCAGGGACCCGTCTATCAATGACAGCCAAGGTAACTCGCTGCGTTCGACAGCCTGTACGATTCTGCCCATTCTCCAAGTATGGGATCTCGTACCGATGCTCCAGCCGTTATCGAATGGCTCTTCCCGCTCGATTACACCGTTGTGCGCCTCGACAAGAAGTCGACCCACAGCGTCGATGCGGTCGTCAGTCAGTTGATCATTGATTTCCGAGGGTTCATGCATCCCGCTTTGCTCCATGCCGGTTACGCACCCAAATTATAGGCAATTTCTATTTCTGTCAACTAACCTGAAAAGTGTCAACCTCTATGGAAATTGTAAACCAGCAATCAGCGGAGCAGCCCCCGCTCATGGGCATGGAAAGCGCCTGAAATCGGTACAGCATTGCTAAAGCATCTCATAGTGCTGCGCACGGCCAACCCAATGGCCATCACCTCCAGGACCTTGCCCGGCAAGGTAAGACGCCGTGACGTCCTCACCCACGAACGCCTTGATGGCGTAGGGAATCAAACGCCATCAGTGTGATGAACTCCACCTCGTCGGCGTGCTCACGGCGCAGCAATTGAATACTGCGGTAGCCGGGCACCTGCTTGGCTTCGATGCCGGGGAAGATTTCTTCTTTGAGTAGTGCTTCGTAGCGGTCGGCGTTGGCGTGGGTGGTCCAGCCGTGCCAGATGCGTTTGATCATGGTGCTCTCCTCAACCGGGGGCCCGACGGAATCATTATGGCTCCACGGTACTGGCTGACAAGAGACGGAGCACCTCCTCCAGACGGGCCACCGCCGCCGCCCGTTTCTCCGGAGTCATCGCATTGATATTGCGAAGTTTCCACTGCACAGCGGGCAGCGATTCGGCTTTCGGTACCGGACACCGTTGCCAATCGGGCTCGCCGCGTTTGAAGGAAAGGAGGAACTCAATGTCTGCGTCGGTAAGGTGGGCAGCCAGGGCTTTGAGTAAGGCATCACCAACAGCTTGCAGCGTCACGGCGGAGACGGCCTCCCGGCTCATGCCGGCAAACTCATCGGCGTGTACCTGAGCCAGGGCCTTCCAGCGAGGAGCGAGCAGCTCCGCCATCGGCCGGGGGTGGCTCATCAGATAGACCAGAAAGCCCTCGAAGAGCGACCGGTCAATGCCTTCGTTTTCCAGTAACAGGTGAACATCGAAAAGATCACGGGGGTGCTGGCGATCCAGGGCCGCACACAGCTTGCCGCCATACAAATCCGGCAGCGCCAGCACCGACGCTGATGCGAAACCGAACTGATCTTCCACGGCCTCGCTGACGTCACGTTCTTCCGGGACGTGCAACGAGCCACGGACGACCGGGTTCACCTCCACTTTGACCTGAACCCGCCCCTGACGAACGATCAGCTTGAGATCGTCATCCCCTCGGTTGTGTTGAAGGCAGCTAACCCCGGGCAATTGGGTTTTGATGCGCCCTTGTATCCGGGTCAGGGCCTCCCGGGAGCGTCGCAGAGCGTCGTCGCGCCCGTGGTCCGGCAGGTACGCCAGGTCAATGTCCACGGACAGCCGCGGCATATCGCGGACGAAGAGATTAATGGCTGTGCCGCCCTTCAGGGCAAAGTCTTTCTCTTCCGCCACGAGCGGCAGAACCCGCAGCAGCAGCCGCACCTGATCCGCATAGCGTGCATCAAACGTCATCCCCCCACTCCCTGGGTATCGTTACCTGAAGGTCCCTGTCCAGCCGCCCGCCCGGATACAACTGGCGCTTACCCGCGCCCAAGTTGATACGCCCCGTGTCCAGGCGCCGATACCAAGCATGACCGTGATGGCGGGCCAGCAACAAGAAAGCCCGCTTCACTTTGACCGAGCGACACGCCTCCAGCAATACCTGCAACCGGCGGGGGCGCAGCGTCACCAGCCCGCCGAACGTCTCCGACACCAGACTGCCAAAGAACGCCTCGCCGGACAGCGCATAGAACCACTCCAACGCCGCGCGCTCTGGCGTCGCCGCCTGGATATCGAAATCCCGCCCCGGCGGCGTATAAGGCTGGATACTGTCCGCAGGCGCCCGGTCGAACAACGCGTACTGCTGATAGCTCACCCTCACATCCCAGTCGTACCCGGCGAACCAGCGCGGCAGCCGCCGGCCGGGCTCACCCCAGAGAGTGAGCGCTTCCTCACCAAAGCGCAGGAAATGGCTACCTTCACTGAGCTCCAGCGCCGACAACCCGCCCAACCAGAACGCAGGCCCCTCCCCCAGCGGCTGCTGCAAGCCGTACAGCCCTCCCTGCCAATTCACCTTGTCACCTGCCCGCCGGTAGGCGCCGTGCCCCACGCGCGCCAACCAGCCCTCCCGCGCCCAACGCCCGGCGGCCACGCTGGAGACACCATGCGCCGTCAGCCAGGGCTGGGAGAGGACCGCACCAGCGGGCCATTGCTGGAGGAGCTGGTTTACATTTTTCACTGATATGAACCCATGAAGAACATATTAAGCCATAAATTAAACCATCGGCAGTTTAATTTATAGTCCAAAATATCCCATAAATGCACATATCGGCTTATTTTTTAAACTAACCGCAGGGATTTCACCGGAGATGCAGAGCAACGACCGTGCCCTGCCTCGTTCAATATCCAGCCCACAAAGCGGCCTCGGCGGCTTTCGCCACCTCTACCAACTGAGTATTAAAACGCGCGGCATCTTTAGCGTAGTGCGCGCGCCGGTGACAATTGGGGCACAGAGCGATCACGTTCTCTGGGTGATCCGGGCCACCGTCGGCCACACGATGAAGGTGGTGGCATTCCAAATAGGGACCTTGTGAAGAGAAGAACGGCGCCGGCTGGGTACAGCCCTCGCAATAGCCATTGGCACGCGCCAACGCATAGCGGCGAATGGCCTCGGCCCGGTAGTAGGCAACTCGCATTCGAGTCTGTGGCTCGGCGGTACTAACGGCCTTCGGAAGCGCCGCCTCTCGAAGCTGCGTCAGCGAATAGCGCTTCAGCCTATTTGTATCACCCGGGTCGTAGAGCGGCCGCGCCTCCCGCACCAACGTGGAAGGAGGCGACGAATTCACATCGAGACGAAAGACCAAGGCCTGACGCAGCTCGCCATCCCGATCAGGTCGCTCTTCTTGGTGGTAACCAATACAGTCCGCCTGCCCAACATAGCGGACGTAACCACGGCGCGTGTATTCGAAGAGGTGCAGCGCTTTGCCATCTTGCTGATGGTGGGCAATGGCCCGATTGCCGCCGGCGAGCGCCATGTCCCCGACTTGCCCCGCCCCGGTGTAGAAGAATACGCCGTCTTTAAATTCATCGGTATAACCGTGCCGCCCACCGGTCTCTGAGACGAACAGGAACACATAGGGTGCGTTCTTTGGCGTGGAGATACCGCCTTGCTGCTGCCCGCCATACACTTCATGGATCTGCGAACGGCGGTGATATTCTTTCCCCACTTCAAACACTGCGCTTCCCCGAGCCGACAGGCCTAACTAGACGCTGAGGCCAGAGCCAGAGCGTCAACGACTATTGTTCGTCAGGGATCATAGCGGGTATGTGCTCTTGGTTGCAGCCCCGCAAAAGGAAGAAAGCAATGAATAAATCTATGGGTACGGAAAACAGGAAAGCCTTAAAACGGCCGTAAAGCGAGGCGGGTCTCTGAGCGACCCTTCACTAGCGCATAAGGGAAGTAGGCCACGAAGCGGCCCGCCTCCTCCGTTCAGGCCTATACAAACTTCAAGCAGCAACCAATGGGCGGGCCACATCGAGCTTAGCCGCCAGTATCTCGCTATGCTTGGCCAGCCACATGTCGTTGAGTAGCTGCAAGTTGAGCCAGAACTCCGGCGTGGTCCCCAGTACTTTGGCAAGCAGGAAAGCCGTTTCGGCGGTGACGCCGCGGCGGTTACCACAGAGCTCGTTAACTGTTTTCCGGCCCACGCCCATTGCCTTAGCGAGCTCGCCTTGGGTAACCCCCAGGGGTTCAAGAAACTCTTCTTTGAGCATCAAACCAACACTCGTGGGTTGATGCGCCGGAATTCTCAATGCCTCAGCCATAACGCACCTCATTTTCTCATCAACGGTAGGTGTGTGGGTCCAGATAGAGACCTCGGGCCTCACCGTGGTTCCACTGAAAGACCAGGCGGTATTGCTTGTTCACCCTAATTGAGCACCAACCCTTTAGCTTGCCCTTCAGATGCTCGAACTTATTGCCAAGAGGAACCATAAGATCCTTCTCCTCCTCAGCAGCATGAATGATTTGAAGCTTTCGCCTTAACGCACTCTCTAAGTTGCTAGGAATATGCCGTGTTGGTTGGCCACCAAAGTAATAGTCATCCAGCCATTGGTCTCGAAAGTCACTAATCACAAGAATTGTACCCTGTATCGATACACGCTACAAGCCAGGGCATCCTTTACTCATTGGCCAATCCCTGGCTCCCCAAAGGTTCACAACCTATTGCTTCCAAAGCATTTATTGGCGACGGCATTAAACCCCAATCGCTAGCCCAGCAGAACATACGGGCCAATAAACGCAACCCTCAAAGGGGCCCCAAGAGCACAGCTCAGGGAGGACAGCCGCCGCCCGGCAAGGCGGCGGCGCGGGCGGCGGTCAGGCGCCGGAGGGCTCGGGGGCCGCCGAGATCACCAGGCGGCCTTCGCTGACTTCCACCTCCAGCGGCGTGCCGATGGCGAAACCGGCCTCAGCGAGCCAATAGCCCTTCACGTGGACCCAGGGCACGGGCGGCTTGGGCGGGCGGCTTAGCTGGACGTGGAGCGGGACGCCGTACGAATAGTACTGGCCGGGGTGGACCTTGAGGTGGCGAATATAGGGAAATTCGCGGTTGGATTTGGGGGTTTCGCTTTTACCCACGCGGGCGCGTGGCTTATGATTGCGAGCAGCCATGATGGACTCCTGTTCAGTCTGTTGTGGTTAGCTGCCTTCGGGTGTTGCCGCACCCGGAGGCAGTGCTTTTATTTTATAAATAAATCAAATATCAAACAATCCCCGCCACCTCAAAATAACCCAATACTATTGATGCAGTTAGCAACCAACCCAGCCACCACACTAAAAACCCAAGACGCAACAACTAACCCCCACCTATAAGACATTCGCCTCTTAGCCCTTTTTCTCCTTTTAACGTCTTGCTCTGACAAAACAATAAAAGACCTCAGAGGGAGATACATAGAAAATTCTGACACTCTATATATCCAGTTCAAAAAAAGCACAAGAATCGACAAGACCGCCCCACCCACCAATAACTCTTTAAAGCAACTGGCCACTCCATCTGAAAGATTTCTGCTCGCCGACAAATAACTGGGGATATCTTTATAGAAATCGACACAGAAAAACAATATCGAGAACATCGCCACAAGGGAGCAAATGGTCAACAAAATCACATCCGAATGATCTCTCAACCATCTTTTAATTCCAGAAGTTTTTTCTACAAATGTTTCGCCATGATTTTTCAACAAACTTCCGACATCCGTAGCCCATGTCCGGTTTGTATAATCTATTTTGTACTCAAAAACACCATCAACAAAGCGTCGGCTGCCATTTCTACTATCCCCCTCAGCTATTACAGCCACCTCAATTTCTTGCTTTTTAGGAACTGTTTCAGCTGGGAATTTTATTAAATAAGTAAAATTCAGAACCACCTCAAAAGGATGACAAGAATCGACAGGGCTATAACTTCTAAACTTACTAACATCATTGTGCGTAATCGAGGTTCCATTACTATAATGGACAGTAATAGAGAAATGGACCAAACTCCCCTCGTTTTGCTCACCAACTCGAGTGTTGACCAGATGAAACACATTCTCTATTTCATTAGAGGTTACATCAAAAACGCCATCAACAATCCCTTTTAAAACTTGGGTTTTTCCTAGCAGACCTGATACAAATCCGCCGAACTGTGAAGGCTCACAAGGAAGAACCACATAGTGACCTTCATCCCCTCTCAGAACAGCAGCGGACAATGCAGCAGCATTATCACCTTCGCTTTCTCCAGACATATTCCCAACCCCAAAATGCAACCACAAAACGATAACTAGATTATATTTTTCTTTTATCTTCCTGCAACAAAAAAGGCCGCCCCAAAAGGAGCGGCCATCACCAAGGAAGCCTGGGATTAAAGAGTAAGGACTAACTCACCACATGGCGGTTAGGCGTCCCCTTTCTTCTTCGCCACCAGCGTCAGGATGTCGTAGCTGGCGACGAGTTCGTCGTCCTGGTTTTTGACCTGCACGTCCCAGACCACCACGCCTTGGGGGGTGCCGTCGGGGGCGGCTTTGCCTTGGTCGATTTTGCGTTTGCAGGTGAGGCGGGCGCGGATGGTGTCGCCGGCGCCGACGGGGGTGATGAAGCGGAGGGTGTCGAGGCCGTAGTTGGCGAGGACGGGGCCGGGGGCCGGGGAGACGAAGAGGCCGGCGGCGGCGGAGAGGAGGAAGTAGCCGTGGGCGATGCGTTTGCCGAATTGGGAGTCCTTGGCGGCGATTTCGTCGAAGTGCATGTAGAAGTGGTCGCCGGAGAGGCAGCCGAAGTTGACGATGTCGGCTTCGGTGACGGTGCGGCGGTGGGTGAGCAGGGATTCGCCGATGGCGAGGTCGTCGAAGTGGCGGCGGAAGGGGTGCACTTCGGTTTCGAGTACTTCGGCGCCGCGCACGTATTCGCCGGTGACGGCGGCGAGCATGGTGGGGGAGCCTTGGATGGCGGTGCGCTGGAGGTAGTGGCGCACGGCGCGGATGCCGCCGAGTTCTTCACCGCCGCCGGCGCGGCCGGGGCCGCCGTGTTTGAGCATGGGGAGCGGCGCGCCGTGGCCAGTGGATTCCTTGGCGGATTCGGCGTTGAGCACTTGCAGACGGCCGTGGCGGGCGGCGAGGACCGGGATGACGCGGGCGGCGTTTTTGGGGTCCTTGGTGGCGAAGGTGGTGACCAGGCTGCCTTTGCCTTTGTCGGCGAGGGCGATGGCTTCGTCGAGGTCGCCGTAGCCCATGAGGGTGCTGACCGGGCCGAAGGCTTCGATGTCGTGGGCGCCGCCGTTGGCGTGGGGGTCGGTGCTGCGCAGCAGGCGCGGGCCGAAGAAGGCGCCTTTGTCGGTGCCTTGGCCGATGGGCTGCGGGTCGCCGTTGCCGCCGAAGATACATTCACTGGTGTTGAGCAGGTCGTTGACGGCGGCGGCCACGTCTTCTTTCTGGTCGAGGGAGGCGAGCGCGCCCATGCGCACGCCTTCTTCGTCCGGGTCACCGAGGGTGATTTTTTCCAGGCGTTGGATCAGGCGTTCGCCGAAGGCGTCCAGGTGTTGTTGGGGCACCAGGATGCGGCGGATGGCGGTGCATTTCTGGCCGGCTTTGACGGTCATTTCGCGGACCACTTCCTTGGCCAGCAGGTCGAATTCCTCGTCGTCGGGGGTGACGTCCGGGGCGAGGATGGCGCTGTTGAGGGAATCCGCTTCGGCGTTGAAGGGGATGGAGCGGTTGATGATGTTGGGGTGCGCGCGCAGTTTGCGGGCGGTGCTGGCCGAGCCGGTGAAGGTGACCATGTCCTGTTCGTCGAGTTGGTCCAGCAGGTCGCCGGTGCCGCCGATGATCAGTTGCAGGGCGCCTTCCGGCAGTGCGCCGGAGTCTTGCATCAGGCGCACGCAGGCGGCGGTGAGGTAGCTGGTGGCGGTGGCCGGTTTGACGATGCACGGCATGCCGGCGAGGAAGTTGCCGGCGAATTTTTCCAGCATGCCCCAGACCGGGAAGTTGAAGGCGTTGATGTGCACGGCGACGCCCCGGCGCGGCACCAGGATGTGGGTGGCGGCGAAGTGGTTTTCTTTACCCAGGGGGATCACCGGGCCTTCGTGGAGGACGTTGCCGGAGGGCAGTTCCTTGCGGCCCATGCTGGCGTAGGCGAACAGGGTGCCGAAGCCGCCGTCGATGTCGAAGGCGTTGTCGCCTTTGGTGGCGCCGGTGTGGCGCGAGAGTGTGTAGAGCTCTTTTTTGTGTTCCTGGAGGTAGAGCGCCATGGCCTTGAGGCGGGCGGCCCGTTCCTGGAAGTCGAGCTTGAGCAGTTCGCGGGTGCCGGTGGTGCGGGCGTAGTCCACGGCGGCGGCGAAGTCGGGGGCGTCGTCGTGGGTGTGGGCGACGATTTCACCGTTGATGGCGCTGGCCAGGGGTTTGGCGGCCTGGCTGCCGAACCATTGGCCGGCGAGGTAGCTTTGGAGGACGGTCATGGCGTGGCTCCTTGTTTTGTCTGCGTATGGGCGCGGCTTCTTGGGGCCGCGGCCTGTGTTTTTTCCCGGGCCGCCGTGGTTGCGGCAGGCTTGGGAATCGCGACTGAAGTCGCTCCTACAGTCAGGAATCTAGCGCCGGGATTTTTGTAGGAGCGGCTTCAGCCGCGATCAATCTCCGTCTGCACTTAGGGCTGGTCGAAGTCGAGCACGACCTTGTCCGTGACCGGGTAGCTCTGGCAGGAGAGCACGTAGCCGGCGGCGACTTCGTAGTCTTCCAGGGCGAAGTTGTTGTCCATTTCCACTTCGCCTTCCACTACCTTGCAGCGGCAGGTGGAGCAGACGCCGGCCTTGCAGGAGAACGGCAGGTCGGCGCCGTTTTCGTTGGCGGCGTCGAGGATGTTCTTGGAGTCCCGGGGCAGTTCGACCTGCACCTGGCGGCCGTCGGCGATGATGGTGACCTGGGTTTTGGTTTCGTCGGTGGCGATTTCTTCCGGGCGGCGTTCGCGGCCCTTTCTTTGTGAAGAGATCTCTCCTTCCACGCCGAACAGTTCGAAGTGCACGCGGCTTTTGTCCAGGCCGTTGGCGACGAGGCGGTCGCGGACGGTTTCGGTCATGGATTGCGGGCCGCACAGGAAGGCGGCGTGCAGGTTCGGGGTGTCGAGCCAGCGGGAGAAGATGGCGTCGCATTTGTCGGCATCGATACGGCCGTTGTAGAGGTCCACGTCCTGTTGTTCGCGGCTGAACAGGTAGATCACGTTGAAGCGGCCCAGGTAGGCGTTCTTGAGGTCGCTGAGGGCTTCGCGGAACAGGGTGGAGTTGCTGGAGCGGTTGCCGTAGAGCAGCGTGAACTGGCTGTTGGGCTCGGCTTCCAGGGTGGTTTTGATAATGGAGAGAATCGGCGTGATGCCGCTGCCGGCGGCCACGGCCAGGTAGTGGGCCTGGCGTTGCGGGTCCAGCTCGATAAAGAAGTGGCCGCTGGGGGGCATCACTTCCAGGGTGTCACCTTCTTTCAGCTGGCCGTTGGCGAAGCCGGAGAAGCGGCCACCGGGGACTTTTTTCACCGCCACGCGCAGGTCGCCGTCGTTGACGCCGGTGCAGATGGAATAGGAGCGGCGTACTTCTTCGCCGTCCATGTGGGTGCGCACGATCAGGTGCTGGCCCTGGGTGAAGCGGAAGGTGTCGCTGAGTTCCGGCGGAATGTCGAAAGCGATGGAGACGGCTTCCCGGGTCTCGGGGCGCACTTCACGAATTGTCAGCGAGTGGAATTGGCTCATGGCGCGAACTCTTCACGGTGGTTGGCGGACGCCGCGTTGTGGTCGGACGGCGGCCGGCTTGCGTTAACGGTGCCGGCTTACAGGCACTTGAAGTAATCGAACGGCTCCAGGCAGTCGCGGCACTTGTAGAGTGCCTTGCAGGCGGTGGAGCCGAATTCACTGACCTGGACGGTGTCGGTGCTGCCGCAGTGCGGGCATTCCGCCGGGCCCGGGTCCGCCAGGGTGGCCCTGCCCTGCCCTTTGGGCGGCGGCGCGATGCCGTAGGCCTTGAGCGCGTGGCGACCCTGGTCGGTGATCCAGTCGGTGGTCCAGGCCGGGGCCAGCACCCGTTCTATGCGCGGGTTGCGGAAGCCGATGTCTTCCAGGGCTTCTTGCACGTCGCGCTCGATCACCTCGGTGGCCGGGCAGCCGGAATAGGTGGGCGAGACCTTGACCTTGAGACGGTCGCCGTCCCATTCCACCGCGCGGATCATGCCGAGATCGACCACGCTGACCACCGGCACTTCCGGGTCCATGACCTCGGCCAGGCACTCCCAGGCGCGGGGCAGGTCGGCGTCGCTGAGCGGTTGGCCTTGGTAGGCTTTGCGCTCGCGGTAGATCAGATCACCAGGTTGCATCGGGGTAGGCCCGCGGCAGGTACTGCATCTCGGCGAGCAAGAAACCCAGATGCTCGGTGTGCTTGCCGTTCTTGCCGTCCATGTAGAAGTGGCGCGCCGGTTCCGGCAGCTCCAGGCCGGCTTCGGCGAACACCCGGGCCACTTCGGCGCGCCAGGCGTCGCCCACATTGCCGGCGCCGATGCCGGCCTCGGCGAGCTGGTCCTCGACGTCATCGGTGTCGGCGAGCTCGTAGGTGAAGCGCCACAGGTTTTCCACGGCGTCGGCGAGACGGCGGTGACTCTCGTCGGTGCCCTGCCCCAGGCGCAGCATCCATTCGGTGGAGCGGCGGCGGTGGTAGGTGACTTCCTTGAGGGCCTTGGCGGCGATGCCGGCGATGCGTTCGTCGCTGGATTCGGTCAGGCGCGTGAGCACCAGGTGGTGCCAGACGTCGAAGAAGAACTGCTTGACGGTGGTTACCGCGTAGTCGCCACGGGGTTGTTCGGCGATCAGCAGGTTGCGGTATTCGCGCTCGTTGCGGCGGAACGCCAGGTGATCGGCGTCGCGGCCGTCGTCGAGCAGCTCGGCGGCGTAGTCGTACCAGTTGCGCGCCTGGCCGATCAGATCCAGGCCGGCGTTGAGCATCGCCATTTCTTCTTCCAGCGCCGGGGCGTTGCCGCACCATTCGCAGAAGCGCTGGGCGAGCACCATGTCGGTGTCGGCCAGGCGAAGCAGGTATTCAATGAGTGCTTGGTCGTTCTTCATCACCACCATCCTCACATCTGGTCCACTTCCGGGGGCAGCTTGTAGAAGCTGGCGTGGCGGTAAACCTTGTCGTCGGCGGGGTCGAAGAAGGGTTCTTTTTCGTCGCCGGCGCTGGCGGTGATTTGCTCGGCGGGCACCACCCAGAGGCTCACGCCTTCGCTTCTACGGGTGTAGAGCTCGCGGGCGTTTTCCAGGGCCATGGTGGCGTCGGCGGCGTGCACGCTGCCCACGTGTTTGTGGTTGAGGCCGTGCTTGCTGCGCACGAAGACTTCGAAGAGGGTCCAGTCTGCCATTGTTGTGTTCCGGTTCGTTGATTCGGTTGCGGCGGCAGGGCCGCCGGTTCGCGGCTGAAGCCGCTCCTACGGGGTGCTATCCACCTGCTGTAGGAGCGGCTTCAGCCGCGATTGCCGCCTTCAGGCGGCGTCGTTCGCTTTCTGCTTCTCGGCATAAGCCACGGCGGCGTCGCGTACCCACTGGCCGTCGTCGATGGCTTTTTTGCGCTGTTGGATGCGCTCGATGCCGCAGGGGCTGTGGCCCTTGAGGACGTCGAAGAATTCCTGCCAGTTGATCTCGCCGAAGTCGTAGTGGCCGGTTTCCTCGTTCCATTTCAGGTCCGGGTCCGGGGCGGTGCAGCCGAGGAATTCCAGCTGCGGCACGGTCTGGTCGAGGAAGCGCTGGCGCAGCTCGTCGTTGCTGTGGCGCTTGATCTTCCAGGCCATGGATTGGGCGGAGTTCGGCGAGTTGGTGTCGGACGGGCCGAACATCATCAGCGACGGCCACCAGAAGCGGTTGATGGCGTCCTGCACCATCTCTTTCTGCTCGTCGGTGCCTTCGCGCATCATGGTCAGCAGGATTTCGTAACCCTGGCGCTGGTGGAAGCTCTCTTCCTTGCAGACGCGGATCATTGCCCGGGCGTAGGGGCCGTAAGAGCAGCGCTGCAGCGGCACCTGGTTAACGATGGCGGCGCCGTCCACCAGCCAGCCGATGGCGCCCATGTCCGCCCAGCTGAGCGTCGGGTAGGTAAAGATGGAGGAGAACTTCACTTCGCCGCGATGCAGCTTCTCGATTTCCTCGTCCCGGTCGGCGCCCAGGGTTTCCATGGCGCTGTACAGGTACAGGCCGTGGCCGGCCTCGTCCTGGATCTTGGCCATCAGCTGCAGTTTCCGTTTCAGCGAAGGCGCCCGGGTCAGCCAGTTGCCTTCCGGCAGCATGCCGACGATTTCCGAGTGGGCGTGCTGGGAGATCTGGCGGATCAGCGTTTTGCGGTAGCCGTCGGGCATCCAGTTCTTGGGCTCGATGCGGACTTCCGCGTCCACCTTCTCCTGGAAGTGGCGTTCTTCCGGGCTCATATCGTCCAGGCTCTTCAGGCCCTTGCTGCCGGTGTCCACCTGTTGTGCGTACATGGGTGCCTCCTAAATGCGTGCGCGGAAGGCCCGGAGCGCGCCCGGGGTTTCCGCCATGAATGGCCTCCTTTTTATACGACACATAATTTAGTGTCAATATTCAATTTGCGTATCATTTAATAAGGCATTGCGTTTCCAGCCAGCCAAAACCATTATAAATCACTGTTTATAAAGGAATTAAATATGGCAATAAGACTGCCTAAAAAGCCGTAGCGGGTGCCGTTATACCTCCTTCATCACGACAATCCGATACAGATTTCCTTCTCCACCCCCGCCGACGCGCGGTAGGAAACAAATCCGCAACGCTTTGATACCTGCATAAGCGGCGGCGGCGATGGGCTTTTGCTAACCTTTGCACGGGCTGCGTATTGACGGGATGGGGTGGTATGCCGAATGAAATAGTGGTGGCCGGGCTGGCTGGCTCGGGCGTGGACACCTGGGCGCTATGGGTGAAAATCATGGCCGTGGGGGCCACCGCTACCCTTTCCACCCTGATGCTGGTGTTCACCATCACGCTGTATCGCAATGGCGACCATGAAGCCCCGGTGGCCCTGCATTTCAGCATGGCCAACCTTTGTGCCACCGCCTATGTGGCCGGCGATATCGGGGTCCGCATCTGCCTGCTCGCCGGCACCCTGGACAATGTGATGATTCCCTACCGGGTGTCGCTCAGCGCGGTGCCCATGGCCCTGGCCTCCCTGCTCGCTTTGCGGCAGGTGCTGGCACACCGGGCTACCTCACGGCGGCGGTTATTGGGCACCTATCTGGTCGGCACCCTGGTCGCCGGCCTGCTCTGGGTGGATAGCCCAGCGCTGATCATCGCGTCGGAGCGCTATCGAATCACGCCGGTGGGCGTATTCGCGGACTACGGCGCCCTGGCGGCGCCGTTCTTCCTGGCTTGCCTGGCCACGCTGCTGGCGCTGTCCGTGGGCATGTTGCGGTTGGCGTTCCAGGCTTCCGGCCGACTGTTGCGGCGGATGACCCTGTTCGGCTTCGCGGTATTCTTTTGCGCCGGGCTGCACGACACCCTCCGCGAGCTGGGCATGGAGCTGCTGCCGTTCAGCGGCCTGACCCTGGGCTGCGCGGTGTTCCAGATCGGCGCCTTCGGCACCATGGTGCTGCACTACTCCCATACCCTGCGCGAGCGCGCCCAACACGATCACCAGTTGCGGCGCCTGGAGGATCGGGTGATCCGCGACCCGCTGTCCGGCCTGTTCAACCGCGCCCATCTGGAGCAGCGACTGGATCACCTGCCGCCCGGAGTGGGCGGCAGCCTGCTGTTCATCGATCTGGATCACTTCAAGGGCGTCAACGACCGCTTCGGCCACGACCACGGCGACCAGCTGATCCGCGCGGTGGCGGACGCCATTCGCGGCACGGTGCGCGAGCAGGACATTGCCTGCCGTTGGGGCGGCGACGAGTTCGTGGTGTATCTGGCGGATGCGGACGAGGCGGCGTCCCGGGTGGTGGTGGAGCGATTGCTGCGTGCCTTCCGGCATTTGCAGCTGGACGGCACGCCCAGCCTGGACGTGGGCGCCAGCATCGGCCTCGCCACCTTGCGCGACGAGGACTGGCGCACCACGCTGCAGCGCGCCGATCAGGCCCTGTATCAGGCCAAGGCGGAGGGCCGCAACCGGCTGGCGGTGGGCTGAAGCGTCAGCCGCAGGTCGTCGCCGACCCGGCGCACGTCCTGCCATTGCAGCGGGATCTTCTCGGCCATGCGCGCCAACGGCAGGGCCAGCAAACCCCGGGCGTCGGTGCCCAGCAGCGCCGGCGCCAGGTAGACGATCAGTTCGTCGAACAGGCCTTCCTGAACGAAGGCGCCGGCCAGGGTGGCGCCGCATTCCACCAGGATTTCGTTGCATTCCCGGCGGGCCAGCTCGGCGAGCAGCGCCTGAAGGTCGATTCCCGACCCGGAGGCCGACAGGTGGATCACTTCGGCACCGGCGGCTTGCAAAACACTTTGCCGTTCCGGGTGGGCTTCGCCGCCGACGATCAGGCATTCGCCCTCGGCGGTGACCACCGGCACATCCACCGGCGTGCGCAGGTCACGGTCGAGGATCACCCGCAGCGGCGGGCGCACCCAATCACTGCCGTAATCCGCCCGGGTCCATTGTTCCGGGCGCACCGTATACGAGGGCCGGTCCGCCAGCACCGTGCCGATGCCGGTGATAATGGCACTGCTGCGCGCACGCAGGCGCTGCACGTCCTCGCGGGCGGCGGCGCCGGTGATCCACTGGGATTCGCCGCTGGCCATGGCGGTGCGGCCGTCCAAGCTGGCGGCGGCCTTGATGCGGATATAGGGCCGCTGGCCGCCCATGCGCCGGATAAAGCCCGGGTTGAGCGCCCGGGCGTCCTGCTCCTGCAACCCCACTTCCACCTCGATGCCAGCATCGCGCAGCTTGCGCAGGCCCCTGCCGGCGACTTGGGGATTGGGGTCTTCCATGGCCACCACCACCCGTGCCACGCCGGCCGCCACCAGGGCGTCGGCGCAGGGGCCGGTGCGGCCGGTGTGCGAGCAGGGTTCCAGGGTGACATAGGCGGTGGCGCCACGGGCCCGGTCGCCGGCGGCGGCCAGGGCATGGCGTTCGGCGTGGGGCTCGCCGGCGCGGGCGTGGAAGCCCTCGGCGATAATCTCGCCGTGCCGGGCGATCACGCAGCCCACCCGGGGGTTGGGGTCGGTGGTGTAAAGGCCACGGCGGGCCAGCTCCAGCGCCCGCAGCATGCAGCGCTGGTCAAAGTCGGAGAAGGGGGTGGCGCCGCTCACGCGTCGCCTTTTTTGCCGCTTTTCTTGCCACCCTGGCGCAGGCGGTCCACCTCGGCGGCGAACTCGGAGATGTCCTGGAAACTGCGGTACACGGAGGCGAAGCGCACATAGGCCACGTCATCCAGTTCCTGCAGGGCTTCCATGACGAACTCGCCCATTTCCCGGGCCGGCACTTCCCGCTCGCCGGTGGCGCGCAGCCGGTGGCAGATGCGACTGATCGCCGCCTCCAGGTCCTCCACGCTCACCGGGCGTTTTTCCAGCGCCCGCTGCATGCCGGCGCGCAGCTTGTTCTCGTCGAACGGCTCGCGGGTGCCATCGGACTTGATCACCCGGGGCATCACCAGCTCGGCGGTCTCGAAGGTGGTGAAGCGCTCCGTGCAGCTCAGGCACTCACGGCGACGCCGCACCTGACCGCCGTCGGCGACCAGGCGGGAATCGATGACCTTGGTGTCCTGGGCTCCACAGAACGGGCAATACATGGCGGCCTCCGGCCGAAACGAACAAGTTGAAAGTGAAAAGTTAAAAGTTGAAACGCGGGCGAAAACGCTCTCTTGTTCGGCGCTTCAGGCCGCGCTCAAGCAAAAGGCGCGGCGACCAGCGTCAAATATCATGACGAGGGCCGCGCGCGCCTTCAACTTTTAACTTTCAACTTTTAACGCGCTTGCTCAGCGCTCATATACCGGCAGCCGGGCACAGATCTCGCTGACCTTGCCGCGCACCGCGTCGATCACGGACTCGTCACCCATGTTGTCGAGGATGTCGCAGATCCAGCCGGCCAGGTCGGTGGCGTCCTGTTCGTTGAAGCCACGGCGGGTGATCGACGGGGAGCCGATGCGCAGGCCGGAGGTGACGAACGGGGAACGCGGGTCGTTGGGCACGGCGTTCTTATTGACGGTGATGTGGGCGCGACCCAGGGCGGCGTCCGCATCCTTACCGGTGATGTCCTGCTTGATCAGGCTGAGCAGGAACAGGTGGTTCTCGGTGCCGTTGGAAACCACATCAAAACCACGGTCGATGAACACCTTGGCCATGGCCTTGGCGTTCTTCACCACGTTCTGCTGGTAGGTCTTGAAGGACGGGTCCATGGCTTCCTTGAAGCAGATCGCCTTGGCGGCGATGACGTGCTCCAGGGGGCCACCCTGGCCGCCGGGGAAGACCGCGGAGTTGATCTTCTTCTGCAGGTCTTCGTTGGCCTTGCCCATGATCAGGCCGCCGCGCGGGCCGCCGATGGTCTTGTGGGTGGTGGTGGTGGTGATGTCGGCGATGCCCACCGGGCTCGGGTAGACCCCGGCGGCGACCAGACCGGCCACGTGGGCCATGTCCACCAGCAGGATGGCGCCCACTTCGTCGGCGATGTCACGGAAGCGCTGCCAATCCACCACCTGGGAGTAGGCGGAGAAGCCGGCCACGATCATCTTCGGCTTGTGCTCGCGGGCCAGTTTTTCCACCTGGTCGTAGTCGATCAGGCCGGTTTCGTTGTCCAGGCCGTACTGCACGGCGTTGTACATCTTGCCGGAGAAGTTGGGCTTGGCGCCGTGGGTCAGGTGACCGCCGGCGTCCAGGCTCATGCCCAGCACGGTGTCGCCGGGCTTGAGCACCGCCATGTACACGGCGGCGTTGGCCTGGGAACCGGAGTGCGGCTGCACGTTGGCCCAGGCGGCGCCGAACAGTTCACAGGCGCGGTCGATGGCCAGCTGCTCGACCACGTCCACGTGCTCGCAACCACCGTAGTAGCGCTTGCCCGGGTAGCCCTCGGCGTACTTGTTGGTGAGTACGGAGCCCTGGGCTTCCATCACCCGGGGCGAGGCGTAGTTCTCGGAGGCGATCAGCTCAATGTGCTGCTCCTGGCGCTCGCGCTCGGCGTCGATGGCGGCCTGGATTTCCGGGTCGAACTCAGCGATGGACATGGATTTCGGGAACATGCGCTACCTGTACCTGGGTGGTGGGTTTCGGGGCGCGTATTCTAACCAAAACCCGGCCCTTTGGCACATGAAAGCCCCTCATTCCCACATTGAGCCGGCCTCACGGGGCGCCACCGGGTCAGGCCGCCAGCTCCGGGGCAAAGGCGTCCTCCTGGTCCGGCGACTCGAGAACCGCCGGCGCGTCCGCGCCCTGGTGCTGGTCGCTGAGCCGGAAACCGGCGATCAGGGCGGTCAGTTCTTGCGCCTGCCGGCGCATGGATTCGGCGGCGCCACTGCTCTCTTCCACCAGGGACGCGTTGTGCTGGGTCATGGCGTCCAGCTCGCTGACCGCCGTGTTTACCTGGCCGATGCCCTGGCTCTGCTCCCGGGCCCCGGTGCTGATACCGCCGATCACCCCGGTGACCTGCTCGATGCCGGCGACAATCTCGTCCATGGTGCGGCCGGCGTCACGCACCAGATCCACGCCACCCCGGGTGCTGCTCGCCGAGCGCTCCACCAGATCGCGGATGTCCCGGGAGGCATCCCCGGAGCGGGCGGCCAGAATGCGTACCTCCTCGGCCACCACGGCGAAACCGCGCCCGTGTTCGCCGGCCCGGGCCGCCTCCACCGAGGCGTTCAGCGCCAGGATGTTGGTCTGGAAGGCGATGCCGTCGATCAGCGCGACGATCTCATTGATGCGCGAGGAGGCGGCGTTGATCTCGTCCATGGTGGTCTCCACCTTGTGCATCGCGGTGCGCCCACGGCGGGCCACCGCCGCCGTCTGCTGGGCCAGCCCGTCCGCTTCGCCGGCGGCCTCGGCGGTGTGGCGCACGGTGGTGGTGATCTGCTCGATGGAGGCGGAGGTCTGCTGCAGATTGGCGGCGGATTGCTCGGTGCGGCCGGCCAGCTCCTGGCCGCCGAGGGCGATTTCGTCGGCGGCCCGGTGCACGCCAAGGGCGTTGTCGCGGACCGCCTGGAAGGTGCTGTCGATGCGTTCGATAAAGGCGTCGAACGCCCGCGCCAGGTCGCCGATTTCGTCGCCGCGCGGGCTGTTCACGCGGGCGGTCAGATCCCCATCGCCGTCGGTAATGTCGCGGATGCGCCCGGTGATGCCACCAATCGCGCGGGCCATCAGATGCGGCCCCACCAGCGCCACGGCCATGGCGACCAACCCCACCACCCCGGCGAACAGGCCCACGATCAGGCGCTGCCGGGCGATCTTGCCGGCGGTTTCCGCCGCCAGTTGGTCGGTGCGGGTGTCCACCGCCTGGCTGGCCCGGCCAAGCAAGGCCCCCAGCGCCTCGAAGGTGTCCAGGGAGGCCCGGTCGATCTGCTGGGTGGCACGCACCACGTTCTGATCGTCGTAATAGTCGAAGGTGGCCTGGGACGCCTGCCGCCAGGCGGCGAAGCTGTCCTCGAAGCCCTGGGCGCGGGCCAGCACTTCCGGATAGTCCGCCATCGCCACCCGAAAACTGGCCAGCGCCTGCTGCGCCTGGTCCGCCATCGCCAGGTAGCTGGCCTTGGCGGCCTTGGATTCCGGCATGCCGGGGATATAGCGCAGGTATTCGTTTTCCGCCGAGCGGGCCTGGTAGAGGTCGCGTTGGGCGCCCATCACCGCCACCGTGGCCTGGTGGAACGGGCCACTGAAGGCGTC
Source organism: Alloalcanivorax gelatiniphagus (assembly GCF_005938655.1). GTDB lineage: Bacteria > Pseudomonadota > Gammaproteobacteria > Pseudomonadales > Alcanivoracaceae > Alloalcanivorax > Alloalcanivorax gelatiniphagus. The sequence continues at coordinate 29,952 of NZ_VCQT01000034.1, forward strand.
CAGCCGGTCGCGCAGCGAGTTGACCAGCAGCGCGTCCGCCAGCACCACCAGCCACAGAGACAGGGCCACGCCGACAAAGGTCAGTGCGTATTTGACGTTGATGCGGTTGAGGGAGTGAAGCATGGGGCCTCCTGGGCGAGCCTGATAAACAGCGACCCGGAGAGGTTGACCAACCCCCATTGCAAATTAGTGAATCGTGCCGCGAAAAATCACCATAAAGCGGCGATTATCTCCCATCATGCCCCTAAGTCATCTTTCCTTCAGACACACGAAAGCACGGACCGGCGACACCGGTCCGTGCGGGTCGGGCCGGCCGAGGATCAGGCGGCGCGCTCTTGCTCCCCGTGATCGCGCACCGCGCGCAGGACCGGCCCCTGTTCCTGCTCGGCGTCCGCTTCCCCGTCACCGTCGCTGAGCCGGAAGCCGGCGATCAGCCGGGCCAGGGCCGCGGCCTGCTGCCGCATGGACTCGGCGGCGGCACTGCTCTCTTCCACCAGGGCGGCGTTGTGCTGGGTCATGGAGTCCAGTTCGCTGACCGCCGTGTTGACCTGGCCGATGCCCTGGCTTTGCTCGCTGGCGCCGGAACTGATCTCGCCGATCACCCGGGTGACCTGCTCGATGCTGTCGACGATCTCCTCCATGGTGCGCCCGGCGTTCTTGACCATATCCGCGCCGCTGCGGGTGCTGCTCACGGAGCGGTCCACCAGGGCGCGGATCTCCCGGGAGGCGTCGCCGGAGCGGCCGGCCAGGGTGCGCACTTCCTCGGCCACCACGGCGAAACCCTTGCCGTGCTCGCCGGCCCGGGCCGCTTCCACCGAGGCGTTCAGCGCCAGGATATTGGTCTGGAAGGCGATGCCATCGATCAGGGCGATGATTTCGTTGATCTTGGCCGAGGAGGCGCTGATTTCCTCCATGGTGCTTTCCACCTCGCTCATGGCCTGCTGGCCGCGCCGTGCCACGTCCACGGTGGTGTGCGCCAGCCGGTCCGCCTCGCCGGCGGAGTCGGAGGTGTTGCGCACCGTGGTGGTGATCTGCTCCATGGAGGCGGAGGTCTGCTGCAGGTTGGCAGCGGACTGCTCGGTGCGCGAGGCCAGTTCCTGGCTGCCCTTGGCGATCTCGTCGGAGGCCCGGTGCACGCCCATGGCGTTGTGGCGTACCGACTGCAGGGTGGTGTCGATGCGCTCGATAAAGGCGTTGAACTGATCGGCCAGATCACCGATCTCGTCCCGGCGGGTGCTTGCGATACGGGCGGTCAGGTCGCCGTCCCCTTCGGTGATTTCCTGGATGCGCGCGGACACCTGGCGAATCGCCTTGGACATCAGGTGCGGGCCGATCAGCGCCACCGCCACCGCCATCAGGCCCACCACCAGGGCGAAGCCGATCACCAGGGTCTGCTGGCGCGCCACCTGGGCCAGGGTATCCGCCTGCAGGGCCTGGACGCGGTCATCCACCGACTGGCCGGTCTCGTCGTAGAAGCCGCGCAGCGCCTCGAACGCCGCCATGGAGGCGCCGTCCAGCTGATCCATGGCGCCACCGATGTCCTGGTCGTCATAGAGGGTGAACACCTTGCTGGCGTCCTCACGCCAGGTGCCATACAGCGTCTGAAAACGCTGCAGCTGTTCCTCGGTATCGGTGTAAGGGGCGAGCAGCTCCGCCACCCGCTTAAGGCGGTCGCGGGCCTGATCCGCGTTTTCCTCGAAGGTCGCCCGGCTGGCCTTCGCCTCGGGCGTGTTCGGCACCGTGGCCAGATAGGACATTTCCGCCACCCTGGCCTGGTACAGGTCACGGTCGGCGTTGAGCGTCAGCGACAGGGCCTGGTTAAACACCTCCGCCACTTCCACCATGCGGTTCTTGACGGTATTGACCAGCACCGCGTTGGCGGTGACCACCAGGGCCAGAGCCAGCGCCACGCCAATAAAGGCGGCGCCGTACTTCACATTGATACGGTTTAATTTAGCGAACACAACCAGACTCCCGTTCCGTTGCGGACAAAAGGCCCGCTTTTTTTATTTCCCCCTTCCGCTATCGGCAGCCGCCCCGGGAACTTTAGGCGCGCCCGGCACGGGCTTTCATCCCGGGCCGGGTTCGGTTAGTTTAGGCGCCATTCCGCCCGCCCCCGTATGACGGGCCTTTCACAGTGATTTCAGGCAGTTCCTTACTATGTCCCAGTACATCTTCACCATGGATAAGGTGGGCAAAGTCGTCCCGCCCAAAAAGCAGATCCTCAAGGACATCTCCCTGTCGTTCTTCCCCGGCGCCAAGATCGGCGTGCTGGGCCTGAACGGCGCCGGCAAGTCCACGCTGTTGCGCATCATGGCCGGCGTCGACAAGGACTACCTGGGCGAGGCGCGCCCGCAGCCGGGCATCAACATCGGCTATCTGCCCCAGGAGCCGGACCTGGACCCGGACAAGAACGTGCGTGAGATCGTCGAGGAATCCCTGTCCGAGATCCGCAACGCCCAGACCCGCCTGGAAGAGGTGTACGCCGCCTACGCGGAAGAGGACGCGGACTTCGAAAAGCTGGCCGAGGAACAGGCCAAGCTGGAAAACATCATCGAAGCCACCGACGCCCACAATATTGAGCGCCGCCTGGACATCGCCGCCGACGCCCTGCGGCTGCCGCCCTGGGACGCCAACGTGGCCAACCTGTCCGGCGGTGAGCGCCGCCGGGTGGCGCTGTGCCGCCTGCTGATGAGCGCCCCGGACATGCTGCTGCTGGACGAGCCCACCAACCACCTGGACGCGGAGTCCGTGGCCTGGCTGGAGCGCTTCCTGCACGAATTCCCCGGCACCGTGGTGGCGGTGACCCACGACCGCTACTTCCTGGACAACTCCTGCGAGTGGATTCTGGAACTGGACCGGGGCGAAGGCATTCCCTGGAAGGGCAACTACTCCTCCTGGCTGGAACAGAAAGAGCAGCGCCTGGAGCAGGAAGCCAAGAGCGAAAGCGCCCACCGCAAAACCGTGGAGAAAGAGCTGGAATGGGTGCGCCAGAACCCGAAAGGCCGGCGCGCCAAGAACAAGGCCCGGGTCAACGCCTTCGAGGAACTGGCCAGCCAGGACTTCCAGAAGCGCAACGAAACCCAGGAACTGTATATCCCGCCCGGCGAGCGCCTGGGTGAGAAGGTGTTCGAGATCAAGGATGTCAGCAAGCAGTTCGACGGCAAGCTGCTCTACGAGAACCTGAACTTCTCGATCCCGCGCGGTGCCATCGTCGGCATCATCGGCCCCAACGGCGCCGGTAAGACCACCCTGTTCCGCATGCTCACCGGCGAGGAAACCCCGGATTCCGGCGAGATCGACAAGGGCGAGACCGTGGACCTGGCCTACGTGGACCAGAGCCGCGAAGACCTGGACGCCAAGAAGTCCGTCTGGGAAGAGGTCTCCGACGGCAACGACATCCTCAAGATCGGCAACTACGAGGTGCCCAGCCGCGCCTACCTGGGCCGCTTCAACTTCAAGGGCGGCGACCAGCAGAAGCGGGTCGGTGACCTGTCCGGTGGTGAGCGCAACCGGCTGCACCTGGCCAAACTGCTCAAGCAGGGCGCCAACGTACTGCTGCTCGACGAACCCACCAACGACCTGGACGTGGAAACCCTGCGCGCCCTGGAAGAAGCGCTGCTGGCGTTCCCCGGCTGCGCCGTGGTGATCTCGCACGACCGCTGGTTCCTGGACCGGGTGGCCACCCACATCCTCGCCTTCGAGGGCGACGCCCAGGTGGAATGGTTCGAAGGCTCCTATACCGAGTTCGAGGAATACCGCCGCAAGCAGCTCGGCGACGAGGCCCTGCAGCCCAAGCGCATGAAGTACAAACGCATCGAGGTGTAAGTCCGCCCGGATGCTGGATGATCGCGGCTGAAGCCGCTCCTACATAACAGAACAGTTGTAGGAGCGGCTTCAGCCGCGATGCCCGCCTGTCAGCCTGCACCCGGCCCACCACCACAGCCCAAAACCCTCCCAGCGGTCAACGCCAAGCTCAAGAAGCATCCGACATCGGCCGATAGGCATTGGTTATTTGGACGGCGCCCGCAAAGCGCCTATCCTTTGGCCGAGAACCGCAGACGCCAACCGCAAGAGGCACCGGCATGACCTCCCCGCCCCGGCACGAGGCCGGGCATGATCCCGCAGAGACACCGCTGAACGATCCGTCGCCCCGTTTCGCCTATCGGGAATACGGCGCCGATGACGCCGTTGGTGAACAGGCGCTGGCCGCCGAGGTGGCGGTGGCGATCAGCTACAACGGCATCAATCACGCGGTGATGATGGCCACTCCGGAACACTTGGAAGACTTCGTCACCGGTTTCACCCTGACCGCCGGTCTGGTGGATGACGCCCGCGCCCTCTACGACATCGAGCTGACGGTCCTGGAGGACGCGGTGGAGGTGGCGGTGACGCTGAGCAGCCGCGCCTTCGCCGGCTTCAAGCAGCAGCGGCGAGGCCAGGCCGGCACCGGCGGCTGCGGACTGTGCGGCGTGGAAGCGCTGGATCAGGCACTGCCGCCGTTGCCGGTGCGCCCCCGGGCCCCGTTGCCGCCGCCGGAGCACCTGGAGGCGCTGCGCGAGCGCTTCCAGGCCACCCAGCGGCTGGCGCGGCACAGCGGCGCCATGCACGCGGCGATTTACGTGGACGGCAACGGCGAAACGCGGCTTTGCCGTGAGGACATCGGTCGGCACAACGCCCTGGATAAGCTGATCGGCGCCTGCGTCCGCCAGGGCCTGGACCCGGCGGACGGCTTTCTGGCGATCACCAGCCGCTGTGGTCTGGAGCTGATCCACAAGGCGGTGCGCGCCGGCGCCGGCACCCTGGTGAGCCTGTCCGCGCCGTCCTCGCTGAGCGTGCGCCAGGCACGACGCAGTGCTCTGAATCTGATTCACCAGCCGCGGCAGGGCGCGCCGCGGCTGTACAGCCCGACCCCCTGACTCCCGGAATACGGGCCCGGGAACATGGAGACCCCCAATGAGTGATCCTCATACCCCCGCTGATCGGTTGCGCTTCAAGCCCTACCCGGGCCCCGCCGCCGGTTGGGGCGCCCTGCGCGCCGTCACCGACCACTGGTTCGAGAGCAAGCAGCCGTTCAAGAACCTGTTCGCCATGGTGAAGACCAACAAGAGCAATGGTTTCGACTGCCCCGGCTGCGCCTGGGGCGAGGCGCCCCAGGGCGGCATGATCAAGTTCTGCGAGAATGGCGCCAAGGCGGTGAACTGGGAAGCCACCAGCCGCCGGGTGGACGCCGCTTTCTTCGCGGAACACAGCGTCAGCGACCTGCTCAAGCAGGACGATTACTGGCTGGAATTCCAGGGCCGGCTCACCGAACCGATGGTCTACAACCGGGCCACCGACCACTATGAGCCGATCGATTGGGACGATGCCTTCGCGTTGATTGCCCGCCACCTGAAGAACCTGGACAGCCCCCACGACGCCGCCTTCTATACCTCCGGCCGCGCCAGCAACGAGGTGGCGTTTCTCTACCAGCTGTTCGTGCGCGCCTTCGGCACCAACAATTTTCCGGACTGCTCGAACATGTGCCACGAAGCCAGCGGCGTGGCCCTGGCGGAAAGCATCGGCACCGGCAAGGGCACGGTGACCTTCGAGGATTTCGAGAAAGCGGACGCGCTGTTTATCTTCGGCCAGAACCCGGGCACCAACCACCCGCGCATGCTGGAACCGATCCGCGACGCGGTGAAACGCGGCGCCCAGGTGGCGGTGTTCAACCCGCTGCGCGAGCGCGGTCTGGAACGCTTCCAGGCGCCCCAGGACCCGAAGGAAATGCTCACCGGCGGTTCCTCGCCGCTGAATACCGCCTACTTCCGCCCTGCCCTGGGCGGCGATATGGCGGCGGTGCGCGGCATGGTGAAGTGGCTGCTGCAGTGGGACCGGGAGGCGGCGGAGAACGGCGGCGAGCCGGTGTTCGACCATGCTTTTATCGCCGAGCACACCACCGGCCTGGACGACTATCTTGCGCAGGTGGACGCCACCTCCTGGGAACACATCGAGGAACAATCCGGCCTGAGCCGCGACGTGATCGAACAGGCGGCGCGCATCCATCGGGACAGCAAGCGGATCATCATTTGCTGGGCCATGGGCATCACCCAACACAAACACTCGGTGCCCACCATTCAGGAAATCGCCAACCTGCAGTTGCTGCGCGGCCAGTTCGGCGAAGGCGCCGGCCTGTGTCCGGTGCGCGGCCACTCCAATGTGCAGGGCGACCGCACCGTGGGCATCGCCGACGAACCGCCGGCGGCGCTGCTGGACGCGTTGGAAAAGCGCTTCGGTTTCCAGCCACCCCGGAAGCCCGGCTACAACGTGATTACCACCCTGCAGGCCATGGTGGCGGGCAAGCTCAAGGTGTTCCTGGCACTGGGCGGCAACTTTGCCCAGGCCACCCCGGACACGCCGCGCACCCATGAGGCGCTGCGCAGCTGCGAGCTGACCGTGCAGATCAGCACCAAACTCAACCGCAGCCATCTGGTGTGCGGCAAGGAGGGCCTGATTCTGCCCTGCCTGGGGCGCACCGACATCGACCGCCAGGCGGCCGGGCCCCAGGGCGTCACCGTGGAGGATTCGTTCTCCATGGTGCACATCTCCCACGGCCAGCTTAAGCCGTTGTCCGACCGCATGCGTTCCGAACCGGCGATCATCGCCGGCATCGCCGAGGCCACCCTGGGCAAAACGCCGGTGGACTGGTCCGCCCTGGTGGAGGACTACGACCGCATCCGCGAACTGATCCAGGACACCATCCCCGGCTTCGAGAATTTTAACCAGCGGCTTAAACACCCGGGCGGCTTCTATCTGGGCAACCCGGCCCGCGACCGTGAGTGGCACACCCGCAGCGGCCAGGCCCATCTGGCCAGCAACCCGCTGCCGGACAGCTTGGTGGACGGTGAGATCCTGGCCCGTGGCGATGAACCGGACCTGGTGCTGCAAACGCTGCGTTCCCATGACCAGTACAACACCACCATCTACGGCCTGCACGACCGCTACCGGGGCGTGCACAACGGCCGCAAGGTGGTGTTCGCCAACGCCGCGGACATCAAACGCCTGGGCTTCAAACCGGGTGACAAAATCGATCTGGTGTCGCTGTGGCGCGATGGCGTGGAGCGGCGGGTGAGCGATTTCACCCTGCTTGAGTACGACGTGCCCGCCGGCCAGGCCGCCGCCTACTATCCGGAAACCAACCCGCTGGTGCCCATGGACAGCTACGGAGACGGCAGCTTCACGCCCACCTCCAAGCTGATCGCCATTCGTTTGGAAGCCAGCCGTGCCCCGGCGCGCATTGCCTGACCACGGAGGGCCACGCCGGTGAGCGGCTTCCTGGCACTGGGTCTGGCGGGTCTGCTGGCGGCACTGGTGACCCTGGCGGTACTGGACCTGCGCCATTGCCGCCACGGCCACGCCCATCCACAGCAGGGCGCGGGCGGCGACAGGGTGGTCGGCCAGTTGCGCGTGATGCTTTGCCTGGCGGTGGGCTTTCTGATCCCCACCGCGGGCATGGATATCGCCACGGTGTTGTACGCGGATAAAGGCAAGGCCCTGCGCACCGGCACGGTCTCGGCGCTGGCCGGCTGCCACCGGGACCCTTTGTTGCTGTGGCTCGGCCATCGCTGTGAGGTGCGCGTCGCCTGGCCGGGTCCGGGCCCGACGCGGCTCAAGGTGCAAAGCCCGACGCCGGTGGCCAGCGGCGACCGTATTGGCGCTTATCTGCAACGGTTCAGCCGCCGCCCCGGCGCCGCCACGCACTATTTACCGGTGACCAGTGGCACGGCGGGGATCGATCTCGCCGGATGGCGGCCGGCGCTCACCGCCGGCGGTCTGTTGCTGGGCCTGGTCAGCGGAATCGGTTGGGAACGCCGCTGGCGCCGGCACCGATCCCCCGGTGGCGCCTCCCCGACGGCCCAGGGCCGGTCATAAGCCTTGGGGCCGGGGCGCGTCGGGCTGCAAGGAGCTGTATATTGACTTTGGCGGGCACGGCCCTAGCCTACCGCCCTCATTTTCCGTCTGGACTGGCCATGGGTGATGACAGCCTGATTGCCCCCCTGATCGCCGCCGATCCCGGTATCGGCGCGGGGCACGACATCGCGGATATTCAGCATATTCTCACCACGCTCAGAACCCACCTGGGCATGGACGTAGCCTTTATTGCTGAATTTCTGGAAGGGCGACGGGTGATCCGGTACGTGGATACCCGGCGACATTCCACCGCCCTGCGACCCGGCGATTCCCATGCGCTGCCGGACAGCTATTGCCACTACATCGCCAGCGGCGAACTGGAAGGCATCGTGCCGGACACCCGCCAGCATGACATGACGCGGACCATGCCGGTCACCGATGCATTGGACATCGCCAACTATATCGGCGTGCCGGTGCATCTACCCGATGGTTCCCTGTTCGGCAGTTTCTGCTGCTTCGACCATCAAGCCGGCAGCAAGCTGGACCAGAGAGACCTGGATCTGCTCAGCGCCTTCGCCGACTTCGCCGGTCGTCTGATCGGCAAACAACTGCAACAGCAGGATCAGGATCGCCCGATCCGCGAACGGGTGCTGGATACCCTCGAACACAAACGGTTGCACACCCTGTTCCAGCCTATTTTCCACATGGAAAAACGGCGGGTGGTGGGCTTCGAGGCGTTGACCCGGTTCACCACCGAACCCTACCGGCCGCCGGATCAGTGGTTCGCCGATGCCCATGCCGTCGGGCTGGGGCTGGCCCTGGAAAAGCTGGCGGCGGACACCGCGCTGAAAACCGCCGCGCCCCTGCCGGACTCCGTTTACCTGTCGTTGAACGTGTCGCCGGAGCATTTGCTCGATGGCGGCTTTCTCGCCGGCCTGGAGCAATGGCCCGCCCATCGAGTGTTGCTGGAAATCACTGAACACGCCCGCATCGACGACTATACGGCGTTGCGCGAAGCGCTGGCGCCGTTACGGGAGAAGGGCGTCGATATCGCCGTCGACGACGCCGGCGCCGGCTACGCCAGCTTCCAGCATGTGCTGGAACTGAAGGCGGACATCATCAAGCTGGATCTCACCCTGATTCGCGGCATTCACCGCGACCAGGGCCGCCAGGCGCTGGCCGCCGCCCTGATCCGCTTCGCGGAAGTCATGGACGTCCGGGTGATCGCCGAAGGGGTGGAAACCCAGGCCGAACTGGATACGCTGCGGCGCCTGGGCGTGACCAAGGTGCAGGGCTACCTGATCGGCAAACCGATGTCCCTGGAAGCCGCTCTCCGGCTGGACAACCTGGACTGACCCCGCCTTCCCGCTTACTTTCTTCATGGCAGCCTTCACGGCGGGCGCCGTAACGCGCTGCTAACGTCGGAACCCTACCGGGTTCGCACCCCTTCCACAGTGAGGGCGCCGGATCCGGCTCGTCACAAACGTAACAGTGGTTGCCAATCGCCGGGCAAAAACGTCCCAGTGGATAAGGGTGAATTATGAGCATTAAGAAGATGACGTTGCTGCTGGTGATCGTGGCGCTGGTGGCGGGCTACTTCTTTTTCGATGTGGGGCAGTACCTGAGCCTGGATTACCTGAAGCAACAGCAGGGGGCATTTCAGACCCTGGCCAGCGAGCATCCGGTGGCGGTGCTGGGCGGCTTCTTCGCGCTGTATGTGCTGGTCACGGCCCTGAGTTTGCCGGGGGCGGCGATCATGACCCTGGCGGCGGGGGCGCTGTTCGGGTTCTGGGTGGCACTGCTGCTGGTGTCGTTCGCCTCCAGCCTGGGCGCCACCCTGGCGTTTCTGGCGGCCCGGTTTCTGTTCAAGGACGCGGTGCAGGAGCGCTTCGGCGAGCGGCTGAAAAAGATCAATGCCGGCGTGGAGAAGGACGGCGCCTTTTATCTCTTCACCTTGCGTTTGATTCCCGCCTTTCCGTTTTTCGTGATCAATCTGCTGATGGCGTTGACGCCCCTGAAGACCTGGACCTTTTACTGGGTCAGCCAGGTGGGCATGCTGGCCGGCACCGCTGTGTACGTGAACGCGGGCACCCAGTTGGGCGAACTGTCGTCGTTGTCCGGCTTGCTGTCGCCCGGCTTGCTGGGGGCGTTCGTGTTGCTGGGGCTGTTCCCCTGGCTGGCCAAGGCGGCGCTGGCGCTGGTGCAGCGCCGCAAGATGTATCGGGGATACCAAAAGCCCAAGCATTTTGATCGCAACCTGATCGTGATCGGCGCCGGTTCCGCCGGCCTGGTGAGCGCCTACATCGGCGCCACGGTAAAAGCCCGGGTGTCGCTGATCGAGGCGGAAAAGATGGGCGGCGATTGCCTGAACACCGGCTGCGTGCCCTCCAAGGCACTGATCAAAAGCGCCTCCCTGGCGCATCTGCCGAAGGTGTCGGAGCGATACGGATTCAAGCGCATTACCACGGAGTTCGACTTCGCCGATATCCAGGCGCGCATCCAGCGGGTGATCGGCCGCATCGAGCCCCACGATTCGGTGGAGCGCTACCAGGCCCTGGGCGTGGATTGCATCCAGGGGCGGGCGCGGCTGGTGTCGCCCTGGGAAGTGGCCGTCGAGACCGCCGACGGTGAACGGCGCCTGAGCGCCCGGGCGATCATCATCGCCACCGGCGCCCGCCCGTGGCTGCCGCCGATTCCCGGCATTGATCAGGTGCGCGTGCTGACCTCGGAAACGCTGTGGCAAATCGATCAACTGCCGCCTCGCCTGCTGGTGTTGGGCGGCGGCCCCATCGGCTGCGAACTGGCACAGAGTTTTGCCCGGCTCGGCAGCCGGGTGACCCAGCTGGAGAAAGGTCCGCGCCTGCTGCCCCGTGAAGACGACGACGCGGCCGAGGCGGTGGCCACGGCGCTGGGCGAGGACGGGGTGGAATTGCTCACCGGCCACCAGGCGGTCCGCTTCACCGTCGAGGACGGCGAACAGTGTGTTGTTACGGACAGCGAACAGGGGCCGCGACGAATTCCCTTCGACGCGGTACTGGTGGCGGTGGGCCGGCGCGCCAACACCGCCGGCCTGGGCCTGGAGGAGCTGGGCATCGCCACCGGCGACAACGGCACCCTGGATCTGGATGAGCGGCTGCGCACCCGCTTCCCCAATATTTACGGCTGCGGCGATGTGGCCGGCCCCTACCAATTCACCCATGTGGCCGCCCACCAGGCCTGGTACGCCGCGGTCAACGCCCTGTTCGGCATCCTGAAGACTTTCAAGGCCGACTACCGGGTGATTCCCTGGGCCACCTTTACCGCGCCGGAGGTGGCGCGGGTGGGACTGAACGAAAACGAGGCCCGGGAAAAAGGCATCGAGGTGGAGGTGACCCGCTACGGCATCGACGATCTGGACCGGGCCATCGCCGACGGCAGCGACCGGGGTTTCGTCAAGGTGCTCACGCCGCCGGGCAAGGACCGCATTCTCGGCGTGACCATCGTCGGCGAGGCGGCCTCGGACCTGATCAGCGAATACGTGCTGGCCATGAAGCACGGCCTTGGCCTCAACAAGATTCTCGGCACCATCCACATCTACCCCACGCGCGCCGAAGCCAACAAGTTCGCCGCCGGCGAATGGAAGAAGGCGCACAAGCCGGAGAAACTGCTCCGCTGGGTGCAACGGTTTCACGATGCGAGACGATAGCGTGAAGGATCAAAGCTGTTACAGAAAATATATGCAAGCTGTTAACTACTGCTGAGCCGCGCCGATAGAGCATGGGACACGGACGCCATTGTACCAAGCGGCAGGACTAAAACGTCCGTCGGGAAAGCCGCACCGACACTGAAACATCCATACAAGGCTCCTTCCTATGCTGCTCAACAGAAGCGTCAAACTAAGGCTTTCCCTAAGCCTGGGTCTTTGCATCGTGCTGCTCATCATTATTGGCGTGATGGGTATCATCAGCACCAGTTCCGTGAGAGAAAACCTGGAACAAACGTACAATCAGAACCTGATCACCTTGCTGGACCTGGCCACGGTGCACGAGTCACTGATGGACACCCGCATCATCATCACCGCTGCCCAGCGGGACCGCGATGTCAGCCTGGCCAGAAAAATGGAGGATGAGGTCAAGGAAAACGACCTGAAAATCGATCAGTACTGGGCGGATTATTTTCCTCAGCGGATCAGCGGAGACCAGGAACGGGCCATCGCCGAGCGCTTCCAGGAAAGCTTGAAAGCGCTGCGCGCCAACCTCGATGAGCTTAAAGCTCTGATGATCGCCGGCGACTTCGATCAAGCCAACCTGCTGGCCAATGGAGCAGTGGGCGAAGGCTACACGCAAACGCAGGACTTGATCGGCGCCCTGGTAACGCGCAACCGGGAACAGGCCGATACCCATTACAACCGGGCACTGACCAACTATAAGGCGTCCCGCAATGTGGTCATCGGTCTGATGGTGGTTTCCGTATTGGTGGCGCTGGGGCTGACCTTCTGGCTGGTGCGCGGCATCATGACGCCGCTGGGCAAGGCCCGCCATGTGGCACGTGCCATGGCGGAAGGTCGACTGGACGACGACATCGATGTGACCTGCAAGGACGAATTCGGTGACATGCTCCGTGATCTGGTGACCATGCAGGAGAAACTCTCCGACGTGGTGCTCTCGGTGCGCGACAACGCCGAATCGGTGAGCATCGCCTCCACCGAAATCTCCCAGGGCACCGACGATTTGAGCCGGCGCACCCAGGACCAGGCCGCCAGCCTGGAAGAGACCGCCGCGTCCATGGACGAGATTACCTCCACCGTGCGCCAGAACGCGGACAACGCCAACGAGGCCGACGGGCTGGCGCAACGTGTCAGCGGCCAGGCCAGACAGGGCAGCGACATCGCCCGGGAAGCGATCTCCGCCATGGCGGAAATCAGCAGCTCCAGCCGCAAGATCACCAGCATCGTTTCGTTGATCGACGAGATCGCCTTCCAGACCAACCTGCTGGCGCTGAACGCCTCGGTGGAAGCGGCCCGGGCCGGCGAACAGGGCCGTGGCTTCGCGGTGGTGGCCGGCGAGGTACGCAGCCTGGCCGGACGCAGCGCCGAGGCGGCCCGCGAAATCAAGACGCTGGTCGACGAAAGCGTGGACCGGGTGGACACCGGCACTGCCCTGGTGGACAAGGCCGCCGAAACCCTCGGGGAAATCGCCAAGGGCGTGGATCAGGTCACCGCGCTGGTGGGCGAGATCGCCGTGGCCAGCCGCGAACAGACCCAGGGCATCGAGCAAGTGAATCTGGCGGTGTCGCAGATGGACGCGGCGATCCAGCAGAACGCCAGCATGGTGGAACAATCCAGCGCCGCCAGCCGGTCGCTGCAGGACCAGGCCAACGATCTGCTGCGGCAAATGAGGTTCTTCCGTGCCTCCGACGCCGAGTCCGATCAAGCGCTCACTCCAACGCTACACCGAAGCGAGTAAGCTGGCTGTCCCTGTTATCGCGGAGAGCCGTCATGGTTTATGTTCAACGCGGGTTGCTGGGGCTGCTGCTCCTGGCCCTGAGCGTGTCGCCGGCCCTGGCCGAGCGACCGTTCGATCACGGCGCCTGGGACACCCTGCTGCGGGACCACGTTACGTGGCAGCGGCAGGGGCGCACCTCCACCGTGGACTATGACGGCTTCGCCACGGACCGGCAGGCCCTGCACGCCTATCTGGAGCGGCTCTCGGCGGTCAGCGCGGAGCGGTTTCAGCAGTGGCCCCGGGACGCCCGGCTGGCGTTTCTGATCAACGCCTACAATGCCTTTACCGTGGAACTGATTCTGCGCCAGAACCCAAGGCCGGATTCCATCCGCGACATCGGCTCGATCTTCCGTGGTCCCTGGAAACAGCGCTTCTTCACCCTGCTGGGTAAGGAGCGCACCCTGGACGACGTGGAGCACGGCCTGATCCGGGACAACCCGGCCCTGATGGACGCGCGCATTCATTTCGCCGTCAATTGCGCCTCGGTGGGCTGCCCGGCCCTGCGCCCGGAAGCCTACACCGCCGGCGCTCTTGACCGGCAATTGGACGACGCCACCGGACGTTTTCTCTCCGACCGCCAGCGCAACCGGTACCGCGACGGGGTGCTGGAAGTGTCTTCCATCTTCGATTGGTATCAGGAGGATTTCGAGGCCGCCGCCGGCAGCCTGGGCGCCTGGCTGGCGGACCAGGGCGACGCCCTGGCACTGCCCGGCGACGCCCGCCAACGGCTGCGCGCCGGCGACCTGGAGATCGATTTTCTGGACTACGACTGGTCCCTGAACGGGGACCCCGCCGGCCAGTCCACCTCACCCTGAGCCCGCACCGGCGGCCGGCAGCGGGGAAAAAGGCGACATAAGTGGCACCGGTGCAACGCCGGCGCTTGAAAGCGAAGGTCGCCACCACCATCTTGACGCCGTCGAGCATCAGACCGTGATTTCCAGGGCGCGGCGCTCACCGGCCGGGACACCGCCTGAAGCGGAATGCCGGCCTCGCCGAACCGACGCATCACGAGGGCCGCATGAGTCATATCGAACGCCTGGACCGCATCCAGAATTCCTACCGCCGCCTGCCACTGTGGATGCGTCTGTGGATCATGCTGGTGTTGATTCCGGTGAACGCCGCCGGCTTTTTCATGCTGCACACCGCCAGTGGCCACGCGGTGGCCTGGGCCAGCGCTTTCGTAATGGCCGCCAACGGCCTCACCCTGTGGCGGTATGCCTCCCTGAACCGGGCGCTGGCCCTGCCCCATCTTCTCGCCTGGGTACCGCTGCAGGCGGCGCTGGTGGCGCGGCTGATCGGGGGCTGGGGCCCGGACGCCATGGCGTGGGATGAGTGGCTGCTGGCGGTGATGGTGGTGATGGTCAATTCCGTGGCGCTGTTCTTCGACACCGTGGCGTCCTGGCGCTGGTGGCGGGACCGGCGCCTGAACCTGGCCGCCGACGGCCTCTGACCGCCTTCAACCGATCTGCACATCGGCCTCGGTGTAATGCACCCGGGCAGGATTCGGCCTCGCCAGCGCATAGGCGAACGCCAGCGGCCCGATGCGGCCGACGAACATCAGCAACATCAGAATGCCCTGCCCCGGCGCGCCCAACTCGGCGGTAATCCCCCGGGACAACCCCACGGTACCGAACGCGGAAAAGCTCTCGAACAGCAGATCCAGGGGCTTCATCTGCGGCTGCAGGATCACCAGCACGAAGGCCGCCAGCATCAGCAGCATGACGCTGAGCATGACCACCGCGTAGGCCCGAAACACCGCCGCCACCGCCACCGCCCGGCGGAACAGGCGCGGCTGCTGTTCGCCGCGCAGGATCGCCCAGGTGGACAGCAGCACCACCATGAAGGTGGACACCTTGATGCCCGAGGCGGTGGAGTTGCTGCCGCCACCGATAAACATCAGCAGCATGGTCAGCAGCGTGGCCGGCATGCCCAGGGCGCCGGTGTCGATGCTGTTGAAGCCGGCGGTGCGCGGCGTCACCGCCGCGAACCAGGCCGCCCAGAACCGGTCCGCCACCGGCAGCCCGCCCAGGGTGCCCGGGTTGTGCCACTCGAAGCCCAGCATCAACAGCCAGCCGCCCAACGCCAGAATGGCGGTGCCGGCGAGCGTCAGCTTGCTGTGCAGGGTAAGGCGGGCCAGGCGCCGCCGGCGCCAGAGATCCAGGATCACCGTGAACCCCAGGCCGCCGATGATGAACAGCGCGGTGATCACGGTGTTGACCAGGGGCTGCCCGGCCCACGACATCAGGCTGTCCGGGCGCAGGCCGAAGCCCGCATTGTTGAAGGCGGAAACCGCATGGAACAGGCTGAACCAGAGACCACCGCCCCAGCCCATTTCCGGCACCCACACCAGGGCCAGCAGCAGAGTACCGAGCAGTTCCAGGGACAGCGCCAGAATGGCGATGTGGCCGACCAGCACCAGCACGTCACCGGGGTCGGTCTGATCCAGCGCCTCGCGCACCAGCCGCCGCCCGCCAAGGCCGAGCCGGCCGCCCAGGGCAAGAATGGTCAGCCCGGCGAAGGTCATCAGGCCCAGGCCGCCCAGCTGGATCAGCACCAGCACCACGGCCTGGCCGAAGCCGGTGAGCACACTGCCGGTGTCCACCACCACCAGACCGGTAACGGTGACCGCCGAGCAGGCGGTGAACATCGCCTGGCCCAGCCCCAGCCCACCGTGGCTGGCCATCGGCAGCCACAGCAGCAGACCACCAATCAGGATCAGCGTCAGAAAACTCAGCGCCAGCAACGCCGGCGGGCTGAACCGCCAGGGCCGGCGCAGTTGCGCCCGCAGGGTAAGACGGCCGCTGACGCGGGGCTGCCAGCTTTTCATCGCGCGCCGCTCACCCGATTTGCACCTCATCCTCCGCGTAGCGCAGCCGCACCGGTCGCGGCCGGGCCAGGGAGAAGGCCAGCGCCAGGGGGCCGATGCGGCCCACGAACATCAACACCATGACCACCGCCTGGCTGGCCATGGACATGTGGGCGGTGATGCCCCGGGTCATGCCGGCGTTGCCGAACGCGGAAAAACCTTCGAAGAGCACGTCCATGGGCCGCATTTCCGGTTCCAGGATGACCAGGAAGAAACACCCCAGCATCACCATCAGCAAGCTCAGCACCACCACGGTATAGGCGCGAAACACGGATTTCAGCGACACCATGCGGGTAAAGGCGGTGGGGCGCTGGCGGCCGGTGAGAAACGCCCGGGTGGCCAGAATCACCACCATGAAGGTGCTCACCTTGATACCGGAAGCGGTGGAGTTGCTGCCGCCGCCGATAAAGATCAGGAACATGGTCAGCAGCACCGTGGGCGCATAGGCGACGCTGATGTCCACCACCGCGAAGCCGGCGCTGCGCGGCACCACCGCCATGAACCAGGCCAGCCAGGGCCGCTGCTCCGGGGCCAGGGCGGCCAGGGTATTGCCGTTGTTCCATTCAAACCCCATCACCATGAGCCAGGCGGAGACGGCCAGAATCAGGGTGCCGGTGAGAGTCAGCTTGCTGTGCAGGCTGAGGCGCCCGAAGCGGCGCTCATGCCACAGATCATTGATCACCGTGAAACCCAGCCCGCCGACGATAAACAGCCCGGTGATGACGATGGTGGTCAGGGGCGTGGCGGCCCAGGGCGCCAGGCCACCGGGAAGAATCGACACCCCGGCGTTGTTGAACGCGGAGGCGGCATGGAAAAAGCTCATCCAAAGCCCCCGGGCCCAGCCCATCTCCGGCACCCAGGCGGTGGCCAGCACCGCCGCGCCGGCCAGCTCCAGGGTCAGCGCCAGCAGCGCCACCTGCCGCACCAGCACCACCACGTCGCCGGGGGAGGTCTGGTTCATCGCCTCGCGGACCAGCCGCTGGCCGCCCAGCCCCAGGCGGCCGCCCAGGGCCAGCACGGTGAGCACGGCGAAGGTCATCAGGCCGAGACCGCCGATATGGAACAGCACCATCACCACGACCTGACCGAACAGGGTCAGGTCCCGGGCCGGGTCCACCAGCGACAGGCCGGTGACGGTGATCGAGGCGGTGGCGGTGAACAGCGCCTGCCACAGCGACAGCCCCTCGTGGCTGGCGAACGGCAGCCAGAACAGCAGCGTGCCGATCAGGATGAAGACCGCGAAGCCGCCGGCCAGCAAGGCCGGCGGACTGAGCCGCCAGGCCCGACGCATGCGCGCGCGCAGGGTGACGCGGCCGCGCAACCGGGGCAGCCAGCTTCTCATAGGCTGGAGGTGAACTCGCGCAGGGCCTTCTCGTCGCCCAGCAGTATCAGGTGATCGTTACGCCGCAGGCGGTAGTCCGGAACCGGATCGAAGGTCACGCTGTTGCCGTGCTTGATGGCCAGCAGCCGCACCTTGTCCGGATCGATCTTCAGTTCCGAGAACGGCTTGTCGTCGAGCACCTCGCCGGGGCGTACCTCGATCACGAAGTAGTTATCGCCCAGCGCCAGATAATCGAGCATGTTGGGGTGCGCCATGGTCTGCGCCACCCGCAGCCCCATTTCGTACTCCGGATGGAAAATACGTTCGGCGCCCAGCTTTTCGACAATCTTGTGGTGGGTGGGCGTGATCGCCTTGACCCACACTTCCTTGGCCTTCAGCGATTCCAGGTGCATGGTGCACAGGATGCTGGCTTCGATGTTCTCGCCGATGGCCACCAGCACCGCGTCGAAGCGCTCCAGTTTCAGTTCCTTGAGCGAGGCCTCGTCGGTGGCGTCGGCGATCACCACCTGGGTGAGCTTGTCGGCGAGCTGATTGGCCTTGGCCTCGTCGGAGTCCACGCCCAGGACCTCGTGACCGAGCCGCACCAGTTCCACGCCCACGGCTTCCCCGAAGCCGCCCAGCCCCATGATCGCGAATTGCTTTTTCATCCTTGCTCCTTCGATTTTTCGTAGGAGCGGCTTCAGCCGCGAATGAGCCGCGAATAATGCCCGGTTCGCGGCTGAAGCCGCTCCTACAATTGTTCCAGGGCCTCGGCCAGGGTGGCCACCGCCACCACTTCGACACCCTCCGGCAATTGCCGGGGCCGGTTGGCCTTGGGAATGATGGCCCTTTTGAAGCCGTGTTTCACTGCCTCGTGGAGCCGTTCCTGGCCCTGGGGCACCGGGCGGATTTCGCCGGACAGGCCGATCTCGCCGAACACCACCAGGTCCCGACCCAGGGGCCGGTCCCGGAAGCTGGAGACGATGGACAGCACCAGCGCCAGGTCGGCGGCGGTTTCCGCCACCTTGACGCCGCCCACCACGTTGGCGAACACGTCCTGGTCACCCACCTGGATGCCGCCATGACGGTGCAGCACCGCCAGCAACATGGCCAGCCGGTTGGCCTCCAGGCCCACGCACACCCGCCGGGGGTTGCCGAAATGGCTGGCGTCCACCAGCGCCTGCAGCTCCACCAGCAGCGGCCGGGTGCCTTCCCAGACCACCGTGACCAGGGAGCCGGCGGCGATCTCATCGGCGCGATTCAGGAAGATCGCCGAGGGGTTTTTCACTTCCTTCAGGCCTTCGCCGGTCATCGCGAACACGCCCAGTTCATTGACCGCGCCGAACCGGTTCTTGAGCCCGCGCAGGGTGCGGAAACGGGAGTCCGTGGAGCCTTCCAGCATCAGCGAGCAGTCGATCATGTGTTCCAGCACCTTGGGCCCGGCCAGGGTGCCGTCCTTGGTCACGTGGCCCACCAGCAGCAATACGGTACCGGTTTGCTTGGCGAAACGCGTCAAGGCGGCGGCGCATTCGCGCACCTGGGCCACCGAGCCCGGCGCCGACTGCAGCCCGGACAGGTACATCACCTGGATGGAGTCCACCACCAGCAGGCGCGGGCGCTCCTTGCGGGCCAGGTCGAGAATCTGCTCCACGTCGGTTTCCGCCGCCAGGCGCAATTTTTCCTTGGGCAGCTTGAGGCGATCGGCGCGCATCGCCACCTGGGACAGGGATTCCTCGCCGGTGACGTACAGGCACGACTCGGTGTCCGCCAGCCGGCACATGACCTGCAGCAGCAAGGTGGATTTACCGGCCCCCGGGTGCCCGCCGATCAGGATCGCCGAGCCCGGCACCAGGCCACCGCCCAGCACCCGGTCCAGCTCGCCCATGCCGGTGCCGATGCGCGGCGTTTCCTCCAGCACGATCTCGTTGAGGTTGCGCACCTCGGTGAGCTCGCCGCTGTAGCCGGTGCGCTCGGCGCCACGACTTTTCGGCGTGGCCGGGTCCACCACGAATTCCTGCAGGGTATTCCAGGCACCGCAGGCCGGGCATTGGCCCTGCCATTTGGGGAAATCCGCACCGCAGTCGGTGCATACGAAGGCGGTTTTCTTTTTGGCCAAGGGAGCTCCTTATTGCTACGTACCGTGGGAGCGGCCGGGCGGCGCTCCGCTTCAGCCGCGATTGGGCCGTCATCGCGACTAAAGTCGCTCCTACATCGGTATCGTTATTCGGTGATCACGCGTACCGGGCGCGCGGTGACCTGACAGAACAATTCATAGCTGATGGTGCCGCAGGCGGCGGCCACTTCGTCGGCGCTGACCACATCACCCCACAGTTCCACCTCGTCGCCGACCCGGGCGTCGATGCCGTTCAGGTCCACGGTGATCATGTCCATGGAGACGCGGCCGGCCAGCCGGGTGCGGTGGCCGTTCACCGCCACCGGGGTGCCGTTGGGGGCGTGGCGCGGATAGCCGTCGCCGTAGCCCACCGCCACCACCCCGACCCGGCCGGGGCCGGGGGCGGTCCAGGTGGCCCCGTAGCCGACGCTGTCGCCGGCCTGCACCGGGTTGATGGCGATCAGGCGGGCGCTGAACCGCTGGGTGGGGCGCAGGTCCAGGTCGGCGGCGGCGCGCCAGGCGAACGGGGAAGAGCCGTACAGCATGATGCCCGGCCGCACCCGCTCGGCGCGGGCTTCCGGATAGCGGATCAGGGCGGCGGAGTTGGCGGCGCTGAGCGGCACGTCCAGCTCTCCGGCCAGGGTGCGGGCCCGGGCCAGTTGGGCGGCGCTGAGGGTGTCCTCGGCCAGGTCGGCGCAGGCGAAGTGGCTCATCACGCCGAGCAGCTTGACCCCTTTCAGGCCACGCAGCCGGGCGGCCTGGGCCCGGGCCAGATCCGGCGCCATGCCCAGCCGGTTCATGCCGGTGTTGACCTTGAGCCAGACTCCCACCGGCCGGGGGCGGGCCACCAGCAGGTCCACCTGCCAGGGGGAATGCACCACCACCTCGGCGTGCAGGCGGGCGGCCAGCGCCAGTTCTTCGTCGTCGAAGAAGCCCTCGGCCACCAGCAGCGGATGGGCCAGCCCCAGGTGCCGCAGCGCCTGGGCTTCTTCCATCAGCGCCACGCCCAGGCCGTCCACCTGGTGGGCCAGGGCGCGGGCCGCCAGCCCCAGGCCGTGGCCGTAGCCATTGGCTTTGACCATGGCGAACACCCGGGCGCCGCCGGCCAGGGCACGGGCGCGGCGGGCGTTATGGGCCAGGGCTCCGGGTCGCAATTCCAGCCGTGTACCACGCATGGGCGCGCTACTCGTCGCTTCTGTATTGCTGGTAGTACTCCGGCGCCAGGTCGTCGAAGCGGGTGAATTCGCCCCGGAACGCCAGACGCACGGTACCGATGGGGCCGTTCCGCTGCTTGCCGATGATCACCTCGGCGATGCCCTTCTCCGTGGTTTCCTGGTTATAGACCTCGTCCCGGTACAGGAACATGATCAAGTCGGCGTCCTGCTCGATGGCCCCGGATTCCCGCAGATCCGACATCACCGGCCGCTTGTTGGGGCGTTGCTCCAGGGAGCGGTTGAGCTGGGAAAGCGCGATCAGCGGGCAGTGCAGTTCCTTGGCCAGACCCTTCAGCGAGCGCGAGATCTCGGAGATCTCGTTGACCCGGCTGTCGGCGCCGGGCACCTGCATCAGCTGCAGGTAATCGACCATGATCATGCCCAGCTCGCCGCCGCATTCCCGCGCCACCCGGCGGGCGCGGGCGCGCATCTCCAGCGGGCTCAGCGCCGGCGTGTCATCGATATAGAATTTCTGCTCGCTGAGCATCTGGATCGCCGAAGTGATGCGCGGCCAGTCGTCCTGCTCCAGGCGGCCGGAACGGATCGCCCCCTGGTTGATGCGCCCCAGGGACGACAGCATCCGCATGACGATGGAGTCGGCGGGCATTTCCATCGAGAACACCAGCACCGGCTTGTGCGCCTTGAGCGCCACGTTCTCGCACAGGTTCATGGCGAAGGTGGTTTTCCCCATGGAGGGCCGGCCGGCCACCACCACCATGTCGGCGGGCTGCAGGCCGGCGGTCATCTTGTCCAGCTCCTCGAAGCCGGTGGTCAGGCCGGTCAGCGAGTTCTTGTTCTTGTACAGTTCGTCGATGCGGTCCACCGCCTTCTTGAGCACCGACTTGATGTCCTGGGGCCCGGAGCCCTTTTTCTGCTGCTCGGCGATCTCGAAGATCGACGATTCCGCGTGGTCGAGAATCTCCAGGGACGGGCGGCCCTTGGGATTGAACGACTGGTCGGCGATGTCGTGGGACACCTGGATCAGCTGGCGCAGGATGCTGCGCTCGCGGACGATGTCCGAATAGGCGGTGATGTTGGCGGCGCTGGGCGTGTTACGGGCCAGCTCCGACAGGTAGGTCATGCCGCCCACGTCGTCCAGTTGCCCCAGATGGGTGAGCGCCTGGGACACGGTAACCAGGTCGCAGGGCTTTTCCTCTTCCACCAGCTGGCCGATCACCTTGAAGATCAGCCGGTGTTCCTTGCGGTAGAAGTCCTTGGCGCCGACCCGCTCGGCCACATCGTCCCAGGCCTCGTTATTGAGCAACAGCCCCCCCAGTACCGCCTGTTCCGCCTCCAGGGAGTTGGGGGGCAGGCGCAGGTTGTCCGGCAGATGGTTGTCCAGGCTCAGGGGTTCGTTCATGGCGGGTCCGCGTGGCGAATCGGGTGTCTGAAAAGAAAAAGGCACCGTCCGATACCGGACGGTGCCCTTGATTCTGTCACCGCGCCCGACCAGGGGCAAACGGCGACCGACCGGGTGCCGGGAGTAATTACTCCTGGGGCACCACGACCAACTTAATGGTCACGGTCACGTCGGCGTGCAGCGCCAGGTCGATGTCGTACTCGCCGGTCTGGCGGATAGCGCCATAGGGCAGTTTGACTTCGGCCTTGGCCACTTCCACACCGCTTTGCTCGGTGATGGCATCGGCGATGTTGGCGGTGCCCACGGAGCCGAACAGCTTGCCTTCGTCACCGGACTTGGCGGCCACGGTGATGCTCGCTTCGGCCAGCTTCTCGGCACGGCCTTCGGCGGCGCTGAGTTGCTCGGCGGCTTGTTTTTCCAGTTCCGCGCGGCGGGTTTCCACCTCGGCCAGGTTGTCCTTGGTCGCCGGCAGGGCTTTGCCTTGCGGGATCAGGAAGTTACGGCCGTAACCGGGGCGAACGTCCACCACGGAGCCCAGGTCACCCAGGTTCTTGATGGTTTCCAGCAGGATCACTTGCATGACGGTCCCCTCGGCTTAATTGTCGTGGCTGTCGGAGTACGGCAGCAGCGCCAGAAAGCGGGCCTGCTTGACAGCGGAGGCCAGCTGACGCTGATAGCGCGCCTTGGTGCCGGTGATGCGGCTGGGCACGATCTTGCCGGTTTCGGTGATGTAGGCTTTCAGGGTGTCGAGGTCCTTGTAATCAATGAACTCAACACCTTCCGCGGTGAAGCGGCAGAACTTGCGACGGCGATAAAAACGGGCCATGGATAATCTCCTCTCGATTCCTAGTCCAGGGGCTCCAGTGTTTCCGCAATCAACTGCACCCGGTCGCGGGCTTCGCCCTTGTAACCGGCCCGGCTGAGAAACCCCGCCACCCTCACGTTCTGTCCTTCCTTCAGACCCTGGATCAGTTCGGCTTTGCGGCCGACCAGAACCACGGCGAGGCGTACCTGGACTTCACGGGGATGACCGTCTTCCTCCTGCCGGGATCGGTGTTCCAGCCAGAAACGCTGGCGGGGTACACCGGCCGGTGTGATCGCTGTCTTTTCGAGACGAACGACGACGCCGGTCAACTGGCAGTGATTGCCGTCGGAAATCAGCTGGTGGCCTCCTCCTTCTCGTTGGATTTCGCCAGCGGCGAGGGCTCGGTGATGGCCCGGTGACGGCGAACCACGAGGTGACGGATTACGGCATCGTTGAACCGGAAGGTGTTTTCCAGTTCGGCGAGGGTGTCGCCGTCACATTCGATGTTCAGCAGCACGTAGTGTGCTTTGTGGATCTTGTTGATCGGGTAGGCCAGCTGGCGGCGGCCCCAATCTTCCTGGCGGTGGATAATACCGTTGCCGTCGGTGATCACGGCGCTGTAGCGCTCCACCATGGCGGGTACCTGTTCACTCTGGTCCGGGTGGACCAGGAACACGACTTCGTAATGACGCATTGTGGCTCCTTACGGATTGGCAGCCTCCCGCATTATGCGGTGAGGCAAGGAGACCGCCTCCCCGGCGGGCCGGGAAAGCGGAAGGGCGGGGATTCTAGCCCAGACCGGCCGCAGGCTCAAGCCGGATCGCGGCTGAAGCCGCTCCTACCGAGGCCCGCCCGGGGCGTGCAGGAGCGGCTTCAGCCGCGATCCCTCCGTGCGGCAACCAGATGAAACAACACCACCCCGGTGGCCACCGACACATTCAGGCTCTGCACATAACCGGCCATGGGAATCGCCAGCAGGTCGTCGCAGCGTTCCAGGGTCAGGCGCCGCAGGCCCTCGCCCTCGGCGCCCATGATCAGCGCCAGGCCCGCCGGCGGCTGGTACTCGAACAGGGACGTGCTGCTCTCGTGGAGCGCGGTGCCGGCGACCCGGATGTCGCGCTCCTGGAGGCGTTCCAGCAGCCGCGCCAGGTTGCCCACCTCGAAGTACGGCAGCGACTCGGCGGCGCCGGCGGCGCTGCGGCAGGCCACCGGGGTGAGGCCGGCGGCGTGGCGGCGCGGCACGATCACCGCGTCGACCCCGGCGGCATCGGCGCTGCGCAGGCAGGCCCCCAGGTTGTGGGGGTCGGTGACGCCTTCCAGAATCAGCAGCAACGGCGGCCGGCCGAGGCGGTCCAGGTGGTTGTCCAGGGCCACGTCGTCACCGGGCCGGCGCGGCCGGGCGCGGGCCGCCACCCCCTGGTTCTGGGGGCCGGCCAGCTTGTCCAGGGATTCCCGGCGCGCCATCTGCACGGCGATGCCCTGGTCCCGGGCGGCGATGATCAGCGTCTCCAGGCGGGCGTCGCCACGCTTCGCCCGGGCATCCAGCACGAACAGCTCCAGCACCGCTTCCGGGCGGTGCCGCAACAGCGACTCCACCGCGTGGATACCGGAGTACATCAGCGGCTTGGGCTGACCCTTGCTCATCGACGGCGGCGTCCCTTGCGGGCGCCGCTTTTCTTGGCGGCGGCCTTCTTGGGCAGGTCGCCCCGGGCCAGCTTCTCGCGCTCGGAGCCGCCTTTCCCGGCCTTGCCACCGGAACCGCCGCCCTTACGACCACCACGGGGCTTTTTCGACGGGGTGCTGCTGATCAGCTCCAGGTCGATCTTGCGCTCGTCGGTGTGCACGCCGGCCACCTTCACACGCACGCCGTCGCCGAGGCTGAAGCGGCGTCCGGAGGACTCGCCCACCAGCGCCATATTGACGTCGTCGAAGTGGTAGTAGTCGCTGTCCAGGTTGGCCACATGCACCAGGCCGTCGATGTTCAGGTCCTGGATCTGCACGAACAGGCCGAAGGCGGCCACGCCGCTGACCACGCCGTCGAATTCCTCGCCCAGGCGCTCTTCCATGAACTGACACTTGAGCCACTGCACCACGTCGCGGGTGGCCTCATCGGCGCGCCGCTCGGTCATCGAGCAGTGCTCGCCCATGGTGACCATGTCGCCCTGGCTGTAGGGCACGATGTGATCCCGGGGGATGGCCGGCAGTTCGCCGGGGTTGTCCGCGTGGGGCGTTTCGCCGCCGCCCCGGATCAGGAAACGGATGGCGCGGTGCACCAGCAGGTCCGGATAACGGCGGATCGGCGAGGTGAAGTGGGTGTAGGCGTTATAGGCCAGACCAAAGTGGCCCTTCACCTCCGCCTCGTACTTCGCCTGGGACATGGTGCGCAGCATCATGGTCTGGATCACCTGGCGGTCCGGGCGCTCGGCGATGGTCTCGGCGAGCTGCTGGAACACCTGCGGCCCGATAGGACCTTCCGACCAGGGAATGCTCAGCCCCAACCCACCTAGAAACTGCTGCAGGTTGGTCAGGCGCTCTTCCTTGGGCGGCTCGTGGTTGCGGTACAGCGCCGGCACCTCGGCCTTCTCCAGCAGGCGGGCGGCGCAGATATTGGCCGCCAGCATGGCCTCCTCGATCATCACGTGGGCCACGTTGCGGTGCACCGGCACGATGTCGCGAATCTTCTTGTTCTCGTCGTAGAGCATGCGACTTTCGTCGCTCTCGAAGTCGATGGCGCCACGCAGCTCCCGGCGCCGGCGCAGGGCGCCGTACATCTCGTGGAACGCCCAGATTGAATCCAGGGATTCGTCGTCCAGGCTCTCCACGGTCTCGATCGCCAGCTGCGATTCCGGTTCCTCGATCACCGCGCCCACCTTGGTATAGGTGAGGCGGTGGCGGGAGCGCATCACGCCTTCGCGGAACACGAAGCGCGACACCCGGCCGTTGGCGGACACCAGCATGTCGCAGTACAGGCACAGCCGGTCCACATGGGGGTTCAGGGAGCACAGGCCATTGGACAGGGCCTCCGGCAGCATCGGCACCACCCGGTTGGGGAAGTACACGGAGTTGCCGCGCTTGTGGGCTTCGTTGTCCAGGGCACTGCCCGGGTGCACATAGTGGCTGACGTCGGCGATCGCCACGATCAGCCGCCAGCCGCCGCGCTTGCGGCGCTCCACATAGACGGCGTCGTCGAAGTCGCGGGCGTCCTCGCCGTCGATGGTGACCAGCGGCAGGTCGCGCAGATCCACCCGGTGGGCCTTGGCGGGATGGGGCACCTCGGCGCCGAAACGCTCGGCTTCCTGCTCCACGCCTTCCGGCCATTGGTGGGGAATCTCGAAGCGGCGCAGGGCCACGTCCACTTCCATGCCCGGCTGCTCCGGGGTGGCGATGACTTCTTCCAGCCGCACCAGCACGTTATGGTCCCGGGACGGGTATTGGGTGATCTCGGCGCGCACATGGTCGCCGGCGCCCGGCTTCAGGCCGTTGTGGTCCTCGACCAGCACTTCCTTGGTGATGCGCCGGTTTTCCGGATCGATAAAGGCCACGCCGGCCTCTTTGCGGTAGCGGCCGACGATTTCGGTGACCGCCCGCTCGGCGATCTCGACGATGCGCGCCTCTTCCTTGCCGAAGCGGTTGAAGCCGGCCACGCTGACCAGCACCCGGTCGCCGTCCATAACCTTCTGCATCTGGCGCGGCGCCAGAAACAGGTCCTTACGGTCGGCGTCGTCGGCGATCAGAAAGCCGAATCCGTCCCGGTGGGCCTGCACGCGACCGGCGATCAGGTCCATGCGCGAAGCGATGCCGACCTTGCCGTTGCGGTTTTCCACCAACTGGCCATCGCGCAGCATGGCGCGGAGACGGCGCTCCAGACCCACCTCTCCGTCTTCGCCCACCTCCAGGATGTCGGCGAGCTCATGCTTGCCGAGCGGCTTTCCCTGGTCGTCGAGGACCTTAAGGATCAGCTCACGGCTGGGAACCGGATTCTCGTACTTTTCCGCTTCCCGATCCGCGTGGGGATCCTCGTAGCGTTTCCTGGATGACATTCAAAAACCTCTATGAAAATACATGTATGACACCTCTTATCGGGCGCCGCCGGCGGCACTTTGAACGGCGCTGGCGGTGGCTACCTTAACGCAGCGGAGAAAAGAGAGGAAATCAACCGTTGACATCCGGCCATCATATACTAGAATGCACGCGCTTTCGCGATACAGGCCCAACGGGCTGGTATCGATAAGCCGAGGTGGTGAAATTGGTAGACACGCTAGCTTCAGGTGCTAGTGGGGGCAACCCCGTGGAGGTTCAAGTCCTCTCCTCGGCACCAATTCAGGATGAGCTCCAGAAGCTCACCGCCAAAAGGGCTCCCTCTGGGAGCCCTTTTTGTTTCCGCCTCCCCGGCGGTCCTCTTCTTCAACGACAAAGGCCTGACACCATGCGCCTTTTTCTCGCCACTCTGGTCCTGGCCATGGGCCTGGGACTGACGCCGCCCGCCCCCGCCCAGGACAACGGCGCGGTTCATCCGGAAATCCAGAAGGCCAACGCCCAGCGCGAAAAGATCGAGCGCCGCGAGCGGCTGCTGATGCTGTTTCCCGCCGGCGTGCTGGGGCTGACCATCGCCCTGGTCATCATCACCCGCCGGCGCAAAAAATAACGCCGTCGCCGGCCGGCGACGGCCGGTACACCGAATTGACATATTTCTCCGCCAGGCTTGAGCCCCATCCCAAGCTCAATGCCCTTCTTATAAGACGGAGAACAATTCATGCATTCCAGGAACGACGCCCGTTTTAAACTGAGCGCGCTGGCCATCGCCACCTCGCTCGCCCTGACCGCCTGCGGCGGCGACAGCGACCATAACGACGTGGGCGGCGGTGAAACCCCGCAGATGCAACGCCTGACCCGCATCGCCACCCTGCCCCTGGGCTCCGAAGCCACCGGCCTGTTCCTCAAGGACGACGGCGAGGTGTTCACCAATATCCAGCACCCCTCCGACGCCAACACCACCGTTGATGCGGAAGGCAACATCTACAAGTTCGCCACCGTGGGCGTGATCGAAGGCGCCGACGTGCGCAAGCCCTTTACCGCCGTGTCCGTGCCGGAAACCCCGGAAGAGAAGCAGGTGATGCGCGTGGCCCTGGGCCGCTATAACGTGCTCGGCCAGCAGGGCGACGCCTGGGCCGGCGCGCCCCAGCCCAGCCTGGGCGGCATCGCCGTGGCGAACGGCCAGGCCCTGATCAAGGTTTCCAACGATCCCGATTTCAACGGCTGGGTGCCGGTGAGCGAGGACGAAGGCTACCTGTTCACCAACTGGGAAGACCGCCCCGGCGGCATGAGCCGCCTGCACCTGATCCGTGACGGCGAAGGCCGCTGGGTGGTACGCGATAACGACGCCACCATGGTGGACTTCTCCAGCGTCAACGGCACCTGGGTGAACTGCTTCGGCACCGTGTCCCCGTGGAACACGCCGCTGACCTCCGAGGAGTTGTACTTCGACGACACCATCGAGTGGAACTCCCCCGGCGAAGGCGGTGTTCAGGATCTGGCGGACTACCTGGCCGGCGAGATCAACAGCGACTACGACGCCGCCTATCCGAACCCCTACGACTACGGCTACATCGTCGAGATCACCGACCCCACCGGCACCCCGACCCCGGTGAAACACTTCAGCCTGGGCCGTTACTCCCACGAAAACTCCGTGGTGATGCCCGACCAGAAAACCGTCTACATGAGCGATGACGGTAGCGGCGTGATTCTCTTCAAGTTTATCGCCGACACCGCCGGCGACCTGAGCAGCGGCACCCTGTACGCCGCCAAGGTGAAACAGGACACCGTTCCCATGGACGCCGCCCAAGTCGGCTTCGACATCGAGTGGGTGGAGCTGGCCAGCGGCAACAATGCCGAGATCCAGAGCTGGGTGGACGAGTACGACGGCATCACCGCCGCCGACTACGTGGAAGGCGAAAACAGCTACATCTCCGAGCAGCAGATCAACGACTGGGCGGAAGCCAAGCTGAACCAGGACCTGGACAACAGCGGCAGCGTGGCCGCCAACCCCTTCGGCGATGATCGGGTGGCCTTCCTGGAGTCCCGCAAGGCCGCCGTGAAGCTCGGCGCCACCGGCGAGTTCAACAAAATGGAAGGGATCAACATCAACCTCAAGCGCGCCCGCAACGGCGTGGAGGGCGACGGCCCACAGGCCTACGTCTACGTAGCCATGTCCGACATCAGCGGCAAGATGACCGACAGCAACGGCCTGGTGCAGCTGACCAACGAAGACACCCATTGCGGCGGCGTCTTCCGCATGCCGCTGGAAGCCGGCTACAACGTCTCCCGCCTGGAGATGGTGGAGCTGGGTGGCCCCTACAAGCCCGATGACGCCGCCAACACCTGCAGCGTGGAAGGCTTGGCGAGCCCGGATAACGTGGCGGTGATGGAAGACGGCCGTGTGCTGATCGGCGAGGACACCAGCCACCACGAGAACAACATGGTATGGCTGCTGGACCCGAACGGCTGATCAGGTCCTTCGTTTCCGGTTTCGGGGAGGAGCGCCAGGCGCCCTCCCCGTTTTCCGTTGTGACGCCTCCATTCCATCAACCGGTTATCCGACCATGAAAGCTCTCGCTGTTCTCTGTCCGGCCCTTCTCTCTCTGGCCGGCCTTGGCCTGACCGGCTGCGACCAGACCGACACCGTCCGCGGCCCGGCCGATGCGGTGCCCGCCGCCGTGCTGGAGCGCAAACTGCCGGCGGACCTGACACGCATCTACAATCAGGAAGCCCCCATTCCGCCCCAGTGCTACACCCGCACCGAGGGCCAGTTCAATCCCTGCTATACCTGCCATCAGACCTACCCGGACCGGGCCCGGCCCAACACCATGTGGGACGGCTACCTGCAGGGCAGTTACGATTTCTCCGAGCTGGGCGAAACCAACCACTGGCTCAACCTGTTCGTGGACCGCCGCCAGGCGGTGGCCAACATGGACGACCAGGCGATCCTGGATTACATCGACCAGGACAACTACAGCGGCTATATGAAGACGCTGGCGCGCTCCGACCAGTGGAACGGCCCGGTGCCCTATATCGAGAACCTGGCCAACGGCGCCGCCGCCTTCGACGGCCAGGGCTTTGCCCGCGACGGCAGCCATTGGGTGGCGTTCAACTACAAGCCGCTGCCCAGCACCTTCTGGCCCACCAACGGCAGCACCGACGATGTGATGGTGCGGCTGCCGGAAAAATTCCGCACCAGCACCTGCCGGGAGGGCGAATCCCGGGACGTTTATCTGGCCAATCTGTCGCTGATGGAACTGGCCATCAAGGAGCTGGACCGCATCGACACCCCGCCGCTGGATGAACAGGCGGTGTGCGCGGATCTGGACGGTGACGGCCAGCTAAACACCGCCACCACCCTGCTGCGCCGCGACCACTACCTGGGCAACGCCATGGATGTGCCGGTGACCGACATGCTCTACCCTGTGGGCATCGAGTTCCTGCACACGGTGCGCTATGTGGGCGTGGACGAGGACGGCGCCATCGGCGTGCCCAAGCGCATGAAAGAAGTGCGCTACATGAACAAGATCCGCTTCTACCAAAGCAGCCATTTGAAGTCGCTGTACGGCAACGAGCACCAGGAAAAACTGGAGGGCAATCTGCCCACCTACACCGACCACGGCGACCGGGGCATGGACAACGGCTTCGGCTGGATGGTGCTGGGCTTTATCGAAGACGCCAAAGGCGGCCTGCGGCCGCAGAGCAATCAGGAACAGCGCTTCTGCATGGGCTGCCACACCACCATCGGCACCACCATCGACCAAACCTTCGCGTTTCCGCGCAAGGTCACCGGCGCCGACGGCTGGGGCTATATCGACCTCAAGGGCATGCCGGACGTGCCGGCGATCCATCAGGACCAGGGCGAGATCGCCCAGTATCTGTCACTGGTGGGGGGCGGCAACGAGTTCCGGGAAAACGACGAGATGCGGGCCCGCTGGTTCCACGACGACGGCCGCCTGGACCGGGCCCGACTGGAGGACGCCGACGTCTACGATCTGATCACACCCAGCCGCGAACGGGCCCTGGCCCTGAACAAGGCCTACAAGTTGATCGTCGAGGAACAGAGCTTTCTGTATGGCCGGGACGCCACCCTGAAGCCGGCGGAGAACGTGTTCCGGCATATCGACCCGGAAGAGATTGAGCCGCTCAAACCGGAGAAGCGCATCGACGCTTACGACATACGGTTGGATTGGTCGCAGAAATAGAGAGGGAATAAATATCGCGACTGAAGTCGCTCCTACCGCGAAATTCGATGTAGGAGCGACTTCAGTCGCGATAAGGCGCTTACCCGAACGGGTGGCGCTTGATGATGGTCTCGGCCCGGTCCGGGCCGGTGGAGATGATGTCGATGGGGGCGCCGGTCACTTCCTCGATGCGCTTGAGGTAAGCGCGGGCGTTTTCCGGCAGGTCCTCGAGCTTTTTCACGCCGATGGTGGATTCCTGCCAGCCGGGCACGGATTCGTACACCGGCGTCACTTCCGCGTAGCTGTCCGCGTCCCAGGCGCATTCCAGGGTTTCACCGTCGGGGCCCTTGTAGCCCACGCAGATGTTCACCTCTTCCAGGCCATCCAACACGTCCAGCTTGGTCAGGCACAGGCCGCTGATCGAGTTGATCTGGATGGCGCGCTTCAGGGCGACCGCGTCGAACCAGCCGCAACGGCGGGCACGGCCGGTGGTGGCGCCGAACTCGTGGCCTTTCTCCGCCAGGTGGCGGCCGGTTTCGTCGAACAGCTCGGTGGGGAAAGGACCGCCGCCGACGCGGGTGGTGTAGGCCTTGGTGATGCCCAGCACATAGTCCAGATAGAGCGGCCCGAAGCCGGTGCCGGTGGCGGTGCCGCCGGCGGTGGTGTTGGAGCTGGTCACGTAGGGATAGGTGCCGTGGTCGATGTCCAGCAGGGTGCCCTGGGCGCCCTCGAACATGATGTTCTCACCCTTCTCACGAGCACCGTGCAGGCGGGCGGTGACGTCGCACACCATGGCGCGGATTTCCTCGGCCTGGGCCAGGGTCTCATCCAGGGTTTGCTGGAAATCCACCGGCTCGGCGTTGTAGAAGCTGCGCAGGATGAAGTTGTGGTAGTCCATCACTTCGCCGAGCTTGGCGGCGAAACGCTCGCGGTGGAACACATCGCCCAGGCGCACGCCCCGGCGCGCTACCTTGTCTTCGTAGGCCGGGCCGATGCCACGGCCGGTGGTGCCGATCTTCTGGGCGCCACGGGCCACTTCCCGGGCCTGGTCCAGGGCGGCGTGCACCGGCAGGATCAGCGGGCAGGCGGAAGACAGGCGCAGGCGCTCGCGCACCGGCACGCCCTTTTCTTCCAGGCCACGGATTTCCGTGAGCAGCGCCTCCAGCGACAGCACCACGCCATTGCCGATCAGGCACTGGACGTTTTCGCGCAGGATGCCGGAGGGAATCAGGTGCAGGACGGTTTTCTCACCGTCGATCACCAGGGTGTGGCCGGCGTTGTGGCCGCCCTGGAAGCGCGCCACGTAGGCGGCCTGGTCGGTGAGCAGATCGACGATCTTGCCCTTGCCTTCATCACCCCATTGGGTACCGAGAATGACTACGTTCTTGCCCATGGCTGTTCGCTTGGCCTGTCAGAAGGAAATGGGTTGAAGAGTCCAGCCCCCGTCGGCGACCACC
Organism: Alloalcanivorax gelatiniphagus; assembly: GCF_005938655.1. Taxonomy (GTDB): domain Bacteria; phylum Pseudomonadota; class Gammaproteobacteria; order Pseudomonadales; family Alcanivoracaceae; genus Alloalcanivorax; species Alloalcanivorax gelatiniphagus. The sequence goes on from NZ_VCQT01000034.1 coordinate 62,680, forward strand.
AGTTCGCGGTCGCAGCCGAGTTCGGCCGGATCGTTGTCGGCGCCGTCCAGGGCCAGCAGTACGCGCTCGCCCTGTGCGCGCAGTTGCGCGACCCGCTCGCGGAAGTCCGGGTCGTCGAGGCCGCCGCGGGCCAGAATGCCTGCACCGCGGGGCACCGGCGTCAGCGACGCCAGTTTCTTGAGATCGGCGCTGAAGCCGGTGGCCGGACGGGCGCGACCGAACACTTCGCCGATATGGTCGTAGCGGCCGCCCTTGGCCAGCGGCTCGCTGTCGCCGGGCAGGTAGGCGGCGAACACACAGCCGGTGTGGTAGTGATAACCGCGCAGCTCGCCCAGGTCCAGGTGCACCCGGGCGCCGCGCCCTTCCAGCACCGTGGCCAGCCGTTCCAGCTCCGCCAGCGCCTCGATGGCCGCCGGGAAATCCGCCAGCAGCTCACCGGCCTGGGGGAACACGCCGCCGTCGCCGTCCAGGAACGGCAGCGCCGCCAGGGCGCGCGCCGCGTTGGCCGGCAGGGTGCGCTCGGCCAGGAAACGGTCCAGTTCGGTGCGCGCCTTGCGCAGATAGATGTCTTCCAGGGTGCCCTGCTCGGCGGGGGCCAGGTCACTGGCTTCCAGCAGCGCGCGGAAGATGCCCACATGGCCCAGATCCAGCACCACGCGCTCACCGGCGCCGGCCAGCTCCAGGGTCTCGAGCAGCAACAGCACCACCTCCAGGTCGCTGTCGGCGCCGGCGTGGCCGAACAGCTCGACGCCGAGCTGATAGGGCAGCCGGGTGCCGCCGGCCTGGGCCGGCCGGGCGCGCAGCGCGGTGGAGCAATAGCAGAGCCGGGTGGGGCCGTTACGGCGCAGGCCGTGGGCGTCGATGCGCGCCACCTGCGGGGTCATGTCGGCGCGCACGCCCATCAGACGGCCGGTCAGTTGATCGGTGATCTTGAAGGTGTCCCGTTCCAGATCACGACCGGCGCCATTGAGGAGGGATTCGAGAAATTCGATCAGCGGCGGATAGACCAGTTCGTAACCCCAGGATCGATACAGATCCAGAGCCCGCCGGCGCAGTTGTTCGATGGCCCGGGCGCGTTCGGGGAGTACTTCCTCGACGCCGTCGGGCAGCAGCCACTGTTCTTCCTGATTCATCCGGGACCGTACCAACAGCAGGAGGCCGACGTGATGACAACGCCGGCCCGATGAGTCTCAGTCTGCGGTCATCGGGAGTGGGCTCACCCTCCGACGGCCACAAAAAAACCGGGTCCTTCGGGCCCGGTTGCGGGAGTCTAACACGTCCGCCCAGCAGCAGGTACCTTCCGCCGGGCGCTTCAATCCGGCGGATGGTCGCCCTCGATCAACCCGGCGAAGCGCCAGACGCCACCGGATTCCCGCAGCGGCGGCGGCAGCGGCGTGAAGGCGGCGATCTTGCGGCGCAGGCGCCACACCATGCGTCCCAGCAGACGCCGCTCAAACGCCGCCCCGGGCCGCACCAGCAGCGCCCCCAGGCGGTCGGCGTCGAGCCCGTCGCCGCCGGCGGCGGCCAGGGCGCGCAGCAGGTCCCGTTCATGGCCGTTGAGGGCGATGTCGGCGCCGTCCGGCGCGCACAGCAGCCAGCCCTGGTCGGCCAGCCGCCAGTCACGCTGATACCGGGAACCCGGCTCGCCGGGCTCCAGCCGCCGGGACAGGCGCTGCAGGGTCGCCACCAGCACCCGGGTTTCCACCGGTTTCACCAGGTAGGCGTCGGCGCCATCACGCAGACCGAGCAACTGGTGCTCGTGGCTGCCATAGCCGGACAGCAACACCACGGGAATATTGGTCTGCCGTCTCAGCCGGCGGCTCACCGAGAAACCGTCCTCGTCGGGCAGGCCGATATTGAGCACCACCAGGTCGAAGCGGTGGAGGGAGAAATGACGCCACAGGGACGCCGCGTCGGCGTAGCCGTCCACCTGAAAGCCGCTGCCGGCCAGATCCCGCAGCAACAGGGCGCGCATCGGCCCATAGTCTTCCACCACCGCCACACGCGGGCGGGGGCTAGGCACGGCGGCGGCCTCGGTGCGCGGTTCCGGGTCGGCGCGATGGCCGTGCCCGACGCTTTCCCAAACATGGCATAAATAGGGTGGCAGTTACCTGAACGGCGTCGGCGGCGGCGCCGTCCGGCCCGCCCCGGTGAGCCGGTGACGCACCGGCCCGGGCCGGCGAGCAACACCGACGTTAGCGTTGATGGTCAGCGCGACTCTAGGGAAAACCGTGAACCTGTTCACCAATCTTGATATAGCTACCCGCTCACTTTTCGCTCACAAGGGCCTTCTTACAAAGGCCTTCTCGCCGCCGGTCAGTCCACCGGATCGGCGATGGCGCGCTCCTCACTCATGCCATTCACCAGGTAGCCCACGCCGCGCACCGCTTCCAGCGGCAAGGTCCAGCGGCTCACCGCGCGAATCTTGCGGCGCAGCCGGTAAATCACCATTTCCAGCCGGTGCGGGTCAAAGGCGTGCACCTCCCGGGTGAGCGCGCGGATCAGCCTTTCCCGGTCAATCGGGCGCCCTTCGGCGCGAATCAGGCAGCGCAGCATATCCCGCTCGTAGGCGGTAAGAATCACATCATGGTGGTCGGGGGTACAGAGTTTCCAGCCATCCGCGGTCAGGCGCCAGCCGGCGTCGTCACCGTCGGACTCGCTGGCGGTGGGCGCCGGCACCGGCGCGTGCCGGCCGCGCAAACGCCGGCCCAGGCTCTCCAGGGTGGCCACCAGCACCGGGTAATCCACCGGTTTGGTCAGGTAGGCGTCGGCGCCATGGCGCAGCCCGCGCACCTGGTCCGCGCTGGCGGAGTAACCGGTGAGCATGACGATGCCGACCTGGGAGGAGGTGCGCAGATGTTCCGCCACCGACAGGCCGTCCTCGCCGGGCAGGCCCACGTCGAGCACGATCAGGTCGCAGTGGGACACGGTCAAATGCCGCCAGAGCGCGGTGGCGTCGGCGCAGCCCTTCACATTGAAACCACTGGCGGCGATTGCCTGTATCACCAGTTCCCGCTGTTCCGCGTCGTCCTCCACGACTACCACATTGAGTCGTCGTTCGCTCATCCACCCTCTCCTTCATCACACGCCTGTTCCGGCGAAGTGGTCAACATAAAGACATACTGCATCAGCAAATCCGGCGAGATCGGCTTGGGCAGCCGCTCCACGTCCGGCGGCAGATCCCGGGCCAGCTCCGCGGCCTCGGGCAGGTAATCGGAAATCAGCACCATGGCCAGATCGGGATACAGCGGCCGCAGCCGCCGGATCAGCGCCAGACCATCCAGCCCGGGCATGCGGTAATCGGTGACCAGTACATCCGGCACGCCCCCTCGCACGATCACCCGCCAGGCCTCACGGCCATCGCGGGCGCCGAGCACCCGGCAGCCCCCACGCTCCAGGGTGCGCGCCAGCATCGAGCGCAGCTCGTCATCGTCGTCCACCAGCAGCACCCGTGGCGACGCCCCATCCGACAAGGCCACCGGCGCCGGCAGCCGCAGCCGGAAACAGCTGCCGGCGCCCGGGGTGCTGTCCACCAGGATCTCGCCGCCGGCTTCATGGATCACCTTGCCGACCACCGCCAGCCCCAGGCCGGTGCCGCTGCTCTGCGATTTGGTGGTAAAGAAGGGCTCGAAGATACGGCGGCGCACGTCCTCCTCCATGCCCTCGCCGGTATCGCTCAGCAGGATCTCCACCAGCGACCGGCCGCGCTCGTCCCGCACCGCCTCCACGGCCAGCCGGAAGCGGCCGCCCTCGGGCATGGCGTCCCGGGCGTTGCTGGCCACGTTCAGCACCGCCAGTTCCAGCTGGCCCCGGTCGGCGCGCACCGGCAGGTTGGTGGCGGGCAGGGCCAGCTCGATGCGCACGCGGGGATCGAACAACTGGCGCAGCATGCTTTCCAGCCCTCCCAGGGCCTCACACAGATCGAACACCTCCGGGTGCGCCACGTCCTGGCGGCTGAAGTTGAGCAGCTTGCGGCTGATGGCGGCGCCACGGCGGGCCGCCGCTTCCACCCCCGCCAGGGCCTCACGAAGGGGCTCCATGCCGGCGTGGCGGTCACGCCACTGGGCATAACCGAGAATCACGCCGAGAATATTATTGAAATCATGGGCCACGCCGCCGGCCAGCTGGCCGATGGCTTTCACTTTCTGAACATGCACCAGTTGATCCATGGTGTGCTCCCGTTCTTCTTTTTCTGCTTTCAAGGAACGCCGGGCCTGCTCTAATTCCCGATGACGCTCTTCCACCTCCAAAAGATGGGCCTGGAGACCGGCCAGGGTGCTGTCGAGCACCACCGCCACCACCAGGAACCCGGTCATCAGACCGATGGCCACTTCCCAGATCACCCCGGCGCCAGTCCCGCCGATGCGCTCCAGCGCCGCCCCCAGCAGCACGCATCCCCAGGTAAACGCCAGCGTGGCCCACAACGCCCGGCGCCCGAACAGCAGCCCGGCCAGCGCCAATGGCAGCACCGGGATAACCTGCAGCGGCCCCGGGCCGCGCAGGCCGTTGAGGGCATAAATCACCGGTATCAGCACCAGGCAACCGGCCAGAAACAACGCCCCGCCGAGCCGAAAGCGCCCCAGGCGCACACAGACGAAACTGATCCCGGCCAGCACCGCCATCCCGGTGTGGGCGACCAGACAAGTCCATTCGATGCCCCGCGGCGCCTGGCCGATGCCCAGACGCAGTCCCCAAAACAGCGGCACCAGCACGCCAATCAGCAACAGCAACGTTTGCAGGGCCCGCGCCCCGCGCTGTTCGCCTTCGCCCACCGGTACCCGCGCCAACCAGTCGCGCGCTTTGTTGTGCATTCCGCCTTGTCTCCCTGCGCCGGCGCGCCCAGGCGAAGAGCCAACGCCCCAATACCCATCCCGACTGGCGTGCCCCGCGCGCCATTATGCCATTAATTGACTAATGCTGGTGCCTGGTGATGTATCACCCTAATCCACCGGGCTCCGCTTCGGAATATGGCAAGAGCGTGCCTATTAATACCACTGTTGGCCCCCGTCCGTATTCCCACGATGGTCTAAGGGGCACCGGCCGGGTGACCGGAAAGAAATATGGCTCCGCTGATGCGCGGCCAGGATCGCCGCAGGAGCGGCTTCAGCCGCGATGAAAGATCGCACCGGGGTTGATCGCGACTGAAGTCGCTCCTGCGGGGCCCGGAAGGGCCTCGTGCTGAGGGCTGGCGGGCGTTTCCGTGGGACCGCGCGCCGGACAAAAAAAACCCGCCGTGAAGGCGGGCTTTTTTTCCGGGGGCCGGGTTATTTGGCCTCGGATTGCTTCATGTACCGGAAGAACTCGCTGTCCGGTGACAGAATCAACAGGTCGTCACTGGAATTGAAGCTGTCCCGGTAGGCCTGCAAGCTGCGGTAGAAGCGGAAGAACTCCCGGTCCTTGGAATAGGCGTCGGCGTAGACATTGGTGGCGCGGGCATCGCCCTCACCCCGGGTCTTCTGCGCCCCTTCGTAGGCCTGGGCCAGGATCTCGGTGCGTTCCCGGTCGGCGGCGGCACGGATGCGCTCCGCCACTTCCCGGCCCCGGGCGCGGTGCTCGGCGGCATCCCGGGCGCGTTCCGCCCGCATCCGGTCGAACACCCGGCCACGGACCTGTTCCGGCCAGTCCACCTGTTTGACCCGCACATCCACCACTTCGATGCCCAGATCCTCCATGGTGGCGGCGTTCACTTCCTGGGCCACCGAATTCATCAGCTCCTCGCGCTGATCATCCTTTTCCGGCGGCGGACCGCTGCCGGCGTCCGGGTCCGGCTGGGCCTGGGTCAACGCGACCGCTTCGTCGCTGGCCGCCTGCGCCGCTTCCGTCTGTTCCTGGGCGGAAGTGGTGCCGTTCATCAGCTCGCCGGTGCTCACCGCCGACGGGTCCAGGGCCTCGTCGGGCAGCGCGCCGCCCCGGCCCGCCACCACTTCCTGCACGGTGCGCGAGGCGAACTGGTTACGCAGTGCCTCGTTGACGCGCGGGTCGAGCAGCTCCCGGGCCCGGCGCTCCATGGCCTGGCCGCTGTTGGCGCCGGCGCCGACACTGACGATGTAGCGCTGCACGTCGGCGATGCGCCAGGTCACGAAGGCGTCCACGTTGAGCAGTTTCTTCTCGGCGGTGAGAAACGACTGGGTGGGCACGTCGTGGGTGAGCAGACGCCCATCCACCCGGATCACCTCGTCGATCAGCGGCACCTTGGGATAGATACCCGGCTCGATGTCCGCCTGTTCCACCCGGCTGAAGCGTTTCAGCACGGCCTTCTCGGTTTCATTGACGATGTAGAACGAATCCAGAGCCAGCAGCAACAGCACGCCCACTGCCACCAGCACCAGCCAGCTACGTGTGCCCATCAGCGAATCTCCGTGCGGTTGCTTTGGTACAGGCTGCGCGACGCCGGGCGGCTGCCGCCGCCGTCATCGGCCCCGGCGCTGGACGGGTCCAGGCTGTTGCCGGCCTTGCTGGCGTCGCTGCTCTTGTTACCGCCCTTGGCGGCCCGTCCCTTGAGCATCTGATCCAGCGGCAGATACATCAGGCTGTCCCCATTGGGGATGTCAGCCAGTACCTTGCTGGAGTTGCTCAGCACTTCGGTCATGGTTTGCAGGTACAGGCGCTGACGGGTCACTTCCGGTGCCTTGCGGTACTCGGTGACCATATCGTTGAAGCGCGCCGCGTCACCCAGCGCTTCCGCCACGACACGGGCCTTGTAGGCGTCCGCCTCGGCCTCGATGCGCGCACCCTGACCACGGGCCTGGGGAATCACCGAGTTGTAGTAGGCTTCCGCTTCCTTCTTGAAGCGATCCTCGTCTTCCTTGGCCTTGGCCACGTCGTCGAAGGCATCGCGCACCGCTTCCGGGGCGGCGGTCTTGTCCAGCACCACCTGGTTGATCACCAGACCGGTGTTGTAGCGGTCCAGATAGTCCTGCAGACGTTCGCGCACTTCCAGGCGAATGTCCTCACGGCGGTCCTTGAGCACGCCGTCCATGGTGGAACTGCCCACCACGTGACGCAGCGCGGAGCTGGTGGCATGTTCAAGAATGGCTTCCGGCGCGGCCACGCGCAGCAGGTAGGCCTGCGGGTCCAGCACCTTGTACTGCACCTCCAGGGTCACCGCCACGATGTTGGTGTCCTCGGTGAGCATTTCCTCGCTGAGCTCGTAGCTGCGATTCTGGCCCACGTCCACTTTCATGGTTTGCTCGATGATCGGCGCGCGCCAGTTCAGGCCCGGGTCCACCATGCGGTTGAACTCACCGAAACGCAGCACCACGGCGCGCTGGCTCTGATCCACCACATAGAAGCCCATCAGTACATAGCCGACCACCAGGATGATCAGCACCACCGCCAGCAGACCGCCGGGGAAGCCGCCGGAGGGCTTTTTGCCACCGCCGCCACCGCCGCTTTTGCCGCCGAACAGACTGTTGATTCGATCCTTGAGGTTCTTCAGCGCTTCATCGAGATCCGGCGGACGCTGATCGCCACCGCCGCCACCCCCACCCCAGGGGTCCCTGGGCTTATTGCCGCCGGGTTCATTCCAGGCCATTGAATTCTCCGTTATCCCGCTCTGTGCGAGCGTTCAGGATTGTAGGAAGGGGTCTCCGCGTCTGCAACCGACGGGTCCGGTACCTTTACCTGTTCTTCGTCCAGGTCCGCCTCGCGCAACAGCCGCTCGAAGTGGACCCGGTTGACGTGCACCCGCAGCAACATGCCGCCATCGGTGGTGGCGCGCTCGTCGAGCACCTCACCGGCCTCGTGCAGCCGCGCGCGCAGCTTGCCCGCCGACGGCGGCAACCGCAACCAGCGATCCACCCAGCGGTCCGCCAGGCGTTCCGCGATGGCCGCGTACAGCAGGTCGAAACCCTCGCCGGTGGTGGCCGACAGCCACACCCGCCAGGGCAGTCCGTGCTCGTCCCGTTCTACCCGTGGCGGCTGGTCGAGCCGGTCCACCTTGTTGTAGACGTGCAGCACCGGCACCTGATTGGCGCCGATTTCCTCCAGCACCTCGTTGACCGCGTCCACGTTGGCGTCGCGTTCCTCGGCACTACTGTCTGTCACATGCAGCAGCAAGGAAGCGTTAACGGTCTCTTCCAGGGTGGCCCGGAACGCCTGCACCAGGCGGTGAGGCAGGTGGCGGATAAAGCCCACCGTGTCCGCCAGGATCGCCGGCCCCACCCCGGGCACCCGCACCTTGCGCAGGGTCGGGTCGAGGGTGGCGAACAGCTGGTCCGCCACATACACATCGCCGGTGGTCAGAGCGTTGAACAGGGTGGACTTGCCGGCGTTGGTGTAGCCCACCAGGGAAATCAGCGGCGTCTCCGAGCGGTCCCGGGCGCGGCGGCCCTGGGCGCGCTGCTTGCGCACCTTGTCCAGCCGCGCCTGGATCGAGCGGATGCGGTCACGGAGCAGCCGGCGGTCGGTTTCCAGCTGGGTTTCCCCCGGGCCACGCAGGCCGATGCCGCCTTTCTGGCGCTCCAGGTGGGTCCAGCCCCGCACCAGCCGGGTGGACAGGTGCTGAAGCTGGGCCAGTTCCACCTGCAGCCGCCCCTCATGGGTACGGGCACGCTGGGCGAAGATGTCCAGAATCAGGCCGGTGCGATCCAGCACCCGGCATTTCACCGCACGCTCCAGGTTGCGCTCCTGGCCGGGGCTGAGGGCGTGGTTGAACAACACCACATCCGCCTCGTGGGAGCGCACCAGTTCGGCCAGCTCCTCCACCTTGCCGGAGCCGATGAACAACGCCGGGTCCGGCCGGTCGCGTTTGCTCACCAGCTCGGTCACCGGCTCCACGCCGGAGGACGTGACCAGATGATGGAATTCATCCAGGTCCTCACGGCCCAGGGCATCGGGCAGGTCCAGGTGCACCAGCACGGCTTTTTCGCCGGCGCCGGTACGTACCTGTTCGGTACGGTCAAACAGATCCATGGGTTCCAGTGTATCGAAGGGAAAAAACAAAGCCACGCCGGACGGCGTGGCTTTGGCGGGGGTCGGGCGCGACGAACGGCTTATTGGTTGCCGAAATCGTCACCCACTCCCCCCTGGGCGCCAGCTGCCTGGCCGCCCTGCATGGCCGGATTGCCGCCACTGCCGGCGGCGCGCGGGTTGCGAGCCGGCACCACGGTGGAAATGGCATGCTTGTAAACCATCTGGCTGACCGCGTTCTTCAGCAGAACCACATACTGGTCGAAGGACTCAATCTGGCCTTGCAGTTTGATGCCATTCACCAGGAAGATGGAAACCGGGATGCGTTCCTTTCTCAACGCATTGAGAAAAGGGTCTTGTAGCGAGTGCCCTTTTGACATGGCAAATCTCCTTACATATTCATAAAAAGTGAGCGCCCAAGCGTTCGGGCAATCATCAGCGCTTGCGTCCGGACTTCGCGAGGCCGGCCATCCCTGCCGGACGGCCCGCGGGCCAAGGACTTCTGTATGGCAGCCTTTTCGGAAAAAGGTTTCAGTCCACCTTCCGTAAAGCCCCGCCCGTTCGAGGTCCTCTATGGGGCTTGGTCCCAACAAAAACAAGCCCCGTGGGGCAACTTCAGCCCCCAACCCTCGAGATCAACTAAACACGGTTTTACAAACGCCTGCAAGACGGGCGGCGCACGCCCTGCGACTCTCGTCACGGGCACTGTCGTACCAGGTGAGACCGGGCCATTTGCGCAACCAGGTGAGCTGCCTTTTGGCCAGCTGCCGGGTGGCGATAATACCCTTTTCCACCATCGTCATGTAATCCCAATCCCCGTCCAGATAGTGCCAGACCTGGCGGTAGCCCACCGCCTTCAGCGCCGGCAGATCCGGGTGCAGATCACCGCGCCCGCGCAGGGCCGCCACCTCGTCCACCAGCCCCGCTTCCAACATCGCCCGGAAACGGATCTCGATGCGCCGGTGCAATTCCGCCCGTTCCGGCGCCACCGCCAGGCTGAGCACCGGGTGGGGCAGCCCGGGGAACCGGTAAAAACCGTCCGCCAGCGGTTCGCCGGCGGTATCGTGCTCGCCATGAAAGGCACTCAGCGGCCGGCCGGTGAGGCGGTACACCTCCAGGGCCCGTTGCAGGCGCTGGCGATCGGTGGGCTTGAGGCGGGCGGCACTGGCCGGGTCCACTTCGGCCAGCGCCCGATGCACCGCCGGCCAGCCCTCCCGTTCCGCCAGGGCGGCGATGTGGGCGCGCACCGCCGGGTCCGCCTCCGGTAGCGGCGCCAACCCTTCCACCAGGGCCTTGAAGTACAGCATGGTGCCGCCCACCAGCAGCGGAATCCGCCCGGCGGCGACGATGGCGTCGATCTCGCGTAGCGCATCGGCGCGAAAATCCGCCGCCGAATAGGGCTCCGCCGGGTCCCGGAAACCCAGCAGCCGGTGGGGCGCCCGGGCCAGCTCCGCGTCGGAGGGGCGGGCGGCGCCGATGTTCAGGCCCCGGTACACCAGGGCGGAATCCACATTGATCAGTTCCACCGGCAGGGAGGTCGCCGCCTCGATGGCCAGGTCGGTCTTGCCGGCGGCGGTGGGGCCCATCAACAGAATCACCGGCGGCGCGGTGGCGGCGGCCATCTATTGGCCCCGCATGAACAGCCGGTCCAGGTCCTTGACGGTCATCTGGGTCCAGGTGGGCCGGCCGTGGTTGCACTGGCCGGACCGCTCGGTGGCTTCCATGTCGCGCAGCAGGGCGTTCATTTCCGGTACCGTCAGGCGCCGGTTGGCGCGCACGCTGCCGTGGCAGGCCATGGTGGAGAGCAGTTCGTCGAGCTTCTGTTCGATCCGCTCGCTGCTGCCCTGGGCCAGCAGATCGGAGAGCACGTCGCGCACCAGGGTTTCGCTGTCCGCGTTGCGCAGCAGCGCCGGCACCTCGCGCACCACCAGGGTTTCCGGGCCGGCCCGCTCGACCAGAAAGCCGAGCCGCTGAAACACCTGGGGCTGTTGCTCGGCGAAGTCCGCTTCCCGGGACGACACCGCCATGGACATCGGCACCAGCAGCGGCTGGCTGCGCACTTTTTCCTCGGCCCAGTCCCGCTTCATGCGTTCGTAGGTGATGCGCTCGTGGGCGGCGTGCATGTCCACCAGCACCATGCCGTGTTCGTTCTCGGCGACGATAAAGATGCCGTGCAGTTGCGCCACCGCGTAGCCCAGCGGCGGGGTGCGCCCGGCTTCCGGGGCCTCACTCAGGTCCGGCGCCGGGTTCACCAGGGCACCGTAGGCGCCGGCCTGGCGGGCGCCGTCGGCGATGCCGGCCGGGCGCGGGGCGCCGCCGTAACCGGAGCCACCGCCATAGCCTCCCTGGACGCTCTGCCGGCCATGGCCGAATCCGGCGTCCGCCACGGCGGTATCGTCACGGGGCGTGGTCAGCGGCATGTGCCCCTGGGTGGGCGCCACCTCGGCGGCCAGCGGCCCGCGCTCCGGGCGGCCGTCGTCGCCGGGGCGCACCTCGGCGATGGCCCGGTGCAGGGTACGGAACAGGAAGTCGTGCACCTGACGCTGCTCGCGGAAGCGCACCTCATGCTTGGTGGGGTGCACGTTCACGTCCACCAGCGCCGGGTCCACCTCGAAGAACAGCACATAGGCCGGGTGCCGGCCGTGGTAGAGCACATCGGAGTAGGCCTGGCGCACCGCGTGGCTGACCACCTTGTCGCGGATCACCCGGCCGTTGACGTAGAAATACTGCAGGTCCGCCTGGGAGCGGGAGAAGGTGGGCAGCCCCATCCAGCCGTGCAGCCGCAGGCCGCCGTGTTCGATGTCCACTTCCAGCGACTGCTCCATGAAGGCGCGGCCGCACAGCCGCGCCACCCGGGCGGCGCGCAGGGCGGCGTCGTCGCCGGCGGGCAGTTGGTGGATCACCTTCTGGTTATGGGTGAGCCGGAAGCCGGTCTGGAACTCGCTCAGGGCGACCCGCCGGAACACCTCTTCCAGATGGTTGAATTCGGTTTTTTCGGTGCGCAGGAAACGGCGCCGGGCCGGCGTGTTGAAGAACAGGTCGCGCATGGTCACGGTGGTGCCACGGGGGTGCGCCGCCGGCGCCACGCTGGGGGCCATGTCGCGGCCTTCCACGGTGACCTGCCAGCCCTGGGGCTGGTCGCCGTCGTTGCTGGCCAGGCTCAGCCGCGACACCGAACTGATCGCCGCCAGGGCCTCGCCCCGGAACCCCAGAGTGCCGATGGCCTCCAGGTCTTCCTGGCTCTGGATCTTGCTGGTGGCGTGGCGGGACAGGGCCAGGGGCAGGTCGTCGTGGCCAATGCCGGCGCCGTCGTCACGCACCTTCACCAGCTTGATGCCGCCCTGCTCCACGTCCACGGTGATTTGCCGGGCGCCGGCGTCCAGGGCGTTTTCCAGCAGCTCCTTGAGCACCGAGGCGGGACGCTCCACCACCTCGCCGGCGGCGATCTGGTTGGCGAGTCGGGAATCCAGCCGGTGAATCTTTGCCACGGTGCGAAACCTCAGGATTGAGGGATAACCAGCGTCTGGCCGACGATGATGCGGTCATCCTGAATATTATTGACGGAGCGCAGCGCCTGCTCGGAGACCTGGTGCCGCCGGGCGATGCCGGACAGGGTGTCACCGGGCTGAATCCGGTACTGGCCGTCATTGTGGGAGCGCTGGGCGGCGAACCAGCTGCCCGGTGCCGGATGCGTGCGGAAGTACCGTTCCACGCCCGCCACGATGGAGCGCGCGAGTTTGTCCTGATGGGCACTGGAACGCAAATTCCGCGCCTCCTCCTTGTTAGAGATAAAGCCGGTCTCCACCAGCACCGATACCATCTCCGGCTCCTTGAGCACCACGAAGGCGGCCTGTTCCACGGTGTCCCGGCCGCCGTGCAGGCGGGTGATCTGCCCCATCTCGCCGAGAATCTGCCGGCCCAGGTAAAGGCTGTGGGCCATGGAGCCGCTCATGCGCATGTCCGCCAGCACGCTGAGCAGGTTGGAGTCGTCCTTTTCTTCCTCGTAGACGCCGGCCACCTTGTCCGATTCGTTGGCCATTTCCGCCAGGTAACGGGCACGGGCACTGGTGGCGCCCCGGTTGGACAGGGCGAACACGCTGGCGCCGTGGGCGCGGGGGTCGGTGAAGGCGTCGGCGTGGATCGAGATGAACACGTCGGCGTGGTTGTCCTGGCGGGCGATGCGGCGCCGTTCCGCCAGCGGCACATAGTAGTCGCCGTCGCGCACCAGCACCGCCTTCATGCCGGGCTGGGCGTCGATGCGCGCCTTCACTTTCTTGGCGATCTGCAGCACCACGTCCTTTTCGCGCAGCCCGCCGGGGCCGGACGCGCCCGGGTCCTCACCACCATGGCCCGGGTCCACGGCGACGATCATGTCGCGGGGCTCACCGGAGTCCACCTCCGGCTTGTCCACGGTTTTCACCGGCTCCGGCGTGCTGTCGAACAGATCCACCACCAGACGCCAGTCGTGGGGCGCCACCGGTTTGAGCAGGTTGGTGCGCGGCCGCACCGCCTCGGACAGGTCGAACACCACCCGGGTCATGCCCGGATGCTGGCCCACGCGAATGCCGGTGATCGGGCTGTCGCTGATGTCCAGGGTGGCCATGTCGAAATCCAGCTCGGTGTCCGGCAGGTCCACCACGATGCGGTCCGGATTGGCCAGCTTGTCGATGGAATGCTCCACCGGCTGGGGCAGGTCGAACACGATACGGGTGTGGTCCGGCGCCCGGTGCAGACGCACGGAATCCACGGTGACCGCCTGGACGGCGCCGCAGATCAGCATCCCCACCGCCATCAGCGCCAGGGTCAGCGCCCGGCGCGGGCCGTTTTTGCGCTTAATGCTGTCGCGCTTAATGTTGGCCATCGGCCCATTCCAGCTTGGCATGTCGTCCCCGTCCCTCCACGGCCAGGGTCACGGTCAGGTCCGGCTCCGGAATCATGCCCCGGCCCCGTTCTGGCCACTCCAGCAGGCACAGCGCCCGACCGTCAAAATAATCGCGGATACCGATCATCTCCAGCTCCTCGGGATCACCGAGCCGGTACAGATCGAAATGATAGATAGGGACCCCACCGGTTTCATAGGGTTCCACCAGGGTATAGGTGGGGCTTTTCACCGCGCCCCGGTGTCCCAGGGCCTGCAACAGGCCGCGCACCAGGGTGGTCTTGCCGGCGCCCAGGTCACCGCGCAGGTAAACGCAGGCCCCCGGCGTCAGCCGATGGGCCAGCTCCGCACCCAACGCCAGGGTAGCGGCCTCGTCGTCAAGCCGGTGTTGTTCAGTGATCGTGGCCATTCAGTTCCCGGCGCAGGTCCATCAACAGATCGGTGGCCAGCAGGCCCCGTTCCCCGTCCCGGCGCGCCGCGCCGTCGGCGGCGCGGGCATGCACCATGGCGCCCAGGGCGGCGGCCGGGTACGGCGGCAGGCCCTGGGCCAGCAGCGCGGCGATCACCCCGGTGAGCAGGTCACCCATGCCGCCGCTGCCCATGCCCGGGTTGCCGTCGCTGATCAGGGCGGTGCCCTCGGCGCCACGCACCAGCGTGCCCAGCCCCTTGAGGAGCACAGCGCCGCCGTAGCGGGCGGCCAGCGACTCCACCGCCGCGAAGCGGTCACCCTGCACGGCGCCGGTGCCGCTGTCCAGCAACCGGGCCGCCTCGCCGGGGTGCGGCGTGAGCACCCAGTCCTGGCGGGCGTCCGGCTGCCATTCGGCGATCAGGGTCAGGGCGTCCGCGTCCACCACCAGCGGCAGGCCGCTGTCCAGGGCCGCTTCCAGCAGCGCCCGGCCCCAGGCGTCCAGGCCCAGCCCCGGGCCGATGGCCACCACGGTGGCGCGCTCCAGCAACGGCGTCAGTTGCGCCACCTCGTCCACCGCCCGCGCCATCACTTCCGGTTGGCGGGCCAGCAACGGCGCCACGTGTTCGGCGCGGGTGGCCAGGCTCACCAGCCCGGCGCCGGCGTGGCCGGCGGCCTGGGCGGTGAGCATGGGGGCGCCACCAAATCCGTGGTCGCCGCCGATCACCAGCACATGCCCGTAGGTCTTTTTGTAGCCGTCACGGCGGCGCGGCGGCAGCCAGTGGGCCCGGTCCGCCGGTGTCGGCCGCCATACCGGGTCGTCGATGCGCTGGTGCACGCGCCGCTCCACGCCCAGGCCGTCGAACAGCAACTCGCCGGTGCACACCGGGCCGATGCCGGTGAGCAGCCCGCGATTGACGCCAATAAAGGTGAGCGTACAGGTGGCGTGCAGCACCGCGCCGGTGGAGGCGCCGCTGTCGGCGGCCAGGCCGGAGGGCACGTCCACCGCCAGCACCGGCTTGCCCAGCCGGTCCAGAGCTTCGATCAGCGCCTTCTTGTCGTCCCGCAGGACGCCGGACAGGCCGGTGCCGAACAGGGCGTCCACCAGCACCGGCGCGTCCACCGGCAGGTGGTCCGGGGTCAACGGCCGCATCGGCACGCCCAGGTCCCGGGCGCGGCGCGCCATGGTCAGGGCATCGCCGGTCATTTCCTCCACCGGCCGGTCCTGGTGGATCACCGGTTGCAGGCCGGCTTCCCGGGCCAGGCACGCCACCACGTAGCCGTCGCCGCCATTGTTGCCGCCACCGCACAGAATCGCCGGCCGGGTCACGCCGGGCCAGCGCTGCACCAACAGCTCGAAGGCGGCGCGCCCGGCCCGCTCCATCAGTTGTTCACCGCTCAGCCCGGCCTCGCCGGCCAGGCGGTCCAGCTCGCGGGTTTGAGCGGCACTGTAAAGACGATCGGGTAACGATCTTACCGACATGGACTGTTATCCTTGGCTCCGCCGTGGCGATGGGCTGCGCGCCCAGTATACCCGTTCTGTTTTCATCCTCGGAGGGTGGTCAGCTTGCCCGATCAACTCAGCTCGCCCAATCAACAAGGCCCGCAGTGGGACCTGTACGGTCTGCATCTGGCCGCGTTCATGCTGGCCGGTACCGCCCTGTTCGCCAAGCTGGTGCCATTGCCGGCGCTGGACATCACCGGCCTGCGTGGCGGCATCGCCGCCATCGCCCTGTTGCTGGTGATGCTGGCGCGCCGCGCCACCCTGCGTCTGCCCAGCCAGCGCCACTATTGGGCGATGCTGGCCGGCGGTCTGCTGTTCGCCGTGCACTGGATGACCTACTTCCACGCCATGCAGGTGTCCACCGTGGCGGTGGGCGTGGTGGCGCTGCTGACCTTCCCGGTGATCACCGCGGTGATCGAGCCGCCACTTTTACAGCAACGGCCGCCCCACGGCTACGCGCTACTGGCCGGCCTGGGCGTGCTTGCCGGGGTCACCCTGATCGGTCTGGAAAGCGGCCTGGGCGGCAATGTGCCGCTGGGACTGGCGGTGGGCATTTTCTCGGCGGTGCTCTATTCGCTGCGTAATTTATTGCAAAAACGCTTTCTGCCCGGCGTGTCCGGCCCCCAGGTGATGCTCTACCAGGGCGCCATCACGGCGCTGGTGTTCGCGCCCTTTCTGAGCGTCTCGCCCAGCAGCCTGCCGGCCAGCACCTGGGGGCTGATGCTGCTGCTCGGCACCGTGTTCACCGCCGTGCCCCATACCCTGATTACCCACGGGCTGCGCCGCTTGAGCGCCACCACGGTGTCGTTCACCCTGGCGTTGCAGGTGCCCTACGCCACCCTGCTGGCCGGCCTGGTGCTGGCGGAAACCCCCGGCCCCCTGGCGCTGGCCGGCGGCGCTCTGGTGGTGGCGGCGTCGCTGTTCGTCACCGCCCGGCAACGCCGGGAGGCGGCACGGGTGGCGATGGCCGACTGAACGCCAGCGAACCGGATTGCCCCTTTATGGACTTCGCCGACCTCAAACGCCGCATCGCCGACCAGGCCCAAACGCTGGGGTTCCAGCAGATGGGCGTGGCCGACCTGGATCTGCAACGGGCCGAGGGGCGGCTGCGGGAATGGCTGGCCGCCGGCCGCCATGGCGACATGACCTGGATGGAAGCCCACGGCAATAAAAGGTCGCGGCCGGCGGAGCTGGAGCCGGCCACGGTGCGGGTGCTGTCCCTGCGCATGGACTATCTGCCGCCGGACACCCAGCCGGTGAAGGTGCTGCGCCAGCACGACAAGGCCTATGTCTCCCGCTACGCCCTGGGCCGGGACTACCACAAGCTGATCCGTAAACGGCTGGCGCGGCTGGCCGGCTGGATTCGCCAGGAGGCGGCCGACAGCCAGCTGGCCCGGGCCTTCGTGGACAGCGCCCCGGTGATGGAAAAACCGCTGGCGGAAAAAGCCGGCCTGGGCTGGCAGGGCAAACACACCCTGCTGCTCAACCGGGAAGCGGGCAGCTGGTTTTTTCTCGGCGAAATCTACACCGACCTGCCGCTGCCGGTGGACAGCCCCGGCGAGGACCACTGCGGGAAATGCTCCGCCTGCATGACGGTGTGCCCCACCGACGCCATCGTCGCCCCCTACCAGCTGGACGCCCGCCGCTGCATCTCCTACCTGACCATCGAGCACCCCGGCTCGATTCCCGAGGCGCTGCGGCCGGGCATCGGCAACCGGGTGTTCGGCTGCGACGATTGCCAGTTGATGTGCCCCTGGAACCGGTTCGCCTCGCACAGCGGCGAGACCGACTTCCACCCCCGCCACGGGCTGGAGGACCGGCAGCTGGTGGAGCTGTTTCTGTGGGACGAGGCCACCTTCCTGGCGCGCACCGAGGGTTCCGCCATTCGCCGCGCCGGCTACCAGCGCTGGCTGCGCAATCTGGCGGTGGCCCTGGGCAACGGCCCCGCCAGCGACGCCGCCATCGCCGCCCTTAACCGGCGCCGCGATCATCCGGACCCGCTGATCCACGAGCATGTGCACTGGGCCCTGGCGCGGCTGCGAAACGGAACCGGCAAGTAACGTGGCTATTGGTTAGTATGATGCGGTCACCCCGCCGGAAAACCGGTTCATCCATCGACCACGAGGGAACGCCAGCCATGAACAAGCCCGCACTGCTCCTGCTGCCCATCGCCGCCCTGCTGCTCAGCGCCTGCTCCAGCGGCCCCAATGAGGCGGCCAGCTACCGCCACTCCATCTTCCACGTGATCGCCTGGCACTTCGGCCCCCTGGGCGCCATGGCCAAGGGCGAGCAGCCGTTCGATCAGGCGCTGTTCGAGCGCAAGGCCGGTATTCTGGAAAATCTGGCGCAACTGCCCTGGGAAGGGTTCCAGGAAGGCACCGCCGACGGCAGCGACGCCAAGCCGGAGATCTGGGAAAACAAAGCGGATTTCGACGCCAAGGCCGATGATCTGATGCGCGAGACCGCCGAGCTGTCCCGCTTGTCCCGGGAAGGCGACCAGCAGGCGATGCTGGCCCAGGTCGGCCAGGTGGGCCAGGCCTGCAAGGCCTGCCATCAGGAATATCGCAAGTAATCGCGGTCCGGATCGCGGCCGGGATCGCGACTGAAGTCGCTCCTACATCGTGTTGCCGTCGTAGGAGCGACTTCAGTCGCGATGGCCAACCGCTCAACCGCCCAACGTCACCACCAGCCAAACGATCCCCGCCGCCAGCACCGCCAGCACCAGGGCCCGCCAGGCCGGTGCCGGCGGCTGGTCGGCGGCGCCGCGCTTGCGGCCGCTGATCATGGCTGCCGTGAGCCGTTCGCCGCGCAGCCGGTGGGCGGCCACCGCCGCCACATGCAGCCCGGCCAGCACCAGCAGCAGATTGATGTTGAAGCCGTGGAAGTCGGTGAGCCCGCCGGCCAGGGCGGACGACACGGTGCCATTGAGCGGGCCGGCGAGGCTGATGTCATCGGTGGCGAACAGGCCGCTCACCGTCTGCGCCAGCAACAGCACCAACATCACCAGCACCATCCAGCCGCCGAGCGGATTGTGGCCGTCCCAGGCCGGCGCCCGGCCGCGCAGAAAATCCCCGCCATAGCGCCAGGCCGCCGCCGGCGACACAAGAAAGTCCGCGAAGCGGCTGCGCCGGGAGCCGACGAAGCCCCACACCATGCGGAACAGCAGCAGCGCCAGCAGCGCGTAGCCGGCGCGCATGTGCCACTCCATCAGCGCATCGCTCTCGCCGCCGGAAAACCACAGGAAGGCGAACAGCGCCACCAACAACCAATGGAACAGGCGGGTGGGCAGGTCCCAGACCCGGCCCGACGATACGGTCTCCTTCACGGTTCCCTCCCCGTCCGGATTTACAGCTGGATCAGATGTTCGCGGTAATAGGCCAGTTCCGCGATGGACTCACGGATGTCGTCCAGCGCCAGATGTTTGTTGGCTTTTTTGAAACCGTCCAGGATGCCCGGCTTCCAGCGCCGCGCCAGTTCCTTGAGGGTGGACACATCCAGATTGCGGTAGTGGAAGAACGCTTCCAGCCCCGGCATATAGTTGGCCAGGAAACGGCGATCCTGGCAGATGCTGTTGCCGCACATGGGCGACACGCCCGGCTCCACGTACTGCTCCAGAAAAGCCA
Source organism: Alloalcanivorax gelatiniphagus (assembly GCF_005938655.1). Classification (GTDB taxonomy): domain Bacteria; phylum Pseudomonadota; class Gammaproteobacteria; order Pseudomonadales; family Alcanivoracaceae; genus Alloalcanivorax; species Alloalcanivorax gelatiniphagus. Next base: position 82,002 of record NZ_VCQT01000034.1, read on the forward strand.
CCGTGCGGCGCTCCGCCTCGGCGTCGTCCACGTCGCTGGCCCGCACCCGCTCCACCAGACCGGAGTTGTTATGGTGGCGGGTGTTCCACTCGTCCATGCCGTCCAGCAGGGCGTCGCTCTGGCGCACCGCCATTACCGGGCCCTCCGCCAGCACATTCAGGTGGGCGTCGGTGACAATGGTGGCGATCTCGATAATGCGGTCGTGGCTGGGGTCCAGGCCGGTCATTTCCAGATCGATCCAGATCAGGTTGTCCTTTGCTTGCGTCATGATGCTCCCGGGGAAAAAGCCAATACAGGGTGAAGGATACAGGATACAGCCCGGCACATGACCCGCCAGCGGCAAAGCCGTGCCCGCCACCGCCCGCTTCCTGTATCCTGCACCCTTCATCCCGTAGCGACGGCGCAGCCACCAGTCTTTTATGGCAAAACGCAATCTCAATCGCCGGCAGCGCTGGCGCATCGAAAAGATTCAGCAGGAACGGCGCGAGCGCGCCCAACGCAAGGCCGAGCGGGAGCACCCGCTGGCCTCGGACCTGGGCGAGGAGCAATCCGGCACGGTGATCGCTCACTTCGGCGGCCAGGTGCTGGTGGAAGCGGAACAGGCGCCGCCGGTGCGCTGCCATTTCCGCGCCAACCTGGAGCAGCTGGTGGTGGGTGACCGGGTGATCTGGCAGGCCCCCAGCGGCGACGGCGACGGCGTGGTGACGGCACTGATGCCGCGCTCCACGGTACTGATGCGGCCGGACAACTACGGCAAACTGAAACCGGTGGGCGCCAACCTGGACCGTTTGCTGGTGATGTTCGCGCCGCGCCCGGAACCCTCCAGCGTGCTGCTCGACCGTTATCTGGTGGCCGCCGAACTGTCCGGCATCCCCGCCACCCTGGTGCTCAACAAGGCCGATCTGGTGGGCGAGGACGACGTGCTGATCGAGCGCTTGCTGGCGCTTTACCAGGGCCTGGGTTATTCGGTGATCCAGGTGTCCGCCAAGGCCCGCGACGGTCTCGCCGCCCTGCGCGACACCCTGGCCGGCCACACCGTGGCCTTCGTCGGCCAGTCCGGGGTCGGCAAATCGTCGCTGGTCAACGCGCTGTTGCCGGAGGCGGAACTGGCGGTGGGCGATCTGTCCCAGGTGTCCGGCCTGGGCCAGCACACCACCACCACCGCGCGGCTGTTTCATCTGCCCGACGGCGGCGATCTGATCGACTCCCCGGGCATCCGCGAATTCGGCCTCTGGCACATCAGTGAGGAAGAACTGCTGCACGGCTACCGGGAGCTGTCGGAGCGCGCCGGCCATTGCCGGTTCCGCAATTGCACCCACCGCCACGAACCGGGCTGCGCCCTGATCGAGGCGGCGGAACAGGGCGAGATCAGCGCCGAGCGGCTGAACAATTTCTTCCAGATCGCCGCCACCCTGGATGAAGAGGCCCGCCAGCGCTATCAAACCTGAGCCCGGCGGCAGCCCATCTGACACCTCCCGCCGTGTTCTTTACAATGGCTACCACCGGCAACGACGAAGACTCACCATGACCGCTCAACTGCCCCTGCTGATCGAACCGGCCGAACTGGCCCGCCACCTGGATGACGACCAGCTGCTGATCGTCGACCTGTGCAAGGAGCAGGTCTACGCCCAGGCCCATGTGCCCGGCGCCGTGCACCTGGACTTCAAGCGCCTGCTGTCCGGCACCCAGCCGGCCCCCGGGCTGCTGCCGGACGACCGGGCGCTGTCGGCGCTGTTCTCCGAGCTGGGTCTGACCCCGGACACCACCGTGGTCGCCTACGACGACGAAGGCGGCGGCTGGGCGGCGCGCCTGCTGTGGACCCTGGAAGTGATCGGCCATCATCGCTACGGCTACCTGAACGGCGGCATCCACGGCTGGCTGGCGGCGGATCTGCCCACCAGCACCGAACCCGGTGAACCGGAACCCTCCGATTACCAGGTCGGCCCCCACGATCCCCGCGCCAATGTGGACCTGGAGTACCTGCTGGCCCACCATCGGGACCCGGACGTGGTGGTGTGGGATGCCCGCTCCGAGGAGGAGTTCGCCGGGGTGCGCGCCTTCGCCCAGAAAGCCGGCCATATCCCCGGCGCGGTGCTGTACGAGTGGACCGACGCCATGGACAAGACCAACAACCTGCGGCTGCGCGATCCGGACACCCTGCGCCAGGAACTGGCGGAGCGCGGCATTCAAGCGAACAGACAGGTGATCACCCATTGCCAGACCCACCACCGCTCCAGCTTTACCTGGCTGGTGGGCAAGATCCTGGGGTTCCAGGACATCCGTGGCTACGCCGGCTCCTGGGCCGAATGGGGCAACCACCCGGACACCCCGGTGGAAAAGCCGGAATAACCGACAACAACAACGAGGTCCGCCCTTGAACACCCTGATCGAAAAAGCCTTCGTGGCGCTTCAGTATTGCGTGCCCCAGCACGGTCTTTCCCGGCTGGTGGGCTGGCTGGCGCGCAGTGAGATTCCCTGGATCAAGACGCCCTTCATCCATGCGTTCATCCGCCGTTTCCAGGTGGACCTGAGCGAAGCGCGGATCGAAGACCCGGACCAGTTCGACAGTTTCAATGCCTTCTTCACCCGCGCCCTCAAGGAAGACGCCCGCCCCATCGCCGACGGCGACACGGCGCTGGCCTGCCCGGCGGACGGCACCGTCAGCCAGCGCGGCCGGCTGCGCGGCAGCGCCCTGTTGCAGGCCAAGGGCCAGGATTACTCCCTGTTTGAGTTGCTGGGCGGCGACGGCGCCCTGGCCGAGGAATTCGACAACGGCCAGTTCGCCACCGTCTACCTGTCGCCCAGCGACTACCACCGGGTGCACATGCCCTGCACCGGCACCCTGCGCGAAACCGTCTATGTGCCCGGGCGGCTGTTCTCGGTGAACCAGGCCACCACCGAACGGGTGCCCCGGCTGTTTGCCCGTAACGAACGGCTGGTGTGCGTGTTTGATACCGAGCGCGGCCCGATGGCGGTGATTCTGGTGGGCGCCATGATCGTAGCCGGCATCGAGACCGTGTTCGCCGGCCAGGTCACGCCGCAACCCGGCGAGGTGACCCACCGACAATACCGGGACCCGGCGCCGGTGGTGCTGGAAAAAGGCGCCGAGCTGGGCCGCTTCCTGCTGGGCTCCACGGTGATCCTGCTGTTCCCGGAGGCCACCGCCGACTTCGAGGACGCCGCCGCCCCCGGCGCCAAGGTGCGCATGGGCGAAGCGTTCGGGCACTACGTCTGACCGGCAGCCCTGTAGGGGCGGCCGGGCGGGGTTCCGCTTTGGCGGTGATCAGCGGCGCTGCTGATCGCGGCTGAAGCCGCTCCTACAAAACCCTGCGCCGCCGCTGGGGGGGAGGGCATGGTTCAGAGTGCGGGCGGCCCACCGCGCCATCCACGGAGCCGCCCCCTCTCCTCCCCCACCCAAGGTTCTGCTACCTCGAAGCGAAGCTGCGTGGGTCCCTTCCGGGACCCTTTTTGGCAGGGATGCCAAAAACGGGAGCGCCCAGGGGTGAGGCAAGCGTGTTGCGAAGCACTGCTTCGCGCGCCGCCGAACGCCGCCCATCTGTGATGGGTGGCCGGACCGCTTGCGGGCTTGAGCGATCCCGGAAGGGACCCACGCAGCTTCGCGCCCCGGCTGGAGACCCCACGCCAGACCGTTATTTCTTGCCCAGTTTGGCAGCCAGAATCTCCTTCGCCTCGTCGCCACGCAGCAACTCCGCGAACAACGCCAGGTCATGGTCGATCAGATCGTGCAGCGCCATCTCCGGCGCCTGACGCATCAACCGCTTGCTCTCGCGCATGGCGCGGCGCGGCTTGGCCGCCAGCGCCACCGCGTAGCCCCGGGCCGCGCCTTCCAGTTCCGCGCGCGCCACCACCTTGGCCACCAGACCACACTGCAGCGCCTCGTCGGCGCCCAGCGGCTCACCGGCCAGCAGCATGCGGGCGGCGCGCTGGTAGCCCAGCCAGGCCGGCAGCAGCTTGGCGGAGCCGGCTTCCGGCACCGCGCCCAGATCCACGAACGGGGTGATGAACTTGGCGTCGTCGGCGGCCACCACGATGTCCGCGTGCAGCAGCATGGTCACGCCCACGCCCACCGCGTTGCCCTGCACCGCGATCACCAGCGGCTTCTCGAACCGGCTCACCGCCCGGATGAACGGCGCGGCGCCGCCCTCGGTGGCGTTGTCACCGGCGTTGCCGGCGGCCAGAAAGTCGCCCAGGTCGTTGCCGGCGCAGAACGACTTGCCCTGGCCCTCGATCAGCACCGCGCCCACGTCGTCGTGCTCTTCGGCGAGCGCCAGCAGCGTCACCAGATCCCGGTACATGGCCCCGGTCAGGGCGTTCAGCTTGTCCGGGCGATTGAGGGTGATGGCCATCACCCCTTCGGTGGTCTTGACCAGAATCTGGCCGCTTTCCAGTGCCGGTAGTTGCACGTCATTCTCCCAAGGTTAAACGTTGCGCAAAGCCTAGCCTTTCCGGCCAACGCCCGCCAAGGACCAAAACTATTGCCGGCCGGGCGATTTCGTCCTATAAATCGCCGGTTCCCCTTGACGGGGTCTGTCGTGAGGTCCGAGGGCCTTGAAACTCATCACTTTCGATCCTTTCCGTACCCTGGGTCTGCCGGGGGTACGCTACATCAAGCCGGAGCACATGTTCGCCCAGCGCGACGAGCTGTTGACCGCCGATTGGGTGCTGTTCCCGGCCTATTGGCAGATCCACGGTTTGCACTATGTGCTGCAGCGGGCGCTGTTCCCCAGCCTCGCCACCTACCACCTGGGCCACGACAAGGTGGAGATGAGCCGCGCCCTGCGGCTGGTCTGCCCGGACAACCTGCCGGAAACGGAAATCCTGTCGTCCAGCCACAGCGATATAAGCCGCATTCTGGATACCTGGTCGTTTCCGTTCGTGGCCAAGCGGGTGCGTTCCAGCCAGGGCGACGGCGTGTTCCTGGTGGAGAACCGCCAGCAGTTGCTGGACTACGCCGCCCACAACGAGGTGTTGTACATCCAGAAACTGCTGCCCATCGTGCGCGATCTGCGGGTGGTGGTGGTGGGCCGGCGGATCATCGCCAGCTACTGGCGCGAGGGCACCAGCTTCCACAACAACCTGGCCCGGGGGGCGCGCATCCGCACCGATCTGCCGGTGCCCGACGACGCCCTGGCGCTGGTGGAGAGTCTGGCGCGGCGACTGAACATCGACCACGCCGGTTTCGACGTGGCCTGGGTGGACGGCAAACCCTATGTGCTGGAGTTCAACCGGCTGTTCGGCAACCGGGGTATTCCCGACCTGCCGCAGCGGGTGGGCGCGGCCATGCGCGCCTATTTGTTGGGCGAAAGTGAATCGCCGCCGGACGATTCGCCGGCGCCCATGACCCGTTCCGCCTGAGTGCGCAGCAGCGTCTGGTAGCGGTGGGCCAGTTGCTCCACCGGCTGCAGGCGCACCTGCCGCTCGCCGGCCTGCACCAGCAACGCCCGCTCGCTCTGATAGAGCGCCTTGACGTCCAGTTCGGCGCGGGTCAGTTCGCTCTCCGGCACATTGAGGCGGCCGGGCACGCCGGCCAGGCACAGGGCCCAGCTTTCGGTGTCGGCGTATTGCTCCGTGACCAGCGCCTTGAATTCCAGCGCCGGCGCCTGGGTGGCCTTGCGGCGCGGCGCCTGCAAGCGCGCCACGCGCAGGAACAGCAGGCCGGCGCACAGCGCCGAGAACGCCCGGTGCGACAGCGGCTCCCCGGTGAAGCGCACCCGCGCCTGGTCACCCAGCCGCGCCACCACCTGCCCGCCGTAGAGCCCGGCCACGTCTTCAAGCAGACGATGGTAATCGTCCAGTAGCGCCGCCAGGGCGGCACGGGTATAGCGCTGCTGGAAATGGTCGAAGTTGACGATGGACAGGCGCAACTCGGTGGCCGGGCCGGCGTCCGGCCGGGGCGACGGCGCCGACCCGCTGGGGTCCGGGCCCGGTGACGGCGGCGCGCCCTCCCCGGCGGGGGCCGGCAGGGCCGGCGGCGGCACCCGGAACAGGCGCCGGTGGATCGCTTCGCCGGCCAGCCGCAGGATCAGGATGCCCAGCACCACCAGCACATAGCCGGTTTCCAGGCGCTGCCGTGGCGTCAGGTCCGGCGCCGCCGCCAGTTGCAGGCTGCCGGCCAGTTCGCCGTCCGGCAGCGCCACCGGCACCTCCACGGTGACCGTGGCGGACTCTGGCAGGGTGCCGGTGACCGGCTCCCGGGCGGTGTCCAGAAAGCGCACGCCCGCCACCGGCTTGAGGTCACGGGTTTCCCGGGCGATCACGTTGAGGCCGATCAGGTCGCCGCCGGCCAGGGACTCGGCGGCGCGCAGGCCGGTCTGGCGGGCCAGGGCCTCCAGCTGCACCCGCTGCTCGGCGGCCAGCCGGGCGGAAAAGTGCTCCAGAAAGTAGACCCCGATCACCAGGGCCACCAGCAGCATCAGGGCCAGTTCCCACAGCAGCCGCTTCTCGCGCTGCAGCCGTGGGCGCCCGCGTTGCTGGAATTGCTCCCAAAGCTGTTGCCACAGGGCCATGCGGTGCCTTCCTCAGCTCCGATTCGATGGGCGCCGAGTATAACCCGGGGAAGCGCGCCGGAACCTCAATCAGCGCCGCTTTTTCTGGTAATCTTGGACGCCCTTCCAGCCTGCGGCCCCCAAGGAGCCCCCAGCGTGCGAGAGATCATTCTCATCCAGGTGTCCGGTAACGACCGCCCCGGACTCACCGCGGCCTTTACCCGGATTCTGGCCCGTTATCATCTCAACATTCTCGATATTGGCCAGGCGGTGATCCACGACAGCCTGTCCCTGGGGATTCTGGTGGAAGTGCCGCCGCGGGCGGACGCGTCCTCGGTGCTCAAGGACCTGCTGTTCGAGGCCCACAAACGGGATACCTCGGTGCGCTTCCGGCCCATCGACGAGGACCGCTACGAGCAATGGGTTTCCGGCCAGGGCAAGGACCGCCACATCATCACCCTGCTGTCGCGCAAGATCACCGCCGAGCAGCTTGGCGACGTGACCACGGTGGTGGCGGAGAACAACCTGAATATCGACAGCATCGCGCGGCTGTCCGGCCGCGTGCACCTGGAAGGCGAGGACGGCGACCCCAATGCCCGTGCCTGCGTGGAGATTTCAGTGCGCGGCGAGCCCCGCGACACCGCCGCCATGCGCGCCGCCTTTCTGGGCATCGCCAACCAGCGCAATGTGGATATTTCGTTCCAGCGCGACAGCGCCTTCCGCCGCAACCGCCGGCTGGTGGTGTTCGATATGGACTCCACCCTGATCCGCTCGGAAGTGATCGACGAACTGGCCGCCGAGGCCGGGGTGGGCGATCAGGTGGCGGCGATCACCGAGCGGGCGATGCGCGGCGAGCTGGACTTCAACGCCAGCTTCCGGGCCCGGGTGGCGCTGCTCAAGGGGCTGGACGAGAGCGCCCTGGAACGGGTGCGCCAGCGTATCCAGCTCACCGAGGGCGCCGACCGGCTGATCCGCACCCTCAAGGCGCTGGGCTACCGCACCGCCATCCTCTCCGGTGGGTTCACCTGGTTCGGCCACTGGCTGCAGAATCTGCTGGGCATCGACTATGTGTACGCCAACGAACTGGTGATCCGCGACGGCCAGGTCACCGGCGAGGTGGAAGAGCCGATCGTCAACGGTGACCGCAAGGCGGAGCTGCTGCGCGAGATCGCCGCCCGGGAGGGCATCGACCTGGAGCAGGTGATCGCGGTGGGTGACGGCGCCAACGACTTGCCCATGCTCGGCGCCGCCGGCCTGGGCATCGCCTTCCGCGCCAAGCCACTGGTCAAGGAAAACGCCGCCCATTCCATTTCCACCCTGGGGCTGGATGGCATTCTTTATCTGATCGGCGTGCGCGATAAGGATCAGGCGGAGTTGTTGCGGTAGCAGCAAGCTTCAAGCTGCAAGCCGCAAGC
>NZ_VCQT01000035.1 GCF_005938655.1 Alloalcanivorax gelatiniphagus
GCTTGCGGCTTGCAGCTTGCCCTTGCCTACCCGTCCGTGGTTTCCGCCACTTCCAGACGGTCCATGGGCGCCTGCAGGTAGTAGCCCTGCAGGTAGTCCACCCCGCCCAGGGTCCACAGGGTCTGCATCTGGGCGGCGGATTCCACGAACCCCACCACGGTGCGGCGGCCGCTGTCCTGCACTTGCTGGATCAGCTCGGCGAAGCGCTCGCGGCTCTCGGATTTGCCCAGTTCCTGGGTGAACGACCCTTCGAACTTCACCATGGTGGCGGGAATGTGCTCGAACAGCTTGAACGGGTCCAGGCTGCCGCCGAACCGGCTGATCGACAGCCCGCAGCCCTGTTTGCGCATGGCCTGGGCGAAGGCGCCGGCCTGCTTCAGGTAGTTGACCGTGTCGCCCTCGGAGAACTGAAAAATCACCTGCTCGCCGGACAGGCGGGCGGCGCGCATGGCCTTGGACAACCATTCCGCCAGCCCCGGCTCGCCCAGGGAGTAACCGCTCAGATTGACCAGCAGGGTGACCTTCTCTTCGTGGGCGGCGGCGGCGCGCATGGCGTTGAGCACCACCCAGCGGTCCACCTTGCCGGCCATGCCCTGATCGGCGGCCACCGGCATGAAGGCGGCGGCGGCCAGGTCATCGCCCTGCTTCTGCGGCATGTGCACGAACACCTCGAAGATCTGCTCGCCGTCGTCGCGCAGGCTCATCAGCGGCTGATAGCGCAGCCGGAAACTGCCCTTCTCCAGGGCCTGGCGGATACTCAGCGCCACCGCCTCGTTGGAACCGGCGGCCACGTCGTCCATGGGGTCGTGGATTTTGATGGCGTTGCCCTGCTCGTCGTTCTGACGCTGGGCCTGGTTACAGCACTTCAGGGCCTTGGTGAGAATGTCCTGGCTGCTGCGCGCGTCCTCCCGGGCGAACGCTACCCCGAGGCTGGCGGTGATGTGCACGGTGCGGTTGGCCACCTCCGGCATCAGGGTCTCGATGCCGGCGCGCAGGGTCTCCGCCAGGGCCGCCGCCTCGTCGATGTCATTGATCGACTTCAGCACCGCGAAGTCCTCACCGTCCACCCGCGCCAGGCGGGCATCGGCGCAGTGCCCGCGCAGCCAGTCCGCCACCGTGCGCAGCACCTCGTCGGCGCCGCCCATGCCCAACCGGGACTGGTGCTGCTCGAAGTCGTCCAGGCGCAGGTACAGCACCGCCGCCAGCTGCCCCTGGCGGGCCGCGTCGCTGACCGCCTGATCAAGCTGTTCCATGAACCAGCTGCGGCTGTAGAGGCCGGTGATCTGGTCGGTCTGGCTGATTTCATGGAGCCGTTCCTGCAGGGCGTTTTCGTCCAGGCTGGCGGCACGGATCACGATCTGGGTACAGGCCTCGCCGTCGTAGGTGCTGGGCGAGAAAATAAAGTTGGCTTCGAATTCGTGGCCTTCGGTGTGCACGCCCCGGCACTCCAGCTCATTGGTCTGGTTCTGGTCCTGGGCGCGGTTGCGCAGCAGTGTCTTGAGGCGGCCGTGGTCGCTGGCCGAGACCATGTCCATGATCGGCACCCCGGCCAGCTCCTCCGCATCCTGGTAGCCGAACATGCGCGCATAGTTGTCATTGGCCTGGATGTGCATGCCGTCCAGCACATAGGCGATGGCGTCGCGGCTCTGGTCCATCAGCAAACGCAGCCGTTTCTCGGCCTCGTGGCGGGTGATTTCCGAGTGCTGCAGCTCCTTGCGCAGGCGCAGGAATTCCATCAACCGGTCCACGCACTGCATCAGCAGTTCCCGGTCGTCCTTGGGCGCCACCGCCCGGGCCCCGGCGTTATAGGCATCGCGGACGATGGTGGCGTCGTAATCGTCGCTCAGCAGCACCACCGGCAGCACCTTGCCGAGCCGGTTGATGTGGGCCATGGCGCTTTCGAAACTGCCGTCGCCAAAACGCGGCCGGCACAGCATCAGCTCCCAGGCGCCGCCCTTGAGCGCCCGCACCAGATCGTCCTCGTTGAGCGCCAACTGCGCCCGCGTCGCACGGCCGGCGTTACGCAGGGCGTTCATCAATTGTTCGGCTTCATCCTGGGAATCGTGGGCGATCAACAAGCGGAGGGTATCGAGAGCGTATGTCATCGGCGCCGGTGCTCATCCGTTATTCGTAGGGCAACCATTGTGCCTGACCGGACCCGGTTCTCCAAAGAACTGAATCGGGATTCAATCCCAGCGCAGGCGATAGCGGCACGCCTCCGCCGAGCCGTCCACGCGAACCCCGAGACGGGCCAGCCGGGGCGGGCCGTCCCATACCGTGATGCGCGCGCCGCTGGCGAAACCGGCGGTGGGCACCAGCAGGGTGTCGCCGGCGGCCGCCGGCAGCAACAGGGCCGGGGTCGGCAGGGTGTCCCCGTAGCCATGGCTGATGCGCACCGGGCGGGCATCGGCGGGCAGCAGCCGCACCCCCAACCGGACCCCGTCCGGCTCCCGGGCCAGCCAGCGCACCTCGCCGACCCGCCAGGGGGCCGCCTCCTCCACGCCACCCAGCGCCAACACCGCGCCCACCCGCAGGGTGTCCGGCGTGGCGCCCGGCCAGATCAGCCCACAGCCTTGCTCGTTGCGGTCCAGGCAGTAGGCCGGCGCGGCGTCGTGCCGATGGGCCGGCTGCTCCAGGCAGGCATGGGCGCCGTTCAGGCCAAGCACCACGGTGAGCCTGTCCTCGCTGGGCCGGCGCGCATCCTGGCGGTCCCGGGGCACCGACCAGACCGTGCGCAGATGGGCCAGCAACAGCGACGGCAACGGGCCCGGCCGGCCATCGCCGGCCAGGGCCCGGGCCAGGGTACGGGTGTCGAAATGACGGCATCGGGGGCCGCCGTCGTGGTCCGCCGGCGCCGGCCCGCGATCCTGATCCAGAATCACCTGGAAGCCGCCGTCGGCGGCAGCGGCATCCAGCGTCAGCCAGCGACCCCAGTGACCGGCGGCGCGGTACAAGGCCACCAGCGCCGCCGGCCGCAGTTGCTGTGGCTGGGCACTGGCCACCAGCAGCACCCGCGCATAGGCGTCGTGCACTGAACTTTCATGGCCGGGGGCCTCCGGATCGGCCACCGTCAGGGCCTGCAGCCCCTGGTATTCGGCGGTGGCATAAAGGCGGTGCAGCCGCCACCAGAGCCCCGGCTCGGCCAGCGAATACAGCAGCCAGTACTGCCACAGTCGCTGGCCCAGGGCATCCAGGGCCCGCTGCACGGCGGTGGCGGCGGCCTGGCGCCGGGCCGGCCCCGGGGTGCTGGCCAACAGCGCCGCCGCCACCTGCTGATACCCCCGCGCCAAAGTCTCGAACAGGTCCTGCACCTGCTCGGCGGAGCGGCGCGCCGCTTGCGGCAGACTCAAGGGAGCATCCAGATAGTGGCTCTGCAGTACCGGCAGCAGGCGGCACACCCAGGGGCGGACTTCTTCCAACAGGGCCAGACGGCGGCGGGTATCGATACGCAGGCGGGTCAGTTCATCAAGCAGGCGCAGCAAGCGCGCGGCGCTGAGCGTCGGGTCCTCCGGCGGCAGCGTCGCCAGCCAGGCCCGCAACCCCGGCACCCGGGTGCTGGCCAGGGAGAAATTGTCCAGCGGAGCGGCGCCCCCCTCCGGCAGCGCCCACGCCAGATCCTTTGGCCATGCGTCATGCATCGGTGATTGTCCTTCACCCAGGGGCGGGCACGCCCCGGCATGACCCGCCGTTTTTGTGAACTATTTCACAAAACGGTACGGCAAAGCCCTGTCTGTGTAAATCAGCCTTTCAGCACGGTCTTGCTGTGCCGCCCTGGCTCCTCGCGGGCCAGGCGCGGCACCAGAAAGCCCGGCAGGCGGGCACGCAGGGCATCGTGCAGAGCCAGCGCCCGGTGGTCGGACACGGCGAAATGGGCGGCGCCGGCCACCGCGTCCAGCTGGTGCAGGTAGTAGGGCAACACGCCGGCGTCGTGGAGCCGGTCGGACAGCGCCGCCAGGGTCTCCGCGTCGTCGTTGACCCCGGCCAGCAACACCGCCTGGTTCAACAGGGTCACCCCGGCCCGCCCCAGCGCCCGGCAGCGGCCGGCCAGGTCCGCGTCGATTTCCCGGGGGTGGTTGGCGTGCAGCACCAGGGTGACCCGCCAGCGCGGGGTGTCCAGCAACGCCCGCAGCTCGTCGTCCAGACGCTCCGGGATCACCACCGGCGTGCGGCTATGGATGCGCAGCCGGTCGAGGTGGGGAATCGCCGCCAGTTCGTCCATCAGCCCGGCCAGCCGCTGGTTGCTCAGGGTCAGCGGGTCGCCGCCGCTGAGGATCACCTCGCGGATATCCGGGTGGGCGCGCAGCCAGTCCAGCGCCTGCTTCCAGCGCCCGCCGGACAGATGGCTCTGGTAGGGAAAGTGACGCCGGAAACAGTAGCGGCAGTGCACCGCGCAGGCGCCGGTGACCACCAGCAGGGCGCGGCCATGGTATTTGTGCAGCAGCCCCGGCACCGGGGTGTGGTCGGCCTCCGCCAGGGGATCGGCGCCGTAGCCGGGCACGGTGTCACGTTCGCGGCCGCTGGCCAGCACCTGGCGCAGCAGCGGGTCGTGCGGGTCGCCGGGGGTGATGCGCGCCAGGTAGCGGCGCGGCACCCGCAGCGGGAAATCGCTGTCCCCGTCGATGCCACCGGGCAGCTGTTCCGGGCGCAGCCCCAACAGCGCGCACAGCTCCGCCGCATCGGTGACCAGGTCCGCCTGCAGGCGGCGCCAATCCGGCACCTGCCAACCGTCGGCCTCCTGAGTTATCATGGCCAACCTTTTCAACGCCATCCGGAAATTCCCGCAACAGTGGATCAGAGTCTATGGCCAGCTATTCTACCAGCGAATTCAAATCCGGCTTGAAGCTCATGCTCGACGGCGACCCGTGTTCGATCATCGAAAACGAGTTCGTCAAACCGGGCAAGGGCCAGGCCTTCAATCGCGTGAAACTGCGTAACCTGAAAACCGGCAAGGTGATCGAACGCACCTTCAAGTCCGGCGACAGCCTGGAAGGCGCCGACGTGCTCGACGTCACCATGCAGTACATCTACAGCGATGGCGAATTCTGGCACTTCATGGACCCCAACACCTTCGACCAGAAGCCCGCCGGCGCCGACGCCGTGGGCGACGCCAAGCAGTGGCTGAAGGAAGAGGACATGTGCGAAGTCACCCTCTACAACGGCGAGCCGCTGAGCGTGTCCCCGCCCAACTTCGTGGAGCTGGAAATCACCCAGACCGACCCGGGCCTCAAGGGCGACACCGCCGGTACCGGCGGCAAGCCGGCCACCCTGAGCACCGGCGCCGTGGTGCGCGTGCCCCTGTTCGTGCAGGAAGGCGAGGTGATCAAGGTAGACACCCGCACCGGCGAATACGTGGGCCGCATCAAGAACTGAGCCCGCCCATGAGCGATGCATCCTGGCGGCCCACCGCCGCCCACGATGCCCTGAAGGCGCGCGCCGACCTGCTGAGGACGGTGCGCGCCTTTTTTGATGGGCGCGGCGTACTGGAAGTGAGCACCCCGCTGCTGGCCGCCCACGCGGTCAGTGACGAGCATATCGACGCCATCGAAGTGCCCGGCCACGGCTGGCTGCAAACCTCCCCGGAATACCACATGAAGCGGCTGCTGGCCGCCGGCAGCGGGCCGATCTACCAGATCGCCCGGGCGTTCCGCCATGGCGAGGCCGGCGCCCGCCACAACCCGGAATTCACCCTGCTGGAATGGTACCGGCCGGGCTTCGATCTGAACGCCCTGGTGGAGGAGTGCCTGGCGCTGCTGACGCCGCTGTGCGGGGCCGGCGCCGAACGCCACCGGTTCCGCGAGCTGTTCGCCACGGTCACCGGGCTGGACCCGCTCACCGCCCCGGCCAGGGAACTGGCCGCCCGGGCGGAACGGGCCGGCGCCCCGGCGGGCCTGAACGGCCCCCAGGCGGTGGACTATCTGATGGCCGTGGAGGTGGAAGCGGCCCTGGACCCGGCGCTGCTCACCGTGGTGGAGGACTTCCCCGGCTGGGCGGCGGCGCTGGCACAGACCACCGAGGACCGGGACGGCGCCCCGGTGGCGCGGCGCTTCGAGATCTATCACCGGGGGCTTGAACTGGCCAACGGCTACCAGGAGCTACTGGACGCCGACGAGCAGGCGCGCCGCTTCGAACGGGACAATGAGAAACGGCGCGCCAGCGGCAAACCGCCGATGACCGCCGACCCCTACCTGCTGGCCGCCCTGCGCGCCGGTCTGCCGCCGTGCAGCGGCGTGGCCCTGGGCCTGGAACGGCTGCAGATGGCGGTCAGCGGCGCCGGGCGCATCGAGCAGGTGTGGGCGTTTCCCAGCGAGCGGGCTTGAGGGGTATCGCGGCTGAAGCCGTCAGGGGTGCATCGCGGCTAAAGCCGCTCCTACACAACCTGCCGTGCCCTCTTTGTAGGAGCGGCTTCAGCCGCGATCGGCATCAGGCCCCCACCACCACCGTTTCACCCTCCCCCACCCGCTGACAATTGGCATCGATCAGGTCCGCGATGCGCGGCTGCACCGTGGGCGGGATGTCATGGCCCATGCCCTTGAGGATCGCCAGCCGGGCACCGGGGATGGCCCGGGCGGAGGCCTTGCCGCCGGCGGGGCGGATCAGCGGGTCGGCGCCGCCATGGATCACCTGGGCCGGGCAACGCACCCGCTTGAGCCGCTTGGTAAGGTTGCCGGTGGCGAGGATGGCCAGGAACTGATTGCGCACGCCGCGCGGGTTCAGGCCCCGCTCCCAGCTGCGCCGGAACATGTTCTCCAGCTCGTCGCGGCCCGGGTCCAGGGTGCCGCCCAGCTTCGCCATCATGTCCAGGCCGAACGCCACGTACTGGTCCACGGTTTCGATTTTCACCCGCGGCGCCACCAGGGTTTTCAGCGCCGCCGGTTTGGGTGGCGGCAGCAACTGACTGTTGGTGCTGGACATGATCGAGGTGATGCTGAGCACCCGCCCCGGGTGGGTGGCGGCGGCCAGCTGCACCACCATGCCGCCCATGGAGGCGCCCACCAGATGGGCGCGCTCGATGCCCAGGGCATCCATCAGGCCGAAGGTGTCGGCCACCAGGTCATCCAGGGTGTAGGGCGCGTGCACCCGGGCACCCACCATATAGCGCAGCATGGCCTGCATCGGGCCGTACTTGAACGGTTTGCGGATGTACGAGGATTTGCCGGCGTCCCGGTTGTCGAAGGCGATCACCCGGTAGCCCCGGTTGGCCAGGGCGTCGAGCAGCCCCTCCGGCCAGAACACCAGTTGCGCGGACAGGCCCATGACGAAGATCAGCGGGACGCCGTCCTCCGGGCCACGGGTTTCGTAGAACAGTTCAATGCCGTTGCTGTGCACCGTGCCGGTGGCCATGGGCGCCTCTCTCTGAGTGGGAACAGGCGCACAACATAAAAAAGCCCGGCGGCGCCCACAAGCGCCGCCGGGCATTCTGGCCCAATGGGCCGGAGGCGTTACTCGCTCAATTCCAGGATGGAAAGGCGCGCATTCTCGATTTGCTCCCGGGTGAAGGGCACCCGATGCCATTGCTTGCGAGAGTAAGCCTCGGTGTAGTCCGCGTAGTGCGGGCTGGTGGGGTCGGTGGATTCGCCGTGGGACAGCAGCGTGTAGGCACGCACCGGCTCACCTTCAGGGAAATCCACCACGTGCAGGTAGGTGTTACGCAGCACGGTGAAGTAACCCTCGTAGCCCTCGCCGCCATATTGCGGGATGTCGGTACCCGCCTTGGGGTACTTCTGCACGTCGCCCAGGGGCGCGTCCAGGGCTTCGCCGCTGTCGATCACGGCGGCCACGCCGTCGGAGAACGCCTGGCGCACCGCATTCAGCACTTCGCTGTCGCCGCTGTTCAGACCGGACGGCGTGTGCACCGGATCATTGGCGTCGAACGGCACCGCGTACAGGTCGGGCACATCGCGCAGCTCCTCCCAGATGGCGGTCCAGACGTGGGCGCCCACGGCGTCCAGGTTGCCGGTGTTGTCCCAGTTCTGCAGCACCTGGCAGGCCTGTTGCTCATCGCCGGTCAAATTGCCACCACAGACCTCGGAGAGCACCGGTTGCTTGAGCATCTCAGCGCTGAGCACGCGGCTGTTGAGCACGATATCGCGCAGCCGGGTGCTGTTGATCTGGGAACCGGCGAAGCCGTCACGGCTGTCGAAGCGGTCTTCCACCAGGGTGTGGCCCAGGCGACTGCGCAGGCTCTGTTCATAGCCTTCCCGGCCGCTGATGGCGGCGTAGCCGGTGAGCGGCGCCTTGGCGTTGGTGAGCCAGTAGCTGTCGTTCATGTTGGCCACATAATCGCGGCGGAACAGGTAGGGCAGATTGGCCGGGCCGAACGCCCCCGGCAGCACCGCGTCCGCGTCCTGCCGCCAGTCACAGTCGGAGGTGGCGCCGTTCAGCAGCGGCAGCCCCGCTGCCAGAGCGGCCACCTGGCAGGAGCCCAGCATGCTGTCCGGCACATTGGGCACGGCGGTGATGTCGGAATACAGGGCGCGCTCATCGCCACGGCCGATGGCGGTGGTGTTCACCCAGGGAATGCCCACGTGTTCCTTGATGGCGGCAAAGAAATCATCCAGGGATTCCGCCTGATCGAAGGCCAGGAAGTTCTGGAATGACTGGGTATTTTCCAGGTTGATGTCGCGCAGGGTGATGGCGGTGTTGTTGCTCCAGGGCGGCAGTTGCGGATTGCCGAAATCGACCATGGGGCCGTACTCGGAGCGGTACAGGGTTTTGGTTTCCGGCTGCAGGGAGCCGTCCTGCTGTTTCACCTGGATGGTGATCTCCACCGCTTCCAGGGCCTTCGACTGCCCGTCTTTCATGTAGTGGGTGGCGTCGGCCATTTGCAGCAGGTAGGGGGTGAAGCGACGGGCGGTGGATACGGTGTGCGCCCAGGCGATGTTGTTGTTGAAGCCGATCAGCACCATCGGCGCGCCCATGATGGAAACACCGGACACATCCAGTTCGCCGGGAATGGTGAGCTGCAGCTGGTAGAAGCGATCCACGCCTTCCAGGTACCAGTGCGGGTTGGCGAACAGCAGACCGCCGCCGGAATCGGTGGCCTCGGCGCCGAACGCCAGGGTGTTACTGCCGATGCCTTCCTGGCCACCGACCCAGAAACGGTGCTCGTTGTCATCGGACCCGTCGCCGGCGCCGCGCACCAGGTTGGTGGGGCCGGCCATTGGCGGCTGGGCGTTAACGATTTCCTCCAGCAGGTTGGCGCTGCTGGCGGCCAGGTTCAGGGCCACCAGACGCCGGAACACGTCCTGGTCGGTGATGGTGTCCAGCCAGGGCTCGTCCCGGCAGGTGAGATGCCGCCCGGCGTGCTGACCGGCCTTCACCTCGCGCACATAGCGGCTGAAACCGGCGGCGAAGCCCTCGGACAGTTGCCGCACGTCGGCGGGCTGCACGGAGCGGAAGCTGTCCACCTGATCGTCGTTGACCACGAAGCGGAAGAAGAAGTCCGCGTCCCGGTTGGTCGGGCTGCCGAAGGTGCCCATGGGGGCGGCCTTGGCGTCCGGCCCGAAATAGCGGGAGCGTTCGCCCCGGAAGGTGACGTAGGCGGAGGCCAGCACGCACAGGTTGTCCTCGGCGATGGCGTAACCATGGCCATAACCGACGCCGCCATAGCTGTCGGCGGTGATGTGGGGAATGCCGTAGGTGGTACGTTCAATGGTGGCCTGGTAGGCCTTGGCGTCCTCGCCGTGGTGGTGATTGCTGTCGCCGCCGCAGGCGGCCAGGGCCACCGTCAAACCGAGAACGACACCGCGCGACCAGATCGGCGGTCGAAGGGGATGGTCATTGTTGTCTCCCGAGTTGTTGTTATGCGGAGGCAAGGGGCCTCCAGACCGGAAAAGCCTACGTGAAAACCCGTAACCGGTACTTGAACGCAGCGGCTATTCCGGGAAACGGCGCTAGGGCCTGTTCACACTACTTGCATCACGCCTGCTGGATGTCATTTTGGTCTCCAGCTAGGCGGAGGGAGCGCGGTTTGGTCATTCCAAATAAGCGACCGACAACGACGCTGGAGGCCAAAAAGGCGCCAGCCCTTCGGGTTGTGGCTAAAAACCCACCCCTCCGCGTTACTCGTCGTTCATTTGGCGCCACCAAACTTCTCTCCTCGTGCCTTGATGGGTGGGTTTTTAGCCACAACAGGCGTAATGCAAGTAGTGTGAACAGGCCCTAGAGCATGCTCACTTCCATCCCACGGGCCAGGAATGAGGGCGTCAGACCGAAGAACTGCTTGAGGGTGCGGGTCAGGTGGGCGGCGTCGGAGAATCCCACATCGTGGGCCACCATGGACAACGGTTCGTGCCGGGCGATGAGCTCCACCGCGCGGCGCATGCGCGCCCACAGGGTGTAGCTTTTGATGGAAATGCCCATCTTGTCGGAGAACAGATGCCGCAGCCGGTGGGCGGACAGCCCCACCTCCGCGCCCAGTTCCTCCAGGGTGCTGGTCAGCGGCAGTTCCTTTTTGATTTTCTGGGCGATGTGGATCACCCGCATGTCCATGGGCATGCGGATCGGTCGGTAGCCGCTCAGGGCCTGGGGCAAGGCGGTGGTCAGCCGGAACAGGCCGGCGGGATCCAGGCTGCCATCCCGGGCGCCGCGCAGGGTGGCCGCGTCGATGCGCCCCGGGGTGACGATCACCGGGCGCACCGGTTGGCGGCCGAGCATGGCGGCCAGGCAGTGGTATTCGTAGCTCTGCGGGTCGAAGTTCATGGACAGCAGCGGCGCGCGGCTGGCATCCAGGGAACGGGCGGTCTGATTGCCGACCAGGGCGGCCGGATACTCGGCCACCCCGCCCCGTTCATCGCCAAGCCGGAAACCGGGCTCGCCCAGGGACACCAGCAGGGTGACGGTGTGCCGCTGGGTGAGGCCGGAGACGATGCTTTCGGTCAGGTACAGAAAACGGTCGTCCCACACGTACAAGCGGTTCTGGTACGACATGGCGCCCTTCCCGAGATCTTGTTATTGGTATTCCAGGAGCCGGCGGCCCGGCCTCAACGCAGGCGGATACCGGCCGGCTCGATGACGATTTCGCCGTCCTTGTACAGTTTGCCAATGGCCTGCTTGAAGGCGTTCTTGCTGCAACCGAAGGCGGCGCGGATGTCCTCCGGGGCGCTCTTGTCCCCCAGCGGCAGAAAGCCGTCTTCCCGCCGCAGCCGCTGCAGCACGCGCTCCGCCACGCCCTCGCGCTTGGCGGCGCCGGGCGGGTTCGGCGACAGGCTCAGACGCCGGTCTTCCCGCAGCCGCTGCACATAGCCGGTGAGCCGCTGGCCCGGCTTCAGGTCCGCCGCGCCGTCCTCCGCCAGCAGGCCCCAGTAGCGGTCTTCCACCGCCACCTTGTAACCCAGCTCGGTGCGCTGCACCACCACCAGGGACACCGCGTCGCCCTGGGCGAACTGGTCACAGGTGTCTTCCAGCCAGCGGTCCAGGCGGGCGCTGGCGAACAGCCGGCCGGACCGGTCACGGACCACCCGCACGGTCTGCCAGCGGCCCACTTCCGGGCGGTTGCCCTGTTCCGCGAACGGCAGCAGCAGATCCTTGGGCAGCCCCCAGTCCAGGAACGCCCCCACCCGGCTCACGGACACCACCCGCAGGCGGCCCACCTGACCGGGCAACAAGCGGGGCAGGCGGGCACTGGCCCGGGGCTGGCCATCGCCGTCCTCATAAAGAAACACGCGTAGCGACGCGGCGGTGGGGTCCTCGCCCAGTTCCCGGGCCGGCAGCAACACCTCGCCCAGGGTGCCGCCGTCCAGCAGCAGGCCGGCGCGCACCCGGCGCAGCACCGGCAGCACCGCCACGGTGCCGGTATCGGGATGGGGGCTCACGGTGTCGCTGCTCACCACATCAGGTCGTCGGGAATCGGGTAATCCGCGTAGGGATCGTCCTCGTCGAGTCCGGCGCCCTTCTCATTGAGCACCACCACCACCGCCTCATCGCGCTGGCGGATTTTCTCGGCGATCGCCGCCGGCACCAGCTCGTGGCGCTCACCCAGGGCGACGATGGCGATCAGGCCCCGGGCCAGCTGGTCCTGCTGGCGGGCGGTGACATTGAGCTTCTTGATCTTCTTGTCCTGCACGAACTGGTAGGACTGATCGGCGTCGTTCCGGGCCAGCCGGTGCTGCTCGATCAGCTGGCGGATCTGGGCGGCGATTTCCTTCTCGCGCTGGCGTTCCTGGTTTTCACGGGCCAGGGCGCGGTCACGCTCCGCCTGCTCGGCGCGCTGGCGCCGGGCCCGCTCCGCCGGGTCCTCGAACTCGATTTCGCCCCGTTTGGCGCGGTTGGCGTCCTCGCGCTTCGCCTGTTTGGCGCGGCGCGCCTTCTTTTTGTCCGCCAGCCCGGCTTTCATGAGCTGGTCTTGCAATGAATTGGCCATGGTGAATCCGTACGGTTTTACTGACCGCACGAGCATAAAGGAAAGCCCCGCCTTGACGCCATCCTGATGCCAGCTAAGGTAAAAGACTGATAGCGAAGCAATACCACCGCCATCCCCTCAACACGATTCCGATCAAAACAACTCTCCACAAAACAAGGACCCGCACCCATGAAGCGTCTCACTATGATCGCAGCGCTGGCGGCCGCCGCCCCCGCCACCCAGGCCGCCCCCCTGGTGGATGTTTACGCCGGCGGCTACAGCTGGGACACGGAAACCTCCGGCACCATCGCCTCCGGCGACAATGACATCGACATGGAAGATGACCTGGGCTTCGACGACAGCGACCAGACGGTGCTGTTCGTGGGCGTGGAGCACGCGGTGCCGATCCTGCCCAATGTGCGTGTGCGCTACATGGATTTGTCCGACGACGGCCGCAACACTCTGATCGAGCCAATCACCTTCAACGGCCAGGCGTTCACCGGCGACGTGGCCTCCGAGTACGACATGGACATCCTCGACGGCACCTTCTACTGGACCCCGGTGGACAACGTGGTGAAGCTGGATCTGGGCATCACCGTGCGGCGCCTGGACGCGAAAATCACCATCCGTTCCGACACCCTGGGCAACTCCGCCACCGAGAAGGCCGACGAAACCTTCCCCATGGGCCACCTGGCGGTGCACGCCAACCTGCCGCTGACCGGTGTTTACCTGGGCGGCGAGGTCAACGCGGTGGAGTACGACGGCAGCGGCATCCGCGATTACACCGCCCGCATCGGCTGGCGCTCGGACTTCCTGCTGGGCGTGGAAGCGGGCTACTCGCGCATGGAAATCGAGCTGGACGACGTGGGCGGGCTGGATTCGGACCTGGAGATTGGTGGGCCTTATCTGGCGGCTACTTTGGCGTTCTGATCGCGGTTGATCGCGACTGAAGTCGCTCCTACAACAACATACCGCTTTTGTAGGAGCGACTTCAGTCGCGATAACGGCCGTTATCCGCGATCCGGATCATCAAGCAACGCCTGAATACGGACATCCTTCTCCGCCCACAGGCCACTGACCCACTTCTGCACCCGGGCCCGGAATTGCCGGTCCTCCTGGTAATCCCCCTGCCACAGCCAGGGCTCCAGCTTGAGGGTGCGCACGTCCACGATCACCCGCTGGACCTGGCCGCTGAGCAGCGCCCAGAAACCCGGCGGTTTGCCCTCCGGGTACACCACGGTCACGTCCAGCAGGGCATCCAGGTTGTCGCCCAGGGCCGCCAGCACGAAGGCCACGCCGCCGGCCTTGGGCCGCAGCAAATAGCGGTAGGGGGAATTCTGCCGGGCCTGTTTGGCCGGCGTGCAGCGGGTGCCTTCCAGAAAATTCACCACCGTCACCGGCATGTCGACGAACTTCGCGCAGGCGGCCCGGGTGATCTCCAGATCCTTGCCCTTCAGGTGCGGCCGCTTTTCCAGCTGGCTCTTGCTGTAGCGTTTCATGAACGGGTAATCCAGCGCCCAGAACGCCAGCCCCAGAAACGGCACCCAGATCAGCTCCTTCTTGAGGAAGAACTTGAAGTACGGCGTTTTGCGGTTGAAGGTCTGCACCAGCGCGGCGATATCCACCCAGGACTGGTGGTTGCTGACCACCAGATAGGAGGTGTCCTGGCGCAGCCCCTCGTCGCCACGGATATCCCACCGGGTGGGGGTCATCAGGGCGAAGATCGCCTTGCACAGCTCCGCCCAGGTTTCAGCGATCCACATTACCCCGGCGGACAGCCGCGTCTTGTTCCGTTGCCCCGGCACCACCAGCTTCAGCAGCGCCACGGCCATCATCGGGCCGATCAGTACCAGGGTGTTCAGCAGCAACAGCAAAAAAGTGACGATACCGGTCAATAGGGCCCGCATCCGCCAACGCTCCTCTTCCTCGGATCAAAGCGGATGATACCTAAAAATGCCGATTAATCACGCCGCTCCACTTCTAGAACATCCACGTTCTGGAAGCCCCTTGGCAGTTTGGCGCCGCGCCGGCCACGCTCGCCCAGGTAGTGCTCCAGATCGCCGGGTTTGAGGCTCAGATGGCGCTTGCCGGCACGGATAACCAGCAGGTCCCGTGGCCCCAGCACCTGCACGTCCTGGACGAACTCGGTGCGGTCCGCCACCCGCGCGGTGGGAATCGACATCATCTTGTTGCCCTTGCCCCGGGTCATCTCCGGCAGGTCACGGACCGGGAACACCAGCAGGCGCCCCTCGTTGGATACCAGCGCGATCAGGTCCTGATCCGGATCGTTCACCCGGCAGGGGGCCAGCACCTTGGCGCCATTGGGCACATTGAGCACGTTCTTGCCAGCCTTCTTGTTGGCCAGCAGGTCGCCATAGCGCACCACGAAGCCGTAGCCCGCGTCGGTGCTCATCAGGTAGGCGTCCTTCTCCTTGCCGATCACCGCCGCCACGAAGCGGGCGCCGGAGGGCGGGCTGACCCGGCCGGACAGGGGCTCGCCCTGCCCCCGGGCGCTGGGCAATGTATGGGTGGGCAGCGAATAGCTGCGCCCGGTGGAATCCAGGAAGCACACCGGCTGGTTGGATTTGCCCTGGGCGGCGGCCAGGAATTTATCCCCGGCCTTGTAGCTGAGCCCGGCGGCGTCCACGTCGTGGCCCTTGGCGGCACGAATCCAGCCCTTCTCGGACAGCACCACGGTGACCGGGTCGGCGCCGATCAGATCGGTTTCGTCCAAGGCCCGGGCCTCGGCGCGCTCCACTATCGGAGAGCGGCGCTCGTCGCCGTACTTCTCCATGTCCTCTTCCAGCTCGGAGGCGACCAGCTTCTTCATTTTGGCCGGCGAATCCAGGGTCGCCTGCAGGTAGGCGCGCTCCTCGGCAAGCTCGTCCTGCTCGCCACGGATTTTCATCTCTTCCAGCTTCGCCAAGTGGCGCAGTTTCAGTTCCAGGATCGCTTCCGCCTGGCGGTCGCTGAGCCCGAAGCGTTCCATCAGCACCGGCTTGGGCGCGTCCTCCCGGCGGATGATCTCGATCACCTCGTCGATGTTCAGATAGGCGATCAGCAAACCTTCCAGGATATGCAGCCGGTCCTCCACCTTGTCCAGGCGGTACTGCAGACGACGGCGCACGGTGGTCAGCCGGAACTGCAGCCATTCGGTGAGAATGGTGTCCAGGCTCTTCACCTGGGGCCGCTCGTCGATGCCGATCATGTTCAGATTGACCCGGTAGTTCTTCTCCAGGTCGGTGCTGGCGAACAGGTGGCTCATCAGCTGTTCCACGTCCACCCGGTTGGAACGGGGGGTGATCACCAGGCGGGTGGGATTCTCGTGGTCGGACTCGTCACGCAGATCGCTGACCATGGGCAGCTTTTTCTTCTGCATCAGGTCGGCGATCTGCTCCAGCACCTTGGCGCCGGACACCTGGTAGGGCAGCGCCGTGACCACGATATCGTTTTCCTCGCGCTCATAGACGGCGCGCTGCTTGAGGCTGCCCTTGCCTTCCGCGTACATGCGGATGATGTCGTTGCGGGGGGTGACGATTTCCGCTTCGGTGGGGAAGTCCGGGCCCTGGATGTGCTCCAGCAGATCATCCAGGGAGGCCCCCGGGTCCTTGAGCAGATGAATACAGGCCCGCGCCACTTCCTTCAGGTTGTGGGGCGGAATGTCGGTGCTCATGCCCACGGCGATGCCGGTGGTGCCGTTGAGCAGCACATTGGGCAGCCGCGCCGGCAACAGCTTGGGCTCGTCCATGGTGCCATCGAAGTTGGGCACCCATTCCACCGTGCCCTGGCCCAGCTCGGAGAGCAGCACTTCCGCGTAGGGGGCCAGCTTGGATTCGGTGTAACGCATGGCGGCGAACGACTTGGGATCGTCCGGGCTGCCCCAGTTGCCCTGGCCGTCCACCAGCGGATAACGGTAGCTGAACGGCTGCGCCATCAGCACCATGGCCTCATAGCAGGCGGAGTCGCCATGGGGGTGGAACTTACCCAGCACGTCACCCACGGTACGGGCGGACTTCTTGTACTTGGCGGTGTTCTTCAGCCCCAGCTCGCTCATCGCATAGATAATGCGCCGCTGCACCGGCTTCAGGCCGTCGCCGATCTTCGGCAACGCCCGGTCCATGATCACGTACATGGAATAATCCAGGTACGCCTTCTCCGTGTAATCGCGGAGGGAAAGATCTTCGAAATCGTCAGCCATTACGTTTTTGCCTTGTTGGTCGCCCCGGCGCATGGGGGTGCGCAGAGGCTGTACGTCCAATCCTGCCGTAAGAGTCGCGAGTTAAAAGTTCCAAGTTGCAAGCCGCGTGACGGGCCTTGCCAATCGGCAAGACCGTGCCCGCGAAGTCCCTTTAAAGCGCCAGCGCGGAGCACGCCGCTTTGCGCACAAAGGGCACATCCTCGCGTTGCAACTTTTAACTTTAAACTTGCAACTTAAACCTCAGCCAGATTGCCTTTCTGTTCCAGCCAGACCTTGCGGTCGGAGGCGCGCTTCTTGCTCAGCAACATGTCCATCAGCTGGTGGGTGTCGTCGGCGCTGTCCACGCTCAGGCGCACCAGCCGGCGGGTGTCCCGAGCCATGGTGGTTTCGCGCAGTTGCAGCGGGCTCATCTCGCCCAGGCCCTTGAAGCGGGTGACGCTGATCTTGCCGCGTTTCTTTTCCGCCTTGATGCGGTCCAGCACGCCGGCCCGTTCTTCCTGGTCGAGGGCGTAATAGACATCCTTGCCCACATCGATGCGGTACAGCGGCGGCATCGCCACGAACACATGGCCGCCACGCACCAGCGCCGGGAAGTGGCGCAGGAACAGGGCGCACAGCAGGGTGGCGATGTGCAGGCCGTCGGAGTCCGCGTCGGCGAGAATGCAGACCTTGCCGTAACGCAGGGCGCCGATGTCGTCGCTGCCCGGCTCGATGCCCAGGGCCACGGCGATATCGTGGATTTCCTGGCTGCCCAGCACTTCCCCCGGGTCCACTTCCCAGGTGTTCAGGATCTTGCCGCGCAGCGGCATGATGGCCTGGTAGACCCGGTCCCGGGCCTGCTTGGCGGAGCCGCCAGCGGAGTCCCCTTCCACCAGGAAGATCTCGGTCTGGGCCGGGTCATCGCTGGTGCAGTCGGCCAGCTTGCCGGGCAGCGCCGGGCCGCTGACCACTTTCTTGCGGGTCACCTTCTTGGCGGCGCGCAGGCGTTTCTGGGCGTTGTTGATGCACAGCTCGGCGAGGCGCTCGGCTTCGTCGGTGTGCTGGTTGAGCCACAGGGAGAAGGCGTCCTTGACCACCCCGGACACGAACGGCGCGGTCTGCCGGGAGCTGAGCCGCTCCTTGGTCTGGCCGGCGAACATGGGGTCCTGCATTTTGACGCTGAGCACGTAGCAGGCCCGGTCCCAGATGTCCTCCGGAGTCAGTTTGACGCCACGCGGCAGCAGGTTGCGGAATTCACAGAATTCGCGCATCGCCTCCAGCAGGCCGGAGCGCAGGCCGTTGACGTGGGTGCCGCCCTGGGCGGTGGGGATCAGGTTCACGTAGGACTCGGTGACCAGCTCGCCGCCTTCCGGCAGCCACAGTACCGCCCAGTCCACCGCTTCGGTGTCGCCGCTCATGGCGCCCTCGAACGGTTCCGTCGGCACCCGCTCCCAGCCCCGGGTGCTGTCCACCAGGTATTCCACCAGGCCGTCGGCGTACTCCCAGGTTTCGCTTTCGCCGGTCTGCTTGTTTTCCAGGGTGACGTTCAGCCCCGGGCACAGCACCGCCTTGGCGCGCAGCAGATGGCGCAGCCGCGTCACCGAGATTTTCGGCGAGTCGAAATATTTCTCGTCCGGCCAGAAGCGCATGATAGTGCCGGTGTTGCGCTTGCCCACCGTGTCGACCACTTTCAGGTCGCTGACCTTCTCGCCGCCGCCAAATTCCATGTGGTGCAGCTGGCCGTCGCGCTTGACCAGCACCTCCAGCTTTTTCGACAGGGCGTTGACCACCGACACGCCGACCCCGTGCAGGCCGCCGGAGAACTGGTAGTTCTTGTTGGAGAACTTACCGCCGGCGTGCAGGGTGGCGAGGATCACTTCCACGCCCGGTTTCTTCTGCACCGGGTGCGGGTCCACCGGCATGCCCCGGCCGTCGTCTTCCACTTCGACGCCGCCGTCGGCGAGCAGGGTCACTCGGATGCTTTTGGCGTGGCCGGCCAGGGCCTCATCCACGGAGTTGTCCACCACTTCCTGGATCAGGTGGTTGGGACGGCTGGTATCGGTGTACATGCCCGGGCGCTTGCGCACCGGTTCCAGGCCCGACAGGACCTCGATGTTTTCGGAGGTATAGGTGTTGCTCATAGATGTCCTAAAAAACGCCGCGGGGGGTTACAGCTCGATTCCGCAAAAGCGCAACACTAGCGGAATAAAGGCGTCGAAGTCATCAAAGCCATGGCTGCCGCCCAGCCCCCGGTAGAGATGGCAGTCGGCGTAGTATTCCCAACCGTCCCGCCAGTCCAGGGATTCGTCGCCGGTCTGGGTGAGCAGCAGCAGCTGCTCCGGCCGCTCGATCGCCGGCACCTCGTAGTGGCGCAGCTGCGCCACCCAGGCCGGATCCAGCTGGTAGGCCTCGCCAGTGTGGTAGTTATGATTGATACCTGTGTATTTGTCCAGTAGTTGCCAGGGCCGCACCGCCGGATTGATCAGCGCCGCGCGCAAATCGTGGTGGGCGGCCAGCCAGGTGGCGTAAAAGCCCCCCAGCGAGGAACCCAGCAGCGCGCAGGGGCCGGCGGCGGCCATGGTGGCCTCCAGCAGCGCCATGGCCCGGCGCGGTTCCGGCGGCAGGGCCGGAATGTGCAGCCGGTCGGCGGCGCCGGCCCGTTCGAACACGTCACGCAGCACACCGGCCTTGAACGACGCCGGGGAGCTGTTGAACCCATGGATATAGATCAGGCTGGTGGCCGGTACGTTCATGGTGTCACCGTCGGCGGGCAAATCGGACGCCAAGGGTACCGGGCCCGGCGGCGGCGGGCCAGAGAACGGTGGCCGAGCGGCTTCGCTGGCTGCTATAAACGATGTTCATAAAGGGAATCCCGAAGGAGGCCGCCAGGAAGGCCCGCCATGCTCACTCTGATGCATCTGGTGTCCGCGGTGGCACTGCTGGTCTGGGGCACGCACATCGTGCGCACCGGGGTGCTGCGCGTGTACGGGGCCCGGCTGCGCCGCTGGCTGGGCGGGCGCATGAACCGGGTGGTGGCGTTCGGCGCCGGCACCGGCGTCACCGCCCTGGTGCAGAGCAGCAACGCCACCGCCCTGCTGGCCAGCGGCTTCGTCGCCGACGGCCTGATGCCGCTGGCCACGGCCCTGGCGATTCTGCTCGGCGCCGACCTGGGCACCGCGCTGATGGCCCGGGTGCTGACCCTGGATCTGGCCTGGCTGTCGCCGCTGCTGGTGATCGTCGGGGTACCGCTGTTCCTGTCGCGCAAGCAAAGCCGCCCCGGGCAGTTGGGCCGCGTGGCCATCGGCCTGGGGCTGATCCTGATGGCCCTGGAACAGATCATCACCGCCATGGGGCCGATCACCGAGGCCCGGGGCGTGCAGGTGCTGTTCGCTTCGCTGACCGGCGACCTGGTGCTGGACGCCCTGGTGGGCGCCCTGTTCACCCTGATCACCTGGTCGAGCCTGGCGGCGGTGCTGCTCACCGCCACCCTGGCCGCCACCGACGTGCTGTCGCTGCCGGTGGCGCTGTCCCTGGTGGTGGGCGCCAACGTGGGCAGCGGCCTGCTGGCGCTGATGAACACCAGCCTGCAAAACGTGGCCGGGCGCCGGGTGGCGCTGGGCAATCTGCTGTTCAAACTGCTCGGGCTGGCGCTGGTGCTGCCGGCGATCCCGCTGCTGGCGCGCTACCTGGCCACCCTGCCGTTCGGGCCACAGGACCTGGTGATCGGCTTCCACGTGGCCTACAACGGGCTTCGCTGCCTGCTGTTTCTGGCGCTCACCGGCCCCATGGCGCGGCTCACCCGGCGCCTGATGCCGGACCGGCCGGACGCCGCCGATGACCGGTCCCGGCCGCGCCACCTGGACCCGGCGGCCCTGGACACGCCACGGCTGGCCCTGGCCAACGCCACCCGGGAGGTGCTGCGCATGGGCGACACCGTGGAAACCATGCTCGACGCCATCGTCGAGGCGCTGCGCAATGAACGGGTGGGCAGCGACCGGGACCTGGGCGCTTTGGACGACGATCTGGACGAGCTGTACACCGGCATCAAGCTGTACCTGGCCCGGGTGTCCCTCGCCCAGTTGCACGAGAGTGACCGGCGGCGCTGGTCCCAGGTGGTGGAGATGAGCATCAACCTGGAGCAGGCCGGGGACCAGATGGAACACATGATGGAGAAGGTGCGTGACCGCAAGACCGCCCGGCGCCGCTCGTTCTCCGACAGCGGTTTGCAGGAGCTGATCGATCTGCACGGCCTGCTCAAGGCCAACCTGCGGCTGGGCCTGTCCGTGTTTCTCAGCGGCGACGAGGAAAGCGCCCGGCAACTGCTGATGGAGAAGAACCGTTTCCGCTCCCGCCAGCGACAGCTTTCCCACGCCCATCTGGAACGGCTGCACCGCAAGGTGGTGGAGAGCATTGAGACCAGCTCCCTGCACCTGGAGCTGATCGGCGATATGAAGCGGCTTAATTCGCTGTTCTGCGCGGTGGCTTTTGCCGCGCTGGAAGGGTTGGACGGCGAGGACGACCGGCGGGGGTGACCGGCCTCAGTAGCCTTTCACGGTAAGGTCAACGCTGAACTCGATGCCTTCCACGCGACTCACGGCGGTGTCGATGCGGCCGTCCGGCCACAGGTCCAGCCAGCGGTAGCCGGGGCTGGCGTCGTCCACCGCGAAATCCTCGCTGCCGGGCTTGAACTGCACGCAGGTGCTGGGCACCGCCAGCAGCCGCACGCCGTTGCGCTCGGCGTCGTATTCCTGATGCACATGCCCCCAAACAATGCCGCGCACCCGGGGGTGGGCGTCGATCACCTGGAAGAAGCGGTCGGCGCTGGCCACCAGCTGGGTGTCCAGCCAGCGGCTGCCCATGGGCACCGGGTGATGGTGCAGGCAGACCAGCACATGGTCGCCCCGGGCCGAGGCCAGGGCCTGGTCGAGAAAGCTCAGGTCGTCGTCGAACAGTTCGCCGGGCACCTCGCCGGGAATGGTGGAATCAAGCAACACCAGGGTCCAGTTGCCCTCCTCCGCCACGCACGGGCTGATGCGCCCGGCCTGGCCGCTGAGCGCGCGCAGCATCGGCGCCGGCTTGTCGTGGTTGCCTTCCAGCCAGTAGACCGGCGCTTCAAGCACCGCCAGGGTGTCTTCCAGACGTTGGTAGGATTCGTAGGAGCCGTCCTGGGAAAGGTCGCCGGTGGCCACCACGAAATCCGGTACCGGGCGTTCCCGGCGCGCACGCTCAAGCACTTGCTCCAGGCTGAACTGGGTGTTCAGGCCCAACAGCTTGCCGTCGCGGTCCGCGAACAGGTGAAAATCGGACAACTGCACCATGCGCAGCGGTTGCACCGGTTGCGTCAAAGCCCCGCTCCCGTTGTTCTCTAAGGTGAAGGTGGTCGTGATACCCGCGCCGGCGCGGGCCCCCAGTCAAAAAACCGCCGGTGTCCTCCCCAGGGAGACCGGCGGCTCTACGGTTATAACCAAGATAATGGCGGTTTGCCAGGAGGGGCGCCCGGTTTCTGGAACCAATGCGCAGTACCCGGGCCGGTCAGTCGCCGGTGGTACCGGAGCGGCCCCAGGCCGGCGCCGCGTCGCGGCCATGATCATGCACGTGGGTCAGCCATTCCCCCAGAAAGCGATTCCACTGGGCTTTCTCGTCGCGCTGGTGCATCTGCGAGTTGGGGTACGGGTAGCGCGCCTGCACTCGCTGGAACGGGCTCGCCTCGGTGACCTCGGCGACCCGTGCATCGTGGTACAGCCGCACGGTCAGACTGGGCGCCGGCACGGCGTCGTGCAGGGCCTGGTCCCGCAGGCACAGGGTGGTGGTGTACGGCGAGCGCTCCAGCACCTGGATGTGCACCGTGCGCGGGCGGCCACGGCCCAGCGCCAGGTCGAGACTTTCCCGCTCGCCCAGGGCGCGCAGAAACGGCAGCAGGCGGGCGTAGTTGGATTCGCACTGGGCCATCAGGTCGCGGAAATCCAGGCGGTAGCGGCGCGGCGCGCTCATCGGCGCCACTCCCGGTCCAGCGCCTCGCGGTTCAGCAACAGCCACTGCAGGGTGATCAGCGAGGCGGCGTTGTCCACCCGGCCGCTTTGCAGCAGGGACTCGATGGCGGACACAGGCTGCACCACCACGCGGATGTCCTCGCCTTCGTCGGCGACCCCGTGGATGCCGCCGGCGCCGCTCAAATCCGCCTGGCCGACGAACACCTGCAGGCGCTCATTGGAGCCGCCGGGGCTGGGCATGTAGTGCGCCACGCGGCGCATGGCGCCGATCTCCACCCCGGCTTCCTCCAGGGCTTCCCGGCGCACCAGGTCGGCCACCGGCTCGCCGTCCTTGTCGGCGAGGCCGGCCACCAGTTCCAGGCACCAGGGGGTGTCGCGCCATTCCAGGGCACCGACGCGAAACTGCTCGACCAGCAGGATTTCGCCGCGCACCGGGTCGTAGGGCAGCACCGCCGCGGCCGGCGGCCGCACGAACAGCTCGCGCTTGACCGGCGCGCCCCAGCCGCCCTGGTAATGGCGGTGACGCAGGGTCAGGCGTTCAACACGAAAAAAACCCTGGAACGGCGTTTCCCGTTCCAGGATTTCCACGTCCTCGGCGGTGAATACCGGTTTCGGATCATTCATTGGCTTTGTGATAAATCTCCGCCCCTTTTTCACGAAATTCCCGGGACTTTTCCTCCATGCCGGCTTCCGCCTGCGCCACCTGGGCGCGACCGTCGCCATAGGTGTCGCGCACTTCCTGGCTGATCTTCATGGAGCAGAACTTGGGCCCGCACATGGAGCAGAAGTGCGCCACCTTGTGCGCCTGCTTGGGCAGGGTCTCGTCGTGGAAGGCCCGCGCCCGGTCCGGGTCCAGCCCCAGGTTGAACTGATCTTCCCAGCGGAACTCGAAGCGCGCCTTGGAAATGGCGTTGTCGCGCAGCTGGGCGCCGGGCACGCCCTTGCCCAGATCCGCGGCGTGGGCGGCGATCTTGTAGGTGATGATGCCTTCCTTCACGTCATCCCGGTTGGGCAGGCCGAGATGCTCCTTGGGCGTCACGTAGCAGAGCATGGCGGTGCCGTACCAACCGATCATGGCGGCGCCGATGGCGCTGCTGATGTGGTCGTAGCCGGGGGAGATATCCAGGGTCAGCGGGCCCAGGGTATAGAACGGCGCCTCGTCGCAATGCTTGATCTGCTCGTCCATGTTTTCCTTGATCATGTGCATGGGCACGTGGCCGGGGCCTTCGATCATCACCTGCACGTCGTGCTTCCAGGCGATCTTGGTGAGCTCGCCCAGGGTGCGCAGCTCGGAGAACTGCGCTTCGTCGTTGGCGTCGGCCACCGAGCCGGGGCGCAGGCCGTCACCGAGGCTGAAGGTGACGTCGTAGGCCTTCATGATCTCGCAGATTTCCTCGAAATGGGTGTAGAGGAAACTCTCCTTGTGGTGGGCCAGGCACCACTTGGCCATGATCGAGCCGCCCCGGGAGACAATGCCGGTGACGCGCTTGGCGGTCATCGGCACGTAGCGCAGCAGCACGCCGGCGTGGATGGTGAAGTAGTCCACGCCCTGCTCGGCCTGCTCGATCAGGGTGTCGCGGTAGATCTCCCAGGTCAGGTCCTCGGCGACGCCGTTGACCTTTTCCAGGGCCTGGTAGATCGGCACGGTGCCGATCGGCACCGGCGAGTTGCGCAGAATCCACTCGCGGGTTTCGTGGATGTTCTGGCCGGTGGACAGGTCCATCACCGTGTCGCCGCCCCAGCGGGTGGCCCAGGTCATCTTGGACACTTCTTCCTCGATCGAGGAGGTGACCGCCGAGTTGCCGATGTTGGCGTTGATCTTGGTGAGGAAGTTACGGCCGATGATCATCGGCTCGATTTCCGGGTGGTTGATGTTGGCCGGGATCACCGCCCGGCCCCGGGCCACTTCGTCGCGCACGAACTCCGGGGTGATCTCGTCGGGAATGGCGGCGCCGAAGCTCTGCCCCGGGTGCTGCCCGGTGGGCAGGCCCGCCTCGCGGTGCTCGCGCAGACGCTGGTTCTCGCGGATGGCGATGAACTCCATCTCCGGCGTGATGATGCCCTGGCGGGCGTAGTGCATCTGCGACACATTGCCGCCGGCCCGGGCGCGGCGCGGCGCGCGCAGGTGCGGAAACCGCAAACCCTCGGTGGCGATGTCGCGGGCGCGGCGGCGGCCGAATTCACTGCTGAGGCCGTCCAGCTGCTCGCTGTCGCCGCGTTCCTCGATCCAGGCGCCGCGCACGGCGGGCAGGCCCTGGCGCACGTCGATGGCCGCGTCCGGGTCGGTATAGGGCCCGGAGGTATCATAAACGGCCAGAGGCGGGTTATCCTCGAACTTCCCGTCCGCCAGGGGCGTGGGCTGCTGACGGATTTCCCGCATCGGCACCCGGATATCGGCCCGGCTGCCGGTGACATAGATTTTTCGCGAACCCGCGATAGGCTGGCAGGCTTCGTCGATGGCATTGGGTACGGCGTGACGTTGCTCGTCGGGCACGTTCGGCCTCCAGGCGTTCGTTTGATTGGGGAGGAAGGCGCCCCGCTCCCGGAACCCGTCCGGCGGACGGTCGTCGGGGGGAGGTCGGCGGCAGGCCCCACTATAGCCACGGCGCCAGGGCCGAACAACCGGGACACGGCGGCATCGGCCCCGGGCGGGAGTGTCAATCCGGTGGACTTACTATTACCATACTGCCCAGTTCAGCTTTCCAAGAACCTTCAGACACGGTGGATGAATCCATGAAGCGCAGTTCCCTAACGCCCCTCGGCATGCTGATGGCCCTGCTGGCCGCCGGCGCCGTCCAGGCCGCCGATCTCACCGACGTGGCCAACGCGGCCTGGGATTACGACGGCACCTGGCGCGCCGATCGCAAAACCTGGGAAGCGGAGCAGGAAACCCTGGTACAGGGCCGCGCCGCCCTGCTGCCGACCATCGATGCCAGCCACCGCCATTCGGAAATCAACCAAACCTACGAATCGACGGGTGACCTGGAGATAGACGGTAGATCCCGTTCCACCTCGGTGACGCTAACGCAACCGCTGTTCCGCCTGGATGCCTTCTACGGCTACAAGGAAGCCAAGTCGCTGACCTCCGTAGCCCAGGCCGAGTTCTACCAGTCCCGCCAGGATTTCGTGCTGCGCGTGGCGCAGGGCTACTTCGGCGTGCTGCGCGCCTGGGACACCCTGGTGTCCGCCCAGGCCGAGGAGAAGGCGATCAGCCGGCAGCTGGAACAATCCCAGGAACGTTTCGATGTGGGCCTGGTGGCCAGCACCGATGTGGAAGAAGCGCGCGCCGCCTACGACCTGGCCCGGGTGAACCTGATCGTCGCCGAGCAGGAATTCGATATCGCCCGCGACCAGTTAGAAACACTCACTGGTCGTAAATGGGAGACGCTGGCGGAGTTGCGCGACGATCTGCCGATGGAGGGGCCGCAACCGTCAAAAATGAACGCCTGGATCGATAAGGCCGCGTACCAGAATCCGCAGATTCTCGCCGCCCGCTACAGCGCCAAAGCAGCGGGTTTTACGGCCGACCGACAACTGGGGGCCATGCTTCCAAAGGTTCAGTTGTTCGCTGAGTATCAACACAACCACAATACCGATCCAAGCGTCTCGGGGGGCGACCCCGGCAATCAACTCACGCAATTCTACTCGACGCAACCGGACACTAATTCAAAGACTATCGGCATTGAAGTAACCGTGCCGCTGTTCCGCGGTGGCGGCCTCAACAGCCAGCGCAAGCAGGCGGCCCTGCTCGCCGACGCCGCCGGCCAGCGGTACCAGCAGACGATCCGCGACATCAGCCAGCAGGCGCGCACCTTCTACCGCACCGTGGAAGCGGACGCCCTGCGCGTGGAAGCGCGCCGCCAGGCGATCCGCTCCACCCGCTCCGCCCTGGAAGCGACCCAGTCCGGCTACGAGGTGGGCACCCGCAACGTGGTCGACGTGCTCAACGCCCAGCAGGCGCTGTACGCCGCCCAGCGGGACTACGCCAACGCCCGCTACGACTACATCCTGGACACCCTGACGCTGAAGTCCGCCGCCGGCGAACTGGACGTGGAGGATCTGGTGGCGGTGAACGACTGGCTGTCCGGCCAGGAAACCCTGGACCTCTACAACCCGGACCTGGAAGGCCAGAGCGAAGCGCAGATGTTCAGCCCGCGCTGAAGCGCGCCCCGATTGGCGGCCACCACCCCGGCGGCCGCTTCCCCCCGACGCCGGCGCTCGCCGGCGTCGTCGTAGAGGGCGGCCAGCGCCGCCGCCAGTTCCTCTTCCCCGGACACCACCGTAAGCGCCCCCGCCTCGTCCAGCAGGGCGGCGATGGCGGTGAAGTTGTGCAGCGCCGGCCCGGTCAGCACCGGCGTACCCCAGGCGGCGGGTTCGAGCAGATTGTGGCCGCCCACCGGCACCAGGGAGCCGCCCACGAAGGCCAGATCGGCGGCGCCGAACAGCATCAGCAGCTCGCCCATGGTGTCCGCCAGGTAGACCGCCACGCCGTCGTCCACCGCCTCCTCCCGGCTGCGCCGGGCGAGGCCCAGGCCGGCGCGGCGGACCTGGCCGGCCACGTCGTCGAAGCGCTCCGGATGACGGGGCACCAAAATCAGCAGGGCATCCGGCCGCGCGGCCCGCAGCCGGCGGTGGGCGGCCAGCACGATCTCATCCTCTCCCGGGTGGGTGCTGGCGGCGATCCACACCGGCCGCTCGCCCCAGGGCGCGCGCAGGGCGGCGGCCCGGTCGCGCACCGCGTGGTCCAGGGTCAGGTCGAATTTGACGCTGCCGTTGACCACCAGTTGCGACCGGCTCGCCCCCAGGGCCTGGAAGCGGTCCGCCTCCGCCTCGGTCTGCACCGCCAGGGTGTCGAAGCGCGCCAGCATGGGCCGCACCAGGCGCGGCAGTTTGGCGTAGCCCCGGTAGCTTTTCTCCGAGAGCCGGCCGTTCATCAACAGCAGCTTCGCCCCCCGGGCCTTGGCGGCGGCGCACAGGTTGGGCCACAGCTCGGTTTCCAGGATCACCACCAGGCGCGGGTCGAAGGCGTTCAGGAAGCGCCGGTAGGCTCCGGGAAGCTCCCACGGGCAGTACACGTGGGTGACGCGGTCGCCGAACAGGGCGCGCACCCGCTCGGAGCCGGTGGGCGTGGTGGTGGTCACCACCAGGGGGGTATCCGGGTGAGCCGCCAGCAGGCCCTCGATGAGCGGCGCCGCCGCCAGGGTCTCGCCCACCGACACGGCGTGCACCCAGACGCTGCCGCTCAGGGTGCCGCGCCGGTAGCCCAGCGCCAGGCGCTCGCGCCAGCGTTGCCGGTAGGCGGGCGCGCGCCGGCCGCGCCACCAAAGACGCAGGAACAGCAGAGGCAGGGACAGGTACCAGAGCAGGGTGTACAGAGCGCGCATGTGCGATCCATCGAGAGCGGCGAAGAGAGCGGACCGGCTATGCTAGCATAGCCGCGCATTGAACCGAGGTAGAGCCATGACCGACAGCGCCCGGACGCCCACCCTGACACCGGACATTCTGATTTTCGGCGGCGGCATCGCCGGCCTGTGGTTGATCAACCGCCTGCGCGAACGCGGCTACCAGTGCCTGCTGCTGGAAACCGGCACCCTGGGCGGCGCCCAGACCCTGGCCAGCCAGGGCATCATCCACGGCGGCCTGAAATACGCCCTGGGCGGCGGCCTGTCCAGCGAGTCCGAGGCGATCGCCGGCATGCCGGACCGCTGGCGCGCCGCCATCGACGGCCGCGACAAGGTGGATCTGAGCGGCCTGCGGGTGCTCGCCGACACCCAGAACCTGTGGTCCACCGGCTCCGTGGCCAGCCGCATGACCAGCTTCTTCGCCAGCAAGATGCTGCGCGGGCGCATCGAGAAGCTGAAGCGCGACCAGTTCCCCTCGGCCCTGGCCAACCCGCGCTTCAAGGGCCAGGTCTACCGGCTCGACGACCTGGTGGTGGACACGGAAAGCCTGCTGCGGGTGCTGGTGGCGCCGGTGCGCGACCGGCTGCTGCGCTTCGACCCGGGCCGCGATCATCTGGAATGGGGCGACGACGGCCTGCGCGCGGCGCGCATCAACGGCGTGCGCATCGAGCCGCGCCTCACCGTGCTGGCCGCCGGCGAAGGCAACGCCGCCCTGCTTGCCGACGCCCAGAAAAGCCGCCTGTTCCCCCGCGAGGCGGCGCAAAGCCGGCCCCTGAAAATGGTACTGGTGAAGCACCGGCTGGGCCACCGCCTCTACGCCCACTGCGTGGGCGCCAGCAATAAGCCGCGCCTCACCGTCACCACCCATGAGCTGCCCGACGGCGACCTGGTCTGGTACCTGGGCGGCGAACTGGCGGAAAAAGGCGTGGAGCGCAGCGACGAACAGCAGATCGCCGCCGCCCGCGCCGAGCTGGATGCCCTGTTCCCGTGGCTGGATTTCGGCGACGCCCGCTTCGCCATTCTCGACGTGGCCCGCGCCGAGCCGCGCCAGCACGGCCTGGCCAAGCCGGACAACGCCTACGCCCGCCGGGACCGGGACCTGATCATCACCTGGCCCACCAAACTGACCCTGGCCCCGGACCTGGGCGACCGGGTCGACGCCCTGGTGGACGAACACGGGCTGACGCCCGGCGCGCCCCTGGGCGAGGTGCCCGAGGCCCTGCCCCGGGCTCCGGTGGGCCAGCCCCAGTGGTACCGCAGCTTCGGAGAACACGGATGAGCTTCCTGCGCGCGCTCGGCGACACCGGCCTGACGGTGAGCGCCCTGGGCCTGGGCACGGTGAAGATCGGCCGCGACCAGGGCGTCAAATACCCCACCGCCTTCACCATCCCCGACGACGACGCGGTGCGCCATCTGCTGGCCCGGGCCCGGGACCTGGGCATCAACCTGATCGACACCGCCCCGGCCTACGGCCGCAGCGAGGAACGCCTCGGCCAGCTGCTCAGCCACCGGGACCACTGGGTGATCGTCACCAAGGTGGGCGAGGAATTCGAACACGGCGAGAGCCACTTTGACTTCACCCCGGAACACACCCGCGCCTCCGTGGAACGCAGCCTGCGCCGGCTGAACACCGACCATCTGGATGTGGTGCTGGTGCACTCCGACGGCAACGACCTGGACGTGCTGCGCCAGGGCACGCTTGAAGTGCTCGACGACCTGAAGCGGGAAGGAAAGATCCGCGCCACCGGGGTCTCCACCAAAACCGTGCAAGGCGGCATGGAAACCCTGCGCCGGGCCGACATCGCCATGGTCACCTACAACCTGGCGCAACAGGACGAAAAGCCGGTGATCGACTTCGCCGCCGAACAGGGCAAGGGCATCCTGATCAAGAAAGCCTTCGCCAGCGGACACCTGCCCGCCGACCACCCGGACCCGGTGCAGGCCAGCCTGGACCAGGTGCTGGGCACCCCCGGCGTCGGCGCGGTGATCGCCGGCACCGTGAACCCGGCCCACCTGGAAGAAAACGTAGCCAAGGCCCGCCGCGCCTGCGGGGAGCGATAAGAAGGTTCATCGCGACTTACCGGGAAGAGCGGGTCATTGTCTGGGACGCGGAGCTGTGTGGGTCCCTTCCGGGATCGCTCAAGCCCGCAAGCGGTCCGGCCACCCATCACAGATGGGCGGCGTTCGGCGGCGCGCGAAGCAGTGCTTCGCAACACGCTTGCCTCACCCCTGGGCGCTCCCGTTTTTGGCATCCCTGCCAAAAAGGGTCCCGGAAGGGACCCACACAGCTCCGCTCCGAGGTAGCGGAACCGTTCTTGGTTCCAAACAGCGTTGAACCTGGGTGGGTATTGGTGGCGGCTTGGTAGCCTCGCTTGTTGTAGGAGCGACTTTAGTCGCGATGAATCTGGCACGGTGGTTGATCGCGACTACCGCTTCCTTTAAGCGCCAACACCACACTACGGAGCCATGCTTGCCGCTAAACCGATGAACCATAAAAAAGCCCCTCCGAAGAGGGGCCGAATCTCGCCAAACATCACCATTATCCGGTGTCCCGAGCCTGACGAGCGAAACACACGATCATGCTCTCCCTTTAACAAGCCGTGTCAGAGTCCCTCCGGCCGGCCCTGGTCGGGCAAGGTGTAGTCACACACACCGTCGGGGAAGATCGCGTTGAGGCGGTTGACCTGGTCGGAGGTGGGCTGCCAGGTGCCGTAGGTGCCGTCTTCCAGGGCCACGGATACCGGCTTGAGCGCGCACTTGAACACGTCGCCCTCGATGGGCGCGCCGGCGACGATCCGCGAGGTGGAGTACACCGGGAAGTAGGCGGTGCAGGCGCCGTCCGCCTGGTCATCCAGAATGCCGTTCCAGACATCGTCGCCCCGGGCGATCAGATTGCCCTGGGTGTCGAAGCAGGTGTCCATGGCCTGGGCCGGTTTGTTGGCGGCCACGCCCGCTTTCGGGTTGGCGCGCAGGTTGGCCATCCAGTCGTCGATCACTTCCAGGGCCAGGGGCACGGCGCTGTAGTCTTCCTCGGGCCGAGCGTCGGCGAACCAGATCACCTGGTTGTCCGCGTTGCCGTCGTAGTCGAGCATGCGCTGGCGCACCGCGAAGGACTGGTGCACGTTGTGCATGTTCAGCTCGTGTTCCAGGTAGGGCCGGTAGTCGATGATCGGGATGCCTTCCGCCTTGCCATGGAACACCATGCCGGAATTGTAGGCGCCGTTGATCGCTTCCAGGTCCCCTTGGGTACGCGGTGCCGGCGATGACGGGTCGCTGCCCAGGGTCATATTGCGGCTGCTCCAGGGGTCGAACATCGACGGGTCGTTCATCACATCCTGCACCGAGCCCAGGAACGGGAAGCCTTCCTGCACCATGTCTTTCTGGTCTTTCCAGCCGCCCACCCGGGCGTTCAGGTCGAGGAATTCCTCCGGGGTGATGTTGTGTGCGTTCAGCGCCTCCAGGCCGTACTGCACGCCCACGTTGTCGAACAGGGTGTGCGGGTAGCCTTCGCCGTCCACGCCGTAGATGTTGCGCAGGTCGTCGTAGTGGCTCCAGTTCACCGTGGCCATCAGACCGGCGGGTTGCATCTGCTCCTGGTTGTCCGCCTCACCGTAGTAGGGGTTCATGGTCAGCGGCGTCAGGCCGCGCCAGGATTCCACGCATTCGGTGGAACCCGGCGCGCCGCCGTAGTTCAGTTGCTGCTTCAGCGGGTAGAGCGGGTCTTCCACATCGTCCTCGGCGTTGAGACCCACCAGCCAGGTGCGGTTCTTGGTGGTGGCCCACTTGGGGTTGTCCTTGTCGGTGGCGTCCATGTAGTACTCGAGCAGTTCACAGTCACCGATGTGGATGGTCTGGGTGACCATGTCCGGGTAGCTCTGCACCGGAATCGCCGCGTCGATCAGACCGGGATGATTCTGCGCGTACACGTACTGCTGAATGGCACCGCCGGAGGCGCCCAGACCCACGGTGTAGAGCGGCTCGCCGTATTCCTCCAGGAACCGTTCCTTGACCATCAGCGCGGTCTCGCCGCCCACCTGCATGTTGTAGTGCTCGCTCATGCGGGTGCCGGTGGAGTAGATGATGGCATAGCCCTGGCCGAGCACGTCGGGCTGCAGGGCACGGCGTTTGTAGTCCATGCGCCCCTGGGTGTGGCCGATGCCCACGCCACCCTGGAAGCGGAACATGAGCCGGCCATTCCACAGGTCGGTGTCCAGGGAACCGGCTTCCTCGCCGGCGTCGGCGAGCATGGCGATGGAATAGATAAAGCGGTTGATGGTGCCGCGCTCCCAGCGCACCACGAAGTCCACCACGCGGCCGTCCGACAGGGTGGTAGTGGCCATGTCCGACGGCCGCGAGCCGCCCTCCGGCAGGGGCTGATACTCGCCGCCGGTGGTGCGGTACCAGTATTCGGTGTAGGGCTCGAGGCCGCAGTCCCGGCTCAGGCCGATCTGCTGGTTCTGGTCGTCATAGACCGGAAAGCCCTCGTTGCCGTCGGTGTCCACCAGCGGCTGCTTGCCCAGCTCGGACACCGTGGTGCATACGAACGGGTATTGGTGGGGGCCGGAAAACATGGGGCCTTCCACCGGGTGGTTGGTGAGGGTCAGGCGGGCCAGGGTGCCGTGGTCCGGGTGCCAGACGGTGAGTTCGTTCTCCCCTTCTTGCAGGCCCCGCACCATCCCTTCGACGCCGTCGTCGCTGGCCTGGAAACCTTCGGTGTCCAGGTCCTCGCCGTTGAGGCGCAGGCGCGCCCCGTCCAGCAGGCCGGCGTCACCGCGCACCGCCACCCGGGCGTCTCCGCCGCTGACCCACTGGGGTTCGCTGGACACCACCCGCAGGCTGGCGGAGGGCGTGGCTTCCGGGGAATGGGAACTGGAGTCGCCGCCACAGGCGGTGAGCAGGCAGGCGGTCGCCAACGCGAGTGCGCTGCCCGTTACGCGTACAGACATGTTGCTCTCCTCGATATTTTTGTTATCGCCGGGCTGTGCCGGATGATTCAAGGTAGGAGGGACGGCGGCCGCATAACAGGTACAGTTTTGCGGAAGTGGCTGGAACAGTGACACCACTGTTGCAGTGAAAAGGGGGCAACTGTGCCTGTTTTATCCGCCGCCCGGCGGGCTAGATAACGGCTTCAAAAAACAATAAACATTGTTCGGGAGAACTGACCATGCCCTTATCCGGCGCTTCCCGCGCGGCCCTGGCCGGCGCGTGTCTGCTTACCCTGCTGTCCGGTTGCGGCGGCGATTCCGGCTCCTCCGGTGGCTCAACGGCGCCCGCCGCCGGCGTGGACCTGTCCGGCCTGAATCTGGAGACCGCCGAATACTGCGACCTGACCGTGGCCACCCGCTGCCTGTACCCGTTCCCCAATGACTATTTCACCCGCGCCGACCCCGGCACCCCCACCGGGCGGCGGGTGAATTTCCAGCGTGCCGCCATGCCGGTGGCGCAGCCGGTGTCGATCGCCGCCAACCCCTACGCGCCGGTTGGCGTGGAAACCACCGAGGCCACCCCCATCGATCCCAGCGAGTGGAACCGCAACGACGGTTTCTCCCCCGGGGCGATGATCCAGACCTGGCTGCCGGACGTGGACCTGGCCGCCAGCGGCGCGGTGGGCATTGGCGACCTGTCCGACACCTTCAACCCGGATGCGCCGATCCTGCTGCTCGACGGACAAACCGGCGAGCGGCAACTGATGTGGGCGGAGCTGGACGCCAACGCCAGCAGTGACGCCGGCCGCGCGCTGATCATCCGCCCGGCGAAAAACCTGCTGGAGGGCCGCACCTACATCGTCGCCCTGCGCAATCTGGTCAACGGTGCCGGCGAAACCATCCCGCCGTCGCCGTTGTTCCGCGCCTACCGGGACGGCCTGGACACCGGCAAGCCGGCGCTGGAAGCCCGCCGCCACACCATGAACGAGCTGTTCGAGACCCTGGAAAGCCACGGCGTGGCCCGGGACGGCCTGGTGCAGGCCTGGTCGTTCACCGTGGCCAGCCAGAAGAGCCTCACCGAGCGGTTGCTGCACATCCGCGACCGGGCCTTCGCCGGCCTGGGCGGCGGCGCTCCGGCGTTCACCATCGACCAGGTGGGCATCGACATTCAGGGCCAACCCCGCGCCGGCCTCAGCCGGGGCATCAGCGGCACCTTCCAGGTGCCCAATTTTCTGAATCAGCCCGGTGGCGGGCCCGGTTCCAGCTTCCACTACGACAACACCGATGATCCGGACGCCCTGCCCGAGCAGTTGAACGGCGACGACACCGTCACCGCCCGCTTCCGTTGCCAGGTGCCGGAAACCGCCGTGTCGGACTTCAACGACCCGGCGGCCCCGGTGACGCCGGCGCGGGCCGCCCTCTACGGCCATGGTCTGTTCGGTGAAGGCCCCGGCGGCGAGTTCCGCTCCGGCAATGTTCGCGCCATGCAGACCGAACACAACATCCTGTTCTGCGCCACCGACTGGATCGGCATGGCCCAGGAGGACTTCCTGGCCGGTGTGATCCACCGCATCCTGGCGGACGTGTCGCGGCTGCCCCGGCAACTGGACCGCAGCCAGCAGGGCCTGCTCAACGCCATGTTCCTGGCGGAGTTGCTGCGTCATCCGGACGGTTTCGCCAGCCACCCGGCGTTCCACCATGGCACCGACAACGCGCTGATCTATGACCCCTCGGAAGTGTTCTACGACGGCAACAGCCAGGGCGGCATTCTGGGCGGCGCGCTGGTGGCCACCGCCCCCAATATGCACCGTGGCGTGCTGGGCGTGCCGGGCAGCAACTACAGCCTGCTGCTGCGCCGCTATGGTCCCTTCCCGCAGCGTTTCGGCGTGATCCTGTACCAGGCCTACCCGAATGAGCTGGACCGCAGCCTGGTGCTCGGCCTGATGCAAATGCTCTGGGACCGGGCGGAAAATAACGGCTATCTGAGTCACCTGGCGGGACGCTACCTGCCCGGCACCCCGGCCAATAAGACCGTGTTGCTACAAGCGGCCATGGGCGATCATCTGGTCACCAACTGGAGCGCGGAAATCATGGCCCGCAGCATCGGCGCCGCCATCCACGAACCCACCGCCCGTCTCGGTGAGCACCCGGATGCCAACCCCTATGTGGCGATTCCGCGCATCGAGCAATACCCCTACCACGGCCATGCGCTGATGGTCTGGGATTCCGGCGACTACGATCCGGTCAGCGGCCACGGCACCCCGTTCGCGCCCAGCACCAACACCGGCCCGGTGCTCGGCGAGGACCCCCACGAATCGCCGCGCAACACGGTCAGCGCCCGCCAGCAGAAATCCGCGTTCCTGCGCTCGTTCGGCGCGGTCGTTGATGTGTGCGGCAACAGCCCCTGCTACAGCGATGACTACACCGGCCTGAGCCGCTAGTCGCCACCGGCGGCCGCCAGTTCGGCGGCCGCTTCTCCCAGCCAGCACAATGCCCGGCGCACCGAAGGTGTGATCGGGCTGCCGGCGTTGAGGCGCAGATAATCCGCGTGCTTGCCATCCAGGGAAAACACGCCGCCGGGAAACACATGGATGCCCCGGGCGGCGGCCCGCTGGAACAGGTCCAGGGTGTCCACGCCACCGGGCAGCCGCACCCACAGCACGCAGCCGCCGGTGGGCCGGGTCAACCGGGTGCCCGGCGGGAAATAACGGCGCACCTCCCGGGCCATGGCCTCCACCTGGTCGTGCAGATGCAGGCGCAGTTCGCGCAGATGCTGGGTATAGAAGCCGCTCTCCATCAGCCGTCCCATGACGATCTGGGAAATGGAGGTGGAGGTGATGGTGCTCAGTTGCTTGAGTTCCCGGAAACGTTTCTGGAAACGGCCCGCCGCCGCCCAGCCGATGCGCAGGCCGGGCATCAGGCTTTTCGAAAAGCTGCTGCAATACAGCACCATGCCGCTGCGGTCGAAGGCCTTGGCCGGCGGCGCGCTGTCCTTGTAGACGGTGTCGCCCCAAACATCATTCTCGATCAGCGGCACCTGGTAGCGCTCGGACAGCGCCACCAGGGCCGCCTTGCGTTCCAGGCTCATGGTGAAGCCCAGCGGGTTCTGGGCATTGGTGGACACCAGGCAGGCGGCCACGCCGCCGCGCTGAAACACCTGCTCCAGGGCCGCCAGGCTGATGCCCTGGCGGGGATGGGTGGGCACTTCCACCACCTTGCGCTGGTGGGTCTCCAGCAGCAGCAGGGCGCCGTAGTAGGTGGGCGATTCCACTACCACCGTGTCACCGGGCCGGCTGACGCTGCGCAGCGCCAGGGACAGGGCCTCCATGGCGCCGCTGGTGACGATGATGTCCTCGGCGGTGACCGGCACCTCATAGGACAGGCTGCGGCGCGCCAGATGGTGGGTGAACAGGGCGCTGCCGTTGGGGTGCATGTAATCCCAGACTTCCAGGGCGTGATGGCGGGTCACATCGCGGATGGTGGCCATCACCCGGTCCACCGGCAGCACCTCCGGCCCGGGCAGCGCGATGCCGAGCCGCACCATGTCCGGGTCGGCGTGCAGTTCCATGTAGTGCAGCACCTGTTCGCTGAGCGACACCTCCACCGGCAGCAGCGGGTAGCGGGAGCCGTCCGGCTCGGGGATGTCGTGCACATCGGAATTGCGTACATAGACGCCGGACTGCGGGCGGATCTCCAGGTAGCCTTCCGCTTCCAGCTGACGGTAGCTCTGCATCACCGTATTGACGCTGACCTTGAACATGGCGCTCATGCGCCGTACCGAGGGCAGCTTCTGGCCGACGGCGAAGGACCCGGCGCCGATCTGCTCCAGCAGACGCCGGCTGATGCGTTCGTAAAGGAAGCGGTCGTCGATCACCGGCGACACCTTATGTTGTTAT
The DNA here is from genome assembly GCF_005938655.1 of Alloalcanivorax gelatiniphagus. GTDB lineage: Bacteria > Pseudomonadota > Gammaproteobacteria > Pseudomonadales > Alcanivoracaceae > Alloalcanivorax > Alloalcanivorax gelatiniphagus. The sequence continues at coordinate 36,731 of NZ_VCQT01000035.1, forward strand.
CGTAATGGCGCCATTCTGCCCTACCCGACCGGGTTTGTAACCGCGCCCGCCGGGCCTTCGTATTTCGGCCTCCGAGCGGATATTGCATACTGTGCGCCGCGATCCCCACCCTCACGCCCTGAGGCAGGCAAGGCAATGATCGACTGGAAAGACATCGACACCGTGCTGCTGGATATGGACGGCACCCTGCTGGACCTGGCCTTCGACAACTGGTTCTGGCAGCGCCATGTGCCCGAGCAGTACGCCCTGAGCCGCGGTCTGCAATACGCCGAGGCGGAACGGATACTGCAGGACTGGATCGCCAGCCACCTGGGCACGCTGAACTGGTACTGCCTGGATTTCTGGACCCGGGAACTGGACCTGAACATCGCCGCCTTGAAACGGGCCGCCGCCGACCGCATTACCGTGCGCCCGGGGGCGGAGGCGTTTCTGGGCGCCCTGCGCGACGGCCCCCGGCAGGTGATCATGGTCACCAACGCCCACCGGGAGGCCCTGGACCTGAAGCTGGAGCGCACCGGCATCGACCGTTATTTCGATGCCCTGGTGTCCAGCCACGACTACGGGCACCCCAAGGAAGCCCAGGATTTCTGGCGGCGGCTGCGTGAACAGCACCCGTTCGACCCGGCCCGGGCGCTGCTGGTGGACGATTCGCTGCCGGTGCTGCACTCCGGCCGGCTGTACGGGCTCGGCCATCTGGCCAGCATCCTGCAGCCGGATTCCAGCCTGCCGGCGCGCACGCACACCGACCCGTTCCCGGCCATCGGCGACTTCCTGCGGGTGTTGCCGTGAGCGAGGGCACCCGCATTGATTCCTGGCTGTGGGCGGCCCGCTTCTTCAAGACCCGCAGCCTGGCCAAGCAGGCCATTGAAGGCGGCAAGGTGCAGGTGGACGGCGCCAAGGCCAAGCCCAGCAGGACGGTGACGCCCGGCACGGTTTTGGACATCCGCAAGGGCGACCAGCTGTGGACGGTGGTGGTGGAGGGCCTGAGCAACAAGCGGGGCCCGGCCAGCGCCGCCGAGCAGCTCTACCGGGAAACCGAGGACAGCCTGGCGGCCCGCCAGCAGAGTGCCGAACAGCGCCGGCTGGCGCGCATGGCCGCCCCGGTGCCCGACCACAAACCGAGTAAGAAGGAGCGCCGCGATATGGCGCGCTTCCGACGTGACCACGAAGGTGACCTGTGAGCAATACCCACGCGTCCGATCAAAAGCAACGTTTCCTGTTCCCCGATACCGATGTGCGCGGCGAGCTGGTGCGCCTGGACCGCAGCCTGGCGTCGATTCTCGGCGCCCATGACTACCCGATGGCGGTACAGGGTCTGGTCGGCGAGGCGGTGGCCGCCGTGGCGCTGCTGGCCGGCACCCTCAAGTTCCGGGGCCGGCTGAGCCTGCAGGCCCAGGGCGGTGGCCCGGTGTCGCTGCTGCTCGCCGAGTGCACCCACGACGGCCAGCTGCGCGCCCTGGCCCGCCACGACCATCGGGCCGACGAACAGGTGGCCATGGGCGACCTGCTCGGCAACGGCACCATGGTGATCACCATCAGCCCGGAGGGAGGACGCCAGTACCAGGGCATCGTGCCCCTGGAAGGCGACACCCTGGCCCGCTGTCTGGAAGCCTACTTCCGCCAGTCCGAACAGCTGCCCACCCGCCTGTGGCTGGCCGCCGGCAACGGCCGCGCCGCCGGCATGCTGCTGCAGCGGCTGCCGGACCGGGCCGCCGACGCCGAACACAACGCCGAGCGCTGGCAGCATCTGGAAACCCTGGCGGACACCCTGCGCATGGAAGAGCTGCTGGACCTGGACACGGAAACGGTGCTGCGCCGGCTGTTCCATGAGACCCCGCCCCGGCTGCCCGACCCCCAGGCCATGCGGTTCGGCTGCACCTGCTCCCGGGAGCGCACCCGCAACGCCTTGCTGTCCCTGGGCGTCGACGAGATCCGCCAGCTGCTGGAAGAGGACGGCGAGGCCACCCTGACCTGTGATTTCTGCCTGTCCCGGCAGCATTTCGACGCCGTGGACCTGGCCGAACTGGCCCGCGAGGCCGGCGGCGGCTGAGGCCCGCGCCCCGGCCCGGCGTCGACATCGCCAGGACGCCGCTTTTCTGTCATAATCGCGCGCCTGTCAGCGTAGCCAGCAAGTGCTCAGTCAAGGTGCCAAGCCCAGGAATAATCATGACGAACCCTATGACCTATAACGATCTCAGCCCGGCCCAGCTCGTCGAACTGGCCGTCCAGCGCAAAGAAGGCCAGTTGTCCGATACCGGCGCCCTGGTGGTGGAAACCGGCCACCGTACCGGCCGCTCCCCCATGGACCGCTTTATCGTCGACGAGCCGAGCACCAGCGAACACATTCACTGGGGCGCCATCAACCGGCCGTTCCCGGCGGACAAGTTCGACGCGCTCTGGGATCGCGTGGCCGCCTTCGTGACCGAGGACGACACCTTCGTTTCCCACCTGCACGTGGGCGCGGACACCGACCACTATCTGGCGGTGAAGGTCACCGCGCAGACCGCCTGGCACAATCTGTTCGCCAACACCCTGTTCATCCGCCCGGAGAAGTACAACCCGCGCGGCAAGGAAGAGTGGCAGATCCTGCACGCGGTGAACTTCCAGTGCGACCCGGAACGGGACGGCACCAACTCCGACGGCACCGTGATCTTCAACTTCGCCCAGCGCAAGATTCTGATCGCCGGCATGCGCTACGCCGGTGAAATGAAGAAAGCCATGTTCGCGGCCCAGAACTTCCTGCTGCCGGAAAAAGACGTGCTGCCCATGCACTGCTCCGCCAACGTGGGCGAGAACGGCGACGTGGCCCTGTTCTTCGGCCTGTCCGGCACCGGCAAGACCACCCTGTCCGCCGACCCGTCCCGTTACCTGATCGGTGACGACGAGCACGGCTGGGGCAAGGACGTGGTGTTCAACATCGAAGGTGGCTGCTACGCCAAGTGCATCGACCTGAGCCAGAAGAACGAACCGATCATCTGGGACGCCATCCGCTTCGGCGCGGTGCTGGAAAACGTGGTCCTCAATGAGGAAACCCGGGTTCCGGATTACAGCGATGTGTCCCTGACCGAGAACACCCGGGCCGCCTACCCGCTGGAAAACGTGGAAAAGCGCGTGTTCGAGAACCGCGCCGGCGAACCCAAGCACGTGATCTTCCTGACCTGTGACCTGACCGGGGTGCTGCCGCCGGTATCCCGGCTCACCCACGAAGGCGCCGCCTACCACTTCCTGAGCGGCTACACCGCCCTGGTGGGTTCCACCGAGGTGGGCGCCGGCAAGGGCATCAAGAGCACCTTCTCCACCTGCTTCGGGGCACCCTTCTTCCCGCGCCGCGCCGGCGAATACGCCGAGCTGCTGATCAAGCGGGTCAAGGAATTCGGTTCCAAGGTCTACCTGGTCAACACCGGCTGGACCGGTGGCCCCTACGGCGAGGGCGAGCGCTTCAGCATCCCCACCACCCGTGGCGTGATCAACGCCATCCTCACCGGTGAACTGGACGATGCCGAAACCGAGCACCTGGACATCATCAATCTGGACGTGCCCAAGCAGGTGCCGGGCGTGGACAGCAAGCTGCTGATGCCCAAGAACACCTGGGCCAGCCCGGAAAACTACGAGCAGAGTGCCCGCGATCTCGCCGAGCAGTTCCAGAACAACTTCGCCGAGAAGTACGCGGACGTTTCCGACGAGATCCGCGCCGCGGGCCCGAAGGCCTGAAGCCGGCCCCGCGCCCCACGAAAAAGCCCGCCACACCGGCGGGCTTTTTTCGTATCGGGGCCGGGACCGATCGGTCAAATCACGCAAAACCGGCGCGGGCACGATTTCGCGCTTTTCTCCACGGCGTTAGACTGGCCGCCGTGACGCAAGGAGTCCGTTGATGAGCAAACCCAAGATAGTCGTGGTCGGCGGCGGCGCCGGCGGCCTGCCGCTGGTCACCCAACTGGGGCGCAAGCTCGGCAAGTACGACCGCGCCGACATCACCCTGGTGGACACCAGCAGCGTGCACGTTTGGAAGCCACGCTTCCATGAAGTGGCCACCGGCGCCATCGACGCCGACCTGGACGCGGTGGATTACCGCGCCCACGCACGCCTCAATCATTACCGTTTCGAACCGGGCTGCATGATCCGCCTGAACCAGCAGGCACGCACCATCACCCTGGCGCCGATCACCGACCAGGAAGGCGAGCAGGTGCTGCCGGAGCGGGACCTGGCCTACGATTACCTGGTCATCGCGGTGGGCTCCCAGAGCAACGATTTCGGCACCCCCGGGGTGCGCGACCACTGCCTGTTCATGGACACCCGCACCCAGGCGGAACGGTTCCGCGAGCACTTCATGAACACCTGCCTGCAGGCCAACTACCGCAACGATCCGGTGTCCGTGGCGATCGTCGGCGGCGGCGCCACCGGCGTGGAACTGGCGGCGGAAATTCACCATGCGGTGGCCATGCTCAAGCTCTACGGCCACGAGCACCTGGACCGCAAGCAGCTCAAGGTCACCGTGGTGGAGGCCCTGCCGCGCATCCTGCCGGCGCTCTCCGAGCGGGTCTCCGCCGCCGCCCAGGAACGCCTGGAAAGCCTGGGTGTGTCGGTGCGCACCGGCGTGATGGTGGCCAAGGCTACCGAGCATGCCCTGGTCACCAAGGACGACGAGACCATCGACGCGGATCTGATGGTATGGGCCGCCGGCGTCAAGGCACCGGAGTTTCTTGGCAAGCTGGAAGGCATCCAGGTCAACAAGATCAATCAGATCGAGGTGGAACCCACCTTGCTGGCCAAGGGCAATGACCGGGTGTTCGTGATCGGCGACTGCGCCTTCTTGAAACCGGAAGGCGCCGACAAACCGATTCCGCCCCGCGCCCAGTCCGCCCAGCAGATGGCCCATCACACCGCCAAGAACCTGCAGCGGCTGCTGATGAACCGGGACCCGAAACCGTTCGAGTACCGCGACCACGGCTCCCTGGTGTCGCTGTCCAACTACAGCTCCGTGGGCATGCTGATGGGCAACCTGAAAGGCGGTAACTTCTTCGTCGAAGGCTGGCTGGCGCGGATCATGTACGTCAGCCTCTACCGCATGCACCAGGCCGCTCTGTACGGCTGGCCGCGCACCCTGCTGCTGCTGGCGGCGGGCCGGTTCAGCAAACTGGTACGGCCGCGTCTGAAGCTGCACTGAACCAGACTCCACACCTTTATTCACCGCTGGGAGGGACCCCATGGCCGTGTTCACCGGCTGGCTGTTGATCATTATCGGACTGGTGGTGGGGGCCGGCGGCGCCTGGCTGCTGTGGCTGGGCGGCAGCGCCTACTATGTGCCGGCGGGGCTGGGCTTTCTGCTCACCGGCGCGCTGATGGTGGCACGGCGCCCCGGGGCGCTGTGGATCTACGCCCTGCTGCTGCTCGCCACCGGCGCCTGGTCGGTGTGGGAAGTGGGCCTGGACTTCTGGGCCCTGGTACCCCGGGGCGCGGTGATCCTGGCCATCGGCCTGTGGCTGCTGCTGCCGTTCATCAACCGGGGCCTGAACGGCACCGGTGGCCAGCCCTGGACCCTCACCGCCGGCCCGCTGGCGGGCACCGTGGTGTTGGCCGCCGCCCTGGCGCTGCTGTGCTGGCAGCGCGACCCCCACGACCTGCAAGGCGCGCTGCCCGGCCCCCGCGCCCCGGCACCGGCCAGCGACATGGAAGACGGCGACTGGCACGCCTATGGCCGCACCGCCCAGGGCCAGCGTTACTCGCCCCTGGACCGGATCACGCCGGACAACGCCAGCCAGCTCCGCAAGCTGTGGACCTATCACACCGGCGACCTGCGCGGCGACGGCGACCCCACCGAAACCACCTATGAAGTCACCCCGCTGAAGGTGGACGACACCCTGTATCTGTGTACCCCGCACCACCGGGTGATCGCCCTGGACGCGGACACCGGCAAGGAGCGCTGGAAGTACGACCCGGAAATCGACCGCGACATCAGCCGCCAGCACCAGACCTGCCGTGGGCTGTCCTACTTCCCCGGGCACCGCGCCGACGACGCCCTGGAGAACGACGGCGAAAGCGCCCTGGCGGCGTCCGGCGCCGGCCTGGACGAGCCGCCGCCCAGCGCCGAGGATCGCCGCTGCCGCCGGCGCCTGTTCCTGCCCACCGCCGACGGGCGCCTGATCGCCCTGGACCCGGACGACGGCCGGCGGTGCCGCCAGTTCGGCGACCACGGCGCGGTGGACCTGTGGGCCAACATGCCCCATCGCCAGGACGGCTTCTATTATTCCACCTCGCCGCCGGTGGTCACCGAGGACCGGGTGATCGTCGGCGGCGCGGTGAACGACAACGTCTCCACCACCGAGCCCTCCGGGGTGATCCGCGCCTACGACGTGGACAGCGGCGAGCTGCTGTGGAACTGGGACCCGGGCAATCCGGAGCAGACCGCGCCCATCGCCGAGGGCGAAACCTACAGCGCCAGCACCCCGAACAGCTGGTCGGTGTCCAGCGTGGACGAGGAGCTGGGGCTGGTCTTTGTGCCCATGGGTAATCAAGTGCCAGACCAATGGGGCGAGGACCGCAACCCGGCCGCCGCCCGCTTTTCCTCCTCCATCGTCGCCCTGGAACTGGCCACCGGCCAGGTACGCTGGGTGTTCCAGACCGTGCACAACGATCTCTGGGATATGGACGTGCCGGCCCAGCCCGGCCTGATCGACCTGACCATGGGGGACGGCACGGTGCCGGCGCTGGTGGCGCCCACCAAGCAGGGCGACATCTATGTGCTGGACCGGCGCACCGGCGAACCGCTGCTGCCGGTGAAGGAACGGCCGGCCCCCGCCAGCCTGGGCTACCAGACCGTGGCGGCCAGCCAGCCCGCCTCGACGCTGAGCCTGGAGCCGCCGCCGCTGCGCGGCCGCGATATGTGGGGCGCCACCCTGTTCGACCAGCTGGCCTGCCGCATCCAGTACCACCGCCTCCATTACCAGGGCCGCTACACCCCGCCCTCGGAGCGTGGCAGCCTGATCTACCCGGGCAACTTCGGGGTGTTCAACTGGGGCGGTCTGGCGCTGGACCCGCGCCGCCAGGTGGCCTTCGCCTCCCCCTCCTATCTGGCGTTCGTGTCCACCCTGGTGCCCCGGGACGACGCCACCACCAACTATGTGTCCGACGGCAAGCCCGGGCTCGGTGAAAACCATGGCGCGCCCTACGCGGTGACCCTGAAGCCGTTCCTGTCGCCGCTGGGGCTGCCCTGCCAGCAGCCACCCTGGGGCTATGTGGCCGGCCTGGATCTGGTCAGTGGCGAGGTGGTCTGGCAACACCGCAACGGCAACGTGCGCGACCTGGCGCCGGTGCCGCTGCCGTTCGAGATGGGCGTGCCGGACCTGGGCGGCCCGATCATCACCGCCGGCGGCGTGGCGTTCATGAGCGGCAGCCTGGACAACACCGTGCGCGCCTACGACCTGACCAGCGGCGAAACCCTGTGGCAGGACCGGCTGCCCGCCGGTGGCCAGGCCACGCCCATGACCTACAGCGATTCCCAGGGCCGCCAGCGGCTGCTGGTGGTGGCCGGCGGCCACGGCTCCCTGGGCACCCGGGCCGGCGACGCCATCATCGTCTACGGCCTGGAACAGTAACCCGGCGGACGCCGGGCCCCGGCAATGGCCAGGGCGAGGGCCAGGCCCTACACTCGATGATTCTTCGAGACGGACGCTGGTTATGAAGCACATTCTGCTGCGCGCCTATCACCTGCTCAGGGACGCGGTGCGCTACTGGCTGGACGCCAACGCCATCAGCTACGCCGGGGCGCTGGCGTTTTTCACCCTGTTCTCCATCGCCCCGGTGGTGATTCTGGCGGTGCAGGTGATCGGCCTGGTGATGAGCACCGACGCGGCCATGGCGCAGATCATGGCGCAATTGAACGATACGGTGGGCCCGGAAGCGGCACAGACGGTGCGCGAGGCGGTGGAACGCAGCCGCCTGGACGACAGCGGCATCCTGCCCACCCTGGTGGGCATCGGCGCCATGCTGCTGGGCGCCACCACCGTGTTCGGTCAGATGCAGCGCTCGCTGAACAATATCTGGGACATCGCCCCCAAGCCGTCACGCAATACCTTCCTGGCGCTGCTGAAAAGCCGGCTGCTGTCGCTCACCGTGGTGCTGTCCATCGGCTTCGTGCTGCTGGTGTCCCTGTTTCTGAGCGTGCTGGTGCAGACCCTGATGGTGTTCGCCCGGGACTGGCTGCCGATCCCCGGCGGCCTGGTGGTGGCGGTGGAAACCCTGGTGTCGGTGGCGGTGGTCACCGCCCTGTTCGCCACCATCTTCAAGGTACTGCCGGACGCGGTGCTGCGCTGGCGGGACGTGCGCCTGGGCGCGCTGATCACCGCCCTGCTGTTTATCTTCGGGCGCTTTCTGATCGCCTTCTATCTGTCGCACACCGCCACCGCTTCCACCTATGGCGCCGCCGGCTCGCTGGTGCTGTTGCTGCTGTGGGTGTACTACTCGTCCCTGATTCTGTTGTTCGGCGCCGCCCTCACCCGCGCCTGGACCGAGGCCAACGGTGTCCATATCCGGCCCAGCTCCGTGGCCGTGCGCGTGCAGCGGCGGGTGCTGGAGGACAAACACGGCGAGCAATTCTGAGCCGCCGCCTTTGATAACCGCATTTCATAACAACCAAAGGGAGAGCCAGATGAATCCACCAGCCCCGGGGGACACGTCCCTGAAAGACCGGGTCATTCTGATCACCGGTGCCGGCGCCGGTATCGGCCGCGCCACCGCCGAGCTGCTGGCCGCCGAAGGGGCCCGGCTGATGCTCGCCGATATCGACCCGGCCGCCGCCGAGTACGCCGCCGAGACCCTGCGCGCCACCGGCGCCGAGGCCCGCGCCTGTGCCATGGACGTGACCCGCGATGCCCAGGTGCGCGACGCGGTGGCGGCCACCCTGGACGCCTATGGCCGCCTGGACGGCGCCTTCAACAACGCCGGCATCGAGGAAGAAAACGACAAGGTGGCGGAGGTGGACGAAGTCCTGTTCGACCGGGTGATGGCCATCAACGTGAAGGGCGTGTGGCTGTGCATGAAGCACCAGACCGCCGCCATGGCCGCCCACGGTGGCAGCATCGTCAACACCGCCTCGGTGGCCGGCTTGGTGGGCGCGCCGCGCCGGGCCGCCTACGCCGGCAGCAAGCACGCGGTGGTGGGCATGACCAAGAGCGTGGCCGCCGAGTACGCCCGCCAGAACATCCGCGTCAACACCGTGTGCCCGGGCATCATCCGCACCGCCATGATGGAACGTGCCATTGAGCAGGCCGCCCGCGCCGGCTACGCCAGCGAGGAAAAGCAGCGCCAGTTCCATGCCGCCATGCATCCCCTGGGGCGGGTCGGGGAAGCCTCCGAAGTGGCCCAGGCGGTGCGCTGGCTGCTGTCCGACGCCTCGTCCTTCGTCACCGGCCACCAGCTGGCCGTGGATGGCGGTCTCACCGCCCTTTGAGTTTTTTGTTTTTTTATCGGGAGAGTTTTCAATGCTGACACTGCACGGCTTCGACGCCAGCAACTACGTGAACATGGTCAAATTCGCCCTGCTGGAAAAGGGCATCCCCTTTGAGCAGGCCACCCTTTACCCGGCCCAGGAAGAGCCGGTACTGGCGCTGAGCCCCATGGGTAAGGTGCCGGCGCTGCAAACCGAACAGGGCTATCTGTCCGAGGCCAGCGTGATCCTTGAATACCTGGACGACCTGGGCCAGGGCCCGGCCCTGTATCCGGCGGAGCCGTTCCAGCGCGCCCGCGTCAAACAGTTGGCCAAAATGGTGGAGCTGTATCTGGAGCTGCCGGCACGGCGCTGCTATGCGGAGGTGTTCTTCGGCGGCCAGGTCAGCGACGAGACCAAGACCCAGGCCCGGGAAGCCCTGCTCAAGGGCATCCACGCCCTGCGCCGCTCGGCGGATTTCTCCCCTTACCTGGCCGGCGACCAGTTGAGCGCGGCGGACGTGATGTTCCTGTACAGCGCCGACCTGGCCCAGGCGGTGGCCGGCAAGCTGTTCGGCCTGGACCTGCTGGCCGAGGCCCCGGGCAGCGCCGAGCTGCTGCAACGTCTCAACGAGCGTGACAGTGCCAAACAGGTGGCCGCCGACCGGGACGCCGCCATGGCGAAATTCCTCAAATACGCCCGCGGCGGTAAATAGACCGCCGCCTTCACGGCACCTGGGCGGCGTGGCATGCTCAATGGCTGTTTCTTCAGCTTTCGGAGTCCGCCATGTCGCCCCGCTTCCGTTCCCCCTCCCTGGCCCTGTCCGCCGTCCTGATGGCCGGCTGCGCCGGGGCGGACGCCCCGCTGACCCCCGAGGAACGCGACAACCTCAGCGCCACGCCGGTGGTGGAGGGGCTGGACCAGCCCTGGTCGCTGGCGATGCTGTCCGACAGCGAATGGCTGATCAGCGAACGCGGCGGCGCCCTGCGCCGGGTGGTCCAGGGTCAATTGCGGGACACACCGGTGAGCGGCGTGCCGGCGGTGGTGGCCAAGGGCCAGGGTGGCCTGTTCGACGTGCTGCCCCACCCGGATTTCGCCGACAACCATCAACTCTACCTGAGCTACGCCAAGGCCTGCGGCGACGGCGGCGCCACCACGGCGGTGGGCCGTGGCGTGTACCGCGACGGTGAACTGGTGGACTTCCAGGATCTGTTCGTGGCGGAAAGCGCCTGCACCGATACCGCAAAGCATTTCGGCGGGCGCATCGTCATCGACGACGACGGCTATCTGTTCCTGACCGTGGGCGATCGCGGCGAACGGGACCGCGCCCAGGACACCGGCGACCACGGCGGCAGCGTTCTGCGGCTGCACGACGACGGCCGGGTGCCGGAGGACAATCCCCTGGTGGGCGACGCCAATGCCCAGCCGGAGATCTGGAGCTGGGGCCATCGCAATCCCCAGGGCCTGGCCCTGCACCCGGACAGCGGCGAGCCCTGGCTCAACGAGCACGGCCCCCGGGGCGGCGACGAGATCAACCGCGTGGAAGCCGGCGTCAACTACGGCTGGCCGGTGATCACCTACGGCCGCGAGTACTATGGGCCGTCCATCGGCCAGGAAAAGAAAGACGGCTACGCCCAGCCGCTGCACTACTGGACCCCGTCCATCGCCCCCTCGGGCATGGTGTTCGTGACCAGCCAGCGCTACCCGGACTGGCGTGGCGACGTGCTGTCCGGCGCCTTGAAACTTACCCACCTGAACCGGGTGCGCTTCGACGGCACCGAGGCGGTGGAGGAACTGCGCTACCTGACCGACCGGGGCGAGCGCCTCCGCGACGTGCGCCAGGGCCCGGACGGCTACCTCTATCTACTCACCGACGCGCCGGACGGCAAGCTGCTGCGCGTGGAGCCACCGTCATGAAGAAACTGAAAAACGAGAAGGAACTGGTCAAGAAAGCCATCACCATGGGCATGGAGTATGGCGAGAAGCGCGGCGTGGTGGAGTTCGAAGCCACCGATTCCGCCGCCGAAAAAGTGGAATACATTTACCGGCTGCTGGTGCACGACAAGCTGATCCAACCGTTGCCGGAGGATCAGGTGTCGCAGCAATCCATGCAGCACAAGCTGGCGATCTGGGCTTCGAAGCAGAAGCCCTGACCGCCGGGCGGGGTGGCGTTAGTCCCGCGCCGAGTAATCCAGCCAGGTGCCTTCCAGGGAACGCTGCTCAACACCCTTGCGGCTGTAATCACAGACCCCGTTGGGGAAGATCGCGTTAAGACGGTCCCACTGACCGCCAGTGAAGAACACATTGCCGTAGTCGAAATCGTCGGTGGGCCGCAGTTCGCACTTGAGGATGTCGTCGGCCACCGGACCACCGGCGGCGATTCTCGGCGTCGGCGTCTTCGGATAAAGGCTGTTGCAGACCCCGGCCTCATCGAAGGTGGCCACTTCGTTGACGCGCTCACCGTTGTCCACCCGCCAGCAGGCATCGGTCGCCGTGGTGGGCTTGTGGTCCACCACCTTGGCGGCGCTGAGCGGCGCCGGATCGGCGACCAGGTCATCCAGCCATTGGCTCATCAGCTCGAACTGCCGCAGGGAAACCTGTTCGGCCAGCTCGGCCAACGCTTCCTGCTGGTCTTCCCCCAGGTTCAGCAGCATCGCCAGCTCCGGTCGGGGGAACAGCCAGACCACCTGATTGTCGGCGTTGCCGTTCTCGCGGATCAGTTTTTCGCGGATCTGGATGTCGTTGTAGATGGTATGAATATCGGCGCCGGGCTCGGCGTAGAAGCGGAGGTGAAAGATCGGCACCGTGGCCAGGCCACCACCGCCGGTGCCCACCCGGCCGCGCCCATAGGCGAGCGCCAGGGCCCGCGGGTCGGCCACGGTACGCTCGGCGGCCAGCTTGCCGTCGGCGTCAAAACCGCCCACGCCCGCGTTCACATCGAGAAACTCGTCCACGGAAATGTCGCCGGCGCGCAGCGCCTGCAGGCCGTACTGAATGCCCACGTTGTCCAGCGGACGCCGCACGATGCCGGTGTCCGGATCGGTGCCCAAGGTATTGATATTGATGTCGTACAGGGAGCAGCGCACGCCGCCCGGGTTGGTGACCGGGTCATAAACCAGGCTGGCGTTGCGCAGGCCACAGGCCGGCGACACCGAACCGCTGTCGACCACGATGGCGTCGCCATTGCCGAAGTCCCAGTTTCTGCAGGTGCCGGGCAGATGACCTTCAAACGCCTGGCGGGTGGCGTCGTCCGCCGGGTGGGCGGTGAAATAGCGATTCAGCAGCCGGCAATCGGAAACCGCCTGGGCGGTGCCGAACACATCCGGGAAGGCGGCATTGGGCATCACACCATCCAACAGGCCGGGGTAGTTCTGGGCGATCAGCATTTGCTGAATGGCACCGCCGGAACCGCCCATGCCGACCATCCACATGGGCACGCCGTACCCTTCGATAAAGCGCTCCTTGACCATCATCATGGTCTCGGCGGCGACCACGTCGTTGACGTTGACCTTGTTCACATTGAGCGTGGAGATGATGTAGCCGTAGCCGCTGGCGATGGCGTGGTTGGCGCCGCTGTCCTTGAACACATCGCCGAAATCGTTATCGCCCTGGTTGTATTGCGCGCCGGTGGACTCACCCAGGCGGAACACCAGCCGGCCATTCCAGCCGCTGTCGTTCCAGGTGCCCTCCACCTGAGGATCTTCCAGCACCGCGATGCGATATATGGAACGGTTCACGGTGCCGGATTCCACCCGCACGATGTAGGGAACGGTGTCGCCGCCTAGCGTGGTGGTAGTGGCCAGATCCGACGGGCGCGGGCCATAGGGGTCGGCCAGCACCTGGCGCTCCCCGGCCTGATTGAAGTAGAAGTAGTCCAGCCGCCGTTCCACCGAGCAGTCCGTGTCCAGCGGCGCGCCCAGGTCGGAGTCCACCGTGCGGCATTCAAACGGCATCAGGTGCGGCCCGGAGAACACCGGGCCGGCGGCGGGATGATTGACCACCTGCAGCGACGCACTCAGGGTCTCGCCCTTCATCGTGGTCGCCTCCACCTCCACCCGGCTGGGGCCCAGTGGCAGGCCGGAGATAACACCGGACAGATCGCCGTCGCGCACTTCCATATCCGGGCTTTCCGGTAGCTCCGCGCCATCCACCCGCACCCGCACCGCCGGCTTCAGCGCCTCATCCGCATGCAGCCGCACGCGCATGTCGCCGCCGGTCACCCGGGCCGCGTCGCTGGACACCACCGACAGGCTCAGGGCCCGGGTTTGCTCACCGTCGTCATGGTGACCACCGTCACCGCCACAGGCCAGCAACAACATGCCCAGCGTGGCGACCACGGCGCCCTTGAGCCCGTTTGCCGAGCGCTCATCCCTTTCATTTTTTATATTCATGGTGCCTCTTTGAATTGTTGTCATACATCATGGCCGGGCACCGGGGACGAACCCGCACGATGCGCTCACCGAAACCGTCAGCCAGAGGCTAGGCCGATCAAAGCGGGCCAGACAGGCACAGATCAGGGAAAAGCGTTGGAACAGTGGTCGGCAACCCACGGAGTGAGACAACCAGCGGCGGCGGGGTCAGCGGGGCGCCGCCGCGCCCCCCACCACCTCCGCCAGGGCGGCCACGCCCCGGTCGATGGCGTCGCCGTCGATCACCCCGAACCCCAGTAGCAAGCCGTCCAGCCCGGGGTCGCCGGCATGGAACGGCGCCAGCGGATTGGCGCGCACATCGGCGGCGTCCAGCCGCGCCGCCAGATCGGGCACCGGCGCCGTGAAGCGCAGCGCCATATGGATGCCGGCCACCTGGGGCAACGGCGTCCACAGGCGCGGATACTCCGCCAGCGCTTTCTCCAGGCGCGTGCGCCGGGCCGCATACAGGCGCTGCATGCGCCGCAGGTGGCGGGCGAAATCACCGCCGATCATCAGCCTGGCCAGCGCCCGTTGGGTGACCAGCGGCGGGTAGCCATCGTTGAAGGCCCGCGCCCGGGTCAGCGCCGTGGCCAGCCCCGGCGGCATCAGCAGATAACCGAGCCGCAGGTCCGCGTGCAGCACCTTGGAGAACGAGCCCAGGTAGGCCACCCGGCCGTCCCGGTCCAGGCTTTTCAAGGCGTCCAGGGGGCGGCCCTGGAAGCGGAACTCACCGTCATAGTCGTCCTCCACCACCAGGGCGTCGTGGCGCCGGGCGAACGCCAGCAGCGCCAGCCGCCGTTCCAGGCTCATCGGCATGCCCAGGGGAAACTGGTGGGAGGGCGTCACATAGACCAGGCTGGCCGACGCCGGCAGCTCATCCACGCACAGGCCCTGCTGGTCCACCGGCACCGGCACCACCCGGGCGCCCCGGGCCTCGAACACCGCCCGCGCCGGCGGGTAGCCCGGCTCTTCCATCGCCACCGTGTCGCCGGGGGCGACACGTACCCGCGCCAGCAGGTCCAGGCCCTGTTGGGCGCCCTGGGTGATCAACAGGGCGTCGCCGTCACAGGCCAGCCCACGGCTGTAGCCCAGGTAGCGGGCGATGGCCAGGCGCAGCGACGCCTCTCCCTGCGGGTCGCCATAGAAGCCGATGTCCCGGGAGGTCTCACGCAGGGCCGCCATCATCGCCCGGCGCCAGGCCGCCCAGGGCAACAGCGCCCGGTCGGTAACGCCACCGGGAAAGTTGTGCCGGCCCGGCGCCAGCCGGCCGGCCCAGGCCGGCGGCGACCGCCAGTGCGCGCCGGGGCCGGGCCCGGCCTGCCGCAACGTCTGTTGCGGCGGCGGTGGCACCCGCAGCACGAAGGTGCCCCGGCCCGTTGTGGCGCCCAGAAATCCCTCCGCCGCCAGGCGCTCGTAGGCCTCCACCACCAGCCGCCGGGACAGGCCCAGTTCCGCCGCCAGCACCCGGCTGGGCGGCAGCCGTTCGCCCGGGGCCACCTGCCCGTCCAGCAGGGCCCGGCGCAGGGCCTCGTAAAGCCGCTGGCCGAGGCCGCCGGCCCCGTCCAGGGAAAGATGAATCTGCACCGTCCGGCCTCGCTGATTGGTCCCGTTAAAGGGTCGAAATTGGATCCTGTTATCGAACCAATCCGATTCTACCCTGAGCGGGTCCCTTCCTCGACCGCCTCAAGGAGGCCCCATGAAAGCCCGATTCGATTACCAAAAAGCTTCACCGGACGCCATCAAGCACCTGTTCGGCTGTCAGAAGGTGTACGCCGCCAGCGGCCTGGAGCCGCGCCTGATGCATCTGGTGGAACTGCGCGCCTCGCAGATCAACGGCTGTGCCTTTTGCATGCACATGCACGCCGGCGAAGCGCGCAAGATCGGCGTGCCCGACGAGGTGCTGGACACCCTGCCCGGCTGGCGCGAGGCGCCTTGGTTCAGCGACCGGGAGCGCGCCGCCCTGGCCTGGACCGAGCGGCTCACGCGGCTGGCCGAGCCGGTGGATGACAGCCAGGAGTACGACCGGCTGGCCACCCACTTCACCGAGAAAGAACGCACCGACCTGACCTATCTGATCGCCATGATCAATGCCTGGAACCGCTTCGGCGTCGGCTTCCGGCGCGAGCCGGAATAGTCACCGGGGGGCGGCGGCGCGCCTAGAAATCCGCGGTCACCGACAGCACCGCGGTGCGCGGCGCGCCCACCGTCAGCATGCTCCAACTGTTGACGCTGGCCCAGTAGGCCTTGTCGCCCACATTCTGGACGGTCAGCCGCCAGGTCACCGGGGTACCCGCCAGCCGGCTCTGATAGCGGGCGCCCAGGTCCCAGGTGGTCCATGACGGTAGCTGCTGTTGATTGCTATTGGAAAGATACTGCTCGCCGGTATGGTTGGCGGACACCAGCAGCGTCAGGTTGGGCACCGCCGCCGGGTCCCATTCCGCGGTGGCGTTGGCCTGGAAGTCCGGCACCCCCACCGGCTTGTTGCCTTTCACCGACGGGTCCCTGGCCCGGGTCAGTTCGGCGTCCATGACCATCATCCCGGTCATCAGCCGCAGCCGCTGGCCCAGCTCCCCAAACACCATTACCTCCAGGCCCCGGTTGCGTTGCTCACCGCCGGCCCGGTAGACACCGGCGCCGTTCAGCTCACCGAAGGGCTTGGTGATCTGGAACACATCCAGGGTGGCGCCGAGAGCCCCCCGGTCCAGCTTGACGCCGGCTTCGTATTGCTTGGCCACATAGGGTTCCAGGGCCTGGCCGGCGTTGGCCGCCGCCGCCGGGGCGATCTCACCCCGGCTCAGGCCCTCGGTGTAGTTGCCGTAGAGCGACACGCCGCTCCAGGGGGAGACCATCAGTCCGGCGAACAAAGCGGTGTCGCCTTCGTCGTAGTGGTCGCTGCCGGGGGCGGCATTAAAGTTGTCGGTCTCGATGTCCTGCCGGCGGGCGCCCAGAGTCACCTGCAGGCGGCGGTCCAGGAACGACAGGGTATCGGCCAGGGCCAGACCTTTCAGCTTGGACTCGGACATGCGTGGGATATGAGCGGGCCGGGCCACGTTCAGCTCCGGCCGCGACACCGGATCATAGATATTGGAATCGTAGGACGAGCTGGCGTAGACCGCGCCGCGCCGGTATTTCTCCCGGTAACCGCTGACCTGAACGGAGACCTCATGCTCCACGCCGGCGGTGTCGAACAGGGCCCTCAGGCCGGCGTCGGCGGTGCGGCGCTGATTGCGGAACAGCATGTAGGACGGGGAATCCCGGGTATCGCCCTGGGCGTTCTGGATGGTCGGGTAGCCGAACAGTCGGTCCACTTCGCTGTCGCCGCCGCCCAGGTTGGCGAACACCATCAGGTGCTCACTGAGGTCGTACTCGGTGGAGAACAGCAGGGAGCGGTCGTCCACCCGGGACCATTCCCATTTCTGGGTCACGTTGCGGCGGCCATCCGGCGCCGAGGGCAGCGGCACGCCGCTGGCCAGCATCAACTCCCGGGACGGGGCGTCGTAATCTTCCCGCTGGGCCAGCAGGTCCAGGCTGGCGCGCAGGCGCTCGCCCTGATAATCCAGCGCCAGGGCGGAGTAGCGAGAAGTCCGCTGCTGGTGATCCAGGCGGGTGTCGCCGTCGGTGTAGCCGGCGTTGAAGCGCAGCCCCCAGCGGTCGTCCTCGCCGGCCCTGCGGCTCAGGTCCACGCTGCCACCGAACTGCTGGTCCTGGGTGTACTGGGCTTCGACCCGGTTCAGGTCATTGGCCGGTGCCCGCTTGGACACCACGTTGATGGTGCCGCCCACACTGCCATTGGGCGACAGCCCGTTAAGCAGGGTGGACGGGCCCTTGAGCACCTCCACCCGCTCCGCGTAACCGGTCAGCACCCGATAGTTGGGGGCCACGCCGTAGACGCCGTTATAGGACACTTCACCGGAGTTGCCCTCGTTCATGGCGAAGCCACGGATAAAGAACGAATCCAGCATGCCGCCGGCGCCGCTGGCACCGCGCACCGACGGATCGTTGCGCACCATCTCCGCCACGGTGCGCGCCTGCAGGTTGTCGATGGTCTCGCGGGTGTAGCTGGTGATGTTCACCGGCGCGTCCATATAGTCCTTGTTGCCCAGCATGCCCACCTGGCCGCCGCTGGCCAGCTGGCCGCCCCCGTAGGGCACCGGCAGGGCCATGGCCGGGGAAGCGCCGATGCCGCCGGTCACTTCCACCCGCTCCAGCTGCTGGCCGGAGATCGGCTGGATCACGTAAAGATCCGGCCCGGCCACGGTGCCCGCCAGGCCGGTGCCGGCCAGCAACTGGTTGAGCCCATCGGCCACGCGGTACTGGCCATGCAGACCCGGGGAGGACTTGTCGGCCAGCGAATCGGAATCGGCCTGGAGGGTAATGCCGGCGCGCTCGGCGAACCGGTGCAGCGCCGGCGCCAAGGGCCCGGCGGGGATGTCGAAAGCCTGTTCGCCGGCGGGCGCGGCCGCCGCCGAAAGGGCAAACAAAGCGCTGATCAGCAGGCCGGCCAGCGGCCGCCCTAAGGCACGAAACGACAAGGTCATGGAAATCATTGTCCGGTGTCCTGATGCGGTGAATTCAATGTCTATACCGGGAAGGACACGGGAGATCGGAAAAGGGGACAGCCCTCGCGAAAAAGATCGTCAGCGAGCAGCCACGCGCACCCAATAGGGCGTCATGAACGACACCGTCACCGGCAGGGTGGCCGGCAAGGCCGCCAGAATCGGATCGGTGCGATCAAGCTGGAAGGTGCCGGTGATGCGCAGGTCGGCGACCGTCGAATCGCACTGCAGCACGCCGTGCCGGTAGCGGCCCAGCTCGGCCAGAAAGCGCGCCAGGGGCATGGCATCGGCCACCAGGCGCCCCCGGGTCCAGGCGGCGCGGCTTTCCAGCGCCGGCCAGTTGGCCGCCAGCCCCTGATCATCGAAGCCGGTGGCCTGGCCGGCGCCGACCACCCGCCCCGGGGCCGGCGCCGGGCTCTGCCCGGGCCGCACCGCCACCGCGCCCTCGAACACCGCCAACTCAGAGAACCCCGGCTCGGTGCGGCGCACCAGAAAACGGGTGCCCAGAGCCTGCATCAGGCCTTCGTCGGTGCGCACCCTCAGGGGCCGGTCGGCGGGGTCGCCACCGCTGGCCACCAAAATCTCGCCCCGATGGAGACGCAGCAGGCGCTGGGCGCCGTCGAAACGCACGTCCAGGGCGGTGTCGGTGTTCAGGTTCAAACGGGTACCGTCACTGAGCACCAGCTCCCGGCGTTCGCCGACGCCGGTGCGGTGGGTGGCGCGCCAGGCATCCAACGGCAGAGCGCGGCCGGCCATATAGGCCGCCGGCGCCACGCCAATCAACAGGGCCAGATGTTTCAGCGCGGTGCGCCGATCCACACGCCGGCGTCGATCCAGGGTGCGCATCCCCAAGTCCGCGGGAATACCCTGGAAGGTCTCCGCCACCCTCAGGGCGCGCTGCCAGGCCTGCTCGTGCCGCGGCGAGCTGGCCCGCCAGCGCGCCAGCTCGGCGCGGGCACCCGCGTCCAGATCGTCCTCCCGCCACCGCAGGAACCAGTGCGCCGCCTGCCGGGCCACGGCGCGGTCCAACGGTATGTCGTCCGTCATTCCATCAACAGAATGCATTCTTCCAACGCCCGGGCCATGTAACGTTTCACGGTGCGCTCGCTCACCCCGAGATGGTCGGCGATGACGGCATAGGTGAGCCCCTCAAGCTGGGCCATCAGAAAAGCGGTTCGCACCGCCCGGGGCAGGCGGTCGAGCATGGCGTCCACCGCCTGCAGAGTCTCCAGCAAATCCAGGCGCCATTCCGGTGACGGCGCCTGCTCCTCCGGCATTAACGCCAGCGCCTCCCGGTAGGTGCGCTCCAGGGAAAGACGCCGGTAATGGTTGACCAGCAGGCGGCCGGCCACCGTGCTCAGGTAGGCGCGCGGCTCGCGCAGCGCCAGGCCGCCGCGGTCCCGGGCGGTGAGCAGCCGGATAAAGGTATCCTGGGTGAGGTCCTCGGCGCTGTGGGCGCACTCCAGCCGGCGGCGCAGCCAGCCGCGCAACCAGCCCGCGTGGGCACTGTAGAGCTGGTCGATACGCGCCTCGACCGCTGCCGGACTGTCCTCGGCGATGGCCATCCCCTTCCCCAATATCATTCAATAATGGGAATTATTATCATTATATGGGTCCACAGGCCAGCCCCGGGTGCCCGGAGACCGGCCGGCCTCCGGGTCTTCGGCCGCCCTAATCGCCGTCGGTGATCGCCCCCAGGGAGGCGGAGCTGACGGTCCTGGCGTATTTGGCCAGCACGCCACGGGTGTAGCGCGGTGCCGGCGCGCTCCAGGCGGCGCGGCGGCGTTCCAGTTCGGCGTCGTCCACGCCCAGGGTGATGGTGTCCGCTTCCGCGTCGATGATGATTTCATCGCCGGTTTCCACCAGGGCGATGGGGCCGCCCTCCTGAGCTTCCGGGGTCAGGTGGCCGACCACGAAGCCGTGGCTGCCGCCGGAGAAGCGGCCGTCGGTGATCAGCGCCACGTCGTTGCCCAGCCCCCGGCCCATGATCGCCGAGGTGGGGGTGAGCATTTCGCGCATGCCCGGGCCGCCCTTGGGCCCTTCGTAGCGGATCACCAGCACATCGCCGGCGGTGACGGTGCCGTCCATGATGCGGGCGGTGGCTTCCTCCTCGGAGTGGAACACCCGGGCGGTGCCCTTGAAGTAGGTGCCTTCCTTGCCGGTGATCTTGGCCACCGCGCCGGTGGGCGCCAGGTTGCCGTAGAGGATGCGCAGGTGGCTGTCCTTTTTGATCGGGTTATCCAGGGCATGGATGATGTCCTGCTCCACCGGATAGGGGGCCACGTCGCGCAGGTTTTCCGCCAGGGTGTTGCCGGTGACGGTGAGGCAATCGCCATGCAGCAGGCCGGCGTCGAGCAGGGTCTTCATCAGCGGCTGGATGCCGCCGATGGCCACCAGTTCACTCATCACATAGCGGCCGCTGGGTCGCAGGTCCGCCAGCACCGGGACCTTTTTACCGATGCGGGTGAAATCGTCCAGCGACAGCTCCACGTCCACGGTGTGGGCCATGGCGATCAGGTGCAGCACCGCGTTGGTGGAGCCGCCCAGGGCAATCACCACGGTGATGGCGTTCTCGAACGCCTCCCGGGTGAGGATGTCACGGGGCTTGATGTCCCGGTCGAGCAGATTCAGCACGGCGGCGCCGGCGGCCCGGCAGTCCTCCAGCTTGTCGTTGTCCTCCGCGTTCTGGGCGGAACTGCCCGGCAGGCTCATGCCCAGGGCCTCGATGGCGCTGGCCATGGTGTTGGCGGTGTACATGCCGCCGCAGGAGCCGGCGCCGGGGATCGCCTCTTCCTCCACCTGCTTCACTTCGATCAGCGACTTGTCGCCCTTGGCGTGGGCGCCCACTGCCTCGAACACGGAGATCAGGTCGGTGTGGTTCTTGCCCGGCTTGATGGTGCCGCCGTAGACGAACACCGAGGGCCGGTTAAGCCGCGCCAGCCCCATCATGCAGCCGGGCATGTTCTTGTCGCAGCCACCGATGGCCACCAGGCCGTCGAAGCCTTCGCAGCCGGCCACGGTTTCGATGGAGTCGGCGATCACTTCCCGGGACACCAGCGAGTACTTCATGCCCTCGGTGCCGTTGGCGATGCCGTCGGACACGGTGATGGTGTTGAAGATCACGCTCTTGCCACCGGCGCCGTCGGCGCCCCGTCCGGCCTCGTCCGCCAGGCCGTCGATGTGCATGTTACAGGGCGTCACCCGGCTCCAGGTGGAAGCGATGCCGACCTGGGGCTTTTTGAAATCCTCGTCGGTAAAGCCGGTGGCGCGCAGCATGGAACGGCTCGGTGCCTTGCCGATGCCGTCCACCACCGGGGCGGAATAGCGGCGGCGGGGATCATCGCTCATCGTCAGTCTCCTTGTGCATCGGGGCGTCCGCGCCGGGTAGAGCGCGGGCGCTGACCCGGCAGGATACCAGTCCGGCGAAACGCCGCCCACGGTCCCGCACCCGAGGCGGTGGCGCCAATGCCGGCAATAGACAAAACCAACTTCGTTTGTTCACCGCGCTCTGCGAGAATGCCCGCTTTCGGGCTTACCCGCCCTGTTCCTTTTTCTCCCCGTTATCCACGGTCCGGAGCTTGCGCATGTCTTCCATTTCCCGCGCGGATACCCCTTCCGTCGCATCCCACCCCCGTCTCGCCGAACTGGCCCTGGCGCCGGGGTTCTGGTCGTTCGTGGGGCTGCGCTTTATCGCCGGCCTGCCCCATGGCGCCTACTTCGGCGTGGCCGCCCTGGTGGCCGCCGCCGCGGTGCCTCTGAATCAGCGGGCCCGGGCGGTGGGCCGGGTGATGATGGGGCTGACCGTGGCGATCCTGCTGGGGGCGCCGCTGGGCACCTGGGCCGGCAATGAGTTCGGCTGGCCGGTGGCGTTCGCGGCGGTGGGCGGCATCGCCGTGACCACCGCGCTGATGGTGCGTCTGTTCGTGCCGTTCGTGGCCGCCGACCCGGACGCCAGCCCGGTGCGGGAACTGGGCGCGCTGGTCAACCAGCGGGTGCTGTTCACCCTGGGCATCGCCAGCATCGGCTTCGGCGGCATGTTCGCGGTGTTCAGCTATGTGATGCCCACCCTGACCCGCCAGGCCGGCATGGCCGAGTCCCTGGGCCCGCTGGTGCTGGCGATCTTCGGGGTCGGCACCATCATCGGCACCCTGGCCGGCGCGCGGCTGGCGGACTGGAACCTGGTACGGGCGATTCCGATTATTCTGCTGTGGTGCACGGCGATTCAGGTGCTGTTCTTTTTCGCCGCCAACCAGGTCGGCGCCGGCCTGCTGTTCGTGGGGCTGGTGGGCACCAGCATGGCCCTGGGGCCGACCATCCAGACCCGGCTGATGGACGTGGCCGGCGATGCCCAGACCATGGCCGCCTCGTTGAATCACGCTGCTTTCAATATGGCCAACGCGCTGGGCGCCTGGCTGGCCGGGCTGGTGATCGACCAGGGCGCGGTGTGGTCCAGCACCGGTCTGGTCGGGGCGGCGCTGGCCATTGGCGGGTTGTTGATTTTTCTCGCCGGGCGGCGGGTGGAGAAGGGCGCGGTTCGCGGTTGAGGCCTGATCGCGGCTGAAGCCGCTCCTACAGAAGACCATGCCACACCGGTTGGCGCATACACACCGGCCTGGTAGGAGCGGCTTTAGCCGCGATAATGATTTTCCGGCCGGGCCGGGGGTGCGAAAAGGCGCGGTTCGCGGCTGTAGGAGCGGCTTCAGCCGCGATGGGAATTAACGCACCCCGGCGGAGAGCGGCTCCGGCTGCACCAGCTGGCCGGTGACCGGGAAACGGATGCGCACCCGCAGGCCACCCTCCGGGTGGTTGTCCAGCACCATCTCGCCGTGGTGCATGTCGACGATGCGCTTGACGATGGCCAGCCCCAGGCCGCTGCCGGACAGGGTGCGCGCCATCTCGCCCCGGGAGAACGGCTGCAGCAGCAGCGGAATGTCCGCCTCGCGCACGCCCTTGCCGTGGTCGCGCACGGTCAGGCGCAGGGCGTTGTCGTCCACCTCGGTGGTGATCTCCACCGGCGGCGCGCCGTATTTGAGGGCGTTGGTGATCAGGTTGGAGAGCATCCGTTTCACGGTGAGCCGTTTGAGCATCAGGCGCGGCACATCCTCCTGGTGGATGCGCAGCTTCTCCATGGGGTACTTGGCCACCACCTCGTCGATCAGGCTGTTCAGGTTCTCGTAGTCCGGCTGTTCATCGGCGCCGTCGCGGATAAAGGCGATGAACTGGTCGAGGATGGCGTCCATGTCCTCGATGTCCTCGATAATGCCCTGGGAAATTTCCTCGTCGTCGAGAAATTCCGCCGACAGGCGCAGCCGGGTAAGCGGCGTGCGCAGGTCGTGGGAGACCCCGGCCAGCAGCAGGGCCCGGTCCCGCTGGGCCTGCTGCAGCTGGCTGGTCATGCGGTTGAAGGCCCGGTTCACCGCCTGGATCTCGGTGGGCCCGGTGCTGTCGTCGAGCACCGGCACCGCCTCGCCGCGCCCCACCTTCAGCGCCACCCGGGCCAGCCGCCGCAATGGCCGGTTGAGGCTGCGCGCGATCAGCAGGCCGCCGATCACCGCCAGCAGCGGCACGGTCACGCCCCAGCCCAGCAGCAGATAGCGGTCGTAGTCGCGGAAGAACGACATGGGCACCCGCAGCCAGCCGCCCTGGAAGGAGGGCGCGGTGACCCACAGGATCGGCTGGCGGTCGTCCTCCAGGCGCACGGTGGCGTGCTCGCCGAGCCGCGCCGACAGCTCCTCGCGGAAGCGGTCCATCACCGGCCGGGACAGCACCAGGGTGCGTGGCTCACCGAAATCCGGCGGCGTGCCCGGCACGATGCCGGTGGTCTCGCCCAGCCGCTGCCCCAGGGAGGCATCACCGTCCGGCGGAAACACCAGCTCCGCCTGCAGGGCGGTAAGGCGGGCGTATTCACGGATGCCGGGCAGGTAGGCGTTGCGGGCAAAGAACCAGAGCGTCACGCCCTGGCTGAGACCGATCACCAGGCCGACGATCAGCGCGGCCCGGGTAAAGGCGGTTTTGGGCAGGAAGCGGGCCACGGCTGCGCCGGCTCAGTCCGGCACGAACACATAGCCCACGCCCCACACGGTCTGGATATAGCGGGGCTTGGACGGGTCGTCTTCCAGCAGGCGGCGCAGCCGTGACACCTGCACGTCGATGGAGCGCTCCATGGCGGACCACTCGCGGCCCCGGGCCAGGCTCATCAGCTTGTCCCGGGTGAGCGGTTCGCGCTGGTTCTGCACCAGCGCCTTGAGCACCGCGAATTCGCCGGTGGTGAGCGGTTGCGGGTCGCCTTCCCGGGCCAGGGTGCGGTTGCCCAGGTCCAGGCTCCAGGGGCCGAACTGCACCACCGATTCTTCCTTGCTGGGGGCGCCGGGTACTTCCCGCACATGGCGGCGCAGCACCGCGCGGATGCGGGCGCTCAGTTCCTTGGGGTTGAACGGCTTGGGCAAGTAGTCGTCGGCGCCGGCGTCCAGGCCCTCGATGCGCTCCGCGTCGTCGCCCTTGGCGGTGAGCATGATGATCGGCAGGTTGTTGTCCCCATCGCGCAGGCGGCGGCAGATCGACAGGCCGTCCTCGCCGGGCAGCATCAGGTCCAGCACCATCAGCGAATAGATCTCCCGGGACAGGGCCCGGTCCATCTGTTCCGCGTCGGCCACCGCCTTCACCGCATAGCCCTGCTCTTCCAGAAAACGCTGCAGCAGACCGCGCAGGCGGGCGTCATCGTCCACCACCAGAATCTTTTCGACTTGTTCGCTCATGGTGCTCCTCGGTTTTCGCCGGCCCCGGAGGGGCGCGCCCGGTGATCGCGGCGCAAGCCGCTGCGACCGCGGCGCCAGCGATTGGCCATCGCCGTCCGGCGGGACCCGCTTGGTGTACCGCGCCAGCCGGTGCCGGGCAAGCCTGGATTGTATAGAAAGATTACCGTCCGCCGAATCCGCCGGTGACGCAAATTGGCAATCAGTGCCGCTTTTCATCAAGTTACGCGCCGCCCAGCCCTTGTTATCATTGCGCCGGCGATAAGGAGACCAAGCACAATGGCGAAGATTCTCGTGGTGGACGATTCCCCCACCCAGCTGACCAACCTGGTGAAAATGGTGGAGAGCCAGGGCCATCAGGCGATTACCGCCAGCAATGGGATGCAGGGCATCGAGCAGGCCCGCAGCGAACAGCCGGACCTGATTCTGATGGACGTGGTGATGCCGGAGCTGAACGGCTTCCAGGCCACCCGCAAGATCGCCAAGGACGCCGAGCTGAGCCGCATCCCGGTGATTCTGGTGACCACCAAGGACCAGGAAACCGACAAAGTGTGGGGCGAGCGCCAGGGCGCCGCCGGCTATATCGTCAAGCCGCCCAAGGAACGCGAGCTGGCGGCGATGATCGCCAGGGTGCTCGGCGGCGCCTGAACAACCACACCCCGCCCCGTCAAGTCAATCTATGAACGACCGGAGTCATTCCCTATGATTCCGGTCGTTTTCGTTTACACGCCTTCGCGCCGCGCGCGCCGCCGCGCAAGTCAGGAATCCCCATGCAAAGCATCGAACAGATCATCGCCCAGGAACTCAA
Organism: Alloalcanivorax gelatiniphagus; assembly: GCF_005938655.1. Classification (GTDB taxonomy): domain Bacteria; phylum Pseudomonadota; class Gammaproteobacteria; order Pseudomonadales; family Alcanivoracaceae; genus Alloalcanivorax; species Alloalcanivorax gelatiniphagus. The sequence goes on from NZ_VCQT01000035.1 coordinate 62,677, forward strand.
TGCCCAGCCCCGCCAGGTGGCCGCCGCCGTGGCGCTGCTCGACGAAGGCGCCACCGTGCCGTTCATCGCCCGCTACCGGAAGGAAGCCACCGGCGGTCTGGACGACACCCAGCTGCGTAACCTGGAGGAGCGTTTGCGCTATCTCCGCGAGCTGGAAGATCGCCGCGACACCATCCTGAAAAGCATCGCCGAGCAGGAAAAGCTGACCCCGGAGCTGGAAAAGGCGATCAAGGAGGCGGACACCAAGACCCGCCTGGAAGATCTGTACCTGCCCTATAAGCCGAAACGTCGCACCCGCGCCCAGATCGCCCGCGAGGCGGGGCTGGAGCCGCTGGCCGAGGCGCTGCTGGCCGATCCCACGCTGAACCCGGAGCAGGAAGCCGCCGGCTACCTGAACGAAGAGCACAAGATCGCCACCGCCAAGGACGCCCTGGACGGCGCCAAACAGATTCTCATGGAGCGCTTCGCCGAGAACGCGGAACTGCTCACCCGGCTGCGTACCTGGCTGTGGGACAACGCCCATGTGCAGGCCCGGGTGGCGGACGGCAAGGAAGACGAAGGCGCCAAGTTCCGCGACTACTTCGAACACGACGAAGCGCTCAAGTCGATTCCCAGCCACCGCGCCCTGGCCCTGTTCCGGGGCCGCAACGAGAGCGTGCTGCACGTCTCCATGGTGCTGCCGGAAGCGCTGGAAAACGCCGAGCCGCACCCCTGCGTGGCCATGGTCACCCAGGTGGCGGACTGGCGCGACCAGGGCCGCGCCGCCGACGCCTGGCTGGGCGAGGTGATGCGCTGGACCTGGAAGATCAAGCTCAACACCCACCTGGAAACCGAACTGCTGGGCCGGGTGCGCGAGCTGGCCGAGGAAGAGGCGATCCAGGTCTTCGCCCGCAACCTGAAGAGCCTGCTGATGGCCTCGCCGGCGGGCCCCAAGGCCACCATGGGCCTGGACCCGGGGCTGCGCACCGGGGTCAAGGTGGTGGTGGTGGACGCCACCGGCAAGCTGCTGGAGCACACCACCGTGTTCCCGCACCAGCCGAAAAACCAGTGGGACCAGTCCCTGGCCACCCTGGCCAAGCTGTGCGCCAAACATGAAGTGGACCTGATCGCCATCGGCAACGGCACCGCCAGCCGCGAAACCGACAAGCTGGCCGGCGAACTGGTCAAGGCGCTGCGCGACAAGCTGACCATGCAGAAGATCATGGTCTCCGAGGCCGGCGCCTCGGTGTACTCCGCCTCCGAGCTGGCGGCCCGGGAATTCCCGGACCTGGACGTGTCGTTCCGGGGCGCGGTGTCCATCGCCCGCCGCCTGCAGGACCCGCTGGCCGAGCTGGTGAAGATCGATCCCAAGTCCATCGGCGTGGGCCAGTACCAGCACGATGTGAGCCAGGTGAAGATGTCGCGCTCCCTGGACGCGGTGGTCGAGGACTGCGTGAACGCCGTGGGCGTGGACGTGAACACCGCCAGCGCGCCGCTGCTGGCGCGCATCGCCGGCCTCAACGCCACCATCGCCGGCAATATCGTCACCTTCCGGGAGAAAAACGGCGCCTTCAATAACCGCGATGCCCTCAAACAGGTGCCGCGCCTGGGCGAGAAGACCTTCGAGCAGGCCGCCGGCTTCCTGCGCATCATGAACGGCGACAACCCCCTGGACGCCTCATCGGTTCACCCGGAAGCCTACCCGGTGGTGGAGAAAATCGCCGAGAAGCACGGCCGCCCGCTCAAGGAACTGATCGGCGACGCGCCCTTCCTGAAATCCGTGAAACCGGCGGAATTCACCGATGACACCTTCGGCCTGCCCACGGTCACCGACATTCTCAGCGAGCTGGAAAAGCCCGGCCGCGACCCGCGCCCGGAGTTCAAGGCCGCCGAGTTCAAGGAAGGGGTGGAAACCCTCAACGACCTGAAGCCGGGCATGATGCTGGAAGGCGCGGTGACCAACGTGACCAACTTCGGCGCCTTCGTGGACATCGGCGTGCACCAGGACGGCCTGGTGCATGTGTCCGCCCTGGCGGACAAGTTCGTGGAAGATCCCCACGACGTGGTTAAACCCGGCGACATCGTCAAGGTGAAGGTGCTGGAGGTGGACAAGCCGCGCAAGCGCATCAGCCTGACCATGCGCCTGGATGACCGCCATCAGGAGCAGGCCGCCGACGGCGGGCAGGCTCCGGGCAAGGCGCGCCCGCGCAAGGGCGGCCAACGCCAGGCCGGCAAGGGCCGGGGCCAGCAGGCTCAGCAGTCCCAGGGCCAGGGCGCCCTGGGCGCCGCATTCGCCAAGGCCTTCGAACAACAGAAGAAACGCTAGTATGCTGCTGCGAGACTTCCCTTTCTGGCGGTGCCGCCCCGGCACCGCCGGCCAGATCGGATAGGCCCATGACCGACATCCTCAGCCAGCGAATCCAGGCGCTCCTGGATTCCGACGCCGCCGCCACCCTGGCGGATATTCACCGTGGCATCGAAAAGGAAAGCCTGCGCATCAGCCAGCGCGGCACCCTGGCGAGCACGCCGCACCCCACGGAACTGGGCTCGGCACTGACCCACCCGTACATCACCACCGATTACTCCGAGGCGCTGCTGGAGTTCATCACCCCGCCCAGCACCTGCCTGCAACGGCCGATCGAGTTTCTCGACCAGCTGCACCGCTACACCTACCGGCATATCGGCGACGAACTGCTGTGGGTGAACTCCATGCCCTGCATGATCGGCGACGACGACAATGTGCCGGTGGCCGAGTACGGCAGCTCCAATGTGGGCCGCATGAAGCACATCTACCGTATCGGCCTGGGTCACCGTTACGGGCGCAAGATGCAGACCATCGCCGGCATCCACTACAACTTCTCGTTCCCGGAGGCGTTCTGGCGCATCCATCAGGAACTGGAAGGCGTCGGCGGCCCGCTGCAGAACTACATTTCCCAGCGCTATTTCGATCTGACCCGCAACTTCCAGCGCTATTCCTGGCTGCTGGTGTACCTGTTCGGCGCCTCGCCGGCCCTGTGCGCCTCCTTCCTGGCCGGCCGTGAGCACCACCTGCTGGAGCGCTTCGACCACAGCCTGTACACGCCCAACGCCACCAGCCTGCGCATGAGCGACCTGGGCTACCAGAACAACGCCCAGTCGTCCCTGGCGATCAGCTACAACAATCTCCAGGAATACGTGGACACCCTGACCCACGCCATCAAGACGCCGGAGCCGGCTTACCAAAAGCTCGGCGTGCGCGACGCCAATGGCGAGTACCAGCAGCTCAACGCCAACATCCTGCAGATCGAGAACGAGTACTACTCCTCGATCCGTCCCAAGCGCGCCATCAACAAGGGCGAACGCCCCACCCTGGCGCTGCAGCGGCGGGGCGTGGAGTACGTGGAAATCCGCGCGCTGGATCTCAACCCTTTCGAGCCGGTGGGCATCAACCAGCAGGACATCCGCTTCCTGGATCTGTTCGCCAGCTACTGCCTGCTGCGCGAATCGCAGCAGCTGGAACGCTGCGACCTGAACGCCAGCAAGGAAAACCTGCGCCGGGTGGTCTACCAGGGCCGCGACACCAGCGTGCAACTGGACAACTGGGGCAAGGCGGTGAGCCTGCGTCAGTGGGGCCTGGAAAAACTCGACCAGATGATCCCCATCGCCGAGCTATTCGACCGCACCCATGGCGGCGACAACTACGCCCGCGCCCTGGAGCAGCAACGGGAGAAAATCCGCACCCCGGACGCCACCCCTTCCGGGCGCATCCTCGATCAGTTGGAAAGCCGCCAGCAGGGTTTCTTCGCGTTCGCCATGGAGCAGGCGCAGGCACACCGCGACCATTTCCTGGCCCGTCCCCTGGACAGCGCCGTGGAGAACGAGCTGCGCCAGGCCGCCCGCGACAGCCTGGCCGAGCAGGCCGAGTGCGAGGCACAGCCGGAACCGCCGTTCGAGGACTATCTGCGCGATTATTTCCGCGACTAGCCCCCCGGGGCCGGGGGGCGCACCGTCCCTTTCCCGGACGAAGGGTCGAAAAAGGCTAACGAACGGCCATGGCACCGGCGCCGCCCGGTGCTAATCTCACGGAACATCCCGTTGAACCCGGTGTTTCCCGGGCAAGGAGGGGACATGTTCAAGCCGACATCCGACCCGTTCGAGAAAGCCTACAACCGCGGCTGCATGTGGGGCATGGCCGGCGGCGCCGTGGCGCAGTGCCCGTACCGGGACGAAGCGCTGGCGGAATGGTGGGTACAGGGCTGGGAAGCCGGCGCCGCCGCCTGGCGTGATCGCCGGGAACCCGCCACGTCCCGCGACGTCTGACACAGCGAACGACTCAAAAAAAGGGATACAAAAACCATGCAATCGCTGCTTCCGGCGCCCCGGGCGCTCAATGGACTGACTTTGCTTGCCTGCGCGGCCGCCTTTGGCGGCGCTCTCTATATGCAACACGTGGAAGGGCTGGAACCCTGCCCGCTCTGCATCTTCCAGCGCATTGCCCTGATCGTGGTGATGGTGATACTGCTGATCGCCACCCTGCACGGCCCCAAGGGCGTGGGCGTGCGCGTCTACGCGGTGCTCACCGGCCTGGCCACCCTGGGCGGCGCGGGCATCGCCCTGCGCCATCTGTGGCTGCAGAGCCTGCCCGCCGACCAGGTGCCCGCCTGCGGCCCGACCCTGGACTACATGATCGACGCCTTCCCGCTGCACGAAATGCTCGCCACGGTGCTGTCCGGCTCCGGCGAGTGCGCCGAGATCAGCTGGCGGTTTCTGGGGCTGACCATCCCGGGCTGGTCCCTGGTGGTGTTCGGCGGCGTCCTGGTGGTGGCTCTGATACAATTGTTCCGCCCACGCCGGGGCTGAACCCAATAGCATAATAATCGCGGCTGAAGCCGCTTCTACCGAGCAGGAAGAGTAGGAGCGGCTTCAGCCGCGATTTGGTTTGGCCCCCGCGCCCCCGTGTGTATCCGGCCGCGGAGAGCCAACCGTGCTTGATGGTCTGTTGATTCTGCTGTTGTTCCAATTCCTCGGCGAAGTGGTGATCCATTTCACCGGCCTGCCGTTGCCCGCCCCGGTGGTGGGCATGGTGCTGCTGTTACTGGCGCTGATGTTCAATCTGCCCGGCGGCGAGCGCATCTCCCAGGCCGCCGCCGTGCTGATCCGCCATATCACCCTGCTGATCTTCCCCCTGGGCGTGGGCATCGTGCTGCAATGGAGCCGCTACCAGGACTATGCCCTGGCGCTGACCGTGGCGGTGGTGCTGGGCACCGTCATCGCCCTGGTGCTGGTGACCCTGCTGCTCAAGTGGCTGATGCCGGCGCCCCGGGAGCACCACCATGATTGAGCTGGTGCATACACCCCTGTTCGGTCTGCTGCTGACCCTGGCCAGCTACCGGCTGGCGGTCTGGATCTACGGCAAGAGCCACAGCCTGCCGGTGCTGCATCCGTTCCTGGTGGCCTCGGTACCGGTGATCGTGGTGCTGCCGTGGGCCGGCGTCTCCTATGAGGAATACCGGCAACAGACCAGCATTCTCTCGTTCCTGCTCGGCCCGGCCACGGTGGCCCTGGCCTGGCCCCTGTACCGGCAACTGCGCACCGTGCGCCAGGTGTGGCGGCCGGTGCTGATCACCACCCTGGTGGGCGCCGCCCTGGCGGCGGGCATCGCCATTGGCCTGGCCTGGTGGCTGGGCGCGCCGGAGCAGGTGGTGGGCTCCCTGGCCCCCAAATCGATCACCACGCCGATTGCCGTGGAAGTGGTCAAAAGCACCGGCGGCCTGGTGTCCCTGGCCGCCGGGGCGGTGGCCATCACCGGCATCGTCGGCGCCCTGGTGGCCGGCCCGGTGTTCCGGCTGCTGCGGGTGCGCGACGACCGGGTGCGCGGCTTCGCCCTGGGGCTGGTGGCCCATGCCATCGGCACCGCCCGGGCCTTCGAGTTCGGCGAGAAAGCCGGCGCCTTCGCCGGGCTGGCCCTGGGGCTCACCGGGCTGGTCACCGCCCTGGCGCTGCCCTGGCTGTGGCCGTGGATCGCCGGCTGGTTGTTTTAACCCCGGTTTTTATGACAAATCCGTCTTTAACGGCAACTGTCTGACCTTCAAGCCTTTTTCCCGCCGCCGGACGAAAACCGCCTTTTCCCCCCGTTGCCGCCGGCAACGCCGGGGGGCTAGCCTCGATATCCCCCCACCCGATGTCCGGCGTACTCGCCGGGGTGGCTGTTCACCGGATCGTCAGCCCCCACAACGAACGCCGGCACCGCCCTGCCGGCCAGGAACAAGGAGCGACCGTCATGGCACCCCCCGCTTTGTCCCCCCTTATGCAATGGCGCCGTATCGAGGCGCTGGTCGGCGCCTGGCTGGAACAGCGCCAGCAGTTGATCGTTCGGCTGTGCGCCCTGCAGGGCCTGGAAGGTCTTGATGATGCCCGCCCCCGCTCGGTGCAGTCCCGGGTCGGCGAGTTCTGCCAGCTGCTGATGGATTACATCAGCGCCGGCTATTTCGAGGTGTACCGGGAGCTGGTGCGCGAAGCGCGCCGCTACCAGGAGACGCCGGATGTGGCCGGCCATATTCTCCGTGAACTGGACCAGTCCACCGAGGAGGCGCTGGCCTTCAACGAGGATTTCGACAGCGATGACCATTGTCTCGGGCAGTTGCAGCAGTTGCCCGAGCGGCTCAACCGGCTCACCGAGGTACTGGAAGAGCGCTTCGCGCTGGAGGATCAGTTGATTCTGAGCGTGCATCAGGCGCCACGGCGGCACGCCCTGCGGCACTGATAGAGGTTCCCCCTGTAGGAGCGGCTTCAGCCGCGATCCGGTCCCCGTGGGGATCGCGGCTGAAGCCGCTCCTACAGGGGAGCCAATAAAAAAAGGTTCATCGCGGA
>NZ_VCQT01000036.1 GCF_005938655.1 Alloalcanivorax gelatiniphagus
CCTCGATACCCGGGGCGGTTCAATGCTTTATTCCCTTTTTCTCTTGTAAAACTGCTTGCTTGAGAGAGTTGTACTTTGCAAATACCTCACCAGTAGGAATTGGGGTTTCGCTTGTAATGAAAGTTGGAGCCTTCCCTTTTTTCGGCTTTACATGCTGAGGCTTTCCATAAAGTAGGCGAACCAATTGCTCCCAGTTTTCATTTTCTGCCTCTGAGCTTGAAAAGTTTACCCACATCCTTGCCTTCATAAAGGTAGGCAAGAAAGGCTCACCGTCATCACCAAACTCACACACTATGGGAATAAATTTTGATTGTTTTACTTTTGCGTAAACCTCGCCAGATATAATCTGCGACTCAGTACCAACACCGGCTTTCCTTGCATCAGCTTTTTCTGCATACGCTCGGTCGCATATAACTAATACATGCGTGACTTTTGGATCAGTTACCATGCTCTCCATAAAAACGTACTTGTCATCACCTTCCTTCAAATCATAGATATCCAAAATGACATCGACACCATCGGCAATAAGCCTATCAGCCCAATGCTTTACCAGCTCTTGATGTGACGGATCTGTCCAGCTATATGAGATAAATACTTTTGGTTCTTCCATAAGGTCTTTCTTCTTGTTGAGCTAACGCTGCTAGCATGCGCGGCTTTGTAGTGAAGGCGAAGCCGCAACGTAAAAGGCGTCGCCGTGCCTGGCTTGGTTATGTTGTTTCACTACAGGTTCCGATCCAGAAGCATCAAGATTATGCCAAGCCCCATTAGAGTGAAGCCAAGTCGCTCACGACGAGTAAAAGTCTTAAGCATTCTCATGGCCGCATTCAGATCTTCACCGGTTTTACTGATTACAACGATATCGTGAGGACTGGCATCACTATTTCGAGGAATACCATATTTTGCCACCAGGAATATTCCGATAGCCTCGAAGACCATTCCAGCGTTGGTCATGTCCGAGAGGAATTCTCCAACCTTATTCAAGAAATCCATGTCAAATCTCAACTCCTAGCAGCAACATAACGCCATGCTTATCGGCGCGACGATAGCCGCGTCCGGTAAAGATACTGGTTATATTTCTCTCCCTTTTCACCGGAGTTTCACCGGATCATCAGCAGGTTAAGCCTGTAAGGGAGGTGGAGCTCCCAAGACGGGACGACACGCTTGAACTGCTTGTTCACAAATGACTTAGCTTCTCTTAGAACCTTAATAACCATAAGCAAACCCTCCTTAGGTTGAGTTGATAGATAACCGACAATTTCAGAAAGCACGAACATCCCCCAGAAACTGGATGGATCGAGCAATACAAAAATTAAGCCTGTCATCATCAGTCTCAGGAGGCCACCTCTGAGAGACGCTACGTAAGCGTTTCGACTTTTTTGAATATAACAGGAATTAGGACGCCAGCTCGAATATCCAATGAACGCGCCGGCGTCACATCCCTTTTCTTGATTTCCCATGACTTGGAATAAAAGCAGAAAAATCAGCCGCTTACAAACTGAGCGGGCTGCCCACTCCTGATATCTTGACCAACACTTTCCCCAAGACGCAAAAAAGGCCGCCGACGCTCCCGCGCCGGCGGCCTTCCAAGTAAGCCCTTACTAGCAGCCTAAATCAGATCATTCCCACTCAATCGTAGCCGGCGGCTTGGACGAGATGTCATACGTCACCCGGCTGATCCCTGGAATCTCGTTAATGATCCGGCTGGAGACCTTCTCCAGAAACTCGTAGGGCAGGTGCGCCCAGCGGGCGGTCATGAAGTCGATGGTTTCGACGGCGCGCAGCGCTACTACGTATTCGTAGCGGCGGGCGTCGCCGACGACGCCGACGGATTTGACCGGGAGGAAGACGGCGAAGGCCTGGCTGGTTTTGTGGTAGAGGCCGTCTGCTTTGAGTTCTTCGATAAAGATGTGGTCCGCGAGGCGCAGGGTGTCGGCGTAGTCCTTTTTGACTTCGCCGAGGATGCGCACGCCCAGGCCGGGGCCGGGGAAGGGGTGGCGGTAGACCATGTCATACGGCAGGCCGAGCTCGAGGCCGATTTTGCGGACTTCGTCTTTGAAGAGTTCGCGCAGGGGTTCGACGAGTTTGAGCTTCATGTGCTCGGGGAGGCCGCCCACGTTGTGGTGGGATTTGATGACGTGGGCGCCGCCGGTTTTGGAGGCGGCGGATTCGATCACGTCCGGGTAGATGGTGCCTTGGGCGAGCCAGTTGGCGTTTTTCAGTTTGCCGGCTTCGGCGTCGAAGATGTCGATGAAGGTGTTGCCGATGATTTTGCGCTTCTTCTCCGGGTCGGCTTCGCCGGCGAGGCGGGAGAGGAAGTGGTCTTCGGCGTCGACGCGGATGACGCGGACACCCATGTGTTCGGCGAACATTTCCATGACCTGGTCGCCTTCGCCGTGGCGGAGGAGGCCGTTGTCGACGAAGACGCAGGTGAGCTGGTCACCGATGGCTTTGTGCAGGAGCGCGGCGACCACGGAGGAGTCGACGCCGCCGGAGAGGCCGAGGATGACTTCGTCGGTGCCGACCTGTTCCTGGATGGTGGCGATGGCGTCGTCGATGATCTTGGCCGGGGTCCAGAGGGCGTCGCAGGCGCAGATGTCGCGGATAAAGCGTTCGAGGATGCGGCCGCCCTGGAGGGTGTGGGTGACTTCCGGGTGGAACTGGATGCCGTAGAAGCGTTTGTCATCGTTGGCCATGGCGGCGATGGGGCAGCTGTCGGTGGTGGCGGTGACGACAAAGCCGTCCGGGATGGAGCCGACGCGGTCGCCGTGGCTCATCCATACGTCCAGGTATTCGGTGCCGGCTTCTTCGTGGTCGATGATGCCGTTGAGCAGGTCGCTGCCGTCGGCCTTGGCGACGCGGGCGTAGCCGAATTCGTGTTTTTCACCGGCGACCACGGAGCCGCCCAGTTGCTCGGCCATGGTTTGCATGCCGTAGCAGATGCCCAGCACCGGCACGCCCTGTTCGAACACCGCTTGCGGGGCCCGCGGGGTCTCGGCGGCGGTGACGGATTCCGGGCCGCCGGAGAGGATGATGCCCTTGGGGTCGAAGTCGGCGATGTCTTCGGCGGTGGCGTCGAAGGCGCGGATTTCGCAGTAGACGCCGATTTCACGGACGCGGCGGGCGATCAGCTGGGTGTACTGGGAGCCGAAGTCGAGGATCAGGATGCGCTGGGCGTGGATATCTTGCATGGTCCGTTTCCGGTTAGGCCGGCGGTTGTGGGCCGGTTTTAAATGCAAAGGCCGGCGGGTGAGCCGGCCGTTTTGGTTTGTTTGGTCTTGATGTAGGAGCGGCTTTAGCCGCGATGGGAGCCACGATCATTGCCTCGGTTGATCGCGACTGAAGTCGCTCCTACAGCGTTATCACGGGGCCGTTACCCCACGGGATAGTTCGGCGCTTCTTTCGTAATCGTCACGTCGTGGACGTGGGATTCCTTCATGCCCGCGTTGGTGACCTTCACGAAGTAGGGCTTGGTGCGCATTTCTTCGATGTTGGCGCAGCCGGTGTAGCCCATGGAGGCGCGCAGGCCGCCCATCAGTTGGTGGACGATGGCGCTCATCGGGCCTTTGTAGGGCACCCGGCCTTCGATGCCTTCGGGCACCAGTTTTTCGATGCCGGCGGCGGCGTCCTGGAAGTATCGGTCCGAGGAGCCGGTTTTGCCGGACATGGCGCCCAGGGAGCCCATGCCCCGGTAGGCTTTGTAGTAGCCGCCCTGGAACAGTTCCACTTCGCCGGGGGCTTCTTCGGTGCCGGCCAGCAGGGAGCCGATCATGATGGCGTGGGCGCCGGCGGCGACGGCCTTGGCGATGTCACCGGAGAAGCGGATGCCACCGTCGGAGATCAGCGGCACGTCGGTGCCCTTGAGGGCGGCGGCCACTTCGGAGACGGCGGTGATCTGCGGTACGCCGATGCCGGCGACGATGCGGGTAGTGCAGATGGAGCCCGGGCCGATGCCCACCTTGACGCCGTCGGCGCCGGCTTCCATCAGCGCCTTGGCGGCTTCGGCGGTGGCGATGTTGCCGCCGATCACGTCCACCTCGGGGAAGTGCTTCTTGACCCAGGCAACCCGGTTGAGCACGCCCTGGGAGTGGCCGTGGGCGGTGTCCACCACGATCACGTCCACGCCGGCTTCCACCAGGGCGGCCACGCGTTCCTCGGTGCCGCCGCCGGTGCCCACCGCCGCGCCCACGCGCAGGCGGCCCTGGGCGTCCTTGCAGGCGTTGGGGTAGCGGGTGGCTTTTTCGATGTCCTTCACGGTGATCATGCCGCGCAGGGCGCCGGATTCATTGACCACCAGGATTTTCTCGATGCGGTGCTTGTGCAGCAGGGTCTGCACTTCGCTGGCGTCGGCGCCCTCGCCCACCGTCACCAGGCGGTCGCGGCCGGTCATGATGTCGGCCACGGACTGGTCGTAGTCGGTGATGAAGCGGGTGTCACGGCTGGTGACGATGCCCACCACCTGCTCGCCTTCCACCACCGGCACGCCGGAGATGTTGTTGGCGTCGGTGAGGTGGATCAGCTCACGGACGGTGGCATTGGGGCTGATGGTGATCGGGTCCTTGACCACGCCGGATTCGAACTTCTTGACCGCGCGCACCTGCCGGGCCTGGTCGTCCACCGGCATGCTTTTGTGCAGGATGCCGATGCCGCCTTCCTGGGCCATGGTGATGGCCAGGCGATGTTCGGTGACGGTGTCCATGGCCGCCGAGATCAGCGGAACGTTCAACTCGATGTTGCGGGTCAGCCGGGTCTTCAGCGAGACCGCGTTGGGCAGCACATCGGAGTGGGCGGGCAGGAGCAGAACGTCGTCGAACGTGAGTGCCTCTTGCGCGATTCTGAGCATTTTGCACCGTATACAACTGGGGGAGTCTGGACCCCGGTGCGCCGGGCTGTCGCCGGCCGGGAAGCCGGGTCGGGCAGGGAGGAGCCGGCGCAAGGGCGAACCAGGGGCTCCGTTAAATTAAGCCGGACATTATAAAGCAACAGGGGCCTTAGCGGCAATGTCCGACGGCCGTGGGGCAGGAGTTACAAGTTGAAAGTTAAAAGTTGAAGCGCGGACCGGTCGCCAGTGGTCAGCCCGGCCATGCCCGCGCTCAGGCAAGGCACGCTCCCGGCCAAAGGCCGCGGGGCATGCGATGCTGCTGCGACCTTTCAACTTTTAACTTTCAACTTGTAACTCGGCCCTCCCGCAGCGCCCGGCTTGCCGCCAGCGCCACGCCGCCGTACATTGCGCGCCATGGATCCTTCATCGCGCAGCCAACCGTATTCCGTCAGCCGCTTGAACCTGGAAGCCCAGGGCCTGCTGGAGGGCACCTTCCCCTTGATCTGGCTTCAGGGGGAGCTGTCCAATCTGGCGCGGCCCCGTTCCGGGCACCTGTATTTCAGCCTCAAGGACGATCGGGCCCAGGTTAGCGGGGCCATGTTTCGAAATCGTAACAGCCTGCTGCGGTTCCAGCCCCGGGATGGGCAGCAGGTGCTGGTGCGGGCGCGCATCACCCTGTATGTGCCCCGGGGTGGTTTCCAGATCATCGTCGAGCATATGGAAGAGGCCGGTGAAGGCGCTCTGCGGGCGCAGTTCGAGGCGCTCAAGGCGAAGCTGGAGGCGGAGGGGCTGTTCGCCCAGGAGCGTAAGCGCCCACTTCCCGCCTGGCCCAGGCAAATCGGGGTGATCACCAGCCCCAGCGGGGCGGCGGTCCGGGATATTCTGCACGTGCTGCAGCGCCGGGCGCCGTCGATTCCGGTGCTGATTTTCCCCACCCCGGTGCAGGGCGCCGAAGCGCCGGCGCAGATCCGCGCCGCCCTGGAGCGGGCCACCGCCCGGGGCGATTGCGATGTGCTGGTGCTGGGACGCGGCGGCGGCAGTCTGGAGGATCTGTGGGCGTTCAATGACGAGGCCCTGGTGCGGGCGGTGGCGGCCAGTCCGGTGCCGGTGGTCAGCGCCGTGGGCCATGAGGTGGACGTGGCGCTCACCGATTTCGCGGCGGACGTGCGGGCACCCACGCCATCGGCGGCGGCGGAGCTGATCAGCCCGGACGGCGAGGCGCTGTTGCAGCGCCTGCGGGTGCTGGCGCGCCGCCAGCGGCACGGCATGGACGTTGCTTTGAAGAGCCAGCGCCAGCGGTTGGACGGGCTGGCCCGGCGGCTGCAGGTGCGCCACCCGGAGCGGCAACTGGAACAGACCCGGCAGCTGGTGGACGAGCAGCAGGTCCGCATGGCCCGGGCCCTGAGCCATAAGCTGACGTTGTTGCAGAGCCGCTGGCGGCCCCTGGACGTGCGCCTGCGCCAGCAGTCGCCGGCCCAGCAGGTGACCCGCCAGGCCCAGCGGCTGGCGGAGTTGCGCCGGCGGCTGCCGGTGCCGCTGTCCCATCAGCAACGCCATCTGGCCCAGCGCCTCTCCGGCCTGGGCCATCGCCTCAATACCGCCAGCCCCCTGGCCACCCTGGACCGGGGCTATTCCTTGACGTTGGTGGCCGGCGAGCCGCTGCGGTCGGTGGAGGGCCTCCAGGAAGGCCAGACCGTGGAGACGCGGCTGGCCAAGGGGTCCTTCGAGGCCACCGTCACCCGCGTTAAACCCCCGAAGTAATTCGAATCCCCCCCTGTAGGAGCGACTTCAGTCGCGATTACGGCGGTTGGTCTTTGCTTTCAGACCCTATCGCGACTGAAGTCGCTCCTACCGGGGGTTTTGGTTGGCTTTAGGTGCTCGCGACTGAAGTCGCTCCTACAGGGTGCCAGGGTGCCAGGGCGCCGGTGAGCCGGGGGGCTCAGGCGGCGGGGAGGAAGCGGCTGAGGAGGTTGGCGAGCAGGTGGCGGCGGAACGGTTTGGCGAGGTGGGCGTCCATGCCGGCGGCGAGGCAGCGTTGGCGCTCTTCGAACATGGCGTTGGCGGTGAGCGCCACGATGGGCACCGGGTCGCGGCTGCCTTCCCGTTCCCGGCGGCGCAGGGCGCGGGTGGCTTCCAGGCCGTCCATGACCGGCATCTGCACGTCCATAAGGATGCAGTCGAAGCGCTGTTCCGAGGCCATCGCCAGGGCGCTGGCGCCGTCGCCGGCGGTGACCACCTCCAGGCCCAGGTGCTCGAGCATGCGCCGGGCCACCAGCCGGTTCACCTCGTTGTCTTCCACCAGCAGCACCCGGCCACTCAACTGGCCCACGGTGACCGACAGCGCCGGGGCGCCGGCGTGCAGGGTGGGCCGGGTGCGCAGGCGCAGGCTGAGGGTAAAACAGCTGCCCTGCCCCTGCTCGCTGATCAGGGTCAGGTCGCCGCCGAGAATCTGCGCCAGCCGCCGGGCGATCACCAGGCCCAGGCCGGTGCCGCCGTGGCGTCGCGACGGCGACGAGTCCAGCTGCGAGAACGCCTGGAACAGCTTGCCCCGCTCCGCCTCGGCGATGCCCACGCCGGTGTCGCGCACGTCGATGGCCAGGTCGATGGTGTGCTCCTGCTGGTACATAACGCTGACCTGCACGCGGATGCCGCCCTGGTCGGTGAACTTCACCGCGTTGGAAATCAGGTTGCTGAGAATCTGCCGCAGGCGCACCGGGTCGGAACATACCTCCAGGTCCGCCAGGCAGTCGGCGCCCTCCAGGTTCAGGTAGAGCCCCTTTTCCCGGGCCAGGTAACGGAAGGTATTGACGCAGTTGTTGAGCACCGGCAGCGGGTCGAAGAAGGTTTGCTCCACTTCCATGCGGCCGGCTTCGATGCGCGAGAAGTCGAGGATGTCGTTGATCACTTCCAGCAGGTGGCCGGTGGATTCCAGGGCGGCCTGGGTGTATTCGCGCTGTTCGTCGTTTTGCGGGGTGGTTTCCAGCAGTTGCAGCATGCCCAGCACGCCGTTCATGGGGGTGCGCAGCTCGTGGCTCATCATCGCCAGGAAGTCGCTTTTCGCCTGGCTGGCCTGCTCCGCCTGGCGGTGGGCGTCGCGCAGGTCGGCGATCGCCTTGCGCTGGTTGGTGCGGGCCCGCTCCAGGCCGTCCGCCAGGTCGTTGATGTTGGTTTGCAGGTCGGCCAGTTCGCCGTCCAGCCGGCGGTCGCCCCGGGCCTCATAGTCGCCGCCGCGAATCACCCGCACCAGCCGGGTCAGGTGCACCAGCGGCTCGGCGATGGCACGGGCCAGATAGCGGGCGCTGAGCAGCCCCACCAGCACCGCGAACAGGGCCGGCAGCAGGCTGGCCAACAGGATTTCCTTCTGGCGGGCCAGAATCCGGCCCCGGGACAGCCCCAACACGACCTCGCCGATGCGGTCCGGAGCGGCGCCATTGGCGGTATCACCGGTGAACAGCACCGGCTGGCGGTAGATGCCGGCGCGGAACTCCAGCACCGCGCCGTCACCGGCGCCCTCCCCGGCACTGAGCAGCAGCTGGCCGTTTTCATCCAGGAATTTCACCCGGCGCACGTCCGGGCGCTCCAGCACCATGCGCGCCTGGCGGCTCAGATCCGAGGCGTTGCCGGACAGCACGCCGTACTCGGCGCTGGCGGCCAGTTGCTGGGCCAGAAAGCCGCCCAGTTGGCGCACTTCCTTGTCCACGTCCTGAAAGCGCTGCCAGGTGAGCGCCACCAGTACCAGCACCAGCATGATCAGCGCCGGAATCACGCCCAGCCACTGCAGCTGGCGGCGAATGCCGTTGTGGGTCCTCATGAGGGAAGGCTCATGGCGTGTTCTCCAGGGTGCGTTCCAGGCGGATTCCCGGGGTGACACTGAGGTCGTAGGCCCGGGCCACGTGGTCGTTGATCACCAGGTGATAGTGGCCGGCGAAGCCCGGCTCCTGCCAGCGGCCGGTGGCGCGCCATTGCGCCACCCAGCGCCGCACCGCGCGGACCAGGTCGTCGCTGTTGGGCACCGCGCTGGCGACGCTGCCGGCGTGCACATAGTCGGCGTCCGGGCCGAATACCGGCACCCGCTGGCGGTAGCTGGTGAGCAGCACCAGCCGGGCGGTGCCGGGGCCGAACAGGATCGGGTCCGTGGGCAGCAGCAAGGCGTCCCAATCCGGCAGTTGGCGCCGCAACAGCGGCCCGAGACGCTGGGGCGGGTCCACCGCGATCACATCCAGTATCAGGCCCGGCGGTGCCACCAGCGGTGCCTGCCAGGCACTGTGCGGCCCAAGCATCACGCCGATACGGCGGGCGGCGGGCATCAACTCGCTGAGCACCGCCAACTGCGCCGCCAGGGACGCCCCGGCGCGAATCGCCGAACAGCGGCAGCCGGCGGTGACCTGCTCGCGCACCCGGTCGGTGGTCACGCCCACCCCCAGCACCGGCCCGTGACCCGGCGCCGACAGGGCCATGCGGAAGGCCTCATCGCCCAGGGCCAGGGTCAGCTCCGCGTCCCGCTCCACCACCCGCACGGCGCCGTCGCCGAGGGCGCGCAAGCGGTCGGCGAAGTGGGTGGCCGCCTCCGGGGAAGCGGCCAGCAGGCGCGCCGTCACCGCCGGCGCCGGCGTTTGCGCCGCGGCCTCCCCGGCCAGCCCCCAGACCAGCAGCCACGCCGCCAGCATCAGCGACAGCGAGCACCGGCCCGCCGGTGCCCGCCATAATGGCGGGCCGGGCCGCGGTCGGGCCCGGCTCAAGCGTCCTCCTTTGCTGGCTGTCGCGTCCTTCATGCCGGGTCCCTGCCGGGCACCTTGCCCAGGCTGTCTGTCAGAAGTTCACGGTGACCGTGAGCCAATAACGTTGGTCGTCCTGATACCGGTTTTCATCAAATACCACGGGTTCATCATTAAGAGGTTGCTGCAACAGCAGGCTCCATTCCAGCTCCGTGGGCCCCAGGCGCTGCCGCCGGCCGATCTGCGCATCGATCCGTTCGAAGGGGTAATCGTTGTAATCCCGCGCCAGATGGTAGGCGGTGGACCACCACCAGCCGCCGCCCAGCCGCCAATACCAGAGGGCGCCGGCGCTGTCGCGGGCGGCGAAGCGCTGTTCGGCGCCCTGGTTGGCCTCGGTGTGAATACGGGCGCCGGTGAGGCGGAGCAGGTGGCTCGCCGTCGGCCGCCAGCTCAATTGGGCTTCGGTGCCACGGTGGCGCACCTTACCGTCGTTTTCCGGCTCGAAGTTGAACGGGTTGAGCTGGCCACTCACCAGGTCCCAGAGCTCCTCCTGGAAATAGCGCAGGTCCAGCTCCATGGCCCCCAGGGCGCCGGCGGTGAAGCGGCCGTAGTAGCCCAGCTCCCGGGAGCGGATGCGTTCCGGCTGCACGGTGCCGGGGCTTTGCTGATTGACGAAGAAATAGGCCGGCGCCCAGCCCAGCAGGGCCTGCCGGTCCGCGTAGGACGGCGGCAGGTCACGGATCTCCAGGTTGATGTTGGCCTGGTCCTCGTAGATGTCCGGGGTGCGCACGGCACGGGCGTAGACCGCGCGCAGGGTGTGGCCGGGCAGCACCTCCCAGTTGATGCCGGCCCGGGGGCTGAACAGCTCGCCGCTGATGTCGTCGTGTTCCCAGAACCCGCCCAGGCTCACGGTCACCGGGGCCAGCGGATTCACCGCCAGGTTGGCGAACAGCCGGTGGCTCACGTTTTCGGCGGTACCGGACAGATAGGCCCGGGATTCGCCCCGGTCGTGGCGCACATTGATGCCGGCCACCAGCCGCGCCCACTCGCTGAACTGCAGGGTATCCTGGATTTCCAGGTCGTAGCGGGTCTCGCTCACGTCCAGCCAGCCGGTGCCGCAGAACGGCTCGCCGCCGTTGGCCAGCAGGGTGGCGTAGCGGTTCTGCACCGCCGGGTCGGCGGGGGCGCTGGCCAGGGTCTGGTCCAGGTCGCCGCCGTTGGCCAGATAGAGGTCCCGCAGTTCCTTGGAGAAGAACAGCCCGCCACCGGGCCCGCCATTACCGGTGAGCGGGTCGTTGAAGCACAGGTCCAGGTTGGTTTCTTCGTCGTTGTGCTGGGCGTAGACGCTGACCTTGAGCTGGTGGCTGGAGGAGAACTGGCGCTGCCAGTCCAGACCCAGGAAAAGCCGGTCGGCGCGCTCCACGCTTTCGTCGGTGTACTCGGCGATGTCCTGCAGGCCGCGCTCATAGGGCCGGTCCAGGCGGGTGCGGCTGCCGCCGGCGTGCAGGGTCAGGGTATCCCGGTAGCCCGGCTCCCAGACCGCCCGGCCGTTGACCGTGGTGGTGCGCTTGCTGTCGCCGGTGTCCAGCGGCGCGAGGCCGGCGTCGTAGCCGTCGTCGCGCTGGTCGTTGACGCTGAGCCGCCAGGCACCCTGATCAAATTGCTGGCTGGCGGCCACCCGGGCGTCGCGGATGCCGTTGTTGCCCAGCCGCAGGCGGGCCTGCTGGCCACCCACGTCGCGGGGGTCGCGGGTGATGATGTTGATGACGCCGACGAAGGCGTTGGCGCCGTAGGCGGCGGAGGCCGGGCCGCGGGTCACCTCGATGCGCTCCACGTCCTCCAGGGCCACCGGGATGGCGTTCCAGTTGACCCGGGCGAAGCCCGGCTGGTAGACGCTGCGGCCGTCCAGCAGCACCAGCATGCGGCGCTGATCGCGGGCCTGGGTGCCGTGGTAGGCCACCGACGGCAGGTTGCCATCGGTCTTGGCCACGCTCATGCCCGGCACCAGGCGCATCACTTCATAGAGTTCGCGGGCGCCGCTGGCGTGGATCAGTTCGCGGTCGATGACGGTGACGCTGGCGGGCACCTCCGACACGGGTTGATCCAGGCGCGCCGGGGTCAGCACCCGGGGCACCGCCCCCTGCGTCTCTTCGAACTGTGCCCAGACCGGCGCCGCCCACAAACCCAAGACCAGCAGCGCGCATCCCCCGATGCGTCTCACGATTCGTCCCCCGTTCCCACCGCAGGAGCGGCTTCAGCCGCGACCACCGAAGCGTCCCGGCTCGGCCGTTATCGCGGCTGAAGCCGCTCCTACTTGGGCAACATACTATTTTTTTACGTGCTTCATCATGCGCCGTTTGCGTTTGATTTGCCGCTCGGTGAGCGTGTTCTTGCGTCCCTCGAACGGGTTGTCGCCGGATTTCAGCTCCAGGCGAATCGGCGACCCTTCAATTTTTAGCAGTTCCCGGAAGCGGTTTTCCAGATAACGCTGGTAGCTGTTTGGTAACGACTCGGTGCGGTTGCCGTGGATCACCACCGTGGGCGGGTTGGAGCCCCCCAGGTGAGCGTAGCGCAGCTTGGCCCGGAAGCGGCCGTTGCGCGGCGGCGGGTGGGAGCCGGTGATGTCCTCCAGCATGCGGGTCAGGGCGTTGCTGCCCAGCTTGATGAAGGCGGAGTCCCAGGCCCGTTCCACGAAGGCGAACAGGTCGCCCACGCCGGTGCCGTGCAGCGCCGAGATGTAATGCACCTTCACCCAGGGGGCGAAATGCAGGCGCCGCCCGACTTCGCGCTTGACCCAGTCCTTGTGGTCGCTTTCCAGGTTATCCCATTTATTCACCGCCACCACCAGGGCGCGGCCGGCTTCGATGGTGTAGCCGATCAGATGCAGGTCCTGTTCGGTGATGCCGTCCTGGGCGTCCACCACCAGCACCACCACCTGGGCCGCATCCACCGCCTGCAGGGCCTTGATCACGGAGAATTTTTCCACGGTCTCGTGGACCTTGCCCCGGCGGCGGATGCCGGCGGTGTCGATCAGCACGTAGTCGCGGGGCTCGCCACCGTCCCGGGGCTGGCGGGTGAACGGCACCTCGATGCTGTCGCGGGTGGTGCCGGCGTGGTCATAGACGATGACCCGCTCCTCGCCGAGGATGCGGTTGATCAGGGTGGATTTGCCCACATTGGGCCGGCCCAGCACCGCCACCCGCACCGTGTCCGGGTTATCGACCGCGTCTTCCTCGGGTTCCGCCTCGGGGAAGGCGGTGAGCACCGCGTCCATCATGGCGCGCACGCCACGGCCGTGGGCGGCGGCGATCGGGAACAGGTCGCTGAGGCCGAGGGCGTAGAAGTCCGCCATGGCGGTTTCCGGTTCCAGGCCGTCGGTCTTGTTGACCGCCAGGAACACCGGCTTGGGCAGTTTGCGCAGCTCAGAGGCCACCTGTTGGTCGGCGGCGGTGAGGCCGGCGCGGCCGTCCACCAGGAACAGCACCGCGTCGGCCTCGCCCACCGCCTGCAGGGCCTGGTCGGTCATCGGCCGGTCGATGCCCTCCTCGCTCTCGCCGATGCCGCCGGTGTCCACCACCGTATAGGGGCGCTCACCCAGCTTGCCGTCGCCATACTGGCGGTCCCGGGTCAGGCCAGGGAAATCCGCCACGATGGCGTTGCGGGTACGGGTCAGGCGGTTGAACAGGGTGGATTTGCCCACGTTGGGGCGGCCCACCAGGGCGATCACGGGTTTCATTGGGGCTCGATCAGGGTGGCAATGGTGATTACCGGGCAGGATACAGGCGTGGGGGGATTCTAGCTACAAGCTGCAAGCCGCCGACGCGTCGAACAACGCGGCGGTAGGAGCGGCTTTAGCCGCGATGGGCGGTCGGGGGGGGGGGTTATCGCGGCTAAAGCCGCTCCTACAAAACGGCGATGGGCGGTCGAGGGGGGTTATCGCGGCTGAAGCCGCTCCTACAAAAAAAGGGGACGCTGCAAGCACGGCCTGCTTGCAGCTTGAGGCTTGTAGCTTGGGGCTAGTCCCTCGCTTCGACCTTGTAGGCGGCCAGCTTGCCGTCGGCGCTTAGGGCGTAGAGGACGTCGTCGTAGACCACCGGGGTGTCGGCGAAACCGCTGCGGTTGTCCCGGTAACGGGCCACCAGTTCGCCGGTCTCACTGTCCATCCAGTGCAGGTAGCCCTCGTAATCGCCGACCACCACCAGGCCGTCCTGCACGGCGGTGCCGGTGAGGCGGCGGCCGTAGAGCTTGTCCTGCTGCCACAGGAAGGTGCCGCTGCGCTGCTCGGCGCCGCGCACCAGGCCTTCGCTGTCAGCCACGAACACGGTGGACAGGTAGGAGCTGATTTCCTGGTGGGTGGAGATGTCCTTGGCCCAGTAGGGACGGCCGTTGTCCCAGTCGAGCACCGCCAGTTTGCCCTGGAAGGTGGCGGTGAACACGCCGCCGTTTTCCACCAGCAGGCTGGAGTCCACGTCCACCAGACGGTCCAGTTCCGAACGGCCGGTGGGTTCCGCCACCCGCCGTTCCCACAGCGGCGCGCCGGTGTCCAGCTCGATGGCGGCCACCTTGCCGCTGGCGAAGCCGGCATAGACCCGGCCGCTTTCGATCACCGGCTGGGTGCCGCCCAGCAGGGTCAGGTTGGGCACCGTGGTTTCGTAGTCCCAGCGCTGCTCGCCGGTTTCCGCGTCCAGGGCCAGCACATGGCCGTCGATGGTCTGGAAGATCGTCAGCAGGCCGTCGCTGGTGGGCGGCGCCAGCACTTCACTGCTGACCCGGGCGCGCCACAGCTCGTCGCCGGTTTCCGCGTCCAGGGCCACCGCCTCGCCTTCGCGGGTGCCGTACAGCACCTGGCCGTAACCGGCGTACAGGCCACCGGAGATGCGGTCCTTGGTTTTGCTGCGCCATTGGCGCTTGCCGTTTTCCCGGTTAAAGGCGTAGACCCGGCCGTGGACATCGGCGGCGAACACGCGCTGGGCGGTGACCGCCGGGCGCAGTTTCATGGCGCTTTCGTCCACGCCGTCACCGGCGCCGGAGCGCCACAGCCGGTCCACGTTGAAGCGCTTGTCGAAGTCCGGCAGCGGGTTGGGTTCGATGGCGTTGGGGTTGCTGGCGCAACCGGCCAGCGCCATCACGCACAGCAGTACGGCGACCGCGGGGGTGGAGAAGGAATATTTCACGAATACGGGCTCACGATTGCGACTTCAGGTCGTCGAGTTTCATTTGTACGCGGTCCCGGGAAGCGCCTTCATCCAGGGCCTCCAGAGCGTCGCCGTAGGCGGCGCGGGCCGCGTCCCAGTTTTCCCGGGCGCTGGCGATGTCCCCCTTCAGCTCCAGCGCCTGGCCTTGCCAGGCCTTCGGGAAGGTGCGCGAAATCTGCTCGTTCGCGGCATCCAGATCCCCCAGCCCCACCTGCACCCGCGCCAGGCGCAGGCGGGCGGTGTATTCCAGTTCACGGACCGCCGGGTCGTCAGCCACCGTGCCAAGCAGCTCGGCGGCGGAGTTCAGGTCACCGTCGAGCACCGCCAGCCGGGCCAGGGCCAGGCGCGCGATGTCGGCGTAGGCGCTGCCGTCGTAGTCCTCGATCAGGGTGTTGGCGGCGCTGCGCAGTTGGTCGTCGTTGCCGGCGGCCATGGCCTGGGTCATGGTTTCATAGTGCACCGAGGCCTTACCGGACTCGCCGGCGCTGTGTTCCTGCCATTGGCGCCAGCCCAGCAACGACCCCACCGCCAGCACGATCACGATCACCGCGGCGATGCCGTATTTCTGCCACCACTCCTTGATGCGTTCGGCCTGTTCTTCTTCGTCACGAATGTAATCGACCACCCCAGATTCTCCTTAATGCCCTTCGTGCAAACGGGCGGCCAACCATTCGGCCACCTCATTCTCGTTGAGTTGCTGTTGCTCGTGTTGCTCGCGCAACGGTTTTACCGTGACCTGCCCGGCCGCCACTTCGTCCTCGCCCAGGATCAGGGCGTAACGGGCGCCGCTGCGGTCCGCTTTCTTCATCTGACTCTTGAAGCCGCCGCCACCGCAGTGGCATTGGATGCCGACGCCCGGCAGGGCATCGCGCAGACGCTCGGCCAGGGCCAGTGCCTGGGGCTGCACGTTGCCCATGGCGGTTATATAGATCGCCACCGGGCCCGGCAGTTCCTGGCCTTGTTTTTCCAGCAGTAGCACCAGCCGTTCCAGGCCCATGCCAAAGCCCACCGCCGGGGTCGGTTTACCGCCCAGCTGCGCCACCAGGCCATCGTAGCGGCCGCCGGCGCACACCGTGCCCTGGGCGCCCAGCGCGTCGGTGGTCCACTCAAACACGGTTCGCCCGTAGTAATCCAGCCCGCGCACCAGGTTCGGGTTGATCAGGTACTCGATGCCGGCGGCGTCCAACAGCGCTTTTAGCTGTTCGAAGTGGTCACGGGCGGCGTCGCCCAGGTGGTCCGCCAGCCGCGGCGCGTCCTGAAGCACCTCGCGGGTACCCGGGTCCTTGCTGTCCAGCACCCGCAGGGGGTTACGCTCCAGGCGGTTCTTGGAGTCCTCGTCCAGGCGCTCGCGGTGCTCGCGCAGGAAAGCCACCAGAGCATCCCGGTAACGGGCCCGGTCGTCCGGGTCGCCCAGGGTATTGAGTTCCAGGGTGACGATATCCGCCAGGCCCAGGGCCTTCCACAGGCGGGCGGTGAGCAGGATCACCTCGGCGTCGATGTCCGGGCCTTCCATGCCGAAGGTTTCCGCGCCGATCTGATGGAACTGGCGGTAGCGGCCGGCCTGGGGGCGCTCGTAGCGGAACATGGGGCCGGTGTACCAGAGCCGCTGGGTCTGGTTATACAGCAGCCCGTGCTCCTCGGCGGCGCGCACGCAGCCGGCGGTGCCTTCCGGGCGCAGGGTCAGGCTGTCGCCGCCACGGTCCTCGAAGGTGTACATCTCCTTCTCGACGATGTCGGTGACCTCACCGATGCCGCGGGCGAACAGCTCGGTGCGCTCCACGATGGGCACGCGGATTTCCCGGTACCCGTAGGCGGAAAGCACCGCGCGGGCCCGTTGTTCCAGCCATTGCCAGAGCGGGGTCTGCTCGGGCAATACATCGTTCATGCCGCGTACCGACGCGATCTTCTTACTCACCGGTGCTCCTTGTTCTGGATTGCGCCTGATCGCGGCTGAAGCCGCTCCCACGGAGACGTGGTAGGAGCGGCTTCAGCCGCGATCAAGCGCCATGATTCGATTACTCGCTGCGCGCGATGATACCTCGCGCCTCGTCCTCGCGCATTTTCTCCACCTTGGCGCGCACCATGCGCTCCAACTCGTCCACCAGGTTCTCGGACGTGATGTGGTGGCTTTTCTGCCCGTCCGAGTAGGACAGGTTGTTGGGGGTGCCGCCGGTGAGGCCGATGTCCGCCTCGCGGGCTTCGCCGGGGCCGTTCACCAGGCAGCCGATCACCGCCAGGTCCACCGACTCGTTGATGTCCTCCAGGCGCGCTTCCAGCTCGTTGACCGTGTCGATCACGTTGAAGTTCTGCCGGGAGCAGCTCGGGCAGGCGATGATGTTCACGCCTTTCTTGCGCAGGTTGAGGCTCTTGAGGATGTCGAAGCCGACGCGGATTTCCTCCACCGGATCGGTGGCCAGGGAAATGCGGATGGTGTCGCCAATGCCTTCCATCAGCAGGCCCCCCAGGGCGACGGCGGATTTCACCGTGCCGGAGCGGAACGTGCCCGCCTCGGTGACGCCCAGGTGCAGGGGCTGCTCAATCTGGCTGGCCAGCTTGCGGTAGGCCTGCAGGGTCATAAAGACGTTGGAGGCCTTGACGCTGATCTTGAAGTCCTGGAAGTCGTAGCGGTCCAGGATCTCCGCGTGGCGCAGGGCGGATTCCACCAGGGCATCGCTGGTGGGTTCGCCGTATTTGCGCTGCAGTTCCTTTTCCAGGGAGCCGGCGTTGACCCCGATGCGGATCGGCACGCCGTGGTCCCGGGCGGATTCGATCACCGCCCGCACCCGGTCCTCGCGGCCGATGTTGCCCGGGTTGATGCGCAGGCAGTCGGCGCCCTCGTCCGCCACCCGCAGGGCGATCTTGTGGTCGTAATGGATATCCGCCACCAGGGGCACGTCCACCTGACGCTTGATCCGGCCGAACGCCTCGGCGGCTTCCATGGTCGGCACCGACACCCGCACGATGTCCGCGCCCACCTCTTCCAGCCGGCGAATCTGGCCCACGGTGGCGTCCACGTCACAGGTATCGGTGTTGGTCATGCTTTGCACCGAGATCGGCGCATCACCACCCACCGGCACCTTGCCGACATGGATCTGGCGTGATTTGCGACGCTGAATGGACAGTTCCGGTTCCATAACCTGCTTCCTGAAACGTTCGAGCCGAGTGAAGTATGGGGCGCCGTGCTATCAGAACCTAGGGCAGGGTGACGCGCACCACATCGCCGGAGCGCTGGCTGGGCAGGGAGACCGCCTCGCCATTGAGAGACACGGAGGACACCGCGGCGGCGTCACCCACGGTCAGGCGAAACGGCGCCTGGCCTTGCAGATCCAGCCGGTCACCGGCGTTGCGCTGGCCCTGGCTGAGGGTGGCGCCGGTGGCGTCCACCACGCGCACCCAGCATAACCGAGAAAACGACAGGCTGAGGCTGTCGTTTTCGGTGGCTGCCGGTGTGTTGCCGGCGGCGTCGGCGACGGCGGACTCGCCGCCGTCCCGGGCGGGCGTCCGGGGCGCTCCGGCGGGTTGGCCGGCCTCCGGTGCCGCCGGGTTGTCCGCGCCGGACGCCGGGCCGGCGCCCTCGTCCGCCGACGGCGCCATGGATTCGTCCGCCGGCGCCATCGGTTCGGTGTCGTCGGGCAGCGCCGGGTCCGGGTTATCCGGAGCCGGGTCGCCCAGCTGCTCGCTGCGCGGCGACAGGTCCGAGGGCGAGTCCACCGGCGCCGGCGCCACCTCGCCGCGCGGCCACAGCCACCAGCCCACGGCCACCGCCAGCACCACCACCAGGATCACCACCAGCGGCACCCGCCACTCGTGGCGGCGCGGCGCGTGCTCCGCCGCCTGCTGCTCCCGTTCGTGTTCCGCATCCCGCTGGGAGTCCATCTCCTGCTGGAAGCGGCGCGCCAGTTCTTCGGTGGGCAGGCCCATCAGGCGTGCGTAGTTGCGCAGGTAGCCCTTGATGAAGGTGGGCTCGGGCAGACGGCTGTAGTCGTCGTCCTCCAGCGCCTTCAGATAAGACAGCGACAGGCGCAATTGTTTGGAGACTTCTTCCTGGCTCAGGCCCTGCTCTTCGCGGGCCCGGCGCAAACGTTCACCGGGCAGCATGGCTGCGTCGTCCTCGCTCATTCGTCTCCCTCCTGCCCGGCGCGCCAGGCCCGCCAGAGGCGGTACTCACGGCTTTCCGGGTAGAGATTCTGCAGCGCCAGCTCGTAGCTGGCCTGCTGGTCACGTTTGCCGAGGTCCGCGGCCAGGCGGATGCCCACCCACAGGGCCTCGGCGCTCTGCGGTCGCACGCGCCGCTCGTAATCACGGTAGTAATCCCAGCCGAGACTGGCCCGGCCGTCCTGGTAATACAGCCGCGCCAGCTCCAGCAGCAGCTGGCTGTTGCCCGGGCTCAGGCGCAGCGAACGGATATAGGCCTCGCGGGCCCGGTCCAGTTCGCCCAGGGCCTTGTAGGTGGCGCCCATGTTATTGAAGGCGCTGGCCCGGCCTTCGTATTTGGGGTCGTTGGCGGCGCGCTTGAACTTCTCCAGGGCCTCGTCATAGCGCCCCTGGGAAAACAGCAAGGTGCCGTAGTTGTTCAGGGCCGGGGCGTAGTCACGGTCGGCGGACAACGCCTTGCGGTAGTGGTGTTCTTCCTGCTTGGAGTCGCGCTCGTAGTTGTACAGCAGCGCCATGGCGTTGTGCGCCTGGGCGCTGTCGTCGTTGAGCGACAGGGCCCGGGAGAAGTGGCGGCGCGCCTCGGAAGGGTTGCCCATCTGCAGGTACTTCATGCCGGCCGCCACCCGGGTGGCCACCGCCTCGTCCACCTTCACTTCGTTGCGTTGGCCCCCTTCGGTGGCCGTCATGCAACCACCCAGCAGGCCGAGCAGGGCCGCCAGGCTGACGGTGAGGGCGAACTGTCGAAGCGTAGGGCTCATTGCGCGGGCGCTGCGTTGCTGTCCGGTTGCTCGGCGCGATGAAAGATGGACGCTTGCCAGCGTTCACTGCGGCGGGTGCGGTCCTTGACCTCGCCCACCAGCTGGCCGCAGGCGGCGTCGATGTCGTCGCCGCGGGTGGTGCGCACCGTGGTGAGCACGCCATTGTCGTTCAGGAATTTGTGGAATGCCAGGATGTCCGCCTTGCGGGAGCGTTCATAGCCGGCATGGGGAAACGGGTTGAAGGGAATCAGGTTCACCTTCACCGGGATGCCCTTGAGCAGCTTGACCAGCTGGCGGGCGTGTTCCGGTTTGTCGTTCACATCGCGCAGCATCACGTATTCCATGGTGATGGTGTTGTGGCGATGGGTAATGGCGTCGCTGTAGCGCTTGCAGGCGGCCATCAGGTCGGCCAGCGGGTACTTGCGGTTAAGCGGCACCAGTTGGTTGCGCAGCTCGTCGTTGGGAGCGTGCAGGCTCACCGCCAGGGACACGTCCAGGTCGCGGCTGAGCTGGTCGATCTTGGGCACCACGCCGGAGGTGGACAGGGTGATACGGCGCTTGCTGATGCCGTAGCCCAGGTCATCGCGCATGATGCGCATGGCCGAGAGCACCGGCTCGTAGTTCAGCATCGGCTCGCCCATGCCCATCATCACCACGTTGGTGATCGGGTGCTCGCCCAGATTCTTGCGCGGACCGAAGGCGCGGCTGGCCTGCCACACCTGGCCGATGATCTCGGCGCTGGTCATGTCGCGCTGAAAGCCCTGTTTGCCGGTGGAACAGAAACTGCAGTCCACCGCGCAGCCCACCTGGGAGGAGACGCACAGGGTGCCGCGGCGACCGTCGGGAATAAACACGGTCTCCACGGCGCCGCCGTTATCCGCTTCAAACACCCACTTGCGGGTGCCGTCCCGGGAAATGCCCTCATGGAGCACCTTGGGACCACGGATCTCCGCCACCCGGGCAAGCTTCTCGCGCAATGCCTTGCCCACATCGGTCATTTGCTCGAAGTCGTCCGCCTGATGATGGTGGATCCACTTGAGCACCTGCTGGGCACGGAACTTCTTCTCACCCATGGCCAGGAAGAATTCTTCCATTTGCGGCCGGGTGAGTCCGAGCAGATTGACCTTTTCGGTTTGCACCGCATCCCCGACTTGGGAATCGCGGTCGACCTCGTGGGCAGTCATTGGCTTACCTCCAGGGATGCCGGGCACTCAGCGAGTGCGCGGGCAAAGTTCCTCGTCGGCGAAGAAGTAGTCCACCTCGCGGGCGGCGGATTCGGCGGAGTCGGAACCATGGACAGCGTTTTCGTCGATGGTTTCCGCGAAATCCGCGCGAATGGTACCGGCTTCCGCGTCCTTGGGGTTGGTGGCGCCCATCAGATCACGGTTTTTCTTCACCGCGTCCTCGCCTTCCAGCACTTGCACGGTTACCGGGCCGCTGGTCATAAAGGCCACCAGATCGCCAAAGAACGGACGCTCTTTGTGTTCGGCATAGAAGCCTTCGGCCTGTTCGCGGCTCAGGTGCAGCATCTTAAGGGCTACGACCTTGAGGCCCGCTTTTTCGAAACGGCCCAGGATCTCGCCGATCGCGTTCTTGGCCACGGCATCAGGCTTGATAATAGAGAGGGTACGCTCAACAGCCATCTGTCTGATCACTCCAGAATTGCATAGGTCTTTGGGGGTCACTGAAACCGGCGGATTATACGCACGCGGGGCGAATTATGATACCGTTGGCGCCCCTTATGGCCGGTGATGACGGCCGGATTCCCCCTCCGCGCCTTATCCTCTATAATACCCGAGTAATTTACTCTGGTATTCCGCCCGTGAAGACCGGCATTCCATATAGACGAGCCCGTGAACTATGAGCAGCCAAGCCGAACTCGACAATTCCGAACTGGACAGAGTCATCCGTTCCGAGTACGAGGCGGGGTTCACCACCCTGGTGGAGTCAGACACCCTGCCCCCGGGTCTCAACGAGGACGTCATCCGCGTTATTTCCGCCAAGAAGGACGAGCCCGAGTGGCTGCTGGAGTGGCGTCTGGAAGCCTACCGCCACTGGCAAACCATGCAGGAACCGGACTGGGCCCATGTGAGCTACCCGCCGGTGGATCTGAACGCGATCTCCTACTATTCAGCGCCGAAAAGCATGGAAGATCGCCCGCAGAGCCTGGATGAGGTGGACCCGGAACTGCTCGACACCTATAAGAAGCTGGGCATTCCCCTGCACGAGCAGGAAATGCTCGCCGGGGTGGCGGTGGACGCGGTGTTCGACTCGGTGTCCGTGGGCACCACTTTCAAGGCGAAACTGGCCGAGGCCGGGGTGATCTTCTGCTCGATCTCCGAGGCGGTGCAGGAGCACCCGGAGCTGGTGCGCAAGTATCTGGGTTCCGTGGTGCCCAAGGGCGACAACTATTTCGCCGGCCTCAACTCGGCGGTGTTCACCGACGGCTCTTTTGTTTACATCCCCAAGGGCGTGCGCTGCCCCATGGAGCTGTCCACCTACTTCCGCATCAACGAGGCCAACACCGGCCAGTTCGAGCGCACCCTGATCGTCGCCGATGAAGGCAGCTACGTGAGCTACCTGGAAGGCTGCACCGCGCCCCAGCGCGACGAGAACCAGCTGCACGCGGCGGTGGTCGAGCTGGTGGCCCTGCCCGGCGCCGAGATCAAGTATTCCACGGTGCAGAACTGGTACCCCGGCGACAAGGACGGCAAGGGCGGCATCTACAACTTCGTGACCAAGCGCGGCGTCGCCCACGACCACGCCAAGATCAGCTGGACCCAGGTGGAAACCGGCTCCGCGATCACCTGGAAGTACCCGTCCGTGGTGCTGCGCGGCGACCATTCCGTGGGCGAGTTCTACTCGGTGGCGCTGACCCGCCACGCCCAGCAGGCGGACACCGGCACCAAGATGATCCACCTGGGCCGCAACACCAAGAGCACCATCGTTTCCAAGGGCATCTCGGCGGGCAAGAGTTCCAACGCCTACCGGGGCCTGGTGCGCATGGGGCCGCGGGCGGAGAACGCGCGCAACTTTACCCAGTGCGATTCGCTGCTGCTGGGCGACCGCTGCGGCGCGCACACCTTCCCCTATATTGAATCCAAGCACCCCAGCGCCACCATCGAGCACGAGGCCACCACCTCCAGGGTCAGCGACGACCAGTTGTTCCTGTGCCGCCAGCGCGGCATCGAGCCGGAAAAAGCGATCTCAATGATCGTCAACGGCTTCTGCAAGGAAGTGTTCAAGGAACTGCCCATGGAGTTCGCGGTGGAAGCCGGCAAGTTGCTGGAAGTGAGCCTGGAAGGGGCGGTGGGCTGAGCCACCGTCCAACCCGATTTGAATCCGAATGAATTGTCTGGAAGTCGATTAATGCTGGAAATTCGCGATCTGCACGCCTCCGTGGCCGGCCAACCGATCCTCAAGGGCCTCAACCTCACCGTGAAGCCCGGCGAGGTGCACGCCATCATGGGCCCCAACGGCTCCGGCAAGTCCACCCTGGCCAATGTGCTGGCCGGCCGCGACAACTATGAAATCACCGGCGGCGAGGCCCTGTTCGACGGCAAAAGCCTGGCCGACATGGAACCGGAAGACCGGGCCCGGCTGGGGCTGTTCCTGGCGTTCCAGTACCCGGTGGAGATCCCCGGCGTGTCCAATATGGAATTCCTGAAGGCGGCCCTGGAAGCCACCCGCGCCGCCCAGGGCAAGGAAGAGTGGGATTCCGTGACCCTGCTGCGCAAGGCCCGGGAGGCCTGCAAGCAGGTGGACCTGGACGCCCAGTTCCTCAAGCGCGGGGTCAACGAAGGGTTCTCCGGCGGCGAGAAAAAACGCAACGAAATCATGCAGATGATGCTGATGGAGCCGAAGCTGGCGCTGCTCGATGAAACCGACTCCGGCCTGGACATCGATGCCCTGCAAACCGTGGCCAAGGGCGTTAACTCCCTGCGCAGCCCGGAGCGCGGCATCGTGCTGGTGACCCACTACCAGCGGCTGCTGGACTACATCGTGCCGGACTATGTGCACGTGCTGTCCGGCGGCAAAATCATCAAATCCGGCGGCAAGGAACTGGCCCTGGAGCTGGAGCAGCACGGCTACGGCTGGCTCACCGGTGGCCAGAACGGCGGCAACGACAAAGAGGACCAGACGGCATGAGCGGGGAGAACGCCCTGAACCTGCCCGAGGACCTGAAGGCCCGGGCTCTGCAAAATGCCCGCCAGGCCACGCCGGCGGAAGCGCTGGCGCCGCTGCGCGCGGACGCGCTGGCCGCCCTGGAAGCCGCCGCCTTTCCCGGTCGCAAGACCGAGGCCTGGAAATACACCTCCCTGTACGCGCTCACCGACGGCCACCTGGCGGCCCGCGCCGAGGGCGCCGCGCCGGCGGACCTGCCGGTGCTGAGCGAATACCGGCTGGTGATCGTCAACGGCCGCCTGGACGAAACCCACACCGCCCTGCCGGAGGGCGTGACCCTGGGCCGGGCGGCGCGCCACCTGGACGGGCTGACCACGCCCTTCGCCTTCTATAACGGTGCCGCGCTGGACGATGCGGTGACCCTGGAGGTGGCCGCCAACGCCGATGTGGCGGCGCCGGTGCAGGTGCTGCACGTGGCCGCCGGCGACGCCCCCAGCCACTGCAATGTGCGCCTGGAAGTGAACCTGGGCAGCGGCAGCCGCCTGACCCTGATCGAGCAGTACCTGGCCCGGGGCCCGGTGCTGACCAATGCGGTCACCGCGATCCGCGCCGCCGACAATGCCCACCTGACCCATTACCGGCTGCAGGCGGACGGCGGCGACAGCCTGCACATCGGCACCCTGCTGCTCCAGCAGACCGGTGTCAGCCGCATCGACAGCTACCAGCTGATGGCCGGCAACCGGCTGCGCCGCAACGACGTGCGCGCCTTCCTGGACAAGAGCGGCGCCGAACTGAACATGCACGGCGTGTTCGTGGCCCGCGAGCGCAGCCATATCGACAATCAGCTGTGCGTGGAGCACCGGGTGCCCGACTGCACCTCCAATCAGGTGTACCGGGGCCTGGCCGGCGAAAAAGGCCGGGCGGTGCTGAACGGCCGCATCCATATCCACCCGGGCGCCAAGGGCACCCTGGCGGAGCTGAGCAACAAGAACCTGCTGCTCAATGCCGGCGCCGAGATCGACACCAAGCCGGAGCTGGAAATCTACAACGACGACGTGAAGTGCGCCCACGGCGCCACCGTCGGCCAGCTCGACGCCATGCAGCAGTTTTATCTGCAGTCCCGTGGCATCAGCGCCGCCGAGGCCAAGCGCATGCTCAGCCTGGGCTTCGTCAACGAACTGATCATGGGTCTGCCGGATCAGGCGGTGGCCGATTGGGCGCAACCCTGGATCGCCGCTGAACTGGGCGAGCGCCCGGTGGCCGACGGGGAGGCCGCATGAGCTTCGATGTGCGGGCCCTGCGCGAACAGTTCCCGATCCTCGAACAGACGGTGAACGGCAAGCCGCTGGTGTATCTGGACAACGCCGCCACCACCCAGAAGCCGCGGGCGGTGATCGACGCGGTGAGCGCCTACTACCAAGGCGTGAACAGCAATGTGCACCGTGGCGCCCACTACCTGAGCGACAAGGCCACCGCCGCGTTCGAGGCGGCCCGTGCCACCGTGGCCGGGTTCCTCAACGCCGACCGGGAAGAGATCATCTGGACCAAGGGCACCACCGAGAGCATCAATCTGGTGGCGCAAAGCTACGGCCGCGAGCGGCTGCGGCCCGGCGACGAGGTGCTGATCACCGCCCTGGAACACCACGCCAATATCGTGCCCTGGCAGCAGGCCTGCGAGCGCACCGGCGCCACCCTCAAGGTGGTGCCCCTGCGTGAGGACGGCAGCGTCGATGGCGATGCCTTTTACCGGCTGCTCGGTGAGCGCACCCGCATCGTCGCCCTGTCCCACGTCTCCAACAGCCTGGGCACGGTGAACCCGCTGGACCAGTGGCTGAAGGCCGCCCGCGATGCCGGCGCCGTGACCCTGGTGGACGGCGCCCAGGCGGTGGCCCACTTCCCGGTGGATGTGCGCGAGCTGGGCTGCGATTTCTACGCCTGCTCCGGCCACAAGCTGTTCGGGCCCACCGGCATCGGCGTCCTCTATGGCCGCCGCGAACTGCTCGACGCCATGCCGCCCTACCAGACCGGCGGCGAAATGATCGAGACGGTGAGCTTCGAAAAAAGCACCTGGAATCAGCTGCCCTATAAATTCGAGCCGGGCACCCCCAATATCGCCGGGGTGATCGGCCTGGGAGCGGCGGTGGACTGGCTGAACCAGCAGGACCGCGCCGCTCTGGCCGCCCACGAGGACGCCTTGCTGGCCTCCGCCACCGAGCAGGCACGGGCCTTCGACGGCTTGAAAATCATCGGCGACGCCGCCACCAAGGTGGGCGTATTGTCGTTTTTGCTGGACGGCGCCCACCCGGCGGACGTGGGTACCCTGCTCGACCAGCAGGGCGTGGCGGTACGCACCGGCCATCACTGCTGCATGCCGCTGATGGACGGCCTGGGCATTCCCGGCACCGTGCGCGCCTCGTTCTCGATCTACAATACCCTGGAAGAGGTGGACCGCCTGTTCCAGGCGCTGGAAAAGGTCCGGACTTTTCTTTGAAAAAAGCAGTTGAAAGTTACAAGTTAAAAGTTGAAAGGCCACCCGGGAAGCGCGGCGCCCTGCCTGCCCGGCTGGCAATGCCGCCGAACCGCGTTGTCACTTTTAACTTTTAACTTTCAACTTGCCCTTCGCAAGGTGATGCTATGACCGTACAGACATTCGTGCCCGGCCAGGCCGAGATTCACATGACCGAGGCGGCGCGCGCCCAGGCCCGCCGGGAGATCGAGCGCGCCGGCGCCGACGGCATCCGCCTGGATCTGGATGAATCCGGTTGCTCCGGCTATATGTACGAGCTTAATTTCGTCCAGGCCCCGGAGGACGGCGACCGCCGTTTCGAGGTGGATGGCGTGGCGCTGTACGTGCCGGAAAAGTGGCTGACCATGCTTAATGGCCTGGAAATCGACTACGTGAAGGAAGGCGTCAACAGCCTGTTCAAGTTCCGCAACCCCAACGCCACCGGCGAGTGCGGGTGCGGCGAGAGCTTCACCGTCGAAGACGTGGACGAGGTTTGATTTGAACATCCCTGCCGGCGGCCGCGCCACTGAACAGCGCACCGTGGTGGTGAGCCGCGACGTGCCCGCGCGCCTGGTGCCCGACGGCACCCGCATCACCATCAACAAGAACAGCTTCGTCAATCTGCGCCAGGCCCTGGGCGGCACCTACACGGTGACCCTGAACGGCAACATGGCGCGCATCGACGGCACCGACGCCGACGCCATCGGCCAGACTCCGCTGGAGCTGGACTTCGAGCCGCCGGCGGAAGACGGCTCGGTGCGCGACGACGAGCTCTGGAAAACCCTGGCCACCATCTACGACCCGGAAATTCCGGTGAACATCGTCGATCTGGGCCTGGTGTACGGCTGCGACGTGATCCGCCGCGATGACAACAACGTGGTGCAGGTACGCATGACCCTCACCGCCCCTAACTGCGGCATGGGCCCGGTGCTGGTGGGCGACGTGGAAGACCGGCTGGCCAAGGTACCGAACGTGGACGCGGTGGAAGTGGCGTTGATCTTCGATCCGCCCTGGAGCCGCGACATGATGACCGAGGAAGCCCAGCTCGAACTGGGATTATTTTAGCTGCAAGCTTCAAGCTACAAGCTGCAAGCTTTGAAGAACCGCCGAGCGCGGCTTGAAGCTTGTAGTTTGCGGCTTGTAGCTTGCGGCTCCGAAGGAGCCGCACATTGTCTGATTTTGATATCCGCGACATCAAACTGGGCCGCGACGTGACCGCCGAGACGGTGTGCGAGGACCTGGAATTCCTGGACGACTGGGAAGAGCGCTATCGCTATATCATCGACCTGGGCAAGCAACTGCCGCCGATGCCGGAGGAGCTGCGCACCGAGGACCGTTTCGTGCGCGGCTGCCAGAGCCAGGTGTGGCTGGTCACCGACTACGACGCGGACAGCAACACCCTGTATCTGGCGGTGGAATCCGACGCCCTGATCGTGCGCGGCCTGGGCGCCATCGTCGTCACCGCGCTCAACGGCAAGACGCCCGGGGAAGTGGCGGACTACGACATGGACGCCTTCTTCGAGCGCATCGACCTGCTGCGCCACCTGAGCCCCACCCGGGGCAATGGCCTGCTGTCCATGGTCGGCCGCGTCAAGCAGGAGGCCGCCGCCCTGGCGGCCTGAAAGCCCTCAGGCGCGGCTGCGTGCCGCGTCGCGCAATCGCGTCACCACCGCCACCACATCCCGGCCGGCCCGGTCGATGCCGGCCTCGTCGGTGAAGCGCCCCACGGAAAACCGCAGCGCGCTCTGCGCCAGCGCATCACTGAGCCCCATGGCCTTGAGCACATAGGACGGCTCCAGGGAGGCGGAGGTGCAGGCGGAGCCGGTGGACACCGCCGCCTCGGTAAGGGCGGTGAGCAGCATCTCGCCATCCACGCCCTCGAACGCCACATTGAGATGGCCGGGCAGGCGCGGCGCGGCGCCCCCATTCAGGTGCACCCCGGGCAGCGCGCTCAGATGCTCCCACAGCCGATCCCGCAGACCGCCGATGCGCGCCTGCTCCGCCTCCCGATCCGCCATCGCCAGCGCCAGGGCTTCGCCCAGGCCGACGATCTGGTGGGTGGGCAGAGTACCGGAGCGCATATTGCGTTCGTGGCCGCCGCCGTGGATCTGCGACACCACCCGCACGTCCGGGTGGCGGCGCACGTACAGCGCGCCAATACCCTTGGGCCCATAGATCTTGTGGGCGCACAGCGACACCAGATCCACCGGCAGCTCGCGCACGTCCAGCGGCAGCTTGCCGGCGCTCTGCGCCGCATCGGTGTGGAACAGGGCGCCGTGCTCCCGGCACAGGGCGCCGATGGCGGCGATATCGTTGATCACCCCGGTTTCGTTGTTGGCGTGCATGATCGACACCAGCACGGTGTCTTCCCGCAACGCGCCGGCCACCTGCGCCGGGTCGATGCGGCCATCCGCGCCGGGCTTCAGCCAGGTCACCGTGGCCAGCCCTTTCCGTTCCAGCCAGGCACAGGGGTCCAGCACCGCCTTGTGCTCGGTGGCGGAGGTGATGATATGGCCGCCGCCCTTTTGCTCCAGCACGCCCTTGAGGGCCAGGTTATTGGCCTCGGTGGCGCCGCTGGTCCAGACGATTTCGCGGGGGTCGGCGTTTAGGGCATCGGCCACCTGACGGCGGGCGTTTTCCACCGCCTCCTCCGCCAGCCAGCCGTACAGATGGCTGCGCGAGGCCGGGTTGCCGAAGTTAGCGTCCGGCCCCAGACAGGCCGTCATCGCCGCCACCACCCGGGGGGCCACCGGGGTGGTGGCGGCGTAATCCAGATATACCGCTTGCGACATGATGGGAAGACTTCGTTGCGGGTTAGAGAGTGCTCACCGGGACCCGGTTCTGGTGGGCATCCTGCCGCTGGGCCACCGAACGCACTTCGTGGCGCGCCACCAGTTCACCCAGGGTGATGCCGGCCAGAAAATCCTGGATCTGGTCGGAGAGGTCGCACCACAGATGATGGGTCAGGCAGGTATTGCCCTCCTGGCAGTCGCCCTGGCCACCACAGCGGGTGGCGTCCACGGACTCGTCCACGGCGGCGATCACCGCCGCCACGTCGATATCGTCGCTGTCCCGACTCAACCGGTAGCCGCCGCCGGGGCCGCGTACGCTGCTCACCAGCTCACGACGGCGCAGCTTGGCGAACAGCTGCTCCAGATAGGAGATGGAAATACCCTGGCGCTCGGAGATATCGGCCAGGGAAACGGGACCGGCTTCCGCGTGCAGAGCCAGATCCAGCATCGCGGTCACCGCATAGCGGCCCTTGGTGGTCAGACGCATACCCACACCTTTGGTACGTGATTAACGCGATAGATTAGTGAAAACCAACTAAATCAGTCAAGTATTACCGACACAATAATTGATAATCATTATCAAGTAAAACAGGAATGTACAAGAAATGGACGCCCGAACCCCGCCAGGGGTTCCCCGTCTTGACAGGCGCGGGACGCTCGCGGACAATTCGCGACCTCTGTGGCAAGGTAGCTCAGCTGGTTAGAGCACAGCACTCATAATGCTGGGGTCGGCGGTTCAAGTCCGCCCCTTGCTACCACTCTTCCCAGAAGCCGCCCATTGGGCGGCTTTTCTGTTTCTGAACCGCTTTCGCATTTAATACGGCCGACCCCGCGCTCACTCCGCCTCTGTAGGAGCGGCTTCAGCCGCGATGGGCTTGGCGATGAACCATCGCGGCTAAAGCCGCTCCTACGGCGACGGGGAGCGGGGTACGGTGCCGGAGGGCGGGGAATGCTCGCCGAGGACCTGGCCGTTGACGGTTTTGCCGTATTCGCCCTGGTGCTGGTGGAAACGCTCGGCGGTCTCTTTGACGGAGCCGTTGAAGCGCGGGTCCTGGGGCCGTTCGTGGCTGTTGATGAACAGCGCCACGTCCCAGGCCTGCTGGTCGGTGAGGTCCGGTTTGCCCAGCGGCATGGCCGCTTTGATAAAGGCCGCCGCGGTGTTCACCCGGTGCATGCCGGCGCCCCAGTTGTAGGAGCCGGCGCCCCACAGCGGCGGGAAGCCCGGGGCGCCGCCGGCGGCTTTCTGGCCCTGGCCGTCATCACCGTGGCAGAGGGCGCAGTGCTCCTGGAACACGGTTTCGCCACGGGCGTAGGACGGTGGCTCGGCGGGATCGGCCACTTTCGGGTAGCCGCGCACCTCCGGTTGCTCGCCGGTGGGCATGCCCTTGGCCAGCCAGAACGCGTAGGCCTGCAGGGCCTGGATCACTTCCCCGTCCCTGGGCGGCGCCTTGCCGTTCATGCTGTAGGTGAAGCAGCCCTGCAGGCGCTCGGCGAAATCGTTGACGTGTTTGTTCTTGCCGCGATAGGCCGGGTACATGGGCCAGGCGCTGCGCAGCGAGGCGGTCTGGTCATAGCGGCCGGCGTCGAAGTGGCAGTTCTGGCAGCTCAGGTCGTTGCCCACCCAGTCGCTGGCGAACTGGCCCGGGTTGGCGAAGATCTGTTCGCCCTGGCGCACCAGCTTGCCGAATTCATTATCCGGAATGGCGCTGCGCGGCGGCGCCGACGTGGCCACCGGCGCCGCCGGCTTGGCGGGTGCGTCCTTGGCCGCCGGGGACGGCTGTGACGCCGCTTCCCCGGCTTTCCCGGCCTCCCCGGCCGACTTGCCGGCGGTCTGGGCCGGCGGCGCGGACTGGCCGGCATAGCGCTCGGCGTAGTCCTCCGGCCCCCCGGTAAGCCCCATGGCGAACAGCCAGGCGGCGCTGCCCAGTACGGCGCAGCCCGCCACCACCATCAATACGGATTTATTCATGGCCGCTCTCCTTCGGTGCCGCCGGCAGGGCGGCGAAGTACTGGGCCACCGCCTTCAGGTCGTCGGCGTCGAGCCGTTCGGCGATGTGTCCCATCAACCCCTGGGGCCCCGCCGGACGCTGGCCGGCACGCCAAGCTTTAAGCTGGTCTTCAAGATAGCCGGCGGGTTGGCCGGCCAGGGGCGGAAAATCCTCGCCGATGCCGCGCCCGTCCGGGCCATGGCATTGCACACAGGCCGGCAGTTCCTGGTCCCAGCGGCCGTGCACCGCCAACTCCCGGCCGGGACCGTCGGGCGGCTCGGCGCTGGCGGAATCCGCCGGCGCCATTTTCAGGCTGCTGAAGTAGGCGGCCACCGCCTGCCGTTGCGTTTCGGACAGACCGGACGCGACCGGTTTCATGGTGGCGTTGGCGCGCTCGCCACTGGCGAAGGCGTCCAACTGGCGGCGGATATAGGCTTCGCCCAGGCCGGCCAGATGGGGGAAGGCCGCGGTGCCCTGCCCCTCCTGGCCGTGGCAGGCCGCGCAGCTGCCGGCGGCAGGCGGCGGGGGCTGCTGTGCGAAAGCGCAGGAGAAAAGCAAACACAATCCCAGGGTCACGGACAAACGTGCCATACCGGCTTCCTCTTCAATGCCAGGCTGGGCCGGGTCAATGCCGGTTCTATGCCGGCTTTTCCACGGCGGAGGGTAAAAAGCC
The DNA here is from genome assembly GCF_005938655.1 of Alloalcanivorax gelatiniphagus. GTDB lineage: Bacteria > Pseudomonadota > Gammaproteobacteria > Pseudomonadales > Alcanivoracaceae > Alloalcanivorax > Alloalcanivorax gelatiniphagus. The sequence goes on from NZ_VCQT01000036.1 coordinate 31,727, forward strand.
TAGCACCGCCGGTACCCGCACTACCAGTGCGGATACCGTCCCGGGGCAACTAGAGCAGGACCAGCAAGGCCCACCAGGCCAGCGGGGCCGGCTCAGGGCAGCCGCCTCATTCGAATCCACCCCCGTGCTACCGTTCTTCAAGAGAGCTGCCCACGACTCACGCCGAGGAACGACCAGCCCCTTCCCTTCGTTTGTTCACCAGCCAGGCCACAATCAAAGCATTGAAGTAAGCAAAAAGCAGAAGCCCTATCTTGTTCAGAACCATGGTCATCACCTGCCCCTCCCGCGTCACAACTGACGCGATGGTAATTTTCGCGTTCATGACATTTAGCAGCGCCCACCAGAGAGCATCGCCAGCGGTATCCAACTCAGGATTCAGGCCCCGCTCGAAATAGAGAATCAAACTCGCGCAGATGCTATATGAAAGGAAAGTAAGCAACACGACTATCAGCGTCAGACTCTGTATCCGATCTTCCCGAAACGCCGTGTAAATTTGACGAAGGGATCGCAATGATCGGAAAAAGCGGACAATCCGAATAACGCGGGAAAGTCGCCCCCATCGGAGTGTGTCCAACGCGGGAATGGAAGACACGAAGTCGATCCAGCCCCACTTCAGGTAAGCCCGCTTGCTCGGTGCCGTGATCAGATTGAAGAAAAAATCCAGGAGGAAAAACAGACAGACCACCAGGTCCATGTACCTGAGTACATCGGCGATAGCGTCATCCTTGACCAGGAAAGCTTCCAGAATCAGCGCCGCCAGCACGTAAATACTCAGTGCCAGCATGAACGCCTGATAAACCGCATTCCCCCGTTCCTGCATGGTCAGCGATACCTTTGCAGCGAACGTCAGGACAATCGAGCAATGAAAGTCACCGTCGTTGTCCGCTCACGGCTCTGATGAACCAGCGGGATCAGTGTCTCTCTGGATGGTACAACGAAGCCCACGCCAGGGATGATCTGTGCATTCAGGTCGATAGATTCTCGTATCCACCCGCTCCCCGGTTGCCGTGTCCGCGATACCGGCCGTCCAGTACGGCCCTTGTTGCCTGTCCGAGACCACCAGTTCATAGCGATGCCCTCGCTCCGCGACAAAAACAACGACCTTGGGATCGGTATAAAAGCCAGCGTGGGAGTTCCCATGCACAGTAACGTGACGCTCACCGGGGAGAAGGCGGTACGCTTTGAAGGACCCCATGCCCCGACTCACGCCATCGATATCGGATACATAGACGTAGGGCGACCACGAGGAAACAGTGGTTACCAGAATGGCCACATCGTCGTCGGCCACCTCCTTCGCGCCCTGCATGGAATAGGTCATTGCACAGCCGGACAAACCGATGACCATAACCAGAAAAAAGATTGCTCTAAACACTTAATCCCCCTCAGTCCCTGGTTAGTTATTCTTTGAATAACCCTAACTATCGCCGCTCCGTCCGTGAACAGCAATCACAGCAAATGCCATACCGGGACAGGAGTGGCTCCAGGCCCGGCGGAAGGGGGTTTCCGCCGGGCTGGCCTTGGCTCAGAGCAGGACCAGATGGTTGGGCAGTTCGTTCTTCTGTTCGGTGGCGGGGATCTTGAGGATCAGTTCATCGCCGCAGGAGGCGATGCACTCCAGGAAGCCGTTCAGCACCTCACCCTGTTTCACATGGCCCGTGAAGGTGTCGACGATGGATTTCCAGCGTTCGTCCGGGACCTTGGCGGCGATGCCCCGGTCGGCCAGGATCTCCACGTAGTGCTCAGCTTCGCTGACAAAGATCAGCAGGCCGGTGCCACCACTGGTGTGGTGCAGCCCCTGGTCGAGAAAGGTGCGGCGGGCCAGGTTGGCGGCGCGCCATTGCTTCACCCGGCGCGGCACCAGAGCCATCATCAGCGGCGGCCAGCGAAACAGCAGGGCCAGCAGCACCAGCACGGTCCATTGCGCCAGCAGGGTTTCCAGGGCGCTCAGCCAGATCGGCAGAAACGCCAGCACCAACGGCACCAGCAGCGACAACAGCGCCGCCCACAGCAGTGGGATATAGCGGTAGTCGTCGGCCTGGCGAGCCAGCACCGTGACCAGTTCCGCGTCGGTGTCTCTTTCGATGGCGGCAATCGCCCGGGCCACCCGTTTCTGGTTCTCGTCGTTCAATAACATCTACCAGCCTCCCGAGGCGCCACCGCCCCCGAATCCACCGCCGCCGCCGCCGAAGCCGCCGCCGCCAAAACCGCCACCACCGCCGCCGCCGAAGCCACCGCCCATGGGGACGAAGGCGCCGCCACCACGGCCCCCCCGACCACCGCCGCCGCCAAGGGCGCCGAGTGCGAGGAAAATGGTGATGAATACCAGCACCAGCAAATAGACCAGCACGCTGCCGAGCTGCCCATTGCCTTTTTTGACCGGTTCCGCCTTGTACTCACCGGCGATGGCCGCGCGGATGGCGTCCACCCCGGCATTGATGCCGGCGGCGAAATCACCGGTGCGGAAGGCGGGGCGGATTTCCCGCTGAATGATCACCGAGGAGAGCGCGTCGGTAAGCGCCCCCTCCAGGCCATACCCCACCTCGATGCGGATCTTGCGCTCGTTGGGGGCGATGATCAGCAGCACGCCGTTGTCCTTGCCTTCCTGGCCGATGCCCCACTCGCGGCCGAGCTGGTAGCCGTATTCCTCGATGGCATAGCCCTGCAGGTCCGGCACTGTCACCACCACCACCTGGTTGGAGGTGGCCTGTTCCTCGGCGGCCAGCTTTTCGGTGAGCGCCTGTCGCTGGGCCGGGGTCAGCAGGTTGGCGTTGTCCACCACCCGGCCGGTGAGGGCGGGAAAGTCCGGTGCCGCCCAGGCCGCCGCCGTGAGCAGCAGCCCGAGCAGCAGGGCCAGTCCGTTTCGAGTCAGTGTCATGATTTACTCACGATCCGGTTCACTCAAAGTTGACGGAGGGGGCCTGCTCGGCGTTCTCCGTGGTGGCTTCAAAGTTCTCGCGGGGCTCCAGCTCACTGTAGAGCAGGCTGTGCCAGATGCGGCCCGGGAAGGTGCGAATCTCGGTGTTGTACTGCCGCACCGCCTCGATGTAGTCCCGGCGGGCCACGGCGATGCGGTTCTCGGTGCCTTCCAGCTGGGATTGCAGGGCCAGGAAGTTCTGATTGGATTTCAGCTCCGGGTAGCGCTCCACCACCACCATCAGCCGCTGCAGGGCGGAGCCGAGCTGGCTCTGCGCCTGCTCGAACTGCTTGAACTTCTCCGGGTTGTTGAGGATGTCCTCACCGGCCTGGATGGAGCCCACCTTGGCGCGCGCCTCGGTGACCGCCACCAGCACGTCACGCTCCTGGGCGGCGAAGCCTTTCACCGTGTTGACCAGGTTGGGCACCAGGTCGGCACGGCGCTGATACTGGTTTTCCACCTGGGACCAGGCCGCTTTGACCTGCTCGTCGTAGGTGGGGATGTTGTTGATGCCACAGCCGGCCAGGGTCATGGCCAGCCAGGCCAGCACGAACGCACGCCAAAGGTTCATAAGGGTGTCCTGAGTTGAGAAGTGTCGGCAGTCAAGCAAGTCCCGGCGCCGTTGGCAACCGTGACCGCGCGGATCAGGCGCTCCTTGCGCGCCCGGGTGAGCCCCTTGAGCCGCGCTTCCAGGCGGCCGGCGCGGGCGCGGTCGGGCACCTCCACGCACAGCACCAGGGTCACCGGTCGCCGCACCCGGGTATAGCGGGCGCCCCGGGGTCCGCCATTGTGCTCCTTCCAGCGCCGCAGCACATCGGTGGTGACGCCGGTGTACAGCGAGCCGTCGGCGCAGCGCAGCATGTAAACCCACCAGCCCGTGTCCTGTTTCACGGTTTTACATCTCCTTGCGATCAAGTTGCTATGATCGGGTGGCAACCTATAACGATATCCTGAAACAGGGAGTTTCGCATGATCACCTATTTGTATTGGTTTGTTTTGGCGGCCGCCATCTTTCTGGTGTTGTTCGGGGTTGGCGTGCGCATGGGGAAGTGGAAACCGGCGCTGATCATCGCCGTGATCATCTGGCTGGCGGGCACCCTGCTCTACTATTTCTGGCTGGAACAGATTTTCGTCAAACGCCTGGGCGGCACCATGAACCTGGAAGTGCCCCAGGGCCAGCAGCACATTGCCGCCACCTGGAAGGGCGACAATCTGTGGATCGAGAACTACGACCCGGAAACCAACCGCTGCGTGTTCCGTGAGTACTCCCGGGGCAATCTGCTGGAAGGCCAGGTGGTGATCAAGAACTGTAACCCCCTGCGCGCCGGTAACGGCGGCGGCACCGGCATGGCCATTCCGGACGGCCCGCGCACTCCGCTGTGACACGCCCCCCGCCGTGAAAAGACCCGCCGGCCACGGAGCCGGCCTTGAACACCTTGGCGCCGCCTTGACCGGCGGCGCCGCATAGTAGCGGTTGGCAGCTTCCCCGAGGAAAATCCGATGATCCATTTACGATGGTGCTTCGCGCTGGTTCTTCTGCTCAGCGTGTTCAGCCTGGCCCTGGGCACCAAGGCCCGCGCCGACGAGTGCGCCGCCCGTTTCGATATGCAGGTGCGCAAGCTGCACAGCAAGCAGGACCTGGACCTGTGCGCGGCCACCGCCGGCAAGGTGGTGCTGGTGGTCAACACCGCCAGCCAGTGCGGCTTCACGCCCCAGTTCGAGGGGCTGGAAGCGCTCTACAACAAATACCGGGATCAGGGCCTGGTGGTGCTGGGCTTCCCCTCCGACGACTTCCGCCAGGAACTGGACGATGAGGGCGCCACCGCCAAGGTCTGCTATATCAACTACGGTGTCACCTTCCCGATGATGGCCACCTCGCCGGTGCGCGGCGACGACGCCAACCCCCTGTTCCAAACCCTGAATAAGGACGCCGGGGAACCGCGCTGGAACTTCAACAAGTACCTGGTGGGCCGGGACGGCACCGTGATCAAGCATTACCCCTCTTCGGCCAAACCGCTGGGCGGCGAACTGGAAGAGGCGGTGGGCGCGGCACTGAACTAGCCCGCCGGGCGCGGCCTTGCTATGGTTGAAGGCTCGCCCACCGCCCCAAAAGATCCGATGAAAGTGCGCAACAGTAAGGAACAGCAACGCCAGCGCCTGCGTGAGGACATGGAGCGGTTTCTCTCGGGCGGCGGCCGCATCAAGAAAGTCCCCAGCGGCACCAGCGGCAATGCTCCGGACCAGCCCGGGGATCGCCGCTCCTTTCCCTTTACCCAGGGCCCGCCGGCCACCCGCACCGACCTGTCCAAGGTGGCGGCCACCATCGACGCACGCAAGAAGGCGCGCCGCGCCCGGCGCCCGGCGGCCAAGCGGGGCGGCCCGCGCCGCAAGCTGGTGTACGATGATTTCGGCGAACCGATCCGCTGGGTCTGGGAAGACTGAATCCCCCGTTGGTTTTATCACCTTGCCCGTATTATTTACCTTGCCCCTAGGAGCTCCACCATGAAACGCCTGACCGCCTTCCTTTGTCTTTTGCTGTGCGCCGGCGGCGCCACCGCCAAGGTGATCGAGCAGGACATCAAGCTGCCCGGCGGCGCCGGCGACGGTGTTCTGTTCATGGACGACGACCTGGACCGCACCACCGCCGGCGTCATTGTGGTGCATGAGTGGTGGGGTCTGAACGACTACGCCCGCAACCGCGCCCGGCTGCTGGCCAGCGAGGGCTATGTGGCCCTGGCCGTGAACCTCTACGAGCAGGGCCAGGTGGCCAGCCATCCGAAGGACGCCAAGGCGTTCATGGAGCAGGCCCAGGCCCATCCGGAGCGCACCACCCGCCGCATCGACGCCGCCAGGAAACTGCTGCGCGAGCAGCAGTACGTGGACAATGACCGCATCTTCGCGGTGGGTTACTGCTTCGGCGGCGGCGTGGTGCTGGAACAGGCCCGCCAGGGCAGTGATCTGGCCGGCGTGGCCAGTTTCCACGGCCCCCTCGGCACCGAGCACCCGCTGCAGGCCGGAATCTTCAACGGCAAGGTGCTGGTGGCCACCGGCCAGGCCGATCCCATGGTGCCCGCCGAACAGGTCTCCGCTCTGGTGGATGAAATGACCGCCGCCGGCGTGGCCTTTCAGCTGCTCAGTTTCCCCGGCGTCCAACACGGCTTCACCAACCCGCGGGCGGACCGGCTGGGCCGGCGTTTTGAATTGCCGCTGGCCTACGACCGCCATGCGGACGACATCAGCTGGGGCGCGCTGAAGGACTTTATCGACACCCCCTGACCCGACCCGCCGTGCCCCGCCCCGGGGCGCGGCGCACCACAACGGACCTCCCTCCGGCCCCATCGCGGCCCACTCCGCCCCCGCCTTACCCGGCTTCCTCCTTGCAAATCAGCGGCTTGCCCACCCTGGCACCGGACTTGCGTAGTTCCATCCAGGAATCGAATGGCACAGTCGCCATCACGACTCGGACAATTTGGAAAAATGGATCGCTAGGGTTCCGGTGGGCTGCGCCCACGACTGGTCCGAGAGCGATCGACCTTCTAGCAAGGTTACACGGCGGGACAAAAGCCCGGGAGGACACCATGACGACCGTGTCATTGGATTCCTCACCGTCATAGCCTGAAGGAGGTCGACATGACCCGTATTCTGACTGCTTGCCTTTCCGCGGCCGCGCTGCTGGCGCTCTCCGCCCTCCCCAAACCGGCCCTGGCCGCCACCGAACGCGACGATTTCAAAGTCTGCTGGTCCATCTACGTGGGCTGGATTCCCTGGGAGTACGGCAATGCCCAGGGCATCGTCGACAAATGGGCCGACAAGTACGGCATCAACATCGAAGTGGTGCAGATCAACGACTACATCGAGTCCATCAACCAATACACCGCCGGCCAATATGACGGCTGCACCATGACCAACATGGACGCCCTCACCATCCCCGCCGCCGGCGGCGTGGACACCACCGCCCTGATCGTCGGCGACTTCTCCGATGGCAACGACGGCATCATCCTCAAGGACAAAACCAAGCTGGCCGACATCAAGGGCCAGAACGTCAACCTGGTGGAGCTGTCCGTTTCCCACTATCTGCTGGCCCGGGCCCTGGAAACCGTGGGCATGAGCGAGCGCGACGTGACCGTGGTGAACACCTCCGACGCCGACCTGGTGGCCGCCTACCAAACCAAGGACGTGACCTCGGTGGTCACCTGGAACCCCCTGCTCAGCGCCATCGCCGAACAACCCGGCGCCCATACCGTGTTCGACTCCTCGGACATCCCCGGTGAGGTCATCGACCTGATGGTGGTCAATACCGACACCCTGAAAGCCAACCCGAAACTGGGCAAGGCCCTGGCCGGCGCCTGGTACGAAATCACCGCGCATATGGCCGACGACGGTGAAACCGGCAAGCAGGCCCGCGCCGCCATGGGTGAGATCGCCGGCACCGACCGGGCCGGCTTCGAGGCACAGTTGGAAGCCACCCGCATGTTCTATAAGCCCGCCGACGCGGTGAAATTCGTCAACAGCCCGGACGTGAAAACCACCATGCAACGGGTGGCGGAGTTCTCCTTCGACCACGGTCTGCTGGGCGAAGGCGCCCCGGACGCCGGCTTCGTGGGCGTGCAAACCCCCTCCGGCGTGTTCGGCAGCGAGAGCAACGTGAAGCTGCGCTTCGACCCGACCTACATGCAAATGGCCGCCGACGGCGAGCTTTGATTCACCTGGCCGGCCGGGAGCCGTCATGAAGAAGCTGATCAACCGTGAAGCTGGCCCGGTGGGCCGTTGGGCCCTGGGACTGCTGCCCTTCGTGGTGCTGGTGGTGCTCTACCTGGTGGCCTCCGATGCCCGCCTGGCGGTCAACCCCAACGACAAGCTGCTGCCGGATATGGCCAGCTTCGTCGATGCGATCCAGCGCATGGCCTTCGAGCCCAGCAAGCGCACCGGCGAATACCTGCTCTGGCAGGACACCCTGGCGAGCCTGGGGCGGCTGGCCCTGGGCGTGGTGATCAGCGCCGGCATCGGCCTGGTGGTGGGCATCGCCACCGGTGCCCTGCCCCTGTTCCGCGCCGGCATCTCGCCGCTGGTCACCGGCCTGTCGCTGGTGCCACCGCTGGCGGTGCTGCCGATCCTGTTCATCGTGTTCGGTCTCGGCGAGCTCGCCAAGGTGATGCTGATCATCATCGGCATCACCCCCTTTCTGATCCGTGATCTGCAGCAACGGGCGGAGGAAGTTCCCACCGAACAGATCATCAAGATGCAGACCCTGGGCGCCAATACCTGGCAGATCATTGCCCGCCTGATATGGCCCCAGGTGATGCCGCGACTGATCAGCGCGGTGCGCCTGTCGCTGGGCTCCGCCTGGCTGTTCCTGATCGCCGCCGAGGCCATCGCCGCCACCGAAGGGCTGGGCTACCGCATCTTCCTGGTGCGCCGCTACCTGGCCATGGATGTGATCCTGCCCTACGTGGCCTGGATCACCTTCCTGGCATTCGCCATCGACTTCGCGCTCAAACGTTACTCCCAGTGGCGCTACCCCTGGTTCCACGGCACGCAATAAGGAGACCGATATGGCTGCCATCGAGATCAAGAATCTTTGGAAAGAATACGGCCAGGACGTGGTCCTGGAGCGTCTTAACGCCAGCGTCGAGGAGGGCGAGTTCGTCACCGTGGTGGGCGCCTCCGGCTGCGGCAAGACCACCTTCCTGAAAATGATGCTGGGCACCGAAAGCCCGACCCGGGGCGAACTGCTGCTGGACGGCAAACCGATACCCGACGAACCGGATGAAACCCGGGGCATTGTGTTCCAGCGCTATTCGGTTCTGCCCCACCTTACCGCGGTGGAAAACGTGATGCTGGCCGGCGAACTGGAAAGCAGCCCCTGGCTGGGCCGGGTGTTCGGCGCCAAACGGCGCGCGCTGCGTGAGCAGGCCGAGGAAATGCTCGCCTCCGTGGGGCTGGATCAGGCGCTGCGCAAATACCCCCACGAACTGTCCGGCGGCATGCAGCAACGGCTGGCGCTGGCCCAGGCGCTGATCAAGAAGCCGCGCATTCTGCTGCTGGACGAGCCCTTCGGCGCCCTGGACCCGGGCATCCGCCGTGACATGCACGAGCTGGTGCTGGACCTGTGGCGCGAACAGGACCTGACCGTGTTCATGATCACCCACGACCTGGCGGAGGGCTTCTTCCTCGGCACCCGCATGTGGGTGTTCGACAAGGAACGGCTCGACCCGCAAACCCCCGGCAGCTACGGCGCCCGTATCACCTACGACCTGCCGGTGGGCAACAGCGACAAAGGCACCCTGCAATCGATCTCCCAGAGCGTGGACTCCACCGCCCGCGTGCTGAGCGCCTGACACTGATTCCCGCAACCAGAGCACGAGGAACTCACCATGCAAACCCCGCTCTACCAATACACCCTGCCCGGCGGCGCGCACTGGTCCTTCCGCATGCGCCGTGGCACCGCCCTGCGTCTCACCGACCTGGAAGGCGGCGCCAACGTGGGCATGCTGTTCTATAACCCGGAGGAAAAACTGGAGCGCTACAACGCCCCGGACAGCCTCAAGGGCCAGCACACCTTCAAACTCACCAAAGGCAACTGCCTGTACTCGGACATGGGCCGGGTGTTCGCGTCCATCGTCGAGGACAGCTTCGGCTGGCACGACACCGTGTGCGGCAACCTGCATCCGCAACAGGTGAAGGAAAAGTACGGCGAGCACCGCTACCAGGACCACCATAACGACTGGTACCTGAGCGGCCACACCAGCTTCCTCACCGAACTGGCCAAGTACGGCCTCACCGAACGGGACCTGGCCGCCAACCTGAATCTGTTCAGCAAGGTGGCTACCGACGACGACGGCAAGATGTTCTTCGACCCCTCGGCGGCGAAAGCCGGCGCGCAAGTCACCTTGCGCTTCGAAATGGAAACCCTGGTGGTGATGCACACCTGCCCGCACCCGCTCAACCCGGCCAGCGAATACCCGAAAAAACCGGTGCACGTGGAAATGCTCAAGGCGGACCCGGTACAGCCGGACGACTACTGCCTGAACTTCCGCCCGGAGAACGGCCGCGCCTTCGAAAACAACCGGCTTTACTATCTGGAACCGGCTGCAGGCTTCAAGCCGCAAGCGACAAGCTGAAAAACGGCACTCACCTGCTTGCAGCTTGAGGCTTGTAGCCCCTGAGGAGGACAAGATGATCAAAGAAAGTTCACTAAAACCCGAAGACGCCGCTTTCCGGGAAACCGTGCCGGCCGGCGACTATTTCCTGAAAGTGGTGAAGAAAGGCGAGACCGTGCGGATACTCGATCTGGAAGGCAACCAGGCCGCCGACACCCTGTTTTTCAACGCCGACGACCCGGCCGAACGCTACAGTGCCGTGGACACCATCCGCGAGCAGGGCAACGTCTACCTGACCGCCGGCACCGTGCTGCGCTCTAACCGCAACCAGCCGATGCTGGAAATCACCGCCGACACCTGCGGCCGCCACGACACCCTGGGCGGCGCCTGCGCCACGGAAAGCAACACCGTGCGCTACGACCTGGAAAAACGCTGCATGCACGCCTGCCGCGACAGCTGGATGCTGGCGATCAACGAGCACGAAGAGTACGGGCTGAGCAAGCGCGACATCGCCCACAACATCAATTTCTTCATGAACGTACCGGTCACCGCCGAGGGCGGGCTCACCTTCGAGGACGGTATTTCCGCGCCGGGCAAGTACGTGGAAATGAAAGCGCTGATCAACACCACCGTGCTGATTTCCAACTGCCCGCAGCTCAACAACCCCTGCAACGGCTATAACCCCACACCCATTGAAGTGCTGATCTGGTAACAGCGTTTTCCACCACGCCCCCGGGGACGACCCCGGCGCAAGGAAACACAACGGCGGGACGGCCCGCCCAGGCAAGAGAGCCGACCTCATGTTCAACAAGGTTTTGATCGCCAACCGCGGCGCCATCGCCACCCGCATCATCCGCACCCTCAAGGCATTGGGCGTTACCAGTGTGGCGGTGTACGCCGACGCGGACACCGAATCCCGGCACGTGGCCCTGGCGGACCAGGCGCTGTATCTCGGCGACGGCAACGCCGCGCAAACCTATCTGAACCAGGACAAGTTGTTCGCGCTGATGGCCGAGCACGGCATCGACGCGGTGCACCCCGGCTACGGCTTTCTCAGTGAAAATCCGGAATTCGTGGAGCGATGCGAACAGAACGGCATCGCTTTTATCGGCCCCACCGCGCAGCAGATGCGCGACTTCGGCCTGAAACACACCGCCCGCGCTCTGGCGGAAGCCAACGAGGTCCCCCTGCTGCCCGGCACCGACCTGCTGGACGACCCCGCCGCCGCGCTCAAAGCCGCCGAAGAGATCGGCTACCCGGTGATGCTCAAGAGCACCGCCGGCGGCGGCGGTATCGGCATGCAGATCTGCCACGACCGCGCCGGCCTGGAAAAGGCCTGGGACAGCGTGCGCCGGCTGAGCGCCAACAACTTCTCCAACGACGGCGTGTTCCTGGAAAAATACATCGAGCGCGCCCGCCACATCGAAGTGCAGGTATTCGGCGACGGCGCCGGCGGCGCCCTGGCCCTGGGCGAGCGCGATTGCTCCGCCCAGCGCCGCCACCAAAAAGTGCTGGAAGAAACCCCGGCCCCCAACCTGCCGGACGACGTGCGCGCCACCCTGCACGACACCGCCCGTCGCCTGGTGGCGGCGGTGGATTACCGCAACGCCGGCACGGTGGAATTTATCCTCGACCAGGACAGCAACCGCTTCTACTTTCTCGAAGTGAACACCCGCCTGCAGGTGGAACACGGCGTCACCGAGCAGGTATTCGGCATCGACCTGGTGCGCTGGATGGTAGAACTGGCCGCCGGCGAGCTGCCGCCCCTGGCGACCCTGGGCGAAGGGCTACAGCCGCGCGGCCATGCGCTGCAGGCGCGCCTGTACGCGGAAGACCCGAACAAGGATTTCCAGCCCAACGCCGGCCTGCTGACCACCGCCGAGTTCCCGGAAGCGGACGGCCAGGCCCTGCGCATCGACCACTGGATCGAACCGGGCCTGACCGTGTCGCCGCTGTACGACCCGATGCTGGCCAAGCTGATCGTGTTCGAAGCGGACCGGGAAAGCGCGTTGGCCGCCCTGCAACGCACCCTGGAACGGACCTGCGTGGAGGGCATCGAAACCAACCGCGACTATGTGCTGGCGATCCTCGCCGACAGCGTGTTCCAGAACGGCGAGATGACCACCCGCTACCTGAACGGTTTCGACTACCACCCCACCACCCTGGACGTGCTCGCCGGCGGCACCCTGACCACGGTGCAGGATTACCCGGGCCGGCGCGGCTACTGGCCGATCGGCGTACCGCCGTCCGGCCCCTTCGACGCGCTCAGCTTCCGCCTGGGCAACCGCCTGCTGGGCAACGCGGAAGACGCCGCCGGCCTGGAATTCACCCTTAACGGCCCGACCCTGCGCTTCAACCATGGCACCCGCATCGCCCTCACCGGCGCGGACATGGGCGCCACCCTGGACGGCCAGCCGGTGGCCAACTACCAGGCGGTCCCGGTGGCCGCCGGCCAGACCCTCAAGCTCGGCAAGGTACAAGGCGACGGCGCCCGCGCCTATCTGACCATCGCCGGCGGCTTGCAGTGCCAGCCCTACCTGGGCTCGCGCAGCACCTTCACTTTGGGGCAATTCGGCGGCCACGGCGGCCGCGCTATCCGCACCGGCGACGTGCTGCACTTCGACCCGGACCCGGCGGCGGACACCGCCCCGGTGACGGTGCCCGACAGCCTTAAACCGTCGCTGGGCGACAACTGGGAACTGCGTGTGATCTACGGCCCCCACGGCGCCCCGGACTTTTTCACCGACGACGATATGGGCACCTTCTTCAGCGCCCACTGGCAGGTGCACTACAACTCCAGCCGCACCGGCATCCGCCTGGTGGGCCCGAAACCGCAATGGGCGCGCAGCGACGGCGGCGAAGCCGGCATGCACCCGTCCAACATTCACGACAACGCCTACGCCGTGGGCACCGTGGATTTCACCGGCGACATGCCGGTGATCCTGGGGCCGGACGGCCCGTCCCTGGGCGGCTTCGTGTGCCCGGCCACGGTGATCGCCGCGGACCGCTGGAAGCTGGGCCAGCTCAAGGCCGGCGACCGCATCCGCTTCGTGCCGCTGAGCCTGGAGGACGCCGACCGGCTGGCGGCGGAACAGGACGCCTGCCTGGCCGGGCTGAGCGCCCCGGCCCTGGACCCGGCGCCGGCCACCGTGACCACGCCCATCCTCGACCGCCTGGAAGAACAGGCAGACGGGCCGGAGGTGGTCTACCGCGCCGCCGGCGACCGCTACCTGCTGGTGGAATACGGCCCCCTGGAACTGGACCTGCGGCTGCGCTTCCGCGCCCACGCGCTGATGCTGTGGCTGGAACAACAACAGTTCGACGGCATTCTCGAACTGACCCCGGGCATCCGCTCCCTGCAGGTGCATTTCGAGCCGTCGGTGCTGCCGCGCCAGGCACTGCTGGAGACCCTGAAACGGGCGGAGCTGACCCTGGACAAGCAGGACGATCTGGAAGTGCCTTCGCGCATCGTCCACCTGCCGCTGAGCTGGGACGACGAGGCCTGCCGCCTGGCCATCGAGAAATACACCCAGTCGGTGCGCAAGGATGCGCCCTGGTGCCCCAGCAACATCGAGTTCATCCGCCGCATCAACGGCCTGGACAGTATCGACGAGGTAAAGAAAATCCTGTTCGAGGCCAGCTATGTGGTGATGGGCCTGGGCGATGTGTATCTTGGCGCGCCGGTGGCCACCCCCTACGACCCGCGCCACCGGCTGGTGACCACCAAGTACAACCCGGCCCGCACCTGGACCGCCGAAAACTCGGTGGGCATCGGCGGCTCCTACCTGTGCGTGTACGGCATGGAAGGCCCCGGCGGCTACCAGTTCGTGGGCCGCACCTTCCAGATGTGGAACCGCTTCCATAAAACCGACGCCTTTACCCAGCCCTGGCTGCTGCGCTTCTTCGACCAGATCCGCTTCTACGAAGTGAGCGCCGAGGAGCTGCAACAAATCCGCCGTGACTTCCCCAAGGGCCGCTACCCGTTCCGGGTGGAGGAAACCACCTTCAACCTGGGCGAATACCAGCGCTTCCTGGAAGACAACAACGCTTCGATCCGCGCCTTCACCGACGCCCGCAACCGGGCCTTCGACGAGGAGCTGCAACGCTGGGTGGAAAGCGGCCAGATCAATTTCGAATCCCAGCAGGACCTGAACGCGGACGAAGCGGACAGCCTGCCCGAGGGCACCCCGGTGGAATCCCCCACCGCCGGCAACATCTGGAAGCTCAACGTGGCCGAGGGCGACACGGTGGAACAGGGTCAGGTGGTGGCGGTGCTGGAGTCCATGAAGATGGAAATCGAAGTGACCGCCCCGGAAGCCGGCAAGGTGGTGCACATCGCCCGCCAGGAGGGCCAGCAAATCAATGCCGGCCAGGCGGTGATGATTCTCGGCTGACCACGCTGGCTGTTGCCACCAGGACGCGGGCACCGCACAGTGCGCCCTGATCGAAAAGAAACGGGGGGTTTATGGGACACACCGGATACCGGCTGGGCGTGATCGGTGCGCTGCTGACGCTGCTCGCCACACCGGCCTGGAGCCAACGGGACAACAGTATGGATTTCGAACACGTGATCGGTGGTCCGGCAGCGCCGGCGTTGCAGCCTTATCCGGCCCGGGACGGCACCACCCTGCACTACCGGGAATACGGCGACGGTGAGCCGGAACAGGTGATCGTGCTGCTGCACGGCTCCGGCTATCACAGCGCCTATCTGCAACCGCTCGCCGCCGGCCTTGCCGAGCACGGCGGCGTCCGCGTTTATACGCCAGACCTGCGCGGCCACGGCCCGGCCCCGGCGCGCCGGGGCGATGTGGATTATATCGGCCAGCTCGAGGACGATCTGGACGACTTCCTGGGTCGGGTGCAACAGGCCCACCCGCGGGCGTCGTTGTTGCTGGCCGGCCATTCCAGCGGCGGCGGCCTGGCGATCCGCTACGCCGGCGGCGACCCGAAGGTGTCCGTGGACGGTTATATTCTGCTGGCGCCCTACATCCATCACAGCGCGCCCACCAGCGCGGAGAGCAACGCGGATTGGGCCAGCCCGAAAGTGCCGCGACTGATCCTGCTGGGCCTGTTGAATGGCGTCGGCATTACCGGCCTGAACCACCTCACCGTGATCGCATTCACTATGCCGGAAGCGGTGCGCAACGGCACCGAAACCCTGGCCTACAGCTACCGCCTGCAGACCTCCATGCACCCCCGCGACGACTACGGCGCGGACCTGGCGGCGCTGACCACGCCCACTCTGGTGCTGGCCGGCAGCGCCGACAGCAGCTTTAACAGCGACGCCTACGCGCCGCTGTTCCACGAGCACACCGATCAGGCCGAGGTCAAAGTGCTGGACGGTGTCGGCCACCTGGAAATCATCAAGCGCCCCGAAACCCGCCAGGCCATCCAGGCATGGCTGGACACCCCCCGGCAAAACACCCCGTAGGAGCGGCTTCAGCCGCGATTGGCGCGGGGTCGAAAGTGCGTAATCGCGGCTGAAGCCGCTCCTACGGGGTGGGGGACGGGGCCGGCAAGGGCAACGGTCGGGGCTCGCCAAAACCGAAGCCGGCGAAGCCGCGTATCAGGCCCGGGGACACCGGCCCGGTGGCCCAGGCCGAGTCGCCGGTGGTGTTTACGGCCGGCGGGAGGGTGTCCAGCACCTGCGCCACCCGGCGGGCGATGGCCGCGCCGGAGTCCACCCATTGCACCGGGCGCGGGGCGCGGGCGTCGAACCGGTCGCGCAGCAGCGGGAAATGGGTGCAGCCGAGCACCACGGTGTCCAGCCCCGCGTCGCGCCACAGCGGCGCCAGGCCCTGGTCCAGCCCCCGGTCGTCCAGGGGCTCACCGGCCAGCAGCCGCTCGGCTTGCTCCACCAGACCATCGGCGGCCACCCGCACCACGGTGCAGTGGCCGGCGAAGTCGTTGATCAATTTGTCCGTGTACGGGCGGGTAACGGTGGCGGAGGTGGCCAGCAGGCCGATCACGCCGCTGCCGCTGAGGGCGGCGGCGGGCTTGATGGCGGGCACGGTGCCCACCACCGGGATCGACAGGGCCGCGCGCAGAGCGTCCAGCGCCAGGGTACTGGCGGTATTGCAGGCCACCACCAGGGCGCGGGCGCCGCTGGCCGCCACCGCCGCCAGGCAAACCGCGACGATCCGTTGCACCAGCCAGTGGTCCGGCTTGGTGCCGTAGGGCATCGCCGCGTTGTCGCACACATAGGCCAGCGGCACCCCGGGCAGTTGCGCGCGCAGGGCGCGCACCACCGACAGCCCGCCCACGCCGGAATCAAAGATCAGCACGGGGGCGGCGGTGCAAGGCTCGGGCGACGGGGTGGATGAGGGCATGGGGTTTCCGGACGGTGCTCCAGCAAGCCGTTGACGATGGCGGCGGCCAACGGGTTCTGTTCGCTTGGCCGCTAGCCGCTAAGAGTACCGCCACCGGCGTCCGGGAACAAAGGCCGGCTCAGTGGACCGGGCCGGGCAAGCCGTGCCAGATGCGCACCCGTTCCGCCACGCTGTCGGCCTGGCGGGCCCAGCGGAAGTGGTCCGCCTTGTCGCCGATCTGGTTGGCGTCCAGGGTTTCCTCGATCAGACCGGCGGCGCGGAACTTGTCGGTGACCGCGTGCACCGAATCCGCCGGGGCCAGCTCATCGTCGGCCAGGCGGATCGCCAGCACCGGGCCGGTGTAGGCGGCCACGGCGGCGTCCAGATCCTCGTCCAGGCCCCGGGCCCGGTAGAGATTGGTCAGCGCCAGCTCACGCCAGTCCGCCATCAGGGTGCGCGCCTCCCGGCCACCGAAGCCGATGCGGTCACCGGGGTAATAGCCGAACATCAGATTGCCGAGCGGAATCAGCCGGGTCAGCAGCCGCACCTTGCCGGCCATGGCACCGGTGAAGGCCCGCACCCAGGGGCTGCCGGTGGCCACCAGCACCACCCCGTCCACCCGCTCGGCCAGCCTGCCGGCACTGATCGCGGCGAAATGCCCGCCCAGGCTGTGGCCCATCAGATACACCGGCGCCTCCGGATGGTGGGCGCGCAGCCATTCCAGTACCGACGGCAGGTCCTGCCCGAGAACCTGGGCGAAGCCCCAATCGCTGCGCCGTGACGGGCGCAGGGCACTGTCGCCATGGCCGCGCTGTTCCATCAGCGCCACGCTGAAGCCGCGCCCGGCCAGGGCCTCGGCCAGCTTGCCGTAAAAGCGCACGGATACGCCCAGGGCCGGCATCAGCAGCACGATGGGCGCGCCGGCGGCGGCCGGGTACCAGCTCAGCGGGACCCGGTAACCATGGCCGTTATCGACGCTGAACGGCTGGCCGGCGCTCATGCGCCAGCGTCCACCGGCGGCACCCGGCGCGGCCGCCGCACCAGCTCGCCGCTGCAATTGGGGCAGGTGGTGCTCAGGGCGGTGCAGCAATCCACGCAGAACGTGCACTCGTAGGAACAGATATAGGCCTCGCCTTCCGTCGCCAGGGTCTGCTCGCAATGCTCGCAGTGGCTCTTCATCTCCAGCATGTCAGTGCGCCTCCACTTTTCGTTTACCGCAGCGTTCGCATTGATAGCGGGTCACCAGCTTGCCTTTCTGGCTGTCGAAGCGGGTACTTTTGACCACCTTCCACTTGTGAAAGCCGTGCTGGCACAGCCCCTTCTTGGGCTTCTTGCGGGCCGGCTTCTTGAACGGGACAACCTCACCCATCGCATCACCTCGTCGGAATAAACCGCCCACAGAATACCCCAACCGGCGGGCGCCGGTGTCAAAGGGAGGTCAGCGGCAGCGCCACAAGGGGCCATTCCGCCGGCCGGACGGTGCCGGCGGCGTTGAGCACGCCGGTGTCGGTCAGGGATTGCCCGGGCCTGGTCTTTCTCCTCCTCGTTTCTGGTAGAGTCAGCGTCGTCGCGCCAGGGAAGTAAAACAATTACCTGGTGGGTAATGGACGGGTAGAGAACAGGATAAGGGAGCGCGGCGATGGAACCGGGCAAGTTGCTTTCCGAGTGGCGCAAGACCCGCCGGCTCAGCCAGTTGGAGCTGGCCGCCCGGGCGGCGGTGTCGAGCCGCCACCTGAGTTTCGTGGAAACCGGCCGGGCCCGCGCCAGCGCCGGCCTGCTGCGGCGTCTGGCGGCGGCGCTGGACCTGAACTGCCGCGACACCAATGAGCTGCTGGTGGCCGCCGGCCACGCACCGGTCTACGGCGAGACCCGCCTGGACGAGCCGGCCATGGCGCCGGTGCGCCAGGCCCTGGAAGTGATGCTCGACAACCACCAGCCCTACCCGGCCGGCGTGCTCGACGCCCACTGGAACCTGCTGCTGGCCAATACCGCCCTGCAGGGGCTGATCCAGGCCATGGTCGCCGAGGGCGGCCCGCTGCCGGACACCGGCAATATCCTCGAGCTGGTGTTTCATCCGGACGGCTTCAAACCCTTTATCCTCAACTGGGATCTGGTCGCCTCGGCGCTGCTGCGGCGCCTGCGCCGGGACCTGGACCTGCGCCCGGACCCGCGGCTGCAACGGCTGTACCGGCGCCTGGAGGACCTGGCGGACCTGCCCGCCCTGCTCGGCGCCACGCCCACCAGCGTGGACCCCATGCTGACCTTGCAGATGATGGTCGGCGGCCGGCGCCTGACCACCTTCTCCACCCTGGCCAGCTTCGGCACCGCCATGGATGTGGTGATGGAGGAGCTGCGTATTGAGCATTATTTTCCCGCTGATGACGCAACCCGAGCGTTCTTCGAAGAGGCCGGTTGAAAGTTGAAAGTTAAAAGTTGAAGGCGCGCATGAAGCGATCGTGACGTCCGCCGACCGGTACGCGAAGTGGCATGGGAGTGACAGTCGCGCGGCGATAAAACATCCGCCGGCACGGGCTGTGCCGCGCGCTTTGAACTTTCAACTTTCAACTTTTAACCCGCCCGCCGGGCGCTTTCATCGCACCGACGCGGCCGAACCCGTATAATCCCGCTCCCGAATCCACCGGCCACAGGATAGCCATGACCGAATTTACTCCCGGCCAGCGCTGGCTCAGCGAATCCGAGACCGAACTGGGGCTCGGCCTGATCAAGGAGGTGGACTACCGTCTGGTGACGGTCAGCTACCCGGCCGTGGAAGAAGAACGGACCTACGCGAAGAGCAACGCGCCGCTGTCGCGCATTACCTTCGACGTGGGCGACACCCTGACCACCGGCGACGGTCTGGATCTGGTGGTCAAGGACGTGGAGGACCACAACGGCCTGATGGTCTACCACGCCCACCCCGCCGACGAGCCGGACAATGTGCAGCCGGTGCCGGAATCCCTGCTCGGCCATCGACTGCGCCTGAGCAACGCCCTGGACCGGCTGCTCACCAATCAGCTGTCGTCCAACCGCTGGTTCGAGCTGCGGGTGGCGGCGCTGGACGCCCGCGCCCACCGGGAAGGTTCACCGATCCAGGGGCTGCGCGGCCCGCGCATCGACCTGATCGGCCACCAGTTGTACATCGCCGACCAGGTGGCCCGCCGTTACGCCCCCCGGGTGCTGCTGGCCGACGAAGTGGGCCTGGGCAAAACCATCGAAGCGGGTCTGATCCTGCATCAGCAATTGGAAACCGGCCGCGCCCGCCGCGCCCTGATCGTGGTGCCCGATGCCCTGGTGCATCAGTGGTTCGTGGAAATGGCCCGCCGCTTCAATCTGCGCTTTTCCATTTTCGATGAAGAACGGCTCACCGCCCTGTCCCGCCCCAGCGTGGATGACGTCAAGGAAATGCTGGCGGACCTGTTCGCCGAGTCGGAGGGCGAAGGCGACGCGCCGGAGATCGACGACAACCCCTTCCTCTCCGAGCAGCTGGTGCTGTGCAGCACCGCCTTCCTGGAAGGCTGCGACATCGACAGCCTGGCCGCCGCCGACTGGGACCTGGTGATCGTCGACGAGGCCCACCATCTGCACTGGACCCCGGAGGCGCCGTCCGAGGCCTACCGCCGGGTGGAGCAACTGGCCGCCGCCAGCCGGGGCCTGCTGCTGCTCACCGCCACCCCGGAACAGCTCGGCCTGGAGAGTCACTTCGCCCGCCTGCGCCTGCTGGACCCGGACCGCTACCCGGACCTGGACGCCTTCGTGGCGGAGCAGGAACGCTACCGGGAGGTGGCGGATCTGGTCGGCGAACTGCACGACCAGGAGAGCTGGCCGGCGGACCTGAAGCAGCGCGCCGCCGAGCTGCTGCCCGACGAAACCGTGGACGAAACCCACCGCCAGGCGGTGCTCGCCGAACTGCTGGACCGGTTCGGCCCGGGCCGGGTGATGTTCCGCAACACCCGCCACAATGTGGCCGGCTTCCCGGCCCGGCGGGTGCACGGCGAACCGCTGCCGCTGCCCGACAACTACCGGGTGGACGAGGACGAAGAGCTGGCCCTGCGCCTGTACCCGGAAGCCGGCTTCGGCGACGACCGCTGGTGCGGCGAGGACCCGCGGGTGGCCTGGCTGGAGCGTTTTCTCAAGGAGCACCGTGGCGACAAGGTGCTGGTGATCTGCGCGCGCCGCGACACCGCCATCGACCTGCACGCCCACTGCGGCTACAAGCTGGGCATGAATCTGGCCGTGTTCCATGAAGGCATGGACCTGATCGAGCGGGACCGGGCGGCGGCCTATTTCGCCGACCACGAAGACGGCGCCCAGGCACTGATCTGCTCGGAAATCGGCTCCGAGGGCCGTAACTTCCAGTTCGCCCACCATCTGGTGCTGATGGACCTGCCCCTGGACCCGGACCTGCTGGAACAGCGCATCGGCCGCCTGGACCGCATCGGCCAGAGCGAGGAAGTGAAGATTCACGTGCCCTACTTCCAGGGCCACGCCCAGGAGGTGCTGTTCCAGTGGTACCACCAGGGCATGAACGCCTTCGAGCACACCAACCCGGCCGGCCATGAAATCCGCCAGCGCACCGCCGCGCCCCTGGAACAGGCCCTGACCCGGCCCGACGACGGCGCCGCCCTGGCAGCGCTGGTGGAGGTTACCCGCCGCGAGGCGGACGCGCTGCGCCAGCGCCTGGAGCAGGGCCGCGACCGGCTGCTGGAACTGGCCTCCTGCGATCCGGAGCGCGCCGACACCCTCAAGGAAACCCTGGCCACGGCGGACGCGGACAGCCCCTGGCCGTTCATGACCCGGGTGTTCGACCACTATGGCGTGGACCAGGAAGAACATTCCGAGGACGCCTGGATTCTCAAACCGGGCCCGCATCTGCGCGAACCGTTCCCGCATCTGCCGGAAGAAGGGGTCACCGTCACCGACCAGCGCGGCACCGCCATCGCCCGGGACGACATGCAGTTTCTCACCTGGGAGCATCCGCTGGTGGGCGGCGCCCTGGACCTGATTCTCGATGAGCACCGGGGCAAGGCATCGGTGAGCCTGCTCAAGAATCCCAAGATCAAGGCCGGCACCCTGCTGGTGGAGGCGGTCTATACGGTGGAGCCGGTGGCCCCCCGCCATCTGCAAGCGGACCGCTTCCTGCCGGTGACCACGGTGCGCCGGCTGCTGGACGCCAATGGCCGCGATCTGTCCTCGGCGATCACCCACGACGCGCTCTGCAAGCAATGCCACAAGCTGGAAAAGCCCCTGGCGCGCAAGATCGTGGCCAGCCAGAAGGCGCTGCTGGAACAGCTGCTCAAGGACGACGAACGGAACGCCGCCGGGCAGGCCCGGGCGGTGATCGACGGCGCCCTGGCCACCATGCGCGACAGCCAGGACCAGGCGCTGCGCCGGCTGCGCGCCCTGCGTGACAAGAACCCGCTGGTCCGGGAGGAGGAAATCACCTACCTGGAACGGCAGACCGAGGCCCTGGAAGAGCGCATCGGCGATGCCCGCTTCCGGCTGGAGGCGGTGCGCGTCATCGTCGCCGGCAACTGAACCGGCAAGCAAAGGAGAACAGCATGGATTATCTGCCCTGCGTGGAACTGGACCCGCGACAACCCGCCGACTCCAGCGTGATCTGGCTGCACGGCCTGGGCGCCAGTGGCCACGACTTCGAGCCGGTGGTGCCGGAGCTGGGCCGCAAGAGCACCCGCTTCGTGTTTCCCCATGCCCCACAGATCCCGGTGACGGTGAACGGCGGCATGGTGATGCCGGCCTGGTATGACATCGTCAGCCTGGGCGGCAACGGCGCCGTGGACGAGGAAGGCATTCGCCGTTCCGCGGCCCAGCTGGATGCGCTGATCGAGCGGGAAATCGAGCGTGGCGTGCCCGCCGAGCGGATCCTGGTGGCGGGCTTCTCCCAGGGCGGCGCGGTGGCCTATGAAGCGGCCCTGCGCCATCCGAAACGGCTGGCCGGGCTGATGGCGCTGTCCACCTACTTCGCCACCGCCGACAGCGTGGCGTTCAGCGAGGCCAACGCCGGCCTGCCGGTGTTCATCGCCCACGGCACCTTCGACCCGATGGTGCCGGAACAGGGCGGCCGCCGGGCGGCGGACACCCTGAGCGCCAAGGGTTACCCCACCGAGTACAAGACCTACCCGATGGAGCACGCGGTGTGCCTGGAAGAGATTCAGGACATTGCCGGCTTTTTGGCGCGGGTGTTTGATTAACACCCATCGCGGCTGAAGCCGCTCCTACAGGTTCACTTTGTAGGAGCGGCTTCAGCCGCGAGCGCCAAACACCTCATCAAACAAATCATCCATGGCCGCGAAGGCGCGCCGCGCCACCTTGGGGTCGTACACCGAGCGCCCCGGGATATTGGCCCCCGGATCGGTGAACGAATGCACCGCCCCACCGAAATGGGTGAGCTGCCAGTCCGCCCCGGCGCCGTCCATTTCCGCCTTGAACGCCTTTAGTGAGTCCTCACTGACCATCGGGTCGTCGGCGCCATTCAGCACCAGCACACTGCCCTTCACCGCCCCGGCGGCCGGCGACGGCGTATCCAGCAATCCGTGGAAGCTGACAAAGGCGCGCAGGTCGGCGCCGTCCCGGGCCAGTTCCAGGGCACAGGCGCCGCCGAAACAGAAACCGAACATGGCCAGCCGGTCCCGGGCGATGCCCAGCTTGTCGGCCTGCTGCTCCAGCACCTCCAGGGCACCCCGCAGCCGTGCCCGCAGAGCGTCGTTGTCGGCCCGCGCTTCGCCCATGGCTTCCATGGCCTCATCCGGGTTCGCCGGGCGCACCTCCGCGCCGAACGGGTCGAGCACGAAAATCGCCCGGCTGTTGTCCAGGCACCGCTCCGCCTGGGCAATGGCGGCATCGCTGATGCCGAAAAAGTTGGGGGCCATCAGCAGGCCACGGCTGGGGCTGGCGCCGCGCAGGTACAGCAGGTGCCCCCGGAAAGTGCGGCCGTTCACTTGATAGTCGATGGCTTGATTGACGATATCGCTCATTGCTTGTCTCCCGATAAAAACGCCCGCCATTAAACACTTCGTCACCTTGCACCCGCAAACCGCCCGCCGGGCGCCACCCGCACCGGCATGGACATTTTCGGACCGAACCGACGGCGGCGGCGCCTCTCCACGAGAAATTCACGGAACCGAACCGGGCTGGCCCGCTCAAAAATGGAAATCATTGCCTTCCAGGAGCGCTCGCCATGAACAAACTGGCCATCCAGGGTTTGATTGCCATCACTTCCGCCCTCTGGTTGCCCGCCCAGGCCGACCTGACCCGGGCGGCCTGGGACGGCGACAGCGCCGGCGAAACCCGTACCCTGACCGACGACGCCGCCGAGAACAGCCCGGTGCTGTTGCTGCCGGTGGCCGGCCGGGATCAGCGGGAAAAAGGTTAAATCCGAAAAACCGGCGTGCGGCCGTTCACACTTCCGCGCGGGGGCGGGAACACCCGCCGCGCGGCGGCCTCTGATTGCGTACCGACGGCGTCATTGTTGGTGGGCGCGAGGCCAGCAAGGAGGGCCAGGGAGCAAGGATGCGAGCGCTCAGCCGGCGTCGGCGGACCGAATCGAAGCGCTGATTCGAAAATTTCTCGGGACGGGTAAGCAAAATCGGGAACTTATTCCCGCTGGATGTGCACTAACCCAATGAGTCTCCCAATATAATCAGGCAACCCTCCGGGCGCACAGCAAAGCTGGCGCCCTTCTTTTTTTGGGGCACCTTCTCCCCAAATGCCCCGTAGGAGCGGCTTCAGCCGCGATCAGCCACCGGGAATCGCACACCCGTCCCAGTTCAAAGTTCAAAGTTAAAAGGTCCTGGCCGAACGGTCCATCAGCGGCCTTGGGCCGGGATCGGTCGGGCGGAGCCAGGAGTCTCCGAAGCGCGGGCACGGCCTCTCGCCCGCCCCGCACCAGCCCGCGTTTCAACTTTTCACTTTTAACTTTCAACTCCGGGTCAATCGCGACTGAAGTCGCTCCTACATGACCTGGTGCGGGATCAGGTCTTCTTGCCGCCGCCGGGGCCGAAGGGCAGCGGAAAGGCGGTCACGTTGCTGCCCGCCTCGGTGATCTTGCCCACGCCTTCCTTTTCCACCTCATCGATGCGGATCACCGCATGCATGGGAATAAAGGAACGCTGCACCCCGGCGAACTGGTTCTTGAGCTTCTCCTCGGAGGGGTCCACCACCATCTGCGCCCGCTCACCGAACAGGAATTCCTCCACTTCGATGAAGCCATAAAGGTCGCTGGCGTAGATCTGGCCTACGTAGATTTCGTAGATCTGGCCCTGGTTAAGGAAAATAACCCGATAGATTTGGCGGCTTTTCGACATGATGGGGGCTGTGTGAGTGCCTGAAAAGGGCGCGCAGTCTAGCACAGATTGCCGGTGCGGCATCCCCCGCAAGCCTCTGTTTCGCGGGCTTGGCGGCTGGACTTTGCCCCTTTGAATGACTAGAGTTACGGCCCACAATGCCGTGGGGCATTTTGCCGCACCCTGGGACGTCGCCTTCTTTTCCCTCACTTCTTGTAAGTGATTGTTTTGGGGCGATTTTCTCAATAATAAGGCGGGTTTTTGGCCACCCCCTTGGCCGCCCCCGCCCTCCGGGCAGGGACCCGGCAGGGCTCCACAGCATCATTATCCTGAAACTCGCTTTCCAGGTGCCGGTGACGGCAATAGAAAAGGCGTGCCCCCTTGTTCCGGGGGGGACTCGCTGGGGAAAACAGGGAGCAAACGCATGCAGTCAACTCTGTTCCACCGCGCGGCGGTCGGCCTCGTTTCGCTGATGATCAGCGGCATGGCCATGGCCAGCGACTGGACTGAACGTTCCGACCATAACCTGCGGCCCGGGGTCACCGCGGTCAGCCAGGAAGTGTACGACCTTCACACCACGATTCTGTGGATCGTCACCATCATCGGCTTGCTGGTGTTCGGCCTGATTCTGATCTCCATGATCCGTCACCGCCGTTCCCGCCATCCGAACCCGGCCACCTTCCATGAGAACGTGTTCCTGGAAGTGCTGTGGACGGTAATTCCGTTCGTCATCCTGATCGCCATGGCGGTGCCCGCCACCCGTGTGCTGATCCAGTTGGATGACACCTCCGACGCGGAACTCACCGTGAAGGTCACCGGCCATCGTTGGAAGTGGGAATACGAGTATCTCACCTACGGGGACGACAACAATATCGGCGTCTCCTATATGTCCAACATCGCCACCCCTCCGGAACAGATCAACAACCCGGTACTGTCCGGCGGCCTGTTCCCCTACGGCACCGCCAAGGACGCCGTGGGCAAGGAGTTCCCCGCGAAGGACGCCAACTACAACCTGGAAGTGGACAACCCGCTGGTGCTGCCGTCCGGCCAGAAGGTCCGTTTCCTGGTCACCTCAGCGGACGTGATCCACTCCTTCTGGGTGCCGGACTTCGGCGGCAAGAAGGACGCCATCCCAGGCTTTGTCAACGAAACCTGGGCCAAGGTTCCCGAAGGCCAGGAAGGCACCTACTATGGTCAGTGCGCGGAACTGTGTGGCAAGAACCACGCCTTCATGCCCATCGAGGCCAAGGTGGTGAGCCAGGCCGAGTTCGCCGACTGGCTGGCGCAGAAGAAGGAAGAGGCCGCCGCGGCCCCGGACCTGACGCCGTTCGCCAACCTGGACGAAGCCATGGAGCTGGGCAAGCAGACCTACGCCGGCAACTGCGCCGTGTGTCATGGCAACAATGGTGAAGGCGGTGTCGGCCTGCCGTTCGCGGGCAGCGACTTCGCCACCAAGAAAGAACATCTGGAAGAGCACATCCATGTGCTGATCGAAGGCCGTGGCGCCATGCCCGCTTTCGCCGCCCAGTTGTCACCGCGCCAGATCGCCTCCGTCATTACCTACGAGCGTAACGCCTGGGGTAACGAGACCGGTGACCTGATTCAACCCGAAGACGTCTACGAACAAGAGTAAGGGAGGGGAGATCGATGAGTACCGCTGCCACCGCACACGATGACCATCATCACCACGCCCCGACCGGCCTGAAACGCTGGCTGTTCAGCACCAACCACAAGGACATCGGCACCCTGTACCTGTGGTTCAGCTTCGCCATGTTCATGGTCGGTGGCCTGCTGGCGATGGTGATTCGTACCGAGTTGCTGGAACCGGGCATGCAGTTCGTGGACCCGGAATTCTTCAACCAGCTGACCACCCTTCACGGTCTCGCCATGGTATTCGGCGCCGTGATGCCCGGCTTCGTCGGGCTGGCCAACTGGATGATTCCGCTGATGATCGGCGCGCCGGACATGGCGTTGCCGCGCATGAACAACTGGTCGTTCTGGATTCTGCCGTTCGCCTTCCTGATCCTGCTCAGCTCCATGTTCATGAGCGCTTTCGGCGCCGGGCATCCGAGCGCGCCGAACTTCGGCTGGACCTTCTACGCGCCGCTCTCCACCGAGTACGGCCCGGCTTCCACCGACCTGTTCATCCTGTCCGTGCACATGATGGGTATCTCCTCGATCATGGGCGCGATCAACGTGATCGTCACCGTGTTCAACCTGCGCGCGCCGGGCATGACCCTGATGAAAATGCCGCTGTTCGTATGGACCTGGCTGATCACCGCCTTCCTGCTGATCGCGGTAATGCCGGTACTGGCCGGCGCGGTGACCATGATGCTCACCGACCGTCACTTCGGCACCAGCTTCTTCAGCGCCGCCGGCGGCGGTGACCCGGTCCTGTTCCAGCACGTGTTCTGGTTCTTCGGGCACCCCGAGGTGTACATCATGATTCTGCCGGCGTTCGGTATCGTGTCGGCGATCATCCCCACCTTCGCGCGCAAGCAGCTGTTCGGCTACGCCTCCATGGTCTACGCCACCGCGTCCATCGCGCTGCTCAGTTTCGTGGTCTGGGCACACCATATGTTCACCGTGGGCATGCCCCTGGCCGGTACTCTGTTCTTCATGTACATGACCATGCTGATCTCGGTGCCCACCGGCGTGAAGGTGTTCAACTGGGTGGCCACCATGTGGCGCGGCTCACTGACCTTCGAGCTGCCCATGAAGTGGGCCATCGCCTTCGTGATCCTGTTCACCTGTGGCGGCCTGTCCGGTCTGATGCTGGCGATCACGCCGGTGGACTTCCAGTACCACGATACCTACTTCGTGGTGGCGCACTTCCACTACGTGCTGGTATCCGGCGCCGTGTTCACCATGTTCGCCGCCGCCTACTACTGGCTGCCCAAGTGGTCTGGCGTGATGCCCAACAAGCTGCTCGGCGAGCTGCACTTCTGGAGTTCCCTGATCTCCGTGAACCTGCTGTTCTTCCCGATGCACTTCGTGGGCCTGGCGGGCATGCCGCGTCGTTACGCGGACTATGCCCTGCAGTTCGCCGACTATAACTTCTGGATTTCCATCGGCGGCTTCTGGTTTGGCCTGTCGCAGCTGCTGTTCCTGGCGGTGTGCGTGCTGTGCGCCCTGAAGAAAGGCGAGAAGGCCCCGGCCAAGCCGTGGGAAGGCGCGGAAGGCCTGGAATGGGAAGTGCCCTCACCGGCCCCGTTCCATACCTTTGAAACACCCCCGGTGGTGAAATAAAGAATCGCGGATAACGGTGCCATGAGCCAAGAAAGCCTCGAACATCGCAATAAGCGCACCCTGCGCAAGCTCCTGATCTGGGCGCTGGCGATGTTCGGCTTCGCGTTCGCCATGGTGCCGTTCTACAACGTGATCTGCGACATCACCGGATTGAACGGCAAGACGTCGTCGACGGCGAGCACCGAAGGCCCGTCACGGACCGTGGAAGACCGCACCGTGACCGTGGAATTCATCACCCAGCGGGGCAAGGGCGTGAACGGAGACTTCATGTCCGCCACCCGCCGGGTAAAGGTGCATCCGGGTGAGATCACGCTGGTGAACTTCTACGCCAGCAACCCGAAGAGCAGTGACATCGTCACCCAGAGCATTCCGTCCGTGACCCCGGGGGAAGCGGCGCGCTACCTGCACAAGACCCAGTGCTTCTGCTTTGATCAGCAGACCCTGGGGGCCGGGGAGCGCAAGGAAATGCCGATGATCTTCTATCTCGATCCGGAGCTGCCGCCGCACATCACCACGCTGACACTGTCGTACACGATATTCGACGTGACCGACCGGGTCGCCGCTACCAAAAACACCGTTATCAACAACAATGCGGTCGCCCGGTAACGGCCCGGTTGTACAGGAGACTTTTTCAAAATGGCTACTGAGAAGTATTACGTACCCGAGAGCAGCCCCTGGCCCCTGGCGGCTTCGGTAGGGCTGTTCATGACCGCCGTGGGCGGGGCCCACTTTATCCAGCAGAGCACCGCCCCGGACAAGTTCCAGGGTAGCTGGGGGATGCCGCTGTTCTTCTTCGGCCTGGCCACCCTGTGGCTGGTGATCGCCATCTGGTGGCGCGACACCATCAAGGAATCCGTGGGCGGCCTGCACAGCAAGCAGCTGGGCATTTCCTACCGCCAGGGCATGCTGTGGTTCATTTTCTCCGAGGTGATGTTCTTCGGTGCCTTCTTCGGCGCCCTGTTCTACACCCGCTGGCTGATCGTGCCGTGGCTGGGCGGCGCCGGTAACAACGCCATGACCCACGAGCTGCTGTGGCCGAGCTTCCAGGCCATGTGGCCGCTGGTGAAAACCCCGGACGGCACCGTCACCCAGGCCATGGGCGCCTGGGGCCTGCCGGCGATCAACACCGCCATCCTGCTGACCAGCTCGGTGACCCTGACCATCGCTCACCACGCCCTGCTGCAAGGCAAGCGCGGCAAGCTGATCGGCTTCCAGGCTGTAACCGTGGTGCTGGGCGCCATCTTCCTGTGCCTTCAGGCCTGGGAATACCATCACGCCTACGAGGAAATGGGTCTGACCCTGCACGCCGGCATCTATGGCAGCCTGTTCTTCATGCTGACCGGTTTCCACGGTGTTCACGTGACCATCGGCACCATCTTCCTGTTCGTCACGCTGCTGCGTGTGATCAAGGGCCACTTCGACGCGGAAAACAATTTCGCCTGGGAAGCGGGGGCCTGGTACTGGCACTTCGTGGACGTGGTCTGGCTGTTCCTTTTCGTGGTGGTGTACTGGCTGTAACCCCGCCGACCACCCTGGAAACAAAAGGCCCCGGTCACAAGCCGGGGCTTTTTGTTTTTCGGTGTGGGGAGGATCGCGGTTGAAACCGCTGCTACCCTGTTTGATCGGGTGCTGTAGGAGCGGTTTCAACCGCGATCAACAAACGCTTATTCCGCCGACTGCTCCATGGGCGCGTCCGGGCTGGCCGCCGGGTTGACGCCGTGGGGCTCAATCCAGCCCATCATCATGCTCAGCAGGATGAACAGGAACACCGCCACCGAGAAACCGACCCGCCAGGCCAGGGCGCGCATGGTCTTGCCGTCCTTGCCCTGGCCACGCACCAGCGACATCAACGCCTTGCCCAGCGCCACCACCGCCGCGATCAACAGCACGATGACGATCAGCTTCACCCACCACATACACTTCTCCTTAGCCAACGCCGGGCGGCATTGCCTCGACGTGCGAACCCGGTCGGGTACAATACGCGCCCATTGTAGCCGCCACCCCAGCGAGTGAAAGATGAATAGGCGCTTTTCCCCCCTAGGCCTGCTGCTCACCCTCACGGTGGTCGCGGCGTGCCTGAGCCTGTCCTGGTGGCAATGGCAGCGGGCCGGTGAAAAGCGTGCCTGGCTGGCCGACCAGACCGCCAAGGCCCAGGCCGCGCCGGTGAGCCTGGACCAGGCGCTGGGCCGCGACGACCGCCAGCACCTGCCGGTGCGGGTGCGCGGCACCGTCGACAACGACCACCCGGTGCTGCTCGACAACCGCACCTACCAGGGCGTGGCCGGCTACTACCTGCTCAGCCCGCTGCACGCCGACGATGGCCGCTGGGTGCTGGTGAACCGGGGCTGGCTGCCCCGGGGCGCCGACCGCGCCCGGCTGCCGGACGTGGCCCCGATATCCGGCCCGGTGACCGTTACCGGGCAGGTGTATGAACCCGACACCCGCGCCCTGGTGCTGAAAAGCACGCCCCTGGCGGAGCACCAATGGCCATTGCGGGTGCAAAAGGTGGATTTTGCAGCCATCGGGCGCCGACTTGGGGTAGAATTGGCGCCCTTCGAGATTCGGGTGCCGCCCGAACAGTCCCTGGGTGACGCCCCCGTGCTGCCAAGGCCCTGGCAGGACATCACGGCGGCGATCAGCCCGGAACGCCACCAGGCCTATGCGCTGCAGTGGCTGGGGCTGGGGCTGGCCGCCCTGATCATGTACCTGGTCGCCCGATTCCGCCGGCGCCCCCGACCGGATCACTGAAACATCATGTCGCCACGTCTCAAAAACCGACTGACCCTGTTGGCCATCGTCAGCCCCTTTGTCCTGTTCTTTATCGCCGGGCGCTATTTCGTCGACCCCTGGTCGCTGCCCCGGCAGAACCAGGGCCAGTTGCTCATTCCCCATGTGCAGCTCGAGGCCCTGGACCTGCGCGACAGCGACGGCGAACCCTACGACGACGCCGACACCAGCGGACGCTGGAGCCTGATGTACGTGGCCGGCGCCGACTGCGACCGGGCCTGCAAGAACGGCCTTTATTACCAGGTGCGCCAGGTGCAGCGCACCCTGGGCGAGAACATGGATCGGCTGCGCCGGGTGGTGGTACTCACCGCGCCGGCGTCCGACGATCTGCGCGGCTTCCTGGACGATCAGGTGGCCGGCATGGTGGAAACGCACGGCGATGCCGGCACCGTGAAAGCGGCGCTGGCGCCGGCCTATGAAGAAACCGGCGGGGACGCGCTGGGCGATATATTCGTGGTCAGCCCGGACGGGCAGATCTTTCTGCGCTACCCCACCCACGAGGACATGGACGCCACCCTGGAGGAGGCGGAAAACATCCGCCTGGATCTTGAACGTACCTTGAAGGGCTCGCTGATCTGAAGCGGCGCCCGCTATCCCTACAGGTTTCGACACATGCATCCCGAACCCCGGCAACCTCTCACTTCCTCGCAACTGTGGCTGCGCCGCGTGGCCGTGCTGGCGCTGATCCTGGCCGCCGGCGTGATCATTCTCGGCGCCTGGACCCGGCTCTCCGACGCCGGCCTGGGCTGCCCGGACTGGCCCGGCTGCTATGGCCACCTGGACGTGCGCAAGGCCATTGAGCACGTCAATGAACAGAACGCCACCAGCCCCGGCCAGCTGCGCGAAGCGCACAAGACCGTGCCGGAGATGGTGCACCGCTATTTCGCCTCCACCCTGGGCCTGCTGATCCTGATCATCGCCGCCCTCAGCCTGGTCAACCGCAAGCGCGAGAAGCAGCCGGTGAAGCTGCCCCTGTTCCTGGTGGCGCTGGTGATTTTCCAGGGCCTGCTGGGCATGTGGACGGTGACCATGGGCCTGCAGCCCACCATCGTCATGTTGCATCTGCTGGGCGGCTTCACCACCCTCACCCTGCTGGCGCTGCTCACCGCCCGCCTGTATCGCTGGCCGCGCTTTCTCAACGATTGCGATGTGCGCAGCCTCAGAACCCTGGGCGGCCTGGCGCTGGTCGCGGTGGTGTTGCAGATCGCCCTGGGCGGCTGGACCACCGCCAACTACGCCGCCGTGGTGTGCACCGAGCTGCCGGTCTGCGAGGACGGCTGGGTGGACCACATCAACTTCGAGGACGCCTTCGTCTTCTGGGGCCATGAGCACGACCGGCCGGACTACGAGTTCGGCGTGCTGCAGAACGACGCCCGCACCACCATCCATGTGATGCACCGCTTCGGCGCCCTGCTGGTCACGGTGATGGTGTTGCTGCTGGTGGCCCGTATTCTGACCCGGGCCCGCAGCCGGTTCTTCCGCAATTTCGGCCTGGTGATCCTGGGCCTTCTGGCCGTGCAGATCAGCCTGGGCATCAGTAACGTGGTGTTCTCGGTGCCGTTGTGGGTGGCGGTATCGCACAACTTCGTGGCCGTGCTTCTGTTGATATCGCTGGTACTCTTTATCCGCGCCATCAACGTAAAATGCGCGGCCCGCCACCCGCGCCCGGACGGGCAGCCCTGAGGGGCACCGAGAACAGGTCGAGAGGGAGTCACCATGAGCGCGAACGATAAGGCAATGGGCGCCAATCAGCCCGAGCAGCACAGCCGCCCCGCCGCCGGCTGGCGGGACTATCTGGCGCTGACCAAGCCCGGCGTGGTGATGCTACTGATGGTCACCGCCGTGGCCGGCATGTTCCTGGCCACCGATCCACCGGGCATGGTGCCCCTGCACATCTTTATCCCCGCCTTCGTGGGGCTGTCCCTGGCGATGATGGCGTCGGCGGCGATCAACCAGATCATGGACCAGAAGATCGACGCCATCATGAAGCGCACCGAGAAGCGCCCGCTGGTGGCCGGGGTGATCTCCCCGAAGGCGGCGGTGGCGTTCGCCGTGGCCCTGGCGCTGGCCTCCATGGCCATGCTCTATTTCCTGGTCAATCCGCTGACCGCCGGCCTGACCCTGTTCGGCTTCGTCGGCTACGCCTTCGTCTATACCCTCTATTTGAAGCGCGCCACGCCGCAGAACATCGTGATCGGCGGCATCGCCGGCGCCATTCCGCCGCTGCTCGGCTGGGCGGCGGTGACCAATTCCCTGGACCCCTATGCCTGGCTGCTGGTGCTGATCATCTTCGTATGGACGCCGCCGCACTTCTGGGCGCTGGCGATCCACCGCGCCGATGAATACGCCAAGGCGGACGTGCCGATGCTGCCGGTGACCCACGGCATCCCCTTTACCCGGGAATCGGTGCTCTACTACACCATTCTGCTGTTCATCTGTTCGCTGCTGCCCTACCTGACCGGCATGAGCGGGCTGATCTATCTGGTCAGCGCGGTGATCCTCAGCGGTATTTTCCTGGTGCACGCCATCCGTCTGCGTTTCAGCCAGGACCCGAAACTGCCGATGAAAACGTTCGGCTACTCCATTGTTTACCTGTTCGTGTTGTTCACCGCCCTGCTGGTGGACCACTACCTGCCACTGCACCCACTGCAATCGTGACACGGTCGCCATCACGCCAATAGCCAGAACCTCTCGCTTGCAGTAACGTTATGCACGGTCATAACAACTCGGCAGGGAGAGGGGGAAAGATGGGGACCTGGCTGTTCTTCGCCGTGATACTGGCGGGGCTGATTTATCTGGTGGTGATCTACAACCGCCTGGTCAGCCTTCGCAACCGTTTAAAGAACGCTTTCGCGCAAATCGACGTGCAGCTGCAGCGCCGCCACGACCTGATTCCCAACCTGGTGACCACCGCCAAGGCCTACCTGGAGCATGAACGGGAGACCCTGACCCGGGTCACCGAGGCGCGCAATCAGGCCGAGGGCGCCCGCCGCGAAGCCGCCGCCGAACCGGACGACGGCGCCGCCGTGGGCCGCCTGGGCCGGGCGGAATCGATCCTCTCCGGCAGCCTGTCCCGGCTACTGGCGGTGAGCGAGAACTACCCGGACCTGAAGGCCGACCAGACCATGCAGGCGCTGACCGAGGAACTGACCGCCACCGAGAACCGCATCGGCTTCGCCCGGCAAGCCTTCAACGACGCGGTGATGAGATACAACACCTACCGGGAGCAGTTCCCCAATAACGCGGTCAGCGGCCTGTTCGGTCCCTTCAAGGAAGCCTCCTTGCTGGATATCGAGAACCCGGAAGCGCGCCGGGCGGTCAACGTCTCGTTCTGACCCTCCCCGCCATGGACTTCTTCGATCATCAGGCGCAGGCAAGGCGGCGCTCCGCGCTGCTGGTGTTCTATTTCCTGTGCGCGCTGGGGGCGGTGGCCGCCGCCGTGGACCTCTGCGCCTGGCTGGTCAGCCGCTGGCTGTTCCCCGGGCCGTCCCTGGGCCAATGGCTGACCAGTAACATCGGCCTGGCGGTCACCGCCACCACCCTGGCGGTGCTGGTGGGCGGCTCCCTGCGCAAAGCCTGGCAGCTGCGCGAAGGCGGCCCGGCCCTGGCCCGCCTGCTGCACGCCCATGAGCTGCCCGCCAACCCCCGCGACCCGGCCCAGCGCCGGCTGCTCAACGTGGTCGAGGAGATCAGCATCGCCGCCGGCACCTTGCCGCCGCGCATCTTCGTGCTGCCCGACGAGGGCGGCATCAATGCCCTGGTGGCCGGGCTGACGCCCTCCACCACCGTGCTGGTGGTCACCCGGGGCGCCCTGGAACGGCTCGACCGGGACGAGCTGCAGGGCGTGGTGGCCCATGAGTTCAGCCATATCCTGAACGCGGATATGCGCCTGAATCTGCGCCTGCTGGCCGCCCTGGCCGGGGTGCTGGCGATCGGTAAGGTGGGCGAATTCATGCTGCACGGCGCCGCCGGCGAGGGGCGCCGGCGGGGCCTGCCGCTGTTCGCCCTGGGCGGTCTGGTGCTGATGGTGATCGGCTACGCCGGCCTGTTCTTCGGGCGCCTGATCAAAGCCGCCATCGCCCGCCAGCGGGAACGGCTGGCCGATGCCAGCGCGGTGCAGTTCACCCGCCAGCCGGCGGGCCTGGCCGGCGCCCTGATCAAGATCCGTGACCACGGCTCCCACCTGCGCAGCCTGCACGCGGAAGACCTGAGCCATATGGCCTTCGCCGACACCCTGGCAATCCGCTGGCGGCGTCTGCTGGCCAGCCATCCCAGCCTCGACCAGCGTCTGCTGGCACTGGGGCCGGACTGGCCGGCGCGGGCCCGGGTGCGCGGCCGGCGGCAGCAACGGCCGGCCGGCCACCGGCCCGGCGCGTCCCACCAGGTGGGACAGCTTGACCGGGCCAATCTGGGCTATGCCCGCTCGCTGCTGGCCAGCATTCCCGAGGATTTGCGGCGGGCGCTGCACACCCAGGAGGGCGCCGAGTGCGTGCTGTACGCCCTGGTGCTGGGCCCGGTGGAGCCGCCGCCGGCGTTGCGCGCCGGCCGCCGGCGGGCGCTGGTGGAACAGGTGCGCGCCCAGGGCACCCGGCTGCGCCTGCCGCTGCTGGACCTGGCGGTGGCCACCCTGCGCCAGGCGCCGGAGCGGCGACGGCCGGTGATCATCGCCCAGTTGCAGGCGATCACCCGCCATCGGGGCGGGGATGACCTGCTGTGCCGGGCCCTGGCGGCCATCGCCCGGCAGGCGCTGACGCCCGCCCCCCGGGCGCTGCCGGGCATGGAGATCCGGCGTCTGAGCGCGGTGGCCAATGAAATCCAGGTGGTGTTCTCACTGCTGGCCTGGGCCGGCGATTCCGTCCGCACCACCGCCCTGGACGCCTTCCTGCGCGCCACCCACGGGCTGCTGCCGCCGGGCCGCCTGCTGCTGCCGCCGAACAACTGCAGCCCGGCCCGGCTGCGCACCGCCGTGGACCGGCTCAACCGCCTTACCCCGCTGTTGAAGGCACCGCTGATCGACGCCGCCGCCGACCTGGTGCTCGCCGATGGCCGGGTGCAGGTGGCCGAGGCGGAGCTGCTGCGGGCCCTGTGCGCGCTGCTGGACTGTCCCATGCCGCCGCTCTTCCGGACCCGCTGAGCAATATTTGACCAGGCACTTTTTTGTGATACTGTTCACAAAATATTCGGGGAATCAATCATCGGGGTGAGGGGAAACCACGCGATGCAACTGTCCAAAATCAGTCACCGCAATACCTGGCAGGCGGTATGCGAATGTACCCACCTGGTTCGCAAGGGCGTGCTCGACCCCGCCCTGACCGCCTGGTTGGCCGCCCGGGGAGTGGCCGTCAACGACAGCGTGTTCGCCCTGGTGTGCCGCTGCGACGAGCGCATGTACACCGGCACCCTGGTGGACGGCGGCGGGCGGGTATTGGAGTACCTGGTGAACCTGGACGACAGCAGCGACGACACCCTGGACGACGTGACCGCCGCCCTGGGCCCGAAATGCCCGACCCACCCCCGTACCGATCCCCGCGACCCGGTGACCATGGCGCTGATGATTCAGCGCGGGCTGGCGCCGTCGGCGGAACCGCTGCCGGAACCGGCCATCGCCTGATCCGCCCGGAACGGCAACAGGGTGCGCGCCTCATCCCGGTAGGCCAGCACCTGGCGCGCCTCGCGCTGGCAGAAATCCGCCACCGCGTCATGAAACGCCGGCTCCGCCAGCCAGTGCAGCGAATAGGTCAGCACCGGCTCGAAGCCGCGCAGAATCTTGTGCTCGCCCTGCACCCCCGGGTCGAACTCCCGCAGACCCCGTTCGATGGCGAACTCGATACCCTGGTAGTAACAGACCTCGAAATGCAGGCCGTCGTACTCCCGCACCGCCCCCCAATAGCGGCCGTACAGTGCCCCCTGGTCGAACAGGTAGAGCCCCGCCGCCACCGGCTCCTCGCCGTGGCGGGCCAGCACCAGCAGCAGCTGGTCGCCCAGTTCCGCCGCCAGCCGGTGAAAGAACGCCTCGCCAAGGTAGGGCAACTGGCCGCGCACCAGATAGGTGTTGGCGTAGCACTGGTAAAAGAACCGCCAGCTGTCCGGGCCGATGTCGGCGCCGGTGAGCCGTTCCACGGTGAGCCCCTGCTCCGCCACCCGCCGGCGCTCCCGGCGCACGCTCTTGCGTTTACGGGAATTGAAGGTGGCCAGAAAGGCTTCGAAGTCTTGGTAGCCCCGGTTGAACCAGCGGAAATGGCAGGCCTGGCGCTCGATCAGCGGCAGCTCCGCCAGGGCCTCCCGGGCGGGGCGGTCCGGGAACAGCAGATGCCAGCCACTGGCGCCCTGCTCCCGGGCCCGCTCGCGCACCTGCCGCCACAGCTCGTCGGCCCGCCATTCACCGCGCCAGCGGGGCCCCACCACCGGGGTAAACGGAATGGCGGTGACCAGCTTGGGGTAATAGGGCAGCCCGTGGCGTTGGTAGGCATCGGCCCAGGCGAAGTCGAACACATACTCGCCCCGGGAGCCGTCGCGGGCATAGAGCGGCAAAAAAGCGTCGCCGTGGCGCAGGTGGCAGGGGCTCCAACCGCGCGCCGGGGTGGCGGCACCGGTGGCCTCCAGCGCGCCCAGAAAGGCGTCGGTGAGAAAGGGAAAGCGCATGCCCGCATGATACTGGCCGTGGGGCGCGGCGGCGAGCGCCACGGGGCATGAGATTGCGCCGCCGCTTGGTTACAATGCGCGGCGATAAGCAGAGAGGCGCCTTACTACAGCCTCCGGTATCCACGGATATGAGTCTTCCGACAGAGGGCCCCTTTTGACCCGGGCCCCACCACACATTTGCTTCGAAAAAAGGTACGCCGATTCCATGAAAGTCTCCAAACCCTTGGCGGCCGTGTACGCTCTGGCCGTCCTGTTACTGGCGTTGCCCGGCGCCGGGTTGCTGTTCGCCCCCGATTCCTTCGTGCTGTTCGCCCATGGCGGCGAGCAGGTGCTGGTGATCTCCCCGCTGCTGTCGCAACAGACCGGCCTGGGCCTGCTGCTGGCGGCGGCGGTCAATCTGGTGTGTCTGGCCGGCGGCCCCACCCGCCGGCCGTTGCACGCGGCGGTTCTGGTGTACCTGGCCGGTCTGGTGGCCAGCCACGGTGACGCCGCTTTCGGTGCCGCCGCCTGGCTGTGGGTTCCGGTGCTGCTGTACGCCCTGGCCCTGCTGCCCTGGGGTCGTCTGCCCGCGCCCCGGATGCCGGCCGCGGCGGGCAACGACGGTCGCCGCCGGGGCGAGGTGAAATGGTTCAATCCCAAGAAGGGATTCGGCTTTATCCTGGCCGACAATGGCGAGGAAGTGTTCGTCCATTTCAAGGCGGTGCGCGACGGTGGCCGCCGCAGTCTGCGGGCGGGCACGCCGGTGCGCTTCGTGACCCGGCATTCGGAACGGGGTGAACAGGCCGACCAGGTGGAAATTCTGGAATGACCCTGGCGCCCCTGGACTGGGCGGTGCTGCTCGCCTACCTGGCCGTGATTCTGCTGATCGGCTTCGGGTTCGCGCGCCGCAACACCAGTACCGAGGAGTACTTCGTCGGCGGGCGCCGCTTTCGCGGCTGGGTGATCGGCCTGTCCCTGGTGGGCACCTCGATCAGTTCGGTCACCTTTCTGGCCTACCCCGCCGACGCCTTCAAAACCGGCTGGCTGCGTTACCTGCCCAATCTGGCCCTGCCCCTGGCGCTGGTGGTGGCGGCACGGGTGTTTCTGCCGTTCTTCCGGCGCGGCAATATGACCAGCGCCTACGAGTTTCTGGAACTGCGCTTCGGCCCCAGCGTGCGG
Organism: Alloalcanivorax gelatiniphagus; assembly: GCF_005938655.1. Classification (GTDB taxonomy): domain Bacteria; phylum Pseudomonadota; class Gammaproteobacteria; order Pseudomonadales; family Alcanivoracaceae; genus Alloalcanivorax; species Alloalcanivorax gelatiniphagus. The sequence continues at coordinate 70,185 of NZ_VCQT01000036.1, forward strand.
GTCTACGGGGCGGTGGCCTTTATTGTCGCCCAGCTGGTGCGCCTGGCCATGATCCTGTGGCTGCTGTCGGTGCTGATCCTGCAGCTGGTTGAGGTGTCGCCGACCACGGCGATCATCGCCGCCGGTCTGTTCGTCGGGCTCTATACCGTGATCGGCGGCATCGACGCGGTGATCTGGACCGATGTGCTGCAGACCCTGGTGTTGCTGATCGGCGGCCTGCTGTGCCTGTGGGTGGTGGTGGAAGCGCTGCCCGGCGGACTGGGTCAGGTGTTCCGGGAGGCGGGGGCCGCCGGCAAGTTCGCCCTGGCGGAATGGCGCGACGGCGAGCCCCAACCGGTGCGCTGGGGACTGTCGTTGAGCGAGAAGACCGCCACCATGATGCTGTTTATCGGCCTAACCAACTGGCTCACCGAATACTCCAGCAACCAGAACACGGTGCAGCGCTACTGCGCCTCCCGTTCCACCCGGGAAGCGCGCCGGGGCCTGTGGGTGTATCTGTTCACCGCGTTGCCGGTGTGGGCGTTCTATATGCTGCTGGGCACCGCCCTGTGGGTGTTCTTCCAGCACCATCCGGACCCGATGGCCAGCGCGGTGCTGGCCGGCACCGAGAAAGCGGAGACCATCCTGCCCTGGTTCATCACCGAGTACCTGCCCGCCGGCGTGGCCGGTCTGGTGGTGGCGGCGGCCCTGGCGGCGGCCATGAGTTCGCTGGATTCCAGCATCAACTCGGTGACCACGGTGTCCATCGTCGACCTCTACCGGCGCCATCTGCGCACCGGCCTGGACGACCGCCACTATCTGCGCGTGGCCCGCTACGTGGCCACCGCCGTCACCGCGCTGATGATTCTCGGCGCCCTCTGGCTCAACGGTGCCCACACCCACACCCTGCAGGACACCTCCACCATCCTGGTGTCGCTGTTCGGCGGCGGCATGCTGGGGCTGTATCTGCTCGGGTTTCTGAGCCGGCGCGGTGACGGCCGGGCGGCCTGGTGGGGGATTGTCGCCACCCTGCTGTTCACCTCCTGGACGGTGCTCACCAATAAGGGGGCGCTGCCGGCGGCGCTGAGCGCGCCGTTCGATCTCTATTACACCGGGCTGATCGGCAATCTGGTGATGTTCATGGTGGGCTACGGCGCCGCCCTGCTGTGGCCACGCCGCCGGGTCTGATCAGCGCTCGACGATGCCCGCCGGCGCCGCCGCCGGGGCCGGGCTTTCCACCGGCACGCGCTGGGCGCGGCGCACCAGCAACCGGTCCCGCACCAGCCAGCCGATGGCCCAGAACACCAGCCAGGGGTCGATCAGGTAATCCCACAGATTGTCGGAGTGCAGCAGATTGGCGCCATAGGCGAGCTGCGCCACCACCAGCACCGCGCAACTGGCGTAGGCCCGGTTCAGCCAGGCGAACAGTCCCACCAGCAGCAGCACCACGCTGAACAGGGTATCACCAAAGCCCAGCGCGTAGGGGTCCGCGTAGCTGGAGCCCAGGCTCATGGGATAGAACCACAGCGCCAGCCCCACCAGCAGCAGACAGACGGCGCGCAGTTCGCGCACCGGCAACCAGTAATGCCCGGTGAGGCGGTGTTGAATGGCCACCAGGGCCAGCAGCCCGGAGGACAGGCTGAAGTGGCTCAAATAGCTGAGCACCCAGCCGGACAGGCCATAGGGAAACGGCAGCAGCGCCGCCACCAGGGTGACCCCGGCCAGCGCCGCCCGGGCCGGCCGTGGCAGGCGCGCGCCCAGGCGCAGGGCCACCGCCATCAGCACCAGCGCGCAAATCAGTTCCGGCACCATCATCCGCTTTCCCCCGGGGTCTCGTCGGCGGGCAGCCAGGCGTGGCGAATGGCGGTCTTGTTCCAGGTGTAGAGGATGTGCACGTCGCCGTTACGGGCCTGCAGCACATAGGGATAGTCGTACTGGAACTCACAGCCGTCCCGGGCGCATTTGTTGTGATCCACCCGGCTGCGCAGCAGGGCCGGGTCCTCGGCGTTCAGCGTGTCGGCCACTTCCTCGTCGATCATGCGCAGAAACGCGGCCTCCTCCACCCGGCCATCGCGCCAGGCCTCCCGGTTGTGGAAAAACAGCCGCTCGGTCCAGGTCTGGCCGCTGTCCTTGCTTTCGTGCACACAGAGATCGTCGCGCTCGTAGGCGTTGCAGTTGGCCACCACCAGCCAGTGCCCGGACGACAGCACCACGCCGCCCACCGCCGCCGACGGATTAGTCAGCTTGGAGCTGTACAGCGGGCTCCAGTCGTTGCCGCCATCGGCGGTATCACTGCGGTACAGGCGGCCCTGATCGTCCTCGCTTTCGTTGCGCAGCAGGGCGGTGGCGCGCTTCGGCCCGTCCACCAGGATCAGCGGCTGGATCGCCTTGCGGCCGTGGCCGATGCGTTCCTTGTCGACGATATGATTGTTGCGGTCCAGGCGCAGGATTTCGCCGAACTTGCCCACCATCTCGTGGTAGACCGGCAGGCCGACGGTGCCGTCCTGATAATGAATCGGCGGGGTCTTCACCAGGGTGCTGATATTCAGGAAGGGACTGGCGGTGAGCGCTTCGTCGAAGGTCCAGGTGGCGCCCAGATCATGGGAATCCATCACCACCAGGCGGCTCGCCGCCCAGCCGCCAAAACTCACCGCCACCACGAACAGCCGCATGCGGCCGTCGTCATCGAGCACCGGCACCGCGTTGCCCAGCTTGCGCACATGGCGGCCCCACTGGCGGCGGATCTGCTCGCGGGTCACCACCCGCTCCTCGTCGCTCCATTGGGAACGGCGCGGGTCAAACACCGCGGAGTGGATGCCCACATCCTCGGCCCCCTCGGCGGTGCCGGCGAACCAGAAGGCACGCAGCCGGCCATCGGGCAGCTCCACCATGGAAGCGGCGTGCACCAGGGGCGTTTCCGCATCGGAGGCGAACCGCATCTGCCAGCGGCCGTCCAGATTGTCGTGGCTGTTCACGAAATGGGTGCGGAAGGCGGGCCGGTCGACCCGATCCTCATGTTCCGGCAGCGTCACCACGAAGGCCGCCACCACCATGCCCCCTACCAGCCAATGCAGCCACCGATGCGTCCATCGGAGCGGGAAACGCTTGGTCATACACGGCGTCTCATGGTTGCGTTGTCATTGCTTTGTCGATAAGAAGGTTTGTTACTACCAACGAAAGCGCCGAGTCTAACACCGGCGTACTACCTTTACTCCATCATCGGCCGCCCGGCGGGCCTGAAAACCGGACCAACGGCCCAGCCTTGAGCGCATGCTGGGCCTATCATGGCCGCGAAAGCCCTAAGACGTTCGGATTAGACAATATGCAAAAACGCGGCCTCCGATTACCCATGGTGCTGTTGCTGCCTCTGCTGGCCGGCGCCGCCGATGGGGCGAAGCCTCTCCCGGACGACACCAGACGCAACTGGGTGCTGGTCAGTGACCGGCAACAGATCCAGGTATTCCAGCAAGGCGGCGGCGAAAGCGGCTTCGCCATTCATGCCACCACCCGCTTCCCCCTGCCCGACGAATACGCCCTGGTGGCGCTGCTGGATGACTACCCGGCCTACCCGGGCTGGCTGCACTTCGTGACCTCGGTGCAGGCGCTCAAGCCCGCCGAGGACGGCGCCCGTAACCTGCGTCTGGTCACCCGCCTGCCGTGGCCGCTGCACGACCGCGAGGCACTGCTGGAGAGCCGGGTGGTGCAAACGCCCACTCCGCCGCCGGGCCGGGTCACGGTGGCGCTCACCAACCGCCCGGACCTGCTGCCCCCGGACCCGCGCTATGTGCGGGTGCCGCATCTGCGCGGCAGCCTCACCTTCCAACGGGCCGAGCCCGGGCAGGTGCGGGTGGACTACCGGCTGCATCTGGACCCCGGTGGCGCCATCCCGGACTGGCTGGCCCGGCTGCTGCTGCGCGATGCCGCCCATTTCACCCTGCGCCGCCTGGGCGAATCCGTGCGCCAACCCCGCTATCAGGGGCACTACTACAGCAGCCTGGATCTGCGCGGCCCCGGCCGTCCGCCGGGCGTCGAAAACGTAACAAAACCCCAATAACGCCTGTCATATTCGGCCATCTCCGCTAACATAATGTGGCTCACATCTCCCCACCAACCATAAGGGACAGCCCCTTTTCGCCGTCCGGACGGGGTCGACAGGCATGGTGAACGCGCTCTTCTTCGTATATTCCTGGTTCGTTTTCGCGCCCCTGATGCTGGCCGCCACCCTGCTGGCCGGGCTGCTCTGCTTTGTTCTGGTGCCGTTCCTCGGCCCACGCCGGGCCGGCCGTCTCACCGCCGTGCCCTGGTCGCGGCTGGGCCTGCTGCTCAGCGGCGTGCAGGTGCGCTTGCACGGCCTGGAGCATCTCGATCCCAAACAAAGCTATGTGATCGTCGCCAACCACCTCAGCCAGTTCGATATCTGGGTGCTCTACGGGCACCTGAACAAGGACTTCCGCTGGGTCATGAAGCAGGAGCTGCGCAAGGTGCCGGTCATCGGTCCCTGCTGCGCCCTGCTCGGGCACATCTTTATCGACCGTGGCGACTCCCGCGCCGCCCAGGCCAGCCTGGAAAGCGCCAAGGCCCGGCTGGTGGACGGCACCAGTATTCTGTTCTTTCCGGAAGGCACCCGCAGCCGCGACGGCGAACTGCGCCGCTTCAAGAAAGGCGCCTTCCGCATGGCCCGGGATCTGGACCTGCCGCTGCTGCCGGTGACCCTCACCGGCACCCGGGAAATCCTGCCGCCGGACAGCCTGCGCATGCACCCGGGCACCGTGGCCCTGACCCTGCACGCGCCGGTGACCGTGGACGGCGACGACGAGGCGGCCCTGGATCAGGCCGTGGAACGCTGCCGTTCGGCCATTGCCGGGGTCGCCGCCGAAGGTTGCCTGGAGCCGACCTGACACCGCGCCACGGCGTCAGGGTCATCGCTCACCGGATGATTGGCCCCTTTGGAATGTGTGGAATCGCTACACTCCGGCCATTCCATCGCAACGGATGAACTCGCAATGAAAGATTTCAACGATAAGGTGGCCGTGGTCACCGGCGCCGGCTCCGGGATCGGCCGCGCCCTGGCGCAACAGCTGGCCGCCGCCGGCGCCCGCCTGGCCCTCTCCGACATCAACGAAACCGCCCTGCGCGACACCGCCCGCGACCTGGGGCTGGGCAAGGACCGGCTGATCACCGAAGCCTTCGACGTGGCCGACCGGGACGCGGTCTACGCCTTCGCCGAACGGGTGGCCGGCCATTTCGGCGCCGTTCATCTGGTCATCAACAATGCCGGCGTGGCCCTGGGCGCCACCGTGGAAGACGTGAGCTACGAGGACTTCGAATGGCTCATGGGCATCAACTTCTGGGGCGTGGTGTACGGCACCAAGGCATTCCTGCCCCATTTGAAGCGCGCCCAGGAAGGGCATATCGTGAACGTCTCCAGCGTGTTCGGCCTGATCGGCGTGCCCACCCAGTCCGCCTATAACGCCGCCAAGTTCGCGGTGCGCGGTTTCACCGAATCCCTGCGCCAGGAACTGGAAATCGAAGGCGGCCAGGTGTCCTGCACCACCGTTCATCCCGGCGGCATCAAGACCAACATCGCCCGTAACGCGCGCATGGCCGACGGCATGGAGCGCATCACCGGCGATCCGGAAAAGGCCCGCCGGGACTTCGAGAAGATGTTCCGCACCACGCCGGAGGAAGCCGCCCGCACCATCCTCAAGGGAGTGCGCGGCAACAAGCGGCGCGTGCTGATCGGCTCCGATGCGCGCGCCATCGACAGCATGCAACGGCTCATGCCCACCGCGTACCAGCGCATCATGGTGGCCGGCCAGAAGATGGTCAGGAAGTGAGTCCCTGAACAGGACCACCTATGCTCCCCTTTTCCCAGGCGGCGGAAAACAACAAGGGCCCGATTCTTCAGGTCCTGCAAGAGTACCTCACCCGCCCCGGCAACCTGCTGGAAATCGGCGCCGGCACCGGCCAGCACGCCCAGTGGCTGGCGCCACAATTCCCGGAGATCGGCTGGACGCCTTCCGAGCAGCCGGAGAATCTGCAGGCCCTGAACCAGCGCCTGGGCGGCGAGCCCGCCGCCAACCTGCGCCCGGCGATTCCCCTGCGGGTGCAGGACGCCTGGCCGCTGGGGCCCTTTGAGTACATCTTCACCGCCAACACCTTCCACATCATGTCCGCCGAGCAGGTGGCGCTGTGCATCGAGCAGGCCTGTCAGCGCCTGACCGGGCAGGGCCGCTTCCTGGTCTATGGGCCCTTCCACTACCAGGGCCGCCCCACCAGCGACAGCAACCGCCAGTTCGACGAAAGCCTGAAAGCCCGCGACCCGGCCATGGGCATCCGCGATCAGGAATGGGTGGTGGCGCGCTTCGCCGAACACCGCCGCGCCCTGCTCGGCGACCACGCCATGCCCGCCAATAACCGGGTTTTGGTATTCGCGTGAGCCTGCTTTTTATACACTGTCTCCCCTGACCACGCCGCCGACCGGTGGACAACCACCCGGCGGCGCCCGGCGAAGGCCGGCCGAAAGAGCCGAATACCGCCGTTTCCGGCTTTCCTAACCGAGCGATTCAATGCAAAACGAGACCACGCAAGACTGGACCCTGGAGCAATTCCAGGTGCCGGAAAAAGAGGGGGAAACCCGGTTTCATGATTTCGACCTGGAACCGGCATTGATGCGCGGCATCGCCGACGCGGGCTTTCAATACTGCACGCCGATTCAGGCCACCGTTCTCAAGCACACCCTGGCCGGCGCCGACGCCATTGGCCGCGCCCAGACCGGCACCGGCAAGACCGCCGCCTTCCTGATCACCATGATCAATGATCTGCTGCGCAATCCGATCACCGTGCAGCGCTTCGCCGGCGAACCCCGGGCGCTGATCGTGGCGCCCACCCGGGAACTGGCCATGCAGATCGAAAAGGACGCCAAACAATTGTCCGCCCACACCGACCTGCAGGTGATGAGCGTGGTCGGTGGCATGAACTTCAACCGCCAGCAGGAACGCCTGCAAACCCGGCTGATCGATATTCTGGTGGCCACCCCGGGGCGGCTGCTGGATTTCGCCAAGCGCCGTGACCTGTGGCTGGACCGGGTGGAATCCCTGGTGCTGGACGAAGCGGACCGGATGCTGGACATGGGTTTTATCCCGGACGTGAAACGCATCGTGCGCATGACGCCGCAGAGCCGCTACCGGCAAACCCAGCTGTTCTCCGCCACCTTCAACGACGATGTCATGGCGCTCTCCCAGCGCTGGACCGAGGACGCCGCGGTGGTCGAGATCGAGCCCACCCAGGTGACCACCGAAACCGTCGATCAGAAGGTCTACATCACCGCCACCAACGACAAATTCAACCTGCTCTACAACCTGATCACCATGGAAAACATGGACAAGGTGATCGTGTTCGCCAACCGCCGTGACATTACCCGCCGCCTTAACGACCGGCTGCACAAGAAGGGCCTGAAGGTGTCGCTGATTTCCGGCGACGTGCCGCAGAACCAGCGCATGAAGACCCTGGAGCGGTTCCGGGCCGGTGACCTGCAGGTGCTGATCGCCACCGACGTGGCCGGCCGGGGCATCCATATCGAAGGGGTGTCCCATGTGATCAATTACAACCTGCCGGAAGACCCGGAGGATTACGTGCACCGCATCGGCCGCACCGGCCGTGCCGGCGCCAGCGGCGTGTCGATCAGCTTCGCCTGCGAGGACGACGCCTTTCTGTTGCCGCAGCTGGAAGAAGCCATCGGCATGAAACTCAATTGTGAACACCCGGACGCGACCCTGGTCGCCGACCGGTAACGGAGTTTTTCATGGCGGAACGTATCGGCCCCGAGCAGGGGCTGGAGCTCCTGCAAGCCGGCGGCACCTTGTTTATCGATGTGCGCGACCCGGAAAGCCACCAGCAGGCACGCATTCCCGGCGCCCTGCCCCTCAACCAGGCCGGCCTGGAGGCGTTTCTGGCCACCACCGACCGCGCCCATCCGCTGGTGGTGTACTGCTACCATGGCCATTCCAGCCAGGCGGCCAGCGATTACCTGAATGAACAGGGCTTTCAATCGGTGGTCAGCCTGGACGGCGGCTTTGAATACTGGCGCCAGGCCTACCCGGACCAGGTGGAACCGGGCCCCGCCGGTTAGCGCCAGCGCCCGGCCGGCCCGGCGCGATGGCTGCGCGGTCGGCCCCGCTTTTGCCGCATGATGGCGCCGTTCCCTGAAAAACAATGAGGAAGCGGATGAACGCAGCCGATCTGGCCGACGCGTTACGCGCGGCCCACGTCGCTCACGCCCGTGAGCGTCTGCAGCAAAAAAACTACTGGCAAACGCAGCTGGATGACGGCGTCAAAGCCCTGGGCAAAACCCCCGTGGGCGCCCTGGTGGACGCCGACACCCTGGCCGCCGTGATCGACGACTGGCTCAAGCAGGTGCACACCGTGCGCGGGCTGGAACCGGTGATCCTGCAAGTGGCGGAAGCGGTGCGAAAACGGGCCGCCGACGAACCGGCCACCGTGGGTGAGCTGCTCGAGGAGCAGCATTTCGAGGCGATTCTGGCCCAGGCCCTGCGTCTGAAAAGCCTGCGCGAAAAAGCCATCCATGCCTGCCTCAACCATCCACTGGTCAGCGACATGGTCAGCGAGATGCTCTACACCGGCATCAAGAACTTTCTGCTCGAGGAAAACGCCCTGGCCAAGCTGCCCGGCGTCAGCAGCATGATGAAGCTGGGCCGCAAGAGCGTGGGCCGCGCCATGGGCGGCCTGGAAGACACCATCCGCGATTACCTGCGCAACAATATCCGCGCCACCCTGCGCACCGGTGAACAATGGCTCAATGCCCAGCTCACCGACCGCCGCATCGCCGAACTGGCCCGCGACGGCTACCGCCGGCTGGCGCCGCTGCGCCCCGCCGACGCCATCCGCCAGTCACCGGACGACCTGATGGCGCAAACCGTGCCCCACGCGGTGGTGGTGGCCGACGAAGCCTCCCGCCTGGACTACAGCCGCGCCCTGGTGAACGCCGGCGTCCACGCCGCCGTCCAGGCCCTGCTGGAACAGGACCTGCCCGGCCTGCTCAAGGCCATGGGCACCACCCCGAAACAACGCAGCAAAGTCCTCGCCCCCGCCCTCGCCACCGGCGCCCGGGTACTCGACGAACAGGGCGTGCTCACGCCTTGGATCGAGAATGCTTTGGGGGATTTCTACGACAGTGAGGCTTGTCGGGGGGTTTTGGAGGAGGCTCTCGGGGGATAGCTGCAGGCTTCAAGTTGCAAGCGGCAGGCGGGCCGTGGCACGGAACGGCCAGTTGAAAGTTTAAAGTTAAAAGTTGAAAGGGGCGGGGGCGGGGACGTGTTCCCGCGGCCTTCGGCCGTGAAGTCGGGGAAATACTATTAGAGCTAGGATTTCCTGTTGAGCGCGGGCACGGCCTGGTGGGTGGCGGGGCCGTGTCCGCGTTTTAACTTTTAACTTTTAACTTTCGACTCCGCGTCTATCGCGGCTGAAGCCGCTCCTACAACACCCCCAACCCCGCTGCTGTAGGAGCGGCTTCAGCCGCGATCATCAGAGCCAGGTTTCCGCGTACTCCGCCAGCAACGACCTGGGCACTCCCATCAATTGCACCGAGCCGCCGTGTTCGAAGCCTTTGAAGCGTTCGGTCATGTAGGTGAGGCCGGAGCTGATCGGCGACAGGTAGGGGGTATCGATCTGCGCCAGGTTGCCGAGGCACACCACCTTGGAGCCCTCCCCGGCCCGGGTGATGATCGCCTTCATCTGGTGGGGGGTCAGGTTCTGGCTTTCGTCGATCAGGATCAGGGATTTCTGGAAGCTGCGGCCACGGATGTAGTTGAGCGCCTTGAACTGAATGTTGGCGCGCTCCTTGACGTACTGAATGCTGCCCTGGGGATTCTCGTCGTTGAGGTGCAGCGCCTCGATGTTGTCGTTGATGGCGCCCAGCCAGGGGTCCATCTTTTCTTCCTCGGTGCCCGGCAGAAAGCCGTGCTCCTCGGCCAGCGGCGGCGTGGAGCGGGTGGCGATAATCTTGTTGAAGCGGCGCTGCTCCACGGTCATTTCGATGGCCGCCGCCAGGGCCAGGATTGTTTTGCCGGAGCCGGCGGCGCCGGTCAGGGTGACCAGGTGGATGTCCGGGTCGAGCAGTAAGTGCAGCGCCACCGCCTGCTGGATGTTCATCGGCTTGAGGCCCCAGGCCTCCTGATCCATCAGCGTTTCGGCCTTATGGTGCCGCAGGGTCACCACGCCGTCGCGCACGCTGACGATGCGGCCCACGAAGCCCTGCTCGTCGAGAATGAATTGGTTGGGATAGACCTCTTCGCCGAGGATGTCCCCTACCACCAGGCCGTGGGGCAGATGGTGCAGGGTTTCCGCGCCTTCCTGCACGGTGTCCACCTCGGTGACCTTGTCCCAGAACGAGCCCGGCACTTCGAAGAAACCCCGGGTCAGTTGCTTGATGTCGGAGACCAGCTGGTCGTTCTGGTAGTCCTCCGCGTCGATGCCACAGGCGCGCGCCTTGAGGCGCATGTTGATGTCCTTGGTGACCAGCACGTAGCGGCTGTCCGGGTCGGCCATCTTCATGGCCATCACGTCATTGATGATGCGGTTGTCGTTGACGTGCTCCGGTAGCCCGGTGCCGCCGGCGCCGCCGCGCGGCATCAGCACCGTGAGGGTGCCCTGGTCGGTGCGGCCCCGGTTGATGGGGATACCGGCTTCCACCTCCGCCGGGCTGGCCTGGCCCAGCACCCGGTCGATCTGGCGGATCGCCGCCCGGCAGTCCGAGGCGGTGTGGGATTTACCGGTTTTCAGACGGTCCAGTTCCTCCAGAACGGTCATCGGAATCGCCACCCGGTGCTCCTCGAAGTTGAGCAGCGAGTTGGGATCATGGATCAACACATTGGTATCAAGAACGTAGGTTTTCGGCGTGGCGTCGGGTTGGCCGTGGCGGGCGTTGGACGGTTGGGATTTGGCTGCGGAGACGGAATGCAAAGTGGCCGCGCGCTCTTCCATGCGTTTCCCCTGTTGGTCTGCACCTGGCGGTGCGGTTGGGCGACCGGGGCGAACGTCCCTTGCGGTTTCTCACGAACGGATCAAGCGGATCGCGAGAGTGACGCGCGCTCCTGCCGCCGTGTTTTGCTTACCGGCGGTGGCTGGTCTGGCACAGTTCGGATCGCGATCCCTCCCGCGCGGGCGGGATGTGAATTACCATAACCCAGCTTTTCACAACTGACAACGAGACCGATAACAAGAGAGCCGATCATGTCCCAGGAACCGACCGGCCAGCGGGAGCCAACCCGCGAGCCCGCACCGGAACACCCCGAGGTACGCATGCCGCCGCCGCTGCTGCACCTGGGCGGTCTGCTGATCGGCCATGGCCTGGACCAGGCCCTGGGCTGGACCCTGCCGGACTTCCCCGGCCGCCAGACCCTGGCCACGGTGCTGGCGGTGACCGGCGCGATTCTGGTGGTGGCGGCGCTGCTGCAGCTGGCCCGCCACCGCACCACGGTGATGCCGCACCGGGCCGCCCGGGTGCTGGTCACCGGTGGCGTGTTCCGGCTGAGCCGCAATCCGATCTATCTGTCGTTCGCGCTGTTGCATCTGGCCTGCGCCCTGAGCCTGGCCAGCCCAGGCATGCTGTTGATGCTGCTGGCGGTATTGTGGGTCATGCAAACTCACGTGATCGCCGCGGAAGAAGCGTTTCATGCCCGGCGCTTCGGGGATCAGTGGCTGGACTATCGCCGGCGGGTACGACGCTGGCTGTGAACCGGCCCCATTGGCCGCCGCTTACCGGAGGTTTCAGATATTCGGGCGCCGCCAGCTCGCCGTCGCACAGCCGCAACCTGGGGGAATCGAAATCGCCGGGCACGAAACCGGCCACCCGCGCCTGCCGGGGCAGCCAGCCCAGCCGCCGGTAGATCTCCGCCACCAGCTCCGAACAGAACCAGCCGCGCCGGTCCGGCGGCCGGGTATAGCCGCTCAGCAGGTCCAGGGCATTGCACCAGAGGAAGTTCTTGTAGGGACGGTGCAGCAGGCGCCGCACCAGCCGCGCCACCAGCCGCTGACGGCGGGCGCACAGCGGCGGGCCGAGACGGCGGCGCACCACGATGACCCCGGGGTAGTCACGCAGTTTGTCGGCCAGGGGCACCAGCGCCACCCCGTTCACCGGCCGGCCCAGGTGCAGGTCGGCGGATTCGCTGGTGCCCATGGCTTCAAGCACCAGCGGCCGGTCGTCGCCGGGCAGGCGCACGATCATGGCGATATGGCTCCAGCGGCTGCGGGTGAACAGCCGGATGGTGGCACTGACCAGACCACGGCCGGCGAACAACAGCAGATCACCGGTTTGCAGGGACGAAACGAGCGAAGCAGAGGTCACGACGATACCCACCGAAGAGCCGGGACTCGTCTGGCAGACTGGCCGGCGGCGGTGACAGCGCCCTGACAGTTTGGTCACGCTTGCATGACAGGCCCGCACCGGGAACCACTGTCATAAAACCGTGATCCCGCCGTGCCAGTATGGTGGCAACGATGCCGGTTGCCGCCATGCAAGAACGCCTTTATCTACTGCAACGACACCTTCCCGAATTGCTGCACCTGGACAGTTTGATCCGGCTTGGCGAACGCCATCTCCGGGTCAGCGACGTGCTTACCGTGCACCAGGACCAGGTGCCGTTACCGGTGCGCGTGATCGAGATGGGCAGCCAGTCGCCGGGGGCGCCGGTGATCGGTTTCTTCGGTGGCGTGCACGGGGTGGAACGGATCGGTACCCAGGTGATCCTGTCGCTGCTGCACAGCCTGATTCACCGGCTGCAATGGGACGATCAGATGCACCGGCGGCTGGAGAGCGTGCGCCTGGTGTTCATGCCCATGGTCAACCCGGGCGGCATCTGGCGGCGCACCCGCAGCAACCCCAACGGCGTGGACCTGATGCGCAATGCCCCGGTGGACGCCGATGGCCAGGTATCGTTTCTGGTCGGCGGCCAGCGCCTGAGCCGGCGGCTGCCCTGGTACCGGGGCCGGGCCGGCGCGCCCATGGAGGCGGAGGCCCAGGCGCTGATCCAGGTGGTGCGCGAGCGGCTGCTCAATGCGCCGGTTTCCCTGAGCCTGGACTGCCACAGCGGCTTCGGCCGCCGCGACCGGATCTGGTGCTGCTATGCGCGCACCCACAAACCCATTGAGCATCTCGCCGAGGTGTTCCGGCTCAAGCAGCTGTTGGAAAACACCTACCCGCACCATCATCCCTACCTGATCGAACCCCAGTCGCTGAATTACACCACCCACGGCGACCTCTGGGATTATCTGTACGACCAGGCCCTGGAGCAGCACCCGGAGCGCACCTTCCTGCCGCTCACCCTGGAAATGGGGTCCTGGCTGTGGGTGCGTAAAAACCCCCGCCAGATGCTGGATTTCTTCGGTTACTTCAACCCGATCATCGGCCACCGCCACGACCGGGTATTACGCCAGCATCTGCCGCTGTGTGATTTTCTGATCGCCGCCACCGCCAACGCCGGCAACTGGCTGCCCACCGGCGAGCGCCGCCGCGCCCTGGCGCGGGACGCGGTCCGGCATTGGTTCGAAGAATAACCTCCCTACCCGCTGGTGGCTTTGCTCAATCCGGCTGGTGGCTTGCCTCAATCCCGCTGGTGGCCCTCCATAATCCCGCTGGTGGCCCTCCTCTTGCATCCGTACACTCGTTTCAATCGTTCAGGAGGACCAACATGATCAGAATAACTACCGCTCTGCTGCCGCTGGCGCTGCTCAGCGGCTGCCAGATGTTCACCTATCAGGAACCCACCGGCTCGCAAACCGCCACCGTCACCTTCACCGGCGATGCCGCCGCGCAGCCGGCGGTGTGCGTGCCCGGCCAGGGCTTCAAGGACACCCGCGAGGCGGTGGCCGTGAAACCCTGGGAAACCAACGCCTTCGACAAGCTGTTCCAGACCATGAAGAAAAGCGAGGCGGTAACCGTGGCGGTGACGCCATCGGAACAGGCCCGGGTGGGCGTGGTGTTCAGCGAAACCCGCGCCGGCGGTGGCCGCGACCGCTGCCGGGTGGCGGCCCAGTTCCAGGCCCGTGCCGGGGAACGCTACAAGGCCCACTTCACCCGCACCGACACCGGCGCCTGCGGCCTGGAGATCCGTGGCGAGGACGGCGCCCGCGCCGAGGCCGTGCCGGTGGACTGGCAGTGCCCGGACTGAGACCCGCCAGCGGGGCGGCGCGCATCAGTGCCGCCCCATTATGGTGCCGCGCACCAAAACAGGGCCAAAGCCATTTCCCGTTTTCGTTATTTTACCTTTCCCTTCTCTCCCGCCTTTCTCCAACCCCCTGATACAGCACGCTTTTCTATTTTTGGCACGCTCCCTGCTAAATAACGTTCAGCCTCCCAGGCCGTGCGCCAGGAGCGCACAACTTAGAACAGTTATTTGCAAAGAGGGTTGCACATGAAACACGTATCTAAGATGAAGAAGACCGTTTTGGCCGCCACCGTGGCAGCCACCGCCGCCACCGGCCTGATCGCTCCGTCCATGGCCGCCGCCGAAGTCAGCGGCAACGTGGGTGTGGCCAACATCTACCTGTGGCGTGGTCAGGATCTGTCCGCCGGTAATGCCCAGGTCTTCGGTGGCTTGGACTACGCGCATTCTTCCGGCCTGTACGCCGGTGTGTGGGGCAGCTCCGAGAACGACAGCGACGCTGACGGCGATGCCAGCACCGGCGGCATGGAATATGACCTGTACGCCGGCTACGGCGGCGCCGTGGGTGACTTCTCCTACGACCTGTCCTTCGTCGACTACAACTACCCGAACGCCACTGACGCCGACTTCCAGGAAGTGGTCGCCGCCTTCGGCCTGGCTGGCTTCTCCGCCGCCGCCTATATCGGCGTGGGCGACTACGGCCACGGCAGCAGCGCCGTGGACAACAAGGACAACTACTACAACCTGGGCTACAGCTACGATCAGTTCGGCATCAACGTGGGCTACTTCGACTTCGACGCGGATTCATCCGACTACACCCACGTGGACCTGACCTATGCCATGACCGACGAGCTGGGCTTCACCGTCTCCAAGATTGTCGACTCCGATGACGACAACATGGACGACGCCAACGACACCCTGTTCGTGGTCTCCTATGCGCTGTCTTTCTAAGCAAGCCATTCTGTAAGTCACGATCTTCGGGCGGGCCATCTCCCCCCGCCCAACCTTTTTCACACCGTGGGGCCCTCCCTGGTCCTCGCTGGAAACGCAAGCAGGCCCCACGGTGTTTTTTAATTCCCTTCCCTGATTTTCCCGCAACCGTCCGCCCCACTCACGGGGTGCTGTGACGTACCTGAAAGTCCCCGCACACATCGTCGTGATTGCTGAACGTCAGGCACACCTCCACCCGGTCGCCGGCGCGCGGCACATCGGTGAGCCCGGTCAATTGCAGAAAGCGCCGGCCGGGCCGGAAACGCAGCCGGTCGCCGGGGTCCAGCCGCACCGAATCCAACGCCCGATCCCGGCGCCGGCCATCCTTGCCGGTGCGCGTTTCCAACAGCGCGGCGCCAGTGGCGGAACGGGCCTCGGCGCCTTCCAGGCGTACCGAGCGGTTGCCGTTGTTGCGCAGTTCGAAATAGCCGGCCATGGCCGGGGCCACCGGCGGCACGGCGCGCAGCCAGGCGTTTTCAAGAATGACATCGTCGGAGCTGGCGCCACTGGCCAACGCCAGGCCGGCGGCGGCGAGCACGGCGCGCCAGGCGCGCGGAGCAAACAGCATGGTCCCTCTCCCTGATCAGTCGGAGTGTGTAGGAGTGGGGTCCAGGCTAACAGAAAGGGCCGCGCCCGCGGTCAACCCTGCGGGCGCGGCGGAGGGGGCGCTCAGGGCGCTTCGCGGCGCACCGGGAAGTCGCCGCAGAGGTCTTCGCGGTCACGGAAAGTGAGGCAGATTTCCACGCTTTCGCCGGCTTCCGGAATGGTGTCCACCTTCATCAGCATCAGGTGCTTGCCACCGGGGGCGAAGGTGGCCTCGTCACCGGGCTCCAGGGTGATGCCACTGAGATGCACCATGCGCGCCTGGCCGTCATCGGTGGTTTCGGTGTCGTGCAGCATGGCCATGCCGGCGATGTCGGTTTTGGCGCCGATGAGTTCCACCGCCTGGTCGCCATCGTTGCGCAGGGTGAAGTAGCCGGCCATGGTCGGCGACACCGGCGGCACGGCGCGCAGCCAGGCGTCTTCCAGTACCAGATCGTCGGCGGCGGCGGCGCCGGCCAGGGCCAGCAGCGCCGCGCCGGTGAGGGCGTTAAAGAAGGCTTTGTACATCATGGATCACCTCGTCGATGTCGAAGTCCGACGGGTACAGCTTGCGCACCCGCCCCTGCTGGTCCAGCAGGTAAACGTAGTCACTGTGGGTAAAGTCGTAGCCCGAGCCGTCGTCGGCGGATTGCAGATAGACCACGCCATACTGCTCCGCCACCGCGCGGATTTGCTCCTCGTCGCCGGTCAGGCCGATCACATTGGCCTTGAACCAGGGCACGTACTCGCTGAGGTGCTCGGGGGTATCCCGTCGCGGGTCGAAGGTAATGAACAGGGGCTGCACCCGCTCCGCGTCACCGGCCTCCTTCAGGTTGCGGTACACCTGGGAGACCCGGGCCAGGGTCGCCGGGCAAATGTCCGGGCAATGGGTATAGCCGAAGAACATCAGCACCACACGGCCGCGCTGGTCGGCCAGTTGGAACGGCTCGCCACGGTGGTCGGTGAGGGTGAAATCCCCGCCCAGGCGGGTGTTCACCGGTAATTCCGGCGGCGGCTCGGCGCAGGCGGCCAGGGCCAGTAACAGGCCCGGCAGGCCCAGCCGGCCGGCCAGGGCGGGCAGCAAAGTCATGGTTGGCTCCGGATCAGGAACGGCGCGCCGGATGATACCGCGCCGGGCGGGTCCCGCCCAGGGCGCCGCTGTGGCGTTTTGCCACGGCCGGGGTTCGCAGTTTGCCCCCTCCGGCGGTACAATCGGCGCCCATTTTCCAGCGATCGACGGTGTTCCCCATGGCCCGCAAGCTGTTTATCCAGACCCACGGCTGCCAGATGAACGAATACGACTCCACCCGCATGGCGGATCTGTTGGGGTCGAGCCACGATCTGCAGCCCACGGACAATCCGGAAGAGGCGGACGTGTTGCTGCTCAACACCTGCTCGATCCGCGAGAAAGCCCAGGAGAAGGTGTTCCATCAGCTGGGCCGCTGGAAGCGTCTGAAGGACCGCAACCCGGACCTGATTATCGGCGTGGGGGGCTGCGTGGCCAGCCAGGAAGGCGAGGCGATCCGTGAGCGCGCCCCCTATGTGGACGTGGTGTTCGGCCCGCAGACCCTGCACCGCCTGCCCGGCCTGATCACCCAGGCCGCCAGCACCCGGTCCCTGGCCATCGACGTGACCTTCCCGGAAATCGAGAAATTCGACAATCTGCCGGAACCCAGCGTGGACGGCCCCAGCGCCTTCGTGTCGATCATGGAAGGCTGCTCCAAGTACTGCACCTTCTGCGTGGTGCCCTACACCCGGGGCGAGGAAGTGAGCCGTCCGGTGCAGCCGGTGCTCGACGAGATCCGCCATCTCGCCGACCTGGGGGTGCGCGAGGTCAACCTGCTGGGCCAGAACGTGAACGCCTACCGGGGCCGGGGCGCCAACGGCGAGACCCTGGATTTCGCCGAGCTGTTATTGCTGGTGCGTCAGATCGACGGCATCGACCGCATCCGCTACACCACCAGCCACCCGATGGAATTCTCCGACGCCCTGATCGAGGTGTACCGGGAGATTCCGGAACTGGTGGATCACCTGCATCTGCCGGTGCAGTCCGGCTCCGACCGGATTCTGGCGCTGATGAAGCGCAACCACACCGCGTTGGAGTACAAGGCCAAGCTGCGCAAGCTGCGCCGCATCCGCCCGGACATCTCCTACAGCTCCGATTTCATCATCGGCTTCCCCGGCGAAACCGACGCGGATTTCGAGGCGACCATGAACCTGATCGCCGACATCGGCTACGACGCCTCGTTCAGCTTTATCTACAGCCCGCGCCCCGGCACCCCGGCGGCGGACCTGCCGGACGACGTGCCCATGGAGGTCAAGAAGGAGCGCCTGCGCATTCTGCAGCAGCGCATCAACCAGCAGGCCCTGGATATTTCCCGCAAGATGGTGGGCACCACCCAGCGCATCCTGGTGGACGGCTTCTCCAAGAAGGACCCGGGCCAGCTCAAGGGCCGCACCGAGAACAACCGGGTGGTGAACTTCACCAGTGACGATATCGACCTGATCGGCGATTTCGTGGACGTGGAGATCCTGGAAGCGCTGCCCAACTCCCTGCGCGGCGGCTTGAAAGCGTTTTCCGAAGCCGGCTGAAGGCTTGGGATTGTTGTAGGAGCGACTGGGCGGCACTCCGCTTCAGTCGCGATCAACGGTGGCGAACGCCGCGACCCGCCTGAAGATGGCGCCGGGCCATCGCGACTGAAGTCGCTCCTACACAGCGCGGTCCGGCCCGGGGAGTCGCCGCCGGCGGGCGGCATCCGTTGCTCATATTGAAATTCCAAATTCGTTTAAGCGTGTTCTTTATTTAAACCGGCGGTTATATAAACTGGCGTCCATTCCACTCTTTCCGCAAGGAGCCGACAAATGCGTGTTTGGCTGACCGCCGCTTTGCTGTCCCTGGCCTCCCTGGCCGGTGCCCAGCAGACCATTCTCAACAGTTCCTACGATATCGCCCGGGAACTGTTCCAGGCCTATAACCCGGAATTCCAGGCCCACTGGAAGGAAAAAACCGGTGAGGACATCACCATCAAGCAGTCCCACGCCGGCTCCTCCAAGCAGGCCCGCGCCATCCTTCAGGGTCTGGACGCGGACGTGGTGACCTTCAACCAGGTCACCGACGTGAACGTGCTCCACGACAAGGGCAACCTGATTCCGGCGGACTGGAACACCCGGCTGCCGAACAACTCCAGCCCCTACTACTCCACCACCGCCTTCCTGGTGCGCAAGGGCAACCCCAAGAACATCCAGGGCTGGGCCGATCTGGCCAAGGACGGGGTGAACGTGGTGTTCCCCAACCCCAAGACCTCCGGTAATGGCCGCTACACCTACCTGGCCGCCTGGATGGCCGCCGAGGAACGGTTCGACGGCGACGAGGAAAAAATCCGCGACTACATGGCCCACTTCCTGGCCAATGTGTCGGTGTTCGACTCCGGCGGCCGGGGCGCCACCGTGACCTTCGCCGACCGGGAAATCGGCGACGTGCTGATCAGCTTCGAGTCCGAGGTCAACAACATCCGCAAACAGTACGGCACCGGCGACTACGAGGTGGTGGTACCCAAGACGTCCGTGCTGGCGGAATTCCCGGTCACCGTGGTGGACAAGGTGGTGGACAAGCGCGGTACCCGCGAGGTGGCCACCGAGTACTTGGAATACCTGTACAGCAAGAACATTCAGCAGCTGCTCACCACCTTCAACTACCGGGTGCACAATCCGGAAGTGGTGAAGGCCACCGAGGACCAGTTCCCGCCGGTGAAGCTGCTCAAGGTCGAGGATTACTTCGGTTCCTGGGAAAACGCCCAGCAGACCCACTTCGCCTCCGGCGGCGAACTCGACAAACTTCAGGCCAAGGCACGGAGCCTGCGTTAATTGGCGATCCTGCGCACCCGACATTCGGTTCTGCCCGGCTTCACGCTCAGCTTCTCGCTGAGCGTGTTGTTTATCTCTCTGGTGATCCTGGTGCCGCTGTCCGGGCTGGTGCTGCATGTCAGTGATATGAGCTGGGACCGCTACTGGTCGGTGATCAGCAACCCGCGCAGTCTGGCCAGCTTCAAGGTCACGGTGCTGGCCGCCGCCGGCGCCAGCCTGATCAACGCCGTGGTCGGCATGCTGCTGGCCTGGGTGCTGGTGCGCTACCGCTTCCCCGGCCGCCGGGTCATGGACGCCCTGGTGGACCTGCCCTTCGCCCTGCCCACCGCCGTGGCCGGCCTGACCCTGTCGGCCCTGTTCGCCGCCAACGGCTGGCTCGGCCAGTGGTTCGAGGCCGTCGGCATTCCGGTGGCCTACACGCCGCTGGGCATCATGATCGCCATGAGCTTCACCAGCCTGCCGTTCGTGGTGCGCGCGGTGCAGCCGGTGCTGGAAGACCTGACCCCGGACGTGGAAGAAGCCGCCGCCACCCTGGGCGCCTCACCCATGGCGTCGTTCTTCAAGGTGGTGCTGGCGCAACTGATGCCGGCCCTGCTCACCGGCACCGCCCTGGCGTTTACCCGCAGCCTGGGCGAATACGGCGCGGTGATCTTTATCGCCGGCAACATGCCGTTCGAAACCGAAATCATTTCGCTGCTGGTGAACATCCGTCTGGAAGAATACGACTTCGCCGCCGCCAGCGCCCTGGCATCGGTGATCCTCGGCGCATCGCTGGTTCTGTTGTTCGGGATTCAGGTGGTGCAGGGGCGGATGATCAAGCGCTGGCAGGGGGGCTGATCGCGGCTGAAGCCGCTCCTACAACCGCTAATCCACGTAGGAGCGGCTTCAGCCGCGATGCAAGCTGCAAGCTGCAAGCTGCAAGCTGCAAGCTGCAAGCTGCAAGCTGCAAGCTGCAAGCTGCAAGCTGCAAGCTGCAAGCTGCAAGCCAGAACAGCGTGACACCCCCTAAAAGCCCGTCAAGCCTCTCTGGAGGTGTTTTGCTTGTAGCTTGAAGCCTGCAGCTTAAAGCTCTCCCCTATATCTCCACCGCCCGCCCGATAAACAACACCGGCCCGGTGGGACGATCCTTGGGCGAGCCGCCCTGCGGTTCCAGGGTCAGTTCGAACAGTTGGCCGCTTTCCACGCCGCCCACCTGGCTGGCGGGGATCACCAGGGTGCGGCCCGGTTGCACCAGGCCCAGGGAGCGGGGGCCGGGGGCGTTGTTTTCCAGGGTCCAGAACTGCACGCTGCGGTCGCTGGCGTACTGGCCTTCCACCAGGGGCGTAAGCCGCAGGTCGCCGTTGTCGGAGACGGTAACGCGCCAGCCCGGATTGGCCGCCTCACCGGGGGCCTGCAGCACAACGGTGTAGACCGGCGCCGGGGCGCGCAGGGGCCCGGCCAGCAACACCACCGCCACCAGCAGCGCGGCACTCACCGTGCGCCATAGCGAGGCACTGGCCCAGCCGGCCCGCCACCAGGGCTGGGCCAGGCCGGCCTGGCGCGCCACCCGCCGCCAAAGATGGGGCGGCAGGCGCTCCTCCGGCAGCAATTCGGCGGCGCCGGTCCAGGCTTCGCGCCAGTGCTGGGCGAGCCGGGCCGCCTCCGCGTCCAGCGCCAGCCAGCGTTCGATTTCCTGCACACGCTCGCCCTGATGCAAGCCGAGCACGTACTCGGCGATCAGCAGCCGGCGCTCTTGAGGGTGGTCGGGAATCATAGCCTCAGGCACTCCTCAAGGCCCTTCAGGCCGGAGCGAATCCGGCTTTTGATGGTGCCCAGGGGCACCGCCAGGTGTTCGGCGATCTGTTCATAGGTATAGCCCAGATAGAACGCCATCAGGATCGGCCGCCGGCGTTCGCCACGCAAGCCACGCAGGCACAGGCGCAGGGCCCGGTCGCGGCGCTCATCCAGGGAGCACTGCTCCGGGGAGGGCCCGGGGTCGGGCCAGTCGTCGCCGGGCAGGTCGTCATGGCGCTGGTGCCGCGCGCCCCGATACTGACTGAGCAGGCGCAGCCGCAGAATGCCGTGCAGCCAGGCCCGGGCGCTGCCCCGTTCGCTGTGGAAGCGATCCGCATTGCTCCAGGCCTGCACGAAGGTTTCCTGCACCGCGTCCTCGGCGGCCCCGCTGTCGCCGGTGAACCGGCGGGCCAGGGCCAGAAGTCGCGGTGCTTCTCGAAGATAGAGCCGATGGAAGGCGCCGCGATCTCCGCCGGCACTGGCCATCAGCAGGGTATTACCGTGTTCCAGGTCTTGCTGGCCGTCATCCATGGCGGGGTCCGGGTGGGAGGCGTTGACGTGATCGTGCCGGTAAAGACGAGAAGAGACTGTCAAGGCGGTCATTGCATCACCCCCGGAAGCGCGGGCCGCCCTTCCTTGATCCGGAAGGGTCGGCCCGCCGGTCCTTATTCGGGCGCGCGGCCCAGGTAGTCGGCGATCAGGGATACGGATTCCGGCGACGCCTGGTCATAGCTCAGTGACGGCGCGATGTCGCCACCGGCGGAGTCCAGGATGTTGTCGAAGCGCAGTACCTTGCCCTGGGACTTCTCGGCCACGTACAGGTGCTCCCCGTCGAAGGCGATGTCCACCGGGTTGCCCAGCATGGTGTTGCCCACGCTGTTGTTGTCGCCGTTGTCGATGCGCACCGCCACATTGGTGATGCCGGCGGCGGTGGACGCGCCGTTCAGCACATACAGCTTGCCGTCGGTGGGGTTGGCGCCGCTGCCCACGTCGGACAGGATCAGCTGGTTGGTGGCGGCCACATGGACGATGCCGTGCAGGTTGGTGGGCGCGGCGAAGGCAACGCCACCCTCGGCGGGGGTGATGATGCGGTCGGCGCCGGAGGCTCCGCGCTCGCTGCTGTAGTTATCGAACACCGCCACGGTGCCATCGGTCAGCGCCACATACAGGCGGTCCGCCGCCGGGTCGTAATCCAGGTCCCAGGGCGCCACGGTCAGATCGGTGACGAACAGGGGCTCGGCGTCACCGCCGGCCTGGGCGCCGAATACCCGCACCGCCGGGTCGCCCTGGTCGGTGACCAGTACCCAACCCCGGCCGTCGGCCACGTCGAAGCCCTTGGGCGCCACCAGACCGGTGCTGGCCCCCTGGATGGCCCGGTCGCGGCTGTCGTTGGCGGTGTCGCCGTCGCGGTCGGTGGCCAGACGGTTAAGCACCGCCAGCCCGGTATCAAAGGTCAGGTAGGCATCGCCCATCTGGTTGAACGCCAGACTTTCCCGATCCTGACCGGTGGAGAAGCCGCGCAGCTCACTGGTCAGGCCGGTGTCCAGGATCACCACGTCCGGGTCGTCGGGCAGCGCCGGCGGGTTGCTGGTCACCGCGACCCCGGTGAAGGTGACGCCGGTGCTGTCGATGTCGGACAGGCCGGCCCGCTCATCGCGCTCCAGGATCAGCGCCAGGGATTCCGGCTTGACGCTGTCCACCGCCAGACTGGGGGCCACATTGCCGCTGGCGCCGCTGAACACGTTGCGATAGACCAGCACCGCGTCGTTGGATTTTTCCGCGATATAGGCGGTGGTGCCGTCGAGAACCAGATCCACCGGGTTGCCCAGGCGGGTGGCCGGGCCGGCCACGGTGCGCGCCGGGGTCACCGAGCCGCTGGCGGTGGAGGCGTTCTCGATCACGTACAGGGCGCCGTCATCGGCGCTGGCGGCGTCGCCCACGTCGGTGATCACCAGGGTATCGGTGGCGGCGCGGTAGTCGATGCCATGAATGTTGGAGGGCGTGCCGGCGCTGTCCGGGGTGATGGTGCGCGACGGGGTGGCCATGAAACCGCCGGCCACGTAGTCGTCGATTACCAGCACGGTGCCGTTGGTCAGCGCCAGGAACACCCGGTCCGCGTCTTCGTCATAGACCAGGTCCCAGGCGTTGGCCGGCAAGGCGGTGCTGGCCAGGGGCACGGCGTTCTCGCCGGTGGCGGTGCCGAATACCTCCAGGCTGTTACCGCCCACGTTGGCGGCCATCACCAGGCCCGCCCGGTGGGCGATGGCGATGCCCTTCAGGGTCATGGAGCCGTCCGCCGGAATGCCACGGTCCAGGCTGGCATCGGGGCTGGCGCCGTCGGCGCGCGTGGCGATGCGGTCCAGCACCTGCAGGCTGCTGGGGGCGCCGCCGCTGTCGTTGGCGGCGTACAGGTTACCCAGCAGGTCCAGGGCGATGCCTTCGTTGGCGTCCGCCGCGAAGGTGGAGACCACGTTCAGATTGGCGTCCAGGCGGTCCACCTGGCCGACCATGCCGCCGCCGTTGTGCATCACCAGCAGGGGCGTGCCGCGCGGGGCCGCGTCGCCGCCCCCCGGCGCCCGCCGGCTGTCGCTGTTGCCGCCACAGGCGGCCAGGGCCACCGCCATCGCCAGGGGCGTCATCCACCCCAAACCTTTGCCTTTCGCGTTCATGCTTTTCTCCTTGTTCCACCAGGAATGCATCACTGTGAAGTCGGGCTTCGCGCCCGTTTGGAACCGCTCTGGTTCCCGGGGTGATACGCAGCCGGGCGGACTTTGGATGTAACCGAGGGTAAAAAAATGTTCGTCGCTCTTTAGCGGGACGCTTTTATCCGGGGCGCGGATCTGTGTGGGTTGGGGGGTAGGAGCGGCTGGGCGGCACTCCGTTTTAGCCGCGATGACGGTGGCGCCGTCGTTTGTCGCGACTAAAGTCGCTCCTACAGAGAGGGGGCGGAAGGGCGTCGCAGGCAGTATTGCCGTTAACGCGCGATGAACCGCAAACGAAGCGAAAGGTGGCCGGTGATCTAACCGAAGACCCAGATGTTCTAAAACAGCGCTTTATTTTGCTGATACGGAATATAGAATCGGGGCCCGGCTTTTTACCCCCGAAACGGAGTCACCACCCCATGCCCCGACACTGGCACCAATGGGCCCTGATCCTGGCCGCCTTCGGCGCCGTGGCGGTGCTGCTGGTGCTGCCGCTGGTGCTGATCTTCAGCCAGGCGTTTTCCCAGGGCGCCACCGTGGTGGCGGAGAACCTGACCAGCACCGATATGATCAGCGCCATCAAGCTGACCCTGATCGTGGCGCTGGTGACGGTGCCGGTGAACCTGGTGTTCGGCGTGCTGCTGGCCTGGTGCGTGACCCGCTACGAATTCCGTGGCCGCAAGCTGCTTACCACCCTGATCGATATTCCGTTCGCCATGTCGCCGGTGGTGGCCGGCCTTTGTTATCTGGTGGTCTACGGCGGCCAGAGCGTGGTGGGCCAGTGGCTGGACGACACCCTGGGCCTGCAACTGATGTTCGCCCTGCCCGGCATGATCATGGTCACCGTGTTCGTCACCTGCCCCTATGTGGCCCGGGTACTGATTCCGCTGATGCAGTCCCAGGGCACCGAGGAGGAGGAAGCGGCGATTCTGCTGGGCGCCTCCGGCTGGCAGGCGTTCTGGTACGTGACCCTGCCGAAGATCCGCTGGGCGCTGCTCTATGGCGTGGTGCTCACCAATGCCCGGGCGGTGGGCGAGTTCGGCGCGGTGAGCGTGGTGTCCGGGCTGATTCGCGGCGAGACCCTGACCCTGCCGTTGCTGATCCAAATGCTCAACGAGGACTACAACACCGTGGGCGCGTTCACCGCCGCCGGCCTGCTGGCCGCCCTGGCACTGATCACCCTGCTGCTGAAAACCGTGCTGGAATGGCGCCAGCGCCACAAAATCGATGCCGCCCAGGAGGTAACCCCGTGAGTATCCGCGTCGAGTCGATCCGCAAACGCTTCGGCGGCTTCACCGCGCTGGACGACATCAACCTGGACATCTCCGACGGCGGGCTGGTGGGCCTGCTGGGCCCGTCCGGGTCCGGCAAGACCACCCTGCTGCGCATCATCGCCGGCCTGGAACAGCCGGACCGGGGCCGGGTGTTCTTCAACGACCGGGACGTGACCACCCTGGACGCCCGCCGCCGCCGGGTGGGCTTCGTG
Organism: Alloalcanivorax gelatiniphagus; assembly: GCF_005938655.1. GTDB lineage: Bacteria > Pseudomonadota > Gammaproteobacteria > Pseudomonadales > Alcanivoracaceae > Alloalcanivorax > Alloalcanivorax gelatiniphagus. The sequence continues at coordinate 95,741 of NZ_VCQT01000036.1, forward strand.
TTCCAGCAGTACGCCTTGTTCCGCCATCTCACCGTGGCCGACAACGTGGCCTTCGGCCTGCGCATGCTGCCCCGCGGCGAGCGCCCCGGCCGGGACGCTATCCGCGCCCGGGTCCGCGAGCTACTGGAACTGGTGCAGATGGACACCATGAGCGGCCGCTATCCGGCCCAGCTGTCCGGCGGCCAGAAGCAACGGGTGGCCCTGGCCCGGGCCCTGGCGCTGAAGCCCGAGGTACTGCTGCTGGACGAACCGTTCGGCGCCCTGGACGCCAAGGTGCGCAAGGAGCTGCGCCGCTGGCTGCGCCATCTGCACGAGCAGATCGACGTGACCAGCCTGTTCGTCACCCACGACCAGGAAGAGGCCATGGAGGTCTCCGACCGGGTGGTAGTCATGAGCCAGGGCCATATCGAGCAGGTGGGCACGCCGCTGCAGGTCTACGAGCAGCCGGCCAGCCGCTTCGTGTTCGACTTTCTCGGCCATATCAATGCCCTGGAAGGCCGCTACGACGGCCACCAATGGCGTGACGGCGACGCCTATCTGCGTCTGGACACCCGGGGCGCCTGCCCCAACGGCGACCTGACCCTGTATCTGCGTCCCCACGAAGCGGAGCTGGCCCGCCAGCCCAGCGACAGCGCCTCGCTGCCGGTGCGGGTGGCCGGCCGCAGCGTGTTCGGCGGCACCGTCACCGTGGAACTGGAGCCGCGCGGCTGGGGCCAGGGCATTCTGGAAGTGGAAGTGGACCGGGAAGCCTGGCGCGACCTGGACCCGCAACGGGACGAACCGCTGTTCCTGCTGCCCCGGGATCTGCAGACGGTGACCTGCGACGGCGACCTGGGCCCCCGGGTGCGGCCGGCCTGATCGACCTTTGTAAAATCGGTAAAAGCGCGGCGCCTCACGGGTTACACTGCGGTCTGAATCCCAAGGAGTCTCCATGCGAGCACTGATTTTTTCCGCCACCGGCAGCCTCGGCAACCTGACCCTCACCGAGCGACCGGACCCGGAGCCGGGCGAGGGCGAGGTGCGGGTGGCGGTCCGCGCCGCCGGCCTTAACCCCAGTGACGTGAAAAACGTGCTCGGCCGCTTTCCCTACACCACCACCCCACGCATTCCCGGCCGCGATTTCGCCGGCGTCATCGATGCCGGCCCGGCTCACATGATCGGCCTGGAAGTGTGGGGCAGCGGCAAGGGCCCGGGCTTTACCCGGGACGGCAGCCACGCGGAGTATCTGGTGGTGCCGGCGAACGGCGTCAGCCGCAAGCCGGCGGCCCTCTCCTTCGCCCAGGCGGCGGTCAGCGGCGTGCCCTACCTGACCGCCCTGGAGTCCCTGGAGCGCTGCCAGGTAAAGGCCGGCACCGCGATGCTGATCATCGGCGCCGGCGCGGTGGCACGGGCGGCGGCGGGGCTGGCGCGGGCGCTGGGTGCCCGGGTGATCCTGGCGGCGCGGCGCGCCGACCAGGTGGAGCATTTTGGCGACCAGGGGCTGCGCGCCCTGACCCTGCCGCAGGCTAACAATCTGGCCGACGAGGTGCGCGCCCTGCTGGGCGAGGCCCCGGAAGTGATCCTCGACACCACCGGTTTCTGGCTGCCGGCGGCGGTGGAAACCCTGGCCCCGTTCGGGCGCATCGCGGTGATCGCGGCGCCCACCAGCGGCCGGGTGGATACACCGATCATTAATCTGTACCGCCGGGGTGGCAGTATCGTGGGCATCAATTCCATGCTCCACGAGCTGCCCGCCAGCGCCGCCATGCTGGACCGGATCGGTGCTTTTTTTGAAAGCGGCGAGGTGCCGGCACCGCTGGAATTCCAGGAAATCCGGTTCTCCGACGCCATTGACGCCTACCATCAGATCGACGCCGGCAGCAGCAAGAAACGGGCGCTGATCCCGGACTGAGGCGGCCGCCGGCCGGCACTGTCCGACAACCGGGCCCGCGCCTCTTGCCCCGGACCTGACCGGGCGGCTAGAGTGCGCGTGAAAGTGAGGCCGGCGCACCGGTCTCCAAGCGCTTTCCCCGGGCCTGGCTTAGGGGTATGCTCAAATTCATCGTCAACAGCCCGCGGGGCCCCCTTTCCCAACTTGGACACACCAGCCGCTTCCCAGCAAGTCAGTCTCGAACCTTACGACTCCCGTCGCCTGGCCAGCCTCTGTGGGCGCCTGGACGAGCACATCAAACAAATCGCCGAACGCCTCAAGGTGGACATCCGCAACCGCGGCAATGTGTTCCATTTGTCCGGCGATTCCCAGGCGGTGGAAGCCGCCTCCTCGGTGCTCAGTGACCTTTACGAGCAGACCGCCGAAGTGGAAGACCTGACCCCGGAGATGGTGCACCTGCAGTTGCAGCAGTCCGGGCTGGCGGAAAAGGCGGACAACACCGTGGCCTTCCCCAGCGATGAAGTGGTGATCCGCACCAAGCGCGCGCGCATCAAACCGCGCGGCGCCCATCAGCGGGAATACGTCAAAAAGGTGCGCCGCTTCGATATCAATTTCGGCATCGGCCCGGCCGGCACCGGCAAGACCTGGCTGGCGGTGGCCTGTGCCGTGGACGCCCTGGAAAAAGCCGAGGTGCAGCGCATTCTGCTGGTGCGCCCGGCGGTGGAGGCCGGCGAGAAGCTGGGCTTCCTGCCCGGCGACCTGGCGGAAAAAATCGACCCCTATCTGCGCCCCCTTTATGACGCCCTTTATGAAATGCTCGGCTTCGAGAAGGTGGCCAAGCTGATGGACCGCATGGTCATCGAGGTGGCGCCGCTGGCCTATATGCGCGGGCGCACCCTGAACAACAGCTTCGTGATCCTGGACGAGGCGCAGAACACCACGCCGGAGCAGATGAAGATGTTTCTGACGCGCATCGGCTTCGGCTCCAAGGCGGTGATCACCGGTGACGTGACCCAGGTGGATCTGCCCCGCCATCAGCGCTCCGGGCTGGTCAACGCCATGGAGGTTCTGGACGGCGAGGCCGAGATCGGCGTCACTCGTTTCGACAGCCGCGACGTGGTCCGCCACCCGCTGGTGCAACGCATAGTAGAGGCCTACGACCGTCATGAGCGGGATACCGACACCCAGCGTTGAGGTCCAATGGGCCAGCAACGCCGATGACACCCCTGAAGAAGCGGATTTGCGGGCCTGGGCCCTGAAAGCGGCCGAAGTGGCCGGCGGCGTGGTCGGCGACATCACCCTGCGGGTGGTGGACGACCAGGAAATCCGCACGCTGAACCGGGAATACCGGGGCAAGGACAAGCCCACCAATGTGCTGTCCTTTCCGTTCGACATGCCCGAGGGCCTGCCCGAGGACGCCCTGGAACCGCTGCTTGGCGATATCGTGATCAGCGCGCCGGTGGTGCGCCGCGAAGCCGCCGAGCAGAACAAAACCCTGGACGCCCACTGGGCCCACATGGTCACCCACGGCGTGCTGCACCTGCTGGGCTACGACCATATCGACGACCAGGACGCGGAGCTGATGGAAGCTTTGGAAGTCCGCGCCCTGGCCGAATTGGGCTATCCTGACCCCTATCAATCCTTTAACGATCAACTTTCCACAGAAAGCATGGAGCTCAATCCCTGATGTCGGACGATTATTCCGATAGCGGTACCGGCCGAAGTTGGCTGGAGCGCGTCGGCCAGTTTTTCACCTCCACCCCCGGCTCCCGGGAAGAACTGCTGGCTCTGATGCGCTCCATGCGCGACAGCGACGTGATCGACGGCGACACCCTGGGCATTATCGAAGGCGCCATCTGCGTCTCCGATATGCAGGTGCGGGAAATTCTGATTCCGCGCTCGCAGATGGTCAGCATCCGCGCCTCGGATGATCCCCGTGACTTCCTGCCCACCATCATCGACTGCGCCCACTCCCGCTTTCCGGTGCTGGGCGACGACCCGGACGAAATCATCGGCATCCTGCTGGCCAAGGACCTGCTGGCCCTGATCCTGGAACCGGCCAAGATGGAACGTTTCTCGATCAAGGACCATGTGCGCTCCGCCATGGTGGTGCCGGAATCCAAGCGCCTGGACTCGCTGCTGCGGGAATTCCGCATCACCAAGAACCATATGGCCATCGTGGTCAATGAATACGGCGGCGTGGCCGGCCTGGTGACCATCGAGGACGTGCTGGAACAAATCGTCGGCGAGATCGAGGACGAGCACGACATCGAGGACGACGATTACCTGATCAAGGATCTGGAAGGCGACGACTTCACCGTCAAGGCGCTGACCCCCATCGACGAGTTCAACGAACACTTCAAAACCGGCTTCAGCGACGAGGAATTCGACACCATCGGCGGCCTGGTGATGCAGGCCTTCGGCCATCTTCCGCAACGGGAAGAGGCGGTGGAAATGGGCGGCTTCCGCTTTACCGTGCTGAGCGCCGACGGGCGCACCATCCGGCTGCTGCGGGTCACGCCGCTGGACGCCAACGCCACCGCCGGCGCGGACTAGCGCCGGCCTCCGGGCCACCAGCCGATGGCGTGACCGACTGAATTTGCGTATAACGTGGCGTCATCAGCCCGGGGCCCCGCCCCGTTTCGCCATCCAGCACCGGGACCGACCACACCCATGCTCAACCTGCTGCTTGCCCTGATCGCCGGGCTTCTGTTTCCCCTTGCCTTCGCCCCCTATGACCTGTGGCCCTTGCTGCCGGTGAGCCTGGCCCTTGGTTATCTGACCCTGGTGCGCGCGCCCACGCCGCGCCGGGCCCTGCTGTACGGCTGGTTGTACGGGGTGGGCCTGTTCGGCTTCGGGATCAGCTGGCTGCATGTGTCGATGACCGACTACGGCTTTATGCCGCTGTGGATGGCGATTCCCTTTACCGGCGCCTTTGCCGCCCTGATGGCCCTGTTCTACGGCGCCACCTTCTGGCTGACCCGGCGGCTGGGCGGCGGCGCGCTGATGTTCGCCGGGGTCTGGGTGCTGCTGGACTGGGTGCGCGGCTGGCTGTTCACCGGCTTCCCCTGGCTGTACGCCGGCTACGCCACCATCGACACACCGCTGTCCGGGCTGGCGCCGCTGGGCGGCATCTGGGCGATGACCCTGGCGGCGGTGCTGCTGTCGGCCACCGGCATCGACCTGATCGCCCGGCGCGGGCGCGCCACCGGCCCGCTGGTGCTGTCGGCGCTGCTGGTGGTGGCGGCCCTGGTGGGCGGCCAAATGACCTTTACCCATCCCAGCGGCGAGCGCCAGAAGGTGGCCCTGGCCCAGGGCAATGTGCCCCAGGATCTCAAGTGGCTGGCCACCATGCGCCAGGAAACCCGCGAGATCTACGCCGGCCTCACCGACCAGGTGCCCGACGACACCCTGGTGATCTGGCCGGAGTCGGCGATGATCGAGTTCTACCAGGACATTCGCGGCTTCGTGGACGGTGAAGGCGAGGCCCTGGCCGCCCGTGGCGGCGCGCTGATCAGCGGCCTGCCCTGGCGCGACGACCGCCACCTGCCCACCACCTACCACAACAGCGTGGCGGTGGTCGGCACCGACCACGACGACGGCGTCTACCATAAGCAGAAGCTGGTGCCATTCGGTGAGTACGTGCCGTTCCAGGACCTGCTGCGCGGGCTGATTCCGTTCTTCGATCTGCCCATGTCCAGCTTTACCCCGGGTGATCCCAACCAGCCCAACCTGCACGCCCTGGGCCACGAGATCGCGCCCTTTATCTGCTATGAGATTCTCTATCCGGATCTGGTGGCCACCCGCAGCGCCGGCGCCGATGTGCTGCTGACCATCAGCAACGACGCCTGGTTCGGCACCTCCGCCGGGCCCCATCAGCATTTTCAGATGAGCCGGCTGCGCGCCATCGAAACCGGCCGCTGGCTGCTGCGTGACACCAATAACGGCATCACCGCCGTGGTCGATGAACATGGCCAGGTGCGCGACCGCCTGCCCCAGTTCGAGCGCGGCCTGCTGATCAGCGAATACCAGCCCCGCCAGGGCGAAACCCCGTTCATGGTGGCCGGCGCCTGGCCCACCCTGCTGCTGGCCCTGGCGCTGGTGGTACTGAACCGGGGCCGCCGGGCACGGGCTTTGCTGGATACCTTTCCGCGCCCATAGACTTTTTGGTTATATGCTTATAACTTAATTTGACTTTCCACTGGCCGGGCTCTATAACAAGAGTCCGGCCGGCGCTATCCAGGCGCGGCCGCCATCATTCCAGGAGGCCCGTCATGAGCACAGCTCCGTCCCATCCCCGGGAAGCCCGGCCGCAGGTGGAAAGCTTCTTCGACACCGACACCAATACGGTGAGCTATGTGGTGATCGATCCGCAAACCAACCATTGCGCCATCATCGACTCGGTGCTCGATTACGACCCCCACTCCGGCCGCACCAGCCACCAGGGCGCCCAGCGTCTGGTGGACTTCGTACAGGCCCGGTCGTTGACCGTGGAATGGTTGCTGGAAACCCATGTGCATGCCGACCACCTGTCGGCGGCGCCCTGGATTCAGGCCCGGGTGGGCGGCAAGCTGGCCATCGGTGACCAGATCCGCACCGTGCAGGAGACCTTCGGCACGGTGTTCAACGCCGGCCCGGATTTCCCCCGGGATGGCAGCCAGTTCGACCATCTGTTCCGGGACGGCGAGCAATACCAGCTCGGCGAGCTGACCTGCCGCGCCCTGCACACCCCCGGCCACACCCCGGCCTGCATGAGCCATCTGATCGGCGACGCCGTGTTCGTGGGCGACACCCTGTTCATGCCGGACTACGGCACCGCCCGCTGTGACTTCCCCGGCGGCGACGCCCGCACCCTGTATCGCTCGATCCAGAAGCTGCTGGCCCTGCCCGACGACACCCGCATGTTCCTGTGCCACGATTACCTGCCCGACAACCGCCAGGAGTTCCACTGGCAGACCACCGTGGGCGAACAGCGCCGTGACAATATTCATGTGCACCAGGGCGTCGGCGAGGCGGAGTTCGTGGCCATGCGCGAGAAGCGTGACGCCACCCTGGGCATGCCGCGTCTGATCCTGCCCTCGGTGCAGGTGAATATGCGCGCCGGGCATTTGCCGCCGGCGGAGAACAACGGCACCCAGTACCTGAAAATCCCTCTTAACGTACTCTGATTCCGGGAGGCTCCATGGCCGACTACACCCAACTGACCCCCGACCTGGCGGTATCACCGCAGCTGCGTCCCGAGGACATGGCCGGGCTGGCCGAAGCCGGCTTCCGGGTGGTCATCAACAACCGGCCGGACGGCGAAGGCGAGGACCAGCCCGACCATCAAGTGATGGAACAGGCGGCCCGCCAGGCCGGCCTCAGCTACCACTACCAGCCGGTGGTGGCCAGCGAGATCAACGACGACGATGCCCGCCGGTTCGCCGAGCTGGTCCGCCAGCAACCGGGACCGGTGCTGGCGTTCTGCCGCACCGGCAACCGCTGCGGCAAACTGTGGGAACGGGCCCAGAACCTGAACCCATGAGTCCCGCCCCATGGCTCTGAGCCGCTGGCTGCCGGCCATCGATTGGCTGGCTGGCTACCGCCGTGACGACGCCGCCGCCGACGGCATGGCGGCGCTGATCGTCACCCTGATGCTGATCCCCCAGAGCCTGGCCTATGCCCTGCTCGCCGGGGTGCCGCCGCAGGTGGGGCTGTACGCCAGCATCCTGCCGCTGGTGGCCTATGCCCTGTTCGGCTCCAGCCGCACCCTGGCGGTGGGCCCGGTGGCGGTGGTGTCACTGATGACCGCCGCCGCCGCCGGTCAGGTGGCCGGCGGGGACAGCGCCCGCTATCTGGCCGCCACGGTGGCGCTGACGCTGATGTCCGGCGGGCTGCTGGTGATCATGGGAGTGCTGCGCCTGGGCTGGATCGCAAACCTGCTCAGCCACTCGGTGATCAGCGGCTTTATCACCGCCTCCGGCATTCTGATCGCCGCCAGCCAGCTCAAATATCTGCTCGGCATCCCCATGCACGGCGACACCCTGTGGCAGCTGGCGCTCTCCGCCGCCGGCCAGCTCGGCGGCATCCACGGCCTTACCCTTCTGCTCGGCGCCGTCACCGTGCTGTTCCTGCTGTGGGCCCGGGGGCCGCTGAAACGGGCCCTGGCGCGCACCGCCCTGCCGCCCTGGCTGGCGGAACTGCTGGCCAAGGCCGGGCCGGTGGTGGCGGTGATCGTCACCACCCTGGCCGCCGGCCCCGGCGGTCTGGCCGCCCGCGGCGTGGCGGTGGTGGGCCCGGTGCCCGGTGGCCTGCCGGCCCCCACCCTGCCGCCCTTCGACGCCGGCCTGTGGCAGGCCCTGTGGCTGCCGGCGGCGCTGATCAGCCTGATCGGCTTCGTGGAATCCGTGTCGGTGGGTCAGACCCTGGCCGCCAAGCGCCGCCAGCGGATCGACTCCAACGCCGAACTGATCGGCCTGGGGGCCGCCAACCTGGCCTCCGGGGTCAGCGGCGGCATCCCGGTCACCGGCGGCTTCTCCCGCTCGGTGGTCAATTTCGAGGCCGGCGCCCGCACGCCCCTGGCCGGGGTGTTCACCGCCGCCGGCATCGCCGTGGTGGCGCTGTTCTTCACCCCCTGGTTCCAGTTCCTACCCAAGGCCACCCTGGCCGCCACCATTATCGTGGCGGTGCTGACCCTGGTGGACCTGCCGGCCCTGACCCGGGCCTGGCGCTACTCCAAGGCGGACTTCACCGCCATGCTGATCACCGTGCTGGGGGTGCTGGGCGCCGGCGTGGAGGCCGGCGTGCTGGCCGGGGTGGTGGCGGCGGTGGCCCTGCATCTATGGCGCACCAGCCAGCCGCACATGGCCGAACTGGGCCAGATGCCCGGCACCGAGCACTTTCGCAATGTGCTCCGCCACCGGGTGATCACCTCACCCCGGGTGCTGTCGATCCGGGTGGACGAATCGCTCTACTTCGCCAACGCCCGGCGCACCGAGGACGCCATCTACGACCGCGCCCTGCACTGCGACGGCCGCCGCCACGTGGTGCTGCTGTGCTCCGCCATCAACCATATCGACGCCAGCGCCCTGGACAGCCTGCAAGCCCTCAACCGCCGCCTCGCCGACGCCGGCGTCACCCTGCACCTGTCGGAGGTCAAAGGCCCGGTGATGGACCAACTGCAACGCAGCGATTTCCTCCAGCAACTGACGGGGGAGGTTTTTCTCAGCCACTATCAGGCGTTGGAGACGTTGGACGGGGAGACGACAAGGGAAGCGAGTTGAAAGTTGAAAGTTGAAAGTTAAAAGGGGCGCCATCTTCCGGGTTTGTGCGATTTGCAGGGTGGCCTTGCATCCTTGCAAGGTAAAGGCGCGGGCACGGCCCATAAGGTGAGGCGGCCCCTCCCGCGCTTTCAACTTTTAACTTTCAACTGACTCTCAGAAATACCGAACCCGATACCAAACCAACGCCACCCACTCCCGCCAGATCACCGGCACCTCCGCCAGGGCGCCGGCGGAGGGCAGCCAGGCGTCGCGGGGCAGGGTCTCCACCGCCAGCGGGGTGACGGTGAGGCCCTGGCGACGGAAGCTGAGGGTGGCCCGGGGCAGGTGGGCGCGGTCGGTGACCAGCAGCACCGATTGGATGCCGTGGCGGCGCAGCAGGGGCGCGCTGTTAAGGGCGTTCTCCCAGGTGCTGCGGCTGCGCGGCTCGATCCATAGCCGGGCCTCCGGCCACAGCCGCCGGGCCTGGTCCGCCATCATCGCCGCCTCGGAGTCGTCCGGGTCCCGGGGCGTGCGGTCCCCGGCACCGCCGGTCAGCAGCAGCGGCAGGCCCAGCCGGCGCGCTTCCTCCACGCCCCGGTGCAGGCGCCGCAGCCCGGCGGCGGTGAGGCGGTAGCCATCGCCGTGACGCTGGCGGCCGGCGCCGGGCACCACCACCGCCCGCGGGCCGGGGCCGTCCACCCGGGCCGCCGGCAGCGGCGGATAGAACTGGCGCACCACCACCGGCAGCGTCGCCGCCGCCAGTGCCAGGCCCAGCACCACCGTGATCAACACTCCGCGCATCCGCTGTCTGCCCGCCGTTGGCTCATGTATCCTATAGGGCTTTCCACACCTGACCACACCCGACTCATAGAGAACCGATGGACGCACAGTATCAGCCCAAGCAGGTAGAAGATGAAGCCCGCAAGCACTGGGAAGAATCCGGTAGCTTCAAGGTCACCGAGCAGCCCGGCAAGGAGAAATTCTACTGCCTGAGCATGTTCCCGTACCCGTCCGGGCGACTGCATATGGGCCATGTGCGCAACTACACCATCGGCGACGTGATCAGCCGCTACCAGCGCATGCAGGGCAAGAACGTGCTGCAGCCCATGGGCTGGGATGCCTTCGGCCTGCCGGCGGAAAACGCGGCGGTGAAGAACAAGAGCGCCCCGGCGGCCTGGACCTACGAAAACATCGAGTACATGAAGGGCCAGCTCAAGCAGCTTGGCTTTGGCTATGACTGGGATCGGGAACTGGCCACCTGCACCCCGCAGTACTATCGCTGGGAGCAGTGGTTCTTCACCAAGCTCTACGAGAAGGGCCTGGTCTACAAAAAAATGTCCACGGTGAACTGGGACCCGGTGGACCAGACCGTGCTCGCCAACGAGCAGGTGATCGACGGCCGGGGCTGGCGCTCCGGCGCCCTGGTGGAGCGCAAGGATATCCCCCAGTGGTTCGTGAAGATCACCGCCTATGCGGATGAACTGCTGGAAGACCTGGACCAGCTGGACGGCTGGCCGGAACAGGTCAAGGCCATGCAGCGCAACTGGATCGGCCGCTCCGAAGGCGTGCAACTGGACTTCGCGCTCCAGGATCAGGACCAGGCGCTGAGCGTCTACACCACCCGCCCGGACACCTTGATGGGGGTGAGCTATGTGGCGGTGGCCGCCCAGCACCCGCTGGCCCAGCAGGCCGCCGAGGGCAACCCGGAGATCGCCGCCTTTATCGAGGAGTGCGCCCACACCAAGGTGGCCGAGGCCGATCTCGCCACCATGGAGAAGAAAGGCGTGTTCACCGGCCGCCATGCGATCCATCCGATCAGCGGCGAGCAAGTGCCGGTGTGGATCGCCAACTTCGTGCTGATGGACTACGGCTCCGGCGCGGTAATGGCGGTGCCCGCCCATGACCAACGCGACTTCGAGTTCGCGCAAAAATATGACCTGCCGATCAAGCAGGTGATCGAGCCCACCGGCGACGAGTCCATCGACCTGGCCAGCGAGGCCTTCACCGCCAAGGGCAAACTGGTTAACAGCGGTCAGTTCGACGGGCTCAGCTCCGCCGAAGCCTTTGATGCCATCGCCGTCTGGCTGAAGGAACGGGGCCTGGGCGAGACGAAGGTCAACTACCGCCTGCGCGACTGGGGTGTATCCCGCCAGCGCTACTGGGGCGCGCCGATCCCCATGCTGACCCTGGAAGACGGCACCCAGGTGCCGGTGCCCGAGGACCAGCTGCCGGTGGTGCTGCCGGAAGATGTGGAAATGGACGGCGTGACCTCGCCGATCAAGGCGGACCCGGAGTGGGCCAAAACCGAGTACAACGGCCAGCCCGCCCTGCGCGAAACCGACACCTTCGACACCTTTATGGAGTCCAGCTGGTACGCCGCCCGCTTTACCTGCCCGGACAACGACACCGCCATGCTCGACCCGGAGCGCGCCAACTACTGGCTGCCGGTGGATCAGTATGTGGGCGGTATCGAGCACGCCATTCTGCATCTGCTGTATTCGCGCTTCTTCCACAAGCTGCTGCGTGACGCCGGGCTGGTGAACTCCGACGAGCCGTTCAAGCGCCTGCTGTGCCAGGGCATGGTGCTTAAGGACGGCGCCAAGATGTCCAAGTCCAAGGGCAACACCGTGGACCCGCAGGCGATGATCGAGGAATACGGCGCCGACACCGTGCGCCTGTTCATGATGTTCGCGGCGCCGCCGGAACAGTCCCTGGAATGGAACGATGCCGGCGTGGAAGGCGCCCATCGCTTTATCAAGCGTCTGTGGCGGCTGGTGGCCGACCATGTGGAGGGCGGCGCCGCGCCGGCCCTGGACTCGGCGGCCCTGGACGACGCGGGCAAGGCCCTGCGCCGCAAGACCCACGAAACCATCCAGAAAGTGAGCGACGACATCAGCCGCCGCTACACCTTCAACACAGCCATCGCCGCCGCCATGGAACTGTGCAACGAGATCAGCCGCTTCCAGCCCGCCGACGACGCCGGCCGGGCAGCGGTGCAGGAAGCCCTGGAAGCGGCAGTGCTGCTGCTCTCGCCGATCATTCCCCATGCCGCGCACACTTTGTGGCGGTCACTGGGCCACGACCAGGCCGCCATCGACGCGCCCTGGCCGGCGGTGGACGAAAGCGCCCTGGTAAAAGACACCCTCGAACTGGTGGTGCAGGTGAATGGCAAGGTGCGCGCCAAGCTGGAAGTGCCCGCCGATGCCGATAAGGACACCCTGGAACAACTGGCCCGGGAAGAGCCCAATGTGCAGCGTTTCACCGAAGACAAGACGGTGCGCAAGGTGATCGTGATTCCCGGCAAACTCGTCAATATCGTGGCCAACTGATCATGTCCATTCGTTCCGCGCTCACGCTGCTGCTCGCCGCCCTGCTGCTGTCCTCCTGCTCCGGCTGGCAGCTGCGCGGCCAGACCTCGGTGCCCAGTTTCGAGAGCATCACCCTGCAAGGGGCCAGCGCGCGCCTGCGCTACACCCTGGAAGACCTGCTCGAACCCAATGGCGTGCTGGTGCACAACCAGTCCCCTCATGTGGTGCAGATCATCGACGAGGAATGGGACCAGCGCACCGCCGCGGTGGACGACCGGGGCCGCGCCGCCGAGCGTGAACTGCGCTACGAAGTCACCTGGCAGCTGATCGACCGGGACACCGGCGCCATGCTCAACCCGCCGCGCCGCCTCACCGCGATCCGCAGCTTCGCCTACTCGCCGGACAACGTGACCGCCACCTCCGACGAAGAGGACCTGGTGCGCACCGACCTGATCGAGGACATCAGCTACCGGCTGGTCAACCAGCTCGCCAACGCCTCGCGCAAGATCCAGGACTAAGCCATGCGGCTGCGCGCGGAGCATCTGGCCAAACACCTGCAAGGGGAGCTGCTGCCGGTCTATCTGGTGGCCGGCGACGAGCCCCTGCAGCAGGACGAAGCGCTGGACGCCCTGCGCGCCAGCGCCCGCCAGCAGGGCTTTGACGAACGCCACCGCTTCAGCGCCGACACCGGCATCGACTGGAACGCCGTGCGCAACGAGGCCCAGAGCCTGAGCCTGTTCGGCGGCCGCCGTATCCTGGAAGTGGTGCTGGGCGAAAAGCGGCCGGACAAGGCCGGCAGCGAGACCCTGCGCGAACTGCTCGATCCCCCTTCCCCGGACACCCTGCTGCTGATCCGCTGTTCCAAGCTGGACCGCCGCAAGGACTGGAACAGCGCCTGGGTCAAGGCGCTGGACGCCTGTGGCGCGGTGCTGGAAATCTGGCCGGTGGAAGGCAAACAGCTGCAGCACTGGCTGCGCGACCGGCTCGCCAGCCGTGGCCTGAACATCGATGACGACGCCCTGGAACTGCTGATCCAGCGCAGCGAAGGCAATCTGCTGGCGGCCGCCCAGGAAGTGGACAAGCTGGCCCTGCTCAGCACCGACGGCCGCGTCAACGCCGACACCGTGCAGCAGGCGGTGGGCGACTCCAGCCGCTACACCCCCTTCGACCTGACCGATGCCACCGGCCGTGGCGACGCGGAACGGGCCCTGCGCATTCTGCGCACCCTGCGCGCCGAAGGCGTGGAAGCGCCGGTGGTGCTGTGGGCCCTGGGCCGGGATATCCGCGCCCTGGACGCCCTGGCCACCGGCGGCCCGCCGCCGCGCCTGCCGCCCCAGCGGCTGCGCGCCCTGGAAGCCCGCGCCCGGCAACTGCCGCCGCGCCAGCTGCACCGCGCCCAGGCCCTGGCGATCCGCGCCGACCAGGCGATCAAGGGCATGGGCCCCGGCGACCCCTGGCAGTACCTGTCCGGCCTGGTGCTGCGCCTGTGCGGCCGGCCCCTGCCCGCGATCCTGGAAAAGTAGCTACCCCCTATCGCGGCTAAAGCCGCTCCTACAGATAAGCGCCCCCCCCGTAGGAGCGGCTTCAGCCGCGATTATAGGTGTCGCTATCGTAGGAGCGGCTTCAGCCGCGATCCCCACCCAACCGGCCAATAAACCGGCCAAAATAGCCCCATGATCAGCAGCCTTCTGGACCTCACGCCCTTTATCCCCAGCGATCAGCAACTGGGGCAAAGCGGGCTTGCGGATAAGGCCCTGGTGTTGAACCGGCAAGCCGCCGCCCTGGAGGGCCAACTGGACCGCGCCGAAGCGCTGGAACTGGCCGGTCAGAACTCCGAGCGAAACAACCGGCGCCTGATCAGCCAGCTCCGCGACGAGGGACTGCTCAGTGAAACCAACAACCGCTCGCCGCTACAGTGGGCCATCCCCGAGCACGCCGAACCCTGGTACTTCCCCGAACTGGCGCCGCATTACCCTCCCCAGTAGGAGCGACTTCAGTCGCGATCAACGGCGCTGCCGGCCCCCATCGCGACTGAAGTCGCTCCTACACACCTTCCAGAGCCCATACCGAGTCGCAGCACGGATAGCGCGCGCCCTCACGGGTTGAAACTCGCCGTTTTTATTGGCCCGCGCGGAGGCGGCGGCTTTGCTAGGGTCGCGGGAATACCCGCTGCCCCGCGAAGCACCCTATGGCCCAACGTCTGGATACCTCGTCGATCAGCTTTACCGCCCTCTATACCGGCCAGGTGTGGGTGCGCAACGGCCTGTCCGGGCCGGGCTTCCGCACCCGTTCGGGGGCGCTGCTGTACGGCGCCATGACGCCCTTCGAGGCCGCCGGCAAGCGGCTGATGGGCGGCAATATCCGCACCTTTCTGCTGCAGCGGCACCATCTGATCGACGCCCGCCTGGAAGCGCTGATCGCCGACCACCCGGATCTGCAGATCCTGGAGCTGGCCTGCGGTCTGAGCCCCCGGGGTCAGCGGCTGTGCCGGCGCCATGCGGGCATCACCTATGTGGAGGCGGACCTGCCGGATATGGCGCGGCGCAAGCAGCGGCTGCTGGCCGGCCTGGGGCTGCTGGACGGGCGCCACCGGGTGGAGGTGGTGAACATTCTGGCGGAGCACGGCGAGCAGAGCGTGGCCACCCTGCTCGGCCGGCTCGATCCGGCCCGGCCGGTGGCGGTGGTCACCGAGGGATTGATCAACTATTTCGAGCTGGCCAGCCTCAGCCCGTTCTGGGCCCGGCTGGCGGGGGCACTGGAAGCGTTTCCCCGGGGCATCTACCTGACCGACAACTATCCGCTCTACGCCAATATGCGCTTCCAGCGCACGCTCAAGGCCCTGGGCGGCCTGCTCGGCGCCGTGTCGCGCAGCCACGTGACCTTCCATTTCGATTCCGACCGGGCCACCGAGGCGCATTTCCGGGGGCTGGGTTTCAGCGGCCTGACCGTGCACGACCCGGCGGATTACTACGCCAGCCTGCCGATCCCGCGCACCCGGGGCACGCCCATGGTGCGGATTCTTGAGGCGCAGGCGCCCTGATTCCCCACGCCGGTTTTTTCGGTTCATCGCGGTTTAGCGGGAATTTTCCCTCCAGCCGGGGCGCGACGCCCTTCCGGGCCCCTTGGTAGGAGCGACTTTAGTCGCGATGACGATGGCACCCGAGGGGGATCGCGGCTGAAGCGGAGTGCCGCCCAGCCGCTCCTACTCAAAGATGGGCTCTACGAAGCCGCCGCCTATACCCACCCTGGTTCATCGTTGTTGGTACCCGTAACGGTTTCGCTACCTCGAAGCGGAGCTGTGTGGGTGCCTTCCGGGACCCTTTTTGGCAGGGATGCCAAAAACGGGAGCGCCCATGGACGGCTTGAGCGATCCCGGAAGGCACCCACACAGATCCGCGTCCCGGCTAAAGGCGTCCAGCATCGACTTCACGCTAAAACGCGATGAACCTTTTCCTCAGCGCACCGGGGTTGTTTCGCGGGCCACCCGGAACCCCGTATAATGCGCCTTTTCGTTTCCCGACAGGCGTGTCACATGAATATCCAGCAGTACATGGCCGACGTGGGCCGGCAGGCCCGCGCTGCCTCCCGGGCCATGGCCCGGGCCACCTCCGGCGAGAAGAACGCCGCGCTCGGCGCCATCGCCGCCGCGCTGCGTGCCCATCGCAGTGCCATTCTCGATGCCAACCAGCGTGATCTGGCGCGGGGCCGGGACAATGGCCTGGAGCCGGCGCTGCTGGACCGTCTGGAACTGACCCCGGCGCGCTTCGACGGCATGGTCGAGGGGCTGGAGCAGGTGGTCGCCCTGGCCGATCCGGTGGGCGCCATCACCGACCTGAATTTCCGCCCCAGCGGCATCCAGGTGGGCAAGATGCGCGTGCCCCTGGGCGTGATCGGCATCATCTATGAGTCCCGCCCCAACGTGACCATCGACGCCGCCGCCCTGTGCCTGAAGTCCGGCAACGCGGCCATTCTGCGGGGCGGCTCCGAGGCCATCGATTCCAACCAGGCGATCGCCGAGTGCCTGCGCGCCGGCCTGCGCGAGGCCGGCCTGCCGGATACCGCGGTGCAGGTGATCGAGACCACCGACCGGGCCGCCGTGGGCGAGCTGATCAGCCATCCCGAGTTCGTGGATGTGATCGTGCCCCGGGGCGGCAAGGGCCTGATCGAGCGCATCAGCGCCGAGGCCCGGGTGCCGGTGATCAAGCATCTGGACGGCAACTGCCACGTCTATATCGACGCCGACGCCGACCCGGCCAAGGCGCTGAAGGTGGCCTACAACGCCAAGACCCAGCGCTACGGCACCTGCAACACCCTGGAAACCCTGCTGGTGCACGCCGGCATCGCCGAGCGGGTGCTACCGGAACTGGCCGACCAGTACCGCCAGGCCGGCGTGGAACTGCGCGGCTGCGAGCGGGTGCGCAAACTGCTCGGCGACCAGGTGGCGGAAGCCACCGAGGCGGACTGGGAAGAGGAATACCTGGCGCCGGTGCTGGCGATTCGCATGGTGGACGATCTGGATCAGGCCATGGACCACATCCATCGCTACAGCTCCGGCCACACCGAGTCCATTATCACCGAGAACTACAGCCACGCCCGCCGCTTCCTGGCGGAGGTGGACTCCAGCTCGGTGATGGTGAACGCCTCCACCCGCTTCGCCGACGGCTTCGAATACGGTCTGGGCGCCGAGATCGGTATTTCCACCGACAAGCTGCACGCCCGCGGCCCGGTGGGCCTGGAAGGGCTGACCAGCCAGAAGTGGGTGGTGTTCGGCGACGGCCACGTGCGGCAATAGCGCGTGCCGGCTCTGAAACCCTTGATCCTGTTCGGCGGCACCTTCGACCCGATCCACCGGGCCCATGTGCACGCCGCCCTGGCGGTGTCGCGGGCGCTGGGCAACGCGCCGGTGCATCTGCTGCCCAACGCGGTGCCGCCGCACCGGCCCCAGCCCCAGGCCAGTGGCGCCCAGCGCCTGGCCATGGTGCGCCAGGCCTGCGCCGGCCACCCGCAGCTGATCGCCGACGACTGGGAACTGCGCGAGCGCGGCGGCGCGCCCTCCTTCACCCTCAACACCCTGAAGCATTTCCGGCGCCTGATCGGCCGGCGCCCGCTGGTGTTCGTGGTTGGCGCCGACAGCTTCGCCCAGCTGGACCGCTGGCACCGCTGGCGGGAATACGCCGCCCTCTGCCATCTGGCGGTGGTGCCGCGCCCCGGCGCGGCGCCGGCGCCGCTGCGGGTGCAGCGGGCTTTTCCCCGCGCCCCTGGTCGCCTGCTGCGCGCCCGCCCCGCCGGCCGCCGGCTGATGCTGGCCCGGCCGGTGCTGGACGTGGCCGCCAGCGATATTCGGGAAACCCTGCGCGCCCACGGCGACAGTCCGCTGCTGACCCCGGCGGTGCGCGCCCATATCCATCGCCATGGGCTGTATAATCAGTCCGTTCATCGCGGCAACGCCGCCGACAACCCTGTGCACGCACTCAACGAGGCCCCATGAGTTCCCAACCCCCTTTGCTGGATCTGGTGCTCGACGCCCTGGAAGAAATGAAAGCCAAGAACGTAGCCAGCCTGGACGTGCGCGCCATGACCAGCGTGGCCGATGACATGGTGATCGCCAGCGGCACCTCCAGCCGCCACGTCAAGGCGATGGCCGACAACGTGATGGAAAAGGCCAAGCAGGCCGGCTACTCGCCCCTGGGCACCGAAGGCGAACGCGGCGCGGAATGGATCCTGGTGGATCTGGGCGACGTGATCGTGCATCTGATGCTGCCCGCCACCCGCGAGTTCTACGACCTGGAGCGGCTGTGGAAAACCCCGGACCACCACCCGGACCGGGACCAGCGCGACCAGTGAGGCGGCGCCCGGCGCCGCCGCTTCGCGCTATCGCCGGTCCATCGTGTTATCGGGAGCCACGCCTTGCGCATTCACATCCTCGCCATCGGCACCAAAATGCCCGCCTGGGTCAACCAGGGGTTCCAGGAGTACCAGAAACGGCTGCCGCCGGACATGCGTCTGGAACTTGAGGAAATTCCGTTGCCTAAACGTTCCAGGGGCGACACCGGCGCGCTGGTGCGGGCCGAGGGCGAGGCGCTGGAAAAACGCCTGGAGAAGTACCCCGGCGCCCACCGGGTGGCCCTGGAAGTCACCGGCCGCGCCCTGGATACGCCGGCCTTGAGCGAGAAGCTGGCCACCCTGCGCGACCTGGGCCAGGATCTGATTCTGCTGGTGGGCGGCCCGGACGGGCTGTGCCCGCGGGTCTCCGCCGCCGCCCACGAGCGCTGGTCCCTGTCGGCGCTGACCCTGCCGCACCCGCTGGTGCGGGTGCTGCTGGCCGAGCAGCTGTACCGGGGCTGGACACTGCTGACCGGCCATCCTTATCACCGCTAACGATTCGAACAACGGGGCCGAATGCGCCGACCACTGACCCTCAAGGACCATCATCACGAGCAGCGGATCTTCAGCTTCCGCCTGCTGGTGGCCGCCTTTCTGGTGGTCGCCCTGTCGCTGGTGCTGGTGGGGCGCATGGCCTGGCTGCAGATCTCCCAGCACAGCCGCTATACCACCCTGAGCGACGAAAACCGGGTGCAGACCCAGGCGGTGCCGCCGCCCCGGGGGCTGATCACCGACCGCAACGGCGAGATCCTGGCCGCCAACCGGCCGGACTTCGCGGTGGAGCTGATCATCGAGCAGGTGCCGGACCTGGAAGCCACCCTGACCCGCATCGGTGAGCTGGTGGCACTGGCGCCGGACGACCTGGAGCGCTTCCACCGGCGCCTGGCCAGCCCGCGCCGGCCCTGGGACCCGATTCCCCTGCGCGGCCGCCTCAGCGAAGAGGAAATCGCCCGCCTTACCGTCAACCAGCACCGCCTGCCCGGCGTGCGGGTGGCGGCCAACCTGGTGCGCCATTATCCCCACGGCAAGCTGTTCTCCCACGTGCTCGGCTATGTGAACCGGCTCAACGTGGAGGACCTGGACGCCATGACCCTCACCGAGCAGTCCAACTATGCCGGCACCCATTACTACGGGCGCACCGGCATCGAGCGCTATTACGAGCAGCGCCTGCACGGCAAGGTCGGCTACCGCCAGGTGGAGACCAATGCCCGGGGCCGGATTCTGCGGGTGCTGGAGGAGCAGCCGCCGGAACCCGGCCAGAACCTGCGCCTGACCCTGGATATGAAGGTGCAGCAGGCCGCCTACGACGCCCTCGGTGACCGCCGTGGCGCGGTGGTGGCCATCGACCCCCGGGACGGCAGCGTGCTGGCCTTTGTCAGCCGCCCGGGGTTCGAGCCCAATCTGTTCGTCAACGGCATCTCCCACCAGGATTACGCCCGCTACCGGGAAGACCACGACAACCCGCTGTTCAACCGGGCCCTGCAGGGCCGCTACCCGCCGGGCTCCACGGTGAAGCCGTTTATCGGCCTGGCCGGCCTGGATGCCGGGGTCACCGACTGGCAGCGCACCATTTTTGATCCGGGCTACTACCAGCTGGAGGACAACCCGCACCGCTACCGGGACTGGAAGCGCTGGGGGCACGGCTGGGTGGACATGACCAAGGCGGTGGTGGAGTCCTGCGACACCTACTTCTACGACCTGGGCTTCAAGCTGGGCATCGCCCGCATGCACGACTTCCTGTCCGACTTCTCCCTGGGCCAGCCCACCGGCATCGACCTGCTCAATGAGTCCGCCGGCCTGCTGCCCTCCAAGGAATGGAAGCGCGCCGCCCGGGGCAAGCCCTGGTTCCACGGCGACACCATCAACGCCAGCATCGGCCAGGGGTTCGTGCTGACCACGCCGTTGCAACTGGCCACCGCCACCGCCATCCTCGCCCACCATGGCAAGCAGGTGACGCCGACCCTGGCCGCCGACGAACTGCGGCCGCCGCCCCGGCCGGATATCGTGCTCAACAATGAGCGCGACTGGTCGCGCATGGAGCACGCCATGGAAGAGGTGGTGCACGGCGACCACGGCACCGCCCGGGTGATGGCCAAGGGCGCCCCCTACCGGATGGGCGCCAAGAGCGGCACCTCCCAGGTGTTCTCGGTGGGCCAGGAGGAAACCTACAACGAGGACGAGCTGGCCGAGCGCCTGCTCGACCATGCCCTGCTGATCAGCTTCGCGCCGGTGGATCACCCGGCCATCGCCGTGGCGGTGCTGGTGGAAAACGGCCGCCACGGCGGCTCCACCGCCGGCCCGGTGGCGCGCCAGGTGATGGACGCCTGGCTGCTCAATGATCAAGGGGAACTGGACGTGCCGGCGCCGCTGCCACGCGTCCCCACGCCGGGAGGAACGGTGCCATGAGCGTACGCGAATATCTTCGGCAGATGCCCGGCCAGGGCGGCGCCATCCTCGGCAACGGCCTGAGCGCGCGCCTGCACCTGGATGCGCCGCTGCTGGCGGCGTTGATGCTGCTGGCCCTGGGCGGCCTGACGGTGCTGTACAGCGCCGGCGGCGGCAGCCTGGACCTGGTGGCCCGCCAGGCGGTGCGCTTCGGCGCCGGCGCCGCCCTGATGGTGGTGGTGGCGCAGATACCGCCGCGCAGCTACCGGTTCTGGGCGCCGCTGATCTACGCCATCGGCGTGGTGATGCTGATCCTGGTGGTGGTGATCGGCTTCGAGGCCAAGGGCGCCGCCCGCTGGCTGCACATCCCCGGCATCGGCCGTTTCCAGCCGGCGGAGATCATGAAGCTGGCGGTGCCGGCCATGGTCGCCTGGTTCTTCAGCGAGCGGAACCTGCCACCCCGGCTGCTGGACGTGCTGATCGCCCTGGCGCTGATTTTCCTGCCGGTGGTGCTGATCGCGGTGCAGCCGGACCTGGGGACCTCGATTCTGATCGCCGCCGCCGGCCTGGTGGTGCTGTTCGTGGCCGGCCTGTCCTGGCGTCTGATCGGCCTGGCGGTGGTGGTGTTGCTGGTGGCCGCGCCGTTGATGTATTTCTTCGTGCTGCATGACTACCAGCGCAGCCGGGTGGACACCTTCCTGAACCCGGAGGCGGACCCGCGCGGCGCCGGCTGGAACATTATCCAGTCGAAAACCGCCATCGGCTCCGGCGGCGTCACCGGCAAGGGCTGGCTGGACGGCACCCAGTCGCACCTGGATTTTCTGCCGGAATCCTCCACCGACTTCATTCTCGCCGTGCTCGGCGAGGAGTTCGGGCTGGCCGGCTTCGTGCTGCTGATGATCGTCTATCTGGTGATCGTCGGGCGCGGTTTCTTTATCAGCTGGCAGGCCCAGGAGACATTCTCGCGCCTGCTCGCCGCGTCACTGACGATGACGTTTTTTATTTATATTTTTGTGAACGTCGGCATGGTGTCCGGACTCTTACCGGTGGTGGGGGTACCCTTGCCGCTGGTCAGCTATGGCGGCACATCCATCGTCACCCTGATGGCCAGTTTCGGCATGCTCATGTCCATGCATACCCATCGCCGACTGATGAGTTACTGACAAGGACTTCCAAGGAGAACCACGTGAAAAAAACCGGGCTGTTGTTCGCCGCCTGTGCCGTCCTGGCCGGTCCCGCTCCCGCTTGGGCCGAAACCTCCAATTACGCCGAGCACCCGGAGGCCAAGGAGGTCCTCAAGGCGGTGCGCGAAAGCGGTCTCGATGAGGACCGGGTACGCGCGCTGCTGGCCGACGCCAAGCGCAAGGACAGCATTCTCGAAGCCATTGCCCGGCCGGCGGAACGGACCCTGACCTGGGCGAAGTACAGCCGCATCTTCCTGCAGGAGGACCGGGTGCGCCAGGGCGTGGCGTTCGCGGCGGAGCACGCCGAGGCCCTGGACCGGGCCGAGCGTGAGTACCAGATTCCCCGGGAGATCATCCTGGCGATTATCGGCGTGGAAACCCGCTACGGCCGCCACAAGGGCAACTACCGGGTGCTCGACGCCCTCACCACCCTGGGTTTCGACTACCCGCCCCGGGGCGCCTTCTTCCGCAAGCAGCTGGTGGCCCTGTTCAAGATGGAGCGCGACGCGCACATCGACGCCGGCACCATCACCGGCTCCTACGCCGGCGCCATGGGCTTCCCGCAGTTTATCCCCACCAGCTATGAAGCCTACGCGGTGGACTTCGACGGCGACGGCGTGATCGACCTGGTGAACAGCCCGGAGGACGCCATCGGCAGCGTGGCCAACTACTTCAAACAGCACCGCTGGCAGCCCGGTCTGCCGGTGGCCGCCCGCGCCCGGGTGGACGGCGACGGCTACGTGAAAATGGCCGAGGCCGGCTACAAGCCGTCCTTCACCCTGGACCAGGCCCGGAAAAACGGCGTAGTGGCACTCTCCTGCGGCGATGATACGCTGACTAGCCAATACTGCTTCGACCTGTCGGAGAACGGCCTGCCCGGCACCCAGCCGGTGGCGGTGCTCGACCTGACCGGCGAGGACGGCCACGAATTCTGGCTGGCCACCGACAATTTCTATGTGATCACCCGCTACAACCACAGCGAACTTTATGCCATGGCCGTGTTGCAGCTTTCCCATCGTATCGCCGACGCCCTGAAGGACGCCCAACCGTGATGCGACCGTTACTGATCCTGGCCGTCAGCCTGGCGCTGGGCGCCTGTGCCACCGCGCCGGGCCCGGGCACCGGCGCGCCGCCGGCGTCCGCCCAGCCGGACCGGTCGGCCTCCGGCGCCCCCGGCTCCGACCGCTACAAGCACAGCGTGGACGCCGGCCCGGACCAGCGCCGCGATGTCAGCAGCCAGCCGGAGCCGGTGCCCAAGGTGGAACCGCGCAGCGCCTACGGCAACCCGGACACCTACACGGTGTGGGGCAAGACCTACCAGGTGCTGCCCACCGCCGAGGGTTACCACGAGGAGGGCCTGGCGTCCTGGTACGGGCGCAAGTTCCATGGCTACCGCACCTCCAGCGGCGAAGCCTTCGACATGTACCGGTTCACCGCCGCCCACCGCACCCTGCCGCTGCCCACCTATGCCCGGGTCACCAACCTGGACAACGGCAAGAGCCTGGTGGTGCGCGTCAATGACCGGGGCCCGTTCCACTCCGACCGCATCATCGATCTGTCCTGGGCCGCCGCCGTGCGCCTGGGCATCGAACAGAACGGCACCGGCCGGGTGCGGGTGGAGGCGCTGACCGCCAGCAAGGACCCCACCCCCAACAAAAGCGACGGCCGCGTGCCCACCGCGGTGCGCGCCGCCGTGGACAGCCCGCCGCCGGCGGACGACCGGACCACCGCGAACAGCGCCAACGGCGACCTCTATCTGCAGGCCGGCGCCTTCCAGGCCCTGGACGGCGCCCGCGCCCTGGAGAAACGGCTGCGCGAGCAACTGCGTCTGCCGGTCAGCGTGCGCCAGCCCGGCGCCGGCAAACTGTACCGGGTATGGCTGGGCCCGTTCGCCAGCAACGAGGACCGCGACCGCGCCCGTCACTCCGTGACCGCGGCCGGCTTCGGCAAGCCGATCCCCGTGAAACCCTGATCCGTCCGGAAGCGAAAAACACTCAAAGGCCCCGATGATGATGCAAACCCGTTCTTCCCGTTATTCCGCGTTCTGGCTGCTGCTGTGCACCATGCTGGCCGCCGCGCCGCTGCTGGCGCGGGCCGAAACCATGATTCCCCGGCCGCCCCAGGTGGAAGCGCGCAGCTATCTGCTGCTGGACGCCAAGAGTGGTCAGGTGCTGGTCGAGCACGACGCCAACAAGGAACTGCCGCCGGCCAGTCTTACCAAGATGATGACCGCCTACCTGGTGGAGAAGGAGATCCAGGCCGGCAATATCCACGAGCAGGACATGGTGCCGATCAGCGTCAAGGCCTGGCGCATGGGCGGCTCGCGGATGTTCGTCAAGGAAGGCACCCAGGTGCCGCTGATCGAACTGCTCAAGGGCGTGATCGTGCAATCCGGTAACGACGCCAGCGTGGCCCTGGCGGAGTACGTGGCCGGCTCCGAGGACGCCTTCGCCGACCTGATGAACAACCAGGCCCGCCAACTGGGCATGGAGCACACCCATTTCGTCAACGCCACCGGCTGGCCGGCGGAGAACCACTACACCACCGCCCACGACCTGGCCTGGCTGGCCCGCGCCATCATCCGCGACTACCCGGAACACTACGACATCTACGCGGAGAAGGAATTTACCTACAACGGCATCACCCAGCCCAACCGCAACCTGCTGCTGTGGCGGGACGAATCCGTGGACGGCCTGAAAACCGGCCACACCGAGGAAGCCGGCTATTGCCTGGTGTCCTCCGCCAAGCAGGGCGGCATGCGTCTGATTTCGGTGGTCATGGGCACCGATTCCGAGACCGCCCGGGCGCGGGAATCCCAGAAGCTGCTCAGCTACGGCTTCCGCTTCTATGAAACCTACGAGGGCTACGGCGCCGGCGACGTGCTGGACACCCCGAAGGTGTGGCTGGGCCAGGCCGATCAGGTCCGTCTGGGCCTGGAAGAGCCGCTGGCGCTGACCATTCCCAAGGGCAGCCGCGACCAGCTCAAGGCGGAAATGTCGATCCAGCCGGAACTGCGCGCGCCGATCCAGAAAGGCCAGCAATACGGCACCCTGACCGTGCGGCTCGGCGACGAGCAGCTGGTGCAGCGCCCGCTGGTGGCCCTGGAGTCGGTGGACCAGGCCGGTTTCTTCGCCCGCATCTGGGACCATATCGTGCTGTTCTTCAAGGGTCTGTTCAGCTAGCAGGGGCGCCATGGGCACGGTTTACCTGAACGGAGACTTCGTCGACGCCGACCAGGCACGGATCTCGCCGATGGATCGCGGGTTTCTGCTGGGCGACGGGGTCTATGAGGTGATCCCGGTGTTCAACGGCGTACCGTTCCGGCTCGACGAACACCTGCAACGGCTGGCCCGCTCGCTGCGCGAAGTGCGCCTGAACGACCCCCATGACGGCGCCGGCTGGCGCCGTCTGTGCCAGGAACTGGTGGCCCGCAACGGCGGCGGCCACCTGTCCCTGTACCTGCAGATCACCCGGGGCGTGGGCGCCACCCGCGACCACGGCTTTCCCGAGCCGCCGGTGGCGCCCACCGTGTTCATGACCACCTCGCCGCTGCCGGTGCCGGTGCCGGCGGCGGACCAGCCGGCGCGCACCGCCGGCGTGGCCGCCATTACCCTGGACGATATCCGCTGGGGCCGCTGCGACATCAAGTCGGTGTCGTTGCTGGCCAATCTGCTGCTGCGCCAGCAGGCGCTGGACGCCGGCGCCGCCGAGGCGATCCTGATCCGCCAGGGCCAGGTCACCGAGGGCGCCGCCAGCAATGTGTTCCTGGTCCGCGACGGCGCCATCCATACGCCGCCGCTCAGCCACCATCTGCTGGGCGGCATCACCCGTGACCTGGTGATCGAACTGTGCCAGGAGCACGGTCTGCCGGTGCGGGAGCGTCCCCTGCAAGCCGCCGAACTGGCCGACGCCGATGAAATCTGGCTGTCCAGCTCCACCCGCGATGTGCTGCCGGTGACCCGGCTGGACGGGCAGCCGGTGGGCGACGGCAGCCCCGGCGACACTTGGAAAACCCTGGCGAATCACTATATAGGGTTCAAACGTCATTTGTGCGGCCTGAACTAGCCGCCGCCACCCCGAGGACACCGCCATGGCCATCCGCGAAGAACTGTGGGATTTCCCGCACGTCATGCAATTGAAAGTGATGGGCGCCGCCGACGCGCCGCTGGAAGAAGTGGTGGTGACGGTGCTGGAAACCCATCTCGGCGACTTCGACCGCTCACTGAACCTGAGCAGCAAGCCCAGCACCAAGGGCACCTTCGTGTCGATCACCGCCAATATCACCGTGCACAACAAGGAGCAGGTGGAAAGCATCTACCGCGACCTGGACGCCAGCCCCCACGTCAAGATCACCCTGTGATGGACGTTCTGGTCCGCCGCCTGCCAAGCGTCGATTACCCGCCCTGCTGGGAGGCCATGCGCGCCTTCACCGGGCAGCGCGACGCCAGCACCGTGGACGAATTCTGGGTGCTGGAGCACCCGCCGGTGTACACCCTGGGCCAGGCCGGCAAACCCGAGCATGTGCTGGCCCCCGGTGACATTCCGGTGGTGCGCAGCGACCGGGGCGGCCAGGTCACCTACCACGGCCCGGGCCAGACCGTGGTCTATCTGATGGTGGACGTGCAGCGCCTGGGCATCGGCGCCCGCGCCGTGGTCACCGCCCTGGAGGACAGCGTGGTGGACTACCTGCGCCAGCGGGGCCTGGACGCGGTCAGCCGGCCGGACGCCCCCGGCGTATACGTGAACGGCGCCAAGATCGCCTCGCTGGGGCTGCGTATCCGCCGCAGCGGCAGCTACCACGGGCTGGCCCTGAACCGGCTGGACGACCCGGCGCCCTGGCGGCGCATCAACCCCTGCGGCTATGCCGGCCAGCCGATGACCAGCCTGGCCGCCGAGGGCCTGGACCCGGACCGGGCCACCGTGGAGCAGGATCTGGTAACGATTCTGGCGGGCCGGCTGGGCCTTACCCCCCGGACAGCGCCTCCGCCGGACTGGTACAATTCTCTGCCAGGCTGACGGAAATCCTCCATGATTCCCGCCAGCCCTGCCGGCCAAGGGCCGGCGAACGGCACATCCCTGTGCCGCCGGGGCCTGCGCCCCGAATGACGAAACAGGCGCCCAAAAGGCACCCAACCGCGAGAGAGACATCTCCATGAGCGAAGCCCAGGCCAAACGCCCGGCGAAAGCGAAGGTTCAAGTCGGCGACAAGCTGCGCGGCGCCGATAAGGTCCGCACTATCCCGCTGATCAATGAAAGCGCCCCGGTGCGCGAGCGCAAACCCGACTGGATTCGCGTGCGGGTCCCCGCCAACGGCGAGATCCAGCGCATCAAATCAATGCTGCGCCGGCAGAAGCTGCACACCGTGTGCGAGGAAGCGGCCTGCCCCAACCTGCCGGAATGCTTCGGCGGCGGCACCGCCACCTTCATGATCATGGGCGACATCTGCACCCGCCGCTGCTCGTTCTGCGACGTGGGCTTTGGCCGCCCCAACGGCCTGGACCCGAACGAACCGCTGCATCTGGCGGAATCGGTGGCCGACCTGGGCCTCAAATACGTGGTGATCACCTCCGTGGACCGGGACGACCTGCCCGACGGCGGCGCCCGCCACTTCGCCGACTGCATCGAGGCGGTCCACGAAAAAAGCCCGGGCACCAAGATCGAGATTCTGACCCCGGACTTCCGGCCCTGCCTGGAAGACGCCCTGGATATTCTCCAGGCCACCCCGCCGGACGTGTTCAACCACAACATCGAGACCGTGCCGCACCTGTACAAGAAAGCCCGCCCCGGCGCCCGCTACGAGCACTCCCTGAAGCTGCTCCAGCAGTTTGGCCAGCGGGTGCCGCAGGTGCCCACCAAATCCGGCATCATGGTCGGCCTGGGTGAAACCAACGATCAGGTGCTGGAAACCCTGCGCGACCTGCGCGACCACGACGTGGACATGATCACCATCGGCCAGTACCTGCAGCCCAGCAAATTCCACGCGCCGGTGGAGCGCTACGTGCACCCGGACGAATTCAGAATGTTCGCCGACGAAGGCCGCAAGATGGGCTTCACCTCGGTGGCCTCCGGCCCCATGGTGCGCAGCTCCTACCACGCGGACCTGCAGCACAAGGGCATCGACGTGGGCGACCCGGATAACCTGGGCCACCAGGCCTGATCGCGGCTAAAGCCGCTCCTACGGGAGGGGCATGCGGCGGTGGGGATCGCGGCTAAAGCCGCTCCTACAATGGCGTATCGGCCCCTGTAGGAGCGGCTTCAGCCGCGATCCCCGCCAGCGTATCGGCACCCGGCAGGAGCGGCCGGGCGGCGTACCGCTTCAGCCCCGATCAACCAAAGGTCAAAAACGGCACCACCGCCAGCAGCAACACCGCCACCGTGGCCACCAGAAACGCCAGGGTACGCAGCGGATGGCGGCGCAGATTGCGCGTCACCGTGGTCACTTCCCCCTCCCGATGGGCCTGCTCGAAGGCCGCCCGTTCCTGCTGATACCGGCGTTGCTGATACTCCGCCAGCAGCGGCCGCGCCCGCTCCCGGTCCTCATCGTGGCGCAGCCACAACCCCCCGGCGGAGACGCCCCAGACACTGGGCGGCGTCAGGAAGTACTCGATGCCGTGCTCATCCAGCAAGGCACACACCTGGTCCCGTTCCTGGTCCGGCACCCGACGCAGATTGATCAGCAAGATGGACATGAAAACTCGGCCCTGGCGGCATGGCGGGCCACTATATCACGACGCAGAATTTACAATTCCAGTACCCGCGGCCTCCTGACCGGCTGCCGCTTTTCCTCTACGCTATTAGCACGCCAGGGCCTGTTCACCCTACTTCCATTACGCCTGTTGTGGCTAAAAACCCACCCATCAAGGCACGAGGAGAGAAGTTTGGTGGCGCCAAATGAACGACGAGTAACGCGGAGGGGTGGGTTTTTAGCCACAACCCGAAGGGCTGGCGCCCTTTTGGCCTCCAGCGTCGTTGTCGGTCGCTTATTTGGAATGACCAAACCGCGCTCCCTCCGCCTAGCTGGAGACCAAAATGACATCCAGCAGGCGTAATGGAAGTAGGGTGAACAGGCCCTAACCTAAACAGAAGAGCATGCAGTATATGGGGCTTGTCGCGCGATTTCCGGTGCCGTTGATGTTGTTGCTGGTGATGATGGTCACCGTGCCGGTGGCCGGGCCGGCGGAAGAACGGCCGGCCACCGCGTCCAGCCCGGACTGGCCGCTGGCGATCCAATCCCGGCTCAAGGAACTGGAACTGCCGGACGACGCCCTGGCGCTGGCGGCGGTGCCCCTGGACGGCCCCGGCCAGTCCCGCTTCGTCAATGCGGACCGGGTGATGAACCCGGGCTCCACCATGAAGCTGCTGACCACCTACGCGGCCCTGGAACTGCTCGGCCCCACCTTCAAATGGCACACCCGGGTGTACACCAACGGCGAGCTGAACGGTGATGTGCTGGACGGCGATCTGATCTTCGTCGGCGCCGGCGACCCCAAACTCACCGAGGAACGGCTGTGGAAACTGCTGCGCGACCTGCGCGCCTACGGCATCCGTCAGGTGAACGGCGACCTGGTGCTCGACGACAGCTATTTCAAACTGCCCAAGGGCGGGCTGCCGCACTTCGATGACGACGGCGACAACCCCAACGCCCCCTTTCTGGTGCAGCCCCACGCCCTGCTCACCAACCTGAACCTGTTTCATATCCAGATGATGGGCCGCGCCGACCGGGTGCAGGCCTGGGTGGAGCCGGTCACCGACGGCCTCACCCTGGACAACCAGCTGACCCTGTCCAAAAGCCGCTACTGCCCCTCCGGGCGCAGCCTCAAGATCACCCATGGCGTGGATGAGCGGGGCGACCGGGTGGTTACCCTCAAGGGCGCCATCCCGGAGGGCTGCCGGGCCGACCGTTACCTGTCGCTGCTGGACCAGGGCGACTACACCGCCGCCCTGCTGCGCGGCCTGTGGCGGCAACTGGGCGGCGAAATCCATGGCGCCACCCGCTTCGACCGGCTGCCCCGGGGCGTGGACCTGCTGGCCACCACCTCATCCCCGGATCTGGTCACCATGGTCCGCGACATCAACAAGTGGAGCAGCAACGTGATGGCCCGGCAGCTGTTCCTGACCATCGGCGCCGAGCACCGGCTGGCCGGTGACAGCGACGACCTGGCCGCCGCCCAGCGGGCGGTGCGCGAATGGATGGCGCTGAAAGGCATGAACCCGGATCAGGTGGTGCTGGACAACGGCGCCGGCCTGTCCCGGCAGGCGCGCATCAGCCCCATGGAACAGATCAAAATGCTGCAGCAGGCCTGGCGCAGCCCGTTCGCCGCCGAACTGATTGCCTCCCTGCCGCTGGTGGCCATGGACGGCACCATGCACAACCGGCTGCGCGACACCGGCCTGCGCGGCGAAGGCCATATCAAAACCGGCTCGCTCACCGACGTGCGGGCGGTGGCCGGCTTTACCCGCGACCGCGACAACACCACCTGGGCGGTGTCCGCCATCGTCAACACCCCGGCGGCCTGGAAAAGCCAGGCGGTGCTCGACGAAGTGCTGGAAGCGGTGCACGGCCTGCCGGCGGAAAGCGCCACCGCGGTATCCCGCCGCGACGCCGAAGCGCCAACGCCGGGCGGTTAAACCCGCCGCCCTTCCCGGAACCCGGACGCAACCGCGATGGGGGCTGCACCCGCCCCTGATCGCGACTGAAGTCGCTCCTACAAATTCCACCCCGCTGCCCTGGTGGAGGTGTAGGAGCGGCTTCAGCCGCGATGCGGACGGCACCCACCTTTGATCGCGACTGAAGTCGCTCCTACCAATTCCACCCCGCTGCCCTGATGGAGGTGTAGGAGCGGCTTCAGCCGCGATGGGAGCGGCACCCACCCTTGATCGCGACTGAAGTCGCTCCTACAGGTTCCACCCCGGTGCCCTGGTGGAGGGGTAGGAGCGGCTTCAGCCGCGATGGGGGCGGCACCCACCTTTGATCGCGACTGAAGTCGCTCCTACGGATTCCGGCACGGTGCCCTGATGGAGGTGTAGGAGCGGCTTTAGCCGCGATGGGGATGCCACCCACCTTTGATCGCGACTGAAGTCGCTCCTACAACTTCCACCCCGGTGCGCTGGTGGAGGTGTAGGAGCGGCTTTAGCCGCGATGGGGACGGCAACCGCCTTTGATCGCGACTGAAGTCGCTCCTACAGGTTCCGGGCCGGTGCGCTGATGGAGGGGTAGGAGCGGCTTCAGCCGCGATGGGGACGGCACCCGCTCTTTGATCGCGACTGAAGTCGCTCCTACGGATTCCGGGCCGGTGCGCTGATGGAGGGGTAGGAGCGGCTTCAGCCGCGATGGGGATGGCACCCACCTTTGATCGCGACTGAAGTCGCTCCTACTGCCGGTCAGGGCTGGTCCTTGCGCAGGGAGTCGCGCAGGCGGGCGAACCAGGCGCGGGCGTCCTTGAGGGCTTCGCCGCCCCGGTCGGCCAGGGCGCTGAGCTCGGCGTCGAAGGGGTTGGCGGTTCCTTGGACCGGTTCTTCATCATCGGCGGGCAGCGGCGGCAGCACCGGGGCGAAGTAGGTGCGGTCCAGCAGGCGGTGCAGCAGCCGTTCCCCGGGGAAGGGCTGGCCGTTGTTGAGGGCCCGGGCGGCCTTGAGCAGGTTGCGGATGTCGTATTGGGTGGGGCTGATGTCCGGCACCGCCTTGTTCAGGCCCAGCAGACGGTACACCGCCACCCGGGCGGTGCGCACCGAACTTTCCATGGTGAACACCACATCGTTGGGGGTTTCCACGAACTGGCCGAGCAGGCCCAGGTTGGTGCAGCCTTCCGGCACCACCCGGGGCCGGTCTCCGGCGGCCCGGGGCATGAACTCGGCGGTGATGTAGGGCATCAGAGCGGTACGCACCTTGGTGCTGGCCAGCACCGCGTCCAGGTCATCAAGCAGGTCCAGGTGGTAGCACAGCTCGGTGAGAATCTCCCGGCCGGTGCACGCCGGCATGGGTTTCTTCACATAGTCGCCGTCCGGGGTCATGTGCAGGGCATAGACCCACAGCACCAGCAGGTCGTCGGGCTGCTCCGGGAAATGGGGCTGGCGGTTGCAGGTGAAGCTGATCAGCCAGGCGGAATCGGTGATGGTGATAATGCCGCCGGTGGCGGTGCGCCCGGAATAGGGGTCGTTCACCGACAGTTCCTTGAGCTTGTCCACCAGCGGCGAGGGCGCGCAGGTCAGGGTGGCGGATTCCCAGCTGGAACGGTCGGTGTCGCCGTAGAACTTGTCCGGCCGGCCGAACACCGGCGATTTGGCCGCCAGGTTGCGCCACAGGGTCCAGGCGCTGTGCTCGCCGGGCTCGGTGCGGCCGCGCCGGGGCTCCGGCACGGTATCCATGTCGCCGTAGGCGGTGCCCTCGGTCATCGAGCCGGTAAGCGCCAGCACCAGATCGTCCGCCGCCACCTCCAGCCGGGCCTCGCCCTCGGCGGTGTGGCACAGCAAGGCGCGCACCGTCTTGGTGTCGCCCTCGCCTTCCAGCGCCATGTCGTGGACCCGGGTATCAAGGCGAAAATGCACGCCCTGCTCGCGCAGCATCCCGGCCAGGGGGCGCACGAAGCTGTCGTACTGGTTGTACTTGGGGAACACCAGGGCGGACATATCGTTAAGGCCGTCGATGGCATCCAGGAAACGGTGCATATAGAGCTTCATTTCCAGCACGCTGTGCCAGTTCTGGAACGCGAACATGGTGCGCCAGAAGGTCCAGAAGTTGGACTCCAGAAAACCGGGGCTGAAGAACTGCTCCACGGTAACGTCGTCCAGTTCGTCCTTGCGGCGCAGCAGCAGGCGCACCAGTTCCCATTGCTGGGAGCGGCTCAGCTCGAAGGTGGAGAAGTCCTTGATGCGGCCGCGATGGTGCAGCAGGCGGGCCTTGGAATAGTTGGGGTCGGCGTCGTTCAGCAGCCGGTATTCATCGAGCACGCTGTAGCCCTCGGGCAGCTCCAGCGCCGGCACGTCCTGGAACAGGTCCCAGAAATTGTCGTAGTGGCCGTTCATTTCCCGGCCACCGCGTATCAGGTAACCCTCTTCCGGGTTGCCGGCGCCGTCCAGGGAGCCGCCTTCCACCTCCTGGTCCTCAAGGATGGTGATATTGGCGGCGGGCATATGGCCATCGCGGATCAGATAGAAAGCGGCGGCCAGGCCGGCGATACCGCCGCCGACGATATAGGCGTGGCGCTGCTCGATGCCCTCCGGAGGCAGCGGCCGGTGGCGGGCATAGGGGCCCACCATGTCCGGCTCCGGCTGGGTATCACCGGGCCGGTGGCACCAGTGCCGGGCACTGGCGTCCGGTTCCGGGGTAAAGGTGTGTTCCTGTGCGGAATGATCGGTGGCTTTCATGGCGCGCTGCTGACCTCCCTGTAACGGTGGTTGCGATGGTCTTCCCAGTGTGCGCCTTCAGGTTGCCCCGGTTTTGATCTGGGGCAGGGCCCGGGTCAATCGCCGGTGGCGTTCGTGACGTGGCGCACACCCGGGGGAATGCTATGCTCGCCGGGTTTTCTACTTATTCCGGTCGGGAGCCACCATGATCATCGTTCACCATCTGGAACACTCGCGTTCGCAGCGTATTCTCTGGCTGCTTGAGGAATTGGAACTGCCCTACGAAATCGAACACTACAAACGGGACCCGCGCACCAGCCTGGCCCCGGAAAGCCTGCGGCGGGTGCACCGGCTCGGCAAGGCGCCGGTGATCAGCGACGGCTCGGTGGTGATGGCCGAGTCCGGCGCCATCCTCGAATACCTGGTGGAACGCTACGGCGACGGCCGCCTCAAGCCGGCCACCGACACGCCGCAATGGCTGGACTACATCTACTGGATGCACTTCGCGGAAGGCTCGCTGATGCCACTGCTGGTGATGAAGCTGGTGTTCGGCCGGGTGGCCACCTCGCCGATGCCGTTCTTCGCCAAGCCCATCGCCCGCAAGATCAGCGGCAAGATGAACGACCAGTTCCTGCAACCGCGCATCCAGGACCAGCTGGCCCTGGTGGAGGAACACCTGTCCCGCCATCCCTGGTTCGCCGGTGAGCAGATGAGCGCCGCCGATGTGCAGATGAGCTTTCCGCTGCAAGCCGCCGCCAGCCGCGCCAACCTGGATAACCTGCCCCACATCCGGGATTTCATCCAGAAAGTGGAAGCCCTGCCCGCCTACCAGCGCGCCATCGAGCGCGGCGGCCCGCTGCAATTGCTGGGCGGCTGACCTCCTTCGGGCGCCGCTCCCCGGCGCCCAATGCAATTTGTGACACAGATCAAAAACTGATCAGACGGTTCTGACGCCGTCGTCGCCCCCGTTTATGCTCGACTTCTGGCCGGATTTGCGCTGCCCAATAACTACAAAGCACTAACAGTAATTCACTGTTGCAACACCAGTGACCGGCCTATGCTGCTGTAAGTCCATGATTCGAATGGGATGTGGTCGGCTTTGCGACCGTTGCGGGGAACTATGATCCTACTGTACTTCTTGATTGCCCTGGCACTGGGCTTCTTGATTTCCGAAGGCGTGCAACGCTACCTGGCACGCCGCCGGGGATCCTGAAACCGGGCCACGTCGTTAAACTCTGTTAAAGCCGTGAAATCGGTCACGTTCTGTTGTCTATACTGACAGCTGTCCATATAGGACAGTCCGACTCGTTGTCAGGGAGACAAACATGAAAAAAGCATTCTATGCCCTCGGTCTGGCCGGCACGCTGGCGCTGGCGGCCTGCCAGAGCCAGCCCATGGACCCGAAGGCCAGCAGCACCGTTTATCAAGGCGTGCTGCCCTGCGCCGACTGCCCCGGCATCAAAACCACCCTCACCCTCTACCGCGACCAGGATGGCAAGGCCACCCGCTACGAACTCAACCAGGAATACCTGGGCGTCGACCGCGGTATGGACGCGGACAACGACCGGGGCAACTGGGCGGTGCAACGCACCGATGTGGACGGCCGCGATTACCCGGTGTTCGTGCTCAACCCGGAGCAGCCGGACGAGCAAGTGCGTTTCCTGCAGAACGCCACCAACGCGGTGGAACTGCTCAACGCCGAAGGCCAACGCATCCAGTCCGAATTCAACTACACCCTGATGCAACAGTGATCGCCGTGCCCCGAAAACGGTCACCGACCGTTCTCGGGGGCACCCCTGCCCAGCCAGGGTGCAAATAGGAATGACTTGCATTCAGTATTGCAAGTGCTAGACTCCCGGCTCTCTGGCGGCCCAGTCCTGTTCCGACCATCCGATCCCGATGGCGACGGCCGCCCGTCTACAGGAGCCCGGACATGACCTCTTTCCTGCAATTCCAACTTCCCGACTGGTTCGTCGCCGGCGGCGCCGCCATGTGGGTGCTCGCGCTGATGTCGGTGGTGGGCCTCGCCACCCTGATCGCCAAGATTCTGCAATTCGCGCGGCTGCGCCCGGTATCCAGCAAAAAGGCCGATGCCCTGCTGGAAAGCCTGGCCAGCGGCCGCACCCCGGAGCCGACCTCGCCGGGCAACGCGCCCATCGACCGGGTGATCCTGAGCGCCTGGGAAAACCGGACCATGGACCCGGCCAGCTGGGAAGAAGACAGCCTGCGCCGGGGCCGTGAGGCCCTGGAAGAAATGCGCGGCGGGCTGCGCGCCCTGGAAGTGATCAGCGCCCTGGCCCCGCTGGTGGGCCTGCTGGGCACCGTGTTCGGCATGATCGGCGCCTTCCAGGCGCTGGAGACCGCCGGCTCCCAGGTGGACCCGTCGATCCTTTCCGGCGGCATCTGGGAAGCTCTGATCACCACCGCCGCCGGTCTTACCGTGGCGATTCCGGCCCTGGCCGCCTTCCACTGGGCGGACCGCACCATCGAACTGTGCCGGGAAAAACTGCAGGACCGGCTGGCCCGTCTCAAGGTGCAGATCCGCGACAGCGGCGACCGGGAAGCGGCGCCGACGGCCCCGCGCCAGGCGGAAGCCCCCCGTCGTCAGGCGGTGGCCGGCTGAACCATGCATCTGGAGCCCGAACGTCACCGTTCGCCGAGCATCAGCCTGACGCCGCTGATCGATGTGGTGTTTATCCTGCTGGTGTTCTTCATGCTGGCCAGCCGCTTCGGCGACTGGAAGGACCTGCCGGTGAATGTGCTGCCCGCCGAGGAAAGCGCCGACCAGCAGGATAAGGACTGGCTGACCCTGACCGTGGAAGCGGACGGCCGGGTGGCGATCGGCGACCACCAATACGCGATAGGCGAACTGGCCGAGCATCTGCAGCCGGGACGCACGGTGCTGATCACCGGTGAGCCGGAGGCGCCGCTGCAGGCCGCCCTGGCCACCCTGGACGCGGTGCGCGCCGCCGGCATCAAGGACGTGCAGCTGGAGCTGATGCCATGAACCTGGAGTGCCCGGACAGCGGCCGCCGGCCGCCCCTGGAGCCGGTGCTGCCACTGATCAATGTGGTGTTCCTGCTGCTGATCTTCTTCATGGTGGCCGGCCAGCTGGCACCGCGCCCGGAAGGCGATGCCACCGCGCCGGACAGCGCCAGCGCCAACACCGAGGAAGACCTGGAACAGCTGATGCTGGTGCTCGACGCCGAAGGCCGCCTGCTGCACGACGGCCAGCCCCTGGACGCCGGCCAGGTCACCGAACTGGTCCGCGATTACCAGGCGCGGGGCGACCGTAAGCGCGCCGAGGCGGCGCTGATCCGTCAACAAAGTGAAGCCGCCGAGCAACAGGACCCGGTGCGGCTGCTGGCGGACGCCGGCACGCCCCTGAAAAGCCTGCGCCACAGCCTGGAGCTGCTGCGCGACGCCGGTGTCGAGGAAGTTCGTTTGGTTACCCGGAGTGAGAGCGCCCCGTGAGTCGTAAACCGCGCCTGATTCTTGCCTGGACCCTGGCCCTGCTGGCCCATGCCGCCTTTCTGGTGGGCATCGAGAGCATGACGCTGGCCGGCGGCCGCCCCGCCAAACCCGGGGTGGAGCAGGCGGTCACCCTGAGCCTGGCCCCGAAACCCACCCAGAATACGGTGAGCACGGCGCCGGAGCCCAAGGCGGCACCGAAACCGGAGCCGAAGCCCGAGCCCAAGCCGGAACCCAAACCCAAGCCAAAACCGAAGCCGAAGCCCAAACCGGAGCCAAAGCCGGAACCGAAGCCCAAGCCCAAACCCAAGCCGGAGCCCAAACCGGAACCGGAGCCCGAACCGGCGCCCCGGCCGGAGCCCGCCCCCACGCCACAGCCGGCGGCACCGGCGGACCAGGTGGATGACCAGACCCGCACCGCGTCCGGCCAGCAGCAGCCCCAGGGCCAGAAAGGCCGGGCCGGCGACCCGGGCAAGGGCGTGCACCGCAGTGGCAACCACGACAATCTGCTCAACCGCTACCTGGCCAAGGTCCGCGACACCATTGAGTACAACAAGGAATACCCGGCCCGGGCGCGCATGCGCCGCCAGCAGGGCGTGGTGGAAGTGAGCTTCCGGCTGAACAGCGATGGCCGGGCGCTGGACGTGACCCTGAAAGGCAGTTCGGACAGCCGCATCCTGGACCAGCAGTCCCTGGAGCTGGTGCGCCGGCTGCGCTTCCCGGAACCGCCCCCGGAACTGGCCGGCGAGCCGATCTCGGTGACCGTGCCGATTCATTACACTTTGTAGCGCCCTTGCGGGCGCGATACAGGATGCAGGATACAGGGTGAAGGGCCAGCCCCCTGTATCCTGCATCCTGAATCCTGTATCCCGGTTTTACCCCCTACTCTCCTTCTCGCGCAGCGCCGCCAGCACCTTCTCATGCACCCCGCCGAAACCACCGTTACTCATGATCACCACGTGCAACGGCCCCGGTTCGGCGGCCACCGTGGCCACCAGTTCCTCCAGATCCCGGCTCACCGAGGCCGGCACCGGCGAGTCCGCCACCACCGGGTCCAGGGACCAGTCCAGCCCCGGCGGCTGATACCAGATCACCCGGTCGGCGTCGGCGGTGCTGGCCGCCAGGGCATCCCGGTGGCGGCCCAGGCGCATGGTGTTGGAACGGGGCTCGATCACCGCCAGCACCCGCTCATCACCCACCTTGCGGCGCAGCCCTTCCAGAGTGGTGGCGATGGCGGTGGGATGGTGGGCGAAGTCGTCGTAGACGCGCACGCCGCCGATCTCGCCACGCAGCTCCATGCGTCGCTTGACGCCCCGGAACTCGCACAGGGCGGCGGCGCCGTCCGCCAGGGTCACGCCCACATGGCGGGCCGCCAGCAGCGCCGCCATGGCGTTGTTGACGTTATGGCGGCCGGTCAGCTCCCAGTCCACCCGGCCCGCCTCGCGGCCGTTCTCCAGCACCGTGAACACGCCGCCGTCGGCGTGCTCCAGCCGGTAGCCCGGCTCGCCGCCCTCGGCGAAGCGTTCCACCTCGCTCCAGCAGCCCTTTTCCAGAGTCTCTTCCAGGGCCGCCTCGCCGGCGGGCAGGATAATCCGCCCCTGGGACGGGATGGTGCGGATCAGATGGTGGAACTGGGTCTGGATGGCGCCCAGATCGGCGAAGATGTCCGCATGATCGAACTCCAGATTATTGAGAATGGCGGTGCGCGGCCGGTAGTGGACGAACTTGCTGCGCTTGTCGAAGAAGGCGGTGTCGTACTCGTCCGCTTCCACCACGAAAAACGGCGTGTCGCCGAGCCGGGCGGAAACGCCGAAATTGCCCGGCACGCCACCGATCAGATAGCCCGGCGCCAGCCCGGCGTGCTCCAGAATCCAGGCCAGCATGGAGCTGGTGGTGGTCTTGCCATGGGTGCCGGCCACCGCCAGCACCCAGCGCCCGGGCAGCACCACCTCGGCCAGCATCTGCGCCCCGGAGGTGTACGGCAGCCCCCGGTCCAGCAAATACTCCACCGCCGGATTGCCCCGGCTCAGGGCGTTGCCCACCACCACCAGATCCGGCGCCGGCTCCAGCTGGGCCGGATCATAGCCCTCGATCAGCTCAATGCCGGCGGCCGCCAGCTGATCGCTCATCGGCGGATACACGTTCTGGTCCGACCCGGTGACCCGATGGCCCTTGGCCCGCGCCAGCAACGCCAACGACCCCATGAAGGTGCCGCAGATACCGAGAATGTGAATGTGCATGGGGGCCTCGTTTAAAGACGGTTCAGGATACAGGGGGAAGGATACAGGGGGTGGACGGGACGGCAAGCGGCTGACGCTCGGTTTGTGGCGCGGGACGGTGCGGGTAAGGGCCGGTTCAAAGTTAAAAGTTGAAAGGACCTGGCCTGTGGGGTTTGCACGCGGCCGTTGGCCGATCTGTCGCTTGCAGCTTGTCACTGCGCGCAGGGCGCGGGCACGACCTCTCCGTCGCATCCTCCTCCTGCCGCGCCTTTCAACTTTTAACTTTGAACTTTCAACTTCGCCGCCCCCCTGCCCGACATCCCTCCCCTTGCGGCCCGCCGCCGGAAGCCCGAAGCTACCCCCTTTTGAATCGTTTGAGGGACAAACCATGCTGACAATAACCAGCCCCGAGGAACTGAACGCCTGGGTGGGTAAGGAACTGGGCGTCACCGATTGGATGACCATCAGCCAGGAGCGGATCAATCAGTTCGCCGAGGCCAC
The DNA here is from genome assembly GCF_005938655.1 of Alloalcanivorax gelatiniphagus. Taxonomy (GTDB): domain Bacteria; phylum Pseudomonadota; class Gammaproteobacteria; order Pseudomonadales; family Alcanivoracaceae; genus Alloalcanivorax; species Alloalcanivorax gelatiniphagus. The sequence continues at coordinate 135,146 of NZ_VCQT01000036.1, forward strand.
CGGTGATTTCCAGTGGATTCATGTGGACGCGGAGCGGGCGGCGAAGGAGTCACCGTTCGGGGGCACCATCGCCCACGGCTATCTGACCCTGTCGCTGATTCCCATGTTCAAGGACCAGATCTACACCATCGAAGGGGTCAAGGCGGGCATCAACTACGGCCTCAACAGCTGCCGTTTTCTGGCCCCGGTGCCGTCCGGCGCGCGGGTACGCGGACGCTTCCTAATGAAATCCGTGCAACAGAAAGGCGAAGGCCGCTATCTGCTGTGCAATGAGGTGACCATCGAGCTGGAAGGCAGCGAGAAACCGGCCTGCATCGCCGAAAGTCTGGGCATGGTGTTGTTTTAAAGATGAGTTGAAAGTTTAAAGTTGAAAGTTAAAACGCGGGCAAGGCCTAGCGGTTCGGCCAGGCCGAGCCCGCGCCTTTCAACTTTTAACTTGTAACTTGTAACTTTCAACTGCTCAGTGACTGATCATCCAGGGCCGGGCCGAGGGAAACATCTTCTTTCCGTCGGCGGTGTAGAACACCTTCGGGTTGGCCTTGGCGTGGTGGCAGCAGCCCTGTTCCTTTTCCGAGTGATGGTTACCCCGGCGCGGTTCGTGGGCGGCCCGTTCGTTGCGGGCGAAGGCCGCGCGTCGTTCCGGCGCCATGTCCAGCACCGTGGGCGCCACCAGGATCACCCGGGCGGACAAGGTGCCGCAGGTGGGGCAGGCGCGGGTTTCACCCGCGTCCGCCACTTCCACCAGCTGGTGGAACAGGCCGTGCTCGGTGCACTTGTAGTCGTACAGCGGCATAGTCCGATCCTCCCCTATTTATCCTTGGCCAGCGGCACGTCGGTGCTGCCGGCGACGCTGTGTTGCGGGCCATCCGGTCCCGGTTTCAGGTCGAAGTCGAAGATATCCGTGGGCAGCCACAGGGTGGCGCAGGCGTTGGGCACGTCCACCACGCCGCTGATATGCCCCTGCACCGGGGCGCAGCCCAGCAGCGAGTAGGCCTGGGCGCCGGTGTAGCCGAATTTCTTCAGGTATTCGATGGCGTTGAGGCAGGCCTGGCGGTAGGCGATGTGCACGTCCAGGTAGTGCTGCTTGCCCTGCTCGTCCACGGAGATGCCTTCGAAGATCAGGTAGTCGTCGTACTTGGGCGCCATGGGGCTGGGCTTGAAGATCGGGTTCTTGATGGCGTACTTCTCCATGCCACCCTTGATCAGGTTCACGCGCAGGTGAATCCAGCCGGCCATTTCGATGGCGCCGCAGAAGGTGATCTCGCCGTCGCCCTGGCTGAAGTGCAGGTCGCCCACGGACAGGCCCGCGTCTTTCACATACACCGGGAAATACACCTGGGAGCCCCGGGACAGATCCTTGATGTCGCAGTTACCGCCGTGTTCCCGGGGCGGCACGGTACGCGCGCCTTCGGCGGCGGCGGCGTCTTTTTCACTGCCTTTCAGCTTGCCCATATGGGCGGTGTCGGCGAACGGCAGGTTAACCAGGCCCGGCACCCGATCCGGCTCGGTGTCGTAGAGCGCTTTTTCCCGGTCGTTCCATTCCTTGAGCATTTCCTTGGACGGCAGACAGCCGATCAGGCCCGGGTGAATCATGCCGGCGAATTCCACGCCGGGGATGTGCCGGGATTTGGTGAACATGCCGTTGAAATCCCAGATGGTTTTCTGTGCTTCCGGGAAATGTTCGGTCAGAAAACCGCCACCGTTTTGTTTGGAGAAAAAGCCGTTAAAGCCCCATTGGCTTTCGTCGAAGGCGCCGATATCAAGGATATCCACCACCAGCAGATCGCCGGGTTCCGCCCCTTCCACGCCCACCGGGCCGGTGAGGAAGTGCACCTGGGTCAGGTCCACGTCGCGCACGTCCTCGGCGTTGTCGTTGTTTTCGATCTGGCCACCGGTCCAGTCGTGGCATTCGAGGATAAAGTCCTCGCCGGGTTTCACCATGGCGGCCATGGGAATGTCCGGGTGCCAGCGGTTGTGGACGCCTTCGTTGTCGTAGGGGGATTTGTTCAGGTCGATCTTGATGATGGTATCAGCCATGGTGCCTCTCCGATTGGCGAGCCTGTTTTCGTTGTTAGATTAACGATCATGGACGATTGCGGGCATTGGTGAAAGGGCCAAGGGGGCTACGTTGGATGACGTATTGTTTTTCGGGGTTTTTTTTGAGGTTCATCGCGCTTTAGCGAAAAAATTGATGTGGTTTTTTTATCCAGGGCGCGGAGCTGTGTGGGTTGGGGGTTGTTGTAGGAGCGGCTTCAGCCGCGATGACGATGGCACCGCCGTTTATCGCGACTGAAGTCGCTCCTACAGGGCAAACAGGTTTGGGGGTTTTGGGGTTATTCCGGGGTGATGTGGAGGCGGTTCTGGTGGAGGGTGGCGTGGAAGCGGGTGTGGTCCGGGTATTCTAGCAGGGCCCGGGCCAGGGGTGGTTCCAGGTGGGTGCGCAGGCGGCGGGCCAGGTGGCGGGCGCCGTAGGCCGGGTCGTGATGTTGTTGCAGCCAGGCGCGGGCGCTGTTGTCCAGGGTCAGGTCCGCGTCGCGGCGGGCCAGGCGTTGCTGGAGCTTGTCCAGTTCAATGTCCAGCAGGGCGTCCAGGCGGCTTTCATCCAGGGTCTGGAAGTGATGGATACGGTCGATGCGGTTGAGAAATTCCGGGTCGAAGCGCTGCCGCAGGGCCTGTTCCACTTTTTGTTGGGCGCCGGACTCGCCGTCGCCGAACCAGCTTCGCCAACCGCGCTTTTGCCGCCGCCGGTGGGCGGCGGCGTCGGCGGCGCCGATATTGCTGGTCATCAGGATCACGCTGTTGCGGAAGTCCAGGCTCCGGGTGCCGCCGGACAGGGTCAGGCGGCCCCGTTCCAGCACATTGAGCAGGGTGCGGATCACTTCCGTGTCCGCCTTTTCCAGTTCGTCGAACAGCACGATGCCGGGCTTGCTGTAACTGCCCTGGATGGCGTCCGCGTCAAACAGGGTGTGGCCTTCCTTGCTGCCCACGTAGCCCGGCGGCGCGCCGGTAAGCGCGGCGGCGTAGTGTTCCTGGGCCAGGGTGTTCATATCGATGCGGCACAGGGCGTCCGCGTGGCCGTGGATGGCCTCGGCGAGCAGCCGGGCGGTTTCCGTTTTGCCGACGCCGGTGGGGCCGACAAACAGCTGCACCGCCAGGGGCCGCTGGGGGTCGCCCAGATCCGCCTTGAGCACCCACAGCATATCTTCCAGGGCCTCCAGCACCGGGTCCTGCCCCACCAGGCGGGCCCGCAGCAGGGCCATTACCCGGTCCGGCTCGAACAGAAAGCGCGCCGCCCGTTCCGGTCGGGCGGCGCGGCGTTGCTGGTCAAGCAGTTCCTGGTTCCTTTCCAGGCGATCGTTGATAAACGGCATCATGGAGGAAAGCACCTCAAGCGGTTTTTTCCTTACCCTCCACCGGCAGTTCGCCCACCGGGCAGTCGGCCACCCCCACCGTGGTACGGGTCATGGCTTCCACGTTTTGCTGGGCTTTTTGCGCGTCCATCACCCAGGTGCGGTAGAACTCGAACGGACAATCGGCGATGCCTTTGTCGCCGTCGCCGGAGGCGTGCACGCCGGAGTAGCCCCGGTGCAGCAGTTTGAACAAATGGTTCTGGGACTGATCGTTGGCGCGGGCGTCGCGGATCTGGCTGACGGAAAGCTGGGCGTATTGAATGCCCATTTCTTCCTCGCCGCATTCACCCAGGGTGCGGCCGTCGAAGCCGATGATCGCCGAGTGGCCGAAGTAGGAATACACACCGTCGAAACCGGTGGCGTTGGCCACCGCCACGTAGCAGTTGTTGGCCCAGGCCATGCTCTTGGCCATCATCACCTGCTGGTCCTTGGCCGGGTACATGTAGCCCTGGCAGCGCACGATCAGCTCGGCCCCCTTCATGGCGCAGTCCCGCCAGATCTCCGGGTAATTGCCGTCGTCGCAGATAATCAGGCTGATCTTCATGCCCTTGGGGCCTTCGGTGACATAGGTGGTGTCGCCGGGATACCAGCCTTCGATGGGGCACCAGGGAATGCACTTGCGGTATTTCTGCACCACCTCGCCGTGGTTGTTGATCAGCACCAGGGTGTTGTAGGGCGCTTTTTTCGGGTGTTCCTCGTGCCGTTCCCCGGTGAGCGAGAACACGCCCCAGGTATTGGCTTCGCGGCAGGCGGCGGAAAAGATGGCGGTTTCGTCACCGGGCACGGTGGCGGCGGTATCCATCATTTCATCCGGGTCGTACATGATGCCCATGGTGCTGTATTCGGGAAAGATCACCAGGTCCATGCCCGGCAGGCCCTGCTTCATGCCCTTGATCATGTCGGCGATGGCGCGGGCGTTATCGAGCACCTCGGCGCGGCTGTGCAGGCGCGGCATCTTGTAATTGACCACGGCCACGCCCACCGTGTCCGGGCTGCTGGAAATGTCTCCGTGTCGCATAAAAATGGCTCCTCGGCTTGCGGTTTAAACGGACAGGTAGCCCGCGATTTTTTCCTGGTTGGCACCCTCGCCCGCTTCCTCGTGGACAATCTCGCCTTTCTCGATCACCAGAATGCGGTCGGCCACGTCCATGACGAAACTGAGGACCTGCTCGGACACCATGATCGACAGGCCCCGTTCATCACGGATGCGTTTCAGGGTGCGCGCCATGTCCTGGATAATGGAGGGCTGGATGCCTTCGGTGGGTTCGTCCAGCAGCAACACCTTGGGCCGGGTGGCCAGGGCCCGGGCGATGGCCAGTTGCTGCTGCTGGCCGCCGGACAGGTTGCCGCCGCGCCGGTGCTGCATTTCTTCCAGCACCGGGAACAATTCGTAGAGATCCCGGGGCACTTTCTTTTCGCCCACCGCCGCCAGGCCGGTTTCGATGTTTTCGCGCACCGTCAGGGTGGGAAAGATCATCCGCCCCTGGGGCACGAAGCCCAGCCCGGCGCGCACCCGCTGGTAGCTTTTCATGGCCGTCAGGTCGGTGTCGTTCAGCGCCACCCGCCCGCCCCGGCTGGGGGTCATGCCGACCAGGGATTTCATCAGCGTGGTCTTGCCCATGCCGTTGCGGCCCACCACCGCAACGATTTCGTTTTCGCCGATGCCTAGGTTCAGGTCGCGGATAATGGTGCTCTGCCCGTAGGCGACGGAATGATGATCGACGCTCAGCATGTGTTCCTCCAGGGCGTCAGTGGCCCAGATAGACTTCGATGACCCTGGGGTCGTTCTTGACGTGGTCGATGGAGCCCTCGGACAGAACCTTGCCCTGGTGCATCACCGTGACCCGGTCGGCGATATCACCGACGAACTGCATATCGTGTTCAATCACCAGCACCGTGTGGTCGCGGGTGATCACCCGCAGCAGGTCGGCGGTTTTCTTGCGCTCCGCCACCGACATGCCGGCCACCGGTTCGTCCAGCATCAACAGGGCCGGCTTCTGGATCAGCAGCATGCCGATTTCCAGCCACTGCTTCTGGCCGTGGCTGAGCAGCCCCGCCGGCTCCGCCAGCAGGTCCTGCAGAAAAATGGTATGCGCCACGCTTTCCACCGCCTCGATCACCGCGGCGTCCCGCTTGAAGGCCAGCGAGCCCATCACCGTGTGCCCCATGGGATAGGACACTTCCAGGTTCTCGAACACGGTCAGATCCTCGAACACCGACGGGTTCTGGAACTTGCGCCCCACCCCGGCATGGACGATCTGGTGCTCCTTCATCTTGGTCAGCTCCTTGCCGCGAAAGCGGATCGAGCCGGCGGTGGCGCGGGTCTTTCCGCAGATCAGATCCAGCACCGTGGTCTTGCCGGCGCCATTGGGGCCGATGATCACGCGGATCTCCTGGGGCTCCAGATAGAAGGACAGGTCGTCCACCGCCTTGAAGCCGTCGAAGGACACGGTGAGCCCTTCCACAGAAAGCAGGAAGTCGTCTTTGTTCATCAGGGTTTCTCCACGCTCAGGTGATCGGGCAGCGCCTCGTCATCGCGGCGGGCGGTGGTTTCCTTGGGCGCGGCGGCAGGCGTTTTTTTACCCCGCAACAGACGGTCTTCCAGCGGCATCACGTAGCGCCGGTACAAACCGGCCAGGCCGTTGGGGAAGGCCAGCACCACACCGATGAACAGGGCGCCCATGGCATAGGGCCACAGCTCCGGAAACGACTCCGAGAAACCGCTCTTGGCGGCGTTCACCAGCAGCGCGCCATAGACTCCGCCGAGCAGCGAATAGCGGCCGCCAAGAGCACAGAACACCACCATCTCGATGGACGGCACGATGCCCACGAACGACGGCGACATAAAGCCCACCTGCAGGGTGAACAGGGCGCCGCCGATGCCGGCGAACATGGCCGCCAGACAGAAGATAAAAATCTTGAACGCGGCCACGTCGTAGCCGGAGAAGCGCACCCGGTTTTCCTGGTCGCGCATGGCCAGCAGAATGCGGCCGAACTTGCTGTGGTCCACCCAGCGGGCCACCAGCAGGCACAGGAACAACACCGCCACGGCCACGAAATACAAGGTGGTCTTGGCTTCGTCGGTGCGGATGCTCCAGCCCATCAAGGTCTGCAGGTCGGTGATGCCGTTGACGCCGCCGGTGTAGCCCTGCTGGCCGATGATCAGGATGGTGAGAATGGAGGCGATGGCCTGGGTGATAATGGCGAAGTACACGCCACTGACCCGGCGCTTGAACATGGCCACGCCGATAATGAACGCCAGCAGTCCCGGTACCAGCAACACCGCCATCAGCGTAAACGAGAAACTGTGGAAGGGTTGCCAGAACCAGGGCAGCTCGGTGACCTGGTTCCAGTCCATGAAGTCGGGAATACCCGGCGTGGACTGGTGGGCGGTGGCCTCCGGCGTGGACGCTTCCAGCTTCAGGAACATGGCCATGCAATAGCCGCCCAGGCCGAAGAACACCCCCTGCCCCAGGCTGAGAATGCCGGCCTTGCCCCAGCACATCACCAGGCCGATGGCGACGAAGGCGTAGGTGAGATACTTACCCACCATATTGAGACGGAACGGGTCCAGGGCCAGCGGCAGAATCACCGCCAGCAGCAGGGCCAGCGCCAGATAATAGAGTCCTTCCCGGGACAGCAACCATTTCAGGGGAGACGAAGTTTTCACGGTGGACTCCTAGCGACGAATCTTGAGGGCCATCAGCCCTTCCGGGCGCAGCATCAGAATGATCACCACGGTGAGCAGCGTGAGCACCTTGGCCATGGAACCGCTCAGGAAAAACTCCATGGTGGACTGGGCCTGGGAGATGCTGAACGCGGACACGATGGTGCCGATCAGGCTCTGGGCGCCGCCGAACACCACCACCAGGAAGGTGTCGACGATATAGGCCTGGCCGGAGGACGGCCCGGTGGAGCCGATCATGGTGAAGGCACTGCCGGCCACCCCGGCGATGCCACAGCCCAGGGCGAAGGTGGCGCGGTCCACGCCGGCGGTGTTGATGCCCACCGCTTCCGCCATGGGCCGGTTCTGCACCACCGCCCGCACCTTGCGGCCCCAGCCGGAGCGGAACATCAGCAGGTACACGGCCAGGGCGATGGAGAGCGCGATGATCATCACGAACAGGCCGTTCACCGGCAGCTGCACCAGGTCACTGACCTGGAAGGCACCCATCATCCAGTCCGGCAGTTCCACGCCCACTTCCCGGGCGCCGAAAATGGAACGGTAGGCCTGCTGCATGATCAGGCTCAGCCCCCAGGTGGCGAGCAGGGTGTCCAGGGGCCGGCGGTACAGATGGCGCACCATCGCCCATTCAACAAAGGCCCCCAGGGCACCGGAAATCAAAAACGCCAGCACCATGGCGACAAAGAAGTAGCCGGCGAACAGGCCGGGCATATAGGTCTGAAAAAACTGGGAGGTCAGATAGGTGGTATAGGCACCGAGGATCATGAATTCCCCGTGGGCCATATTGATCACGCCCATCTGGCCGAAGATGATCGCCAGCCCCATTGCCATGAGCACGAACACGGAAAACAGAGACAGGCCGGCGAAGCCCTGCATGGCAAAGATGGACAGCAATTCCGTCGAAGAATAATCAGCGAACATGGCAAGGTTCCCCTGTGGTCAGGAAAAAGCCCGGCGCCCCAATGGGCGGGCGCCGGGTACGGACGGTTATTTGTAGCCTTCGGGGAACGGGTCCGGCTCCATCAGCTCCTTGGTTTCATAGACCACCTCGTACTGGCCGTTGGGCTGGGCCCGGCCGATGCGGGTTTTCGACCACAGGTGGTGATTCTCGTGGATGCGCACATAACCTTCCGGCGCCTTCTTGAACTCGATGCCCGGGGAGGCTTCGCGGATCTTGTCGATGTCGAAGGAACCGGCTTTCTCCACCGCCATCTTCCACAGCCAAGGGCCCAGATAGGCGGCCTGGGTCACGTCACCGATCACCATGTCGTCGCCGTAGGCGTCCTTGAAGGCGGCCACGAATTCCTGATTGTTGGCGTTGTCCAGGCTCTGGAAGTACTTCATGGAGGCATAGATACCGTCCACGTTCTCGCCGCCGATACCGCGAATCTCATCCTCGGTGACGGAGATGGTGAGCAGCAGCGGGCTTTCCTTGGTGAAGTCCACGCCGGCGGCTTTCATCTGCTTATAGAAAGCCACGTTGGAACCGCCCACCACGGAAGCGAAGATCACATCCGGCTTGCGCAGCTTGATCTTGTTGATCACCGAGTTGAACTGGGTGTGACCGAGCGGGTAATACTCCTCGCCCACCACCTTCAGGCCCTTTTTCTCGATATGGATGCGGGCGATTTTGTTGGAGGTACGCGGCCAGATGTAATCCGAGCCGAGCAGGTAGAAGGTCTTGGCGCCCTTCTCCTTCACCGCCCAGTCGATGCCGGCGAGGATCTGCTGGGTGGCCTCCTGGCCGGTGTAGATCACGTTCGGTGATTGCTCCAGACCTTCATAGAAGGTCGGGTAGTAGAGCATACCGTTGAACTGTTCCATCACCGGCAGCACCGCCTTGCGCGATGCCGAGGTCCAGCAACCGAAGATCGCCGCCACCTTGTCCTGGCGCAGCAGCTTGCGGGTTTTCTCGGCGAAGGTGGGCCAGTCGCTGGCGCCGTCCTCCTGGACGTACTCGATCTGGCGCCCGAGCACGCCACCGCTTTCGTTGATCTGTTTGATGGCCAGTTTCTCGGCCTGCACCGAACCGATCTCACTGATCGCCATGGTGCCGGTAATGGAGTGCAGGATGCCCACCTTGACGGTGTCGTCGGTGACCGCCAGGCCGGTGGTGTTGACCTCGGCGGTGGCCGGTGCGGCGGTCACCGGCGATGCCAGTGCCATCAGTGCCGGCAGCGCGGCCAGTCCCGCCAGCAGGCGGCGCCCCCGGGCCGGCGTGTGATGATTCCGTTGCTTCATGTTGTTCCCCTCGTCAGCGTATGGCTTGTTCAGCGGATGACTGTTCACTGACGAGTATGGAAATCCGGCCCCGGCGCGCCCATTCGCCGAATACGCCATGGGCCTACGTCATTTGACGCATTCCCGGTCCGACCGGGCCGTTCTAAGCTCGCGGACACGGGTCGGGGGCCCGCCAATAATGATTCAGGCACGATTCGTGCTTCGCGTTCTTGGGACCTTTTCACACTACTTGCATTACGCCTGTTGTGGCTAAAAACCCACCCATCAAGGCACGAGGAGAGAAGTTTGGTGGCTCCAAATGAACGACGAGTAACGCGGAGGGGTGGGTTTTTAGCCACAACCCGAAGGGCTGGCGCCCTTTTGGCCTCCAGCGTCGTTGTCGGTCGCTTATTTGGAATGACCAAACCGCGCTCCCTCCGCCTAGCTGGAGACCAAAATGACATCCAGCAGGCGTGATGCAAGTAGTGTGAAAAGGTCCTACTAGGACGCTTTTCGGACAACGGAATCCATGGCCATTGAGCAGCGCATCTTCCGGGTGCGACGCAACTACAACCAATGGGTCGCCAACCAGACCCTGGAAGACTTCGCGCTGCGCTTTACCGGCAAGGCGGCCCGGCGCTGGTCCGCCGGCCGGGTGGCGGCCACCGCCCTGGGGGCGATTTCGTTCCTGGCCCTGGAGGCCATCGGCGGCGCCGCCACCCTCAACTACGGCTTTGCCAACGCGGTCTGGGCCATCGTCGCGGTAATGACGGTGCTGTTTCTGCTTGGCCTGCCGGTGAGCTATTACGCCGCCCGCGACGGCGTCGACATCGACCTGCTCACTAGGGGCGCCGGCTTCGGCTATCTGGGCTCCACCCTCACCTCCCTGATCTATGCCTCCTTCACCTTTATCTTTTTCGCCCTGGAAGCGGCGATCATGGCGCTGGCCCTGGAGGTGATGTTCGGCCTGCCGCTGAGCCTGGGTTATGTGGTCAGTTCCCTGGTGGCCATCCCCCTGGTTACCCACGGCATCACCTATATCAGCCGCTTTCAGGTGTGGACCCAGCCGCTGTGGCTGATGCTGCAGCTGACCCCGTTCGTGTTCATTCTGTTTCAGGACCCGGTGTCCCTGGAGCGCTGGGCCGGTTTTCCGGGCCTGGACACCGGCGAAGGCGGCTTCAATCTGCTGATGTTCGGCGCCACCGCCACGGTGCTGTTTTCGCTGGTGGCGCAGATCGGCGAGCAGGTGGATTTTCTGCGCTTCATGCCGGAACCGGCCCCGGGCCGGAAACGCCGCTGGTGGCTGGCGATGCTGGCCGGCGGCCCGGGCTGGGTGGTGATGGGCGCGCTCAAGGCGCTGTTCGGTTCGTTCCTGGCGGTGCTGGCGTTTTCCCATGGCCTGCCCCAGAGCCAGGCCCAGGAACCCATGTACATGTACCTGGTGGCGTTCAGCCATATCACCGCCCACCCGGCCACCCTGCTGGCCCTGGCCGGCATCTTCGTGGTGCTGTCCCAGCTCAAGATCAATGTCACCAACGCCTACGCCGGTTCCATCGCCTGGTCGAACTTCTTTTCCCGGCTCACCCACAGCCACCCGGGCCGGGTGGTGTGGCTGGTGTTCAATGTGGTGATCGCCCTGGTGCTGATGGAAATCGGCATCTACCGGGCGTTCGAGTCAATCCTGGGCAGCTATGCCCTGGTGGCGGTGGCCTGGATGGGCGCCCTGGTGGCGGACCTGGTGATCAACAAACCCCTGGGGCTGAGCCCCAAGCACATCGAATTCAAACGCGCCTATCTCTACGACCTGAACCCGGTGGGCTTCGGCGCCATGCTGCTGGCCACCGCCGTGGGGCTGCTGGCCCGGGCCGGCCTGTGGGGCGACACCGCCAGCGCCCTGGCTTCGTTTCTGGTACTGCTCACCGCCTTCGTCACCGCGCCGCTGATCGCCGTGCTTACCGGCGGGCGCTACTACATCGCCCGTCGGCCGGAACCGGCCACCGCGGTACGCGGCCGCCCCTGCTGCATCTGCGAGCACCGCTTCGACGAGGAAGACATGGCGTTCTGCCCCGCCTACAACGGCCCGATCTGCTCGCTGTGCTGCTCCCTGGACGCGCGCTGCAACGACGCTTGCAAACACCATGCGCGGTTCCAGGAACAGCTGATCGACTGGCTGGGCGGCGTGCTGCCGGACCGCATGCTGCAGCAGCTGCGCTCCCGGCTGGGCCATTTTCTCGGCCTGCTCACCCTGGTATCGCTGGTGATGGCCGGCCTGCTCACCCTGGTCTACTACCAGGTGCCGGTGGACAACGAGACCGTGCGGCATCTGATGGCCACCACCCTGGCCAAGGTATTCGCCATTCTGTTGATCATCAGCGGCGTGGTGGCCTGGCTGTTCGTGCTCGCCCACGAGAGCCGGGTGGTGGCCCAGGAGGAGTCCCAGCGGCAAACGCGCATGCTCACCGCCGAGATCAAGGCCCACGAAAGAACCGACCGCGAACTGCAGAAAGCCAAGGAACTGGCGGAAGCCGCCAACCAGGCCAAGAGCCGCTACCTCACCGGCCTCAGCCATGAACTGCGCTCGCCGCTCAACGCCGCCTTTGGCTATGCCCAGTTGCTGGAACACGACCCGGACATTCCCGCCAACCGCCGCGAGGCGGTGGCCGCCATCCGCCGCAGCACCGGCCATCTGTCGGACCTGATCGAAGGGTTGCTGGAGATTTCCAAGATCGAGGCTGGCCGGCTGGAGCTGTACCGCAACCGGGTGCGGCTGCGCTCGCTGATCGACGAGCTGGTGACCATGTTCCGCCTGCAGGCCCAGGACAAGGGCATCGAGTTCGAATTCCAGAGCCAGGGCCGCCTGCCGGACTGGGTCACCACCGACGAAAAACGCCTGCGCCAGATCCTCATCAACCTGCTCTCCAACGCCATCAAATTCACCCGCCAGGGGCGCGTCACCCTGCATGTGCGCTACCGCAATCAAGTGGCCGAGTTCACCATCCGCGACACCGGCGTGGGCATCGCCGAGGAAGACCTGCAGCGCATTTTCCGCCCCTTCGAGCGGGTCCGGAAACCGGGAGTACCGGCGGTCCACGGCACCGGCCTGGGGCTGACCATCACCAAACTGCTGGTGGACATCATGGGCGGCGACCTGCAGGTGACCAGCGCCCCGGGACGCGGCAGCGAGTTCCGTCTCTGGGTGATGCTGTCCAGCATCGCCGGGGCACCGGTGGAGCCCGACGATCCGCGCCCGGTGGTGGGCTATCACGGCGCCGCCCGCAGTCTGCTGGTGATCGACGACGATGCCTCCCACCGGGGGCTGGTCAGCGACCTGCTGGTGCCGCTGGGTTTTCCCGTGAGCGAGGCCCCGGACGGCGCCACCGGGCTGGCCCTGGCGGCGCAGAATCCGCCGGACCTGGTGCTGCTGGATATCTCCATGCCCGGGCTTAACGGCTGGCAGACCGGCCGCCGGCTGCGCGCCCAGGGCTACCGGGGGCCGCTGGTGATGCTGTCCGCCAACGCCCGCGACCACGACCGCCCCGGCGCCGACGGCGTGCACGACGATTACCTGGTGAAACCCTTTAAACTGAGCGGCCTGCTGGACAGCCTGGCCCGCCATCTCAATCTCAGCTGGCGGCACCCGGACGACCCGCCGGCGCCGCCGGCGCGCATTCCCTCCCGCACCCTGCTCGATGAAGACCTGCGCGACGAACTGCTGGCCCTGGCGGAGATCGGCCATCTGGCCGGGCTGCGCGACGCCCTCGCCCGCGCCGAACAACAACGCCGGCTGGGGGACGCGGACGCCGGCGCCCTCAAGGCCGCCCTGGAGCGGTTCGACTTCCAAGCCCTGATGCGATTGCTGGAGCCAGACTCATGAACCAAGCGGCGCGAAAGGATGTGATCCTGGTGGTGGACGATTCCCCGGACTCCCTGGGCATGATCCACCACGCCCTGGACCAGGCCGGCCTCACCGCCCTGGTGGCCCTGGAGGGGGAACAGGCCCTCGGCATCGCCGAAAAGATGATGCCCGACCTGGTGCTGCTGGATGCCCTGATGCCCAACATGGACGGCTTCGAAACCTGCCGGCGTCTCAAGCAGCACCCGGAGCTGGCGGCGGTGCCGGTGATTTTCATGACCGGCCTCACCGACTCCCAGGACGTGGTGCGCGGCCTGGAGGCCGGCGGCGTGGACTATGTGACCAAACCGGTGCGCCCGGACGAACTGATCGCCCGCATCCGCGTGCATCTGAACAACGCGCGCATCACCCGTGGCGCCCACACCGCCCTGGACCGGCTCGGCCAGGCCGCCTTCGCCACCGACCATCAGGGCCTGTGGCGCTGGGCCACCCCGGTTGCCGAGGAACGGCTGGCCCTGCACGGCGACCAACGCGCCCCGCGTCTGCAACAACTGGCCAGCCAGGTGCGCCGCTGGCTCGATCACCGCCCGGACCCGGGCGACCAATCCGCCCTCGACCTGGACCCGGCGATCAGCGATGGCGCCGAACTGCGCCTGCGCTACCTGGGCGACACCGCCGCCGGCGAACGCCTGTTCCGGCTGCTGCAACGGGACGGCGAGGAAGAAAGCGAACTGCTCCGCCAGCAACTGCGTCTCACCCGCCGGGAAGCCCAGGTACTGCTGTGGATCGCCCAGGGCAAAACCAACCGGGAAATCGGCCAGATTCTGGAACTGAGCCCACGCACGGTGAACAAGCACCTGGAGCAGGTTTTTCGGAAGCTCGGCGTGGAAAACCGCACGGCGGCGGCGGGCATGGCGTTGCGTTGCCTCACCAGCGGCTGAAAGAGGGTATCGCGGCTAAAGCCGCTCCTACAGCGCATCCCAGGTTTTTGTAGGAGCGGCTTCAGCCGCGATCCGGCGGACACAAAGGCCAGTTGAAAGGTCGCGGCTGCAAGCTGCAAGCTGCAAGCCCAGGCAGCGTGGTGGGGAGGCCGTGCCAAGAACAGGCCAGTTGAAAGTTTAAAGTTAAAAGTTGAAAGGTCGCGGCCGCACGCCCCCACCGCGGCCTACGGCCGATCAACGTTGGCTGTAGCTGAAAGAGAGAATCGCGGCTGAAGCCGCTCCTACAGGGTATCGCAGGGTTTTGTAGGAGCGGCTTCAGCCGCGATCCCCACGGCGGACCGGCGGGCACGGCCCTTCAGCCCCCCCAACACCTCCCCTGCGTTTCAACTTTCAACTTGTAACTTTGAACCGCTCTCAACCCGCCGCCAACGCCTCCGGCATCACCATCCCAATCACCAAAAACGTCAGAATGAACAACCCGAACGCCAGCGCCAGGCCGAGCAGCGGGCCCACGGCGAAGGCGCGGTGGAAGATGAAACTCTGGATCGCCAGTTGCCAGCTGATCAGCAGCAGATAGAGGCCGTTGACCAACGCCGGGGTGCCGCCGGCGGCGTGGCCGAGCAGCAGCAGGGGCAGGGACACCAGGGTCAGGGCCAGGTCCACGCCGATCAGGGCCAGGGCGGTTTGCAGCCAGCGCGCCTGCAGCCCCTTGAACGCCAGGATCATGGCGCTGGCGCCGAGTATCAGCCCCAGGGAGATCAGCTGGGCGCCCACCATTTGTGCCACGGTCAGCCCCACCTGCAGGGTGGCGGCCAGCAGTTGCAGCACCATCCACAGCCCCAGCAGCATGCCCAGCAGCGGCGGGATATAGGGGATGTCCTCCGGCCCGCGACGGAACAGGCACAGGCCGGCGAAGAGTTTCAGCAGAGCATTCATATCAAGGGTGGTCCACGGCTGGCATCGGCGGCGTATTGTTTCAAAGCCCGCCAGCGGACTCCACTTTTCCCGGCCCGAAACATGTAACCGCCTCCAAGCTGGGATAGAATGCGCGCCTGAATCCCAGCAGGAGTCCGCCATGGCGCGCAAAAACGCTTTCTACGCTCAGTCCGGCGGTGTCACCGCCGTGATCAACGCCTCCGCCGCCGGCGTCATCGAAGCCGCCCGCGAACACAAGGCCACCATCGGCAAGGTCTACGCCGGCCGCAACGGCATCATCGGCGCCCTCACCGAGGATCTGATCGACACCTCCAAGGAAAGCAAAAGCGCCATCGCCGCGCTCAAGCACACCCCCGGCGGCGCCTTCGGCTCCTGCCGCTACAAACTCAAGGATCTGGAAACCTCCCGGCGCGAGTACGAGCGCCTGATCGAGGTGTTCAAGGCCCACGATATCGGCTACTTCTTCTATAACGGTGGCGGCGACTCCGCCGACACCTGCCTGAAGATCTCCCAGCTGTCCAAGACCATGGGCTATCCGATCCAGGCCATCCACGTGCCCAAGACCGTGGACAACGACCTGCCGATCACCGACGTGAGCCCGGGCTTCGGCTCGGTGGCCAAGTACACCGCGGTGAGCTGCCGGGAAGCGGCCCTGGACGTGGCCAGCATGTGCGCCACCTCCACCAAGGTGTTCGTGATGGAAGTGATGGGCCGCCACGCCGGCTGGATCGCCGCCGCCGCCGGCCTGGCCAAGGACAAGCCGGACGACGCCCCCCATGTGATCCTGTTTCCCGAGATCGCCTTCGACCAGAAAGCCTTCCTCAAGAAGGTGGACGACACCGTCAAGAAGGTGGGCTACTGCGTGATCGTGGTCTCCGAGGGTGCGCGCACCGCCGATGGCACCTTCCTGGCCGACGCCGGCTCCACCGATGCCTTCGGCCACAAGCAGCTGGGCGGCGTGGCGCCGGTACTGGCGCAGATGGTCAGGAACGAGCTGGGCTACAAATACCACTGGGCGGTGAGCGACTATCTGCAGCGGGCGGCCCGCCATATCGCCTCCGCCACCGACGTGGAGCAGGCCTACGCGGTGGGCCGGGCGGCGGTGGAATTCGCGGTGGCCGGCAAGAACGCGGTGATGCCCACCATCGAGCGCAAGAAAACCAAGAAGTACGGCTGGACCATCGGCGAGGCGCCGCTCAAGAAAGTGGCCAACGTCGAGAAGAAGATGCCGCGCAAGTACATCAGCAAGGACGGCTTCGGCATCACCCCCGCCGGCCGCGCCTACCTGGAACCGCTGATCGGCGGCGAATCCTACCCGCCCTACAAGAACGGCCTGCCGCAGTTCGCCGAACTGAAGCTGACCCCGGTGGCGAAGAAGCTCAACGACCACTTCGAGGTGTAAGCTGCCGGACTTCTCGCTGCTGGCGTGGACACTGATCGTGGTGTCCACCTACATCACGGGTATCTCGAAGGGCGGTTTCGCCGGGGGCTTCGGCTCCCTGTCGGTGCCGCTGATGGCCCTGGCCATCGGCCCCCTGCAGGCCGCCGGCCTGCTGCTGCCGCTGCTGATCGTCATGGACCTGCTCAGCCTGCGCGCCTGGTGGGGCCGCCATGACGCCGCTGAGGTCAAGCGGCTGGTGCCCGCCGCCGCCGTGGGCATCCTGGTCGGCGCCCTGGCGGTGGACAGCCTGGACGAGAACAAGGTGCGCCTGATGCTGGGCGTGATCTCCATCGCCTTCGCCGCCTATATGCTGTTCAAGCCCACCGTGCACCGCCGCCCGGGCCGCCTGTGGGCGGCGCTGTGCGGCGGCGGCGCCGGCTTCACCAGCACCCTGGCCCATGCCGGCGGCCCGCCGATGAACCTGTACCTGCTGCCCCGCCAGCTGCCCAAGGCCACCTTTATCGCCACCAGCGTGGTCACCTTCGCCTTTATCAACGCGCTCAAGATCGGCCCCTTTATCTGGCTCGGCGAGCTGACCCTGCATAGCCTGGGCACCTCCGCCCTGCTGATTCCGGTGGCCTGGTTCGGCGTGCGCAGCGGCATCTGGCTGCAGGCCCGGGTCAACGAGAAGGCGTTTTTCCGGCTGATCATCGTGTGCATGGCGCTGATCGGCGTGCAATTGATCTGGCGGGGCTTGCAAGGCGGAACATAATGCAAACCATTCTCATTATAGGTATAGTCGCAGCCATCGAATCCGCCTAATAACCGTCCACGGGGATCACCATGCGACCGACCGCCTTCCGGCTTTCCGCCCTCACTCTGGCCGTGCTTGCCGCCACGGCCCAGGCCCAGCAGACCAGCGCGCAAAACGACGATGGCAGCTACGACCTGGACGCGGTGCAGGTGCAATCCAGCGCCGATGCCTCCAAGCAGGGGCTCAGTGAGGTGTTCGCCGGCGGTCAGGTGGCCGAGGGCGGTAAGGTCGGCATCCTGGGCACCCAGGACATGATGGACACCCCCTACAGCTACACCACCTACACCGAGCAACTGATCGAGGACCAGCAGGCCGCCAGCGTCGGCGACATCCTGCTCAACGACCCGGCGGTGCGGGTGGCGCGCGGCTTCGGCAACTACCAGCAGGTGTACCTGGTGCGCGGTCTGCCGGTGTTCTCCGACGACATTACCTATAACGGCCTGTACGGCCTGCTGCCGCGCCAGTACCTGGCCTCCGAGTTCATCGAGCGGGTGCAGGTGTTTCGCGGCGCCAACACCTTCCTGAACGGTGCCGCCCCCGGCGGCAGCGGCCTGGGCGGCGCGGTCAATATCGTGCCCAAGCGCGCCCCCAACCGCGACCTGAACCAGATCACCCTGGACACCCAGAGCGGCGGCCACTCCGGCCTGGCGGCGGACTTCGCCGGGCGCTCCGAGGACGGCCGCTTCGGCATCCGCTTCAACGCCGCCCGCCACGACGGCGACACCGCCGTGGACGGCGAGGAAGCGGAGCTGTCCATGGCCCATATCGGCCTGGACTTCCGCGAGGAGGTGTTCCGTCTGTCCGCCGACCTGGGCTTCCAGAAGCACCGCGTGGACGGCGGCCAGCCCAATATCACCTACGCCGCCGGCGTGCCCATCGGCGACGCCCCGGACGCGGACGAATCCATCGGCCAGTCCTGGACCTATTCGGATTCCAACGACATCTTCGGCACCCTGCGCGCCGAATACGATTTCGCCGACAACATTACCGGCTGGCTGGCGGTGGGCGCCCGCCACGGCGAGGAAAACTCGATCTTCGCCAATCCCACCGTGAACAATATCAACGGCGACTACACCGCCAGCCGTTTCGATACCGCCCGTGAGGATTCGGTGCTGACCGGGGAAACCGGCCTGCGAGTCAACTTCGACACCGGCGCCATCGGTCATACCGTCACCGTTTCCGGCTCTCGCTACGAACTGAAATCGGACAATGCCTATGCGATGTCGTCCGCTTCGGTGACGGGCAACATTTATAACCCGACTACCGTGTCACGCCCGCCCGCCAACGCTTTCACCGGCGGCGATCTCGACAATCCTCAAATGACCATCAAAACCCAGTTCAGCAGCTTTGCGCTGGCGGATCAGTTGTCGATGCTGGATGAACGCCTGCTCGTGACTCTTGGCGCTCGTTTCCAGAATATTCAGGACAAGAGCTATGCCTACGGCGGCGGCGCCCGTACCGCGAACTACGATGACCATGCTCTGACACCATCACTGGGTTTTCTCTATAAGCTGACGCCGTCGGTATCGCTGTTTGCCAACTACATCGAGGGGCTCCAGAAGGGCGACGTCGCCCCCGCCGATGATGGCAACGGGAATCCCGTAGCAAACGCAGGTGAAGCTCTGGAGCCGTATGAGACAAAGCAGACCGAGGTGGGCATCAAGTATGAAGGCGGAGGTCTGGGCGGCAGCCTGTCGGTTTACCGCAGCGAGAAGCCGGAGGCCGGTCTCGAAGGCAATGTTTACAAAGAACTCTACGACCAGGAAAACACCGGCGTGGAACTGATGGCCTACGGCAACCTGACCCGCGACCTGACGGTGCTGGGCGGCGTCAGCTACCTGGACACCGACGTGGACGGCAACGACGCCATCGGTTCTCCCGAGACGCAGGCCAACTTGAACCTTGAGTACCGGGTACCGCAGCTGCCGGATCTGGCGGTGGACGGTCGGGTTATTTATACCAGCTCCCAGTACGCCGACGCCGCCAACACCCGCAAGGTGGACAGCTGGACCCGGCTGGACCTGGGCGGCCGCTACCTGATCGCCTTGAGCGACAGCCAGTTTCTGACCCTGCGTGCCCGGGTGGAGAACGTCACCGGCGAGGACTACTGGGCCTCCGTGGGTGGCTTCCCGGGCGCCGATTACCTGACCGTGGGCGCGCCGCGCACCTATATGCTG
Source organism: Alloalcanivorax gelatiniphagus (assembly GCF_005938655.1). Taxonomy (GTDB): domain Bacteria; phylum Pseudomonadota; class Gammaproteobacteria; order Pseudomonadales; family Alcanivoracaceae; genus Alloalcanivorax; species Alloalcanivorax gelatiniphagus. The sequence continues at coordinate 154,563 of NZ_VCQT01000036.1, forward strand.
TCCGCCACCCTGGATTTCTGAACCGACCACCCAGCGCCCCGGTCCGCCGGGGCGCCCAGGCAGTCTTTCCATGCGACAACCGATGTCACAACGTTCCCTGCGACTCTGGTCCGCGATCCACAAATGGACCAGCCTGATCTGCACCGCCTTCATTCTGATGCTGTGCCTGACCGGCCTGCCGTTGATTTTCCACGATGAGATCGAGGCGGCCTTCGACACGGATCACTGGCAACCGGCCCACCCGGACGGCCCGATGCTGTCCCTGGACCGGATGCTGCGGGCGGCGCTCGACAACCGCCCCGGCGAAGTGCCGCTGTTCATGAGCTTCGACACCGAGCGGCCGGTGGTCAACGTGACCACCGGGCCGACCCCGGACGCCCCCGGCGGCGCCATGCATTTCGCCTCCTTCGACCGCACCAGCGGCGACCTGGTCCCCGGCCACCAGGACGGCGTTATGGAATTCCTGCTGCAGTTGCACACGGACATGTTCCTGGGCCTGCCCGGCATGTTGTTCCTCGGGTTCATGGGCGTTCTGCTGATCGCCGCCATCGTCTCCGGGGTGGTGCTGTACGCGCCGTTCATGCGCAAGCTGGACTTCGGCACCGTGCGGGTAAAACGTTCCCGGCGCCTGAAGTGGCTGGACTACCACAACCTGCTGGGCATCGTCACCGTGGCCTGGCTCACCGTGGTGGGCCTGACCGGGGTGGTGAACACCCTGGCCACGCCGATCCTGGATACCTGGAAGAACCAGTCCCTGGCGGACCTGACCGCCGGCTACCAGGGCGCCGCCGTGCCCACCCCGGCGGAGATGGCCTCCCTGGACGCCGCCGTGGCCCAGGCGGAGCAGGCGGCGCCGGACCAGACCCTGCAGTTCGTGGCCTTCCCCGGCGGCGGCTGGTCCACGGATTTCCACTACGCGGTGTTCCTGCACGGCAATACGCCGCTGACCTCGCACATCATCACCCCGGCATTGGTGGACGCGCGCACCGGCCAGTTCGCCGCCCTGCGCGAGATGCCCTGGTACAACAAAACCCTGGCCCTGTCCGGGCCGCTGCATTTCGGCGATTACGGCGGCTTGCCGCTGAAGATTCTGTGGGCGGTGCTGGATGTGATCACCATCGTGGTGCTGATCAGCGGGCTCTACCTGTGGCTGGCCCGGCGCCAGCCGGCGCCGCGCACCACCGCCGCGCCGGCCTCACCGCAGACAGGAGGCGCGCCATGAACAGCGCCCCACGACCGGCCCGGCGCCTGCGCCATATTTTCGCCGTGCCGCTGCTGATCGCCCTGGCCAGCCTGATCGGCCTGATGGCCGCCCTGCTCGGTGACGGCCCCATGGACTGGCTGTCCTGGCTGGGCCTGGGCCTGCCGGTGGCGGCCGTGGCCTGGGCCATGGGCACCCGGCGCCGCTGAGCGCTCTCAACCCCATCGAGCCGTAGGAGCGACTTTAGTCGCGATGAAGATGGCGCCGGAGGGGATCGCGGCTGAAGCGGAACGCCGCCCGGCCGCTCCTGCGCTGGCGGGAAGTCTCGCTGCAGCCGGGGCGCCCCTGAGCCGCATAAGCCCCTCGGGTAGGAGCGACTTTAGTCGCGATGAAGATGGCGCCGGAGGGGATCGCGGCTAAAGCCGCTCCTACAGCAATCTCCAGCCTGCGGAGCTACCCCTCGGTTCATCGTTGTTGGCACCCGGAACGGTTCCGCGTCCCGGATAGAGGCCTTCCGATTTGCGGCGGCATCATCGATCAGTTGCGTTCCACAGCCACCAGCGCCTGCCCGGAATAATGTCCGGCTCTGCTCCGGTTTGCGCCCGCCTCTGCGGCGGGGCATCCTTGGCGCCCCAACCGATACGGCCAATCAGTGGAGAAAGAACATGCGCAGTGTTTGTGTGTATTGCGGGTCCAGCCCCGGGCGGCGGGCGGTCTATGCCGAAGCCGCGCGGGCGCTGGCCGAGGAGATGGTGAAGCGGGACCTGGGCCTGGTGTACGGCGGCGCCAGCGTGGGCATCATGGGGGTGGTGGCGGACGCGGTGCTGGACGCCGGCGGCCGGGCCACCGGGGTGATTCCCGAGGCCCTGCGCGATAAGGAGATCGCCCACCCGGGGCTCACCGAACTGCACGTCACCTCTTCCATGCACGAACGCAAGACCCGCATGGCGGGCCTGGCCGATGGCTTTATCGCCATGCCCGGCGGCGTCGGCACCCTGGAGGAACTGTTCGAGATCTGGACCTGGGGCCAGCTGGGCTGGCACGAGAATCCCTGCGCCTTGCTCAATGTGGACGGCTACTACGACGGCCTGACCACCTTCCTGGACCACGCCACCGACCAGGCCTTCCTGCGCCCGGTCCACCGCGAAATGCTGATCGTGGAATCGGACCCGGCCCGGCTGCTGGACCGCATGGCGGACTATCAAAAACCGGAAGCCAAGACCTGGGTCCGCAAGGCGGATTTGTGAAAAGAGTGGTTGAAAGTTGCAAGTGAAAAGTTGAAAGGTCGCACCCGAAGCGCCTTACCCCGGGTTTGATCTGATTGAAACGCGGGCACGGCCTTGCCCCACGCTCGGACCCGACCCGCGTTTTAACTTTCAACTTTCAACTTTTAACTTCGAACCCTCAACGCTCTTTCTTCCTGGCATGCTCCAGCAAATCGTCCACGTATTCCTGCTCTTCGTGGAGATCGTCGGCGTCGTCCCGGGCCGACGGCAGCACTTGGTTAAGGAACACCGCCACCAGACCGCACAGGCTGATGCCCTGCAGGGTGAATTCGCCGTTGCCCACCACCATGCCGCCGATGCCGAAGATCAGGGTCACCGCCACGATCACCAGGTTGCGTTGCTGGTGCAGGTCCACCCGGGCCTTGATCAGGGTGTTCATGCCGACGCTGGCGATGGAGCCGAACATCAGGATCAGGATGCCGCCCATCACCGGGGTGGGAATGCTCTGCAGCAGGTGGCCGAATTTGCCGATAAAGGCCAGGGCGATGGCGAAGATCGCGGTCCAGGTCATCACCACCGGGTTGAACACCTTGGTGAGCATCACCGCGCCGGTGACCTCGGAGTAGGTGGTGTTGGGCGGGCCGCCGAACAGCGCCGCCGCCATGCTGGCGATGCCGTCGCCGGTGAGGGTGCGGTGCAGGCCGGGCTTTTTGATGTAGTCCTTGCCGGTGACATTGCTGATCGCCAGCACGTCACCCACGTGCTCGATGGCCGGCGCCAGGGCCACCGGAATCATGAACAGGATCGCCGGCAGGTGGAAGCTGGGGGCGACGAACGCCGGCACCTCCAGCCAGCCGGCCTGCTGCACGGTGGTGAAGTCCACCATGCCCAGCAGCAGGGCGGCCAGGTAGCCGGCCAGCACGCCGCACAGAATCGGCAGCAGCCGGAACAGGCCGTGGGCCAGGGTCGCCACCAGGGCGGTGGTGGCCAGCGCCACGGTGGATACCAGCAGCGCCTCGCCGTAGGGGAACAGCCGCTCGGCGCCGTTGCCGGTCATGCCCATGGCGAAGTTGACGGCGGTGGGCGCCAGGCTCAGGCCGATCACCATGATGATCGGGCCGGTGACCACCGGCGGCATCAGCCGGTGCAGAAAGCCCGGGCCGCGCCATTTCACCAGGGCGCCCAGGATCACGTACACCAGCGCGGTGCACATCAGCGCGCCCATGGTGGCGGATACGCCCCACTGGTCGATGCCGTGGCTGATCGGCGCCACGAACACGAACGACGAGGCCAGGAACACCGGTACCGAGCGGCCGGTGATCCACTGGAACAGCAGCGTGCCCAGGCCGGCGGTGAACAGCGCCACGCTCGGGTCCAGGCCGGTGAGCAGCGGCATCAGCACCATGGCGCCGAAGGCCACGAACAGCATCTGCGCGCCGATCAGGATGATTTTCCAGTTCCAGAATCCCGGTGTGCGGTCCATGGGTGTCGCCCCCTCGTTAGCGATTACTTGGTGCCGAAGATCTTGTCGCCGGCGTCGCCCAGGCCCGGCATGATGTAACCGTCCTCGTTGAGACCCTGGTCGATGCTGGCGGTGTAGATGGTCACGTCCGGATGCTCCTGCTCCACCCGGCGCACGCCTTCCGGCGCGGCCACCAGCACCAGTGCGCGAATTTGCTTACAGCCCGCTTTTTTCAGCATCTCGATGGTGGCCAGCATGGAGCCGCCGGTGGCCAGCATCGGGTCCACCACCAGGGCCAGCCGCTCGTCCAGCCCGTGGGCCAGCTTCTCGAAGTAGGCCACCGGCTGCAGGGTTTCCTCGTTGCGGTACACGCCCACCACGCTGACCCGGGCACTGGGAATCAGCTCCAGCACGCCGTCCAGCATGCCGATGCCGGCGCGCAGAATCGGTACCACCGTGACCTTCTTGCCCTTGATGCGCTGGGCCGGGGCCGGGCCCGCCCAGGTCTGCACCTGGTAGTCTTCCAGGGTCAGGTCGCTGGTCGCTTCGTAGGTCAGCAGGGCCGCCAGCTCGGCGGTCACCTGGCGGAAACTGCGGGTGCTCAGGCTCTGCTGGCGCAGGATGCCCAGCTTGTGCTTGACCAGGGGGTGGGTGATTTCATGGACGGGCATGGGCGGCGACTCCTCGGTGGCGCGGTTCACGTACACATCAAAGCCGGGATTGTACCGGCCCGGCGCCGTCTTCTCACGGGTCCCTGCCACTTTCGTGCCAGCCGGGGATCGCCGATTAGCCACGCGGGCCGCGCCATTGCTATAATCCGCGCCCATTCAACGGGGCACCGCCGCGGTCCCCTGCCCGCTGACCCATACGCTGAAGGACAGACCATGGATTTTGCAAAGGTACCCGCCGGAAAAGACGTTCCCGAAGACATCTACGTGGCCATCGAGATTCCGGCCAACGCCGATCCCATCAAGTATGAGATCGACAAGGAAAGCAACGCCATCTTCGTTGACCGCTTCATGTCCACGCCGATGTTCTACCCGGCCAACTACGGCTACATCCCCAACACCCTGTCCGAAGACGGCGATCCCATGGACGTGCTGGTGGTCACCCCCCATCCGGTGGTGCCCGGCTCCGTGATCCGTTGCCGCCCGGTGGGCATGCTCGACATGACCGACGAAGCCGGCAAGGACACCAAGGTGGTGGCGGTGCCGCACACCAAGCTGAGCAAGCTCTACGACGACGTCCAGGAAGTCACCGACCTGCCCAAGCAGTTGCTCGCCCAGATCAAACACTTCTTCGAGCACTACAAGGATCTGGAAGAAGGCAAGTGGGTGAAGGTCGACGGCTGGAAAGACGCCGCCTCCGCCAAGCAGGAAATCGTCAAGTCCGTGGAAGCCTACGAAAAGCGCTGATCGGCGCCCTTGGACCGAAGCAAGGCCGGGTTTGCACCCGGCCTTTTTTCGTTTATGGCCACGGCCTTGACCCAGGGCAATTCTTTTCGCCGGTGCCACTGGCACGCTATCCCCATCGCAATCAGGAATACATCAGGACCACAAAGGGGACAGCAAGATGGCATTCTCACGGCACACTCTGGGCAAAGCGGTAACCATGGCAATGGCCGGCTCCGTTCTGGCAATCGCCGGCGCGGCCCAGGCACACGAAGCCGGTTCTTTCATCGTGCGTGCGGGCGCCGCCACCGTTGATCCGCACGAGGACAGCGGCAATCTGAAATTCAACGGCACCGCCGCCCCCGGCACCAGTGCCACCCTGGACAGCGACACCCAGCTCGGCCTGACCTTCACCTACATGCTGTCCAACCAGCTGGGCGTGGAACTGGTGGGTGCCACCCCGTTCCAACACGAGGTTGGCGTCAAGGGTCTGGGCGCCGGCCTGGACGGCAAGCTGGCCGACATCAAGCATCTGCCGCCCACCGTGCTGCTGCAGTACTACCCGATGGACCCGTCGTCCGCCGTACAGCCCTATGTGGGCGCCGGCATCAACTACACCACCTTCTTCGAGGAAGACCTGACCGCCACCCGCAAGGCGCAGGGCTTCAGCGATCTGGAGCTGGACGACTCCTGGGGCCTGGCCCTGGAAGCCGGGGTGGACTACATGCTCACCGACAAGCTGCTGGTGAACGCCTCGGTCTGGTACATGGACATTGAAACCGACGCCACCGTGAAGGGCCCCACCGCCCTGAGCATCAGCGAAACCAAGGTGAACGTGGACGTGGACCCCTGGGTGTACATGGTCGGCCTCGGCTACAAGTTCTGATCCCGAGTCTCCATATCACACCGCCCCACCGGACAAGGCCCCGCGCCTTGTCCGGTCATTGCATGAACAGCACCCGCGCCCACGTCGCCAGGCTCCACAGGGTACTCAGCCACAGTAGCCCGCCCAACCCGATCCAAATCCCGTTCGCCCAGGTAATGCGGCTATTGGCGACACCATCCTGGTCACCGAGGGTGGCGTTGACCCGTTGCTGGCACCGCCCCAACGCCCACCATATCGGCAGCAGCATCACCAGACTCCCCAGCCACAGCAGCAGGCCCGGCAGGCCCGGTTGATCCATCAGATTGCTGCCCACGCTGGAAAACAGGGTGCACAGCACGTACACCACCGCCAGCAGCGATGGCTGGAAACCACCGGGCACACCCGCCGCCCGCGCCTCCCTGTCGATGCGATGAAACAAGGACGGCGCGAAAAAAATACTGAACACCGCGCGCAGCACCGGCAAACCGCCGCCGCCCCGCGCCTCGCGGTACAGCGCCCAGTTTTTATATTGCCAATACACGTCGTAGATCCCCATGGTGCTCCAGAACAGCAGCGAGAATTTCGCCGGCGAGACCAGATAAAAAAGCGGCGCGGGAGAAGACGGTGGCGGCGCGATTTCCGCCTGCGGGGGCTGGTACGGGTCCAGCGGGTTATTGCTATTGCTCATGACGTTCCCTTGACGATTTTCTCTAATTAGAAATGATTTTGTTTATTAATACGAGGCGCGTCTGGCGGTTTTATTTCCGCCTTTTTTTCCTTTAAGAGAGCATTAAGCTTGGCGGTGCCGAATGGGACTCTCAGAACCGGGAGTCCGCCATGACGCCAACCGTTTTCGACCCTGTTTGCCTGCGCCGCCCCCTGATGCTCAAGGGGGTGCCGCTGGAGGCCCGACTTTGCCGCCCCGGCGAGCCCGGCTACCACGACGCCGCCGCCTTCGCGCGCCAGCGCTACCGTGCCAGCTACGGGGCCCGCCCGCGCATTACCGCCCCCACCCTGATGGCGCTGAACGATCCGTTCGGCCAGCCCCGGGCGGTAGCCGCCCTGACCCCAGCCGCCGGCCACCGGCTGTTTCTGGAGCAGTATCTGGATGCGCCGCTGGAACAGGCGGTGTCGGCCCTGGCCGGCACGCCGGTGGCCCGCCACCGCCTGCTGGAAGTGGCCAGCCTGGCCGCCGACGGGTCCGGCGCGGGCCGGCTGCTGTTCATCGCCCTTACCGCCCTGCTGCCGTCGCTGGGGGTGGACTGGATCGCCTTCACCGCCACCCTTCAGGTGCGCAATATGTTCGCGCGCCTGGGGCTGGCGCCGGTTTGCCTGGCCCCGGCGGACCCGGCACGGCTGCGCACCGACGCCGCCCGTTGGGGCGATTACTATCGCCACGATCCCCGCGTCATGGCCGGCTATGTGCCGCCCGGCCACCACACCCTGAGCCGCGCCGGCTGGCTGCATCCGGCCCCCGGCTATGGCGATCCGGAGGTGCGTCATGACGTGGTTGCTTGATCGCCTGGCCGCCCACGCCCGCCACCAGCCCCGCGCGGTGGCCCTGGAAGACGCCCACGGGGAAATCACCTACTCCGCCCTGCACCTGCGCGTGGCCCGCCAGGCCGAGCGCCTGCGCGCCGCCGGCGTGCGCCGCCTGGCCCTGGCCGGGGGCAACAGCCCGGCCTGGGTGGTGGCCGATCTGGCCGCCCAGCAGCTGCGCATTCCGGTGGTGCCGGTGCCGCCGTTCTTCAGCGACGAGCAACGCCGCCATCTGATGCACGAGGCGCGCCTGGATCATCGCTATGACACCGATGGCGACCAGTTGACCGCCACCGGCGTGGCGCCGGCGTCCAGCGGCGGGCCGGCCAAGATCACCTTTACCTCCGGCAGCACCGGCACGCCCAAAGGGGTGTGCCTGGACGACGACCACCTGCGCCGCACGGTGATCGCCCTGGCCGATGCCCTGGCGCCCCACGCCGGCGCCCGCCATCTGTGCGTGCTGCCGCTGGCCACCCTGCTGGAAAACGTGGCCGGCGTGTATGTGCCGCTGTGGCTGGGCGCCCGGGTGATGTTGCCGGACCTGGCCAGCCTGGGCTTTAACGGCAGCGCCCGGCTCGACCCGGCCGCCTTCGCCGCCGCTCTGCAGCAATGGCGGCCGCACAGCGTGATCCTGGTGCCGGAGCTGTTGCGGGTGCTGACCATGATGGCCGGCCAGGGCGTGGCGCCGCCGCCGTCGCTGCGCTTTATCGCGGTGGGTGGCGGCAAGGTGGACCCGGGCCTGCTGACCGCCGCCCGGCATCTCGGCTTACCGGTGTTCGAGGGTTATGGCCTGTCCGAATGCGGCTCGGTGGTGGCGCTCAACGTGCCCGGCGCCGACCGCCCCGGCAGCGTCGGCCGGGTGCTGCCCCACGCCCGGGTGCGGGTGGACGAGCACGGCGAGATCCATGTCCGCGACGCGGTGATGCAGGGCTACCTGGACCAGCCCGCCGGCGACGAATGGCCCACCGGTGATCTGGGGCGCCTGGACGCGGACGGTTTCCTGTATGTGCACGGCCGCCGCAAGAACCTGCTGATCACCGCCTTCGGCCGCAATGTGAGCCCGGAATGGGTGGAGACCGCGTTTCAGGTCTGCACCACGGTGCACGGCCTGGTGGTGCAGGGCGATGGCGAGGCCAGCCTGCGGGCGGTGGTGGTGCCGCTGCCCGGCGCCGACCCGCACCAGCTGCGCGCGCAGATCGCCCGGGTCAATGAAGGCCTGCCGGACTATGCCCGGGTCACCCGGATCGCCATCGCCGAGGCCCCGTTCACGGTGAACAACGGCCTGGCCACCGCCAATGGCCGGCCCCGCCGTGACGCCATCGCCCAGCGCTATCCCGACTCCTCTTTTATTTCCGTTGAAGACGAACACACCGAGGTATCCCATGTTTCATGACACTCTGCAGCAGCAAACCGAACAGGCCCGCGCCCACCTGCTGCGCGCCCCGGTCCTGGCGGCGATTCCCGAAGGCCGCTTCAACCTGGAGAGCTATCGCTATTTCCTCAGCCAGGCCTACCACCACGTAAAACACACGGTGCCGTTGATGATGGCCTGTGGCGCCCGCCTGCCGGCACGGCTGGAGTGGATGCGCGAGGCGCTGGTGGAATACATCCGCGACGAGTACGGCCACCAGGAGTGGATTCTCAATGACCTGGAGGCCCTGGGCGCGGACGTGGACGCGGTGCGCCATGGCCAGCCGGACCTGCCCATCGAGATGATGGTGGCCTGGCTGTACGACGCCATCGCCCGTGGCAACCCGGTGTCGTTCTTCGGCATGGTGCACGTGCTGGAAGGCACCAGCATCGCCCTGGCCACGCCCCTGGCCGAGCAGGTCCAGAACACCCTGCATCTGCCCAAGAAGGCGTTCAGCTACCTGTATTCCCACGGCGCCCTGGACCAGGACCACTATCAGTTCTTTACCGGCCTGATCAATCGCATCGAGGACCACGACGACCGCCAGGCGGTGATCCATGCCAGCAAGGTGATCTACCGGCTCTACGGCGACATGCTGCACGCCGTGCCGGTGGCCGCCGCCGGTGAGCAACGGGGAGGTGCCCATGAGCGGGTCGCCTGAGCGTAGCTGGTTGCTGCTGGGCGCCAGCGGCGGGATCGGCGCCGAGGTGCTGCGCGCGCTGCTGGACCGGGGTGACCGGGTGCTGGTGGCGTCACGGCACGGGCGCGCCCCGTTCGAACACCAACGGGTGGTGCCGGTGCGGCTGGACCTGACCGCCCCGGACCTGGGCGCCCGGGTCACCGACCTGGTGGCGGAGCTGGGCCTGCCGGATGGGCTGATCCACTGCGCCGGGGTGAACCATTTCGTGGACGCGGAGGGCAACGACGACGCCTCGCTCACCGAAACCCTGGACGTGAACCTGCGCAGCGCCCTGGTGCTCAGCCGCGAGCTGCTGCCGGGCATGCGCCGCCGGGGCACCGGCACCCTGCTGTTCGTGGGCTCCACCTTCGGCAGCATCGGCTACCCCGGCTACACCGCCTACTGCGCCAGCAAGTTCGGATTGCGCGGCTTCACCGAAGCCCTGCGCCGGGAACTGGCGGACACCCGTATCCGGGTGCGCTACGTGGCGCCCCGGGCCACCCGCACCGCCATGAACGGCCACCAGGTGGAAGCCATGAACCGCACCCTGGGCAACCGCATGGATGCCCCGGAGGCGGTGGCGCGCCGCATCGTGCGCGCCCTGGACGGCCGCCCCGCCAACACCTTCCTGGGCTGGCCGGAAAAACTGTTCGTGCGCCTCAACGCCCTGCTGCCGCGTCTGGTGGACAAGGCCCTGCGTAAACAACTGCCCGTGATTCAACGCTTTCTTAAACAAGGAGCTTCATCGTGAAACACTTCTTTGGTTTCGTTCTGCCCCGCCTGCTGGCGGTGATGCTGGTGGCCCTGCCCTGGGTGGCCCGGGCCGATGCCTTCGACGACGAGCTGCTGGCGATCCAGACCCGTTGGGCGGAGATTCAGTATCAGACCGCCGACGACCAGAAGGCCGACGCCTTCGAGGCGCTGCGCGACCGCAGCCAGCGGTTCGCCGCCGCCCACCCGGAGCGCCCGGAAGCAAAAATCTGGGACGGCATCGTGCTCAGCACCTGGGCCGGCGCCAAGGGCGGGCTGGGTGCCCTGTCACTGGTGAAAAAAGCGCGCCAGGATTTCGAGCAGGCCCTGGCCCAGGATGAACGCAGCCTGGACGGCTCCGCGCTCACCTCCCTGGGCAGCCTGTACTATCAGGTGCCCGGCTGGCCGATCGGTTTCGGCGATGACGACAAGGCCCGGGAACTGCTGACCCGCGCCCTGGAGATCAACCCGAACGGCATCGACAGCAATTATTTCTACGCCGACTTCCTGCTCGACCAGGGTGATCAGGACGGCGCCCGCCGTTACTTCACCAAGGCCCTGCAGGCGCCGCCGCGCCCGCAACGGCCGCTGGCCGACCAGGGCCGCCGGCAGGACATCCAGAGCAAGCTGAAAGGCATGAACTCCTGAGCCCCCACTAACCGGCCTGGCCGGGGCCGCCGCCCCGGTAGGCCCCGGGGGTGCGGCCGCTCCAGCGCTTGAAGGCGCGGGAAAAGTTGGCCACATCGTTATAGCCCAGGGCGTAGGCCACCTCACTGATGCTTAGGGTGCCGTCGCTCAGCAACTTGCGCGCCCGCCGGTAGCGGACTTCGTCCTGAAGTTCCCGGTAGGTGAGCCCGGCCTGCTGCAGATGCCGCTTCAGGGTCCGGGCCGACACCGCCAACCGCTCGGCCATCTCGGCCAGATCCGGCGGCGCGCCTTCCCCATCGCGCAACGCGGCGCGCACCCGCTCCGGCAGCGGGCCTTCCTGATTGGCCCGCCAGCGCCGGAATTCCAGCTCGCATTGTTCCCGGGCCAGCGCTTCCGATTGGGGGTCCGCCAGCCGCGGCCGGGCCGCCAGCAACCCGGCGGACAGAATCAGGGCATCGCGGGGCTGGTCATAGCGCACCGGCACCGACACCGCCTTGCGCAGCGCCTCTCCATGGGCCGGCGGCGGCCCCTGGAAATGCACTTCCGCCCCCTCCGGCGGCGCCTCCATCAGTTGCTCAAGCATATGCACGAAGCCGATCACCATTGCCTCGATCACGAAGCTGCGCACCGGTCCCGGGCCGAAATCTGTGCGCAAACACAGCGCCTGGCGCCCGTCGCCCAGGGGTTCCCGCTCCACCACCAGAAAGGGGGCGCGCAAGCCCAGGTAACGGCGCGCCGCCTCCAGGCCATCGTCGATGGTGGCGCTGGACAGCGCCAGCAGGCCCACCGGGCCATGCAGGGTGATGCGCATGGCCCGGGCATAGCGAAAGCCCAGGCCCGCCTCGCCGACCAGGGCGAGCGCGGCTTCCGCGGCCAGATCGGCGCGTTCCAGGGGCAGCCGGAACTCCGGGTCCAGCAATTGTTCACGGCGGGTGCCCAGCCGGCGCAGCAGCGGCGCCGGGTCATGGCCCAGGCCGCTGAGCACATCGCACAGCAGCACCACATAGATTCCCGGTATTCCGGGGGTGAACCAGGCACGGCCCGAAGTCACCACAGGTTGGCCCTCCACTACAAGACCGCCAAGGCCCGACTGGACCATAGTTGTTACCATCAATCAATGACACCCGCATCCGGAGTCGCCGATGACATTGTTTTCCCGTTCCCGCCGCGCCATGGCGCGGCTGCCGATTCGCCCCCGGCGCATGAACTTCAAATTCCAGGGGTTCGAGCAAAGCCGCTACTGGTTCGACAACGATCCGGTGCTGACCCATTTCATGAATGTGCTGTCGGTGACCTTCCCGGACGGCGAGCGTTTCTTCGTGGACGCGGTGCGCGCCTTCCGTGACCAGGTGGACGATCCGCAGCGGCAGAAGGACATTTCCGGCTTTATCGGCCAGGAAGCCATGCATTCCCTGGAACACCAGGCCTTCAACGACCTGGTGGCGGGCCAGGGCCCGGACCAGGACGCACTGGTCAACGAGGCCCTGGGCGTGGCCCGGCGGCTGCTGGCCGGGGCGCGCAAGCATCTCAGCGCGGAGCGCCAGCTGGCCGCCACCGCCGGCCTGGAGCACATCACCGCGATTCTGGCGGACACCATTCTGCGGCGCGCGGATATGGTGGAGAAGATGGACCCGTCGGTACGCCCGCTGTGGGTGTGGCACGCCATCGAGGAAACCGAGCACAAGGCGGTGGCCTTCGATCTCTACCAGGACGTGGACGGTGACTACTGGCGCCGGCAACGGGCGTTCTTCTACGGCACCGCCTATCTGGTGGCGTTCAGCAGCTACTTTACCTGGCGTTTTCTGCGCCAGGAGGGCCTGCACCGCCGCCCGCTGGTGCTGGGCAAGGGGCTGTGGAAGATGTTCGGCTACAAGGGCGTGGTGAGCCAGGCGATTCCGGACTGGTTCCAGTACCTGCGGCCGGGCTTCCACCCGTGGCAGGACGACAATTCCCACCTGCTGGAAAAATGGCGCGCCACCCTGCCGGAACCGGCGGTGTCCGCCGCCGCCTGATCAGCGCCGCCCCGCCGGGCCAATGCCCGCGGGGCTCCGCCGCGCCTCCAAGTTCCGCTACACTCTGCCACGCACGATACCGTGCCACCGGGAACCAGCCAGGCAGAGAACGCGAGGCGTACCATGACATCCGACCGCAGGGATCGACTGTTCAGCGAGCAGGACAGGGCGATCGCCGACTTCGACTTTGGTGAACGCACCGCCGAGGTGTTCGACGATATGCTGGACCGCAGCATTCCCCAGTACCGGGAGCTGCAACGCATGATCGGCGAACTGGCGGCGCGCTTCGCCGTGCCCGGCTCCCGGATCTACGATCTGGGCTGCTCCACCGGCATCACCCTGCACAGCCTGGATCAGACCGTGGACCCGGCGGTGGAGCTGGTGGGGCTGGACTATTCCGAGGCCATGCTGGACAAGGCCCGCGCCAATCTGGCCGGCCTGCCGGAGGGGCGCCTGCGGCTGTGCGCCGGCGATCTCAACGAGGGTGTCACCATCGACAATGCCTCGGTGGTGGTGCTGAATCTGACCCTGCAGTTCGTGCGCCCGCTCAATCGGGAGGGTCTGCTGCGTTCCATCGTTGAGGGGCTGCGCCCGGGTGGCGCCCTGATCCTGGTGGAGAAGGTGCTGGGCAGCGATGCGCTGCTTAACCGGCAGTGGATCGCGCTCTATTACGAGATGAAAAAGCGCAACGGCTATTCGGAAACCGAGATCGCCCGCAAGCGCGAAGCCCTGGAAAACGTGCTGATTCCCTACCGTCCGGACGAGAACCTGAGCATGTTGTCCCGGGCCGGGCTGAGCAGTGTGGACATGTTCTTCAAGTGGTATAACTTCGCCGGCTTTATCGGGGTGAAGGCGGATCGCGGCTGAAGCCGCTCCTACAAAAGAAGCGCATCGCGACAAAACCACCCCCCTTCCGTAGGAGCGGCTTCAGCCGCGATGGTTTACCCCTCCTGCAGTAGCTTTCTCAGGTCGATAAGGGCGGCGTTGGCGCGGGACAGGTAGTTGGCCATCACCAGGGAATGGTTGGCGAACAGGCCGAAGCCGGAGCCGTTGAGAATCATCGGGCTCCACAGGGTTTGCTGGGTGGCTTCCAGTTCGCGGACCATCTGCCGGAAGCTGACGGTGGCGTTCTTGCGCCGCAACACGTCGGCGAAATCCACTTCCACCGCCCGCATCAGCTGGGCCAGCGCCCAGGAAGCGCCGCGCGCCTCGTAGAACACATTGTCGATTTCCATCCACGGTGTCTGCACGTAGGTCTCGCGCTCGTCCAGCTCGCCCACCGGGGTGTCCTGGTCGGTGTTCAACTGGGTGCGGCCGACGCTCTGGCTGAGACTCAGGCTCAGGGAACCGAGCCGGTTCTGCACTTCGTTGAGCCAGTAGTTCAGGTTGTCCGCGCGGGTGTAGAAGTGGGCGCTGCCATCGGCGCGGCGCAGCGCCGCCAGATAGTTTTGCAGCGCCCGGATGCCGCGCCGGTATTCGCTTTCGGTGGCCGGCATGGCCCAGCTCTCGGAGTCGAAGTTGAACTGCGGCTCGGCCACCGCCAGGAACGGGTCCTCCTGGCTCTGGGACTGGGAGCGGCTCATATCGCGGCGCATCACCCGAGTCACGTCGCGCAATTGCACCAGCACGCCGTATTCCCAGCTCGGCATGTTGTCCAGCCACAGCCGGTGCGGCAGCATGTCGTTGCTGAGGTAACCGCCGGGCTTGTCCAGCAGGGTGCTGGCCACATGGATCACTTCGCGGGTCACGGTTTCGCCGGGCACCGCGCCATCGGCGCGGCTCACCGGCTGCAGGTCCGGCTCCCAGCTCCAGTACCAACCCAGCGCCACGTCCACCAGCAGCAGAAGCAGCACCAGCCCCAGCAGGCCTTTCCAGATACGGTTGTTCTTGGGATCGAGCAGGCGGTCTCCGACCTTCTGTCCGAATTTATCTTCTTTCATGGGCGTTCCCCGGTTTCCTTCGTCGCCACTATAGCCCAGCCATCACGGCCCGACATCAACCCCGTGGCAGCGTCATCACCGCCGCGGCCGGCCGCTGCTCGTCGCGCAGCCGGAAACGAAGCGCTCCACCATAGATGCTCAGGATGCGGTCGACAATGGACAGGCCCAGGCCGGCCCCGGGCACATCCTGGCGGCCACGGCTGAAACGCCCGGTGAAGCGGCGTTGCTGATCGGCGGTCAGGCCCGGCCCGCCGTCGTTCACCTCCACCCGCACCTGGCCCTGGGTTTCGCTGATGCGCACGCCCACGGCGGTGCCCTCCGGGGAATAGCGGCAGGCGTTGTCGAGCAGGTTGCGGATCAGCATGTCGGCCACCTCGGCGGGCATCGCCACCCACAGGTGCGGTGGCCCGTCCAGGGTCAGGGTCTGACCCCGTTGCTCGGCCAGCGGCGAGATCAGGGTGATGCAGTCCCGGGCCACCGCCACCGCGTCGCAGCGGTCACCGGCGCTGGCCCGCTGCGGGTCCAGCCTGGACAGTTGCATGAGCTGTTCCACGGTGCGGCTGGCCCGGTCCACCGCCCGGCTCAGTTGCGTCAGTGACGCCGCCACCTCACGCGGGTCGTCCAGTTGGGCGGCGTTGTCCGCATGCAGGCGCAGGGCCATCAGCAGGGTACGCAGTTCGTGGGCGGCATCGGCGGTGAAGCGTTTCTCCCTTTCCAGGGTGCCCACCAGCCGGGCCAGCAGGGTATTGATGGCCTCGGTCAGCGGCGCCAGTTCGCGCACCGGCCGGTGCCGCAGCGGCGTCAGGTTGTTGGCGTCGCGGGCCGCCACCGAGCGCGCCAGCCGGATCAGCGGCTGCAGCCCCCAGCGCACCGCCAGCCATACCAGCAGCAGGATCACCGGCACGCTCAGCAGGTACGGCGCCAGCACCGTGGCGGCGGTGTTGGCCACCAGCGAACGGCGGGCGCGGTCGCTTTCCGCCACCACCACCCAGCGCTGGCCGCACAGCGGCAGCGCGTAGGCGTGCCAGCCGCCCACCTCGTGATAGCGACCGCCGGAGGACGGATCGGTGAGCGGCAGCAGCGGCTCCTTGGGCGCGCCGTCGCTGGCCAGCACCAGCTCGCCATCGCGCCACAGCTGGTAGACGAAGTAGCGCTGGTAGCGCACCTCCGCCGGCTCCAGCCGCGCCACCCTGGGGTCCGGCGCGTCATTGTCCCAGAACGAGGCCAGCAGCCGGGTGCTTTGCACCAGCTCCGCGTCGTACTGCTCGTCCAGTTCGTGATAGAGGGTGTGGTAGGTGCCCCAGCCCAGCAGCACGCCGCCGCCCAGAATCACGGACACCAGGGCGGTCATCAGAAAACGGCGAATCGAGAACATCAGCGCCCCTCGGGCGGCGTCAGGGTGTACCCCACCCCGCGCACGGTCTTAATCAGGTCACCCCCGATCTTGCGGCGCAGGTGGTGAATGTGCACTTCCAGGGCGTTGCTCTCCACTTCCTCGCTCCAGCCGTACAGCGCCTGTTCCAGGTGGTCCCGGGTGAGCACCCGGCCGGCGCCGCGCGCCAGTTCCACCAGCAGCGCCATTTCCCGGCGCGGCAGGCGCAGCGGCTGGCCGCCCCGGGTCACCGTCATGGCGTCCGGGTCGATTTCCAGATCATCGATGCGCAGCAGGTCCCGGGTCGGTTCCGCCCCGCGCCGCAGGCGGGCGCGCAGCCGGGCGCGCAGTTCGTCCACCGAAAACGGCTTGATCAGATAGTCGTCGGCGCCGGCGTCCAGGCCGTCAATCCGGTCGTCCAGCCGGTCCCGGGCGCTGATCACGATCACCGGCACCGGGTGGCGGCGCCGCCGCAGGGTACGCAGCACCTCCAGGCCGTCCAGGCCCGGCAGCCCCAGATCCAGCAGCACCGCGTCGAAGCGGCCGTCGTCCACCGCCGCCTGGGCCAGGTCACCACGGGCCACGTGGTCCACCGCGTAGCCGTCATGGCGCAGGGCCCGCACCAGGCCATCGGCCAGCATTTCATCGTCTTCCACCAGCAGAATTCGCATTGACCACCTCTTCCCGGGATTCAGCCCACTATAAGAGCCCCCTCGTCTTTTGCACCACCCCGTGGTTGCGGGGACAATACGCCGGCGGCGGGCCGGGGCCCTCCGACCCGGGGGCTACCGTTGACGGGCGATCCACGCCTGCAAGGCATTATTCAGGGGCGCCTTAACGGTTTCTTAAAGCCAGGGCGCGAGGCTGCCCGGAACCTCCCCGGTGGGGAGGCATCCAATACCCGAAACCAGCGGGAGCAA
Organism: Alloalcanivorax gelatiniphagus; assembly: GCF_005938655.1. Classification (GTDB taxonomy): domain Bacteria; phylum Pseudomonadota; class Gammaproteobacteria; order Pseudomonadales; family Alcanivoracaceae; genus Alloalcanivorax; species Alloalcanivorax gelatiniphagus. The sequence continues at coordinate 171,979 of NZ_VCQT01000036.1, forward strand.
GGAATGACGTTATTCAAGGGGTGGCGGGGTAACCGCGTGCCGAAGGCCGCCTGGGCGGCGGTGCTCGGAATTGTGATGCTGGCGCTGAGCGCGCCGGCCCCGGCCCTGTCGCTCAGTGGCGGCGGCCTGGGCGGTGGCGGCGATGCGCTGCCGTCGGTGGACGAGGCCATCCAGGTGGTCACCGACGCGGACTGGGACCGCCAGCAGCTGCTGGTCAGCTTCATGCTCCATGACCAGGTCTACCTGTACCAGCACAAGCTAGGCTTCACCCTGCGCGACGCCAACGGCAACCTGCTGGAGGATTTCGAGGGAGTGACGCTGCCACCCGCCAAGGAAAAGACCGACGAAATCTACGGCGATGTGCGGGTCTACTACGGCCAGGTGGACGTGATCCTGCCCCTGGATAGCGTGCCGCTGGCCGACACCGAACTGGAGGTGCGCTACCAGGGCTGTATCGAGGACCGCCTGTGCTACCCACCGGAGGTTCGCACCTACGCATTCAGCGCCCCCGCCCCGGGCCAGGCCGGCCCCGCCGATAGCGCCCCCGCTCCTACCGCCCCGCCGGTGGCCCCCTCCGCCGACGACCAGGACGGCTTTTTCGCCACCCTGTTTTCCGAGGACGCCAACGCCTTCAACCAATGGATGAACGGCCGTGGGCTGGGCCTGATCGTGGCGCTGTTCTTCGCCGGCGGTATCCTGCTGGCCTTCACCCCCTGTGTGTTCCCCATGGTGCCGATCCTGTCCGGCATTATCGCCGGGCGCGGCCACGGCGATGGCCAGGGCACCGGCGCCCGCCGTGGTTTCGTGCTGAGCGTGGCCTATGTGCTGGGGGTGGCGGTGCCCTACACCCTGGCCGGGCTGCTGGTGGCGGTGTTCGGCGCCGGCCTCAACCTGCAATTCCTGCTGCAGCAACCGGCGGCGATCGTCACCAGCGTGGTGATCTTCGTGCTGCTGGCCCTGTCCATGTTCGGGCTCTATGAGCTGCAGCTGCCCGCCGCCCTGCGCGACCGCCTCAGCCGCACCGGTGGTGGCGGTGGCGGGGTGCCCGGGGCGGTGGTGATGGGCGTGATCTCGGCGCTGGTGGTGTCGCCCTGCGTGACGCCGATCCTGGCCGGCGCCCTGCTCTACGTGGCCGGCACCGGCGATGCGCTTACCGGCGCCGCCTCCCTGTTCGCCCTGGCTCTCGGCATGGGCGTGCCGCTGATCATCTTCGGCACCGGCGGCGGCCATCTGCTGCCCCGGGCGGGCCTGTGGATGGAGGAGATCAAACGCTTCTTCGGGGTGGTGATGCTGGGCGTGGCCATCTGGCTGCTGGACCGCATCGTCTCCGACACCCTGACCCTGGGTCTGTACGGCCTGCTGCTGCTGATCTACGGGGTTCAGCTGGGCGCCCTGGAGCCGGTGGCGGAGGGCGGCTCCCGGCTGAAACGGGCGCTGGCCCTGGTGCTGGCCCTGTACGGCGCGATCATGCTGATCGGCGCCGCCAGCGGCGGCAGCGACCCCTGGCAGCCGCTGGCGCCGATCGCCGGCCCGGCCGCCGTGGCCGCCGCCCCGGCCAGCGCCCCGGCGGCCTCCGCCGATGGTCGCCCGGCGGCGGACGGCGAACATGGCCCCTGGATCAGCCTGGCCGGCCGCCGGCCGCTGCTCGATGCACTGGCCGCCTCCGCCGCCGCCAACCGGCCGGTGCTGGTGGATTTCTTCGCCGAATGGTGCGTGGCCTGCAAGGTCATGGAAGACACCACCCTGGCCGACCCGCGCGTGCTGGACGCCATGGGCGGCTTCGACCTGTATCGAGTGGATATCACCGAGATCAACGAGGAAAACCAGCGCATCATGTCGGACTTCAACATCTTCGGGCTGCCCAGCTTTGTGTTCTTCGACCCGGACGGCAAGGAAGTGCCGGACGCCCGGGTGCTGGGGGAGATGAACCCGGAACGCTTCCTGAAGCACCTGGACAACAGGATCCTGCCGGTCACCGGCGGCTGATCGCGGTTTATCGCGGCTGAAGCCGCTCCTACGGTGTGGCACGAAACGTCGTAGGAGCGGCTTCAGCCGCGATAAACCAGCCCCATCCACCCCGCCCGAAAGCGTCCCAAACCCTACATGTAACGAATGGTGTAAAGTCCTTTATTTCCGCAAGCGGATACCCTTAGACTGCCAACGTCGACGAAAAGCGGGCCAAACCGGTATTTCGTCACACGTTCAATGCAGATGACCGCACTTTCAGGGGTAGACGTCTTGGCTAGCATCCTCGTACTGCACGGGCCCAATCTGAACCTGCTGGGTCAGCGCGAGCCGGACAAGTACGGCCACACCACGCTGGCGGACATTGACCGGGGCCTGCGCGAGCGCGCCTCGGCGGCGGGCCATGAACTGCGGCATCTGCAAAGCAACGCCGAGCATGAGCTGATTGAGCGCATCCACGGGGCGCGCGACGACGGCACCGATTTCATTGTGTTCAATCCGGCGGCGTTCACACACACCAGTGTGGCCCTGCGCGATGCTTTGCTCGCCGTGGCGCTGCCGTTTATCGAAGTACATCTGTCGAACGTGCACGCCCGCGAGCCGTTCCGGCAACACTCCTATTTTTCCGACATCGCCGAGGGCGTGATTTGTGGTTTGGGCGCCGCCGGGTATCAACTGGCGCTGACCGCCGCCCTGGAACATCTGGATCAGGCACAGGACTGAGCATGGACATCCGTAAAATCAAGAAACTGATCGAACTGCTGGAAGAATCCGGCATCGAGGAACTGGAAATTCAGGAAGGCGAGGAATCCGTGCGCATCAGCCGCGGCGGCCGCCATTCCGGCGCGCCGGCACCTCAATATGCCCCGTACCCGCAGTACGCCGCTCCGGCACCGGCGCCGGCGCCGGCCCCCGCCGCGGAAAGCGCCCCGGCGCCCCGCGACGATACGCCCAGCGGCCACCTGGTGCGCTCGCCCATGGTCGGCACCTTCTACCGCTCACCCTCACCGGGCGCCGCCACCTTCGTGGAAGTGGGCCATAAGGTGCAGGCCGGCGACGTGCTGTGCATCGTCGAGGCGATGAAAATGATGAACCAGATCGAGGCGGACAAGTCCGGCACCATCGACGCCATCCTGGTGGAGGACGGCGAGCCGGTGGAGTTCGACCAGCCCCTGTTCTCCATCGTCTAACGGGGGTTTCCCATGCTGGAAAAGGTTCTGATCGCCAACCGAGGCGAAATCGCCCTGCGTATCCTGCGCGCCTGCAAGGAGCTGGGTATCCGCACCGTGGCGGTGTATTCCAAGGCCGACCGTGACCTGATGCACGTGCGGCTCGCCGACGAGGCGGTGTGCATCGGCCCGGCGCCGTCCACCGACTCCTATCTGAACATCCCCGCCATCATCAGCGCCGCCGAGGTCACCGACGCGGACGCCATCCACCCGGGCTATGGCTTCCTGGCGGAAAATGCCGACTTCGCGGAAGTGGTGGAGCGCTCCGGCTTTATCTTTATCGGGCCCCGCGCCGACACCATCCGCCTGATGGGCAACAAGGTGTCCGCCATCGAGGCCATGAAGGCCGCCGGCGTGCCCACGGTTCCCGGCTCCAACGGCCCGGTGGGCGACGACCAGGACGCCACCCTGATGATGGCCGAGGAAATCGGCTACCCGGTGATCATCAAGGCCGCCGCCGGCGGCGGTGGCCGGGGCATGCGCGTGGTGGAAGACCGCCAGCACCTGCTCAACGCGGTGACCCTGACCCGCTCCGAGGCCAAGAACGCCTTCGGCGACAGCACCGTGTACATGGAAAAGTTCCTGCAGAAGCCGCGCCACGTGGAAATCCAGGTGCTCTCCGACGGCGCCGGCCACGCCATCCATCTGGGCGACCGGGACTGCTCCCTGCAGCGCCGCCACCAGAAAGTGGTGGAAGAAGCCCCGGCACCGGACATTCCCGCGCACCTGAAGGAAGAAGTGGCCCAGCGCTGCGTCAACGCCTGCAAGGAAATCAACTACCGGGGCGCCGGCACCTTCGAGTTTCTCTATGAAAACGAGGGCTTCTACTTCATCGAGATGAACACCCGCGTGCAGGTGGAACACCCGGTCACGGAAATGATCACCGGCGTGGACATCGTCAAGGAACAGCTGCGCATCGCCGGCGGCCAGGGCCTGACCATCAAGCAGGAAGACGTGCACTTCCAGGGCCACGCCATCGAGGTCCGCGTCAACGCCGAGGACCCGGTGAGCTTCGTGCCCAGCCCCGGCAAGATCACCTACTTCCATGCCCCCGGCGGCAATGGCGTGCGGGTGGACTCCCATGTCTATGGTGGCTACACGGTGCCGCCGTTCTACGACTCCCTGATCGGCAAACTGATCACCTGGGGCGAGAACCGGGACGTGGCCTTCGAGCGAATGCGCATCGCGCTGGAGGAGATCGTGGTGGAAGGGATCAAGACCAACGTGGCCCTGCACCGGGACAAGATCTTCCGCGACCCGGCCTTCAAGAAAGGTGGCGTGGACATCCATCACCTGGAAAAGAAACTGGGTAACCACTGACCTGGAAGGGCCGGCGCGGATCACCGCCCGGCCCTTTGCCTTTGCGGTCGCCTGGCATGGGGGGCATGGGGGCATCGCGGCTGAAGCCGCTCCTACAGAACCCTCACCCCACCCAGCCCCAAAAAGTGGCGGCGTGCCGCCTGGCACGGAGGCGGGAACGGTTTCCCCCGGC
>NZ_VCQT01000037.1 GCF_005938655.1 Alloalcanivorax gelatiniphagus
GCCGGGGGAAACCGTTCCCGCCGTCCTCTCTAGAGAACCCCAACCCGAAAGCCACGCTAGGACAGAAAGTCGCGAATGCGCTCCGCCACTTCCCCCACCTCCCGCAATGGCAAATCCGCCGCGTCCCGGTAGCCGAACAGCAACGCATCGATCAGCTCCGGCCGCCAATGGGGCCGGTCTTCCACGCAACGCAGAAAATGCAGCCAGTTGCGACGCCGGGCCCAGCGCGACATGGACCAGGGCCGCACCTTCATATCCAGCACATCGATCAGACCGATACGGAAACCGTCGATAACGATATTGCCCGGATGCACCGACCGGAAAAACACGCCCTGGCGATGCAGCCGCGCCAGAAACACACCCACCCGATACATCAGCTGGCAATCCGTCTCGCCCCGGGCCAGCAACGCCCGCAGGGTGTCCCCGGGCATCGGCTGGTACACCGCCACGGTGTGCGGCTCACCGATAATGCGATGCAGGCTCTCCACCTCCAGGGTGGGAATGCGCAGCCGCTCCAGCCGCCGGGCATGGCGGGCGAAGCGCACCGCCGCCGGCGACAGCAGCTCCCGGTTGAAGAAGCGCTTACGCCGGAAATACTTCAGATAACGCCCGTCCTCCAGCCGCAGCACCTTGATGCCGTGGCCATCCCGCTCCACCACCTGGGAATGGGCCACCACGCGATCCAGTTGATCGCGGCTGAGGGGGTGGATGTGAACCATGACTGCACACTCCGTCCAGGTGGATAACGCTTCCGATCCGGGCTCAATCGGATCGAGGACGCGTCAACCGGGGAATAACGCCCCCGGTCCGTTCCATATAATCGAGATAGCGATGCCCGTGACGCTCCAGGTCGCGCTGCTCCTCCAGGGGCACCCGCAACAGATACGCCAGGGCGACGGTCACCGCCGCCACCGGGCCGGCCAGCCAGTTCTGCAACAACAGCAGCTGGGCCAGCGCCCACAACAACATGGCGGCATAAACCGGATGCCGCAGATAGCGATAGACGCCACGGCCGCGCAGGGTGCCGCGTTCGGTCAGCGCCGGCTGACCATCCCGGCCGGCCCGCCAGAACAACCAGATGGCGCCGCTGCCCAGTAACAAACCGACCCAGGCCACCTCGTCCAGAAACACGATATCGGCGAACTCGAACCAGGGCAGCAGGGCATCACAAAGGGGCACCAGCACCATCGCCACCACCACCATGGCCTGCAGCAGACGCTTCTCCACGTCCGCCCGGCGCCGTGGCCCCACATTGGGGAACAGCGGCCTTGGCCCGATGCCATGCACGGCCAGGGCCAGCAACGCCATCGCCGCCAGAATGGTCTCCGCCATATTTTCGGTCATGGGTTTCCTCACCGGCAGAGCCGCGCGGCCACGGGGCCGGCGGCGACATTCAGACTGCAACTATACGCCTGCCATGATCCCCGTCGCCAGCGATGCGCATCACAGCCGAAGGCATTCATCGGCGCTCTGGGCTACACTGCGCGGTCCCGGTTCCGACCCACCAACCCCCGGAGACGCCATGCCCTGGCAGCAGCTGCACATCGCCACCGACCCGCGCCACGCGGACACCTTCCAGGATGCCCTGGAAAACCTGGGCGCCGCCGCCGTCACGCTCACCGATGGCGCCGACCAGCCGGTGTTCGAGCCGCCGCCGGGGGCGCGCCCGCTGTGGAACACCACGGTGGTCACCGCCCTGTTCGAGGACGACGCCGACCTGGACGCGGTGCTCGCCGCCCTCGGCGAGCGCGGCCTGACCTTCGCCGACCACCGGGTGGAACCGCTGGCGGATCAGGCCTGGGAACGGGCCTGGATGGACGACTTCCAGCCCATGCGGTTCGGCCAGCGGCTATGGATCGTGCCAAGCTGGAGCGACGCCCCGGAACCGCACGCGGTGAACCTGAAGCTGGACCCGGGCCTGGCCTTCGGCACCGGCACCCATGACACCACCGCCCTGTGCCTGGAGTGGCTGGACGGTGCCGACCTGAGCGGCCGCCGGGTGCTGGACTTCGGCTGTGGCTCCGGGGTGCTGGCGATCGCCGCCCTGCTGCTCGGCGCCGAGTCCGCCGTGGGCACCGACATCGACCCCCAGGCCCTCACCGCCAGTGCCGACAACGCCGCCGCCAACGGCGTGGCCGACCGACTCAGCCTGTACCTGCCGGAGGCGCTCGCCGCCGACCAGCGCTACGACCTGCTGGTGGCCAACATTCTGGCCGGCCCGCTGATCGAGCTGGCCGACACCCTGGCCGCCCGCTGTCTGCCCGGCGCGCCCATGGCCCTGTCCGGCATCCTGACGGACCAGGCGGAGTCAGTGCGCCAGGCCTACGCCCCCTGGTTCGAACTGGCCCCCACCCGCCAGCGCGGCGACTGGGTACGCATCGACGGCGTGCGCCGCTGACCGGCGTGTTCCAGGTAGCAAACGGCACGCGCCAGCCTTGCGGGGGACCCGCTTTGTTCGGTACAACCTTCAGTTCCCTTACCCTGCTCCGATCCGCCGAGACGTCGAACCATGGCCGGCCCCTATAAAACCCGCTGCCCGCATTGCGGCGCCCAGTTCAAGATCAGCGACGAGCATCTCGGCCAGGCCGGGGGCGCGGTGCGTTGCGGTTCCTGCCTGCGGATCTTCCAGGCCACCGACCATCTGATCGGCGATGCCCCGCCGGCCGGAGACGCCGACCACTGGGACGCGCCCCGCCAGGAGGACCAGCCGCCCCGGCTGGGGTCTTCCTCCGACCGGCAAGACGGCCTGGAATTGAGCGACGCCTTTATTGACCTGGACGGCGGCCAGCGGCACGACCATTTCGCCGACCTGGAAGCCCTGGGCGACGACAACGGCGACCACCGGGCGGCGGGCAAGGAAGGCGCCGACGAGTCCTGGGCCGAGGCCCTGCTGCGCGACCTGGAAGACGATGACGCACCTCCCGCCCGCGCCACGGCGCCCGCCGCCAAGCCGGCCACCAAACCGGCCACAACAACGCCAACCACCGCGCCTCTGTACCGCAATACGGCGGCCCGGGACGACGATGACGGCGCGGACCACCACCACCAGGACCCGTTCGACTTCCTCAACCGCAACGCCGCCCGCCGGCGCGGCGGCCAGGAGTACCCGGACTATGTGGCGCCGCCGCCGGCGGGGCCGGCGGTGATGCTCAAGTGGGGGATTCTGTCGCTGTTGGCGCTGCTGGTGCTGGGCGGCCAATACGCCGCCTTCCACTTTCAGGATCTGGCCCGCCAGCCGCAATGGCGCCCCTACTACGCCCAGGCCTGCGAACTGCTGGGCTGCGTCCTGCCCACCGCGTCCGATCCGTCCAAGCTGCGCGGCGCCAACCTGGTGGTGCGCAGCCACCCGCGCTTCCGCGACGCGCTGATGGTGGACGCCCTGCTGTTCAACGAAGCGGACTGGCCGCAGCCGTTCCCGGCCCTGGAACTGACCTTCACCGACCTGCGCGGCCAGGTGGTGGCGACCCGCCGTTTCCAGCCGGCGGAGTACCTGCGCGGCGAGCTGGCCGACGGCGCCGCCATGCCCACCGGCACGCCGGTGCACATCGGCCTGGAAATCGCCGATCCGGGCCCGGCGGCGGTCAATTACGACCTGCGCCTGCTGCCCGCCGGGGCGGCGCCCGCCGCGCCGGACCGGGCTTCCTGACACCGCCGCCCGGCGGCGAACACCATGCGGGGCTTTCCAGCCGGGCCCCGGGTCTCTATCATTGTCGCCCCCCGCGCACCCCGCGCGGGGCAGTGAACCTCTTTCAGGCGACACCCTGAAACGGAAATCCTGCCAACCCGACGCTTTTCAGAACGAGTTGCCATGCGGATCGGCCCTCACCAGCTTCCCAACTCCCTGGTTCTCGCGCCCATGGCCGGCGTGACGGATCGCCCGTTCCGGCGCCTGTGCCGGGAGCTGGGGGCGGGTCTGGTGGTGTCCGAAATGGTGACTTCGGATACCCGCCTGTGGAACTCCCGCAAATCCTCGCACCGTCTGGATCACCGTGGTGAACCGGGCCCGGTGTCGGTGCAGATCGCCGGCGGCGAACCGCTGATGATGGCCGAGGCGGCCCGTGCCAACGTGGACCGGGGCGCCCAGATCATCGACATCAACATGGGCTGCCCGGCGAAGAAGGTGTGCAAGCGCGCCGCCGGCTCCGCGCTGCTTTCCGATCCGGACCTGGTGGCCCGGATTCTGGAGGCGGTGGTGGGCGCCGTGGAGGTGCCGGTGACCCTGAAAATCCGCACCGGCCCGGACCGGGACCACCGCAACGCCGTGGCCATCGCCCGGCTGGCCGAACAGGCCGGCATCCAGGCTCTGGCCATTCATGGCCGTACCCGCGCCGACAAGTTCAATGGCGAAGCGGAGTTCGACACCATCAGAGAGGTGGTGGAATCGGTCAGCCTGCCGGTTATCGCCAATGGTGATATCAAATCACCGCGAAACGCCCAACGGATACTGGAATCCACGGGTGCCAGTGGTATTATGATCGGCCGCGCCGCCCAAGGTAATCCCTGGATCTTTCAGGATACCCTGCATTACCTGGAGCATGGCCGGCTGCCCCTGGCACCGCGGGTCGAGGAAGTGCGAGAGCGCGTCCTCACGCATCTGACGGACCTGCATCATTTTTACGGGGAATACACCGGCGTGCGTATCGCCCGCAAGCATTTGGGGTGGTACACGCAGTACCTGCCCGGAGGCGAGGCTTTCCGGAGCGGGTTCAACAAGCTGGAAGAGGCCGGCCGACAACGGCGGGCCGTTGAGCAGTTATTCCAAGAGATCAACGCCCTCGGCGACCGTGTCCGCTTCGGTTGCTATGGCGAGGTGTCTGCCCGGAACCCCTCAGCTCGGAAAAAAGACGGAGCATTGGCCGCATGACCCTTTCTTCAATGAAGACCGCTGCAGCACGGACACTCACAGAAATGAATACCGCCGAATCACGCAAACCCCATCTGACGCTGGCGCGCAGCGAGACCCACGACACCCTGCGCAACTGCGTGCGTCGCTCCCTCGCCGACTACTTCAACCAGCTCGACGGCGAGCCGGTCAGCGAGCTCTACCAGATGGTTCTGGCGGAAATGGAAATTCCGCTGCTGGAAAAAGTACTGGAGTACACCCGTGGCAACCAGACCAAGGCCGCCGAGCTGCTCGGTCTGAACCGTGGCACGCTGCGCAAGAAACTCAAGCAATACGGCCTGCTGTAACCGCGGGCCTTCGCTTCCAAGGGCAGTGACACTGCCCTTTTTTCTTTTCTGAATCATGAATATACGCGCGCCCCGCGCCGAGCCCGGCGTGCCGGCGTAACACCGAAGGTGAGCAACCATGAGCAAGGCCGTTGAACGCGCGCTGATCAGCGTTTCCGATAAAACCGGCATCGTCGATTTCGCCCGGGCCCTGGCGGACCAGGGCGTCGAGCTGCTGTCCACCGGTGGCACTTTCCGCGCCATCAAGGACGCCGGCATCGCGGTGCGCGAAGTGTCCGATTACACCGGTTTCCCGGAAATGATGGACGGCCGGGTGAAAACCCTGCATCCCAAGGTGCACGGCGGCATTCTCGGCCGGCGCGGCCAGGACGATGGGGTGATGGCGGACAACGGCATCCAGCGCATCGACCTGGTGGTGGTGAACCTGTACCCGTTCGAGGCCACCGTGGCGCGCCCGGATTGCAGCCTGGAAGAGGCGGTGGAGAACATCGACATCGGCGGCCCGACCATGGTGCGTTCCGCGGCCAAGAACCATGCCCATGTGGGCATCGTCACCGACGCCGCCGACTACGCCCGGGTGCTGGACGACATGCACGCCAACCAGGGTGAGCTGTCCGCCGGCCTGCGTTTCGACCTGGCGATCAAGGCGTTCGAGCACACCGCCGCCTATGACAGCGCCATCGCCAACCACTTCGGCAAGCTGGTAGGGGAAAACAACCAGGACTTCCCGCGCACCATCAACCTGAACTTCAAGAAAGCCCAGGAAATGCGCTACGGCGAGAACCCCCATCAGAAGGCCGCCTTCTATGTGGAGCGTGATCCCGCCGGCGCCAGCGTGGCCACCGCCCGCCAGCTGCAGGGCAAGGCGCTCAGCTACAACAACATCGCCGACACCGACGCCGCCCTGGAATGCGTCAAATCGTTCACCAAGCCCGCCTGCGTGATCGTCAAGCACGCCAACCCCTGCGGCGTGGCGGTGAGCCTGGACGGCATCGAACACGCCTACGACCTGGCCTTCGCCACCGACCCGGAATCCGCCTTTGGCGGCATCATCGCCTTCAACCGGGAACTGGACGCGGCCACCGCCAAGGCCATTGTCGACCGCCAGTTCGTGGAAGTGATCATCGCCCCGAAAGTGAGCGAGGACGCCCTGGCCCTCACCGCCGCCAAGAAAAACGTGCGGGTGCTGGAATGCGGCGAGATCGACGGCCCCACCGCCCGGGGTTTGGACTACAAGCGCGTCAACGGTGGCCTGCTGGTGCAGGACCGGGACGTGGGCATGATCACCGAGGCGGACCTGAAAGTGGTCACCAAGCGGGCGCCCACGGAAACCGAAATGCACGACCTGATCTTCGCCTGGAAAGTGGCCAAGTTCGTCAAATCCAACGCCATCGTCTATGCCCGCAACCGGCAGACCATCGGCGTCGGCGCCGGCCAGATGAGCCGCGTCAATTCCGCGCGCATCGCCGCCATCAAGGCCGAGCACGCCGGCCTGGAAGTGAAAGGCTCGGTAATGGCCTCCGACGCCTTCTTCCCGTTCCGCGACGGCATCGACAACGCCGCCAAAACCGGCATCCGCTGCGTGATCCAACCCGGCGGCTCGATCCGCGACGAGGAAGTCATCGCCGCCGCCGACGAAGCGGACATGGCGATGGTGTTCACCGGCATGCGTCATTTCCGGCATTAAACCAGTTGAAAGTTGAAAGTTGAAAGTTCAAGCCCTCACCGGGGCCCCCTTTTAACTTTTAACTTTCAACTTGTAACGTTCAACCGGCCGGGCGGTCATTCATAAGCCCTCCGGCGAAGCTGCTCAGAGGCGGTTCGATATGAAAGTCCTGATCATCGGCGGCGGTGGCCGCGAGCATGCGCTGGCCTGGAAAGTGGCCCAGGCGGACACCGTGGAGAAGGTGCTGGTGGCGCCGGGTAACGCCGGTACCGCCCGCGAGGCCAAGGTGGAAAACGTGGCCCTGGACGTGCTCGACCAGCAGGGTCTGGCGGAGCTTGCCGAACGGGAAGGGGTGGCACTGACCATCGTCGGCCCGGAAGCGCCGCTGGTGGAAGGGCTGGTGGATTACTTCCAGAGCCGGGGCCTGAAGTGCTTCGGCCCGGGCAAGGCCGCCGCCCAACTGGAAGGCTCCAAGGCCTTCACCAAGGATTTCCTGGCCCGCCACGCCATCCCCACCGCCGCCTACGGCAACTTCACCGACATGGATGAAGCCCTCGCCTATGTGCGCGAGCAGGGCGCGCCGATCGTGATCAAGGCCGACGGCCTGGCCGCCGGCAAGGGCGTGATCGTGGCCATGACCCTGGAAGAGGCCGAGGACGCGGTGCGCGATATGCTGGACGGCAACAAGTTCGGCGACGCCGGCCACCGGGTGGTGGTGGAGGAGTTCCTGGATGGCGAGGAAGCCAGCTTTATCGTCATGGTGGACGGCGAACACATCCTGCCGATGGCCACCAGCCAGGATCACAAGCGCGTCGGCGACGGCGACACCGGCCCCAACACCGGCGGCATGGGCGCCTACTCCCCGGCGCCGGTGGTCACTGACGAAGTGCATCAGCGCATCATGGACCAGGTGATCCGCCCCACCGTGGCCGGCATGGCCGCCGAGGGCATGCCCTACACCGGCTTCCTGTACGCCGGCCTGATGATCGACGGCGCCGGCCAGCCCAAGGTAATCGAATACAACTGCCGCTTCGGCGATCCGGAAACCCAGCCGATCATGATGCGCCTGCGCTCCGATCTGGCGGCCCTGTGCCTGGCCGCCCTGGACGGCGCGCTGGACCAGGTGGAAGCGGACTGGGACCCGCGCCCCACCCTGGGCGTGGTGATGGCCGCCGGCGGCTACCCGGACAGCTACGACAAGGGCGATGAAATCCACGGCCTGGACGACGCCGACTCGGACACCGTCAAGGTGTTCCACGCCGGCACCAGCGGCACCGACGGCAAGGTGCTGACCAGCGGCGGCCGGGTGCTGTGCGTCACCGCCCTGGGCGACAGCGTGGCCGACGCCCAGAAGCACGCCTATCAGGGCGTGGCGCGGATTTCCTGGCGCGGCGCCTACCACCGCACCGACATCGGCTACCGCGCGGTCGCCCGGGAACAGGGGTGACCCGCCACCGTGCCTGAGTCTATCCCGCTGTTCCTGGCGGCGGTGGCGATCGGCTGCTACATCCAGACGGTGACCGGTTTTGCCCTGGGCATCTTCGTGCTCACCGTGGTCACTCTCACCCAGGTGGCCTCCATTCCGGTCACCGCCACCGCGCTCAACATCATGAACCTGATGCTCGGTTCGATGGTGGTGCTGCCCCGTCTGCGCCAGGTGAACTGGCGCCTGATTATCCTGAGCCTGGCCGGCGGGCTGCCGGCCATGGTCCTGGGCGTGCTCGCCCTGGGCTACCTGGACCGCAACGCCGAGCACCTGCTGCACCTGTTGCTGGGCGGCCTGATCTTCGCCGCCGGCGCGGTGATGGCGCGGCGGCCCGACCAGCGCGACACCCTGTCCTCGGCCCCGGCGTTCATCGGTGCCGGCGCCCTGGGCGGCTTCTTCGGCGGCCTGTTCAGCATCGGCGGCCCGCCGGTGGTCTACCAGTTCTACCGCCAGCCGGTGCCGGCGGCCACCCTGCGCCTGACCCTGGTGGCGCTGTTCTCACTCACCTCCCTGGGCCGCCTCACCGTGGTCGCCGCCAACGGCGACCTGACCTCCGACGTTCTGCGCACCGGCTTGATGAGCCTGCCGGTGGTGGCGCTGGCGGCCTGGCTGGGCCGCCGCTACCCGCCGCCGCTCAGTGAGCGCGCCATGCGCCGCCTGGTGTTCCTGCTGCTGATGCTCAGCGGCGCCGCCGTCACCTTGCTGGCGCTGCTGTAAGACCCACGCCTTGTGGGAGCGGCTTCAGCCGCGATGCAGATGGCACCACCGGTGATCGCGGCTGAAGCCGCTCCTACATGGCCCTGGCGCGGACTCCATCACACTGGCCGGCCTCACCCCGTGCGTGGCGCCGCGAAAGTCCCTACAGTGGAAGGCTGACCGTCCTGGGGGGACGGCCAGCAATGACAAAAAAAGGGGGAGTTCCATGAGCGCCACCGGGCCCGACACGCGCCCGCCGTCCACGCACGGCGACGGCGCCGATATGAGCCGGCTGAGCCATTTCATTCCATTCGACGGCCTCAGCCCATCCCATCTGGCGGAGATCCGCGACCAGGTGACGGTGCAGCGCCTGCCCGCCGGGCGCCTGCTGTTCAAGCGCGGGCAGACGCCGGACAAGGCGTTCTTTCTGATCGAGGGCGGGCTGGATCTGATCGACGCCGGCTATACCGTGCGGGTATTCGCCGCCGACGACGACGAGAACTATCTGGCGGTGGACAACTATCCACGCCACACCGTCAACGCCATCACCCGCGGTCAAACCGTGCTGTATAGCATCGACCGCGACAAGCTGGACCTGCTGATGGCCTGGACCCAGGCCCCGGACCTGCTGCCCGATGAACAGTCCGACGACCACGACTGGATGGACGCCCTGCTCGCCTCCGGCCTGCTGGCGCAGATTCCGCCGGCTCGCTTGCACGCGCTGTTCGTCAAATTCCAGCCGCGCCCGGTGCAGCTCGGCGAAACGGTGATCAGGGAAGGCGACCCCGGCGATACCTTTTATGTGATCAAACGCGGCAAGGCCATGGTCACCCGGGCCGGCCCCACCGGCAGCCAGCCGCTGGCGGCGCTGACCGCCGGCCGGTTCTTCGGTGAGGACGCCCTGATCAGCGATCAGCCGCGCAACGCCACCGTCACCATGACCAGCGACGGCGAGCTGATGTGCCTGGACAAGGCGGACTTCCAGACCCTGCTGCAGGCGGCGGTGATCCGCCGCATCAGCGAGGACCAGTTGGACACCCTGGTGCAGGAGGGCGAACGGCCGCTGGTGCTGCTGGACGTGCGCCTGCCCATGGAATCCCGCCACGACACCATCCCCGGCGCCCGCAACCTGCCGCTCCATGAACTGCGCCAGCAGGCCCCCCGTCTGGAGCGCGCTTTCACCTATGTGCTGTGCGCGGAAGGTCGACGCAGTGAGCTGGGAGCCTATATCCTCTCCGAAGCGGGGCTGGATGCCCTGGTGCTGGACCGGGGAGACGATGACGACAGGGACACGCAGGACCAAGAACACGCCGAGGCGGCCGCGCCTCGCTAACCTGAGCGGCCCGGTGGCACCGGCCTGCTGGTGGGTTCTGTGCCTGGTACTTGCCAGCCTGGCCGCCCCCGGCCCGGCCCGGGCGGATACCCCACCGCCCTATGTGATCGCCGGCCCCCTGGAGCCGGCCCGCATCACCATCTACTCCGAATACCTGGCCGACCCGGACGGCAGCCTCACCGTGGACGCCCTGGCCAGCGGCGCCCACGACCGGGACTTCCGCCCCGGTGCCCGCTTCGTGGAGCGGCTCGGGCTCAGCGACCACCCCTGGTGGATTCGCGTGGCGGTGCGCAATGAACTGCCGGCTCCCCAACCGGTGACCCTTGTGCTGGGGCCCCGCGACTACCACGACAGCACCCTGTTCGTGCCGGACGACGACGGCTACCGGCCCGCCAACGCCGGGGAGCGGTTCCTGCACCGTACCCCGATGTACCTGATCGACCTGCCCCCCAACCGCACCCGGGTGTTCTATTGGCGGGTCAACCCCCGTGGCTCCATGCTCTACTCGGTGACGCTCAGCGACCTGGCCGACGCGGTGGACGACGACCCCCGCCAGATTCTCTATTGGATGCTGCTCGGCGTGATGCTGATCCTGGCGCTCTATAACGTGCTGGTGGCGCTGCTGCGCGGCGGGCCCAGCCATGGCTACCACGCCGGCTTCCTGGTGGCGATGGTGGCGCTGCTGCTGTTCGCCTCCGGTCAGCTCGCCCACAGTCCGTTCTGGGGCCCCTGGTTGCCGCAGCTGAAGATCGCCGCGGTGATGCTGGTGGTGCTGTGCGCCTGCGGCGTGGGGCGCACCTTCGTGGACAGCCGCCGCTACGCCCCCTGGCTGCACCAATTGCTGCTGGCGGCCTCGGTGCTGGCCGGCACCGGCATCGTGGTGGCGCCCTGGCTGCCGGCGGTCACCGGCCTCAGCCTGGCCTTCGGCCTGGCACTGGCGGCGGCGGCGCTGCTGGTGCTGCTGGCCTACCAGGCCTGGCACCGGGAGGCGCCCCAGAGCGGCCTGTATTTCTGCACCACCCTGCTGATCGCCAGCCCGCTGGTGCTGGCCTGCCTGACGGTGCTGGGGATCACCGACGGCGGCTATGACCTGGTGCTGAGCGTGATGGTGGCGGTCAATCTGGCGGCGCTGATCCAGGCGGTGGGTCTGCGCATCCAGCAGCGCCGGCGCGGCCGGCTGGTCAGCGAGGCGCGCCGGGATCAGGCGGTGGCGGAAGCGGTGGAGCGCACCCGCCGGGAAACCCTGGCGCGCATGGGCCACGATGTGCGCACGCCGCTCAGCGGCATCCTCGGCATGGCCGAGATACTGGAAGACACGCCGCTGTCACCGAACCAGCGCGAATGCGTGGGCAGCATCCGCAACGCCGGCGAGAACCTGCTGAAGATCATCAACAACGTGCTGGAGTACTCCCAGCTCGCCGACCAGAAGCTGGAACTGGACCGGGAAGCCCTCAACATCCACGAGCTGCTGGTGGAGGCGGTGGAGCTGTTTCGAGAGCGCGCCGAGGAAAAGCAGGTGGAGCTGATCACCCACGTGCACACCAATGTGCCGCCGCTGGTGGAGGGCGACCCGGGCCGCCTGCGGCAGGTGCTCACCAACCTGGTGGGGGCGCTGATCCGCCATGCCCAGCCCGGCGAGATGGTCATCGACATCTCCCTGGAACCCACCGGCCGGGCCGGCCTGGTGCGCTTCGAGCTGAGCGGCAGCGCCCTGCGCGCCGGCGGCCTGCGGCAGCTGCGCGAGCAGGACAGCCGGCGCGACAGCGCCGGGCTCAACCTGGTGATCGCCGAGCAGTTGATCACCACCATGGGCGGGCGCCATGGCCACCGGGATGACCACGGCGGGGAACCGGGCTATTGGTTCGTGCTGCCGCTGCCGTCCCTGGACCGGGACCTGCCCAAGGCGGACACCGACGATGACATTCTGCAGGGCCGCAGCATGCTGGTGGTGGACGACTCCTCCACCGTCACCCGGGTGATCCGCCACCAGGCGCTGAGCTGGGGCATGCGCGTCACCGCCAGCCACGACGCCCGCGAGGCGCTGGCCTCGCTACGCACCCAGGCCAACATCAACGAGCCCTACGACGTGGTGCTGGTGGACCAGTTGATGCCGGGCATGAGCGGCCTGCAACTGGCGGCGCGCATTCACGAGGACCCGGTGATCGCCCAGCCGCCGGTGCTGATCATGCTCAGCGGCGCCAGCGGCGCCCCCAACGACACCGAGGCGCGCAACGCCGGCCTCAGCCGGATACTGCCCAAACCGGTGTCGGCGCCGCGCCTCAAACAGGCACTGGCGGAAGAACTGGGGCTCAAGGCACCGGTCCGGCGCAACCCGCAGGCAATGCCGGACCCACGGCTGCGGCTGCTGGTGGTGGAGGACCACAAGCTCAGCCAGAAGGTCATCCGCGGCATGCTGCACAAGCTGGGGCTGACCCCGGACCTGGCCGCCAATGGCCTGGAGGCGGTGGAAATGGCCAGCGCCACCCGCTATGACCTGATTCTGATGGATTGCGAGATGCCGGTGATGGACGGCTTCGAGGCCACCCGGCGGATTCGTGAGCTTGAACGCCGGGCCCGGCGCGCGCCGGTGCCGATCGTGGCGCTCACCGCCCATATCCTGCGCGAGCACCGGGAGCGCAGCCTGGCCTCCGGCATGAACGCCCACATTCCGAAACCGGTGGAGATCGGCGTGCTGCGCGATGCCCTGGTGAAGTTCACCCGGCGCCCGGGCGAGCCGTCGGACCCGGACTGATCCGCCGCCGGGCTGGCCCGCGCGGCGCTTCACTGTGGCCGCCTTTGGCGCTAGCATGCCGGCATCACTGCTGCGGAGACCGTCATGACCGAGCGACAGCTAACGCCCCTGGACCGGTTGCTCAGCCGGGTGGACAACGCCATGCGTACCCTGACGCCGGGCTCCGCCCACGCCGAGCGCCAGCCCCAAGGGCTCCAGGAGGCCCGCGACGAGGGCCCCCTGTCCGACGACGAGCGGCGCCATGTCACCGGCCTGATGCGCATCAACCACACCGGCGAGGTGTGCGCCCAGGGCCTGTACCAGGGCCAGGCCAGCACCGCCACCCTGCCCCATGTGCGCCACGCCATGGAGGAGGCGGCCCGGGAGGAAGAAGACCACCTGGCCTGGTGCGAGGACCGCATCCGCGAGCTGGGCGGGGTGCCCAGCCGCCTGAACCCGATTTTCTACGCCATGAGCTACGCCCTGGGCGCCGGCGCCGGCCTGGCCGGGGACCGCTGGAGCCTGGGCTTCGTGGCGGAAACCGAGAATCAGGTGGTGCGCCACCTGGAAAACCATATGACCCGCCTGCCGATGCGCGACCGCCGCAGCCGCGCCATCCTGGAGCAGATGCGCTCCGACGAGCTGAAGCACGCGGTCACCGCCAGCGACGCCGGCGGCGCGCCCCTGCCGCCGCCGGTACGCGGCGCCATGACGCTGATGAGCAAGGTGATGACCTTCGCCACCTACCGGGTTTGAGCTGCAAGCTTCAAGCCGCAAGCTCCAAGCAAAAAAACCGCCGGCGATGCCGGCGGTTTTTTGTTTGTAACCCGGATTCCGTAGGAGCGGCTTCAGCC
>NZ_VCQT01000038.1 GCF_005938655.1 Alloalcanivorax gelatiniphagus
GGCGCCGCCGGGGCGCCCCCCCCCCCGCCGCCGGCGGGGGGCCCATGGCCGGGGAGGAGAAGGGAGAGCCCCTCCCCCCCCCCCGGGTTTGGGCCGCAAGCTTCAAGGCCGAAACCCCAAAAAAAAAAACCCGCCGGCGAGGCCGGGGGTTTTTTGTTTGTACCCCGGATCCCGTAGGGGCGGCTTCAGCCGCGATAAACCCCGCCGGTCGGTGCCGGCCTCGCGGCTGAAGCCGCTCCTACAAGGGCGCTCTACATGTTGCGGCTGTAGAAGATTTCCAGCATCTCGGTGCGCAGGCGTTCCTTGATGTTGGCCAGGGCGGCCTCGTCGAACTCGTCGCTGCCGGCGCCGAACAGGTAGTTCTCGATGTCGAATTCCTTGAGCAACATCTTGGTGTGGAAGATGTTCTCCTGGTACACGTTCACATCGATCATCTGATAGGCGTTCTGGGTGCTCTCGGTCAGGAAGTTCTGGATCGAGTTGATGTCGTGGTCGATGTAGTGCTTGGTGCCATCCACGTCCCGGGTCATGCCGCGCACCCGGTAATCGATGGTGACGATGTCCGAGTCGAAGCTGTGGATCAGGTAGTTGAGCGCCCGCAGCGGTGAGATCACGCCGCAGGTGGACACGTCCACGTCCACCCGGAAGGTGGAGATGCCGTTATCCGGGTGCGACTCCGGATAGGTGTGCACGGTCACGTGACTCTTGTTGAGATGCGCCACCACCGAATCCGGCAGCGGGCCCGGCGCTTCCTCGTCCCAATCCTCGTCGGTGGGCGGCGATTCGTGCTCGGCGATCAGCATGGTCACGCTGGCGCCCTGGGGATCGTAGTCCTGGCGGGCGATATTCAGAATGTTGGCGCCGATAATGCGCGTCACATTGGTGAGAATCTCGGTAAGCCGCTCCGCGTTATACAGCTCATCGATGTACTCGATGTACTCCTTGCGGTGCTGCTCGGTCTTCGCATAGGCAATGTCGAAGATGTTGAAACTCAGAGATTTGGTCAGGTTGTTGAAACCATGGACCGTAATCTTGGGATTGGGATCTTTCACCACGGCATTTCCCCGTTGACCGTTGCGACCGCGTTAGCGGGACTCGATGGTGTAGCTGTGGGTGACGTCGACGCCGCCACGGCTGAGCATGATCGCCGCGGAGCAGTATTTTTCCGCGGACAGGGCAACCGCCCGTTTAACCTGCGCTTCCTTGAGATTATTTCCGGAAACCACGAAGTGCAGGTGAATTTTGGTAAAAACGGCCGGGATCTCGTCCTCGGCGCGCTCCGCGTTGAGCTCGCAGCGGCAGCTGGTCACGTCCTGGCGGGACTTACCGAGAATATGCACCACGTCGAAGCTGGAACAGCCTCCCAGGCCCATCAGCACGGTTTCCATGGGGCGCGAGCCACGGTTCTGGCCGCCATGGTCCGGCGGACCGTCCATGACGATTTTATGTCCGCTGTCCGCCTCCGCCTGGAAGCAGACATCGCCCTGCCATTCGACCACCGCCTTCATCCGCTCTCTCCTGCTCAAAGCGTCCCGGAATGGCCGCGCAGACTACCATAGAGCGGCCTTCCGCCATAGTCCGATGAATAGCCCGATCAACAGGCGCGACGCGGCCATGGGGCACGGATGGGGGATACGGCAAGATAGAGAGTGTGCACCATATCCCTTGGCAGCCACGTGAAAAAAAGGCAAACTCCTTTAGCTTGAATTGCTACGACTTTTTTCCGGCTTCCAAGCCGAAAGCCCTGAAGCAGTGCCAAAGCAGAGTACCCATGAGCGACGGAAATAAGATAATTCCCAACCTGGATCGGTTTCTCGCCAATTGTCATCGCCGTAAATACCCGGCCAAAAGCACGATAATCTACGCCGGCGATGAATCGGATGCCCTGTATTACATTCTCAAGGGCTCCGTCACCGTCATGATCGAGGACGATGATGGCCGCGAGATGATCATGGCCTACCTGAACGCAGGCGACTTTTTCGGCGAGATGGGCCTGTTCGAGGCCGAGCCTTCCCGCTCCGCCTGGGTCAAGGCGAAAACCGAGTGCGAGGTGGCCGAGGTCAGCTACGCCAAGTTCCGCCAGCTGACCCGCGAGGACGCGGACATCCTGTTCGCGGTGTCCGCCCAGATCGCCGGGCGCCTGCGCGCCACCACCCGTAAAGTGGGCGACCTGGCATTTCTGGATGTCACCGGCCGAGTGGCCGGCACCCTGCTGGATCTCTGCAAGCAACCGGACGCCATGACCCACCCGGATGGCATGCAGATCAAGGTCACCCGCCAGGAAATCGGCCGCATCGTCGGCTGCTCCCGGGAAATGGTCGGCCGGGTACTGAAGAACCTGGAAGAGCAGGGACTGGTGTCGGTGAAGGGCAAGACCATGGTGGTCTACGGCACCCGCTAAGCCCCCGCTTTTCGTAGGAGCGGCTTCGGCCGCGATCACCAAGCCGCATCGCGGCTGAAGCCGCTCCTACGAGAGCACGCCTTAGAAGAAAAGCGCCTTGAGCGCGGCGCCCGGGTCATCCGCCTTCATGAACGCCTCGCCCACCAGGAACCCATTGATGCCGTTGTCGCGCATCAGCGTCACGTCCTGGCGGGTATGAATGCCGCTTTCGGTGATCACCAGATGGTCGCCGGGAACCTCGTCGGCCAGGGCCAGGGTGGTGTCCAGGCGGGTTTCGAAGGTGCGCAGGTCCCGGTTGTTGATGCCCACCAGTTCGATATTGAGCTTCATCGCCCGCTCCAGTTCCTCACCGGAATGCACCTCCACCAGCACATCACAACCGACCCGCTGGGCGGCGTGATAGAGCTCGTCGAGCTGGGCGTCGGACAGCGCCGCCACGATCAGCAGCACGGCGTCGGCGCCCATGGCGCGGCTCTGGAAGATCTGCCAGGGATCGATCATGAAATCCTTGCGCAGCACCGGCAGCGTCACCGCGTTGCGGGCGGCGCGCAGATAGTCCTCGTGGCCCTGGAAGAATTCCTCGTCGGTCAGCACCGACAGGGCGCTGGCGCCGGCCGCCTGGTAGCGGCGGGCGATGTCCACCGGGTCGAAATCCTCACGGATCACGCCCTTGCTCGGCGACGCCTTCTTGATCTCGGCGATCACCGCCGGGCGCCGCTCGGCGACGCTGCGGTAGAGCGCGGCGGCGAAGCCCCGCGCCTTGCCCTGGTTCTGGGCCATGGCCTCGAAATCGCCCACCGTGTAATAACGTTTTCCGGCTTGGATTTCCGCCTTTTTGCGTTCGATAATCCGGTCCAGGATGGTTTCGCTCATGGGTCGCGTTACACCTCCTCTTTGAGGGCGAATGTGAATTGCGCCAGTTCGCGCATGCGCTCGGCGGCTTCACCATTGTGGACCAGATCCTCCGCCATCCGAACCCCCTCCTCCAGGGTGCGGGTGACGCCGGCCACGTAGATGGCGGCGCCGGCATTGAGGGTGATCATATCGGCGGCCTTGGCGGCGTACTCGCCCTTGCGCTTGCCGAAGGCGTCACGGATCAGCGCCAGCGAGGCCTGCGGGTCGGTCACATCCAGGCCCACCAGGGAATCGGATTCGATGCCCAGGTCTTCCGGGGTCAGGGTGTATTCCCGCACCGCTCCGTCGCGGAATTCCGCCACATGGGTCCGCGACGCCAGGCTGATCTCGTCCAGGCCGTCCAGGCCGTGCACCACCATCACATGCTCGGCGCCGAGCCGCCCCAGCACCTCGGCCATGGGCCGGCACAGCTTGTCGGAGAACACCCCCACCACCAGGCGCTGAACGCCGGCCGGGTTGGTCATCGGGCCGAGAATATTGAACAGGGTACGCATGCCCAGTTCCTTGCGCGGGCCGATGGCGTACTTCATGGCGCCATGGTGGGCCGGCGCGAACATGAACCCGACGCCGACGCCGTCGATGCAGCGGGCAATCTCCTCCGGGCTCAGATCCAGGCGGATGCCGGCGGCTTCCAGCAGGTCGGCGGAGCCGCTGCGCGAACTCACCGACCGGCCACCGTGCTTGGCCACCCGGCAGCCGGCGGCGGCGGCCACGAAGGCACTGGCGCTGGACACATTGAACAGATTGGCGCCATCGCCGCCGGTGCCGACGATGTCCACCAGATGGCGGCGGTTCTCCACCACCACCGGGGTCACCAGTTCGCGCATCACCATGGCGGCGCCGGTGATCTCGTCCAGGGATTCACTCTTCATGCGCAGCGCCACCAGGAAGCCGCCGATCTGGGCGTCGGTGGCGCCTCCGGTCATGATTTCGCGCATCACGTCCTGCATCTGGTCGGTGGTCAGGTCGATGTGTTCCACCGCCGAGGCCAGCGCTTCCCGGATGTTCATGGGCGTTCCCCCTTGAGAAAGTTGTTCAGCAGGTCGTGGCCGTGCTCGGTCAGTATCGATTCCGGATGGTACTGCACGCCTTCCAGCGGCAGGGTCTTGTGGCGCATGCCCATGATTTCGTCCATGGCGCCGTCGTCATCCAGGGTCCAGGCGGTGATCTCGAAGCAGTCCGGCAGGCTGTCCTTGTCCACCACCAGGGAATGGTAGCGGGTGGCCACATAGGGACTGGGCAAACCCCGGAACACGCCCTCACCGGTATGATGCACCGGCGAGGTCTTGCCGTGCATCACGGTGCGCGCGCGCACCACCCGGGCACCGAACGCCTGCCCCAGGGCTTGGTGCCCCAGGCAGACGCCAAGAATCGGCAGCTTGCCGGCGAAATGGCGGATGGCGTCCACCGAGATGCCCGCCTCGGTGGGGGTGCAGGGGCCCGGGGAAATCATCAGCCGGTCGGCGTTGAGCGCCTCCATGCCGGCCAGATCGATCTGGTCGTTGCGGTGCACCAGCACCTCCGCGCCCAGCTCCTGGAGGTACTGCACCAGGTTGTAGGTAAAACTGTCGTAGTTGTCGATCATCAGCACGCGCATTATTTGCCCTCCCCGTTCAGATCGAGCCCGCCCAGGGCCATGTTCACGGCGCGGAACACGGCGCGTGCCTTGTTCATGGTCTCTTTCCACTCCAGGTCCGGCACCGAGTCGGCGACGATGCCGCCGCCGGCCTGCACATAGAGCCGGCCGTCCTTGACCACCGCGGTACGGATGGCGATGGCCATGTCCATGTCGTCGTTGAAGCCGATATAGCCCACCGCGCCGCCGTAAACGCCGCGCTTGGTGGGCTCCAGTTCATCGATGATTTCCATGGCGCGGATCTTGGGTGCGCCGCTCAGGGTGCCCGCCGGGAAGGTGGCGGCCAGCACTTCAAGAGGCCCCAGCCCCTTGCGCAGGGTGCCTTCCACATTGGAAACGATGTGCATCACGTGGGAGTAGCGCTCGATTTCCATATTGCCGGTGACCCGCACCTGGCCGGGCTCCGCCACCCGGCCCACGTCGTTGCGGCCCAGGTCGATCAGCATCAGGTGCTCGGCGATCTCCTTGGGATCGGCCAGCAGCTCCTGTTCCAGTTCCTTGTCGCGCTCCGGCGTGGCGCCGCGCTTGCGGGTGCCGGCGATGGGCCGCACCGTGACCTGGTCGTCCTCCACCCGGGTGAGGATCTCCGGCGAGGAGCCGGCGATATGGAAGTCCTCCAGGTCCAGATAGAACATGTACGGCGACGGATTCAGATAACGCAGCGCCCGGTACAGGTCGATGGCCGGCGCCGGAAACTCGCAGCTCATGCGCTGGGCCGGCACCACCTGCATCACATCACCGGCCAGGATGTACTCGCGGATGGTCTCCACCGCCGCCGCGTGGCGGTCGCGGGGAAACTCGGAGACGAAATCGTTCTCGTCCACCGGGGCGCCGTACACGCAGTCCTCCGGCTCCGGCAGCGGTGCGCGCAGCTTGAGCTGCAGCTCGTCCAGGCGTGCCTCGGCACGGGCCTCGGCGCCGTCCTCCGCCGGGTCCACGTGCACCACCAGGAACAGGCTGCCGCGCAGGTTATCGAACACCACCACTTCCTCGGAGCGCATCAGCAGGATGTCCGGCACGCCGAGCACGTCCTCCCCGGGCGCCGGGCCCAGGCGCGGTTCGAAATAGCGCACGCTGTCGTAGCCGAAATAGCCCACCAGGCCGCCGTTGAAACGGGGCAGATCGGGCAAATCCGGGGTGCGGTACTGCTGGCGGTAGTCCTCGATCCAGGCGATCGGGTCCTGGCAATCCAGCTCCCGGCGCCCGCTCTCACCGTCGACAATGATATGCTGTCCGGTGATGCGCACCACCTCCCGGGCCGGCAAGCCGATCATGGAGTAGCGCCCCCAGCGCTCACCGCCCTGCACCGACTCGAACAGGTAGCTGTAGGGCCCGGCGGCCAGCTTGCGGTAGGCGGACAGCGGCGTATCCAGATCCGCCAGAACTTCGCGTACCACCGGTACGCGGGTAAAGCCCTGACGGGCGGCATCGTCGAGATTGCGTGGTGACATGGTGGTCCCCGGTTCTTATTCAGGTGTCGGATTGTAGCGAAAACAAAGGGCCGCCGTTACCGGCGGACGCGCCTCAGCGGCACGCGGGGGCGAGCTTCACCATCGCCAGCGGGCGGGGCCGCGGGAGGCGGAAAACAGCAGCGGATTGTGCGGGCGCGACAGAATCACCACGAATCCTCGGGGACCATTAAAACAATGAATGGCCGGATTCTAGCCCGCCCGCCCTGCAAAAGCCAAGGATCAACCAAGGAGGGAGACACAACCCCATGAGCGTACCTCAACCCTGGACCGCCTGGTTCGACGCCACCCGGGCCGGCGCGCCGCATTGCTTCGCCCAGCTCGCCACCGTGGGCCCGGACGGGGCCCGCTGCCGGACCCTGGCGGTGCGCGAGCGGCACGGCCCGGAACTGTGGTTCACCACCGACCAGCGCAGCGAGAAGGTGATCGAACTGCAGCGCCAGACGCCGCAAGACGCCCACCCCCACGCGGAAGCCTGCTGGTACGACCTGACCAGCCGCACCCAGTGGCGCTTTCGCGGGCCGGTCCGGTTCCTGCTGCCGGAGCAGCACCCGGAGGACTGCCAACGGCTCTGGGAAAAACTGAACGACGCCGACCGCGCCCGTTTCCACGGCCCGCCCCCGGGCAGCCTCCACCAAACCGGCCTGCCCAAACCCGGCGACGGCATCGCCGAGGACTTCTCGATCCTGGTACTGCGCGCGGAACACGTAAAAGTCCTGGAACTGGCGGACCTGCCCCACCGGCATTGGTATTACCCCGGGGAGGGCCGCGTGGCGCCTACGCGGTTGATGCCTTAGGGGCGGTTACAAGTTGAAAGTTAAAAGTTGAAACGCGGATGGGGTGCGCTGGATGGGCGAGGCCCTGCCCGCGCTTCAGCCCCAGGGGCCGCGGGAAGGCCAATCCGTTGCCCCCCTTTCAACTTTTAACTTTCAACCAGCGGCCACAAGGCCGCTATTTAACCTGCCGCTTACCCAACTTCCGGGCCAGGGTGCGCCGATGCATCCCCAACCGGCGAGCGGTTTCCGAGATGTTGAAGCCGGTTTCCGCCAGGGTCTGGTGAATGCGTTCCCATTCCAGGGTTTTGATCGAGGTGGGGCGGCCTTCCACCGCCACCTCGGTGCTGCCGTCGGCCCGTTCGAAGGCGGCTTCGATGTCGTCGGTGTTGGAAGGTTTCGCCAGGTAATGGCAGGCGCCCAGCTTGATCGCTTCCACCGCCGTGGCGATGCTGGCGTAGCCGGTGAGCACCACGATCAGCGTGTCCGGGTCGTGCTCATGGAGGGCCTGCACGCAGGTGAGCCCGGAGGCGTCGCCCTTGAGTTTCAGGTCCACCACCGCGTAGCCGGGCCGGTAGTCGGCGAGGGCTTCGGTGAGCCCCTCCATGCCTTCCACGCAGCGCACCTGGTAGCCGCGCCGCTCGAAGGAGCGGCCCAGGGTGCGCGCCAGCGCGGCGTCGTCCTCGACGATCAGCAGCCGCCGGGGGCCGTCCGGCATCTCGGTTTCGGCGTTCATCAGGGGTCTCCTTGCTGAGCGTCTTCCAGCATCAATGAATCCAAAGGCAGCGACAGGGTCACCTCGGCGCCGCCCTGGGGCCGGTTGCGCGCCTCCAGTCCGCCGCCCAGGGTACGCGCCACATTGACCACCAGAAACAGACCCAGGCCGCTGCCGGCGCGGCCCTTGGTGGAGTGATAGGGACGCCCCAGGCGCGCCAACATGGCGTCGGAGAAGCCGGGGCCGTCATCGCTCACCGTCAGCACCAGTTCATCGCCGCGCCGGCGGGCGGTCAGCGACACCCGCTGGCGGGACGCCTCCAGGGCGTTATCCAGCACATTGTGCAGGCTCTGTTTGATGGCCGAGTCGGAGGCGATATCCACATCCTCGCCGAACTCGTTGTAATAGGCGAAGTCGCGCACCGGCCGGGTGCGCCGCCATTCCTGGATAATGTCGTCCAGAAAGGCGTGCACGGTGGTCTCCGCCGAGGATTCACCCCGGGCCTCGCCGGCGGACAGCAGAATGCCGCTGACGATGGACTTGCAGCGCTGCACCTGGGTCTGCATCTCGGCGATTTCCTGGTCCAGGTCCGCATCCCCCTTGAACACCGGCATGTGCCGCCAGTCACCCAGGATCACCGCCAGGGTGGACAGCGGCGTGCCCAGTTCATGGGCGGCGCCGGAGGCCAGCAGCCCCATGCGCACGATGTGCTCTTCCTCGGCGGCGCGCTGGCGCAGGGACGCCAGCCGCTCGTCCCGCTCCCGCCGGTTGCGGGTGATGCGGTTGATAAAGATCACCAGCAGCACCGCGTTGAGCACGAAGCAGATCAGCATGCCCTGGATGTAGAGACTGAACGGGCCGCGCTCGTAGTCCGGCGGCAGGGTCAGCGGCTGGCCGGCGAATTCCAGCCACACGAAACCGGCGGCGGTGACCAGCACGATCAGCCAGGTGGACCAGGCTTCCAGCAGCACCGCCGCCAGCACCACCTGCAGCAGGTAGAGAAAGATAAACGGATTGGTGGCGCCGCCACTGAGGCACAGCTGCAGGGTAAAGGTGACCACATCCACCAGCAGCGCCAGAAACAGCTCGCCGTTGCTGACCTGCCGGCGCACCCATTTCAGCCGCAGCATGCTGAGGCCGTTGAACACCACCAGGCCGGCCAGAATCGCCAGCATGTAGTGCACCGGCAACGCCACCTTGAACAGCAGGTTGGCCACCAGAATGGTACCGATCTGGCCCAGCACCGCGATCCAGCGAAGCTGGATCAGTTGCTGCATGTTCTTGCGGCCGGTGGCGTCTAGCTCAGTGGGTACCGGTGCGGTCATGGTCTTTGTCTCCCTGGGGCGCGGCCCGGAATTCCTGACGCGCCACGAACAGCGCGCCGGCGGCCACCATCAGGGCGAGCATATACCAGGTGACGGCGTAGACCAGGTGATTGTTGTGGAACTCGATCACCGTCAGCCCCGGCACCGGGCCGGCGGCGGGCGCCGCCTGCGGGTCACCGGTGACATCCACGAAGTACGGAGCCACCGTGCCCAGCCCGCGGGCGCGGGCGATGGCGTCCAGGTCCCGGGAGTACCAGCGGTCCGCGTCCGCATCGTTGTCGCGCAGAAAGCCGCCGCCGGGCTGGCTGAGCCGCAGCAGGCCGGTCACCGACACCGGCCCGTCCGGGCGGGCGTAGTCCACGTCCCGGCCGGCCACGTAGCCCCGGTTGATGATCACCAGGCTGCCGTCATCCCGGGCCAGCGGCGTCATCACCCAATAGCCACCGCCCAGGCGGGTGGTGGCCTGCACCAGGGTGTCGCGGTCGTGGAGATAATGGCCGCTCAGACGTACCGGGCGATATTCATCCCGGTCTTCGTTGAGGGAGGGCCAGTCCGCCGGGCGGGGGGCGGACAGCGGGTCCCCGTGGACCCGCTCATCGACCCGCTGGATCAGGTCCAGCTTCCAGGCGCGCCGTTCCACCTGCCAGTGGCCCAGGGCCAGGAAGCCGACCAACGCGCCCAGCGCCAGCAGCCCCCACAGAACCCGGGCCACCTGGCGGCGGGCGCTCACCGGCGCGCGGGCCGAGCGGTTCATGGCGTTACAGGTACTCCTTCATCAACCCCGGCATCATGTTCACGTTCATGTGGTACATGACC
The DNA here is from genome assembly GCF_005938655.1 of Alloalcanivorax gelatiniphagus. Lineage (GTDB taxonomy): Bacteria > Pseudomonadota > Gammaproteobacteria > Pseudomonadales > Alcanivoracaceae > Alloalcanivorax > Alloalcanivorax gelatiniphagus. The sequence goes on from NZ_VCQT01000038.1 coordinate 10,051, forward strand.
CACAGCGAACCGGCCAGAACGATGAATACGATCACCCCGGTGAAGATCAGGGCGAGCATGTTCCAGCCCCCCTGGGAGTGGAAGTTCATGTGCAGGAAATAAATCATGTGCACGACGATCTGTACCGCCGCGAAGCCCAGGATCACCAGGGCGGTCATGCCGGAATCCTTGATCACCCCGGCCATCACCAGCCAGAACGGAATGGCGGTGAGGATCACCGACAGCACGAAGCCGGTCATATAGCCCTTGAAGGTGCTGTGCGGCGCGTCGTCGTGATGATCGTGGCCGTGGGCGTCGTGAGCGTGGTCGGTCTGGCTCATGGCAACACTCCCATCAGATAAACGAAGGTGAAGACGCCGATCCAGACCACGTCCAGGAAGTGCCAGAACATGGACAGGCAGAACAGCCGGCGGCGGTTCTCGGCGATCAGGCCGTGTTTCTTCAGCTGGAACAGCAGGGTCACCAGCCACACGATGCCGAACAGCACGTGCAGACCGTGGGTGCCGACCAGGGCGAAGAACGAGCTGAGGAAAGCGCTGCGGCCGGGGCCCGCGTCCTCGGTGATCAGGTGGTGGAACTCATACAGTTCCAGGCCCAGGAAGCCGGCGCCGAGCAGGCCGGTGATCGCCAGCCATACCATCACGCCGCCCAGGCGACCCATCTGCATGCGCAGCATGGCGAAGCCGTAGGTGATCGACGACAGCAGCAGCAAGGTGGTGTTCATCGCCACCAGCGGCAGATCGAACAGTTCCTGGCCGGTGGGGCCGTGGGCGTAGGAACGGCCAAGCACCCCGTAGGTGGCGAACAGACTGGCGAAGATCAGGCAGTCGCTCATCAGGTAGATCCAGAAGCCCAGCAGCGTGCCGGTCTCCGGATGGTGCTCGGTGGTCTCGTGGAATTGCAGGCGCTGCCCGTCTTCCGCGCTACCGGTCAGGGTGTCGTGGGTGATCTCAGACATGGTTCGCAAGCATCCGTGTACGTTCCGCCTCGATCCCGGCCACTTCGTCGGCGGGGATGTGATAGTCGCGGTCATAGTTGAAGGTATGGCCAATGGTCACCGCCAGCAGGGCGAAGAAGCTGACGCCCGCCAGCAGCCACATGTGCCAGATCAACGCAAAGCCCAGCACCACGCTGATGCCCGCCAGAATAACGCCGGCGCCGGTGTTCTTGGGCATGTGGATCGGCAGGTAACCACCGGTCGGGCGCTGGTAACCGTGCTCCTTCATCTGCCACCAGGCGTCCAGGTCATGCACCCGCGGGGTGAACGCGAAGTTGTAGTACGGCGGCGGCGAGGAGGTGGACCACTCCAGGGTGCGGCCGTGCCACGGGTCGCCGCTGTCGTCGCGCAGTTCGTCGCGGCGGCGGTAGCTCACGTACAGCTGGATCAGGAAGCTGGCGATACCGATGGCGATCAGCACCGCGCCGAAGGCGGCGATCACGAACCAGATCTGCAGGGACGGATCGTCGAACTTGTTCATGCGGCGGGTCACGCCCATCAGGCCCAGCACGTACAGCGGCATGAAGGCGAAATAGAAGCCGATGGTCCAGAACCAGAACGACATCTTGCCCCAGAACGGATCGAGCTTGTAACCAAAGGCCTTCGGGTACCAGTAGGTGATGCCGGCGAACAGGCCGAACAGCACCCCGCCGATGATCACGTTATGGAAGTGGGCCACCAGGAACAGGCTGTTATGCAGCACGAAATCCGCCGGCGGCACCGCCAGCAGCACGCCGGTCATACCACCGATCACGAAGGTGATGATAAAGCCCATGGTCCACAGCATCGGCACCTCGAACTCGATGCGCCCGCGATACATGGTGAACAGCCAGTTGAACACCTTGGCCCCGGTGGGGATCGAGATGATCATGGTGGTGATGCCGAAGAACGAGTTCACCGTCGGCCCGGAGCCCATGGTGAAGAAGTGGTGCAGCCACACCAGGTACGACAGCACCGTGATCACCACCGTGGCGTAAACCATGGAGGCATAGCCGAACAGGCGCTTGCGCGAGAAGGTGGACACCACTTCGGAGAAGATACCGAACGCCGGCAGGATCAGGATGTACACTTCCGGGTGACCCCAGATCCAGATCAGGTTGATGTACATCATCACGTTGCCACCCAGATCGGTGGTAAAAAACGCGAAGTCGGCGTAACGGTCCAGGGCCAGCATCGCCAGCACCGCGGTCAGTACCGGGAAGGCGGCGACGATCAGCACGTTGGTGCACAGGGCGGTCCAGGTGAACACCGGCATGCGCATCAGGGACATGCCCGGGGCACGCATCTTGACGATGGTGACCAGCAGGTTGACCCCCGATAGCAGTGTGCCCACCCCGGCTATCTGTAGCGCCCATATGTAATAGTCCACCCCCACCCCGGGACTCTTTATGATTCCCGATAGTGGTGGGTAGGCCAGCCAGCCGGTCTTGGCGAACTCGCCGACGAACAGGGACGCCATCACCAGCACGGCGCCGCCGGTGGTCATCCAGAAGCTGAAGTTGTTGAGGAACGGGAACGCCACGTCGCGGGCGCCGATCTGCAACGGCACCACATAGTTCATGACGCCGGTGATCAGCGGCATGGCAACGAAGAAGATCATGATCACGCCGTGGGCGGTGAAGATCTGGTCGTAGTGGTGCGGCGGCAGATAGCCCTCCGAGCCACCGAACGCCCAGGCCTGCTGGATACGCATCATGATGGCGTCGGCGAAGCCGCGCAGCAGCATCACCAGACCCAGCACCATATACATGATGCCGATCTTTTTGTGGTCGATGCTGGTGAACCACTCATGCCACAGGTAACCCCAGGCCTTTTTGTAGGTAATGAAACCCAGCACCGCGGTGCCACCGATGGCCACCATGATAAAGGTGCCGATCAGGATGGGATCGTGGAACGGGATCGACTCCCAGGAGAGGCGACCGAAGATCAGCTTTGTCAGGTCCAATTCAGACATCTCTTATCCGACGCTGGCAGCGTTTACTGATTGAGGGACCGACGGTCGCTGTCGTCGGCCATGGTCAGGTCCAGAAGTTCGCGAAGCTCGTTGTCCTCGCGGCGCGCCTTGCGATCCTGGGGATCGCCGGCGATACACATGGGCAGGCCCAGCTCCGTGAAGGCCATCATTTCGTCCATGCACACATCACCCTCGTTCAGACACCGGTTAAGGATGTCGTGATAGAGCGTGTCGTCCGCGCTGGCGTAGTAGGTGACCCGGTGGGACTGGCTGGGCAACGCAAGCTCACGGTAGATGTCGTGGGTCAGCGTTTTCGGGCTGGCCTTGACCTTGGCCACCCAGGCATCGAAGTCCGCGTCACTGAGGCCGTGGAACTTGAAGCGCATCTCCGAGAAACCGGCGCCACTGTAGTTGGCGGAGAAGCCGTCGTAGACGCCCGGCTTGTTGATCACCGCGTGCAGCTTGGTTTCCATGCCGGCCATGGAGTAGATCTGGCCGGCCAGGGCGGGAATGAAGAAGGAGTTCATGACCCGCTCGGAGGTGATCTTGAACCGGATCGGACGGTCCACCGGCGCGGCCAGCTCATTGACCGTGGCGATGCCCTGTTCCGGGTAGAAGAACAGCCATTTCCAGTCCAGGGAAACCACCTCGATGACCAGCGGCTCCACCCCTTCCGGCACCGGACGGCCGGCGTCGATGCGCTCAAGCGGCCGGTACGGGTCCAGCTTGTGGGTGCTCACCCAGGTCATGGCGCCAAGGGCGATGATGATCAGCAGGGGCGCGCCCCAGATCACCAGCTCCAGCACCGTGGAGTGGTCCCAGTCCGGCTTGTAGGTGGCGTCGTTGCCAGCCCGATAGCGGATCGCGAACACCACCGCCATGATGATCACCGGCACGATCACCAGTAACATCAGGAAGGTGGACCAGAGAATCAGGTCGCGCTGTTGGGCGGCGACATCACCGGACGGCGACATCAACACCATATCGCAGCCGCTCAGCAGAACGGCGGCGGCGACGAGAGGAACGTAACGAAAAAAATTGAATAGTCGCATTACCGGATCAAACAGAGGTGGCCCAGGGTGCGGCGCACTGTACCCGCCGATGGCGGGGACGGGAATTGGACATTTTGTCCCATGGCGAAGGCTCGCACTTCAGGGCATCCTTCGCCCACGCGATATAGTACGGCGCACCGGTTAAAGGAGTGGATTTCCTTCGCCACCGGGCCCAGCATACTCTTATTGGATTGAAACAGACCAGTACGCAGCGAGATCCGAGCATGTCCACAACTTACCAACCCAAGCCCGCCGACGTCGCGCCGTCGTCCGCCGAGCAACGCGCCAAGGTCGCCCCCGGTGAAATCGCCGTCGGCGTGGTGGTCGGGCGCACCTCCGAATACTTCGACTTCTTCGTTTACGGCATCGCCTCGGTGCTGGTGTTCCCGTCGGTGTTCTTTCCGTTCGCCAGCCAACTGGAAGGCCTGCTGTACGCCTTCACCATCTTTTCCTTCGCCTTTATCGCCCGGCCGTTCGGCACCGCCCTGTTCATGATGATCCAGCGCCGCTGGGACCGCAGCGTCAAGCTGACCGCGTCGCTGTTCATGCTCGGCACCGCCACCGCGGGCATCGCCTTCCTGCCCGGCTACGAGACCCTGGGCGGCTTCTCGATCCTGCTGCTGGCCCTGTTCCGCATAGTGCAAGGGGTTGCACTGGGCGGCTCCTGGGACGGCCTGCCCTCCCTGTTGGCGCTCAACGCCCCCCGGGAACGGCGCAGCTGGTACGCCATGCTCGGCCAGCTGGGCGCGCCGATCGGTTTCCTGGTGGCCAGCGCCCTGTTCCTGTTCCTGTTCACCAACCTGTCCAGCGCCGACTTCCAGGGCTGGGGCTGGCGCTATCCGTTCTTCGTCGCCTTCGCCATCAACGTGGTGGCGCTGTTCGCCCGCCTGCGGCTGGTGGTGACCCACGAATACACCGCCGCCCTGGAAGAGCGTGAGCTGGAGCCCCTGGGCACCCGGGAAATGCTGCGCAAGCAGGGCTACAACATCTTTATCGGCTCGTTCGCCGCCCTGGCCAGCTACGCCCTGTTCCACATGGTGACCATCTTCCCGCTGTCCTGGATCTACCTGGGCGACACCCAGGCGATCAGCAACGTGCTGGCGATCCAGATCATCGGCGCCATTATCGGCATGGGCGGCACGGTGTTCTCCGGCTGGATCGCCGACCGCATCGGCAAGCGCACCACGGTGGCCAGCCTGGCGGTGCTGATCGGCATCTTCAGCCTGTTCACGCCGATGCTGATGAACGGCTCACCGCTGCAACAGGACCTGTTCATCCTGATCGGTTTCGCCCTGCTGGGCGTCTCCTACGGCCAGGCCTCCGGCACCGTGACCGCCAACTTCGAGCGCCGCTTCCGCTACACCGGCGCCGCCCTCACCTCGGATTTCGCCTGGCTGTTCGGCGCCGCCTTCGCCCCCCTGGTGGCCCTGGGCCTGTCCGCCAAATTCGGCCTTGCCTACGTCAGCGTGTACCTGCTGTCCGGCGTGATCTGCACCCTGCTGGCCCTGCGCATCAACAAGCGCATCGAGCAGGACTAAAGGCCATCGCATCGCGGCGGTTGGGGTTGCCGTAGGAGCGGCTGGGCGGCACTCCGCTTAAGCCGCGATCGACCCCGGCGCCATGGTCATCGCGACTGAAGCGGAGTGCCGCCCAGTCGCTCCTACACGAAAAAAAGCCCGCCCTTCCGAAGAAGGGCGGGCTTTTTTTCGTGGGCACAGCGGCGATCAGGCGCTGGCGCGGGCCGGTTCGCTGCCTTCGGCGGCGGCCACCCGGCCGGCGGCGGACAGGATCGCCTGGAGGGCGGCGGCGGTGGTGTCCGCGGCCAGGGCCACGGCGCTTTGCACCTGCTCGCCCACCTGCACCCTCACACAGGCCATGGCGTTGGCCTCGGTGTTGTCGCCCAGGGAGTACTCATCGAACGCCTCGACCCGGATCTGCCAGCCATGGCGGCGGTTGAGGGCGTCCACCAGGGCGCCCATGGCGCCCTCGCCACGGCCTTCGATCTCCACCGTGGCGCCGGCCTCGTCGCCGATGCTGATGCGGGCACGCACACCGTCGTCGGCCCGGTGCAGGTCGTAGGAGCGCAGCGTCCAGGCCGCCGGCACGTTCAGGTAGTCACTGTTGAAGCGGCGATGGATGCGCTCCCCGGTGATTTCCCCGCCGTCCTGCTCGGCGTCCTGCTGCACCACCATGGCCAGCTCCTGCTGCAACCAGCGCGGCAAGCTGATGCCAAAGTCGCGCTCCAGCACGTGGGCCACGCCACCCTTGCCGGACTGGGAGTTGATGCGTACCACCTCCTCGTAGCGACGGCCCAGGTCGTGAGGGTCGATGGGCAGGTAGGCCACCCGCCACACGTCGCCGGGCTGGTAACGCGCCAGACATTTGCGGATGGCGTCCTGGTGGCTGCCGGAGAAGGCGGTGAACACCAGATCCCCCGCATAGGGGTGGCGCGGATGGGTGTCGATCTCGGTGATCTCTTCCACCAGGGCGCGGATTTCCTTCATGCGCGAGAAGTCGATCTCCGGGTCGATGCCCTGGGCATACAGGTTCATGCCGGCGGTCACCAGGTCCATATTGCCGGTGCGCTCGCCGTTGCCGAGCAGGGTGCCTTCCACCCGGTCGGCGCCGGCCATCACCGCCAGCTCCGCGGCGGCCACGCCACAGCCCCGGTCGTCATGGGTATGCACGCTGATCAGCACATGCTCGCGGTAGCGGATGCCCTCGTGCACCAGCTCCACCTGGTCGGCGAACACGTTCGGGGTGCTCACCTCCACGGTGGCCGGCAGGTTGATGATCACCCGCTGGCCCTGATCCGGGCGCCACACTTCGTTGACCGCGTCGATCACCTCGATGGCGAAATCGGTCTCGGTGGCACTGAAGGTCTCCGGGGAATACTGGAATGACCATTCGGTGTCCGGCTGTTTGGCGGCGGCGTCACGCACCCACTCGGCGGATTTGACGGCGATCGCCTTGCAGCCTTCCTTATCCACGTTGAACACCTGCTCGCGGAAGGTGGGCGAGGTGGCGTTGTAGATGTGGACCACGGCCTTGTTGGCGCCCTTGAGGGACTCGAAGGTGCGCTCGATCAACTCCTGGCGGGCCTGGCTGAGCACCTGGATATGCACGTCGTCGGGCACCAGGTTCTCTTCGATCAGGGCACGGCAGAAGTCATAGTCGATCTGGCTGGCGGACGGGAAACCGACCTCGATTTCCTTGTAGCCGAGTTCCACCAGCAACTTGAAGAAACGCTTCTTCTGGGCCACCGACATGGGCTTGATCAGCGCCTGGTTGCCGTCGCGCAGGTCCACCGCCGCCCATAGGGGGGCTTTCTCGATGCGCTTGGACGGCCATTGGCGGTCCGGTTTATCGATGGTGGCGAAGGGCGCGTACTTGCGATGATCGTAACTCATGGGGTGCTCCAGTTTATGTTGTTTGCCGGGTTGGCCTGGCGTTGAGCCGCCTCCGGGATCACCGGGGTGGCGCGGCATGGCGCCGGAAATCGGCCTCGGTTCCCGCCCGGTAAGGCGGGAACCCGACCGACCGCGATACGACTTGTGATCGTCTCGCGGCACAGGAACCAGTCTAGGGGGGGCAGCGGACAATGTGCTTGCTTTTTTCCCCTTATTTCGACACCGTGAGCAATATTCAGCCCCGATGCATCTAATCAGTAAGGTTTTGTTGCGCAATGGAGAAAAAACTCGCCAAACTCGACCGGACCGATGTGCGCATCCTTGATGCCCTGCAGCGTGACGGCGGCCTGACCAACCAGCAACTGGCCGAGCAGGTCGGCCTGTCCCCCTCGCCCTGTTCCCGCCGGGTGCAGAAGCTGGAGGAAGCCGGCGTCATCCTGCGCCGGGAAACGGTACTGGACCCGCGCAAGCTGGGCCTGGACCTGACCGCCATGATTCAAATCAGCATGGACCGCCACACCCCGGAGCGCTTCGCCAACTTCGAAGCCACGGTGGCCGAGTACCCGCAGGTGCAGCAATGCTACCTGGTCACCGGCCAGGAGGCGGACTACCTGCTCAAGGTGGTGGTGCCGGACATCGACCAGTACCAGCAGTTTCTGCTCAACAAGATCACCCGCATCGAAGGCGTCAGCGGGGTGCGGTCCAGTTTCGTGATGCGGCGGGTGATCGATACCTCGGCATTGCCGTTGACGTACATAGATTGATGTACACCGATTGATGAACACCGATTAATGTAGGAGCGGCTTTAGCCGCGATAGGGCGGCGCCAGACCCTCGCCCCGTATCGCGGCTAAAGCCGCTCCTACAAAGTCAGTCCCGACCCCTGCTACCCTGAGCCCATGAAACGCTTACTGATCGTCGCCCATGCCCCCTCCCCCAACACCCGCCGGCTTGCCGAGGCGGCACTGGAGGGGGCCCGTGATGCGGATATCGAGGCGGTGGAGGCGATCTGGAAGCCGCCGCTGGAGGCGGGGCCGGAGGATGTGATGGCCTGCGACGGCATCCTGCTGGGCACCACCGAGAACCTGGGCTACATGAGCGGCGCGCTGAAGGATTTCTTCGACCGCACCTACTACGCGGTGATCGACCATAAGCAGGGGCTGCCCTGCGCCCTCTATATCCGCGCCGGCCATGACGGCACCGGCACCCGCCGGGGGATTGAATCCATCGTCACCGGGTTGCGCTGGAACTGGGTCCAGGACCCGCTGGTGTGCCGTGGCGAGTGGCGCGATGACTTTCTCGACCCGGTGCGCGAGCTGGGCCTGTACCTGGCCGCCGGCCTGGACGCCGGGATTTTCTGAGGCCGGTTTTGCCGCCGGATTGGGTGTACCCTTGAAATTCGGGTGGCGGGCACACACCCCACTCCATGACGAGCTTCATTTCCCGAGCAGGAGGACAGCATGCACATCACCGTGAAAGGCATTTCCGAAGGCCAGCCGATTCCCGGACAGTTCGCGTTCGCGGTACCCCACGCCGAGGACCATATGGCGTTGAGCGACAACCGCAATCCCCAGGTGACCTGGGAAGACGCCCCGGAAGGCACCCGCAGTTTCGCCGTGGTGGTGGTGGACCCGGACGTGCCCTCCGACGCCAGCAATGTGAACCAGGAAGGCAAAACCCTGGACGAGGAAATGCCCCGGGTGGACTTCTACCACTGGCTGCTGGTGGACATTCCCGCCGAGGTCGGCGAGATCGCCGAGGGCGAGGACTCCGACGGCGTGACGCCGCGCGGCAAGAGCACCGGCCAGGTGAAAAAAGGCGTGCGCGGCGCCAATGACTACACCGACTTCATGGCCGGCGACCCGGACATGAAAGGCGTCTACGGCGGCTACGACGGCCCCTGCCCGCCCTGGAACGACGAACGCCTGCACCACTACACCTTCACCGTCTACGCCCTGGACGTACCCACCCTGGGCCTGGACGGCGACTTCCGCGGCCCGGATGTGATGAAGGCCATGGAAGGGCACATCCTCGACCGGGCCAGTGTCACCGGTACCTATACGCTCAAGGCCAACGTCTAAGCTCCAATACCCGTCCCTGTAGGAGCGGCTTTAGCCGCGATCAAGCCCAATCGCGGCTAAAGCCGCTCCTACAGCGTCCGCCGGGGCACGGTGGCGCCGTTCAAACCACCGTAAAAGCCCCCGGCAAATGCTGCCGCAGCGTAAGCAGATTCTCCTCCCGCACATCCATATCACCGAAACAGTTTGCCACGGTGCCGGTGTAGCGCAGGCCGTCGGCCTGGATCGCTTCGGCGGTGAGCAGGGCGTGGTTGATGCAGCCCAGTTTCATGCCGACTACCTGGATCACCGGCAGGTTCAGTTCCAGGGCCAGGCCGGACAGCATTTCCCGGTCATTGAGGGGCACCCGCCAGCCCCCGGCGCCTTCCACCAGCACCAGGTCCGCCGGGTGGCTGTTAAGGGCGCCACGTACATAGCCGGCCAGTTGCGCCAGGGTGATGCGGCGGTTTTCCTGCTGGGCGGCGATGTGCGGGGCGATGGCCGCTTCCAGGGTCACCGGGTTGACCACTTCGTAGGGCAGCGCCACCGAGGAGGCGGCCATCAGATTGACGGCGTCCTCGTTGCGCAGGCCCTGGTCGGTGCGTTCACAGCCGGCGGCCACCGGCTTCAGGCCATAGCAGCGCAGGCCCGCATCCCGGGCCCGTTCCAGCAGCCGGCAACTGACCCAGGTTTTGCCCACTTCGGTATCGGTGCCGGTGATAAAGAACACGCCCTTGAGCACGGGCAGTGGGGGACGGTCACTCATGGGGGTCTCCTTGAACCCGGGTCAGCGCAGGGCGTGCACGAACAGCACCTGCCAGGTGAGCGGCAGGCCGGCCGGTTGCCGGCGCGCTTCGTAGGCGTCACTCATGGCGCTCCAGGCGCCTTTGCCTGTCAGGCCGGTGCCGCCGCCCTGGATATGGTCCACGCCGGTGGCCTTGAAGGCGCGCACCAGGCTTTTCACATCCGGGTAGTGTTCGGTGAAGGCCAGGCGCTGGCCATGCTGAAGCGTCAGGCCGGCGCCGCCCAGGGCGCGCCGCCAGTCGTCCTCCGCCGGCAGGCGATTGACGTGGGGCCGCCGGTCCGCCGCCGCCCAGCTTTCGGTCATTTCGTGCAGGGAGCCGGCCAGCGGTACCGCCAGCAGCAGGGAGCCGCCGGGCATCAGCACCCGCGCCAGTTCCGCGCCCACCCGTTCCGGCACACACCATTGCAAGGCGAAGCTGGAAAACACCAACGCCTGGCTGGCATCGGCCAGCGGCAGGCGCTCCGCGTCCGCGCACAGCAGCCGAAAGCGTGGCCCGGCGCGGCCCCGGGCCGCCGCCTCGGCGAGCATGGCCGGCGACAGGTCCACCCCCAGCCAGCGGCTGGATGGCCAGCGCGCCTGCTGGGCCCGGGCCAGGGGCGCGGTGGCGCAGCCCAGCTCCAGGGCCCGCTCGCCCGTCAGCTCCGCCGGGGCCATATCCAGCAGGCTGCGGGCGCACGCCAGCTGCAGGCCGGCGTGGGCGTCGTAGCTGGCGGCGGCGCGGCCGAAGCGCTCGCCCACCGCCTGCTTATTCACCCAGGAAGCGGTGCTGGCGATGGAAGTCATGGACGGCCTGGCTGAAGGTTTCGGGGGCGGACAGAAACGGCACATGGGCCACCTGTTCGATCAGCGCCGTGTCGCCGCGCTCGTTGAGCAGGGGCTCCACCGCCGCCATGGCCGCCGCCGGCACGATATGGTCGCGCTCGCCGAAGATCATCCGCAGCGGCGGCACCAGGGTGGCCAGCTCGGCGCGCAGATCGGTGTCGCGCAGAATCGCCAGCCCTTCGCGCAGGGCACGGTGGGCCGGCAGCCCGCAGAAATAGAGAATCTCCTTGAGCCGGGCCACGTCCTGGCGCATGGACTCGGCGCCCTTGCAGTTAAGCGCCAGAAAACGCACCAGAGTGCCCTCGTAGTCTTCCTGGCACATCTGCTCGAAGGCATCGAGGATGTCCGGCTTCATGGCCGCCGGCCAGTCGTCCGTGGCGGTGAAGCGCGGCGTGGTGGCCACGGTGACCACCGAGTGCACCCGCCGCGGGTGATCCAGGGCCAGCCGCAGGGCCACCAGGCCACCCAGGGACCAGCCCAGCAGATGGGCCCGTTCCGGCATCACCGCCGACACCTGTTCGGCGAGAAATTCCAAGGTGTAGTCGTCGTTGGGCAGCGGACTCTGCCCCATGCCCGGCAGGTCGATGACGGTGACCCGGAAATGCTCCAGCAGCGCCGGCACGATGTCGTCGAAGACGATGGCGTGCAGGCCCCAGCCGTGCAGCAACACGATGTCGCCGGCGTCCTCGTCGGCCACCCCGGTGGCCCTGTAAGTATTGTGAAAAGGCATCAACTTGGGCACTTGGCGGCCTCCAGGGCATCCAGCAGCAGATCCACGTCCGCTTCTTCATGGGCGGCGGACAGGGTCACGCGCAACCGCGCCTGGCCCTCCGGCACCGTGGGCGGGCGGATGGCGGTGACGCGCAGGCCGCGCTCCGCCAGCACCCGGCTCAGCGCCAGGGCGTCGCCGTCGCCGCCGATCAAAATCGGCTGGATCGGTGTGTCCGACGCCATCAGCTCATAGCCCAGCGCGGCGACGCCGCGCCGGAAGCGGGTGATCAGCGCCGCCAGCTTGTCCCGGCGCCAGCTTTCCCGGCGCGCCTTCTCCAGACTTACCAGGGTGGCGGCAGCCACGGCGGCGGGCATGGCGGTGGTGTAAATGTAGGTGCGGGCGAACTGTATCAGGGTTTCGATCAGGTCCTCGGAGCCGGCCACGAAGGCACCGGCGGTGCCCAGCCCCTTGCCCAGGGTGCCCATGTACACCGGCACCCGGTCATTGACGCCCTGGGCGAACAGGGTGCCCCGGCCCTGGCCGTCCAGCACCCCCAGGCCATGGGCGTCATCCACCATCAGCCAGGCGTCCTCCGCCTCGCAGGCGTCCAGATAGTCGGCCAGGGGCGCCTGGTCACCGTCCATGCTGAATACACCGTCGGTGACCACTAACTTACGCGGCGCCGGGCTGCGCGCCAGTTGTCCGGCCAGGGCCTCCGCGTCGTTATGGGCGAAGCGCCGGGAGCGGGCACCGCTGAGCAGGCCCGCGTCGAGCAGGGAGGCGTGGTTGAGGCGATCCTGGAACACTGCGTCACCGGGCCCCACCAGGGCGGTCAGGGCGCCCAGGTTGGCCATGTAACCGGTGGAAAACAGCAGCGCCCGCGGACGGCCGGTGTGCGCGGCCAGGGCCTCTTCCAGTTCCTGGTGGGGCCGCTGGTGGCCGCACACCAGATGGGAGGCGCCACTGCCCACGCCCCAATGGTTGGCAGCGTCCTGGAAGGCGGCGATCACCTGGGCATCGTTGGCCAGGCCGAGATAGTCGTTGGAACAGAAATTCAGCAGCGCGCGACCGTCCACCCGGGTGGTACGGCCGCTGGGGGCGTCCATCACCTGGGGCTGGCGATAACGGTGCCGGGCGCGCCGTTCGTCCAGGCGCGCCTTGAGATCAAAGCCCAACGGAGCGCTCCGGGTCAGGCGTCCAGCGGCCGCTGGGCCGGCCGACCGGTATCCTTGTCGAGCACGTGCTTGGCGGCCCGCTTGCCGTCGGCCTGGTAGGCCATGGCGTCCCGGTAGAGGCCGCTGTCCGCCGCTTCCTGCTCGGCCACCTGCTGGCGCAGCGCCTCTTCGTGGGCCTCGTCGGAGGCTTCGTGGCGCGGGTCCAGAGGATGGATGCCGAGACGATCAAACAGCTGCTTGTCGTGGTTGGCTTCCGGGTTGTCGGTGGTCAGCAGCCGCTCGCCGTAGAAGATCGAATTGGCGCCGGCCAGGAAACACAGCGCCTGGGCCTCATCGTTCATCTCCTGGCGGCCGGCGGACAGGCGCACATAGGATTCCGGCATCAGGATGCGGGCCACCGCCACGGTGCGCACGAACTCGAACGGGTCCAGGTCGTCCACTTCCGCCAGCGGCGTGCCCTCGATCTTGACCAGCATGTTGATGGGCACCGATTCCGGATGGTGCGGCAGGTTGGCGAGCTGCTGCAGCAGGCCCACCCGGTCGTCCCGGTTCTCGCCCATGCCGACGATGCCACCGCAGCACACCTTCATGCCGGCGTCGCGCACATTGGCCAGGGTGGTGAGGCGGTCGCCGTAGGTGCGGGTGGTGATCACCTGGCCGTAGTACTCCGGCGAGGTGTCCAGGTTGTGGTTGTAGTAGTCCAGGCCCGCCTCGGCCAGATCCTTGGCCTGGCCTTCATCGAGCATGCCCAGGGTCATGCAGGTTTCCATGCCCAGGGCCTTTACCTGGCGCACCATGTCCAGCACATAGGGCATGTCCTTGGCGCGGGGGCTGCGCCAGGCGGCGCCCATGCAGAAGCGCGAGGCGCCCTTTTCACGGGCGGCCCGGGCTTCTTCCACCACCCGCGCCACTTCCAGCAGCTTCTCTTTTTCCAGTTCGGTGTTGTAGTGCCCGGACTGGGAGCAGTACTTGCAGTCCTCCGGGCAGGCGCCGGTCTTGATCGACAGCAGCGTGCTCACCTGCACCGCGTTGGGATCGAAGTGCTCCCGGTGCACCTGGGCGGCGCGGAACAACAGATCGTTGAACGGCAGGGTGAACAGGGCTTCGATCTCACCCCGATGCCAGTCATGGCGTACGGCATTGATGGCGGATGTCTTACGGGGCGTGGCGGCGGCTACTGGCATGATGGTCTCTCCGAACGGTTGCCCAAAGCCTAGCAGGCCGCCGGGGGCTGTCAACTTAAGGATCATTGCATAGGTTTACATCTGGATGTTTTTTAATCTTTTCGAGGAACGGATTCCCGCCAACCGCTGCGTGCTCTGCGCCCGGCCGGAGGCCGACGCCCTGTGCGCCCACTGCCGCCGGGAACTGGAGCGCTGCTGCGCCCTGTCCGGCCCGCTTTGCCGGTGCGCCCTGCCCGCCCCGGGGCTGCAGCCCGGCGAGCTGTGCGGCCGCTGCCTGCGCCAGCCGCCCGGCTTCCGCGCCGGTTACTGCGATTGGGCCTACCGGTTTCCCCTGGACCGGCTGATCAATGCCTATAAGCATCAGGGGCAGCTGCCGGTGGAACGGGCGCTGGAAACCCTGGCCACCGGGGCGCCTTTACCGTGGCCGGAGGCGGACCTGCTGTGCCCGCTGCCGGCCCACTGGCGGCGCCGCTGGGTGCGCGGCTTCGATCAGGCGGAGCGGCTGGCGGCGGCCCTGGCGCGGCATTGGCGGCGGCCGCTGGTGCCGTTGCTGCGGCGCCGGCGGGCCACCCCGCCCCAGCAGGGCCACGGCCGCGCCTGGCGGGTGCGCAGCCTGCGCCATGCCTTCCAGGCGCTACCGGCCAGCCGTGGCCGGCGGGTACTGCTGGTGGACGATGTGATCACCACCGGCGCCAGCCTGCGCGCCGCCAGCCATGCGTTATACGAAGCCGGCGCAGAGGAGGTGCGGGTGTGGGCGCTGGCGCGCACCCTGGAGGGGAGCCATCGCTGAGCCTGACCGCGGACCTTAGCCGTGGATCACGTCAATGCGCGGCACCGGCTCATAGCTGACGCCCATCACCAGCCCCTGGTCACCGGCGTCGGAGGCGGCCATCTCGATGTCCTGGGGGCGCAGGCGCGGGTGGCGGCCATCCAGGAATTTACGGGCCGCCAGGGCGTTGAGGGTACGGTCCCGGGCCTCTTCCAGGGTGATGCCATCGCCGCCCAGCAGGGTCTTGATGTACTCGGCGCAGGCCACGTCCTCGTCGCCGGTGGGGTGGGAGGCCACCAGCACCACGGTGGCAGGGGCCTTCTCCAGGATATAGCGGGCGGTGGCGCGGGCGTTGATCAGCGCCGCCACCAGCACCTGGCGGCTGTCCCGGGCCCGCAGGGTGGCGGCCACGCCATTGGTGGTGCGCATGATCAGGTAGCGACCGCGCACATCGGTATGGCGGATTTCCCAGGGCGAGTTGCCGTGGTCGAACCCTTCGATGGGCAGCGCCTCGATTTCCCCCACCAGCAGGCCTTGCGGGTAATCCTGGCGCAGGGCGAAGGCATCGTCGGCGGTGGACACCGGATAGATATGGCTGGCGCCGCCGACAAAGGCCTCGTGGCTGGTGGTGAAAGCGCGGATCACATCGATCACCACGGTGATGCCATTGATGTTGTGGGGCGGATTGTGTCCCTGGGCGATCTTGATTTCCATGCGCGCGGCCCGCTTGAGAAATGAAGCGGGCATTATGAAGGATGGGGCGCGCCGCTGAAACGGGGCGGCCACTGACCGATCCCATCAGCCCCCCGGTCAACCTCGATCAATGACGGGCACCGGGCGGCCTGCTAGCGTCCTGGCATCGTCAATCGAACCGGTGACCGTCATGATCGAGTGGAACGAACAACAACAGATGATCCAGAAGATGGTGCGCGACTTCGTCGCCAAGGAAGTGGTGCCGAATCTGGACGACATCGAATACAACGGCGTGCCGCCCTACGACATCCTGCGCAAGATGATCAAAACCTTCGGCATGGACGTCATGGCCACGCAGAGCTTCGAAAAGCGCATCGCCCGGGAAAAGGCCGGCGAAACCGCCGCCGACCGGAGCGACCGTGAGGAGGGCGGCGGCTCCGGGGAACAGGCCGCCATGACCATGATCCCGATCATCGAGCTGAGCCGCCATGCCCAGGGCTTGGTCACCGCCATGGGCGTGTCCATGGGCCTGGCCGGCGGCGCCATCATGAGCAAGGGCACCCTGGAACAGAAAGAACGCTGGGCCCTGCCCCTGCTGACCCTGGAGAAGGTGGGCGCCTGGGCGATCTCCGAACCGAACTCCGGCTCCGACGCCTTCGGCCAGATGAAAACCCTGGCCCGCCGGGATAGCAACGGCGGCTATGTGATCAATGGCAGCAAGACCTGGATCACCAATGGCCCGTTCGCCGACACCATCATTCTGATCTGCAAGCTCGACGAGGAAGGCGTGGCGCCCCGGGACCGCAAGATCGTGTCCTTTATTCTCGACAGCGGCATGGAAGGGCTCGAGCAGTCCAAGCCGTTCAAGAAGATGGGCATCGGCAGTTCACCCACCGGCGAGCTGTTCTTCAGCGACCTGAAGGTGGGCGCGGACCGGCTGCTGGGCGGCAGCGAGACCGCCTATGGCCGCTCCGGCGCCAAGGCCACCTTCCTGCAGGAGCGCGCCGGCGTGGCGGCCATGGCTCTGGGCATGGTGGAACGGGCCCTGGAACTGTGCACCGGCTACGCCCGCGACCGGGTGCAGTTCGGCCGGCCGATCGGCGACAACCAGCTGATCCAGCTCAAGCTGGCGAAAATGGAAGTGGCCCGGGCCAACCTGCAGAACATGGTGTTCCGCTATATCGAGATGACCGCCGCCGGCAAGCAAATGACCCTGGCCGAGGCCTCGGCCATGAAACTGTACGCCGCCCAGGCCGCCATGGAGGTCTCCACCGAAGCGGTACAGATCCACGGCGGCTACGGCTACATGCGTGAGTCCCGGGTGGAACAATTGATGCGCGACGCCAAGATCCTGCAGATCTACGCCGGCACCGATGAGATGCAGATCATCGCCATCGCCCGGGATCTGATCGGCCGGGATTAGGGGCAGGGTTAGAAGTTGAATGTTCAAAGTTGGAAGTTGAAAGTTCAAACGCGGGGCAGGCCTTTAAGGCATCAAGGCCGTGCCCGCGTTCAGGTGGAGGGAGCCATGCCCAACCCCTCCCGGCCAAAGGCCGCGAGAAAGGCTCGCAGCCAGCCCCTTTCAACTTTTAACTTTCAACTTTTAACCTCCCGTGCCGCCCCCAGCTTGGAGCTTGTCGCCCGAAGCTTGTAGCCTGAACCTTCTCGCCAACAAGGAGCATGTGCCATGACCCTGAAACAACAAAGCTGCGAGGCGTGCCGGAAGGGCGCGCCGCGCATCAGCGAGCAGGAAGCCCGTGAGCTGCGTCCACAGGTTCCCGACTGGAAGCAGATCGAGGAAGACGGTGAGGAGCGGCTGCAGCGGCAGTTTTCGTTCAAGAATTTCGCCGAGGCCCTGGCCTTCACCAACCAGGTGGGCGATCTGGCCGAGGATGAAGGCCACCACCCGGCCCTGCTCACCGAATACGGCAAGGTCACGGTGACCTGGTGGACGCACAAGATCGGCGGTCTGCACCGCAACGATTTTATCTGCGCCGCGAAAACCGACGACCTGTACGGGCCGCGCTGAATGGAGGCGCCGGCCCCCTGGCAATTGCGCGGC
This sequence comes from Alloalcanivorax gelatiniphagus, assembly GCF_005938655.1. Classification (GTDB taxonomy): domain Bacteria; phylum Pseudomonadota; class Gammaproteobacteria; order Pseudomonadales; family Alcanivoracaceae; genus Alloalcanivorax; species Alloalcanivorax gelatiniphagus. The sequence goes on from NZ_VCQT01000038.1 coordinate 27,742, forward strand.
CGCGCTTTCGTGGCGGCGCTCTCCCTGCCGGCCTCGCTGCGCCACCAGCAGGGGGGCGCCGCCCGCGCCCTGGGCGAGCCGGTGCGCGGCCCGGCCCTGGTGATGCTGGTGGATTACCAGCGCTCCGAGGTGGGGCCCTATCAGGAATTGCTGTTCATGCCGGGGCCGTTTCGCTTTCCCGATGGCCGCACCCGCTGGAGCATCGGCCGCATTTATGTGTCCAGCCAGGAGAGTGCCGACAACGGCAACCGCAACTGGGGCCTGGACAAGCGGGTGGCCGGTTTCGATTGGCGGCGGCGCGGCCGCCGGGAACGCGTGGCGGTGCATTACCAGGACCGGGAGATCGCCGCCCTGACCCTGGACCGGCTGGGCCCCGCCCTGCCCTTCCCCGGCGCGCTGCTGCCGGCGGACTGGCGCACCCTGGGGCAGATCCGTGACGGCCGGCGCTTTCTCTACACCCCCTCGGTGCGCGGCCGGCTGGGGCTGGCGCGGCTGCGGGAGGCCCGCGGCGACGGCGAGCATTTTCCGCGGCTGCAGGCGGGCCGGTCCCGGGGCGCGGTGCACATGCCTGACTTTGTGATGCACTTCCCGGTGGCCCGCACCGACCCTCTGGCCAGCGCCTGACCAGAAGCACCAGGGCTTTGGTGTTTACCGCCAGCGGTGTGCGCCGCCGGCTTTGCTAGCATGGATTGTCTGGCATTTTCCCATGGCGGCAGGAGACCCCGATGGCTTTGAGCGAAACCGAAAAAGAACGGATCAAGGCGGCGTCCGACAAGACCTTTCCCTTCGTCGAGCGCTGTGGCGTGCGCACCCTGGATGTGGAGCGCGGCTATTGCCGCATGATGATGCCGCTGGAGCCCAATCTGAACCATGTGGGCATCATGTACGCTGGCGCCCTCTACACCCTGGCGGAGCTGCCCGGCGGCGTGATCTACCTGTCCTCGTTCGACGTGCGCAGCTTCTACCCCATCGTCAAGGACATGCGCATCCGCTTCCGGCGCCCGGCCACCACCGACATCACCGTGGAAGTGCGCCTCGACGATAGCGAGATCGAGCGTATCCAGACCACGGCGGCGGAACAGGGCAAGTGCGATTTCGAATGGGAAACGGAACTCAAGGACGCCCACGGCGAGGTGGTGGCGATCAGTCACAACCTTTATCAACTGCGCCGCATCGGCCATTAAAAAAGGCGAATGCATAGGTGATTGCTTTTTTCGCAAATGAGACCAATCCCGATTCACCTTTCTTCACCAATTGCTCACAACGCTTCTTGCCGTGGATGCAAAGCCCTGCTTGACAGCTCGCCGCCAGCGGCGCTAGCCTTGTAACAAGCCTGGAGGCTAGATGCCAAAAGGTGTGATTTCGAGCGATATGAGAGTCTCTGGAAATCTTTGCGCGGCCCTCGGGCCGCGCTTTTCATTTAAGGGCCCGGGCCATCACCGGACCCACCCGAACCGGACAGTGAACCGGATCACTCCCTCCCACCGCCGTTCCCCGTACCGCGCCAGGATAAGTTAGCATGCCCGCCTGTTTCCCAAGGAGCCGGCAATGGGCCTTCTGGTTATCAAACTGATCCTGATCACCGTGGTGATCCTCACCTCGCTCTATTCCGCCATCGTTTATTCAGCCCGCAAGCGGGAAAGCGCCCGCCAACTGAACGCGTTGCGCGGCCAGGCCCAGCCCCTGCGGCGCCTTTCGCCGGAAGAGCGGCAGGCCCTGGAGCCGTTTCTGGTGCGCCCGGATCGGCCCGGCAAGCCGGTGCGTCTGCACAGCGAGGAGGTGTTCCCGCTGAGCGGCGAATACCGCCGCCACGGCGTGGAGAACCAGGGCAATCAGACCTGGCACCACATCATCGGCGGCGTGGAGGTGATTCTGCCGTTCGACGCCGAGCACTTCCTGAGCCACGACAATCAGGCCGAGGTGGTGTTCGCCGACAAACTGGCGGTGGTGGTGCGCCTCAATGACTTCGAACTGTTGGAAGGCGCCGCCCGGGACCGCCGCCGCGAGAGCGCCCGCAACCAGTGGGAACAGGGGGACCGGGGCGCCCTCCAGGACATCGTCGATAACGACGAAGAGGAAACCGAGGACGACCAGGCCGCCCGGCGCCGGGTGGACATCCTGCTGCAGCGGGACGAAACCGAGGCGGAAATCCTGGCCCGCGAGGGCCGTGGCCTGGGCCTGCTGGCGGGTCTGTGCTGGACCCTGGCGTTCATCGCCCTGGCCCTGGCCGCCAGCCGTGATTCGCTCACCTGGCTGTTGATCTGGTCCGCCCTGGCGCTGCTGTGCGCGGCGCCGGCCCTGTGGCTGATCTGGCGGCCCTGGCGCCCGGGCCCGCCGGGCAAGGTGAACCGGGTGTCCGGCTATCTGAATCTGATCCCCGTGGGGCTGGATGAACAGACCCAAACGGTGTCCGTGGCCCCCGCCCTGGGCGACAAATTCGCCTTTCAACTGCCCGACCAGTGGCGCCCGTACATCGAGTATGAGCAGGACCAGCGGCTGGAGCTGGAACTGCGGGTGGACGACTATTCCGTGGTCGACTACAACCGGCGCTTCTCCGTGGACCAGGAATACCGCCGCCACCCGCCGGTGTACTGGGGCCGCCATCTGTCCCTGGCGCTGGTGGGCCTGCTGGCCCTGGTGGTGGCGCTGCTGGGCCCGGTGCGGCCGGAGCTGGACGCGGCGCAGGCCGGGCAATGGCTGTCCGGCGCCGGCCCGCTTACCGTCAACGACCCGGCGCGGCTGGTGGAGGCGGCGCCCTCCCCGGGCCGCCATCTGGTGCTGGACGGCCAGGGCCGCTGCCAGGTGGCCACGGACCCGGCCCGCCTGCGCTGCGACCGGATTCGCTGGGGCGGTGACACGCCGAGCCTGCCGGACCTGGAGCCGGACCCGCTGATCCGCTCGGCGCTGGCCGGCGAGCTGGTGGAGACCCGCCGGGACCGGTCCCTGGAATTGATGGCCATGCTGCGCGGCGGCGGCGCCGGTGACCGGCGCCCGCTGGTGGTCAGCAATGGCCGTGAGGTGCTGGCCGCCATCCAGGAGCTGTGCCCGGACGACAACACACCGGCCTGCGACGACCTGCGCCGGCGCGCTCTGAACACGCTGCGTTTTCCCGCCGCCCCGCAAGAACAGGACTGGGACACTCTGCGCGGCCGCCTGGCCGAGGAAGATAACCCCGAGCACCGGGAGGCGGTGGCCCTGAGCCGGCAACTGGATAACCTGGGTGACGCCATGGCACGGGTGGCGCAGCAGCGTCTGCAACCGCTCACCGAACAACTGGCCGGGGCCCTGGCCGAACAGCAGCGCGGCGGCGTGGTGCTCAGCACCACCCGGGGCGAGGATCTGCTGGCGCTGCCAAGCGGCGACCGGGCGGGCCGCAAATGGGAGACCCTGCGGGCCCAGGATGGCGAGCAGGGCCTGCGGGCCTTTCATCTGGAAGGGGTGCTGGTTGAGCGCGCCAGCACCGAGGATGGCGCGCCGCACTGGGTGCTCGACCCGCAACGGGTGGACCGGGACGGCCAGGCGCTGCTACGGGTGCTGTGGGTGGTCGCCGCCCTGGGGCTGCTGCTGGTGCACGGCGTGCTGGCGCTGCGCGGCCGGCTGGCCGCCCAACGCCGCCGCCGGGCCCTGCAACGGGAATACGGCGGCTGATCGGAGGGCGGGCGCCCTAGCGGGCGCCAGGGAGCCTCTGAACCACGTCTTGCGTACTCAGGCTTACAGGCAGGGCGTGGACACGCTGGGTGCGCAAGGCGTGGTTCAGAGGCTCCCCAATTCGACCACCGCTTCGATAAAGGCGCGGGCGTGTTCCGGGTCCACCTGGGGCGTGATGCCGTGGCCCAGGTTGAAGATGTGGCCCGGGTGGTCACCGAAGTCGTCGAGGATGCGTTTCACCTCGGCGCGGATCGCCGCCGGCGGCGCGTACAGCACCGCCGGGTCCAGGTTGCCCTGCAACGCCACCCGGTCGCCCACCCGGCGACGGGCCTCGCCGATATTGATGGTCCAGTCCAGGCCCAGGGCGTCACAGCCGCTGTCCGCCATGGTTTCCAGCCACAACCCGCCGTTCTTGGTGAACAGGATCACCGGCACCTTGCGGCCTTCGTGGTCGCGGATCAGACCATCGACGATGCGCTTCATGTAGCCCAGGGAAAACTCCGGGTAGGCCTCCGCCGACAGGGCGCCGCCCCAGGTGTCGAAGATCTGCACCGCCTGGGCGCCGTGGCGGATCTGGGCGTTCAGGTAGTCGGTGACCGAGCGGGCCAGCTTGTCGAGCAGGGCATGGGCCAGCTCCGGGCGGCCATAGACCATGCCCTTGAGGTGGCGGAAGTCCTTGCTGGGGCCGCCTTCCACCATATAGGTGGCGAGCGTCCAGGGGCTGCCGGAGAAACCGATCAGCGGCACCCGGCCGTTCAGCTCCCGGCGGATGGTGCTCACCGCGCGCATCACATAGTCCAGATCGCGCTCCGCATCCGGCACCGGCAGCGCCGCGATGTCCTGTTCGGTGCGCACGGTCTTGCGGAATTTCGGCCCCTCGCCGGGCTCGAAATACAACCCCAGGCCCATGGCGTCGGGGATGGTGAGGATGTCCGAGAACAGAATCGCCGCGTCCAGCGGGTAACGCTCCAGGGGCTGCAGGGTGACCTCGCAGGCCAGTTCCGCGTTGCGGCACAGGTCCATGAAGGAACCGGCTTTCTCGCGGGTGGCGCGGTATTCGGGCAGGTAGCGGCCGGCCTGACGCATCATCCATACCGGGGTGCGATCCACCGGCTCACGGGCCAGGGCTTTCAGGAAGCGGTCGTTCTTCAGTGCAGCATAGGTCATCGGTGAACCCTCTTCTAAACGTAGGAGCGGCTTTAGCCACGATTGGCCGGCATTGCGTCCGACGGCCAATCGCGGCTAAAGCCGCTCCTACACAGCCTTGCTCTACCAGGCGGGTTAGACGTCCAGGTAGTCGAGAATACCCTTGGCGGCCTCGCGGCCTTCCCAAATGGCGGTCACCACCAGGTCGGAACCACGCACCATATCACCACCGGCGAAGATCTTCTCGTTGCTGGTCTGGAACGGGAACGCCTGCTTCTCCAGCGCGGTGACGCGGCCGGAGTCGTCGGTGGTCACGTTCTTGGCATCAAACCAGTCCGCCGGGCTGGGGCGGAAACCGAAGGCCACGATCACCACGTCGGCGGGCAGCACTTCCTCGCTGCCGGGGATCGGTTCCGGGCGGCTGCGGCCGTTGTTGTCCGGCTCGCCGAGTTTGGTCTCGACCACTTTGACGCCGACCACCTTGCCGTTTTCGCCAACCACTTCGATGGGCTGCCGGTTGAACAGGAACTGCACGCCCTCTTCCTTGGCATTGGCCACCTCGCGGCGGGAACCGGGCATGTTCTCTTCGTCACGGCGGTAGGCGCACACCACGCTTTCCGCCTGCTGGCGGATGGAGGTGCGGTTGCAGTCCATGGCGGTGTCACCACCACCGAGCACCACCACGCGCTTGCCGCTGACGTCGATGAAGTCCGCTTCGTCTTTCTCGAAGCCCAGGTTGCGGTTGGCGTTGGCCACCAGGAACGGCAGCGCTTCGTGCACGCCGTCCAGGTCCTCGCCGGGGAAGCCGCCTTTCATGTAGGTGTAGGTACCCATGCCCATGAACACCGCGTCGAATTCCTCGAGCAGTTCATCGATGGTCACGTCCTTGCCCACTTCGGTGTTGAGGCGGAACTCGATGCCCATGCCCTCGAACACTTCCCGGCGCTTGGTCATCACCGGCTTTTCCAGCTTGAACTCGGGGATACCGAAGGTCAGCAGGCCGCCGATTTCCGGGTAGCGGTCGAACACCACCGGCTTGACGCCATTGCGCACCAGCACGTCGGCGCAGCCGATGCCCGCCGGGCCGGCGCCGATCACCGCCACTTTCTTGTCGGTCCACACCACCTTGGACATGTCCGGACGCCAGCCCATGGCCAGGGCGGTGTCGGCGATGTACTTCTCGGTGGCGCCGATGGTTACCGCGCCGAAGCCGTCATTGAGGGTACAGGCGCCTTCGCACAGGCGGTCCTGCGGGCATACGCGGCCACACACTTCCGGCAGGGAGTTGGTCTGGTGCGCCAGCTCCACTGCCTCCATCAGGTTCCCTTCGCTGATCAGTTTCAGCCAGTTGGGAATGTAGTTGTGCACCGGGCACTTCCATTCGCAGTACGGATTGCCGCAGTGCAGACAACGGTGGGCCTGATGTTCCACTTCCCGGGTTTCGAACGGGTAGTAGATTTCCTCGTAGCGTTCCTTGCGATCCTCGATGTCCTTTTTCTTGGGATCGACCCGCGGAACATCCAGGAACTGAAAGTGATTGTTCAAACGTTCAGCCATGTTCTTCCCCGTTATGCCGGATTGGCGCGCGTGCTCTTGAGCAGGTCTTCCAGACTGGCGGCCTTCGGTTTCACCAGCCAGAACTTACGGCTCATGGCATCGAAATTATCCAGAATATGCTGGCCCCACTCACTGCCGGTCTCTTCCACGAATTCCTGAATCACATGGCGCAGATGGCTGCGATGGGATTCGGTGGACTCGGAGCTGATGCGGTGCAGCTCGATCAGTTCCGGGTTGACCCGGTCGAAGAAGTCGTTGTCTTCGTCCAGCACATAGGCGAAGCCACCGGTCATGCCGGCACCGAAGTTGTGGCCGGTGCGGCCCAGCACGGTGACGCAACCGCCGGTCATGTATTCGCAGCAGTGATCGCCGGCCCCTTCCACCACCGCGTGGGAGCCGGAGTTGCGCACGCCGAAGCGCTCGCCGGCGGTGCCGGAGGCGAACAGGCGGCCGCCGGTGGCGCCGTACAGGCAGGTGTTGCCGATGATGGCGGTGTCCTGGGTCTTGAAAGGGCTGCCCTTGGGCGGCCGGATCACGATCTTGCCACCGGCCATGCCCTTGCCGACGTAGTCGTTGGCGTCGCCTTCCAGGTACAGATGCAGACCGCCGGCGTTGAACACGCCGAAGCTCTGCCCGGCGGTACCGGTGAAGCGTACCCGGATGGGGGCGCTTTCCATGCCCAGGTTGCCGTGGTGCTTGGCGATTTCGCCGGACACGGTGGCACCCACGGAACGGTCGCAGTTGGTGATGGTGTAGTGGAAGGACCCGCCGGATTTGTTCTCCACGGCGGTGCGCATCTCGTCCACCATCTCGCGGTTCAGCACACCCTTGTCGAACGGCTCGTTACTTTTCACCTGGCAATGGGTGGGCTTGTCCGCCGACACATGGTCATTGCGCAGCATCGGCGTCAGGTCGAGACGCTTGTGCTTGTCGGTGGTGCCTTCGATCCGCTCCAGCAGATCGGTACGGCCGATCAGGTCCGGCAGGCTCTTCACACCCAGGGCGGCGAGCAGCTCGCGCACTTCCCGCGCCACGAAGGTGAAGTAGTTGATCAGCATGTCCGGGGCGCCGATAAAGTGATCCTGGCGCAGATCGTCCCGCTGGGTGGCCACGCCGGTGGCGCAGTTGTTCAGGTGACAGATACGCAGGTACTTACAGCCCAGCACGATCATCGGCACGGTGCCGAAGCCGAACGATTCGGCGCCGAGAATGGCGGCCTTGACCACGTCCAGGCCGGTCTTCAGGCCGCCGTCGGTCTGCAGGCGGATCTTGTCGCGCAGATCGTTGGCACGCAGCGCCTGGTGGGCCTCGGACAGGCCCAGTTCCCAGGGCGAGCCGGCGTAGCGGATCGAGGTCAGCGGGCTGGCCGCGGTGCCGCCGTCGTAGCCGGAGATGGTGATCAGGTCGGCGTAGGCCTTGGCCACGCCGGAGGCCACCGTGCCGACGCCGGGCTCGGACACCAGCTTCACGGACACCAGCGCCGCCGGGTTGACCTGCTTGAGGTCAAAGATCAGCTGCGCCAGATCCTCGATGGAATAGATATCGTGGTGCGGCGGCGGCGAGATCAGGGTGACGCCGGGCACCGAGTGGCGCAGCCGGGCGATCAGCGCGTTGACCTTGCCACCGGGCAGCTGGCCGCCTTCGCCGGGCTTGGCGCCCTGGGCGATCTTGATCTGCAGCACTTCCGCGTTGACCAGGTAATGCGGGGTCACGCCGAAGCGGCCGGAGGCGATCTGTTTGATCTTGGAGACCCGCTCGGTGCCGAAACGGGCCGGGTCCTCGCCGCCTTCGCCGGAGTTGGAGCGACCGCCCAGCCGGTTCATGGCGGTGGCGATGGCTTCATGGGCCTCCGGGCTGAGCGCGCCCAGGGACATGCCGGCGGAGTCGAAGCGCGGCAGGATGGTTTCGATCGGCTCGACCTGTTCCAGGTCGATGGCGGTCACGTCCTGACGCAGCCGCAGCAGGTCACGCAGGGTGGCCACCGGGCGCTCATTGACCAGCGCCGCGAATTCCTTGTACGCCTCGTAATCATCGTTCTGGGTGGCACGGTGAATGGCGTGCACCACATCCGGATTGAAGGCGTGGTATTCCTTGCCGTGGATGTACTTGAGCACGCCGCCGGCGTCCACCGGCTTGCGCTGCTTCCAGGCGTCCTTGGCGATGATCTTCTGATCGTTCTCGAAGTCTTCGTAGGAGGCGCCTTCGATGCGGCTCTGCACGCCACGGAAGCACAGGTCCACCACGTCGCTGGCGACACCGATGGCTTCGAACAGCTGGGCACCCCGGTAGGAGGTGATGGTGGAGATCCCCATTTTGGAGAGGATCTTCATCAGGCCCTTGTTGATGCCCTTGCGGAAATTCTTCTGCAGTTCCACCGGGTCACCGAGCAGTTCGCCGCTCTTCACCATATCGGCGATCACGTCGTAGGCCAGGTACGGGTACACGGCGGTGGCGCCGAACCCGAACAGCACCGCGAAGTGATGGGAATCCCGCGCGGTGGCGGTTTCCACGATGATGTTGGCGTCGCTGCGCAGGCCGGTGGCGGTGAGGTGGTGGTGCACCGCGCCGGTGGCCATCAGGGCGTGGATGGTGAGCTGGTCCTGGGCGATACCGTGGTCGGACAGCACCAGGATCACCTTGCCGTTGGCCACCGCCTTTTCCGCCGCCGCGCACAGATCGCGCACCGCCTGTTCCAGGCCGGTTTCCGGCGCGTAGTGCAGGCTCAAATGCTCATGGCCGTAGCCCGGGCGTTCGATCTTGAGCAGATTGGTGAACTTGGAGTGGGACAGCACCGGGGTCGCCAGGATCGCGCGGTCGGCGTGGTCGGAGGTTTCCTCGAACACATTGCGCTCGGCGCCCACGCAGGTTTCCAGGCTCATCACGATGGCTTCGCGGAGCGGATCGATGGGCGGGTTGGTAACCTGGGCGAACTGCTGCCGGAAGTAATCGTACAGCGGCCGCTGGCGCTGGCTGAGCACCGCCATGGGGGTGTCGTCGCCCATCGAGCCGGTGGCTTCCTGGCCGGATTCCGCCAGCGGGCGGATCACCTGGTCACGCTCCTCGAAACTGATCTGGAAGAACTTCTGATAGCTCAGCAGATCCTGAGGATCGATGTCGTCGGTGCGATCCACTTCGTGGTCGTAGTTGGCCTCGATGCGCAGGGCGTTGTCTTTCAGCCACTGCCGGTAGGGGTGACGCACCTTGAGCCGGTCATCGATGTCGCGGGTGTGCAGCAGCTCACCCTTCTCGATGTCCACCGCCAGAATCTGGCCGGGTCCGACCCGGCCCTTGGCGACCACGTCCTCGGGCTGGTAGCTGTACACGCCGATTTCGGACGACAGGGTGATAAAGCCGTTCTTGGTGATTACCCAGCGGGCCGGGCGCAGACCGTTACGGTCGAGCATGCACACCGCGTAGCGGCCGTCGGTCATTACCAGACCGGCGGGGCCGTCCCACGGCTCCATGTGCATGGAGTTATATTCGTAGAAGGCGCGCAGATCCGCGTCCATGGTGTCCACGTTCTGCCAGGCCGGCGGCACCATCATGCGCACCGCGCGGAACAGGTCCATGCCCCCGGCGAGCAGCACTTCCAGCATGTTGTCCATGCTGGAGGAATCGGAACCGCTGCGGTTCACCAGCGGGCTGAGATCCGCCAGGTCCGGCAGCAGCTCGTTGTCGAATTTGTTCTGGCGGGCCAGCGCCCAGTTGCGGTTGCCCTGGATGGTGTTGATCTCACCATTGTGCGCCAGGTACCGGAACGGCTGGGCCAGCGGCCACTGCGGCGAGGTGTTGGTGGAGAACCGCTGGTGGAACACCACGATGGCGGTTTCCATGGACTCGTCACCGAGGTCCGGGAAAAACGCCGGCAGATCCACCGGCATCATCAGGCCCTTGTAGGACACCACCGACGCGGACAGCGAACAGACGTAGAAATAACCGTCGTTCTCGATGCGCTTCTCGGCATGGCGGCGGGCATAGAACAGGCGGCGGTTAAGCTCCTGTTCGGAAGCGTCGTCGGCGGCCACCAGCACCTGGGTGAAGCCCGGCAGCGACTGCAGCGCCAACTCGCCCAGGCAGGACGGGTCGGTGGGCACGTCGCGCCAGCCCAGCACTTTCAGGCCCTGGGCCTGCAGCTGTTCCTCGACGATGGCTTTCTGGGCCCGGGCGGGTTCCGCTTCCGGGTGGGTAAAAATCATGCCGACCCCATAGGTGTCGGGCAATTCCACACCCAACTCATCCGCCACTTTGCGGAAGAAGGAATCGGGTTTTTTCAGCAACAGCCCGCAGCCATCACCGGTTTTTCCGTCGGCATTGATGCCGCCCCGGTGGGTCATGCAGGTGAGCGCTTCGATGGCGGTTTGCAGAAGCTCGTGGCTGGCCTGACCTTCCATGTGGGAGATCAGACCAAAGCCGCAGTTGTCCCGGAAATCTCCGGGCTCATAGAGCCCCTGCACCAGCTTGGAATTCTGCTGCATCAAAACCAATCCTCTTGAAATTCAGAGACTTACAGAAGGCGGTACTGACGTCGAAAAGACGGCGACGGCAAAAAAGGGATAGGCATTCTACACGCTGAGCGCATAGGCGACAAACATCAGCGAGGCCCGACCCGGACAGGTCGGGCCTCGAAGGCGGTTCATTCGACGACGTTCAGCGCAATTCCTTACGGATGGCTCCCATCTCCCGGGGGAAGGGACCGCCCCGGCGAAGCGCTTCAGGCAGCCCTTCACGGGCCTTGAGCGCAGCGTCGCGGCTGGTATACGGACCCGCCAGCACCAGATAGACCTGTTCTCCGCCTCTTTCCGTGCGGTAGTAGGCGCCTTCCCGGCCGATCTGGTCAAGCACCGCGCGGGCACCATCTTCACGGCCGGTGGCCACCAGCTGCAGGAACCACTGATCATCGCCCCGGGTGGCCAGCCAATCTTCCTGGCGGTAACCCAGGCGCGCGTCCAGCCCGGACAGCTCCGGCTGCCCGCCGGGCACCGCCTGCTCGCTGGCGGCGGGCTGCCGCGCCGGTTTTTGTGCGGGCTTGGGTGCCGGTTCGGGTGCGGGCTTGGATGCCGGTTCGGGGGCCGGCTTTTGCGCCGGCCTGGCGGCGGTGGACGAGGAAGAAGTGTCGGCGGACGACGCCGGCCGGCTGGTGTCCGGCTCCGCCGGGGGCACCGGGCCAGCGCCTTCGGAAGCCGGTTGCCCGGTGTCGCGCGGGCGGGTCTCCGCCTGCTCGAAGTCCGAGGCGTTATCGTGAAATTCAGCCAGCGCATCGCGGCTGCGTTCCGGGTCCGACACCAGACCATAGTCGTGGCCGTCCTCGCCGGTGCGCGGCGCCAGCTCCCCGGCGGCGGATTCCGCCGGCTCCGCCTCCAGGGTATCGGCCGGGGCCCGGGGCAGTTCCAGGTTCACCACCTTGTCGGCCCGGTCGCTGTCCTCATCGTCGCCACTGGCCAGCCACAGCACCAGCACCACCAGAACCAGGGCGCCCACCGCCAGAGCGTGGCGCCAGGGCACCGGCTTGCGGGCCGCCGGCCCGGCGGTGCTGGAGGCACGCTCTTCCAGGTCCGCCAGCACCGGGCCCAGCCGGCCCTGGGCGGAGTCGACGATGTCATCGGCCTGCTCCTGGTCCAGGGACAGGGCGAAGAATTCGTCGGCCATCGCCATCACATCGTCGCCGTCCAGCGGCGGCAGGCTCAGGGTATCGACCACCGCCAGCCCGCCTTCGCGGACCATCTCGGTGCTGCCCGGGGCGCCGCCAAACACATAGGCGAGACGCTGGCCCAGCTTTTCCTTGAGCGAAGCCATGGTGGCCAAGGCCGGTTGCGGCATGCTCTCGGCGTTGTCCACCACGATCACCAGGCGGCTGTTGGCCAGGGTCTGTTTGAGGGTATCCGCCAGCTCCGCCCGCTCGATGCCAAAGTGCACCAACATGGCGTCGACCACGGCGTTGGCGCCGGGCTCCTCGGCGCCATCCAGCCGGATCAGTTCGTAATCGCCCACCAGGGACATGGACAGCATGCCCAGCAGGGTGGAGACCCCACTGCCGGTCTCCCCTTCCAGCACCACGGTGGCGCTTTCATGGGCATGGCCGTTCAGAGCGTCGAGCAGGTCGCCGCGCTCGGCGCCCTCGTAGAAAAAGTCCTCATCTCTCACAAAAGGCCTCGAGCGTTCGCGTCAATGCATTCGGATCGTATTCGCCTGTGACCAGAGCCTCGCCGATTTGGTTCAGCAGTACCAGCCTCAGACGACCGTTCTGGACTTTCTTGTCCAAAGCCATCAGATCAGTGAAATCCGCCCGGCTCATGCCCGGCGGAGCGGTCACCGGCAGCGCCCAGGCGGCCAGGCTATCGACCACCCGCCGGCGGTCGCCGGCGCCCAGCCAGCCCAGTTCCTCGGACATGCGCGCCGCCATCACCATGCCGGCGGCCACCGCCTCGCCATGCAGCCAGTCCCGATAGCCGGTGAAGGTTTCCATGGCATGGCCGAAGGTGTGGCCCAGGTTGAGCAGCGCCCGGTTGCCCTGTTCGGTTTCGTCGGCGGCCACCACCTCGGCCTTGTTGCGGCAACTGCGCAGAATCGCTTCCGCCAGCGGTGCCTGGTCACGGGCGGCCAGCGCCGGCTGGTGTTCGATCAGCCATTCGAAGAAGGCCGGGTCGCGGATCAGACCGTACTTGATCACCTCCGCCATGCCGGCGGCGAATTCCCGGTCCGGCAGGCTGTCCAGCACGTCGGTGTCGATCACCACCGCACGGGGCTGGTGGAAGGCGCCGATCATGTTCTTGCCCCGGGGATGGTTGACGGCGGTCTTGCCGCCCACCGAGGAATCCACCTGGGCCAGCAGGGTGGTGGGCACCTGGATGAAGTCCACGCCGCGCTGATAGCAGGCGGCGGCGAAGCCCACCATGTCGCCGACCACGCCGCCGCCCAGGGCCACCAGGGTGGTGGTGCGCGAATGGCGGTGGGCCATCAGGGCATCGAAGATGGTTTCCAGGGTGGCCAGGGTTTTGTGGCTTTCGCCGTCCGGCAGCACCAGGGTGTCGCATTGCAGGCCGTCCAGCCCGGCCAGCACCCGCTGCAGATACAGAGGCGCGATGGTGTCGTTGCTGACCACCATCACCTGGTTGCCGCGCACGGCTTCGCGGATCAGGCCGCCGTCGAGCAGACCTTGGCCGATATGAATGGGGTAACTGCGCTCGCCCAGCGCCACGTCAAGCTTGTGCATAGTGTCTCGAATCGCCGGTGGGAATGGACGGCATTATCGGTTGGCGTGTTCGGCCAGACAACCGAGCACCTGATCGGTGACCTTCTTCAGGTTACCGGAAGCGGTGGACACCACGGCGTGCGCCACGTCCCGATATAGCGGATCACGCATTTCCAGCAACGCTTGCAGCTTGCGCTCCGGGTCACCGCTCTGCAACAGCGGCCGGTTGCGGTCGTTGCGGGTGCGGGCCAGTTGCAATTCCACCGGCGTCCACAGATAGATCACGCAGCCCCGCTGGTGCAGGTGGCGCCGGTTGTCCTCATTAAGGACCGCGCCACCACCGGTGGCCAGCACGATGCCGGACAGCGCGGTAAGTTCGTCGATCACATCCCGCTCGCGGCGGCGGAAACCGTCTTCCCCTTCCACATCGAAAATCCAGGGGATGTCGGCGCCGGTTTTCTCCTCGATAACCCGGTCGGAGTCGTAGAAAGGACGCTCGAGGACCTGCGCGAGATGCCGGCCCAGGGTGCTTTTGCCAGCACCCATGGGCCCTACCAGAAAGAGAGAAGTATCTGCCTTTTCATTCACCGATTGACCATTGCATCTTTCACCAGGCGAGGCGTGATAAAGATCAGCAGCTCCTGCTTGTTATCACGATTCACCTTCTTGCGGAACAGGGCACCCAGCCAGGGAATGTCACCCAGGAAAGGCGTTTTGATCACGGAGTTTACCGTTTCCTGTTGGAAAATACCGCCCAGAACCACGGTTTCGCCGTCGTTCACCAACACCGTGGTTTCCACCCGGTTGGTGTTGATGGCCGGGTTGTCCAGGTTGGTGCCCAGGGAATCGTTGTTGACCTTGAGCTGCATGATCACGTCGCCTTCCGGGGTCACCTGGGGGGTGACCTCAAGACGCAGTTCCGCTTCGATGAACTCCACCGCGGTGGCGCCGGAGGCGGTGGCCACGTTGAACGGCACCTGCTGACCGGAGGCGATCACCGCCGGCTGCTGGTCGGCGGTGAGCACCTTGGGCGTGGCCACCAGTTCGCCATGCCCTTCGGATTCCAGCGCCGACAGTTCCAGCTCGATAAGGCCGGAATCCAGGGAGGTGAAGCCGATGGAGAAGCGGGTGGCGTCGGTGGATTCCACGCCCATGTCGACGATCAGGTCGTTGTTCTGCTCCTCGTCGAACTCCTCCATCTCGGTTTCAATGGGGTTCTTGCTGCGGTCCGCTTCCAGGTTGGCGTAATGCAGGTTGCGCAGCGAGGTGTGGCGGCCGGAAACGCCCCAGCTCTTGCCCTCGTCCCACAGGCTGCTTTGCCAGCCCAGGCCACCCCAGCGCACGCCGAACTCGTCGGCCACGTTGGTGCTGGCGATCACCACCCGGGCTTCGATCAGCACCTGCTGGACCGGCACGTCCAGGCGCCGGATCAGGTCACGAATGTCCTCCAGGCGGGCGGAGGTGTCCTGCACGATCAGCGTGTTGGTGCGCTGATCGACGGTCACCGAGCCCCGCTCGCTGATCAGCGAGGAGCCCTCGGAGCCGCCCTGGGCGGTGATCAGCGTCTGCAGCTGCTCGGCGCGGGCATAGTTGATGCTGATGTACTCCGTGCGCAGCGGCGCCAGGGAGGCGAGCTGCTTTTGCGCTTCCAGTTCCTGCTTCTCGCGGGCGGCGATTTCATCCGCCGGCGCCACCAGCAGCACATTGCCCACCTGGCGCTTGTCCAGGCCCTTGGTCTTGAGGATCAGTTCCAGGGCCTGGTCCCAGGGCACGCTCTGCAGGCGCAGGGTGATGCGGCCGGTGACGGTGTCCGAGGCCACCAGGTTCAGGTCGGTGAAGTCGGCGATCAGCTGCAGCACCGAACGCACCTCGATGTCCTGGAAATTCAGCGACAGTTTTTCGCCGTCGTACTTGAACGCTTCGCGGCGCTGACGCTCCTTCTCCGCCGGGGTGAGCGGCTTGATATTGATGCTGAACAGGTTGTCCGCCTGGTAGGCCAGGTATTCCCAGGTGCCTTCCGGCTCGATGGTGACCACGGTGCCGCCATCGGTGCGGCGGGTATCGACGTATTTCACCGGAGTGGCGAAATCGGTCACGTCGAGACGGCGCACCAGGTCATCGGCGATTTCCGCGCCCACGAAGCGGGCAATGATCTTGCCGCCCTCCTCGCTCACGTCCACCGGCATGGAGGCCTTGGACAGGTTGATCATCACCCGGCCCTCGCCATCGCCGCCCCGGCGGAAGTCGATGTCACTGATGGCCGCCTCGCTGGCCACCATCGGCGACGGGCTGGCCGGGTCCATGCGCGGCGTGCTCTGGCCACCGCCCAGGGTGATCACCAGTTGCTGGCCCTCCACCCGGGTGTCGTAGCCGGTGAGCTGCTCCAGGTTGAAGATCAGCCGGGTGCGGTCCTTGGCTTCCACCACGGTGACACTGCGCGCGTTGCCGGTGCCCAGGTTGTGGCGTCTCACGTCCACCGCGCTGTTGGTGTCCAGCAGGTCCAGGGCGATGCGCGCCGGCCGCTCGATGCTGTAGCCCTTGACCTGGGGCGCATTGCCCTTGAAGTCCAGACGCACCTCCACACCGTCGCCGGGCAGGGTATTGGCCTGCAGGTCGGTGAGCGTGGCGGCCCGCGCCGGGGACAACAGAGCCGCCCCGGCCAGAATCAGCAACGCCGCCAACCAATGCCGGGGCGCCGCGCTTGTTGTTTTCAATGTGAAGAAACTCATAACTGGCATCCCCAGCAGCAGTTAGTCAGCAAGCGTTATATTGCGGGAGCGTTCCACCCAGCCCCCTTGTCCATCCGGCACGATCTCCACCAGCCCGAGCTGGCCGGCGCCCACGTCCACCACGCGCCCATAGTTCTTGCCCATGTGGCTGCCCACCCGCACCCGGGTGACGGCGCCGGTGGGGTCGGCGATCAAGGCCTCCAGCGGATTGCCGGGGCGCGTGATGGTGCCGACCATGTTCAGCGAGTCGATGCTGAACCCTTCCAGGTATTCCTTGGGCCGGCTGAGATCCGGCTCCACCGAGCGGCCCTCGGGCACTTCCAGCAGTTTCTGGTCCTGCGGCGGGCTGAACGGCGGGCGCAGCTTGTGCGCCGCGTAACTGTAGGTGGCGATCGGCTTGAACTCCGGCGGCGGCTCGATGCGGCCGCGCGGTCGCGCCTTGATCTCTTCCAGGCGGGCGTCCAGCTGGCCAAGATCGGCGCCGCCGCCGCAACCGCCGAGCAGGGCCGTTACGGTCACCACCATGATCCCCCGCGCGATGGCGTTTCGTGCTGTCATCTGTGTTCCCCTCAGGAGCGACCCTTCTTCCCGGCCTGCTTTTTATTGCCGTCGCCGCTGTCCCCGCCTTCCGCGTAGCGGTAGGTCTTGGCCGTGATGGCCATGTCCAGCAGCCCCCCGGGCTCCTTGTTATCGCTCTTCAGCGGCTCGATCTTGAAATTATGGAGCGTGACGATCCGTGGCAGCGCGGCCACCCCGGACACGAAGGAACCAAAGCCGTGGTAATCACCGATCACCCGGATATCGATGGGCAGCTCCGCGTAGAACTCCTTCTTGACCTCGTCCTTGAGCTCGATGGTCTCGAACTCCAGGCCGCTGCCAAGGCCGGTGTGGGTGATGTCCTCGAGCAGGCCCGGCACCTCGGTGTCGCGGGGCAGCTGGCTCTTGAGGGTTTCGAAGCTGGCCTCGATTTCCACCAGCTGCTGGCGATACTGCTCCAGGTTATGGGCCTGAAACGCCTTCTTCTCGTAGC
The DNA here is from genome assembly GCF_005938655.1 of Alloalcanivorax gelatiniphagus. Taxonomy (GTDB): domain Bacteria; phylum Pseudomonadota; class Gammaproteobacteria; order Pseudomonadales; family Alcanivoracaceae; genus Alloalcanivorax; species Alloalcanivorax gelatiniphagus. Next base: position 45,041 of record NZ_VCQT01000038.1, read on the forward strand.
TGTCCAGCAGGGTCTTTTCTTCCCGCACCAGCTGCCCGTGGCGCGCGTTCAGGTCCTTGATGGCGAGGAAATAGCCAAGAAACAGGATGGCGCCGAACACCAGCACCGCCGCGCCGATCTTCACCGGCAGCGGCCAACCGCCCACGTTCTCGAAATCCAGGCTGTTGAGCTCGTCGATCAGCTCCCGCACATCCAGGTTTTTCAGTTCGGACGCTTTCATTGGGCGGCCTCCTGTTCTTCCTCGCTGCGCGGCGAACCCTGCTTGACGGTGAGCAGGAAGGCGTTGGCCTGGGCCTCGCCGTCACTGCCCCGGCTGGATTCCAGCGCCCGCACATTGAGCAGATTGGGCTCCACGAACCAGTCGGAGGCGTCCAGGTTGCGCATCAACCGGGAGATGCGGTTGTTGGATTCCGCCACGCCCTCGATGGTGTAGTTGTCGCCATTGCGCTCCACCAGGGTGTAATAGACGCCGTCCGGCAGGGTGCGCACCAGCTGGTCGAACACATACACAATGGTCGGCCGGTTGCCCTGCAATTCCTGAATCACCGTCATCCGCGCCACCAGTTCGTCACGGCGGCGCTGCAATTCCTTGATTTCCTTGATCTGGGTGTCGAGCTTGGCGATGGCGCTCTGAATATGGCTGTTGCGGGTCTGCTGGTCGGCGATCTGCCCTTCCACCATACCCTTCCACAGCCAGAAGATCAGTCCGGCGACAATCGCCGCGAAGATCAGCCCGGCCAGGAATTCCTGTTTCTTCTGTTTGCGCCGTTCCTCGCGCCACGGGAGCAGGTTGATGGTGGTGGTCATTGCTCGAAGCTCCTCAACGCCAGGCCGCAGGCGATCATCAGCGCGGCGGCGTCATTCCCCAGCGCGCGGGCATTGACCTTGTTGGCCAGCGCCATGTCGGCGAACGGATCGGCCAGGGAGCACCCGGTACCCACCTTGTCCTGAATCAGCTCGGGCAACCCCGGAATCGACGCGGAGCCCCCGGCCAGCAGGATGTAGTCCACCTGGTTGAACTGGGTGGAGCCATAGAAGAACTGCAGCGAGCGGTTGATCTGCTGGACAATGGATTCCTTGAACGGAAACAGCACCTCGCTTTGATAGTCCTCCGGCAACTCGCCGGTCTTCTTGGCGAGCCCGGCCTCCTCCATGGAGATGCCGTAGCGGCGCTGGATTTCCTCGGTGAGCTGCTTGCCGCCGAACAGCTGTTCGCGGGTATAGACGCTGCGGCTCTGGTGGAACACGTTGAGGGTGGTCATGGTGGCGCCGATGTCGAACACCGCCACGGTGTCCAGCTCCTCGGCGTTGGGCAGGGTCGGCAGGATCATCTGGAAGGTGCGCTCCATGGCGTAGGCTTCCACGTCCACCACCTTCGGCTGCAGGCCGCCGATTTCCAGGGCATCGGCGCGCATTTCCACGTTCTCGGTGCGCGACGCCACCACCAGTACCTCGACCCGCTCCGGGTTGTCTTCCACCGGCCCCAGCACCTGGAAGTCCATGCGCACTTCGTCCAGCGGGAAAGGGATGTACTGATCCGCCTCCACCCGCAACTGGTTCTCCATATCGTCCTCGCCCAGCGAGGCGTCCATTTCGATCAGTTTGGTGATGGTGGCGGAGCCGGGCACCGCCACCGCGGCGGTTTTCACCCCCGGGCGGGCACGTCCGACCAGGCGCGCGATAACGTCACCGACCCCTTCCACATCGCTGACGTTCTTTTCCACCACCGCGTTGGCCGGCAGGGGTTCGACCCCATAGCTCTCCACCTTGTAGCGGCCCCCCGCCTTGGAAAGCTCCAGCAATTTGACGGCGGTGGAACTGATATCGATCCCCAGCAGTGTCTGGGCCTTTTTTCTGAGAAAAGGCAGCACAGTCGTCGTCCCATGTGTTTTTTATGGAGGCTTTTTTGCTTCAAAAATATGTAGTTACGTGGCTTTTATGCTCAACCACTTTAGAAATTAGTAATAACAGAACGGATATTAGATCACAACAACCTTTCCACCGTATAATGACCTGCTTCACGGGTCTGCTAGCCCTTTCTTCTGATCGTCAGAGCTATTGCAATAATATGCACTTGACCGCCTCCTGGATCCGGGCCCTCGCGCTCCTTGTTCTCGCCGCCGCTACCGGTGCCCTCCTGGTCCTCGCCGCCTGCTATCTTTACCTGGCGCCGCAACTTCCCGCGGCCGTCGCCATTCGTGAAGTGGAGTACCAGATACCACTGCGCATCTATACCGCCGACGGCAAGCTGATCGCCGAGTACGGGGAAAAGCGCCGCGAGCCCATAACCTACGATGAAATCCCTCCGCTTTTCGTGAAGGCGATACTGGCGGCCGAGGATGAACGCTTCTTCGAGCACCCCGGCGTGGACCCCAAGGGTCTGCTGCGGGCAGCGGTGGAGCTGGTGCGCTACCAGGAGATCCGCTCCGGCGGCTCCACCATCACCATGCAGGTGGCGCGCAACTTCTTCCTCGACCGGGAACAGCGCTTCCTGCGCAAGTTCAACGAGATCGTGCTGGCGATCCAGATCGAGCGCATCCTTAGTAAGGAAGAGATCCTCGAGCTGTATCTCAACAAGATCTATCTGGGCCACCGGGCCTATGGCGCGGAAGCGGCCTCCCAGGTCTACTACGGCAAGCCCATCGGCGACCTGACCCTGGCGCAACTGGCGATGATCGCCGGCCTGCCCAAGGCGCCCTCGGCCTACAACCCGATCACCAATCCGGAGCGGGCGCGGCTGCGCCGCAACTGGATTCTGTACCGCATGGAGGAGACCGGCGCCATCACCAAGGAGCAGATGGAAACGGCCCGCCAGGCACCGGTCACCGCCCGTTACCATGCCGCCAGCCCGGAGGTGGAAGGGGCCTATATGGGCGAGATCGCGCGCATCGCCGCCCAGGACCTGGTGGACAAGGACGTGTACACCGAGGGCGTGCGCATCTTCACCACCCTGAACAGCGACCGGCAGAACGCCGCCGTCACCGCCCTGCGCCAGGGGCTGCACGACTACGACGAACGGCACGGCTACCGGGGCCCCCTGGCCCAGGTGAAGACCGACGACCTGCCGGACCCGGGCTGGCCGCGCCCCCAGGACACCGAGGCCGCGCCCGCCGAGGACGAGCCGGAGCCGGAACTGGCCAAGGCCGTCGCGCCGGACGACCACCAGGAAATCGACCAGGACCGCGCCGCCTGGGTGGCGCGCTTCCGCGACCAGCCCGCCTACGGCCCCCTGCACACCGCCGTGGTCACCGCCCTGCGCGAGCGCCAGGCGGCGGTGCTGCTGGCGGACGGCAACCAGGCGGTGATCGAGTGGGACGACATCAAGTGGGCCCGCCCGGCTCTCCGCAAAGGCTACATGGGCGAGGCGCCGAACAACGCCGGCGACGTGCTCAAGGTGGGCGACGTGATCTACGTGCGCCCGGTGGGCCAGGACGACAACGCCCGCTGGCGCCTGGCCCAGCTGCCCCGCGCCCAGTCGGCCATCGTTTCCCTGGACCCGGACACCGGCGCCGTGGAGGCCCTGCAGGGCGGCTACAGCTTCTATGCGTCCAAGTTCAACCGGGCCACCCAGGCACGCCGGCAGGTGGGCTCCGCCTTCAAACCGTTCGTGTACACCGCCGCCCTGGAAAACGGCTTCACCCCGGCCACCATCATTAATGATGCCCCGGTGGTGTTCGACAGCAGCGAACTGGAAGAAGCCTGGCGCCCCACCGGCTCCAGCGAACGCTTCTACGGACCCACCCGCCTGCGCGAGGCGCTTTACCGCTCGCTCAACCTGGTGTCGATCCGCATTCTCCGCCAGGTCGGCATCGGCCAGACCATGAACACCCTCAACCACTTCGGCCTGCCCACCGAGCGCTTCCAGCGCGACCTTTCCCTGGCCCTGGGCAGCGCCTCGCTGACGCCACTGGAGCTGGCCGGCGCCTATGCCATTTTCGCCAACGGCGGCTACCGGGTGACGCCTTACTTCCTGGAGCGCATCGAGGACAAGAACGGCAAGGTGCTCTGGAAAGCGCCCCGGGTGGAAAAATGCGAGGCGCCCTGCGCGCTGGTGCGGGACGACGACCAGGTGGCGGAAAGCACCCCGGACACCGACGACGACGGCAAACCGGTGCAACCGCCGCCAGTGAAGGCGCCACGGGTGGAAGACGAGGACATCATCTGGCTGATGAACAGCATCCTGCACGATGTGGTGGAACGGGGCACCGGCCGCGACGCCCGCCGGCTGGGCCGGGGCGACCTGCACGGCAAGACCGGCACCACCAACGACCAGGTGGACGCCTGGTTCTCCGGCTTCTCGCCGTCCCTGGTGGCCACCGTGTGGGTGGGCTTCGACAGCCCCGCCACCCTGGGCTGGGGTGAATACGGCGGCCGCGCCGCCCTGCCGATCTGGATCGACTACATGGGCAAGGCCCTGAACGGCGTGCCGGAACAGCACCCGCCCCAGCCGTCGGGCATCGTGTCGGTGCGCATCGACCCGGACAGCGGCCTGCAGGCCCGCCCGGACAACCCGGACGCGATCTTCGAGTACTTCCGCCAGAACAATGTGCCGGAACTGGAGTCGCCGCACAGCAGCGACGGCCGCACCCCGGAGCAGATTTTTTAAACCAGTTGAAAGCGACAAGTTAAAAGTTGAAAGGGAAAAACAAGAAGGGGGCGCTGCCGATTGGCAGGGCCCCCTTCTCGTTTCAACTTTTAACTTTCAACTTGTAACTGCCGCGCCAGCAGCCTTACAACTCCGGGAAGATCTCATCCAGCGAGTTGAGCGGATAGTGGGACGGGTAACCCTTGCGGGCCACGCCGGAGTCCACCGCCGCTTTGGCCACCGCCGCCGATACCCGGCCCAGCAGACGCGGGTCGTTGGGCTTGGGAATGATGTACTCGGCGCCGAATTTCAGCTCGCCGCCGCCGTAGGCGTCCAGCACTTCCTTGGGCGGAGCTTCCCGCACCAGACCGGCGATGGCGTGCACGGCGGCGATCTTCATTTCCTCGTTGATGGAGGTGGAGCGCACATCCAGGGCACCGCGGAACATGTACGGGAAACACAGCACATTGTTCACCTGGTTCGGGTAGTCCGAACGGCCGGTGGCGATGATGGCGTCGGCGCGGGCGGCCTTAGCCACCTCCGGACGAATTTCCGGGTCCGGGTTGGCCAGCGCGAAGATGATCGGCTTGGGCGCCATCTTCTTGACCATCTCCGAGGTCAGCATGTCCGGGCCGGATACGCCGATAAACACATCCGCGCCGTCCACGGCGTCGTCCAGGGTGCGCTTGTCGGTGTCGTTGGCCAGCGCCGCCTTGTACTGGTTGAGGTCGTCACGGCGGCTGTGGATCACGCCCTTGCGGTCCAGCACCAGGATGTTTTCCTTGCGCGCGCCCATTTCGATAAGCAGACGCACGGAGGCCACACCGGCGGCACCGGCGCCCACGCACACCACTTTAATGTCCTGGATGCGCTTGCCCTGAATCTCCAGGGCGTTGATCAGGCCGGCGCCAACCACGATGGCGGTGCCGTGCTGGTCATCGTGGAACACCGGCACGTCGCACTGCTCCTTGAGCACGCGCTCGATCTCGAAGCATTCCGGCGCGCGGATGTCTTCCAGATTGATGCCGCCAAAGGTGCGGTGAATGCGCATCACCGTGTCGATAAAGGCCTGCGGGTCCTCGGCTTCCACCTCGATGTCGAACACATCGATGCCGGCGAACAGCTTGAACAGGATGCCCTTGCCTTCCATCACCGGCTTGGAAGCCAGCGCCCCCAGATTGCCGAGACCGAGAATAGCGGTGCCATCGCTGATTACCGCCACCAGATTGCCCTTGGACGTGAACCGGTAGGCCAGCTCCGGCTCGCGCGCGATCTCGCGCACCGGCTCGGCCACCCCGGGGCTGTACGCCAGGCTGAGGTCCCGGCTGGTCGCCGCCGGTTTGGTCACCTCAACGCTGATCTTCCCCGGACGCGGTTTGGCGTGGTATTCCAGGGCCGCCTTCTTCAGATCCTCGGACATGGGGGGTCTCCACAAACACTCAATGACAAAAAACACACGTTTAAAAGCAAAAAGCACCCTGGCGGGTGCTTTTCACAGGCAAGACTTCGAACTTGTAATATTTACTTGTTCTTGCCTGAGCGCATCATGCCGAAGCGCTGTTTGAACTTATCGATCTGACCACCGGTGTCCGCCTGCTTCTGCTTGCCGGTATAGAAAGGATGGCAGGCCGAGCACACGTCCACTTCCAGGCTACCGCCACGGGTGGAACGGGTTTCGATTACGTTGCCGCAACTGCAGGTCACGGTGACTTCCTGGTAATCGGGATGAATCTCTGGTTTCATAGCAAAGCTCCTTCTGGTGTCGCCACCCGAGCCTCTCGTCGGGCACCACACTGGCTTGCGCCGGGCAAAAGTGAAGGCGAATCATAACAGCTTGACACCGATGCGCAAGAGATAACCGGACGCTCCCCGTGCCTTCTCCTTCCGTTGTACAGGTCGCCCTGCCGGTGCCCCTGCCCGGCTGCTTCGACTACCGCCTGCCGGCGGACACCCCGCCGCCGCAACGCGGCTGCCGGGTGGAAGTGCCGTTTGGCCGCCGCACCCTGGTGGGCATCGTCCACGGCCTGGAACCCAGCGACCGTAAACAGCTCAAGCCGATTAAACAGGTGCTCGACGAAGAGCCGGTCATCGACCCCCTTCTATATCGGCTGTGCGAACGGGCCGCCCGCTATTACCACCACCCCCTCGGCGAAGTGCTCAACTTCGTGCTGCCCACCCTGCTGCGCCAGGGCCAGCCGGCCCGCGCCGGCGGCGAGGTGCGCTGGCGTCTCACCGACCGGGGCCACCATGTGGCGCCGGAGCGGCTGGCGCGGGCGCCCCGCCAGTTGCAGGCCATGCAGGTGCTGGCCGAACACCCGCGCGGGCTGACCCCGGCCATGCTGGAGGCCCTGTCGGTATCGCGGCCGGCGCTGCAGGCGCTGCGTGACAAGCAGTGGGTGGAACGGGTGGAGGTGACGGCGGCGGCACCGGCGGAGGAGGATGCGGTGCGCGCGGAACCGGCCCTGCGCCCCAGCGGCGAACAGCGCGCCGCCATCGACGCCATCATCGCCGCCGAGGGCTTCCAGCCGTTTCTGCTCGACGGGGTCACCGGCAGCGGCAAAACCGAAGTCTATCTGCAGGCCATGGCGCCGGTGCTGGCCGCCGGCAAGCAGGTGCTGGTGCTGGTGCCGGAAATCGGCCTGACGCCGCAGACCCTGCGCCGCTTCCGCCAGCGCTTCGCGGTGCCGGTGACGGTGCTGCATTCCGGCCTCACCGACCGGGAGCGGCTGGACGCCTGGGTGGCCGCCCGGGATGGCCGGGCGCGCATCCTGATCGGCACCCGCTCGGCGGTGTTCACGCCGCTGGCCCGGCCCGGCCTGATCATCGTCGACGAAACCCACGACGCCTCCCTGAAGCAGCAGGACGGCTTCCGCTACCACGCCCGCGACCTGGCCACCTGGCGCGCCCAGCAGTTGGAAGTGCCGGTGGTGCACGGCAGCGCCACCCCGGCCCTGGAGACCCTGCAGCTGGCCCGCGCCGGCCGCTACCACTGGCTGCGCCTGCGCGAGCGCGCCGGCGGCGCGGTGGCCCCGGCCATCGAACTGCTGGACGCCCGCGACGCCACCCCGGACCAGCCACTGCTGCCCACCGCCCTGACCGCCATCGAACGGACCCTGGCCAAGGGCGAACAGGCGCTGGTGTTTCTCAACCGGCGCGGCTTCGCGCCGGTGATCCTGTGCCGGGACTGCGGCTGGCAGGACGAATGCCCGCGCTGCGACAGCCTGATGACCTGGCACCGCAGCGAGCACCAGCTGCGCTGCCACCACTGCGGCCACCAGCACCGGGTGCCGCAACGCTGTGGCCAGTGCGGCTCCAGCAATCTCACCGACGCCGGCGCCGGCACCGAAAAGCTGGAAGCCCTGCTCACCGAGCACTGCGATGCCCCGGTGGTGCGCATCGACCGCGACACCACCCGCCGCAAGGGCAGCCTGGACGCCAAGCTGGCGCAGATTCAGAAGGGTGAACCGGCGGTGCTGGTGGGCACCCAGATGCTGGCCAAGGGCCACCATTTTCCGCGCCTGAGCCTGGCGGTGATCATGAACATGGACGCCGGCTTTCTCAGCGCCGACTTCCGGGGCCCGGAGCAGGCGGCGCAATTGCTGTTGCAGGTGGCCGGCCGCAGCGGTCGTCAGGACCGGCCCGGCCGGGTACTGATGCAGAGCCGGCACGGCGACCACCACCTGGTGCGGCTGGCCGCCGCCGGCGACTACCACGCCCTGGCGGATGCGCTGCTGGACGAGCGGCGCGGCGCCGGCCTGCCGCCGTTCGGCCACCTGGCGCTGCTGCGCTGCGAGGCCATGGCCATGGACCAGGCCCTGCAGTTCCTCGGCGAGTGCGCCGAACGGCTGCCCGGCCATCCCCAGGTCCAGGTGCTGGGGCCGGTGCCGGCGCCCATGGAAAAACGGGCCGGCCGCTACCGGGCCCAGCTGCTGCTGCAAAGCCCCGAGCGCCCGCCGCTGCACGGGGTGCTCGACGCCCTGATGGCCCTGGCCCGGGAGCTGCCCTCCGGCCGGCGCTGCCGCTGGCACCTGGACGTGGACCCCATCGACCTGCTCTAGGCGGCCCCGGAAGCAGGGGCGGAAAGCACCGATAGAAAGCATCGATAGAAAATTCCGATGGAAATAAGTCATATAAGTTGACTAAAATACCGGCCTTTCCAATTCCAGCCGGGAGATTTCCATGAGCCAGGTCGACGCCCTGTTCGACCGCTATGGCACGCGCTACCGCCTCTGGGTAACCCTCACCGTGATGCTCGGCCTGGTGGCCCTGGGCATGTCCATCACCATCGTCAATGTGGCCATTCCTTATATAAAGGGCGCCTTTGGCATGAGCGACAGCCAGGTGCAGTGGTTGTCCACCGGCTTTCTGGCGTCCACCACGGTGTCGCTGCTGATCGCCCCCTGGCTGGTCACCTCGGTGGGCCAGCGCGCCACCTTCATGGGGCTGCTGCTGGTGTTTATCGCCGCCTCCTTCCTGGGCGGCCTGGGCCAGAGCATGGGCATGCTGATCGCCGCCCGGGTGATCCAGGGCGGCATGACCGGGCTGATCCGGCCGGTGGCCATGGAAGCCCTGTTCGCCGCCTATCCGCCGCAGAACCGGGGCATGGCCACCGCCATGTACGGCATGTGCCTGGGCTTGCCGCTGACCCTGGCCACGGTGATCGGCGGCTGGCTGGTGGAGCACTTCACCTGGCGCTATGTGTTCTTTATCACCCTGCCGATCTGCGTGGCGGCGGCGGTGATGGGCTTTTTCTTCCTGCCGCCCCGGGAGCACAAGGGCCCGCGGCCACCGTTCGACTGGGCCGGCGTGGTGCTGCTGTTCACCGCCGTGTTCACGGTGCTGGCGGCGCTGTCCAACGGCCAGCGCTGGGGCTGGGACGACCCGCGCGTGCCGCTCCTGCTGCTCACCGGCCTGCTGTGCGGCGCCGCCTTCGTGGCCTGGCAGCAACGCACCGCCCACCCGCTGCTGGACCTGGCGATCTTCCGTAACCGACTGTTCGTCACCGGCACCCTGGCCATGTTCCTGTTCGGCGGCACCTTCTACGGCATCATGTATCTGCTGCCCCAGTTCGTGCAGTCGATCCTGCATTACAGCCCGATCAGCGCCGGCCAGATCTTTCTGCCCTCCACCGCCGTGCTGGCGGTGCTGGTGCCCATGGTGGGCCGGCTCAGCGACCGTTTTCCGCCGCACTGGATCACCCTGCCCGGGCTGGCCTGCACCCTGGTGGCGGTGTGGCTGATGACGCACATGGACTGGAACACCAGCTTCGCCTACCTGGCGGTGGCCATGGCCGTGCTGTCCATCGGCATGGCCGCGTTTCCGCCGCCCACCCTGTCCAACGCCATCGCCGCGCTGCCGCCACGGCTCACCGGCCACGGCTCCGGGGCCATCAACTTCGCCATGCAACTGGGCGGCGCCATGGGCACCGCCGCCCTGGTGATTCTGCTCGACCGGCGCACCGCCGTGCACGGCCAGCACCTCAACGCCGGGGTGCACGCCGGCAACAGCCAGGCGCAACAGCAACTGGGGCAGCTCGCCGAACTGGCCGGGCGGCTGGGAGTGGCGGAAACCCAGCAAGGGGCCATCGCCGGCCATCTGATGGGCCGGCTGGAAGCCATCTGGGCCTCGATTCTGGCCTACCAGGACGGCTTCTGGATTCTGGTGGCCAGCCTGGTTGTGGTGGCGATCCCGTCTCTATTGCTGAGCCGGCTGAACCGCTCCGCGCCGGCCCATTGAGTTCATCCACGTGACAGCATCAAGGAAAGCACCATGACTTCCTCCTCTCCGGTCACCGCACGCCGCCCGTCGCGGCGGCTCAAGCTCGCCGCCCTGGTGGTGCTGGCGCTGCTTTGCCTGGTGTGGATGGCGTTCGCCGTCGTCCACCGGCTCACCCATGTGAGCGTCCAGGACGCCCGCATCATGGCCAGCCAGGTCACCGTCAGCAGCCGCCTGGACGGCTGGGTCACCGATTTCACCATCACCGAGGGGGACCAACTCAAAAAGGGCGACACCGTGGCCCGGCTGTACAGCGAGCCGGAGCAACGGCGGCTGGACTCCCTGCAAGCCGAGGTGGCCACCCAACAGGCCAAGCTGGACTATGAGCGCACCCGGCTGGAGCTGGGCCAGCGGCAATTCCAGGGCGGCCTGACCATCACCGGCCAGGAGCTGGACTCCGCCAAGGCCGCCGAACAGGCGGCCCGCTCGCGCCTGACCAGCGCCCGGGAGGACTACAAACGCACCGAGGCGCTGTACAAGAAAGGCTCCATCTCCAAGCAGCGCCGCGACCAGGACTACTACGCCTACCAGACCGCCCGCGCCGAATATCAGCGCGCCAAACAGGAAGTGGCGGTGAGCCAGTCCCAGGCCGACAACGCCCATGTGGGCTTTCTCAACGGCGTCCAGGTGCCGCTGCCGCCGCCGGAAGTAATGCGCTCGCGCATCAAGGTGGCGGAGAACGAACTGGCCCGGGCGCGGGCGGACCTGGAGGAGGAACAGGTGCGCATGCGCGACCTGCGGGTGCCCAGCCCCATTGGCGGCGTGGTCAACAAAACCCTGGTGGACCAGGGCGAATACGTCAGCGCCGGCCAGCCGCTGCTGATGATGCACGACCCGGACGACCTGTGGGTGGAGGCCAACATCAAGGAAACCGACATCGGCGACCTGCACCCGGGCCAACCGGTGGCGATCACCGTGGACGCCTACCCGGACGCCCACTTCGCCGGCCAGGTCCGCATCGTCGGCCGCGCCGCCACCAGCCAGTTCGCCCTGCTCCCCGACCCCAACCCCTCCGGCAACTTCACCAAGATCACCCAACGCATCCCGGTGCGCATCGCCCTCACCGAAGGCCCCATGGACCGCATCGGCCCGGGGATGATGGTGGAGGTGGATATCGATATCAGGGGGAAGTGAGCCACCCCAGGGGGCGGCATTCCCCCCCACTTTGCCGTACAATCGGCGGCCCATCCACGGCCCCCGGAAGAGCATGAAAGACCGTCTTGTCGCCCTGATCGAGCAAGCGCTGGAGACGCTGACCGCCAACGGCACCCTGCCCGCCGACGCCCGGCGTCCGGTGCAGATCGACCGTACCAAGGACAAAAGCCACGGCGACTTCGCCACCAACATCGCCCTGATGCTGGCCAAGCCGGCGGGCCTCAAGCCCCGCGACCTGGCCGAGGCGCTGGTGGCGGCGCTGCCGGAGGATAAGGCGGTAGCCCGGGCGGAGATCGCCGGGCCCGGCTTCATCAACTTCTTCCAGGCGGAAAGCTGGCTCACCGATCAACTGGACGCGGCCCTGGCGGACGCCCATCTGGCGGTGCCCCGGCCGGCGGCCACGCAAACCGTGGTGATCGACTACTCCTCGCCGAATCTGGCGAAGGAAATGCACGTGGGCCATCTGCGCTCCACCATTATCGGCGACGCGGTGGTGCGCACCCTGGATTTCCTGGGCCACAAGGTGGTGCCGCAGAACCACGTGGGCGACTGGGGCACCCAGTTCGGCATGCTGCTGGCCTACCTGGAAGAGCGTAAGGACGAGGACGGCGACCAGGCCCTGAGCCGGGAACTGTCCGACCTGGAGAACTTCTACCGGGCCGCCAAGAAGCGCTTCGACGAGTCGGCGGAATTCGCCGACCGGGCCCGCGCCCTGGTGGTCAAACTGCAGTCCGGCGACGACTACTGCCTGAAGCTGTGGCGGGAGTTCAACCAGGTTTCCCTGAGCCACTGCTTCGCCGTCTACCAGCGCCTGGGCGTGCGCCTGGGCCCGGACGACGTGCGCGGCGAAAGCGCCTACAACGATGATCTGCCCCGGGTGGTCGAGGACCTGGACGCCGCCGGCCTGCTCAGCGAGGACCAGGGCGCCCTGTGCGTGTTCCTGGAAGAATTCAGGAACAAGGAAGGCGACCCGCTGCCGGTGATCGTGCGCAAGGCCGGCGGTGGCTATCTGTACGCCACCACCGACCTGGCGGCGGTGCGCTACCGGGCCGGCAAGCTGGGCGGCGACCGGCTGCTGTATTTCGTGGACCAGCGCCAGGCCCTGCATTTCCAGCAGATCTTCACGGTGGCCCGCAAGGCCGGCTTCGTGGACGCCCACGTGGAAATGGAGCACATGGGCTTCGGCACCATGAACGGCGCCGACGGCCGCCCGTTCAAGACCCGCGACGGCGGCACCGTGAAGCTGATCGATCTGCTCGACGAAGCGGAGCAGCGCGCCTACGACCTGGTCAAATCCAAGAACGGCGATCTGGCCGAGGACGAGCTGCGCACCATCGCCCGGGCGGTGGGCATCGGCGCGGTCAAGTACGCCGACCTGAGCAAGAACCGCACCAGCGACTATATTTTCGACTTCAACCAGATGCTCAGCTTCGAGGGCAACACCGCGCCCTACCTGCTGTACGCCTACACCCGGGTGGTCAGCGTGTTCCGCAAGGCCGGGCTGAGCCTGGACCGGGTCGGCGAGTTGAACGGCCCCTTCCAGCTGAACCAGGACGCGGAGCAGGCCCTGGCCGCCCGTCTGGTGCAGTTCAGTGAGGTGGTGGAGCAGGTGGCCGGCAAGGGCCAGCCACACTTCCTGTGCGCCTACCTGTTCGAGCTGGCCGGGCTGTTTTCGGCCTTCTATGAACACTGCCCGATTCTCGCCGCCGAGGACGAGGCGGTGAAAACCAGCCGCCTGAAACTGGCCGCGCTGACCGCCCGCACCCTGGGCCGCGGTCTGACCCTGCTGGGCCTGGATCCCCTGGAGCGCATGTAATGGCGAAGAATACCCCACGCCGCGGTGCCAGCCGCGGATCGAGCAAAAAAAACCGCCAGGTCCCGGGCTGGGTCTGGCTGTTCACCGGTCTCGCCGCCGGCCTGTTCGTGGCCTTCCTGGTGCACCTGACCCAGGTGCAGATGGAACAGGGCCAGCCGCGCACCGCCGACAAGGGGCGGCCCAACGACAGTGACAAGCCGGCCAAGGACACCGCCAAGGACAAAGCCGGCAAGGACGAGGACCAGCCCAAGTTCGACTTCTACGCGGTGCTGCCCAAGATGGAAGTGATCGTGCCCAAGGGCGAGGACGAGGACGGCCCGTCCCGGCCGGTGAAGGAAGCCAAGCCGGCGCGGCCCGCCGACAAACCCGGCGACGATGCCCCGGTGGCCGGTCGCAACGACAAGCGTTTCGTGCTGCAGGCGGGCAGCTTCCGCCGCCAGGGCGACGCCGACCGCCGCCGGGCGGAACTGATCCTCAAGGGCTACGAAGTGCGTATCCAGCCGGTCAAGCTGGACAACGGCGACACCTGGCACCGGGTGATGATCGGCCCCTACAACAACATCAATGCCCTGCACCGCGCCCAGGACAAACTGGCCGCCAACGGGGTGGAGACCCTGCCCATCCAGTTGAAGGAATAACCGGCACGCTTGAATTCCGGAGGCGCGGCCCGCACATCCTGTCCAAATCAGGACCTGTTCAAATCGGGATAAGGAGACCTCCGTGGAGCAATATCACGGCACCACCATCGTCTCCGTGCGGCGCGGCAATAATGTCGTGATCGGCGGCGACGGCCAGGTGACCCTGGGTAACACAGTCATGAAAGGCAACGCCCGCAAGGTGCGGCGCCTCTATCACGGCAAGGTAATCGCCGGTTTCGCCGGCGGCACCGCCGACGCTTTCACCCTGTTCGAACGGTTCGAAGCCCAGCTGGAAAAACACCAGGGCCACCTGGTGCGCGCCGCCGTGGAGCTGGCCAAGGACTGGCGCACCGACCGCGCCCTGCGCCGCCTGGAAGCTCTGCTGGCGGTGGCCGACAAGGAAAACTCCCTGATCATCACCGGCAACGGCGACGTGGTGGAACCGGAGGAAGGCGGCCTGATCGCCATCGGTTCCGGCGGCCCCTTTGCCCAGGCGGCGGCCTCCGCCCTGCTGCGCAACACCGAGATGCCGGCCCGCGAGATCGTCGCCCAGAGCCTGAAGATCGCCGGCGACATCTGTATCTATACCAACCAATCTCACACCTTCGAGGAGCTTGAATAGTGGCTTCCCTGACTCCCCGCGAGATCGTCAGCGAACTGAACCGGCACATCGTCGGCCAGGAAGACGCCAAGAAGGCGGTGGCCCTGGCCCTGCGCAATCGCTGGCGTCGCATGCAGCTACCGGCGGAAATGCGCGCCGAAGTGGCACCCAAGAACATTCTGATGATCGGCCCCACCGGGGTCGGCAAGACCGAAATCGCCCGCCGGCTGGCCAAGCTGGCCGACGCCCCCTTCCTCAAGATCGAGGCCACCAAGTTCACCGAGGTGGGCTACGTGGGCCGCGACGTGGAATCGATCATCCGCGATCTGGTGGAAGTGGGCATGAAACTGCTCCGCGAGAAGGAAATCGCCCGCAACCGGGACAAGGCCGAGGACGCCGCCGAGGAGCGGGTGCTGGACGCCCTGCTGCCCGCCGCCCGGGGCGGCCAGGCGGACTCCGACTGGGCCGAATCCAGGGAGACCAGCACCCGCCAGGTATTCCGCAAGAAATTGCGCGAGGGCGAGCTGGACGAAAAGGAAATCGAGGTGGAGGTGACCGCCCAGCCCCAGGGCGTGGAGATCATGGCGCCGCCGGGCATGGAAGAAATGACCAGCCAGCTGCAGCAAATGTTCTCGCGCATGGGCGGCAATGGCCGCAAGCAGTCCCAGAAGCTCAAGGTCCGCGATGCCATGCGCATTCTGCGCGACGAGGAAGCCGCCCGCTTCGTCAACGAGGACGAACTCAAGGTGGCGGCGGTGGACCTGGTGGAAAACCACGGCATCGTCTTTATCGATGAAATCGACAAGGTGGCCAAGCGCTCGGAAACCGGCGGCACCGACGTGTCCCGGGAAGGGGTGCAGCGCGACCTGCTGCCGCTGATCGAAGGCTCCACCGTGAGCACCAAGTACGGCATGGTGCACACCGACCACATCCTGTTCATCGCCTCCGGGGCCTTCCACCTGGCCAAGCCCAGCGACCTGATCCCGGAACTGCAGGGCCGCCTGCCGATCCGCGTGGAGCTCAACGCGCTCACCCCGGACGACTTCGAGCGTATTCTCACCGAGCCAAAATGCTCGCTCACCGAACAGTACCGCGCCCTGCTGGAAACCGAGGGCCTGAAGCTGGAACTGACCGGCGAATGCATCCGCCGCATCGCCGAGGTGGCCTGGCAGGTCAACGAACGCACCGAAAACATCGGCGCCCGTCGGCTGCACACGGTGCTGGAGAAACTGCTCGAGGAAATCAGCTACGACGCCGATGACCTGGCCACCCAATACCACGACCAGCCCCTGGTTCTGGACGCGGAAGCGGTGGACCGGTATCTGGGCGAACTGGCCAACGACGAGGACCTGAGTCGGTACATTCTTTAAGAAGTTGAAAGTTAAAAGTTGAAACGCGGCCACCGCCAGTGAGGCCGACGACAAAGAGGCCGCGCCGCACGCTTGGGCGCGGCCTCGTTGTTATTGGTCGCCACCAGCGGTGCCCGCGTTGTAACTTGCAACTTGTAACTTTCAACTGCCTTTTATTGCTATCATCCCCCGCCGGAGGGACCCATGAACGCCGGCGAACATCTGCACCATTGCCTGGAACGTTTTTTCCTGTTGCGCCAGCACCAGGACGATGCCGTTTTCTCGGCCCGTCTGGGGTGCTTGCGTGGCTTTCAGCGTGACCGTTTCCTCGCCACCCACCAGGACCTGTTCGCCGATCCGCGTCTGCAGCCGGGGGTGCAGTTTCTGCTGGACGACGTTTACGGCGGCCGCGACCTGCCGCCGGTGGCCCGGGAAATTCGCCGCGCCCTGCCCAAGGCCATGCGCCTGCTGCCGGACCGGGTGATGGTGACCTCCGCCAGCGCCCTGGAAGCGGCCATCCTTACCCAGGAGCTGGACGAGGCCCTGGTGCGGGACCTGGACCACCGCCTGGACCAGCCGCTAAGCGCGGAGCACTACCTGGCCGCCTATCGGCGCGGCGACCAAACCGCGCGGCGCCGGCAGCTCGCTCTGGTGGCCGGCCTGGGCCATCATATCGACCGTTATGTGCGCTCCCGGCCGCTGCAAACCACCTTCCGCCTGGTGCGCCGCCCCGCCCATGCGGCGGGCTTCACGAACCTGTATGATTTCATGGACCGCAGTTTCCGGGTGATGAAACCGGTGCCCAGCGTGGGCCGGCTGCTGGACCAGGTGGCCCGGCGCGAGAGCCTGATTCTGGACCGGGTCCTGGCCGATCATCCCGCTCCCTTCAAGGACGTTCCATGACCGATCCGAGCAAGACCGACGCGAACAACGACAAGGTGACCCACTTCGGCTACCAGCAGGTGCCGTGGCGGGAGAAGCAGCAGAAAGTGGCCGGCGTGTTCCGTTCGGTGGCGGGCCGTTACGACGTCATGAACGACCTGATCTCCATGGGCAGCCACCGCCTGCTCAAGCGCATGACCATCGAACTGGCCGGGGTGCGCCCGGGCCAGCGGGTACTGGACCTGGCCGGCGGCACCGGCGATCTGGCGATCAAGTTTTCACGGCTGGTGGGCGACACCGGCGAGGTGGTACTGGCGGACATCAACGACGCCATGCTGGCGGTGGGCCGGGACCGTCTGATCGACGCCGGCTGCGGCCATAACACCCGGGTGGCCCAGGTCAACGGCGAGTGCCTGCCGTTCGCCGACAACAGCTTCGACTGCGTGACCATCGCCTTCGGCCTGCGCAACATCACCGACAAGGACGCCGCCCTGGCCTCCATGCTGCGGGTGCTCAAGCCCGGCGGCCGGCTGCTGGTGCTGGAGTTTTCCAAACCGGTGAATCCGCTGTTGGGCAAGGCCTACGACACCTATTCCTTCGCGGTCTGGCCCCGGCTCGGCAAGCTGGTGGTGAACGACGCGGAAAGCTATCAGTACCTGGCCGAGTCGATCCGCATGCACCCAGACCAGGACACCCTCAAGGCGATGATGGACAAGGCCGGTTACGGCCGCACCGAGTACTTCAACATGATCGGCGGCATCGTCGCCCTGCACCGGGGTTTCAAGCTCTGATGCGTCAGCCCGGCCTGCTCTCCACCACCGCCACCGCCACCGCCGAACGGGCCATCAACGCCGCCCTGCGCGGCGACCCGGCCAGTGCCGCGCGCCTCAACCGGCACGCCGGCCGGCTGCTGGCGGTACGCCTGACCCTGCCCGCCACCGCCTTCTACGCCCTGATCGTGGAAGACGGCGTGGAACTGTACCTGCGCAGCGAGGCGCAACCGGACGTGACCGTCACCGGCAACCCGGTGGACCTGGCGGCGCTGGTGATGGACTGGCGGCGCCAGCCCGGGGTGATCGGCGGCGCCGTGCGCGTCGAAGGCAACCGGGAACTTCTGCAGGACCTGCGCGAACTGGCCGCCGACCTGCGGCTGGACTGGGGCGCCCTGCTGGAACCGCTGATCGGCGGCGAACTGGCCCAGCAGGTGGACCTGGGCGCGCGCCGGCTGTTCGGCTGGGCGCGGGCCACCCTGGACCGGCTCGGCGAGCAGGTCGGCGACTACCTGGGCAGCGAGGCCGGCCTGCTGGCCCTGCGCCGGGACCTTTATGAGTTCTACCAGGACGTGGATGAACTGCGCGGCGACGTGGATCGTCTGGAAGCCCGCGTGCAACACCTGACCCAGCGGAGCCCGCGTCCCTGATGCCTCCCGTTATCCGCCTGCTGACGGTGGTCCATGTGGCCTGCCGTTACCGCCTGTTTTCCCTGCTGCCCGCGCATCCGGCCCGGCCCCTGCTGGTGGGCCTGCAGTATCTGGTGCCCTCCAGCTGGCCCGGCACCGGCGACCTGAGCGACGGCGACCGGCTGCGCCTGGCCCTGGAGCGGCTGGGCCCGATCTTTATCAAATTCGGCCAGCTGATGGCCACCCGCCGGGACATGCTGCCGCCGGAGTGGACCGAGGCCCTGGCGCGCCTGCAGGACAAGGTCACCCCGTTCGACGGCGCCGAGGCCCGGGCTCTGGTGGAGGCGGCCCTGCCCGAGCCCATCGACCAGGTATTCAGTGAATTCGACGACCAACCGCTGGCCGCCGCCTCGGTGGCCCAGGTGCACCCGGCCACCCTGGCCGGCGGCGGCGAAGTGGTGGTCAAGGTGCTGCGCCCGGGCATCGAGCAACGGGTGGAGCGGGACCTGAAGGTGATGGATTTCGGCGCCCGGATGCTGGAGCGCCTGTGGGCCGATGCCCGCTATTTTCACCCGGTGCGGGTGGTGCGGGACTACCAGCATGTGATCCGCGCGGAGCTGGACCTGGAGCGGGAAGCCCGCAACAGCGAAACCATGCGCCGGCACTTTCTGTTCAGCCCGCTGCTGCATATCCCCGCCGTGCACCTGGGCCTGTCGTCCCGGCGGGTGATGGTCTCCGAGCGCATTTACGGCATCCCGGTGAACGATCGGGCGCGCATCGAGGCAACGGGCATCGACCCCCGTCAGCTGGCCGAGCGCGGCGTGGAGATCTTTTTCACCCAGGTATTCCGGCACAATTTCTTCCACGCCGACATGCACCCGGGCAACATCTTCGTTAATCCGGAGCACCCGGAATCGCCCCAGTACATGGCGGTGGACTGCGCCATCGCCGGGCGCCTCTCCAAGCAGGACCTGAATGTGCTGGGCCGCATGGTGCTGGCGGTGATGCGCGAGGACTACCCGGGCCTGGTGGATCTGGTGATCCGCGCCGGCTGGGCGCGCGGCCCCATCGACCGGCCTCACTTCGAGCAGGCGGTCACCGAACTGATCGAGCCGGTGCGCGGCGCCAACCTGGAGTCGCTGGAGTTCGCGCCGCTGATTCTCAAACTGTTCGACCTGGCCCGGGACTACCATATCGAAGCGCCGGTGCAGTACATCCTGCTGATGAAGACCCTGGTGCACATCGAGGGCCTGGGCCGCAGCATCTACCCGCAACTGGACATCTGGACCACCGGCCGGCCGCTGCTGGAACGCTGGATGCTGGAGGAGTACGGCCCCACCGCCACCGCCCGCAAGCTGCGTAACCGGCTGCCGGAGTGGACCGCCCAGTTGCCGGAAATGCCGGACCTGCTGCGCGATGCCCTGGAGAACCTGCGCCACCAGCCCCAGCAGCAGCGCGAGACCGCCCAGCGCTTCGAGGACGGCCTGCGCCGCCACCGCCGCACCCTGCTGGCCGGCCTGGGCGGCCTCACCCTGGCCGGCCTGGCCGCCGCCGACGCCCTGTTCGCCGGGGGCCGCGCCGCGCCCTGGCTGGCCGCCGGCGGCGCCGTCCTGCTGATCGGCGCCTGGCGCCGATAGCTAGCGGCGACGCTGGGGTATCGCTGGCGCCGGTGCTAGACTGGCACGATAATTGGAACCCGAATCATCGAGAATCCGACCACCATGTCCGACATTCTCAATCAGCTCCATCAGGTGCTCGAAGCCCGCAAGGGCGCCGACCCGGATTCATCCTATGTGGCCAGCCTGTATGGCAAGGGCCTCAACAAGATTCTCGAAAAGGTCGGTGAGGAAGCGGTGGAAACCCTGCTCGCCGCCCGTGACACCGAAGCCGGTGGCGACCCGGAAGCCCTGATCGGCGAAACCGCCGACCTGTGGTTCCATTCCATGGTCATGCTGGCGCACCTGGGCCTCGGCCCGGAACAGGTTCTGGCCAGGCTGGAGCAACGCTTCGGTCTTTCCGGACACGATGAAAAAGCCGCGCGGAAAGCGCGAGGAGAATAGCTATGCTTGGCGGTATCAGTATCTGGCAATTGCTTATCGTTCTGGCCATCGTGGTGCTGCTGTTCGGCACCAAGAAACTGCGCAATATCGGCAGCGACCTGGGCGGCGCGGTGAAAGGCTTCAAGGACTCGGTCAAGGACGGCGAGAAGGAACAGGATCAGAAGCGCATCGCCGGCGACGACGATGGCGAAGGACAGACCCGGGAACAGGAAAAGCACAAGGACCAGGCGTAACGCGCCCCGGCCGGACACGGCCCGGTTTTATTATGAGAGCCCCGCCGTATGTTTGATATCGGCTTTTCCGAGCTGACGCTGATTTTCGTGATCGGCCTGGTGGTGCTGGGCCCCGAGCGCCTGCCCAAGGCGGCGCGCACGGTGGGCTATTGGATGGGCCGCGCCCGTTCCACCTTCAACCATCTGCGCAGCGAACTAGAGCGCGAAGCGCTCAATCAGGACATGCGCGAGCGCATGGAAAGCCAGATGCGCGAGATGGGCCTGGACGAAGACAGTATCCGCGAGGCCCGCGACAACCTGCTGTCCGAACAGGACGTGGCCCGCGCCCGCCGCCGGCCCCAGACCCTGGAACACGACCAGCCCCAGGAACACGAGCCCCTGGAACACGACAGCGGCGATAAGCCAGCGCCCACCGCGGAACACCCCGAGTCCGAGAAGAAATCGAATGACTGAGGAACACGGGGAGGACACCCCGCAAACATTGATCTCCCATCTGCTGGAACTGCGCAACCGCCTGCTCAAGGCGGTGATCGCCGTGCTGGTGGTGTTTCTCTGCCTGTTCTACTTCTCCCGGGAGCTCTACACCCTGGTGGCGCGGCCGCTGATGGACGTGATGCCGGCGGGCACCCAGATGATCGCCACCGGCGTGGCCTCGCCGTTCCTGGCGCCGTTCAAGCTGACCCTGTATCTGAGCATCTTCGGCGCCATGCCGTTCATCCTGCATCAGGCCTGGGCGTTCGTGGCGCCGGGGCTGTACAAGCACGAAAAACGGCTGGCGGTGCCGCTGCTGGTAAGCAGCGTGTTGCTGTTCTACGCCGGCGCCGCCTTTGCCTACTTCGTGGTGTTCCCGCTGATGTTCCAGTTCTTCACCACGGTGGCCCCGGAAGGGGTGGCGGTGACCACCGACATCAGCAGCTACCTGGACTTCGTGCTGGCCCTGTTCCTGGCCTTTGGCTTCGCCTTCGAACTGCCCATCGCCATCGTGCTGCTGGTGACCACCGGCCTGGTCACGGTGGAGAAACTGTCCGCCTCGCGGGCCTATGTGGTGGTCGGCTGCTTCGTGGTTGGCATGCTGCTGACGCCGCCGGACATTGTCAGCCAGACCCTGCTGGCGGTGCCCATGTGGCTGCTGTTCGAGATCGGCCTGCTGTTCGGCCGCGCCGTGGAGCGGCGCAAGGACGAGGACCCGGCGCCGGAAGCCGACTCCGACTGAGCCGGCCTTAACGTAGCCGGGCCTGACAGGGTCAGAAGCGGTAGGCGCCCACCGGCGTGATACCGATCTCGCCGGCCGGCTCATCGGCCTCCACCGCCTCTCGGGACACCGGCGCCGGCGGCACCTGGGTAACCGGGGCCGACGCCGAGGGCGCCCTGGCCATGCAGCCATTTTGCTCCAGAAACGCCAGTAACCGGTCGCGCACCGCCGGATCACGGGTGCCCTGGCCGTGGCCGCCCTTGAGGGCCTGGAAGGTCTTCGGCTCGGCGGCGGCCTGGAACAGCGCCTCCCCCTGACGGAACGGAATCACCGGATCTTCCCGGCTGTGCAGAATCAGCAACGGCCGGGGCGCCAGCTCGGCAATGTGCCGCTCCGGATCAAGATCGCGGGCGGGCAGGGTCGGCAGCACCATCCAGCGCAATGGCCACAGCAACCAGCTGCGCCGCATCACATCGTCGGCGATGCCCCGGTAGCTGGCGAAGCTGGCCTCCAGCATCACGCAATCCACGCGGCCGCGATTGTCGTCCCGGGCCAGCACGCCGGTGCCCAGGGCACCGCCCAGGCTCTGACCGAACATCACCAGCGGCTTGCCGTCCAGGCGGCCGGAGGCGCTCAGCCAGTCCAACCCGAGCTGCACGTCGGCCAGGGCGCCGGGCAGGTCCGGGCTGCCCTCGGACAGGCCATAGCCCCGGTAATCCAGCAGAAAGACGTTGTAGCCCCGCTCCGGCAGCCAGTGCACGTTCATCAGATGGGTGCTGATGTTCTCCGCGTTGCCGTGCAGAAAGTAGACGGTGCCGCGCTGGTAGCCCCGGGCCGGCAACCACCAACCGTGCAGGCGCAGGCCGTCCGGATGGATCAGCACCACATCCTCATAGGCCAGCCCCTGGCGGGCCGGGTTCTGCACCCAGGGTTTGGCCGGATAGAAGAACAGGCTGCTGCAGCCGCTCAGAACCGCCAGCAACACACCGCTGAGAATCAATCCAAGAGCTTTCAATGATGTCCCCGTTTACCCGCGGTGCCGGTGTTCAGTCGAAATACCAGCGCCATTGCAGTTTGAATTCGGTCTCGCCGTCGCCGCGCCAGCCTTCCCGCTCCACTTCGGCGCGCAGGCCCTGCTGGCCGGTCAGGGCGTACTGCACCGCCAGGGTGGAGCGGTAGCGGTAGACGTCGTTGACGAAGTAATGGCCGGCCCCGCCGGCCTGCCATTGCCAACGCCCGGCATGATACAGCAAGCCCGCCTCGGCGCCGCCCCCGGTGGTGATCCAGGGCGCGAAGTCGCTGTTGTTCTCGGCGCGGGCGCTGGCCAGCAGATACGGCTGCAGGTTACCCAGGCGCCAGCTGGCGCCGGCGCCGCCCTGCACATAGCGGACCAGCCGCCGGCGCTCCGCCCAGGCCCGCTCCAGGCCGCCTTCCACGTACCAGCTCAGCGGCTTGGAGAAGCGATCCCGGGGCGCCAGGGAGCGGATGCTGACCACATCCAGGGCTTCCAGGTCCACCGCCTGGGACTCGGTGCTGCGCAGGGTGATGCCCAGGCCCTGGATCTGAGCCCCGGACAGAAAGCCCCGGTTGTTGTCGAGCAGGTCATGGTAGGTCAGCCGGTAGCTGAACTCACCGAAGTCATCGCTACCGCGCTGGCCGCCGGCCACCGCCAGCATCTGCGAGCCGTGGCCCTGTTCCGGCGGCACCCGTTCCACCGGCGCCGGATCCTGCACCGCCGGCAGCCGGTTGATCAGGCTGAGCAGGGCGAAGGAGCGGCCGGCCACGTCCTCGGAGCGCTGCGCCTTGCGGTTGACGAAACGCACGTAGCGGTAGGCGGTATGGGCCATCAGCGCCTGGCGCCGGGGCGGATAGGCCTGGAAGGCGGGCTCCTCCGAGCGCGCCGGGTCATCGGCCAGGCCCCGCGCCAGTGCCCGCTCCTCACTGCTCAGCTGGTCGCTGAAGGCGGTCAGCTCCTGCTCCTTGGACGGCCGGTAATGCCGCTCGGTGATCAGCCCCTCCTGGTCCAGGGCGCGCACCGTGTTCACCGGCAGCTCGGCGAACCGCAGCTCATCAAGCAGCCCGCCCTCCGGCCGCGCCACCTGGACCAGCTCCAACAGCCGGAACGAGCAGTTCTCGTCGAAGAAGTAGTAGTCGAAATTGATGTCCTTCAGTTCCCACAGGTGATCGATCATCCAATCGATCTCCCCCTGGTTCAGGTCCAGGCTGTACTCCCAGATATCGCGGCTTTCCATGTTGGAGTACTGCTGGATCTTCTGCACATAGGGCACCAGGTTGAAACGGCCCGGGTAACCGCCGGCCAGGCCACGGTAGATGTAGAACAGGGAGTTGTCCTGCTCGGTGGTGACGGCGCCGAAGTTGATCGCCCAGGACAGCCACACCGCGCTGTCATCGCCCTGGTCCAGACGCATCAGGGTGTGCCCGAACATGGACGAGGGGCTGTTCAGATAGGAGGCCGGGAATACCAGCACCGCGCGCTTGGCGTGCACCGCGGCGCGCCATTCCAGATAGTCGGCGCAATGGGCGAACGGGGTGTCATCCCGCCAGTTCAGTTGCTCGGCGAGAAAGCGATAACGGGCGGGGAAGCGGCAGCGCGCCGGCGCGTGGTCCGGCCGTAGGGCGAGCACCGTGGCCCGCAGTTCCGCCAGCGGGTCGTCGGCGCCCCGCTCGGCGAGAAAGAAATTGTCGTCGTCCACGTAGCTGCGCTGACGATCACGCAGGGTGGCGCCGGGATTGATATGCAACAGGGCCCGCCAGCGCGGTTGTTCGGCCAGGGCGTCCAGGTCGCCGGCCCAGGCCGGCACGCAAAAAAGCGCAACCACGCACAGCAGTGCGAAACGCATGAGGATGTCCGGGAAAAGCGGATACTAAAAAGCCCGCCCTCCATGGAGGGCGGGCCCGGGCGAGCAGGCTTATACGTACTTGGCCAGCTTCTGGTCTTGCTGCATCACGGCGGTGATGTTCTGCATGACTTCGGCGGCGCTCACGTCCTGGTGCGGGAAGATGGCGGCGAAGTTGTCGTGCATCAGACCGTTGAAGTGGGAACGGTCCTGGGTGGAGATGCCCATGGAAACGGACAGCGCGGTCAGAGCTTCGCCCTGGCCGGTGGCCATGTCCTGAGCCACTTCCTCGAGCACGCCGTTCATGGACAGCAGGCTCTCACCGGAGTAGGTCAGCGCGCCGCTGGTGTCACAGCCGTTGGTGCCACTGGTCATGCCGAAAGTAGCGTTACCGGAGGTGCCGTTGACGATGGTCGCCAGCAGGTGCACCGGCATGCCGGATTTGCCTTCGAAAATCAGGTTACCCCAACCACAGCCGGGACCACCCGGTGCAACGGCGTGGGCGGAAAAAGAAGCACCAAGCAGTGCCGCAGCCAGAAAAGCTCTTTTCATGGGTCTGTCTCCTGTTATCAAAATGTTATCCATAAGCTCCCCCATGCGGTTCCCCGGGAGCCGAAGCTTCATCATAAACAAGGGTCATGAGGTTGCAATATAGCGGTGCCATGGAAATTGTCGGGCAACAAAAAGCAAGCGGACCTTGATCACAACTCCAACAGAAAGGTGACCGGGCCGTCGTTGATCAGGGAAACCTGCATATCCGCGCCGAACCGGCCCCGGGCCACCGGCACGCCGTGGCCGGCGACGGCGTCGATCAACGCCAGATAAAGGGGCTCGGCCAACTCCGGCGGGGCGGCGCTGGAGAAGGACGGGCGCCGCCCCTTGCGGGTGTCCGCCGCCAGGGTGAACTGGGAAACCAGCAGCACCGCGCCGCCGGCCTCGCGCACGTCGCGGTTCATGCGGCCCTGTTCATCGCTGAACACCCGGTAGCTCACCAGCCGCTCGGCCATGCGCGTGACCGCCGGGTGGTCATCGTGTTTTTCCATGCCGACCAACACCAGCAGACCGGCGCCGATCTCGCCGACGGTATCACCCTCAACGCGGACGGCGGCCTCGCGCACCCGCTGTAAAAGCAGTTTCATGATTTCCCCTGTATCAAGGCGGGCGATTGTGCTGTATTAAACGCCCTATGAAAATGCTTCCCCTGCTGCTGACACTGATGCTCGCCGGCTGCGCCCTGTGGGCCGGCCCCGACGCCGTGCCCCGGCCGCTGGCACCGGCGTTCGGCGAGTACCGCGACTTCCAGCGCGACCTGACCATCCGCCTGGCGGATGGCCGCACGGTGCGGTACCGGGTGGCACTGGCGCTGACGCCGGAGAGTTCGCGGATCAGTCTGTTGGACGCCGACGGCAAGGCGGTGCTGACCTACCAGCAGAGCCCCGGGCGCAGCGAGATCAGCCGCACGCCGGCGTTGCCGCCGGGGCTGTCCGCCGACGCCCTGATCGGCGATATCCAGCTGGCGTTCTGGCCGCGCGCCCGTCTGGAGCGCATGCTGCGCCCGCCCTGGCGGCTGGAGCGCCTGGACGACACCCTGCGCCTCTACGAGGGGCGCAGGGTGGAGGCGCGGGTGTCGTTCCAGGGGCCCAACCCCAAGCTCACGACGATCCCTGTGTATAACGCCCGCTACGATTACCTTCTGCTGCTCGTGCCGCCCGGGCTGTCAGCGCCTTCACCGCCCGCACCAGAGCCTGACTGATGCCCGGCTCGGCGGATGAGTGCCCGGCCGCCGCCACCCAGTGCAGCCGGCTGTCCGGCAGGGCCCGGTGCAGCAGCCAGGCCTGTTCCGGCGGGCACACCATGTCATAGCGCCCGTGCACGATTTCCACCGGGCATTGAATCCGGTGGGCGCGGGGCAGGATCGGTTCATCGAGAAAGCCGTCGTTGACGAAGTAATGGGTCTCCAGCTTGGCCATGGCCCCGGCGTTGTGGTCCACGTTCAGTTCCGGCGGCGGCGTCAGGCTCGACAGCCGCGCCTCCCACAGGGTCCATTCCCGGGCCAGCTGCTCGCCGTCCGGACCGTCCAGGGCGCGGTGATAGCGCGTCAGCAGATCACCCTCCCCGTCCGGCAACGCGGACAGCAAACGGTGCCAGTGGTCCGGGTAGAAGCGGCCGGCGCCGCCTTCGGTGTAGAGCCAGTCGATGTCCTGGCGGCGGCACAGGAACACGCCCCGTAACACCAGCCCGGCCACCGCCGCCGGGTACGCCAGCGCATAGGCCAGCGCCAGGGTGACGCCCCAGGAACCGCCCAGCACCACCTCCCAGCGGGGCACCTTCAGGTGCTCACGGATGCGCTCGATGTCGTCCACCAGATCCGGCAGGGTGTTGTGGTCGGTACCCGCGTAGGGCTCGCTGCGCCCGGCGCCGCGCTGGTCGTAAACGACAATGCGGAACCGATGCGGATCGAACAACCGCCGCAACAACGGCGAACTGCCACCCCCCGGCCCCCCATGCAAAGCCACCACCGGCACCCCATCCGGATTGCCGCTCTCCTCCACATAGAGACGATGACCATTCCCCACGTCCAGGAATTCACGATGATAGGGTTCAAGCGGCGGGAACAGGGACATAAGCGGCATCCACGGGGAAAGATGCGAACAGCTTAGCGGGGTCGGGCGCGGGCGGCCAGGAGCGCAGGGAAGGCGCGGTTGAAAGTTAAAAGTTAAAAGTTGAAACGCGGGACAGGGTGGTGGGCCGGCTCGCCCGTGCCCGCGCCTGCCGGCGGGCCGCAAGCCTCAAGCTGCAAGCCTCAAGCTACAAACCAGGCACGGCCGACGAAGTTACCGAGGCGCCCCTTTCAACTTTTAACTTTAAACTTTCAACCGCCCGCCAACCTGCACGGCACCACCCAATCCACCACCCTGCCTGAAGCTTGCAGCTTGCAGCCGCCTCAATCATCCCCGCTGAATTCCGCCTCCATATCCAGCTCCTTGATCTTGCGGGTCAGCGTGTTGCGGCCCCAGCCCAGCAAAGCGGCGGCGTCCCGTTTGCGGCCGCCGGTGTGTTGCAGGGCCACTTCGATCATGGTGCGTTCGAAGGCCGGTACCGCCTGGTCGAGGATGCCGCGGTCGCCCCGGGCCAGGGCCCGGTCGGCCCAGTGGCGCAGGGATTTGAGCCAGTCGCCACCGGTTTCCATGGGCTTGCTGGCGCTTTGCCGCAGTTCCGGGGGCAAGTCGTCCACCAGCACTTCCCGGCCGGAGGCCATCACCGTCAGCCAGCGGCAGGTGTTCTCCAATTGCCGCACGTTGCCCGGCCAGGGCATGGCGGCCAGGTATTTCTCGGTGTCCTTGTGCAGCACCTTGGGTTCCACCCCCAGCTCGCTGGCGGCGTGCTGCAGAAAGTAGCCGGCCAGGCGGGGAATGTCCTCGCGGCGTTCGGCCAGTTTCGGGATATGGATACGGATCACGTTGAGGCGGTGGAACAGGTCTTCCCGGAAGTCGCCGTCCCGGACCAGCTTTTCCAGGTCCTGGTGGGTGGCGGCGATGATGCGCACGTCCACATGGATCGGCGTGGTGCCGCCCACCCGGTAGAATTCGTTTTCCTGCAGCACCCGCAGCAGCCGGGTCTGGGCCTCCAGCGGCATGTCGCCGATTTCATCCAGGAACAGGGTGCCGCCGTTGGACTGCTCGAAGCGCCCTACCCGCTGGCTGTTGGCGCCGGTGAAGGCGCCCTTTTCGTGGCCGAACAGCTCGGACTCGATCAGATCCTTGGGAATGGCCGCCATGTTCAGCGCCACGAACGCCTTTTCCCGGCGCATGGAGTGGTTGTGCAGGGCGCGGGCCACCAGTTCCTTACCGGTACCGGACTGGCCGTTGATCAGCACCGTCACATTGGAATGGCTGAGCCGGCCGATGGCGCGGAACACCTCCTGCATGGCCGGCGCCTCACCGATGATCTCGGTGGGGGTTTCCTCCGCCGTGGGCGCCACCTCCTGCTCCGCCTCCTGGCGGTGCTTGATGGCCCGTTTCACCAGGGCCACCGCCTCGTCCACGTCGAACGGCTTGGGCAGGTATTCGAACGCCCCGCCCTGGTAGGAGGCCACCGCCGAATCCAGATCGGAATGGGCGGTCATGATGATCACCGGCAGGTTGGGGTTGTTGCGCTGCAGAATCTTGAGCATGCGCAGGCCGTCGGTGCCCGGCATGCGCACATCGGAAATCAGCACATCCGGCTCGGCGGCGCCCTCGTCCAGCCGGTTCAGCGCCTCGTCGGCGTCCTCGAAACAGGACAGTTGGAACCCTTCCTGGCTCAGAGCTTTTTCGAGTACCCAACGAATGGAACGATCATCGTCGATCACCCAGATGGTTGCCGTCATGATCCATTACTCTCCGTCGTATCCAGCGGTTCCATGGGTAGCAGCAGGCTGAACAGGGTGCGTCCCGGCACACTTTCGCATTCGATCAGGCCCTGGTGCTGGCTGATGATCGATTGGGCGATGGACAGTCCCAGTCCCGAGCCGTTGGCGCGACCACTGACCATGGGATAGAAAATCGTTTCCTGCAGGTCCTCGGGAATACCGGGACCGTTGTCTTCGATGTCCACGCGCAGCGCCAGCCGGTGGCGCTGCGCGCCGATGGTGAACTGGCGCAGCACGCGGGTGCGCATGATCACCCGGGCGTTTTCGGTGCCCGCTTCCAGCAGCGCCTGCATGGCGTTGCGCATCAGGTTGAGCAGCACCTGGATCAGCTGGTCCCGGTCGGCGATCACCTCCGGCAGGCTGACGTCGTAATCGCGCACCAGGGTGACGCCCTCCGGGTACTCGGCCAGCAGCAGCTGGCGCACATGCTCCAGGCATTCGTGCACGTTCACCGGGGCGAACGCCGGTGGCTTGCGCGGGCCCAGCATGCGGTCGGCCACCGAGCGCAGGCGGTCCGCCTCGTCGATGATCACCCGGGTGTATTCCGCCAGCTCCGGGTCCGGCAGGGCCCGTTCCAGCAGCTGGGCCGCGCCACGAATGCCGCCCAGCGGGTTCTTGATTTCGTGGGCCACGCCACGGACCAGGGCCCGGGTGGCCTGGTGGGCGTGGATCAGCCCTTCTTCCCGGGTAATGCGCAGCAGCCGGTCCAGGGACTGCATCTCGATCAGCAGTGCCACCGGCTGGCCGGGTTCGTGGATCGGGCTGACGCTGTAATCGACCATCGCCTGTTGCCCGGGCGCCACGTTCAGCCGCGCCTCCCGACGGGTAAAGGGGTGGCCTTCCTCGATGCACTGTTTCAGGGCACCCCGGGCCTCCTCGTCATCGAAGAAATAGTCGGGCAGGGGTTGGCCCAGCACCCGGGTGGCACTGGTGGACAGCAGCATTTCCGCCGCGGCGTTGAGATAGCGCACACGCAGGTCGCCGTCGAGCATCATCACCGCGGTGCGGAGGTGGTCGAGCAATCGTTTCTGCAGCACCGTTTCGGTATTCATCATTCGGCCCATAACAGGGCATAAGCAATTATCAGGCCACCCGGAATGGGGCCGGCGGCCCCGGCAGCGGGCGGCCCGGCGAGTCGTACCGGTGCAGTGTAGAAAGCCGGGGCAAAAAATGCACCGTATTAGTGCAATCAGGGCTTGGCGGGACGGGTGACGCGCTGGGCGCCGCTGCCCAGGCCGGCGCCGGAGCCCCGCTGGGCGGCACCGCCGGAGGAGGCGGCGCCGGCACGGCCGGCGGCGCCGCCCCGTTGTGCCGCGCCACCACGGGTGGGGAAGGCACTGCCAGCGCCGGCGTTGCCGGAGGTGTCGGCATTGGTGCGGTGCACGTACAGCGTCACCGGCGCCGAGGTGATCAGGCGGCGGCCGTTCTCGTCCTCGATGGCCGCCTGCAAGCGGTGGGTGCCCGGATTCGGGAAATCCAGGGTGCCGCCGGCCACCGGCTGGCCATTGTCGAGGATCACCATGCGGTGGCCGGCGCGCAGGGCCGGTTCCACGCTGGCCTGCACCGCCACCGGGTTGTCCTGGGGAATACGCACGGTGGCGCCGTCTTCCGGGACGGTGATACGCAGGGCCTGGTAGCCGCTGCCCGCCGGTGCCGGCGGCGG
Source organism: Alloalcanivorax gelatiniphagus (assembly GCF_005938655.1). Lineage (GTDB taxonomy): Bacteria > Pseudomonadota > Gammaproteobacteria > Pseudomonadales > Alcanivoracaceae > Alloalcanivorax > Alloalcanivorax gelatiniphagus. The sequence goes on from NZ_VCQT01000038.1 coordinate 75,658, forward strand.
GTTTTCCTGGCGCGGCTCGGGCCGGTCCGGCGCCATCACCGGCACCGTCTCCCGGCGCCCTTCCATGGTGTTCACCGGCCCCACCCGGACCGGCTCCGCGCGGTCCTTGTCCGGCGGGTTGTCGGTGAACAGCACATTGCCGTTCTCGTCCACGGTGCGATAGATGGTGCCGCCGCCGTCATCGGCCCGGTCCACATCGTCCACGGTCTGGGCCGGCGCCACCAGCGGCAGCAGGATCAACAGCAACGGCCAGGTTTTCATGGCATTCCCCCGAATAAGACGATGTCCTGATTCTGCGGCCTGCCCACCCCCGAAAAAAGGGCCCCCGCCACAAAAAAACGCAGGGAGCGTTTTTTGACGTCGCGATAGCGACGGTCCGCAGGATGTCCTGCCAGGGATGGTGGACACAAAAAATCGTCGGGAACGATTTTTGACGTCGCGAAGCGACGGTCCGAAGGATGCCCGCCAGGGATGGTGGACACAAAAAAACGCAGGGAGCGTTTTTTTGACGTCGCGAAGCCATCTCTGTAGGAGCGACTTCAGTCGCGATTGGCGATGGCGCCACCGCCAATCGCGACTGAAGTCGCTCCTACAAGTCCCCATAGAAAAGACCTCATAAAAAAGCGCCCATAAAAAAACCCCGCCGGAGCGGGGTTTTTTTGACTGCCTGGCCGAAGCTTAGCAGCTGTAGTACATGTCGAACTCGACCGGGTGCGGAGTCATGTTCAGGCGCTCGATTTCCTCGCGCTTGAGCTGGATGTAACCGTCGAGCATGTCCTCGGTGAACACGTCGCCAGCCATCAGGAACTCCTTGTCCTGCTCCAGGGCGTCCAGCGCCATGGTCAGGGTATGGGACACGGTCGGGATGTCCTTGGCTTCTTCCGCCGGCAGGTCGTACAGATCCTTGTCCATGGCATCGCCCGGGTGGATCTTGTTCTTGATGCCGTCCAGGCCGGCCATCATCAGCGCGGCGAAGCACAGGTACGGGTTGGCGGACGGATCCGGGAAGCGGGTCTCGATACGACGCGCTTTCGGGTTGCTCACCCACGGAATCCGGATGGAAGCGGAACGGTTACGGGCGGAGTACGCCAGCATTACCGGAGCTTCGAAGCCGGGCACCAGACGCTTGTAAGAGTTGGTGGAGCCGTTGGTGAAGGCGTTCAGGGCGCGTGCGTGCTTGATCACACCGCCGATGTAGAACAGCGCTTCTTCGGACAGGCCCGCGTACTCGTCACCGGCGAACAGGTTCTTGCCGTCTTTGGCCAGGGACATGTGCACGTGCATACCGGAACCGTTATCACCGATCAGCGGCTTGGGCATGAAGGTGGCGGTCTTGCCGTAGGCGTGAGCGACGTTGTGCACGCAGTACTTCAGGATCTGTACTTCGTCGGCTTTCTTGGTGAGGGTGTTGGCGCCAACACCGATCTCACACTGGCCGGCGGTGCCCACTTCGTGGTGATGCACCTCGATTTCCAGGCCCATCTGCTCCATGGCGGCACACATGGCGCCACGCAGGTCGTGCAGGCTGTCCACCGGGGGTACCGGGAAGTAGCCGCCTTTCACGCCGGGGCGGTGACCGATGTTGTTCTTTTCGAACTCATCGGCGGAAACCCAGGCCGCTTCCTCGGAGTAGATGTTGTACATGGAGCCGGACATGTCGGACTTCCACTGCACGGAATCGAATACGAAGAATTCCGGCTCCGGACCGAACAGGGCGCTGTCGGCGATACCGGTGGACTTCAGGTATTCCTCGGCGCGCAGCGCCACGGAGCGGGGATCACGCTCGTAGCCCTGCATGGTGGCGGGCTCGACGATGTTGCAGCGCAGGTTCAGGGTGGCCACGTCGGTGAACGGGTCGAGAACGGCGGTCTCGTCTTCCGGCATGAGGATCATGTCGGACTCGTTGATGCCTTTCCAACCGGCGATGGAGGACCCGTCGAACATCTTGCCGTCCTGGAAGAAATCGTCGTCGATTTCACCCACCGGCAAGGTTACGTGCTGCTCCTTACCGCGGCTGTCGGTAAAACGCAGGTCCACCCATTTCACGTCGTTGTCTTTGATCAGTTTCAGCGTCTTTTCAGACATTGTTGAGCGTCCTCCTGGAACGGGTATGTTTCTGGCTGCTCGCCGCCGCGCGCGGACACGCGAACAGCCGTTATTCTTGGGCGCCGCCGGGTTGTTTCTTACGTACCCGAAGGCACCCTAGGCCACCGGCCTGCACGCTAATAGAGGAGCAATTATTGTGCCAGCCCTTTTTTGGCGCATTTCGGGCCTTTCGGCGGGTAAAGCGCACCGCATCGGGCCACAATGCACTTTGGTGGTGCAAACACCAGATTCAATGCACCACTAAAGTGCAACCGACGGTTCTCCTACCCTGAGGGTAATCACCACCTCATGGTCATCGCGCCGGGTTTCCAGCACTTGATGGCCGTTGATGCGGCACCAGGCGGGAATATCGTTGAGCGCGCCGGGGTCCGTGCAGGTTACCCGCAGCACCTCCCCCCGCGCCAGTTGATTCACCCGGTTCTGGGTCTTGATCACCGGAATGGGGCACAGCTGCCGGCGCACATCCAGATCGTGAACGGTCTCGGTCATGGTTCAGCCCACATTCCATTCCAGGGGAATCTGATCCGGCCGCGCCGGGGTCACCGCCACCTCACGAGCCACGCCGCCGGGTTCCTTCACCTCCAGCACCACCTGGTCATCGGAGCGGCCCTTGGAATAGCGCGCCACGATGGCGGCGGCCTGGCGCAGCTCATCGTCGGATTCCAGGCGGCCGTCCACCAGGGCCAGCGGCCCCGGGCAGCTCACCGTGGTGAGGCTGGTGAATTGATAGCGGTAGCCTTCCAGGAAGCGGTTCTCGCCTTCCTCGCGGCTGATGATCAGCTTGTAGTGGTCCGCCGGGCGGATATGGCGGCCCACCTTGAGCAGCATGATGTCGTCCAGCTCATAGCGGCGCTCGTTGCGGGCGCGCCACAGGTCGGCCAGCTTGTTGGAGTAGGACTCATCGGTGAGGAAGCAGCAGCCGCCGGCGGGCTGGGCGTATTCCTCCAGCCCGAAGCGCTTGGCCAGGGCCATCTGCGGCTTGCGGTTGCGGCCGGAGAAGTCGAACAGCTGCTCCCGGTCCACCCAGCCTTCACGCTCGGGGAGGGTTTCCGGCAGGTTGCGCGCGCTCAGCGGGCGCAGCAGCCGGTCGTCGGCGCCGGACTCGCTGCTGATGATCGGCATGGTTTCCTTGCGCTGGCTCTTCGGCCGCTGGCCCACCACCTCACCGGTGACGATAAAGTCGAAGCCCTTCTCGCCGGCCAGCTCGCGGGCCTTGTTGAGCATCAGGGTGGCCTGGTTGACCATGAAGATCTTGCAGTCCAGGCAGGGGTTCAGATTGGCGCCGTAGCCGTGCTTGGGGTTGAGCACCACATCCTTGTACTCCTCGGAGATATCCACGATGTGCAGCTTGATACCCAGCTTCTCGGCCACCCACAGGGCGTTGTTGCGCTTGTTCTTGTCCTGGTCCTTCTTGCGGATCGCATGGGTGTGGCCCTCCACGCAGAAACCGGTGAAGAAGTTCACCCCTTCCACGTGGATGCCCTGCTCCTGCATCACTTTCACCGCCAACATGGAATCCAGCCCGCCGGACACCAGGGCCACGGCACGGCGCTGGATCGGCTCGGGGGTCGGGACGGAAGTTGCGGTTGCGGCCTCGGACATAACTCTGCTCAGCGCGTTGCTCAAAAATCGGGCGGCAGAGTATAGCAAACCCGGGGGCCTCAAATCACGGACCGCTGAAGGCCGGGGCCGCCAGCGACCGCCGGCGCGTCTTCAGCGGCGATAAAACCGGGACATGTCGCCCAGCACCCGGGTCAGGGCATCGCGCACTTTCAGCATCACCGCGTCCGCGTCACTCACCGGCTGGTCACCGGCCCGGGACACCGTCATTTCCCCCAGGCCGCCGGCGTTCATCGGCATCGCCACCTTGTAGTCCGGCCCCAGGTAGGCCACCGCGTCCCAGCTGGCGGCCAGCCGGTAGCGCCCCGGCCGGGCCTGGTCCAGGGGCACGCCCACGGCGTAATCCGCCGGGTCGTTGGTCACCCCCAGCAGGCCCAGCAGGGTGGGCGCCACGTCCAGATGACTGGTGGGCAGATCCACCACCGCCGGGGTGATGCCCGGGCCGGCCAGCACCAGCGGCACTCGCACCTGCTGGTCGTGAAACGCGGAGTTGTGCCCCCAGCGGCCATGCTCCATGAACTCCTCGCCATGGTCGCCGGTGATCACCACCAGGGTATCGTCCAGGCGCCCGTCCCGCTCCAGCCGGTCCAGCACCCGGCCCAGCTGCTGGTCCAGGTGGTGCACGGAATTGATATAGCGGTCGTGGATGCCCGGCATGTCCCGCTGCACATCCATGGTGGCGTAGTTCAGCTCGCGCATGTAATCCGGCCGGATCACGCTCTCCGGCGGAAAGTAGTAGCGGGCATGGGGGGATTCGAAAAACATGAAGCCGAAGAACGGACGCGACCGGTGGTCGCCGCTCCGGTCATCGCCGATAAAGTCGAGCAGCCGGTCCACATTGCGCCGGTCCCGGCGCCAGCCCGGGCCTTCGTCATCGCTGACCATGGCCGACGAGGGCACCGAGGCGAACACGGTGCGGTCGAACTCCGGGTAGCTGAAGCGGGCACTGGTGAACAGGCCCATGCGGTAGTCGCGGCGCTGCAGTTCAGTGATCAGCACCGGCGGCCGGCGGCTTTCCAGGAACGGGAACCAGTAATTGCCCGGCAAGCCGTAGAACAGGGAGAAAATGCCCATGCGGGTGCCGTTGCCGCCGCTCATATGATCGGTATAGCGGCGGCCGTGCCGTTGGGCGAAGCGCCACAGGTTGGGCATGATCTCCGGGGTCAGCATGTCCGCGCGCAGGGATTCCGACACCAGCACCAGCACGTTGGGCGACGGCGCGTCATCGGCCACCGTCAGCGGGTGCAGCGGATAGCGCAGCGGGCCGTCGGCGGACACCGACAGGGTGGTGCGCGGCGGCGGCGTGTAGCCCAGCTTGCGGGCCAGGCTCTCGAAGGTGGCGGGCTGATAGAACGGCACCGCCCGGGCGGCGTTGAGCACCGGCCGGTAGCCATTCAGGTCACTGAGCCCGTAGGCCACCCGCTCGCCGACCATGCACAGCAGCAGCCCGGCCAGCAGCCAGCGCCAGCGCCAGCGCGGCGCCGGCCGCCCTTGCAGAAACCGCATCAGCAGCGCTTCCAGGCCCACCACCAACAACGCGATCAGCACCACGGTCAGGGTCATGCCATCGCCGCCGCCCATGGAGTCGATGCCGCCGGGGGTAATCAGCAGATTCCAGACAAAGCCGTTGATATGGAAGCCGTAGAGCTGGTGCACCTGGCTGTCCACCAACAGCAGCAGCAGGGAAACCGACACCAGCCCCACCGCCAGCCAGCGCGCCGGGCGCGGGCCCGGCCAGCGATGGCAGAGCAGGCTGATCAGCAGGGCGGGCAGCAGGTACAGGGCGGCGTAACCGGCCAGGGCGGCGAACAGGAACACCACCGTGAGCAGGTCCCGGGGCGGCAGCCACTGGTCCTGGGCGATGTACAGCCCCACCGCCATCATCAGCACATGGTTGATCAGGAAGAACGGGAAGGGAAAGGGGGAGCGGCGCTGGGCAGGAGGCATGGTCGGTGAAGGTGGCGGCCAAGAAAGCGCCACCCTAAACCACCAAGCTTAAAGAAACCTTAACGCCCGGTGCCGCTCAGCCGGCGCTGGGCGGCGCCGGCAGTTCGGCCACGGCGAACCATCCCTTGGAGCGTGCCACCCGGCTGGAGGTCTCCTCGGTGCCGGCCTTGCGGCCCCGTTGTTCGATGTGCTTCTCGACCATCTGACAGCGGCGCAGCAGGCCGTCGTCGTTGGCGATCTGGATGTTGAGGCCGGGGCGGGCGTTAAGCTCCAGCATCAGCGGCCCCTTGTGCTTGTCCATCACCAGGTCCACGCCCAGGTAGCCCAGGCCGGTGAGGTCGTAGCAGCGCGCAGCCAGGGCCAGGCACTGGTCCCAGTCCGGCATCTGCACGCCGGCCACCGGGTGGGCGGTGTCCGGGTGACGGTCGATCTTCAGGTTGTGCCAGGTGCCGCTCAGGGTCACGCCGGTGGCGATATCCACGCCCACGCCGATGGCGCCCTGGTGCAGGTTGGCCTTGCCGTCGGACTGGCGGGTGGGCAGCCGCAGCATGGCGGCCACCGGGTAGCCCTGCAGCACGATGATGCGCACGTCCGGCACGCCGCCGATGCTGATGCGGTCGAACAGGTCGGTGGAACGCACCCGGTACTCGATCAGGGCGCGGTCGCGGTGGCCGCCCAGGGAATAAAGGCCGGAGATGATGCCGGAGATATGGAACTCCAGCTCCTCCGGGCTGACCATGCGCCCGGAGGCGGTGCGGTAATAGCCTTCGAAGCGGTCGGAGATCACCAGGATGCCGTCGCCGCCGGCGCCCTGGGACGGCTTGATCACGAAGTCGCCGTGGGTCTCGACGATACGCTCCAGCTTGCTGATGCCCTGCTCGGTGTCGACGATGCCGTACATGTCCGGCACCTGGATGCCGGCGTCCAGGGCCATCTTCTTGGTACGGATCTTATCGTCCACCAGCGGGTACAACCGGCGGTCGTTGTACATCAGCACATAGTCGCCGTTGCGCTGGTTGATGCCCATCACGCCCCGCTGGCGCAGGGCTTTCCAGGTGTGGAAGCCGAACATCAGCGTTCACCCTTCTCGGTCATCGCCCGGAAGCGCACCAGCTCCATCAGCCGGTAGCCCCGGTAATGCCCCATGAATACCATCACCGCCGCCAGGATCAGCAGCACGCCGGGGAAGGTGAACACGAAGTAGACCAGCGGTTTCCAGACCATCAGCAGATGGCACAGCACCGCCGCCACCAGGGTGCCCAGGGCCACCTTCAGCGACTGGGCGCCGCCCCGTTCTTCCCAGACGATGGAGACCCGTTCGATCACCATGGTCAGAATCACCATCGGGAACAGCGCCACCGACAGGCCGGTGGACAGCCCCAGCTTGTAGGTCATCAGGCTGATCAGGCCGATCATGATCACCACGAAGGTGAGCACCACCGACAGCCGCGCCAGCAACTGCAGCTTCAGGTGCTCCAGATAGCCGCGCACCGACAGACCGATGGCGGTGATAAAGGTGAACAGCAGCACGCCCCAGATCACCTGGGTTTCGCGGAACGCCAGAGCGATCAGCACCGGCGTGAAGGTGCCCAGGGTTTCCATGCCCACCAGCGAGCGGATCAGCAACACCAGCAGCACGCCCACCGGAATCATCATCAGCACCCGGAACAGCTGCTGGGAGGGCACCGGCAATTCGTACAGGGAGTAGTCGATAAAGCTGGAGGCGTCCTGGGAGCGCAGGGTCTGCGCCAGGCGCAGGGCGCTCATCTCGTTGCGGTGCACGCTGAACGACACCCGCGAGTTGCGGGCGCCTTCCAGGGTCAGCAGCGGCTTGTCGCCGCTCCACCACACCAGACGGTCCTGGGGCAGCCCCTGGCGGCCATCCACCGGGTTGAAATAGAGCCAGTCCTTGCCGTTGAAGCTGCGCAGCCACAGTTCCGGCTGCTGGCTGTTGGAATCTTCCAGCTTGAGGGTATGCACCGGCTCGGCGGGGATGTGCGCCACCGCCAGCAGCAGATCCACCACCTTGGCCTTGTTGCCATCGCTGTGGTCGCCACCGAGCAACAGGCGCACATTGTCGCTGTCCTCGTTGTTGACCCGCTTGATGGTCTCGCTGATAAAGGTTTCCACATCAGCGGAATGCTGGCGGATCGGCGCCAGCAGGGCGTCCGCCGCCACCCGCTCGGCGCCTTCCAGGGCCGGGCTGGGACGGAACTGGGGCCCGTTCTCCGGCAGTGCCGCCGGTTCCGCGTAACGGGCGGTGATCATCAGCCGGTAATAGAGGTTCTGCTGACCATCCCCCCGGCGCGCCGACCAGGTCACCAGCCGGTTGCCGTTCTCCCGGTTCACGTTCACGCCGTAATTATTGGAGATAAAACTCTCGTTGAGCGCGGTGAAGCCGCTGGCCAGGGGCGGCACGTACATACGCGCCTTGATGGGAGTGTTGGGGCGGGCCTGGAACGAGACCTGGGTATCCACCACCCAGACCGGATCGCTCTCGCTCTCGGTCACCGGCACTTTCTGAATGAAAACCTGGTAGGCAATACTGCCCACGCCCAGTAGCAGAAGAAACATCGCCAGCAGGCGGGCGTGCAATTTAACAGAACGCATTTGTCAGCCTTATTCCAATCCTTCGGCCAAGGAGCCGCGACCGGCGCACATGGTCCACCAACCGGGCCTTAATGTCACCGCCCCGGCGCCCGGAAACGGACCCCAAGACGCAAATACTTGTGAAACCTGCCCGGCCCGGTCTCACCCAACCCGGCTTTCGGGGTAAAAAATTGCATAAACCAGTGAACCAAAATGGCGCACTATTCTGCCACGAAAGCGGCTGGTTTAGCGGTGTCACGGGGTATTGGTGGCTTCGGTGGGGTAAGGGACTGTACAATGCGCCGCCTATTTACTCGCCTCCCCCCTTGCCGTTGCCCGTCGCACGGCCGACCGCCACTGAGCGGCCGGAGGCATTTTGATCCCTACGGAGCCACAATCTGTGATTGAACGCCTGCGCAATATCGCCATCATCGCCCACGTTGACCACGGCAAGACCACCCTGGTGGACAAGCTGTTGCAACAGTCCGGCACACTGGGAGACCGCGCCGGCGACGTCGAACGGGTGATGGACTCCAACGATCTGGAAAAGGAACGGGGCATTACCATCCTTTCCAAAAACACCGCCCTCAAGTACGGCGACTACCGCATCAACATCGTCGACACCCCCGGCCACGCCGACTTCGGCGGCGAGGTGGAGCGCGTGATGTCCATGGTCGATTCCGTGCTGCTGCTGGTGGACGCGGTGGACGGCCCCATGCCGCAAACCCGCTTCGTCACCCAGAAGGCGTTCGCCGCCGGCCTCAAGCCGATCGTGGTCATCAACAAGGTAGACCGCCCCGGCGCGCGCCCGGACTGGGTCATGGACCAGGTGTTCGACCTGTTCGACAACCTGGGCGCCAGCGATGAGCAGCTCGACTTCCCGGTGGTCTACGCCTCCGCGCTGAACGGCATCGCCGGCCTCGACCAGGACAACCTGGCCGACGATATGACGCCCCTGTTCCAGGCCATCATCGACCGGGTGCCGGCGCCGCAAGTGGACGCCGACGGCCCGTTCCAGATGCAGATTTCCTCCCTGGACTACAACAGCTACCTGGGCGTGATCGGCATCGGCCGTATCAAACGCGGCCAGGTAAAGACCAACACCACGGTGAAAATCATCGACCGCGAAGGCAAGGTCCGCAACGGTCGGGTGCTGCAGATCATGGGCCACCACGGCCTGGATCGGGTGGATGTGAGCGAAGCCGGCGCCGGCGACATCGTCTGCGTCACCGGCATGGACCCGCTGGACATCTCCGACACCCTGTGTGACCCGAACAATGTGGAAGCGCTGCCGGCGCTGACCGTGGACGAGCCCACCGTGAGCATGGTGTTCCACGTCAACACCTCGCCGTTCGCCGGCCAGGACGGCAAGTTCGTCACCAGCCGCCAGATCCGCGAGCGCCTGGAAGCGGAACTCAAGCACAACGTGGCCCTGCGCGTGGAAGAGACCGGCAGCGCCGACCAGTTCCGCGTCTCCGGCCGGGGCGAGCTGCACCTGTCGGTGCTGATCGAGAACATGCGCCGGGAAGGCTTCGAGCTGGCCGTGGGCCGGCCCCAGGTGATCGTGCGCGAAGTGGACGGCCAGAAGCAGGAACCCTACGAAAACGTCATGGCCGACGTGGAAGAGCAGCACCAGGGCGCCATCATGGAGCATCTGGGCCTGCGCCGCGCCGAGATGACCAACATGGAGCCGGACGGCAAGGGTCGGGTACGCCTCACCTTCGTGGTGCCCAGCCGGGGCCTGATCGGCTTCCGCAGCCTGTTCCTGACGCTGACCTCCGGTACCGGCATCCTTAACAGCACCTTCAGCCACTATGGCGACTACAAGCCCGGCGACATGGCCCAGCGCAACAACGGCGTGCTGGTGTCCATGGTGAAAGGCAAGGTGCTGGCGTTCGCCCTGTTCAACCTGCAGGAGCGTGGCCGCATGCTGATCGAGCCCAACGTGGAAGTGTACGAAGGTCAGTTGATCGGTATCCACAGCCGCGGCAACGACCTGGTGGTGAACCCCACCAAGGGCAAGCAGCTCACCAACATGCGCGCCTCCGGCACCGATGAGAACGTGATTCTCACCCCGCCGGTACGGTTCAGCCTGGAGCAGGCCCTGGACTTCATCGAGGACGATGAGCTGGTGGAGGTAACCCCTCACTACCTGCGTCTGCGCAAGAAGCTGCTCACCGAGACCGAACGCAAACGCGCCAGCCGTTAACCCCTATCGCGACTAAAGCCGCTCCTACATTATTTTCTGTAGGAGCGCTTCAGCCGCGATACGGCCCCACCTCCGATGTAGGAGCGACTTCAGTCGCGATCCGGCGCTGCTCGCCCCCCCCCCTAAGCAAGCAACCAGGCCATCAGCGCCGCCCCCAGCAACACCCCCACCAGCAAACCCTGACGAAAAGCCCGTCCACTGTCCGGCTCGCCACGGCCCGGCTCGCGGATCCGTTCCCGCAGGGTTGGTGCGGACGCCACCGGCTGGCTGGCCTCGAAGTCCACGATCACCTGCCGGGCCCGGTCCTCGTCGCTGTCCGCCACCCACACACTGGCGAGCCCGGCGGCGGGCAGATCGCCCACCCCGCCCTGCAGCATGTCGCCGTTCACCTGGGCCATGATGCCGGCCTGTTCGATCAGCCCCGCCACCATGTGCGCCTCCAAGCCATCGCGCGCTTCATAGACCCGTTTCATGGCTCCTCCGGCCGCCTGGTCATCGGGGCATTATCGGCGTCACCGCCAGCGGTTACCATGGGCGCCCAACCACCGCGTCGATCCCGTTATGTTGCACATCGCCCTGTTCGAACCGGAAATTCCGCCCAACACCGGCAATATCATCCGGCTGGCCGCCAACACCGGCGCCGCCCTGCATCTGATCGAGCCGCTGGCCTTCGAGATGGATGAGAAACGGCTGCGCCGGGCCGGCCTGGACTACGGCGAGTTCGCGCGGGTACGGGTGCATCGGGATTATCCGGCGTTTTGCCAGGCGATGGCCGGGGCCCGCCAGTTCGCGCTCACCACCAAGGGTGGGCCGGCGCCCGGTGAGGCGGTGTTCGAGGATGGGGATGTGCTGCTGTTCGGGCCGGAGACCCGGGGGTTGCCGGCGTCGATCCTGGAGACGCTGCCGGCGGAGCGGCGGCTGCGCCTGCCGATGGTGGCGGGCAGCCGCAGCCTCAATCTCAGTAACGCGGTGGCCGCCACCCTCTACGAGGCGTGGCGGCAGCTTGGTTACCCTGGTGCTAATCGCGACTGAAGCGGATAGCCGCCCGGCCGTTCCTGCTTGCTCTGACTGGCGCCGTGGTATCGCGATCGCGACTAAAGTCGCTCCTACAAATGCTGTGTAGGAGCGACTTCAGTCGCGATTAACGGGCGTCGGTTACTGCACCGTGGCGCCTTCGGCGCCGGCTTGCTGCTGTTCTCGTTGCTGCAGGTACAGCGCCTCGAAGTTGATCGGCTGCAGGATCATCTGCGGGAAGGAGCCTTTGGCCACCAGGTCGGAGACCACTTCGCGGGCGTAGGGGAACAGCAGGTTCGGGCAGTAGGCGCCCAGCAGCTGTTCCCGTTCCTCGCCTTCGATACCGGCGATGGTGAAGATACCGGCCTGCTTGACCTCCACCAGGTAGAAGGTCTTCTTCTCGTCCTCGGATTTGGCGGTCACGGTGACGGTGATTTCCACTTCGTACTCGTTGCCCTCGCCAAGACGGCGGGCGGCGCTGTTCAGTTGCACGTTCATCTTCGGCTTCCATTCCTGGAGGAAGATGTCCGGCGCCCCCGGGCACTCGAAAGAGGTGTCCTTCAGATAGACACGCTGCAACTGGAAGGTTTTTTGCTGTTCTTCGGCCATGGTCCTTCTCCGTTAGCTTGCGGTGAGCAGGGAGTCCAGTTCCCCCGCTCGCTCCAATGCGAAAAGTTCATCACAACCGCCCACATGGCGGTCCCCAATCCAGATTTGCGGCACCGTGCGGCGGCCGCTGCGCGCCATCATCTCCTGGCGCGCGCCGGGCTCCCGGTCCACGTCGATCTCATGGACAGTGGCCCCCTTGGCGGCCAACAGCCGCTTGGCGCGGACGCAGAACGGGCACCAGGCGGTGCTGTAGAACGTGACCGTCACGCTCAGCCCTTGGCCACCGGCAGGCCGTCGTTGCGCCAGGCGGTGACACCGCCCTGCATACGGTACAGTTCGGCGAACCCCTTGCCCCGCAGCTGGCGGCCCAGGTGCGAAGCCTGGTTGCCCATCTTGCAGGTGAGGATCAGGGGTTTATCCTTGTGCCGCTCAAACTCGGCCATGCGGTCGGTGGCCTGGCTCGACGGGATGTTAAGGCTACCCGGTATGTGGCCGGCACGAAACTCATCGGCGGGGCGCAGGTCAACGATCACCGCGTCCTTCTGGTTCACCAGGTTGGTGGCCTGCTGCGGTGAGATCGGATTGCCGCCGCGCCGCGACTCGATCACGAAGAACACCGCCCACAGCAGAAAGAAGGCGGAAACCAGGAGATAATGGTTGCTGGCGAATTCGATCAGACGGTCCATATGGGGTCCTGTTAGCGCTGGCGCCGCTTGCCGGCGGAAAATCGGCGCCAAGTATACACATCACCGGTCGGTTAAGGTAAAACCCGCAGCCATGAAGCCGCTTTTTCTGTTATTTCTGATCCTGCCCGTGCTGGCCCGGGCGGAGCCACCCAGCGAAGCCGACCTGGACAAGCTCAAGGACCGTATCGAGACCCTGTCCGCCGAGCAACAGCGCGAGGCGGAGCAGCGCGACGACCTGCAAACCCGCCTGCGGGAAACCGAGACCCGGGTGGGCGAGCTGGCCCGGGAGGGCCGCCGGCTGGAGCGGGAAGCCGCCGAGGCCCGCCAGCGCCTGGAACGGGTGGAAGCCGACCAGGCGCGGCTGGCGGCGGAGAAAAAGACCCAGCTGGACTGGCTGGCGCGCACCGTGCGCGCCAGCTACCAGAGCGGCCGGGAAGCACGCATCAAGCTGCTGCTCAACCAGGAAGAACCGGAGCGCATCGCCCGGCTGCTGCGCTATCAGGAGTATTTCCAGCGCGCCCGCACCGACCGGCTGGCCTCCCTGGAGGGGGAACTGGTGGAACTGCGCCGGGTGGCCGAGCAGGTGGCCACCGCCCGCGCCGACCTGCTGGACCGGCGCACCCGGCTGGCGGACAGCAAAAAGGAGCTGGAAGCGGCCTCCAAACAGCGTGAGCAGGCCCTGGCCAAGCTGGACCGCTCGATCAAACAGCGCGGCGGCGACATCGACCGTCTCAAGGCCGACCAGCAGCGCCTGGAAAAACTGCTCGCCGACATGCAGCGCAGCATGCCCTCGATCCCGCCGGCGGACCGCGGCGAGCCGTTCGGCAGCCTGGCCGGCAAACTGCCCTGGCCGGTGCCCGGGCAGGTGGTATCCAGCTTCCATTCCGCCCGCGAGGGCAAGCTGCGCTGGGAAGGGGTGGTACTGGCCGCCCGCGAGGGCGCGCCGGTGCGCGCCATCCACCCGGGCCGGGTGGTGTTCGCCGACTGGATGCGCGGCTATGGCCTGCTCACCATCGTCGACCACGGCGGCGGCTATCTGACGCTGTACGGCTATGCCCAGAGCCTGCTCCGCGATGTGGGCGAATGGGTGGCGGCCGGTGATACCCTGGCGCTGGCGGGACGTTCCGGCGGCAACGCCAGCAGCGGCCTGTACTTCGAAATCCGCCGCAAGGGCGAGGTGGTGAACCCGGCGCGCTGGTGCGACCGCCGTGTTACACTGCCGCCCATTGCCCGCAATGACTGACACGCCCCCGGACGGGCGCCCGAATTGGGGAAACACATGCTGAAAACCTCCCGCCTTCTGCTGCGCTTCGCGCTGGTGACCCTGGTGTTCATCGCCCCGACCAGCCAGGCCAAGGACCCGCAAACCGACCAGCAGGCCGAACAGGATGGCGTGCCGGTCACCGAGCTGCGGGCCTTCGCCGAAGTGCTGGAACGGGTGCGCGGCGCCTATGTGCAGGACGTGGACGAGAAGGCGCTGATCCAGGCGGCGATTCGCGGCATGCTGATGGAGCTGGACCCGCACTCCGCCTACCTGACCCCGGACCAGTTCGAGGACCTGCAGTCCAGCACCACCGGCGAGTTCGGCGGCCTGGGGCTGGAGGTGACCATGGAAGACGGCTTCGTCAAGGTGGTGGCGCCGATTGACGGCTCCCCGGCCAGCGCCGCCGGGCTGCAGGCCGGCGACCTGATCCTCAAGATCGATGACACCTTCACCAAGGGCCTGGGCCTGGCCGACGCGGTGGAGCTGATGCGCGGCGCGGCCGGCACCGAGGTGACCCTGTCGGTGCTCAGCCAAGGCGACGAGAAACCCCGGGCGGTGACCCTGAAACGCGACCGCATCCAGGTGGAAAGCGTGAAAAGCGAGATGCTGGAACCGGGCTACGGTTACCTGCGCATCTCCCAGTTCCAGAGCCGCACCGGCCAGGACGCCCGCCGGGCCCTGGAGAATCTGGCCACCGACGGCCAGCTGCGCGGCCTGATCCTGGATCTGCGCAACAACCCGGGCGGCGTGCTCGGCGGCGCCGTGGAAGTGGCCGACCTGTTCCTTAACCGGGGGCTGATCGTCTACACCCAGGGCCGCGACCCGGAAAGCCGCACCGACTACAGCGCCACCCCCGGCGATCTGCTCGGCGGCCTGCCGCTGGTGGTGCTGGTCAACGGCGGCTCCGCCTCGGCCTCGGAAATCGTCGCCGGCGCCCTGCAGGACCAGGGCCGCGCGGTGGTGGTGGGCACCCGCACCTTCGGCAAGGGCTCGGTGCAGACGGTGCTGCCGATCAGCGGTGACGCGGCACTGAAGCTGACCACCGCGCGCTATTACACCCCCAACGGCCGCTCCATCCAGGCCGACGGCATCCACCCGGACATTCCGGTGCAGGTGGCCAGCGTGGAACTGCTGCAGGAGAACCGCCCCCGGGAATCGGACCTGCCCCACCACCTGATCAACCAGCGTGACGAGGACGACCAGGCCGCCAGCCAGGAGGCACCGCTGGCCAGCCGCGACTATCCCCTGTCCCAGGCACTGTCGATTCTCAAGGGCATCAATCTGGCGGAACGCCGGGCCCAGAGCGGCAGCGACGCCTCAGCCGAACAACGGTGAGGCGCGCCGCCACCCGGGTGGCGGCGCTGTGTCTGATGCTGTTGGCCGTTCCGGCCACGGCGGCGCCGCGCATTGCCATCATCATTGACGATCTGGGCTACAACCGGGCCGCCGGCGAAGCGGTGCTGGCGCTGCCGGCGCCGGTGACCTGCGCGGTGATCCCAAGCACGCCCCATGGTCAGCGACTCGGCCGGCAGGCCGCCGCCGCCGGCAAGGAAGTGATGATCCATCTGCCCATGGCCGCCCTGGACGCCCGCCGGCTGGACCCCGGCGCGCTCCAGGAAGGCATGAGCGAAGCGCGCATCGGCACCGTGCTGGACCAGGCCCAGCGGGCGCTGCCCGCCGCCCGAGGCGTCAATAATCATATGGGCAGCGCGCTCACCGCCGAGGCGGAACCCATGCGGCGCCTGATGGACCAGCTCCGCCAACGGCATCTCTACTTCGTCGACAGCCGCACCAACGCCGCCACCGTGGCCGAGTACAGCGCCCGCCAGGCCGGGGTGGCCACCGGCCGCCGGGATGTGTTTCTGGACAACCGGCGCGACCTGACGCACATCAACGCCCAGTTCAACCAGCTGCTGCGGCTGGCCCGGCGCCGGGGCCATGCCATCGCCATCGGCCATCCCTATCCGGAAACCCTGGACTACCTGCAGCAGGTACTGCCGTTGATGGAGCAGACCGGCATCCGCGTGGTGCCGGTGTCGGAACTGCTGGCCGCCCCGGTGGCCACCGCCGACGCCACGCCCTACGGCGTGGCCCGGTAGGCCCGCTCAGGAACGGCCCAGGCCGGTGAGCCGGCCATAGCCGATCATCAGGAACCCGAACAGGAACATCAGCACCCCGTACACCGCCGCCGGCACCGACATGGCGTCGGAATGCAGCAGGGTCAGGGTCACCATCAGCCCCAGGGTGCCGTTCTTGATGCCCAGCTCAATGGCCACGGTGAACGCCTGGGGCCGGCTCAGGCCGATCAACCGGCCGCCCACCATGCCCAGCACCAGCAACCCGAACACACTGACCAGCTTCTCGCCTTTCTCCGCCCAGTGGCGTTTGAAATGACGAATGGTCATGCCGATGGCCACCGGAATCAGAATGATCACCAGCAGGGTGAGGATGGTGCGCAGCACCGGCAGCTCAAGCACCTGGCTGCTGTCCTGGAAGTGGCCCAGGGCCCAGCTGGTGAACATGGGCAGGGTGACGATGGTGATCAGGCTGGCGGCCACGGTGAGCACGATGGACAGGGCCACGTCGCCACGGCCGAGAAAGGCGAACAGATTGGAAGTGGTGCCGCCGGGGCAGGCGGCGATGATCACCAGCCCCACCGCCAGGGCCGGCGAAAGATCCAGGCTCACCGCCAGGCCCACGCCCACCAGCGGCAGCAGCAGAATCTGCGCCACCAGGCCGAACAGGGTGGCGCGGGGGGCCACCAGCACTTCGCGGAAATCCCGGGGGGTGAGCGTGAGGCCCATGCCCACCATGATCAGAAACAGGGCGGCGGGCAATCCCACGGAAATCAGAGCGGCCTGGTCCATACGTCCTTCCTCATTGTTATTTTCGGAACGATCGTACCTTAGCCGCCCTGCTCCGGCTATTGCCGGCCTACTGGCTCTGGCGCTTGCCGTTGCGATAGTGGGTGACGCGGCGCTCCCCGTCTTCGGTGGTGAACATTTGCTCGCCGTCCAGCTGGTAATCGGGCAACAGATAGCGGTCCCGCTGTTTCAGCTCGCCGTTCTCGTCGAAACGCTCCCGCAGCAACCATTCGCCGTCCCGGTCGGAGGTGACCCGCCTCACCAGGTTCTCGTTCTTGAAATGCTCGGTGATCTGAACCCGGTCGTTGGCCAACGACCGGGCCAGGAGGTTGCCCTGGGGATCGTAGGTCAGACGCACATCCTCCAGGCCACCCTGTTCGGCGGGGTGGGTGTAAATCAGTGCCACCAAGGACCCGTCCTCCCGGTAGCGCTTTTCCCGCAAGGTCTGGTCACCTTTATCCGGGAGCACCTCCATGGACAGGCTGCCGTCCTGATGGAAGGCCTTGATCACCTCGTAGCCCCCTGGCTGGTAGTGACGAATTTCCCGAAGGTTGCCGTTCTTCCAGTAGAAGCGGGCTTCGCCGGTGACCGCGCCCCGGTCGTTGTAACGGCCCTCCAGCTCCACCTCGCCATTATCGTGGTAGTAGGTGAAAGGGCCCCGCCGGTTGGGATTGTCCAGCAACAGCAGCGCCCCCGGGTCAGCCACATAGCTTTCAAAAAACACCTGGCCGTCGGGCCTGTCGATCACCACCCGCCAACCCTGCTCCGTTTCCTTGAGGGGCCAGTGCAACAGAAAGACCGGCTCCCCGTCGGTGAAGAACCAATCCCGGTTCAGGGCCCGCTGGTCGGCGGCGGCGGTGGTGCTGATCAGCACGGCCATCAGGCCGGCGAGCATTGGCAAACGAAACATGGCGAGCCTCCCTGGCTATTGCGGTGAGTGGGACTGCATCAGGTATTCCCAGGTGTTGTTGCGCCGCATCGGAAAGCCGATCCAGCCGGCCCGGGGCTTACGGGCATGGCGCGGCTCGCCGGCCTCGGCGGTGTCACCGGGCCCGGCCAGGCCCACCAGCTCGGTGAACCAGGTGGCGCCGTTATCCAGCAGTTGCCCGGCGGGACGGCCCAGCAGGTTCGGGTCGCCGGATTCCAGGTGTGCCTTGAGCACCACCCGGCCGGCCTCCGGTGCGTACCACAGCAGTTCCCGGGTGAAGCCGTCCACCTGGCCGTCGCCGCCGTTCTTGATGCGCTCCAGCCCGCCGCCTTCGCCGCTGGCCTGATCCTTGCGCCAGGCGATGTCGCGGCTGATGCGCAGGGTCTTGAAGGTGCCGGCGCCGACCCGGATGGTTTCCACCGCGCTCACCGTGCTGGTGGTCTCGGTGCGATAGCGGTACTGCCAGTGGGCGCCGTCCGAGGCCGGTATCTTGACGGTTTCCTCGGTGCGGTAGCGCCACACGTCGCCGGGATGCAGGGGAAAGCGCAGCATGGGCCCGTTCTTTTCATCCACCGGCTGGTAGCGCTGGGTGTCCTCTTCCAGGGAGGCTTCGCCGTCGCCCACCTGGTAGCGGGCCCGGCCGCCGTCCTTTTCGGTGAGGGTGAGCGCCACCGGCTCGGCGTCGTTGAACTGGTACAGCCAGGTGGTGCCCGCCTCCGGCAGGGTGCGCGCCACTTCCTGGAACGCCTCCGGCACCGTGGGTTTGCCGTCGTCATCGTGGGCCACCAGATCGGCGCCGATTTGATAGGCGCCCTGGTACTCGCCCTTGTCGTCATAGCGGGTCACCGTCACCTGGCCGCTGTCCGGGTCCACCTCGAACCAGTGGCCCACCGGCTGGTCGTTCCGGTAGAAGCCCCGGGCCAGCCAGGTGTCGCCGCGTCGGCGGGAGAACTCTCCCTCCCGCTTGCCGTCGCGATAGTGATCCACCTGGCGCACGCCATCGTCGTCGGTGAAAATCTGCTCGCCGTCCTGTTGGTATTCCGGCAACAAACGGCGCTCCCGGGACACCAGCTCGCCGTCCTCGTTGAAGCGCTCGCGGACCGACCAGGTGTCCGCCAGATCCGTGGTCAACCGTTCCACCACCCGGCCGTCTTTCAGCTGCTCACTGATATGGGTGTCGTCGTCCGTCACCCGGCGCCGGGTCAGCTCGCCATCCGCGTCATAGCTCAGTTGCACCTGGCGGACACCGCCGCCGTCCGCCGGTTCGGAGTATTCGCTCAGCATCAGCGAGCCGTCTTCCCGGTACCGTTTCATGCGGGCGCTGCGCTCGCCCTTGTCCGGCAGATTTTCCAGGGCCACGCTGCCGTCCTCATGGAAGCCCTTGAGCACCCGATAGCCGCTGGGTTTGAAGTCACGGACTTCGCGCACCTGCCCGTTCTCCCAATAAAGGGTGGCGCGGCCGTCGATCCGGCCCTGGTCGCTGTAGCTCCCCTCCATGCGCGGCTGCCCGTTGTCGTAGTAGTAGACGAAGGGACCGCGCCGGTTGCTGTCATCGAGCAGCTCGTCCGCCTTGGGGTCGGCCACCTGCCCCTCGAAGTAGAGGGTGCCGTCGGCCTTGTCGATCACCACCCGCCAGCCGTCCTCCGCCTGTTCCAGCGGCCAATGCAGCTGGTAATAGGGCTGGTCATCGGTGAACAGCATGTTGCCGTCCAGGGCGCGGGTATCGGCGCCGGCCAGGCCGCAGAGCAGCAGCGCCAGCAGGCCGACCAGAATCGGGGAAGGCTGGGTCATGGGCAATCCTTGCAGAACGTGTTTCATCGGTGGGTCCGGCGGCATCATCCAAAACGCTTGAAGGTGCAGGGTACCGTCTTCCTGAGTCAGCGCCGTGCGCCCATCGACAAGATCAGCATTCGCCCGGGCGGGCCTATGGCTGCACCTTGCCGCGCAGGGCCTTGGTCTGGCCGTGCCGGGTTTTCTTGTCCATGCGTTTGTTGCGGGCGGCCTTGGAGGGCTTGGTGGGTTTGCGCTTCTTGCGCTCCACGGTGGCGCTCTGGATCAGATCGCGCAGGCGCTCCAGGGCGTCGTCCAGGTTCTTTTCCTGGGTGCGGAAGCGTTGCGCCTTGATCACCACCACGCCGTCGCCGGTGATGCGGCGGTCGGACAGGGCCAGCAGGCGCTCCTTGTAGAACTCGGGCAGGGAGGAGGCGCCGATGTCGAAGCGCAGATGCACGGCGGACGCCACCTTGTTGACGTTCTGGCCGCCGGCGCCCTGGGCACGGATCGCCTGCCACTCGATCTCCGCTTCCGGGATGGTCACGTTGTTGGAGATTTTCAGCATGGTTGTTCCTTGCAGTGCCAGTGTCTCGAGGATCGCGGCTGAAGCGGAGCGCCGCCCGGCCGCTCCTACGGAGCCGTCGTCGTAGGAGCGGCTTTAGCCGCGATTGGCCCGGGCCAGAAACCGATCAAGCGCGTTGGCGAAGGTCTGCACGTCGCTCTTGCTCAGCGACGAAGGTCCGCCGGTCTGCATCCCGGTGGAGCGCAGCTCCTCCATGAAATCCCGGCGCCCCAGGTGTTCGCGGATGCTCTCCGCATCATAAAGGGTGCCACGGGGATTAAGGGCGGTGCCACCGTTCTCCACCACCCGGGCGGCCAGCGGAATGTCGCCGGTGATCACCAGATCCCCGGCGTTGACCTGGTCGGCGATATGATCGTCGGCCTTGTCGAACCCGGACGCCACCTGGGTGAAGCGGATGTGCGGCGAGCGGGGAATGCGGATGTGGTGGTTGGCCACCAGGGTGGTGGTGACGCCCAGGCGGTTGGCGGCGCGGAACAGCACATCCCGGATCACCGCCGGACAGGCGTCCGCGTCCACCCAGATATTGAACGCCATGGCGCCTCCTTGCTCGTTCTGCTCGCTGTTACCCGTCAAATCCGCATTTCGATGCCGGCCCGGGCCATGTAGTCCTTGGCCTCGGCGATGGAGTACTCGCCGAAGTGGAAAATCGAGGCCGCCAGCACCGCATCGGCGCCGCCTTGGATCACCCCGTCCACCAGGTGCTGCAGATTGCCGACGCCGCCGGAGGCGATCACCGGCACCGGCACCGCGTCGGAGATGCCCCGGGTGAGGGCGATATCGAAGCCATTCTTGGTGCCGTCCCGATCCATGCTGGTCAGCAGGATTTCACCGGCGCCGTAATCGGTCATCCGCGTGGCCCACTCGATGGCGTCAATGCCGGTGGGCTTGCGGCCGCCGTGGGTGAAGATTTCCCAGCGGTTGTTCTCGCTTTCGCCGCTGACCTTCTTGGCGTCGATGGCCACCACGATGCACTGGGAGCCAAACCGTTGCGCCGCCTCGCGCACGAATTCCGGGTCCTTCACCGCCGCCGAATTGATGCTGACCTTGTCGGCGCCGGCATTGAGCAGATTGCGGATGTCCTGCAGGGTGCGCACGCCGCCGCCCACGGTGAGCGGGATGAACACCTGGCTGGCCATGCGCTCCACGGTTTCCAGGGTGGTGTCCCGGTCCTGGTGGCTGGCGGTGATGTCCAGAAAGGTGATCTCGTCGGCGCCGGCTTCGTTATAGCGGCGCGCCACTTCCACCGGATCGCCGGCGTCACGGATCTCGACGAACTGCACGCCCTTGACCACCCGGCCGGCGTCCACGTCGAGACAGGGGATGATGCGTTTTGCCAACGTCATGTCGCGGCCTCCACATTAATATCGCGGCTGAAAGCCGCTCCTACGGCACCCTGTGGGAGCGGCTTCAGCCGCGATGGGTCGAAAGTTCGTCGGCCAGCGCCTGGCCCTTCTCGAAATCCAGGCTGCCTTCGTAGATGGCACGGCCGGTGATGGCGCCGGTGATGCCGGTGGCGCTGCTCTCGCAGAGATTGCGCACGTCTTCCAGGTCGGTGATGCCGCCGGAGGCGATCACCGGAATCGAGATCGCCTCGGCCAGCCGCTCGGTGGCTTCCACATTGACGCCCTGCAGCATGCCGTCGCGGCTGATGTCGGTGTAGACGATGGCGACCACGCCGTCGTCCTCGAACTGGCGGGCCAGATCCACCACATCAATATCGGTGACTTCCGCCCAGCCGTCGGTGGCCACCTTCCCGTCCTTGGCGTCCAGGCCGACGATGATATGGCCCGGGAACTGGCGGCACATATCCTTGACGAATTGCGGTTCCTTCACCGCCTTGGTGCCGATGATCACCCATTGCACGCCGGCGTCCAGGTAGGCCTGGATGGTCTCGGCGCTACGGATACCGCCGCCGATCTGGATCGGCAGGCCGGGGTGGGCGCGGGCGATGGCGTTGACGATCTCGCCGTTCACCGGCTCGCCGGCGAAGGCGCCGTTCAGGTCCACCAGATGCAGGCGGCGGGCGCCCTTTTGCACCCAGAGGTCGGCCACCGCCACCGGGTCCTCGGAAAACACCGTGTCATCGTCCATGCGGCCCTGTTTGAGGCGCACGCATTTGCCGTCCTTGAGGTCGATGGCGGGAATCAACTGCATGGAGTTCTCTCTTTAAAATTCAGGGGCGTCAAAACAGGGGCGTCCGGCGGCTCACGGCCGCCAGCGCAGGAAGTTGGCCAGCAGCCGCAGGCCGGCGTCGGCGCTTTTTTCCGGGTGGAACTGCACCGCGAACACATTTTGCTTGGCCACGGCGGCGGCGAACGTAAGGCCGTATTCGCAGCGGCCCGCCAGTTCCTCGTCGGGCACCTCGGTGGCGCAGTAGCTGTGCACGAAATAAAACCGGCTGTTGTCGTCGATGCCTTCCCAGAGCGGGTGATCGAAGGCCTGCCGGACCTGGTTCCAGCCCATGTGCGGCACCTTCAGGCGGCCGCCGGTCTCGCCGTACTGCTCGCCGAAGAAACGCACCTGGCCGGAAAACACGCCCAGGCAATCCACGCCGCCGTTCTCCTCGCTGTGGTCCATCATCGCCTGCATGCCCACGCAGATGCCGAGCACCGGCTTGTAGGCGTCGATGGCGTCGAGAATGGCGCGGTCCAGGCCGGTATCGGTGATCACCTTGATGCAGTCACGAATGGCGCCCACACCGGGAAACACCACCCGGTCGGCCGCGCGCACCACATCCGGGTCACCGGTGATGACGAAGCGCTGGCCCTCGGCGGCCATCTTCTCCAGCGCCTTGCCGGCGGAGTGAAGATTGCCCATGCCGTAATCGACCACGGCCACGGTTTCTGTCATGGAAAGCCCTCTATTCCGGCTGTTCGGTCAGGGTGCCCTTGGTACTGGGCGTGACACCGTCCATGCGCGGGTCCGGCTCCACCGCCATGCGCAGGGCCCGGCCGAACGCCTTGAACACGGTCTCGGCCTGGTGGTGGGCGTTCTTGCCGCGCAGGTTGTCGATATGCACGGTGATCATGGAGTGGTTTACCAGGCCCTGGAAAAACTCGTAGAACAGGTCCACGTCGAAACCACCGATCATGCCCCGGGTGAAGTCCACGAACATTTCCAGGCCGGGACGGCCGGACAGGTCGATGACCACCCGCGACAGGGCCTCGTCCAGGGGCACATAGCTGTGGCCATAGCGGCGCACGCCCTTCTTGTCGCCCCAGGCCCGGGCCAGAGCCTGGCCCAGGGTGATGCCCACGTCTTCCACGGTATGGTGGGCATCGATGTGCAGGTCACCGTCGGCGTGGATTTCCAGGTCGATCAGGCCGTGGCGGGCCACCTGGTCGAGCATGTGCTCCAGGAACGGCAGGCCGGTGTCCAGCTTGCTGTGCCCGGTGCCGTCCAAATTCACGCTGACGCGGATCTTGGTCTCCAGGGTGTTACGCTCCACGGTGGCGCGGCGTTCGCTCATCGGTACCTCCACAAAACAGAACCCGGTATTATACGTGCCCCCCGCCGCCCTCACCAGCAGGGCGCCGCCATCCCGGTCATCCTGTTTGGGAGAAACCATGCCGATCACCGTCGAATTCCACCCGTCCCGCCCGGAACTGGCGCAAACCTTCGCCCAGGTACTGCGCGACGACCCGGACCTGGCCGCCGAACTGGAGCTGACCTTGCAGGAAGGAGCCGCCAACGGCGCCGAAATCGTCGCCGCCCACTTCAACGGCCGGCCGGTGGGCGTGGCCGTGCTGCACGGCGACAACCTGGCGTGGATGGTGATTCACCCGGCCACCCGTGGCCGGGGCGTGGGGCGGGATTTTCTGCGCGGCATGGAAGCGAAGCTGGGCCACGGCGTGAAACTGCCGGAGAAGTGTCGGCGCGGCTGAGCTGGATCGCGGCTGAAGCCGCTCCTACGGTGCCCCTTTCCCGCCGTGGGAGCGGCTTCAGCCGCGATCCCAAGCCGGCACCCTGAATCGTCTTTTCAGGCCAACGGCAACCGGATCACCAGGGCGAAGCCGGTGCCCGGGCCCTGGCTCTCCGCCCAGATGCGGCCGCCGGCCTGCTCCACCATCACCCGGGCCATGGCCAGGGACAGACCATAGCCTTCCTCATGATGCCGTGAGCCGACCACGAAGAACGGCTCGAACAGGCTCTCCAGCTGCTCCGGGCCGGCACCGCGCCCGTGGTCGCGGATACGGATCAGCGCTTCGCCGGCCAGGGCCTGGCCGTACACCTCGATGACCCCGCCGGGCTCGCTGAAGCGAATGGCATTATCCAGCCCGATGCTCAGCACCTCGCCCAGCTCCTCCTCGTTGGCGTTCACCCACAGGTCGCCGTCGATGTGGCCCTCCACCACCAGGCGCTGCCACGCCAGGGCGCCCTCGCGGCTGGCCAGCAGCGCCTCCAGCAACCGCCGTGGCCGGCAGCGCCGGGCCTTCGGCGGCCGCTCCCGGTCGGCCAGGTCGAAATAGCGCAACGAGGTGCTGACCATGCCGATCAGGCGCCTTTGCCCTTTGCGCACCAGTTGCCAGACCCCTTCCTGGTCTTCTCCGCCGCCCAGGGAATCGGCGGCGCCGATCCAGTTGATCGGGGTGTTCAACTCATGACTGACGTACTGCAGAAAGGTGGACTTGTCCCGGTTCATCTGCTCGATCTCGACCAGATGCCGCTCCAGGTTCTCCCGGGACTGGCGGGCCAGCAGGTTGCGCTCCTGCTCAAGGAACCGAATCCGGTCGCCCAGCGCCAGGGACAACATCACCACCACCCACAGGGCGCCCAGGTGCGGCAGCATGCTGATCAGGGAGTTATAGGCGATCCAATCCAGGTTACCGAGCACGAACACCAGGATCAGCCCCAGGAACACGAACCAGGCGGCCACATACAGCCGCGCCGCCCGGTACCCCGCCGACCACACCGCCCAGCCCAGCCAGCTGAACAGCAGCACGGTGATCACCACCAGCAGGGTGGACAGGTAATAGGACCAGGGCGCGGCGATCAGCAGCTGCACCGGCAACAGCGCCGCCACGCCCAGCAGGTAGCCACGGATCAGCCGGTCGTAACGGGGAAAGCGCTCTTTGAGGTTCAAAAAATGGCGCGAGTACATGGCCAGCGCCGGCGTGCAGATATAAATGCCCAGCCAGTAATACTCGTTGAGCTTGGGCACCGCCGGCCACAGGAACTGCAGGCCGAAACCGTTCACGTTCAGGTTGAACACCGTGATGCCCACCAGAAACGCCACGAAATACAGATACACCGGCTCTTTCAGGGACAACGCCAGCAGCGCGTTGTAGACCACCATGATCAGCAGGCAGCCGTAGAAAATGCCGTACACCAGCAGGTCCCGGTAGGTGTATTCCACCAGGCCGGTGGCGCTGTACAGCATCGGCGACATATTCAGCGCACCCTTGCCGCTGACCCGCAGGTAATAGTCCCGGTCCGCCCCCACCGTGGTATCCAGCGGGAAGATAAAGGCGCGATGGTCCATCAGGCGATGGCCGAAAGGCAGGGTGTCACCCATGTCCACCCGGCGGTAGCCGCCCTCGGGCAGGGGTGCGAACAGGGTGATGTGATCGAGGATCGGGTAGCGCTCGACCAGGTACCAGTCCTCGCCGCCGGTACCGGAGGCGTCCACCGAGAAACGCAGCCATACCACGCTGCCGGTGAAGCCAAAATTCAGTTCTTCGCTGTGATTGGCCCGGAATCGTCCGCCGAAGCGCTCACGGACCGCCTGGAAATCCCATTCGCCTTCCGGGTCCAGCAGCACCGACATATAGCGCGCCACCGCCACCCCGTCCCGCTCGCCGGTGAGCGGGGCGGGCCCGCCGTCGGCCGCCCGGGCCACGCCAGCGAGCGCGACCAGGATCAGAAACCCCGGGAAAACCAGGATATTACGGAACTTTAACAAAAGAAGCTTCCCAAAACGTGATACTGGAGCATGCGCCCGCGAGCTTCGCGCCGGCCGGTCCGAGCGCGCTATACTCGACGGTTTCTTATATCATGTCCCGCAATATAATCCCGGCCCCCGGCCCGGGGCGCAAGGAGAGGCTTGTTTATGGCACGCGCGATAAAAATCGTTGTTATTGTCCTGGTGGCCATTGTGGCGTTGCTGGCCGCCACGGTGTTCGTGATCACCCAGGTGATCGACCCCAACGACTTCAAACCGCAGATCCGCGAGCAGGCGCTCTCCCAGGCCAATCTGGAACTGGAGATTCCCGGCGAGCTGGGCTGGCAGTTCTGGCCGTCCCTGGGGGTCAGCCTGGGCCGCACCGAGGCACGCCTGCCCGGTGAGGAAGAGCTGTTCGCCGGCATCGACAGCGCCAGCGTCAGCGTCGCCGTATGGCCGCTGCTGTTCGGCAACGTGCAGATGGACGGCGTCACCCTGGACGGCCTGGAAGTGAATCTGGTGGAAACCGCCGACGGCGCCAACTGGGACAAAATCGGCCCGCGGGACGGCGCCGACAAGCCCGCCACCGAGGACCAGCCCGCCGACAACGGCGATGGCGGCACCATGGATATCCCGCTGACCATCCCCAGCGTGGCCATCACCAACGGTCGCATCCGCTACCGCAACACCACCGACGGCACCGATATCCGCGTGGAGCACTTCAACTTCAACGCCCAGGACGTGAGCCTGGATGAGCCGTTCCCGATGCAGTTGTCGCTGCGCTACCAGGATCAGAGCGACGTGCGCGTGGACCTGAATCTGGATACCACCCTGGCCGCCGACCTGAACACCAACCACTTCGTGCTCGACCCGATGACCCTGGACGCCCAGATCGGCGGCCTCACCGTCAACCCGGTGGACGTGCATCTGGAGCAGAAGCTGGACGTGAACCTGGACGAGGACCGGGCCACCATCAACGACCTGGTGCTGGAAGCCGCCGGCACCCGCACCACCGGCCAGGCCACCGTCACCGGCCTCACCGGCGAGATGAAAGTGGCCGGCCAGATCAACACCGCCCCGTTCGACGCCAACAAGGCCCTGAAAGCGATCGGTGAGCAGCCCATCGAAACCCGCGACGACGCGGCGCTCAGCAAGGTGGCCCTGGACGCCACCCTGGCCGGCCCCGCCGGCAGCATCATGGTCGACCCGCTCAAGGTGACCCTGGACAGCAGCACCCTCAGCGGCAAGGCCGGCCTGGAAAGCCTGGAAACCGGCAAGATCATGTTCGACCTGGTACTCGACAAGATCACCCTGGACGGCTACCTGCCGCCGGAAAGCAGCGGCGACGACAAGGCTCCGGCCAGCGCCGGCGGTGCCGGTGGCAACGCCGGCAAGCAGGCCGGCACCGAGCAACTGTCCACCGCCGAGCTGATTCCGGTGGAAAGCCTGCGCCCGCTGCTCATGGACGGCCAGCTCAAGGTCAACCAGCTCAATTTCGAGACCATCCAGGCCAAGGACATGACCTTCAAGGTGGATGCGAAAAATGGCGTGCTGCGCCTGGTCCGGGCCTCCGGCCAGACCCTTAACGGCAGCTTCGCCGGCAACGGCAGCCTGGACGTATCCGGCAAAACGCCGCGCATCAAGTACCACCAGGAAGTCACCAGCATGCAGCTGCAACCCCTGGTGGCCCTGGCCCTGGGCGAGGACCTGGCCAAGGGCCTGTTCTCCCTGAACCTGGACTTCAACGCCACCGGCAACAGCGAGAAGGCCCTGGTGGAATCCGCCAACGGCAATGCCACCGTCAATCTGGCGGACGGCACCGTGCGCGGCCTCAACCTCTACGGCACCCTGGTGGGCGGCGTGAACGACATGCTCGGCCGCTTCCAGGCACTCAGCGCCCTGATTCCCAACCAGGAATCCGGCAAGCTGCCGGCGGCGCTCTCCGAGGACACCAAGATCATCGACCTGACCACCAAGGCCAGCCTCAACAAGCAGGTGGCCAACCTGGACAGCCTGGAAGCCAAACTGGACAAAGGCACCCTCTCCGGCAACGGCTGGCTGAACACCCTGACCCAGGAGTTCGACCTGAAAATCGGCATGCAGTCTCCGGAGCTGGGCGGCAGCAAATACCTGGAAGGCGCCACCTGGCCGCTGCGCTGCAAGGGCAGCCTGGCCGGCAACCCGGCCAAATGGTGCGGCCCGGACCGCGACGGCTTTTCCAAGATCGCCCAGCAGGCCGCCACCAACGCCGCCAAAAGCAAGCTCAAGGAAAAACTGGGCATCGACGCGGAAGGCGACACCACCGAGGAAGTGCTGAAGAACGCCGCCAAGAAGAAAGCCGAGGAAAAAATCCAGGAAGAACTGGGCGACAAGCTCAAGGGGCTGTTCAATCGGTAAAGCAACGGTGAGCGAACCGGCCTTCAGCGAGGCCGTGCTGGACTGGTACGACCGGCACGGCCGCAATGATCTGCCCTGGCAGCACCCGCGCACCCCCTACCGGGTGTGGGTCTCGGAGATCATGCTCCAGCAGACCCAGGTGGCCACGGTGATCGGCTATTTCGAGCGCTTCATGGCCACCTTCCCGGACGTGCACGCCCTGGCCGCCGCCGACGTGGACCAGGTGCTGCACCTGTGGACCGGCCTGGGCTACTACGCCCGCGCCCGCAACCTGCACAAGGCCGCCCGCCAACTGGTGGAGGAACACGGCGGCGACTTCCCGGACACCGTGGAGGAAGTCGCCAGCCTGCCCGGCATCGGCCGCTCCACCGCCGGCGCCATCCTGGCCCAGAGCCGTGGCGTGCGCGCCCCGATCCTGGACGGCAACGTCAAACGGGTGCTCACCCGCCTGCACGCCGTGCCCGGCTGGCCCGGCAAAAAGCCGGTGGAAAACCGCCTCTGGGAACTGGCCGAACAGCACACCCCCGATCAACGCCTGGCGGACTACACCCAAGCCGTCATGGACCTGGGCGCCACCCTCTGCACCCGCCGCCCGGACTGCCCGCGCTGCCCGGTGGTCCACCTCTGCCAGGCCCACGCCGACGGCAACCCCCAGGACTACCCCGGCCGCAAACCGGCCAAGGACAAGCCGGTACGCGCCACCCGCATGCTGATCCTGCAGAACGACGACGGCCACGTCTGGCTGGAACCGCGCCCGCCCAGCGGCATCTGGGGCGGCCTCTGGTGCTTCCCGCAGCTGGACCCGGAAGACGCCCGGAGCGACGCCCTGGAACGCCGTGGCCTGGCCGCCCGCCACCAGGAAAACCTGCCCGGCTTCCGCCACACCTTCAGCCACTTCCACCTGGACATCGAACCGCAACTGATCCGGGTGGACAGCCACGGCCACGCCGTGCAGGATGCCGAAGGCCGCTGGGTCAGCCCCGCCGACCCCGGCGAACTGGGCCTCGCCGCCCCGGTCAAAAAACTGCTCGATCAGCTCCATGGCCCCCGCCAACGGGGCCTGCTGTAAACCGAACCACGAGGACGCCATGACCCGCACCGTGTTCTGCCGCAAGCACCAGCAGGAACTGGAAGGCCTGGACAAACCGCCCTTCCCCGGCCCCAAGGGCCAGGACATCCATGAAAACGTGTCCCGCCAGGCCTGGCAGGAATGGCTGCACCACCAGACCCTGCTGATCAACGAGAAGCACCTGAACGTCATGGACCCCAAGGCCAAGGCCTTCCTGGACGAACAGCGCGAACGTTTTTTGAACAACGAAAGCGTAGAAAAAGCAGAGGGTTACGTTCCCCCCACCAAAGACGCCAATCAATAGCCGCACACCCTTGACGGGGCCAAAGCCAGCCGCTTTAATACGCCCCCACGCCCGGATAGCTCAGTCGGTAGAGCAGGGGATTGAAAATCCCCGTGTCGGCAGTTCGATTCTGTCTCCGGGCACCAGACATACAAAAAGGCCCCTGCTCCGTCGAGAGCAGGGGCCTTTTTCGTCTCGGCCTCACCCCAACCGCCCCCCCCCCTTGTAGGAGCGACTTCAGTCGCGACCCCCCTGACCATCACCACCCAATCGCGCCTAAAGCGGAGTGCCGCCCAGCCGCTCCTACAGTTCATGCCTCATCCCCATCCAAACCCGCCGGACAAAGCCTTCTCCTCACCCAACCCCAGTTTTCCCGGCGGTCCATTCCCCGCATCTCGCCCAAATGATCAAGCTGCCGCTCGATGCTTTCCGCCACCCGCTCCCGGACCTGCCACAGGGTGGATTCATCGCCGGCGCGATCCATCAGCCCGGCGGTGGAGATACGCTCACCGAAACTGAAGTAGAAGCGCTCCGGCCGGGGAATGGCGGTGCTGGCCACGCCCTTGCCAATGGGCGGCAGGACATCGCCGCCGCGAAGCAGGTCCAGCATGCCGGTTTTTTTCAGATAGCCCTTGAGACGGGGCCGTTCCAGGATGTCAGCGCCATCGGCGATCACCGTATAACAGTGGTCGGCACCATAGGACGCGAACGGAACGATATCGTAGCCGTGCCTCAGTGCCAGGCGCACGAACCCCAGTCGCTTCTTCCATATCAGGGTGTGCTCCTCGCCCCTGCGGCGGAACACCTCCCGGGCGCCGCCCGGGAACACCAGAATCGATTCACCGGCTTCCATCAGGGCATCGCAGTTGGCGGCGTTACCCGGCACCACGCCATTGCGCTCCAGAAAACTCCGCCAGCCCGGCACCGCGAAGTGGGCCCGGTCACCCAGGGAGCGAAGCACCAGGCCGTGGTGCTGATACAGCCCGTCAAGCATCAGCGGCACATCGAGAAGGCCGTAGCGGGTGTGGTTGCCCACGAACAGCGCCGGCTTTGCCGGGTCCAGGTCACCCAGCCCCACGAACTCCGGGCGGAAGTACAAACGCCCGGGCACCGTCATCCGGCGGGCGGCTTCCTGGTAGGACCTGACTTTCCTCGACGCCGGTTCACGGCGTGAGCGGGCTGAAAAACGCATACCGCCTGTCTCCTGTTCCGCGCGGCGACGGCCGCCGCTGCCCATGGCGGATTGCCTGGCAATCGCATTTATATTATTTGACTCAATATTGAGACTAGTGTCAATAAAGACACCGACGACCACCTGGCGCATCCCCTATCCTGACCGCAACCTGGATACTTATGGTGCGCGCCGCCTCGACACTGTGCGCCGCCAAATTCCATTTTTTCAGCGACCTCCCGGGAATCACCCTTGCAAATCAGAATCTTATGAAACCTTCCTCGAATGGATCTTTTGGCATAGATGCTGCTTAGACATGTATAACCACGGGCAGACCCGGACGGCGTGTCCCGCCATACGGTTCAGCCCGTCCCCGACACCACGACGACGGGAGGCTTCATGCAGCTCAGCCACTTCAAAACCCTGTGGGGACATCCCGGTGACGCCGCCTCGGCGGCCCGACTGGCGGTGGACGCCGGCTTCCAGGGCCTGGAGGCGCCGCTACCGGCGCAGGCCACGCAGCGTGAGGCCCTGGGCCACGCCCTGGCCGCCCATGACCTGCGCTGGATTCAGGAAATCTGCACCGCCGGCAGCTATGTGCCCCGCCGCCACGCCACCGTGGAGGAGCACCTGGCGGACTTCCAGCAACAACTGGCCGCCGGCCGCGAGCTGGGCGCCGAGTTCGCCAATGTGATGGGCGGCTGCGACGCCTGGTCCATCGACGACAGCGTGCGCTTCTTCGCCGAGGCCCAGAACATCGCCGTGGGCCTGGGCGTCACCGCCAGCTTCGAGACCCATCGCGGGCGCAGCTTTTTCTGCCCCTGGAACACGGTGGCGATTCTGGAGCGTCTGCCGGAACTGGCGGTGACCTGCGACTTCAGCCACTGGGCGGTGGTCTGCGAGCGCCTGCCGGATACCGAGTGGGACAGCATCGAGCGGGTCGCCGAGCAGGCCCTGCATGTGCACAGCCGGGTCGGCTACGACCAGGGCCCCCAGGTACCGCACCCCGGCGCGCCGGAGTTCGCCGACGCCCTGGCCGCCCATCAGCGCTGCTGGGAGGCGGTGTGGTCATCCCAGCAACGGCGCGGCCTGAGCACCACCACCATGACCCCGGAGTTCGGCCCGGACGGCTACCTGCACACCCTGCCGTTCACCGGTGCCCCCATCGCCGACTTGTGGGATCTGAACCGCTGGATCGCCGACTGTGAGCGTCGGCATTTCCAGCAATGGTCGGCGGCCCATGACCTGAAACGCCAAGCGGTTTGAGGAGGTTTCCCATGGCAACGATCCAGTCCACCCTGCGCCATCCGGACGGCCTGGCGCCGAACGCGGCGGCACTGGCCTATATCCTGATCACCTATGTGGGCGGCTGGCTGCTGATGGCCCGGCCCGGCTGGCTGCTGCCCACGCTAGGCGTGCTGGCCTGTGCCCACGGCATGGTGGTGGCCGCCTATCTGATTCACGACTGCGCCCACAACGCCCTGTTCAAGAAAACCGAGTACAACACCCGGCTGGGCAAGGCGCTCAACTGGATCGCCGGCGGCTGCTACGGCACCTACGAGGATCTGCGCTACAAGCACATGCGCCACCACGTGGACAACGCCGACACCATCGCCTTCGACTACCGGGCCTGGCTGAAAGCCCATCCGCGTATCGAGAAGGTGGTGTTCGCCCTGGAATGGGCCTATGTGCCGGCGGTGGATTACCTGATGCACGCGGTGCTGATGGTGGCGCCCTTTATCGGCTACGGCGATCCGGCCCAGCGCAAGCGCACCGCCGCCGTGCTGCTGGTGCGCCTGACCCTGCTCGCCGCCCTGGCGGTGTGGAGCCTGAAGGCGGTGCTGCTGTATTTCGTGGCCTATGCGTTGCTGCTTACGGTGCTGCGCTTTTTCGATGCCTTCCAGCACAACTACGACATCATCGCCATCCTTAACGACAAGGACGCGCCGCTGCCGCACAAGGGCGACCGGGACTACGAAGAGAGCAACACCTACACCAACCCGATTTCCCGGCGCTGGCCGGTGCTCAATCTGCTGGTGCTGAATTTCTGCTACCACAACGCGCACCACACCAAGCCCACCCTGCCCTGGTACAAGCTACCGGCGGCGCACCGGGAACTGTACGGCGACGACTTCGCCCAGACCCTGCCGTTCAAGGACCAGCTGCGCAGCTACCACCGCCACCGGCTGGATGGCATCCACGCGGAAACCTACGGCCAGGTGGAAGCCACCCGGGCGATCCGCGAAGGCAGCGCCGTGCCGGTGTACGGCCTGAGTTTTCTGACCGCTTTCTGAGGAGGCCGGCCATGACCGTGTCCTTGCGGGATTCGATCACCAACGGCGAAGCGCCGGCGCGCCCCCAGGCGCCGGCCCTGAAACGTCGCTGGCTGGATTTCGGCCAGCAGCTGGACTGGCGCCGGCGGCTGCTGCTGGGACTGACCGGCTGGCTGCTGTTCGTGTTCGGCTGGTACCTGGCCGCCCACGCCGGGCTGGCCTCCGAGCGCCTGTTCCCCGGGCCGGTGGCGGTGATGAATGCGCTGGTCGACCTGTTCATGGAGCAGGGATTTCTCGGCGACGTGGTCTCCAGCATCCGCCGCATCCTGATCAGCTTTTCCCTGGCGGTGGCCATTGCCCTGCCCCTGGGTTTGCTGATGGGCGCCTTCGCGCGCATCGACGGCCTGCTCAATCCGCTGCTGGGCGCGTTCCGTTATCTGCCGGCGCCGGCCTTTATTCCGCTGCTGTTGATGTGGCTGGGCACCGGCGACAGCCAGAAGATCGCCCTGCTGCTGATCGGCGTGGTGTTCTTCCTGGCGATCATGCTCGCCGATGTGACCCGCCAGGTGCCGGCGTCTTTTATTGAAACCGCCAAGACCCTGGGCGGCGGCCGCCGGGTGGTGCTGTGGACGGTGGTGTTCCGCCATTCCCTGCCGGGCTACATGGACACCTGCCGGCAAATGCTGGCGGTGAGCTGGACCTATCTGGTGATCGCCGAGATCGTCGCCGCCACCGACGGTATCGGCGCCATGATGATGCGCGCCAAACGCTTCGTGCACGTGGACGACATCATGGCCGGCATCGTCACCATCGGTTTGCTGGGCCTGGCCTTTGATGCCCTGTTCCGTCTCGTTTATCGCTGGCGCTTCCCGTACCTGCGCGGGGCGCACCAGCGTTGATCCGTTTTTCCCTGCCAAGAGGCTTTCATCATGCGACTGATCAAGCTGCTGTTACTGACCGCTTCGCTGTGCCTGGTATCCCTGGGCACCCGCGCCGCCGAGCCGGTGCGCCTGTCCCTGTTTTCCTGGCCCGGTTACGGGTTCTGGTTCATTGCCCAGGACAAGAAACTGGTGCCGGACCTGGATCTGGAAATCAGCGTTATCGAAGACCCCTACGAGAGCTTTTCACTGATGACCTCCGGCGGCCTGGACGTGACCTCCAGCACCGCCGAGTACGGCCCCATCGCCGCCGACAAGGAGGTGCCGGTGAAGATGGTCACCTACACCAACCCCTCCTACGGCACCGATAAGATCGTGCTGGCCCCGGGCATCGACTCCGCCGAGGACCTGAAAGGGGAATCCGTGGCGGTGCTGGTGGGTGGCCTGACACAGATTTTCATGGGCATCTGGTTGGAGCAGAACGGCGTCGACTTCAATGACGTGGAATACACCAACCTGATCATGGACGACGCGGTGGGCGCCCTGGTGGGCGGCAACGTGGCCGCCGCGGAATTCTGGGAACCGTTCGGCTCCCACGCCCTGGACGCCCTGCCCAAGGCCACCGTGGCCGCCACCTCCTCGGAAGGGGACTGGATTGAAACCGCCCTGCTCGGCGACGCCATGTACATGAGCGACGCCTTCCTCAAGGAGCGCCCGGAAGCGGCCGCCAAGACCATGGACGCCTATTTCAAAGCGGTGGCCTGGTGGAAGGAACACCCGGCGGAAGGCAACAAGATCATCGCCAAGCACCTGGGCTTCCCCCTGGCCGACGTGGAAAAAGTGCTCGGCAAGGACGGCAAGATCCATAAGGGCGGCATCTGGGTGTTCGACGCCGACCAGGCCGGCCGCTTCATGGGCGTGGTGCCCGGCGAGCTGCCGCTGGGGCTGAGCAACGGCCAGATTAGCCAGCACTGGGAAACCACCACCGACTGGTGGCTCAAGTTCGGCCTGGTGGACAAGCGCCATCCCATGGAAGCCGGCGTGGACCTGTCCCCGCTGAAAGCCATCAGCGCCCACTGACACGCACTCTGACGGAGAGCCGCCATGCACACTGCTTCCGGGTTGATCATCGAGGGCGCCGGCAAGACCTTCCGGGCCGGTGGCCGTGACCCAAGGGTGGCGCTGGAAGGGGTCTCCCTGCAGCTGCCACCGGGCCAGGTGGGGGTGCTGCTGGGGCCATCCGGCTGCGGCAAGTCCACCTTGCTGCGCATGGTGGCCGGGCTGGAGGAGCCTACCGCCGGCGCCCTGTCACTCAATGGCCGGCCGGTGACCGGCCCGGGCCGGGACCGGGGCATGGTGTTTCAGAGCTACACCTCTTTCCCCTGGCTGACGGTGCGCCAGAACGTGGCCTATGGCCTGAAGATCACCGGCGACCATTCCAGCCTTCGCGAAGGGGCGGTGGAGCATTTTATCCAGGCGGTGCGGCTGCAGGACGTGGCGGACGCCTACCCCCATGAACTGTCCGGCGGTATGCGCCAGCGGGTGGCCATCGCCCGCACCCTGGCCAATCATCCGGAGCTGCTGCTTATGGACGAGCCGTTCGGTGCCCTGGACCCGGAAACCCGCTGGCAAATGCAGGAACTGTTGCTGGGCATCGTGCGCAAGGAACGCACCACCGTGCTGCTGGTGTCCCACGATATCGAGGAGGCGCTGTATCTGGGCGATGTGGTGTTCTTTCTGTCCAGCCACCCGGGCCGGCTGCGCGAAGTGATCCGCCCGGATTTCAAAAAGGACGTGCCCGCCGGCGACCGGGAGGCGTTGCTGGACCATCCGGAGTACCGGCGGCTGGACATGCACATTCGAAGGTTGATGAGTGAGGAAGGGAGTACGCAGGGGCAGCCTGCTTGAATCGCGGCTGAAGCCGCTCCTACAGGGTTCTTCCCCCGTAGGAGCGGCTTCAGCCGCGATCCCCCTAAAGCTTCAAAAGCTCAATCAACCGCTCGGTATAGAACGGAATCTCTTCCTCAAGATTGAACAGGCGCGGCGAGAACAGCCATGTCTGGGTCACCCCCATCAAATGGGTGTAGCACAGCAGCCCCAGTTCCTCGGCGCCGTGCCGGCGCGGAATATCGCCGGCCTGCTGGGCGCGGGCTACCTGTTCCGCCAGCACCGACACCAGGTCCCGGGTCAGCTTGCGCTCCCGGCGCAGGGTGTGGTCCAGGTTATTGGTAAGCTCGGTTTTGTTAAGAAAAATCTCGAAGGACTGGCGGTAGCGGGTGTCCTCCACCAGCAGGCGCAACCAGCGGTCGGCGAAGGCGCGCAGCACCTCCAGCGGCGGCCCATCCGCCTGGCGGGTCTCCTTGGTCAGGGCCAGCAAGGGGCCCTGGGACAGGGACAAAACCGCCTCGAACAGTTCGTCCTTGTTTTTGAAATTCCAATAGATCGGGCCGCGACTGAACCCGGCCTGGGTGGCGATATTGGCCAGGGTGGTGTTGGTGTAGCC
Source organism: Alloalcanivorax gelatiniphagus (assembly GCF_005938655.1). GTDB lineage: Bacteria > Pseudomonadota > Gammaproteobacteria > Pseudomonadales > Alcanivoracaceae > Alloalcanivorax > Alloalcanivorax gelatiniphagus. The sequence goes on from NZ_VCQT01000038.1 coordinate 112,305, forward strand.
ATTGCGGCTGAACAGCACCAGGGCGGCGTCGATAATCTTGATCCGGGTTTGTTCGGCTTCTTCCTTGGTGCGTCTCATTGAACCATCGGCATACAGAGTAAAAAGTAAGGTTAAAGCGCCCGGCGATGATCGCCAAGCGCCTTGACCGCGCAACCGCCACTCAGAACATTTTCAGATAACGGCGCACTTCCCACTCGGACACCTGGTTATGGTATTCCTCCCACTCGCCGCGCTTGAAATCCACGAAGGTATCGAACATCAGTTCGCCGAACACCTCCCGGGCCAGCGGGTCCGCCTCGAAGGCATCCACCGCTTCGCCCAGGGTGCGCGGCAGCATCTCGATGCCCATATCGCGAATCTGCGCGCGGCTGTAGTCGTTCATGTTTTCCCGGTGCGGCGCACCCGGTTCCAGCTTCTCGCGGATGCCTTCCAGGCCTGCCGCCAACATCAGCGCCGCGCCCAAATAGGGGTTGCCGCCGATGTCCGGGGCCCGGCATTCCACCCGGCCACCCTGGGACGGAATGCGCAGCATGTTGGTGCGGTTGTTGTTGCCGTAGCAGCAATACACCGGCGCCCAGGTGGAGCCGGACATGGCGCCGCGCTGCACCAGCCGTTTGTAGCTGTTCACCGTGGGGGCGATCACCGCGCAGATGGCGCGGGCGTGTTTCAGCACCCCGGCGATAAAGTGATAAGCCAGCGGCGAGACACCGCAGCCGTGGGGATCGTCGCCGTCCGCCTCGAACAGATTGCGGCCGGTTTCCAGGTCCGCCAGCGACATATTGAAGTGGGCGCCGCTGCCGGTGCGGTCGACGAACGGTTTCGGCATAAAGCTGGCGAAGGCGCCGTGCTTGCGGGCGATTTCGTTGGCCATCATGCGGAAGTACACCAGCCGGTCGGCCATGTTCAGCGCATCGGTGTACATAAAGTCGGTTTCAAACTGGCCGTTGGCGTCCTCGTGGTCAAAGGAATACACGTCCCAGCCCTGGGCGTTCATGGCTTCCACGATATCGGCGACGATCGGCAGGTTGTCCATCAGCGGCCGGGGGTCGTAGCAGGGCTTTTCCAGATCGTCCCGGTCGCTGACCGGCGCGAAGCCACCGTCCTCGGTATCCTTGAACAGGAAGAACTCGGTTTCGATGCCCAGGTTAAAGCCGAACCCCATCTCCGCCGCCGCTTCCAGCTGGCGCTTGAGAATACTGCGCGAACAGGCCTGGAAAGGCCGGCCGTTGAGATGCAGATCGCTGGCGAACCACACCAGGTCCGGGTTCCAGGCGCAGGGGGTGGCGGAAGCCGGGTCCGGCATGGCCGCCACTTCATCGTCGTTGATGTCCTGGGGCACGCCGTCCAGAGCGGCGCCGGTGTAAAGCTCGGAGCCCTTCAGCATGCGGTCCAGGTGGGCGATGGGCACGAACTTGCCCTTCACCACCCCATGGATATCCACATAGCTGGCCATGGCGTACCTGGCACCCTTGTCGAGCAGTTCCCGGGCCAGCTCATCGGCGCTCGGGATGGTGGCCGCGGACGGCCCGGTGGCTTTGGCGTTCATTGGTCTCTCCAGACGTTAGCGCACGGAAAATCAGGTACAGGCTTTGCATTCAATATACATGCCAGCTTGTATATATAATCCGGAGACACGGCATGACTCTGACCAAACGGCACATCTCACTGGGCGACTGGCCCCTGAGCAACGGCGGCGTACTGCGCGACGCCCGCCTGACCGCACTGCAATATGGCACGCTCAATGCCCGGCGCGACAATCTGGTGCTGATCCCCTGCTATTACGGCGGCAGCGCCCGGGGCAGCGCGCCTCTTGTTGGTGCGGGCAGCCCCCTGGCCGACGGCGATTACTGCGTGGTGCTGTTCGATCTGTTCGGCAACGGCGTCGCCGCTTCCCCCAGCAACGCCCATCCCTCTCAACGTGGTCACCGCTTCCCGATGGTGACGCTGGAAGACAACGTGGCCGCCCAGGCCGCCGCCCTGGACGCCTGGTTCGGCCCGGTGGAGATCGCCCTGGCCACCGGCTGGTCCATGGGCGGCATGCAGTCCTATCAGTGGGCCATCCGTTACCCGGAACAGGTGCGGCGGCTGCTGCCGGTGTGCGCCACCGCCCGCTGCTGGCCCCACAACCGGGTGTTCCTGGACGGCGTGCGCAGCGCCCTCAAAGCGGACGCCACCTTTAACGGCGGCGACTATTCGCAGCCACCGCAAGCCGGCCTGCGCGCCTTCGCCCGGGTCTACGCCGGCTGGGCCTACAGCCAGGCGTTCTCCCGCCGCGAGCTGTATCGGGATCTGGGGTTCGACAGCATCGAAGCGCTGCTGCGTTTTTGGGAGGAGGACCACCTGGCCCAGGACGCCAATGACCTGCTGGCGGTGCTCGCCGCCTGGGAAGCGGCGGCCCCGGGTGACGGCGACCTGGCGGCCGCCCTCGGCACGATCCGCGCCCGCACCCTGGTGATGCCGTCACGGACCGATCTCTATTTCACCGTGGAAGACGCCCGCCACGAAGCCGCCCTGATCCCCGGCGCCACCCTGGAAATCCTGGACTCGGACCTGGGCCACGCCGCCGGCGCCCCCGGCCGCGACCCCGCCAGCACCACCGCCTGGTTCAACGCCATGGCCCGCCTGCTAAAAGCGCCTTCATAACACCACACCGAGCCCCGCAAAGGGTTTTGTAGGAGCGGCTTCAGCCGCGATCAGCCTGGGAGCCATCGCGGCTAAAGCCGCTCCTACAAAACCCACCTCTTACCTTTAAGCGCCACCCGACGAGGGGTTATTGCTCCGGGTCGCGGTGGGCCACTTCGGTGCCGTCGTTGGGGTTGGCGGGGAAGTCGAAGTAGGCGGCGTACTGGTTGCGGAAGCGCATCAGCTCATCCTTGGCCAGTTGCCCCTTGGTGGGCAGCGGCACCTTCATGGCGTTCACCGGGCGGCCGTTCATGCGCAGCTCGTAGTGCAGGTGCGGGCCGGTGCTGCGGCCGGTGTTGCCGCTGAGGGCGATCACCTGGCCTTGCTGGACGGTGTCGCCGGTGTGCACGCGCACCTTGCTGAGGTGCATGTAGCGGGTCTGGTAGCCGTTGCCGTGGTCGAGCACCACATAGTTGCCGGCCAGCAGGCCACGGGTGACGCGGCGTACCACGCCGTCCGCCGGGGCTTCCACGGCGGTGCCCACGGGCATGGCGAAGTCGGTGCCGTAGTGGGGGCTGATGCGGCCGGTGACCGGGTGGTGGCGGTGCAGGTTGAACGGTGAGCTGATCCGGTAGCGGAGCTTGTCCGGGAACGGGTGGCGCCAGAAGCTGGGCAGCAGGCTGGTGCCGTCCGGTTTGTAGAACCGGTCGTCGTCGAAGCGGGCGGCGCTGGCCCGCAGGCGCGCGCCCTGGTATTCGAAGCCCATCAGTTTGGCGGAGTAGGCGCGTTCGCTGCCTTCCAGGTTTTCCACGTCCACCAGCACCGAGAAGCGGTCGCCGTGGCGGGCCTGGCGGCCCACCGGCAGCAGTTCGGCGAGCTGCGCGCTCACCGAGCCGGCGGCGCCGGCCAGGGCCGGTTGCACGGACAGCGCCGCGCCCAGGGAAGTTTTGACCACGCCGGTGATGCGCACGCGCTGGCTGCTACGGGCTTTTTCCAGCGGCCGCGCGGTGATCGAATCCTGGTCCAGATTCCATTGATAACCTTTGGCCTCGTTCTCCCACAGCCGCAGGGCCAGCAGCTTGCCATCACTGTCCGCGCGCCACTCCAGGTGCTGGCCCGGGCGCAGGCGGTTGAGCAGCTCGCCATGGTCGGCGGTCTTGATCAGGCGGTAGAGGGTGGCGGCGGGCAGCTGCCATTGCTCCTGCCACAGATGGGTCAGGTAGTCCCCGGGGGCGATGGTGTAGTGCTCCCAGGGCAGCGGCGACGGCGCCGGCTCCAGGTTATGGAAGTCAGTGTCGGAGGCCAGGCGCAGCAGTGCCTGCCCGGTCATCGGCGGCGGTTCCGGGCGCGGGTGATAGCGCCACCAGAAGGCCACGGACAGAGCGATCAATAACGGTGGCAAAAGGATGCCAAGCGGCGGCCGCTTCGGGGCTTTCGCCGAAATCTCGGGCATGGGGGTCCCCAAGACGCAGAAAAGGATCGGGCGATGTTAGAGTATTACATCCCTTCAAGGAAGCCCGACGGCCCGGAACGGTACCATGGTGCCGCTTGCGCCGGTCAGTCCAGGCTGAGAATCTTCTCCGCCGGCGTGGCCATCAGCCGGTTGAGCAGCGGATTCTGGAAGCGCCGGTCGGCGGTGATGATATAGAAATCCTCGAACAGCCCGGGCAGCGCGCAATATTCCTGCAGCGCCCCGTTCTTCAGCTCATCACGCACCACCACCGGCGGCAGCAGGGCAATGGCGCCGGTGTCCCGGGCCAGCAGACGCATCATCGCCATATCGTCCACCTCGGCGATGATGTCCGGCCAGCGCTGGAGCTGTTCGCAAAGCAGGTCGAAACCGGTGCGAATACTGCTGCTGGGCCCCGGCACCACCAGCGGGCACTGGTCCAGATCCCCGGGAAACGCGAACTGTTTGCCGCGCCCCAGCGGCGGGCCCACCAGACTGATGGACTGACGGGCGATGCGCCGGCACCGCACCGGCGCCCGGGCGTTACCCTGAATCGCCTGGTTGGAAAGAATGGCATCCAGGTCGTGTACATAGAGCCGGCGGGTCAGCTCATCCAGCGTGCCGGATTGCAGCACCAGCTCCACGTCCGGTTTGCCCATCAACGGCTGAATCAGGTTCTCCTGAAAGTTCCGCGACAGGGTGGCGACACTGCCCAGCCGCAGCACCTGCCGCTGGCTGGTCTGGCCGTCGCGCAGCATGGCCTGCATCTCGCTGCCGGCGCGGAAGATGGTGTCCGCATAGTTCATGGCCACGTGCCCGGCCTCGGTGAGCACCAGTTTACGCCCTTCCCGGGTGAACAGCGGCTGCCCCAGCTGCTCCTCCAGTTGCTTGATCTGCGCGGACAGCGACGACTGCGACACATGCAGGCGCTCGGCGGCCCGGGTCAGGTGCTGTTCCCGGGCCACCGCCCAGAAATAGTAGAGATGGTTGTAATTGAGACGGGCCATTGCTGTTCGCTTTAAGAGAACGATTTCATCTTTTATTTGTATTTTACCGAACACCGGACCGGGCGCAAGAATAGCCTCCGTCATCGCACAGGAGGATTCATGGACGCGTTCACCGGCTTGTTGGAGCCACCCTGGCTCGCATCGCTCTGGCTCCCATCATCTTGGCTCCCATGGAGCATCCCCGGTCTTTACCTGCTCGCCGCCCTGATCACCGTGCTGGCGCGCCGCACCGAGACCGGCTGGCGCCTGGCGCGCGGCGCGTCCCTGATCGCCCTGTTGGCCGCCCTTTGCGCCCCGGCCCTGCTGGTGCTCTCGTCCTCGCCGCTGACCGCGACCCGGCTTGCCGGCACCGCCGGCCTGGTGCTGGTGACCTTTCTCGGCTGGGTGATAGTGCGCTTCTCCGGCCCCTACCTGGCCGGCGAGCCCTGCCAGAAACGTTTCCTGTCCGGCGCACTGGTGACGCTGGCCGGGGCCGCCCTGGTCAGCGCCACCGACCATCTGGCGGTGCTGGCCCTGGCCTGGAGCGCCACCGGCCTGGGGCTGCATCGGCTGCTGACGCTTTACCCCCACCGGCCCGGCGCGCAACGGGCGGCCCGCAAACACTTCGTCAGCGCCCGGCTCGCCGACCTCACCATGCTGGTGGCGGTGGTGTTGATCGCCCGGGACACCGGCACGCTTTCGCTAAGCGCCCTCTCCGCCAGCGGCGGCGCGGCACCGCTCACCGCCGGCCTCACCGCCGCCGCCGTGCTGCTGGCGATCACCGCGATCATCCGCTGCGCGCAACTGCCCCTGCACGGCTGGGTACTGCAAGTGATGGAAGCACCGACCCCGGTGTCCGCGCTGCTGCATGCCGGGGTGGTCAACCTGGGCGGCCTGGTACTGATCAAGATGGCCTGGCTGATCAACACCTCGCCGGCGGCGCAATGGCTACTGCTGCTGGCCGGCGGCCTGACCACGGCGATCGCCGCGCTGGCCATGATCGCCCAGTCCAACATCAAGGTGCGGCTGGCCTGGTCCACCTGCGCGCAGATGGGCTTCATGCTGGTGGAGTGCGCCCTGGGGGCCTGGCACCTGGCGCTGCTGCATCTGCTCGGGCACTCGCTCTACAAGGCCTTCGCTTTCCTCAATGCCGGCGACCGGGTGATGCGGGCACGTCGGGCACGGCTGAGCCCGAAGGTGTCCGGCGCCCTGTCACCGCTGCTGGTGGCGGCGCTGGTGGCGGTGGCGCTGCTGGTGCCCATCCTGCACGGCCTGCAATGGCTCCAGGGCAGTTGGGCGGTGTTCGCGCTGATCAGCCTGATCGCCCTGACCCCGTTGCTGGCCGGCCTGCGCCCGGGCCGGGGCGGCGCGGCGGCGCGCACCGGCCTCACCGCCCTGGCCGTTGTCGGCCTGGGCCTGGTCTGGCACCGGGTGTTCGGCGCCCTGCTGACACCGCTGCCGGGGGATCAGGCGACCACCGCACAGATTGTCTGGATCACCGCCCTGTTCGTGGCCCTGCTGGTGCTCCAGGCCCGGCTGCGCGCGGGCCACCACGACCAGCGACTGCACCGGGCCCTGGCCAACGGGCTCTACCTGGATCAATGGATCAATCGGCTGCCCGGCCTGCACCGGTTCGGCGGGCAACGGCCAGCCACACCGGCCTGGCGGGAACAGGAGCACACCTCATGAACGTTCAGACCTGCTATCAGCACCACACCTACCAAGCCATGATCGAGGCGGCCTGCGATGCCATCGCGCCGATCTGGCCTCTGGACAGCTTTATCGCGGTGAACCCTTACTGGAGCCACCGGGACCGGCCCATGCCGGAGGTGGCCGCCCGGCTCGGCGCCTTGAGCGGCACCACCATGTTGATGCCCCCGGCCTACTACCGGCAGGCCTGGCGGTCCGGGCGCATCAACCGGGATCATCTGGAGCGGGCCATCGCCGCCACCGGCTACCAGCGCGATACCGAGGCGCTGCTGCGCAGCCTGGAAGAGCCGGCCACGGAACCGGCGGCGCTGCCCACCCTGGCGGAGCTGGCCACCGGGCGTGGCGACGGACCGGCACAACCGGTGCGCGACCAGATCAGCGCCTTCTGCGCCGCCTTCTTCGACGACGCCGAGGCCGAGTGGGGCATCGAGCACGAAGGCGGCCTGTTCGCCCAGTGGCGGGCCCACCTTCTGACCCATCCCGGCGGCGCGCCGGGCGACCTGGCCGCGTTCCGCGAACGCTTGCGGAGCCTGCCCAAGGACGCCGACCTGGTGTTGGTGCGGGTGCTCACCGAGCTGGACCTTCCGGTAGACAGGGTGGAGGCGTACCTGCTGGCCTTGCTGCTGGACATCAACGGCTGGGCCTCCTGGTGTGCCGGCGAGCGCTGGCGGGCCAGACAGGCTGGTGGCGACGACAACAATATTGTCGAGCTGCTGGCCATCCGGCTGGCCTGGGAGGCACTGTTGGATGACGGCAAGCGCGGCCCTGGCAGTCAGCATGAGCGCTGGCTCCAGCGCTGGCGGGCCCTGCCCTCCGGTGAGCAGCAGGCGTGGGAGCGGATCCAGGCGCCGTGGACCTGGCAGTACGCCCTGGAACTGGCCTATCAGGCGGGGCTGGAACAGGTGATTCAGAAGCCGGCCGCCGACAAGGCAGCCACCAAGGTACAGGCGATCTTCTGCATCGATGTGCGCTCCGAAGTGATCCGGCGGGCCCTGGAGAGCCTGGACCCGGGCATGGAAACCCGGGGCTTCGCCGGCTTCTTCGGGCTGCCGATCCAGTACCGGCCCCTGGGCACCGAGGCGCCCCGGGCCCAGCTGCCCGGGCTGCTGGCGCCGGCGCTGGAAGTGTCGGACCGGTGCGACGATTCGGTGGAAGTGGCCAAACAGCGGCGCCAGCGGCTCACCGCCGCCGCCCATTGGAAGCAATTCGAATACGCGCCCATCTCCATCTTTACCCTGGTGGAAACCCTGGGCCTGTTCTATGCCGGCAAACTGCTACGGCGCACCCTGGGCCTGGGTGACGAGCCGTCCCCGGCCCAGGCCGGCTTGGGACGGCGGCAGCGCCACAGCCTGCACCCGACGCTGAATGCGCTGTCGCCGGAAGACGGCGCCGGGCTGGCCGCCGGCATCCTCAAGGCCATGGGCCTGACCGGCCATTTCGCGGAGCTGGTGCTGCTCACCGGCCACGGCAGCCAAAGCGCCAATAACCCCCATGCGGCGGGCCTGGACTGCGGCGCCTGCTGCGGCCAGACCGGCGAGGTCAACGCCCGGGCCCTGGCCAGCCTGCTGAACGACGGGCCGGTGCGCCTGGCACTGCGCGAACACGGTATTCATGTGCCGGAGAACACCAGGTTCCTGGCGGCGCTGCACAACACCACCACCGAGGAGATCAAGCTGTTCGATACCGATCAGGTACCGGCCCCGCTACAGCCCACCCTGGACCGGCTGCGGACCACGCTGGCGGCGGCCGGTGCGCGGGCCCGGGCCGAGCGGGCACCGACCCTGGGTTTGGCTTCGCTGGAGCAAAAGCCCGCCGCGCTGCACAAGGCGATGCGCAAACGGGCCCGGGACTGGGGTCAGGTAAGACCGGAATGGGGGCTGGCCAACAACGCCGCCTTTATCGCCGCGCCGGGGCACTGGACCCGGGGCCGGGATCTGCAGGGCCGGGTGTTCCTGCACGACTACGACTGGCACCAGGACCGGGATTTCAAAACCCTGCGCCAGATCATGACCGCCCCCATGGTGGTAGCCCACTGGATCAACATGCAGTACTACGCCTCGGTGGTGGACAACCGGCGCTACGGCAGCGGCAACAAGGTGCTGCACAATGTGGTGGGCGGCCATCTGGGCGTGCTGGAGGGCAACGCCGGGGACCTGCGTATCGGCCTGCCCTGGCAGTCCCTGCACGACGGCGACAGGCTGATGCATGAGCCGCTGCGCCTGAGCGTGTGCCTGGCGGCGCCGCAATCGGCCATCGACGCCATACTGGAAAGCGAACCCACGGTGAACGACCTGGTGACCAACGGCTGGCTCCATCTGTTCCGCATCGAGGAGCAATCCCGCGCGCTGATCCGGCGCCATGCGGACGGTTGGCGGCCTCTTTAGCGGTTACCGGCGGTGGCCTGGCCGCCGCCGGTTCACAGCGTGCTCAGATCCACGCTCACATGGGCGGCCACCACCTTCCAGCCGTCGGCGAAGCGCACCCAGGTCTGCATCTGCCGGCCCACCCGGTCGGTGACGCCGTCGCGGAATTGGGTGCTCACCGTGGCGCAGTCATCGCCGAAGGTGGTGATCACCGTATTGAACAGCTTGCGGCCGGGGCCCACCGGCTGGCACTTGCGCCGGTAGCGGGCGATCTCGTCGCCGCCGTGCAGGTTTTCCGCCACGCCGTAGCGCACCGTGGCGTCGTGGTCCCAGAAGTAGCCGTCCAGCACCGCCAGGTTGTTGTCCAGCAGCGCCCGCTCGTAGTCCTCGAAGGCAGTGCGCACTTCCGCCACCACCCGGTCCCGGTTGATTTCCGGAGAAGCGTTCATATCAGAGTTCCTTGTTCTGAAAAGCCGCCGCCAGGGCGGCCAGGCCGGCCACCTGGCCGACGATGCCGCCCTGGGCCACCACCATATCCAGAGTGGCACTTTTGAAGGCGGGGAAATAACTGTCGGTGGCGTCCTCGATCAGCAGGCCGCGATAACCCCGGTCGCAGGCTTCGCGCATGCTGGTCTGCACGCACACCTCGGTGGTGACGCCGGCGAACAGCAGCGTCTCGATGCCCGCATCCCGCAGCCTCTGGTCCAGGCCGGTGGCGTAAAACATGCCCTTGCCGGGCTTGTCGATCTCCCACTCGCCGTCCAGCGGCGCCAGCTCCGGCACGATCTGGTTGCCCGGTTCGCCACGGATCAGAATGCGGCCCATGGGCCCCGGGTCGCCGATGCGCAGGCCCGGCTTGCCCTGCTGGTGCTTGGCCGGCGGGCAGTCGGACAGATCCGGGGCGTGGGATTCCCGGGTGTGGATCACGGTGAGGCCGTGGCGGCGGGCCAGGGCCAGCAGCTCCGCCACCGCCGGCACAATGGCGCGCAGCGGCGTCACATCATTGCCCAGGGCGGCGCCGAAGCCGCCCGGATCGAGAAAGTCCCGCTGCATATCGATCACCACCAGGGCGGTGCTGGCCGGTTCAAAACAATAGGGCCCGGGCCGGGCGTCCACCTGGATCATGACGCCTCCCGATGGCCGCCGCCGGCCATATGCGCGCCCAGCTCAGCCCGGTCGGCGTTGCCGGCGGCGGTCTCGAACACCAGTTCGCCGTCGTGGATCACCACGATGCGGTCCGCCAGCTCCAACAGTTCGTCCAGATCCTCGCTGAGCAGCAGCACGGCGGCGCCCCGGTTGCGGGCGTTCATCAGGCGCTGGTGGATCAGCGCCACGGAATTGAAGTCCAGACCAAACACCGGGTTGGAAACGATCAGCACCCGCACTTCGTCGGTAAGCTCCCGGGCCAACACCGCCCGCTGCACATTACCGCCGGACAGGGTACCGATGGGCCGGTCCGGGTCCGGTGGCGTGACCTGAAAGCGCTCGATCAAACCCCGCGCCTGCTCGACCATGGCCTTGCGGCTGACCCGCCAGCCCTGGCGCCGGATCGGCGCCCGGTCGAAGGTGCGCAGGGCGAGATTCTCGGCCACCGACAAATTGGCCACGCAGGCGTTGCGCAGCGGTTCCTCCGGCAAGCTGTGCACGCCCCAGGCCAGCATCTGCTTGCGGGTGGCGTGGTAGGGCTCGCCGTGCACGCGCACCGCGCCGGCTTCGCGCCTGCGCTGGCCAAGCAGGGCCTCGGTGAGTTCCCGCTGGCCATTGCCGGAGATACCGGCCACGCCAAGAATCTCGCCGGGGCGCACCCGAAAGGAAGCGCCGTGCACGGCGCGCACGCCCTTGTCGTTGTTCACCTCCAGCCCGGCCACTTCCAGGGCCGGCGCCAGCTCCTGGTCCACCGGCGGCCGTTCGCCGGCCACGGTGCGGTCATCGCTGCGGCCCATCATCCATTCCGCCAGGGCCTCCGGCGTGGTGTCCGCCACCTTGCAGCTGCCCACCAAAGCGCCCTTGCGCAGCACCGTCACGTCGTCGGCGAAGGCGGTCACTTCGCGGAATTTGTGGGTGATCATCAGCACCGACACCTGGCCGTCGTGGGCCAGGTCGCGCATCAGGCCCAGCACTTCATCGGCCTCCTGGGGAGTAAGCACCGAGGTGGGTTCGTCGAGAATGATCAGGCGCCGGTCCAGGTACAGCTGCTTGAGAATTTCCAGCTTCTGTTTTTCACCGGCGGCCAGCGCCGCCACCGGCCGGTCCGGGTCCAGCTTGAACGGCATCTTTTCCATAAAGGCGTGCAGCCGCTGGCGCTCCGCTTTCCAGTGGATGCGCGCCGGCAGATCGCCCCGCGCCAGCACCAGGTTCTCGGCCACGGTGAGCCCCGGGGCCACGGTGAAATGCTGGTAGACCATGCCGATGCCCAGGCCGTGGGCGTCCCGGGGCAGGCGCACCGCGTATTCCCGGTCGTCCACCAGGATGTTGCCGTCGTCCAGGGGTGAGTAGCCCACCAGGCCCTTCACCAGGGTACTTTTGCCGGCGCCGTTCTCGCCCAACAAGGCGTGCACGGTGCCGGCGCGCACCGTCAGCGACACCTTGTCCAGCGCGCGAAAAGTACCGAAGGTTTTACTGGCGCCGATGGTTTCCAGCTTCAGGGCACGCATGGTCACTGCGCCCCCAGGCCGGCCAGCAGAGCACCGGAATCGGACACGCTGCCGAACACCCCGCCCTGCATCTTCACCATCTTCACGGCGGCATCGTGGTTGCCCTGATCGGTGGCGCCGCAGCAGTCCTCCAGCAGCAGGCATTCGAAGCCCCGGTCGTTGGCCTCGCGCATGGTGGTGTGCACGCACACGTCGGTGGTGATGCCGGTGAGAATAATATTGTCGATGCCCCGGGTATTGAGGATCAGCTCAAGATCGGTGGCGCAGAACGAGCCCTTGCCGGGCTTGTCGATGATCACTTCGCCCTCCAGTGGCGCCAGCTCCGGAATGATCTCCCAGCCCGGTTCGCCACGCACCAGGATGCGCCCGCAGGGACCGGCGTCGCCGATGCCGGCGCCGATCCGTTGCGAGCGCCAGCGTTTGTTGGCGGGCAGGTCGGCCAGATCCGGACGGTGCCCTTCGCGGGTATGGATGATATGGAAGCCCCGTTCGCGCAGGGCCGCCAGCACCTTTTTGATCGGCTCGATGGGCGCCCGGGTCAGGGACAGGTCGTAGCCCATGCTGTCCACGTAGCCGCCCTTGCCGCAGAAGTCGGTCTGCATATCGATCACGATCAGCGCGGTGTTGTCCGGGCGCAGGTCACCGTTGTAGGGCCAGGGATAAGGATCGGCGCTGATGAATTGCTCGCTCATATCAAGGCTCTCCCGGTTTATAGGAACGTTGCGGCGGCTCGAAGCCGAAGGCGCTGCCGTCGGTGTGCTTGACCTTGTCTTCCCAGGGCAGCCGGTAGCGGCCCGCCGCCAGGTCCTGCATGTAGGTGTAGGGGCAATCGCCGGCGCCGCCTTTTACCGCCACATAACCACGGTGGCCGAACTGGTAGATGTTGTTCTCCACGCCCCAGTGCTCGCGGGCTTCGCGCACCAGGTCCGGGCGCAGCTCGCAGCAGACGATTTCGTCGGCGCGGCCACTGCCTTCCACCAGGGGCACGCCGTCGAAGTTGACGAACTGGGCTTCGCCCATGGAATCGAAGGTGCCATCGGAGCCGCACATGCAGACGCTGGCGGTCTGCATCAGGTTGGTGAAGGCGTTGGCCTGGTTGGTGATCTTCCAGGAATGGCGGATCGGCGCCGTGTAGCCGGCGGTGCGGATCATGATCTCGGCGCCCTTGTAGGCGCACTCCCGGGCCATCTCCGGGAACATGCCGTCGTGGCAGATAATCAGCGCCAGCGTTGAACCGTTGGGGCCTTCGCACACCGGAATACCCTGGTCGCCGGGTTCCCAGGGTTCCACCGGCACCCAGGGGTGCATCTTGCGGTAGTAGAGTTTCAGCTCGCCGGTGTCGTCGATGATCAGGCCGGAGTTGAACGGGTTACCGTTGGGGTTGGCTTCCATGATCGAGAAGCAGCCCCAGATTTTGTGATCAATGCAGGCCTGTTTCAGCGCCGCCACTTCCGGGCCGTCCAGGTCGCACATAATGTCCGGCGAAGTGTCCATGGACAGGCCGTGCAGGCAGTATTCCGGAAACACGATCAGATCCATCTCCGGCATGGAGCGCCGGGCCTTGCCAACCATTTCGACCACGCGCTGGGTCTGTTGCCAGAGTTCATCGCGGGTGCGCGGGTCGGGCAACGCCAGTTGCGCCAGGCCCATCACCACACCGTTGGGGGATTTGTTCAAACCAGAGAGTCCACTGGACATGGGATTACCTTCTCGTCGGGTTATCGGTTCAGGCTGAGTTCACCGGGCGCGCCGCTGAGGGTACGGTCCGGCCGGCAGGTGATCACCATCACCGCCAGGGTCAGCACATAGGGAATGGCGTTGAACAGGTAGTAGCCCCAGCCAATGCCGATGGCCTGCAGGGCCGGGCCCACGGCGCCGGCGGCACCGAACAGCAACGCCGCCCACAGGCAGTTGATCGGCTGCCAGCGGGCGAAGATCACCAGCGCCACCGCCATCAGGCCCTGGCCGCTGGACAGGCCCTCGTTCCAACTGCCGGGGTAATACAGCGACAGATAAGCGCCGCCCACGCCGGCCAGAAAGCCGCCCACGCCGGTGGCCAGGATGCGCACCCCGGCGGCGCGATAGCCGAGCGCCTGGGCGGAGTCCTGGTGGTCACCCACCAGACGCAGCACCAGGCCCCAGCGGGTACCGCGCAGGCCCCAGTGCAGCACGAAGGCCAGCGCCACGCCGATAAAGAACAGCACGTTCACATTCAGCGCCGAGCGCACCCGGGTGTCGTCGCTCCAGAAGCCGAGCGGAATGGACGGCAGCATGGGCGCGCTGGGCTGAATGAAATCCTTGCCCAGAAAGAACGCCAGGCCGGTGCCGAACAGAATCAGGGCGATGCCGAAGGCGATGTCGTTGACCCTTGGCAGCGAACAGATCACACCGTGCACCAGGCCCAGGGCGAGCCCGGACAGGCCGGCGGCCAGCACCCCCAGCCAGGGGGAGCCGGACAGATAGGACACCGCGTAGCCGGTCATGGCGCCGGTGACCAGAATGCCCTCCAGCCCCAGGTTGATGCGCCCGCCCTTCTCGGTGAGGCATTCGCCGAGACTGACGAACAGGAACGGCGTGCCCACGCGGATGGCCCCGGCCAGCAGGGCCAGCAGAAAGATCGACAGTTCCGACTCAGCCATGGCTGACCTCCGTTGTGCCGGTGCGGGACGGCGGCGCCGCGATCCAGTGACCGCGCAACCACAGACGCCAGTCCAGGGTGCGGCGGGTAAGCGCCTCCCAGGCCAGCAGGTTGATGAAAAGAATGCCCTGCAGAATCAGGGTGGTGGCATCGGGCAGGCCCAGGCGCCGTTGCAGCAAGCCGCCGCTGGCTTCCAGACCACCGAGCAGGATCGCGCAAACGATAATGCCCAGCGGGTTATGACGGGCGGCGAACGCCACCAGAATGCCGGCGGTGCCGTAGCCGGAAATCAGCGCGGTATTGGCGCTACCCTGCACGGCGCTGACTTCGTACATGCCGGCCAGGCCGGCGGCGGCGCCACCGAGCACGCAGGTGAGCAGCACCAGCCGGTCCACCGGCAGGCCGAGCATGCGTGGCGTGCGCGGGTTGCCGCCGACGATACGCAGGGAAAAGCCCACCACGCTGTAGCGTACGAACACCCAGGCCAGCACACAGGCGACCACGCCGGCCACCAGCCCCCAATGCACATAGAAGCTGTCGCTGATCACGCCGATCTGATAGCTGCCATCCAGGGGCGGCGTGGACGGTTTGTTCAAACTATTGGGATCGCGCAGCGGTCCTTCCACCAGGTGACGGAAGATCGCCAGGGCGATGTAGGAAAGCAGCAGGCTGCCGATGGTCTCGTTAACGCCGCGCTTCTGCCGCAACCAGCCGCTCAGGCCGATCCACAGGCCGCCGGCCAGCATCGCCGCCACGCCCATGGCGATCAGCATTGGCCAGGCCGGCAGCGACGGCAGCCACAGCGGCGTCACCGCCGCCGCCAGACCGCCCAGCACCAGCGCCCCTTCACCACCAATGATGATCAGGCCGGCGCGGGCCGGCAGCGCCACGCACAGCGCCGTAAGCATCAGCGGCGCGGCGCGCATCAGGGTGTTTTCCCAGGCGAACATGGAGCCGAACGCGCCTTCGAACACCAGCGGTCCGGCCTGCCAGGCGGGCTGCCCCTGAATCAGCAGAAACAGGATGAACAGCACCGCCGTGGTGAGCATCGCCAGCAGCGTGGGCAGCGCCGGCAAGGCCAGCACCGCCGCGCGCCCCAGCCAGGGCTTCAACATGACGGGCTCCGGTACCGGAGTGATTTAGATCTGACCACGCACGCCCTCCACCAGATAGTCCATGCGCTCCAGTTCCACGGCGGTTTGTTTGTAGTCGGTGCCCTCGGCGATCACCACCTGGCCCTGGTTGTTCTTCAGCGGGCCGCCGAAGATCACGTAGTCGCCGCTGAGCATTTGTGCTTTCACCGCGTCCGCGTTCTTTTTCGCTTCGGCGCTCACCGCCGGCCCATAGGGAGAGGTTTTGACGAAGCCTTCCTTGAGGCCGCCGCGCAGGAAGTTGATCATCGGCTCGCCGTTGATGGCCGCCCGCACATGCTCCTGGTAGGGCGTTACCCAGTTCCATTCGGCGCCGGTGAGGTAGCCTTCCGGTGCCAGCTTGGCCTGGCTGGCGTGGTAGCCGCAGGTCATGGCGCCACGTTTCTCGGCGGTTTCCACCAGTACCTTGGGGCCGTCCACATGGCAGGTGATCACGTCGCAGCCACTGTCGATCAGGCTGTTGGTGGCTTCCGCTTCCTTCACCGGCATGGACCAGTCACCGGTGAAAATCACCGAGGTGGTGATGTCCGGGTTCACCGAGCGGGCGCCCAAAGTGAAGGCGTTGATATTGCGCAGCACCTGGGGAATCGGCTTGGCAGCCACGAAACCGAGCTTGGCGGATTTGCTCATATGGCCGGCCACCACGCCGTTCAGGTATTGCCCTTCGTCGATATAGCCGAAGAAGCTGCCCACGTTCATGGGATGCTTGCCCTTCTCCCACAGGCCGCCGCAGTGGGCGAAGCGGGTATCGGAAAAACGCCGCGCCACTTTCAGCACGTGCGGATCGAAGTAGCCGAACGAAGTGGGGAAAATCAGGCTGGCGCCATCCTGGCGGATCATCGCTTCCATGGCCCGTTGCACGGCCACCGTTTCCGGCACGTTCTCCTGCTCCACCACGGTGACGCCCGGCATCTTCTTGACCTGGGCGGCGGCTTCCGCGTGGGACTGGTTGTAGCCGAAGTCATCGCGGGCGCCCACGTACAGGAAGCCCACGGTGATTTCCTTCTGCGCGGCGCGCAGCGGATTGAACGGCAGCGCCGCGGCGGCGCCCAGCAGGCCGGCGGCCTTGATGAAATTACGACGATTGATATCCGACATAGTGGCGCGTCCTCTAACACTGACCTTGGATGAAAGGCGCCGCCGGCGCGGCGCGAAGCTTGAGTGCACCCTGGGATGCATACTGGTATACAAGTAAGCAGCCTTCATGCCATTCACGGGAAACCCCCTTAAAACAAGGCATTCCCGCGAAATTGGCAGCTTTCATCCAGGCGCCGCGCGCACTGCTTGTGTGCAAAGCCGCGCACCATGCACCAGTGGCGCGCACCTGCCTCAGCCCCGGGATGCCCAGAAGGTCAGACGGCGCTCCAGCCACTCAAACGCCTGGTAGAGCACGATGCCCATGGCGCCCACCACCACCAGCCCGGCGAACACCAGCGGCACTTCGAAGCGGCTGCCGGCCACCATCATCATGTAGCCGACGCCGGCATTGGCGGCCACGGTCTCGGAGATCACCGAGCCCACGAACGCCAGGGTCACCGCCACTTTCAAGGCGGCGAAGAAGTACGGCAGGGTGCGCGGCAGGCCGACCTTGCGCAGCACCGTCAGGCGGCTGGCGCCCAGCGAGCGCATCAGATCGTTAAGCTCCGGTTCCACCGTGGCCAGGCCGGTGGCGATGTTGACCACGATGGGGAAGAACGAAATCAGAAAGGCGGTGAGAATCGCCGGCACCGTGCCGATGCCAAACCAGATCACCAGAATCGGCACCAGCGCCACCTTGGGAATGCTGTTGAAGGCCACCATCAGCGGGTACAAGCCGGCGTAGACCTTCTCGCTGGCGCCCACCGCCAACCCCAGCACCACGCCAAAACCCACCGCCAGCGCCAGACCCACCAGGGTGGTCATCAGCGTTTGCAATGAGTGCTGCAGGATCGGCTCCCACTGGGCGGCCAGGGTGGTGGCGATCAGCGACGGCGGCGGCAGAATAAAGGTCTTGATGGCGAAGCCATGCACCACGCCTTCCCACAGCAGGAAAGTCCCCAGGGTCACCAGCCAGGGCAGCACCCGGCGATTGAGCATCCAATCAACCATGGGCGGGCTCCTTGGCATCGGTGGTGGCGCGCCCGGCGTCGATGTCCCGGACCTCCACGATGTGGCCGCGCAGCCGTTGTACATACTCCACGAACGCCGGCTCGAAGGTGCCCTCCACGGTGCGCGGGCGCGGCAGGTCGATGTCTTCCCGGTGCACGATGCGGCCCGGCCCCTTGGAAAACACATAAACCGTGTCGGCCAGATAGACCGCCTCGCGGAGATCGTGGGTGACCAGCACGGTGGTGGGCCGGCGCTCCCGCCAGATCGACTGCACCAGGCCCCACAGATCCTCCCGGGTAAAGGCGTCCAGGGCGGCGAAGGGTTCGTCCAGCAGCAGCAGATCCGGTTCGTGGATCAGGGCGCGGCACAGGGAGGCGCGCTGCTGCATACCGCCGGACATTTCCCAGGGGTAACGATGGGCGTACTCGCCCAGGCCGAGCCGTTCCAGCAGCGCCAGGGCACGCTGCCGATATTCGGCGCGGCGGGCGCGGAAGCCGGCGGGCCCGCTCACCACTTCCAGCGGCAGCAGCACATTGTCCAGCACCGTGCGCCAGTCGAGCATGGTGCTTTTCTGGAATGCCACGCCCACCGCGCCCCGGGAAGCCCCGGGGGCGTCGCCGCCCACCACTACCCGGCCGTCGGTGGCGCTTTCCAGGCCGGCGATCAGCCGCAGCACCGAGCTTTTGCCACAGCCGCTGGGGCCCACCAGGGCGACGCTGCCGCCGCTGGGTACGCTCAGGGAAATATCCACCACCGCCGGCGTGTCGCTGCGCGGGTAACGGAGGGTGGCGTTGTCCAGTTCGATAAAGCCTTCGCTCATGATCCGCTCTCCACGATCAGCGCCAACGGCCCGCCGCCGTCCGGCCCCTGGTGCTCGGCACCACCGGACACGAACAGGGCCAGGTCGCCGGTGCGCCCGCCCAGCACCCCACCCACCAGGGCACGGGCATGGCGGGTGGCATTGATGTCGCTGTCATCCCACATGGTGTGGCGCTGCCCGCGAATGTGGCCGCTGCGCGACGGTTCCGCCTTGGCCAGCAACGCCACCAGCGAGCCATCACCCAGGGTCGCCCGGGCCCGGTCCAGGGCCTCGCCGTCCAGGGCGTCGGCCATCACGTCGTGGCCGATGCGCAGGGCCGGGTCCCAGCCCGGGGCGTTGCCCAGCACCAGGATTTCGTTGCGCATCAGCTCGATGCCGGCGGAGGTGCTGGCGCGGCCGGACCAAAGATCAAAGTCGTGGCAGATGGCGGCGTCGCTGAGCGCTGTCTGCTCCACCTCACCCAGGGCCAGAGCCACGCCCAGGGCCGAGGCGCCCCGGGAAAAGCCCATGGATTCGTAGGTGTCGCTGGTGGCCACGGTGGCGCCGCGCCGGCGTGCGTCTTCGCAGCGGGCGGCGGTGAGCAGCGGGCATTTGATCTGCACATAGTGCACATCCTCCGCCCGCTCGATGCCGGCCGTGGCCATGGCCCGGCGCACCGCCTCGGCGGTGACGCGCACCTGATCCAGCCGGCCGATCTGTTCCGGCGCAAAGCGGTCGGTGAAGGCGATGCCGGCGGCCAGCCCCGGCTGCTCCGGCGCCGGCGAGGCGGCGTCGTCCACCTCGAACACCAGCCAGTGGGGCGACAGGCCGCCCTCGGTGCCGCCGGACATCACCAAGGCGATGCGCTCGGCCACGGTGTCCTCCGGCAACTCCAGTCGCTCGGCGAAAAAGCGCTTGAGCACGGTGGTGGCGAAGGCGCGGGTGAAGTCGTTGACGCAGCCGTTGCCCTCGGTCTTGCCGAGCACCGCCACCACCCGCTCCGGGTGCAGGCGGCCTTCGGCCAGGGCCTGGTGCAGCGGCGCCAGATCGTCCGGACCGGAACAGGGGAAACGCAGAACCCGGGTTCTCATTGCGCCACGCTCCGGTCTTCCAGTGCGTCAAGAAAGGCGCCGTCGAACACCTGGTCCGGGGCCGGCGGGTTGTCCAATTCCAGGGCCTCGGCCACCACCTCAATGGAGGCGGCCAGACGCTGGGGGTCCACGGCACCCAGGCCGTTTTTCTTCACCTCTTCGGTGATCAGCTGGTTGTCGATCAGGAAACGCATGCGCTGCTGTTCCAGCTCCACGTTGATCAGGCTGTCCTTTTCGCGCAGTGCCTCGGCGGCGGCCAGCGGGTCATCAATGCTGGCCTTGAGGCCGCGATGGCTGGCGCGCACCAGGCCCTGAACCACTTCCGGCTCCTGCTCGATCATGCGCTCGGTGACGATCAGGCCGTTGCTGTACAGCGGCACGCCGTAGTCGGAGTAATAGAAGATGCGGATATCGTCCTGGTCGATGCCCAGCTTCAGCAGGTTGGGTACCGCGCTGGGCGGGAAGCCGGCGATGGCGTCCACCTTGCCCTGCACCAGCATGGCCTCGCGCAGGTTGGGCGCCACGTTCTCGAAACGAATTTTGTCGCTGTCCAGGCCGGCGGCCTCGGCGAACAGGGGGAACATGCGGTAGGCGGAATCGTTGGCCGGCGCGCCGATGGCCTTGCCTTCCAGCTGCTTCGGCGCCT
Organism: Alloalcanivorax gelatiniphagus; assembly: GCF_005938655.1. Classification (GTDB taxonomy): domain Bacteria; phylum Pseudomonadota; class Gammaproteobacteria; order Pseudomonadales; family Alcanivoracaceae; genus Alloalcanivorax; species Alloalcanivorax gelatiniphagus. Next base: position 132,503 of record NZ_VCQT01000038.1, read on the forward strand.
CGATACCGGATTCCTTGAGGGTGATGATCGCCAGCGGCGGCCGGTTATAGATCATGTAGACCATGCGCTGGCGGTTGTCCGGGTGGCGGGCGTTGAATTCGATCAGCGTGTTGATGTCGCCGAAGCCGGCCTCGTAGCTGCCGCCGGCGATACGGGTGATCACCGCCGAGGAGCCCTCGCCGGCGTCCACCGTCACATCCAAACCCTCTTCCTCGAAATAGCCCCGCTGGGCGGCCAGCACGAACGGCGCGTTGGAGGCCTCGAAGGCCCAGTTGGCGGTGAAGCGCACCTTGCGCTCGGCCTGGGCCGCCGGTGCCAGGCACAGGGTCAGCGCCGCCAGCAGCCCCAGCAGGGCACGGAGCGGCCGGCCACGGCTGGCCCCGGGTAACAAAGCGGTTCTTGGTTGCATGCACATCTCTCCTGCTCGCGTTGCGGGTGCCCGGCCGCGGGCCTGGGCGTTCAATGCGAGGCAAGATAGAATCCGTGGAGTGCAGCCCACCAGCGTTATTTTCTGGCCATAGCGATGCCGTTTCGGCATCGCTCCCTCGATGGAGCCCGTGATGCAGAACATCCGCTTTCTTCGTTATGTGGACGCCGTGGCGCGCTGCGGCTCGATCCGCAAGGCCGCGGAACAGCTCAATGTGGTGTCGTCGGCGGTGAACCGCCGCATTCTGGATATCGAAGCGGAAATCGGCACCGACCTGTTCGAGCGGCGCGCCCGGGGCGTGCGCCTCACCGCCGCCGGCGAGCTGTTCGTGGCCTACGCCCGCAAACAGATGGCGGAGCTGGAACGCACCCTGTCGGAGATCGAGGACCTGCAAAGCGTGCGGCGTGGCGAAGTGCGCATCGCCGCCATCGAAGGCATGGCGGCGGAGCTGCTGCCCCGGGCGATCTGCGCGTTCCAGAAAACCCACCCGAAGATTCGCTTTACCACCTTTATCTGTGGCCGCGAGGAGGTGTACCAGCACCTGAAGGAATTCCGCGCCGACATCGGCCTGGTGTTCAACCCGCCGGCGGACCCGGAGATCCGCACGCTGATGGACGTGGAACAACGGCTGTGCGCCTTCGTCTCCCCGGACCATCCGCTGACCCGGCTGGATAAGGTGCGGCTGTCCGACTGCGTGGGCTATCCGCTGGCGCTGCCGGATCGCAGCCTGGGCGGGCGCGCCCTGCTGGATGAGTTCCTGGCGCGCCGTTCGCTGCGCCTGGAGCCAGCGCTGGAATCGGACTCCTTCGAGCTGATGCGCAACTTCGCGGTAAAAAGCGGCGGCGTCTGCTTTCAGATTCAGATCGGCATGCCGCCCTCGCACCTGCCCGGCGGCATGCGCGCCCTGCCCCTGGTGGACCGGGGCCTGAGCCGGGGCCGGCTGGTGCTGGGCATGGAACACTCCCGCGCCCTGCCGGTGGCCACCGCCCGCTTCGTGGAGCACCTCAAGGGCGAACTGGCCGACGCCTGACCGCCCGGAGGTAGATACCGTAGGAGCGACTGGGCGGCATTCCGCTTCAGTCGCGATCACCCGGGTGGAAACCTTTTCGCGACTAAAGTCGCTCCTACATCCCGGAAAGAACACCGCAGGGGCGGCTGGGCGGCGTTCTGCTTGTTGTAGGAGCGACTGGGCGGCATTCCGCTTCAGTCGCGATCACCCGGTGGGAAACCTCTTCGCGACTGAAGTCGCTCCTACATCCCGGAAAGAGCACCGTGGGAGCGGCTGGCCGCACAATAACGGTGCCGCGCGCCCCGTGATGAGGCAGAACACCGCCCGCGAACGCCACGGCGTTTTTTCACCAAACCACCGCCAGCGCCCATAAACACTGGCACCGCGCCGTGCCCGCGAAAAGCTGGCACCGGCCTTGCACTGATCGGCATACCTACTGGTATACAACGAGGTATGCGAACGTGCTTGGCTGGACCATCGATCAATGGCGCTCCGCCTACCGGCGTAAAAAACTGACGCCGGTTTCCGCCATGAAGGCGCTGTCCACTCTGTTGCAGGACAGCGAACGGGCTCTCTGGATTCACCTGCTCGACGAGTCCAGTCTGCTGGCCCAGGCGGAACGCCTCAGCGATCCGTCCCTGCCTCTGTACGGCGTGCCCTTCGCGGTAAAGGACAATATCGACGTGGGCAGCCTGCCCACCACCGCCGCCTGCCCGGCCTATGCCTATACCGCCAAGGAAACCGCTCCGGCGGTGCAGGCGCTGCTGGATGCCGGCGCCATCCTGGTGGGCAAGACCAACCTGGACCAGCTGGCCACCGGCCTGGTGGGCGTGCGCTCGCCCTACGGCGAAGTGCCCAACCCGTTTAATGGCGACTATGTCACCGGCGGTTCCAGCTCCGGTTCCGCCGCCGTGGTCAGCCTGGGGCTGGTGCCGTTCTCGCTGGGCACCGACACCGCCGGCTCCGGCCGGGTGCCGGCGGCGCTCACCAACATCGTCGGCCTGAAGCCCACCAAGGGCAGCATGAGCACCCGGGGCGTGGTGCCCGCCTGCCGCACCCTGGACTGCATCAGCGTGTTCGCGCTCAGCGTGGACGACGCGGAAACCGTATTCGATATCTATAAAGGCTACGACGAACAGGACGGCTACGCCCGTCACGTACCGTCCGGCGTGCCCACCGCCCTGCCGGAAAAACCACGCCTGGGCGTGCCCAAGGAAACACCCTGGTTCGGCGACGTCCAGGCCGCCGCCGCCTGGCAGCGGCAACTGGAAGAGCTGGACGCCATCGCTGAGCTGGTACCGGTGGATGCGGAGGTGCTGCACGAAGCCGCCCGCCTGCTCTACCAGGGCCCTTGGGTGGCGGAGCGCTACACCGTGGCGGAGCCGCTGCTGGACGACCCGGACGCCCTGCTGCCGGTGATCCGCGACATTATTCTGCCGGCCCGGGACATGAGCGCCGCCGACGGCTTCCGCGCCCAGTACACACTTGCCGACCTGCGCCGCCGGGCGGACCAGTTGATGGCCAGCGTCGACGCCCTGGTGGTACCCAGCACACCGGGCATCTATACCCGGGCGGCGGTGAACGCGGACCCGGTGACCCTCAACAGCCAGCTCGGCACCTGGACCAACTTCGTCAACCTGCTCGACATGTGCGCCCTGTCGCTGCCCGGCGGGCTGCGCGACGGCGACGGCCTGCCCACCGGCATCACCCTGATCGGCCCGGCCTGGTACGACAGCGCCCTGGCGGAGTTCGGCCGGCGCTGGCAGCGCCACCGCCCCTGGAAAGCCGGCGTCACCGACCAGCAACCGGCGCTGCCGGCGGCGGAGGACGACAAGGACCGGGACGACGGCACCGTCACCGTGGCGGTGGTGGGCGCCCATCTGTCCGGCATGCCGCTCAACTACCAACTCACCGAACGCAACGGCGTACTGCTGGAAACCACCCGCACCGCGCCCTGCTATCGCCTGTACGCGCTGGCCAACACCACGCCGCCCAAGCCCGGCCTGATCCGCGCCGACGACGGCGCCGCCATCGAGATCGAGCTGTGGAAACTGCCGGTCACCGAGTTCGGCAGTTTCGTGGCGCTGATCCCCGGCCCGCTGGGCATGGGCACCCTGGAAACCGAGGACGGCCGCCAGGTGAAAGGCTTCATCTGCGAAGGCTGGGCGATTGCCGACGCCAAGGACATCACCGCCCTGGGGGGCTGGAGAAATTACATCAAGGGGTTATGAAATGGCTTTGAAGAAGGTGCTGATCGCCAACCGTGGCGAGATCGCGGTGCGCATCTGCCGCACGCTCAAACAGCTGGGCATCGCGTCGGTGGCGGTGTATTCCGACGCCGACCGCAACAGCCAGCATGTGGCCGCCGCCGACGAAGCGGTGGCCCTGGGCGGCCAGACCGCGGCGGACAGCTACCTGCGCAGCGACCTGATTCTGCAAGCGGTGAAGGACACCGGCGCCGACGCGGTGATCCCCGGCTACGGCTTTCTCTCCGAGAACGCGGATTTCGCCGAGGCCTGCGCCGCCCAAGGCGCGGTGTTCGTGGGCCCGACCCCGGACCAGCTGCGCCGCTTCGGCCTCAAGCACGAGGCCCGCGCCCTGGCGGAAGCCGCCGGCGTGCCCCTGGCCCCCGGCACCGGCCTGCTGCAAAGCCTGAATGAAGCCAAACAAGCCGCCGCCGAAATCGGCTACCCGGTGATGCTCAAGAGCACCGCCGGTGGCGGCGGTATCGGCCTGAGCCGCTGTAACGATGAAGCAGAGCTGGTGGATGCGTTCGAATCCGTGAAGCGCCTGGGGGAAAGTTTCTTCTCCGACTCCGGCGTGTTCATCGAGCGGTTCGTGGCCCGCGCCCGCCATGTGGAAGTACAGATCTTCGGCGACGGCCAGGGCAAGGTACTGGCCCTGGGCGAACGGGAATGCTCCCTGCAACGGCGCAACCAGAAAGTGGTGGAAGAAACCCCGGCGCCCAACCTGCCGCAAGCTACTCGTGAAAAACTCCACGACAGCGCCGTGCGTCTGGGCCAGTCGGTGAACTATCAGTCCGCCGGCACCGTGGAATACATCTACGACGACGAGCGCGACGAATTCTATTTCCTGGAGGTGAACACCCGCCTGCAGGTGGAACACGGCGTCACCGAATCGGTGTTCGGCGTGGACCTGGTGGCCTGGATGCTGCAACTGGCCGGCGCAGAAAGCGTGCCCCTGGACCAGGACTATCAACCGGACGGCCACGCCATGGAAGTGCGCATCTACGCCGAGGACGCGCTCAAGGACTTCCAGCCCAGCCCCGGTGAACTCACCGAGGTATCTTTCCCGGACAGTATCCGCCTGGACGGCTGGGTGGACACCGGTACCGAGGTCAGCCCCCACTACGACCCGATGCTCGCCAAGGTCATCGTGCACGGCGCCGACCGCGCCGCCGCCCTGAACAACATGCGCGACGCCCTGGCCGCCACGCGACTGTCCGGCATTGCCACCAACCTGGATTACCTGCGCCAGATTCTGCGCGACCCGGCGGTGGCCGAAGGCAAAGTCTCCACCCGCTACCTGGAGACGTTCCAATACCACCCCACCGCTTTCGAAATCGTCGACCCGGGCACCTACACCACGGTGCAGGATTACCCGGGCCGCGCCGGCTATTGGGACATCGGCGTGCCGCCGTCCGGGCCCATGGACGACTACGCCTTCCGCATGGGCAACCGCATCGTCGGCAACCACGCCAGCGCCGCCGGCCTGGAAGCCACACTTGTGGGCCCCACCCTGCGCTTCCATAGCGATACGGTGATCGCCCTTACCGGCGCCGGCTGCGACGCCACCCTGGACGGCGAGCCGGTGGCCCTGTGGCAACCGCTGGCGGTAAAAGCCGGCCAGACCCTGACCACCGGCAAGGTGACCAGCGGCTGCCGCACCTACATCGCCGTGCGCAACGGCATCGACGTGCCCGACTACCTGGGCAGCAAGTCCACTTTCGTGCTCGGCCAGTTCGGCGGCCACGGCGGGCGCACTCTGCGCAAGGGCGACGTGCTTGCCATCTGCCAGCCGCAGCTGGCCGGCTGCCCGACACCGGCGCCGGAACATGAACCGGCGGCGCCGGATGCCGCGCTGATTCCGGACTACCCGCAGCAGTGGGAAATCAAGGTGCTGTATGGCCCCCATGGCGCCCCGGACTTTTTCACCGAGGAAGCCATTGAGGAGTTCTTCAGCGCCGACTGGCAGGTGCACTACAACTCCAACCGCCTGGGCATCCGCCTGGTGGGCCCGAAACCGAGCTGGACCCGCACCGATGGCGGCGAGGCCGGCCTGCATCCGTCCAACATCCATGACTGCGAATACGCCGTGGGCAGCGTCAACTTTACCGGCGACTTCCCGGTGATCCTTACCAAGGACGGCCCCAGCCTGGGCGGCTTCGTCTGCCCGGTGACCATCGCCAAGGCGGAGCTGTGGAAGGTGGGGCAACTGAAACCCGGCGACAGCATCCGCTTTGTGCCGATGGCGTTCGATGAGGCGTTGGCGTTGGAGAAGGCGCGGGATCGTGCGATTGAGATGTTGGAGGCGGAAAGCGCCGGGGGGGAGCCGGGTACCTTGGGGGGATCGCGACTGAAGTCGCTCCTACAGAAAAAAGCGACGTCGGCGACGATGTTGGCGGAGCTGGACGCCACTGATCTGGCGCCGCGTATCACCTACCGGCAGGCCGGCGACAAATATATTCTGATCGAGTACGGCGACAACGTGCTGGATCTGGACCTGCGCTTCCGCGTCCATGCCCTGATGGAAAACCTGAAGGGCGATAAGGTGGAGGGCATCCTGGAATTGTCCCCCGGCGTGCGCAGCCTGCAGGTGCACTACGATTCCCGGGTGATCCACCAGGCCGATCTGGTGAAAACCCTGCTGGACCGGGAAGCCGCCATCGGCTCCGTGGCCGACATGGTGGTCACCTCCCGGGTGCTGCACCTGCCCCTGGCGTTCGAGGACAGCGCCACCCTGGACGCGGTGAAACGCTACCAGGAAACCATCCGTGGCGAGGCCCCCTGGCTCCCCAACAACGCGGAGTTCATCCGCCGCATTAATGGGCTGGACTCGGTGGAGCGAGTCAAGGAGATCGTCTACCAGGCCAGCTACCTGGTGCTGGGCCTGGGCGACGTTTACCTGGGCGCCCCCTGCGCCGTGCCGGTGGACCCGCGCCACCGGCTGATGACTTCCAAATACAACCCGGCGCGCACCTACACCGCCGAAGGCACGGTGGGCATCGGCGGTGTCTATATGTGCATCTATGGCATGGACTCCCCCGGCGGCTACCAGCTGGTGGGTCGCACCCTGCCAATCTGGAACAAGCACCTCAAGAACCGTCAGTTCAAAACCGGCGAACCCTGGCTGCTGCGTTTCTTCGACCAGGTGCGCTACTACCCGGTGAGCGAGGACGAGCTGGCCGGCATGCGCGATGCCTTCCGCGAAGGCCGCCTGGACGTGGAAATCACCGAAGAGGAATTCTCGCTGGCGGATCACCACCGCTTCCTGAACGAGATCGAACCGGAGATGGTGGCCTTCCGCGATAACCAGCAGGCCGCCTACCAGAAGGAAGTGGCCCGCTGGCAGGACGAGGACGCGCAAATCGAATCCGCCCTGCTGGGCGGTGGCGGTGCCGACATCGGCGAGGTGGACGGCCACCTGGTCAGCGCCGAAATCAGCGGCAACGTCTGGAAGCTGCTGGTGGAAGAAGGCGCCACCGTGGAGCAAGGCCAGACCCTGGTAATCGTGGAAGCCATGAAGATGGAATTTGAAATCACCGCCAGCGCCGCCGGCAAGATCACCGGCCTGCACTGCAAGCCCGGCGCCATCATCAACGCCGGCGACCCGGTGGCGGTGATCGACACGGAAGTGGCCTGAAGGAGCCCCCATGAAGATGGTCTTGAAAAATCAGACGCGGGAAAATCTCGCCGAACGTATTTACCGCCAACTCAAGCAGGACATCTTCGACTTCCGCCTGCTACCCGGCGACCGCTTCAGCGAAAACGAAATCGCCGAACGCATGGGCGCCTCCCGCACCCCGGTGCGCGAGGCCCTGTTCCGGCTGGAACGGGAAGACTATGTGGAGGTGCTGGCGCGCAGCGGCTGGCAGGTTAAGCCCTTCGACTTTGAATACTTCGAGGAACTCTACGACGTGCGCACGGTGCTGGAATGCGCCGCCGTTCGGCGCCTGTGCGAACAGGACACCCCCTCACCACAGCTGGAAGCGCTCACTACCCTGTGGAACACGCCACAGGCGCAACGCCCAAGCCAGGTGGGGCCGGTATCCGCCCTGGACGAACGCTTCCACGAAATTCTGGTGGAAGCCGCCGGCAATCAGGAAATGGCGCGCATCCACCACGACCTCACCGAGCGGCTACGCATCATCCGCCGGCTGGACTTCACCAAACCGCCGCGCATCGACGCCACCTACCAGGAACACGCCGCCATCCTCGACGCCATCGCCCACCGCCGGGTGGAACAGGCGCAAATGATGCTCCGCGCCCACATCGAAGCCAGCCGCAACGAAGTGCGCAAGATCACCCTGCACATGCTCCACGAAGCCCGCGCCCACGGCCGCGAAACCACCCCCGCCGAGGTCCCCGGCGGCCCCGCCGGGGTCGGACCACGATAACCCACTGTTTCTTAACGATTTCGGCTCCTAAAACAGCGTCCATCGGCGGTTAGAGGAGCCGTGTTTTCCCGCGCCCACCGGCTAATCCGGCGCTCTGTTCTCGTGCCAGCAGAGCAGCCCATCCGCTTCCAGCTTGCCCAACTGCTGGGTCATGTCTTCAAACTAAGTGACCGCAGCATTCAGTCACTCGCCATCGGCTAACCGAAAGCGCTCTTCGTCCCGGAGCGTGAGCACCTCAAAGCCGTCCGCCGTTACCGCGATGGTGTGCTCCCACTGGGCGGACAGGCGTTTGTCGCGGGTGACCACGGTCCAGCCGTCGGGCAGGGTGCGAACCGCCGCCTTGCCCTGGTTGATCATCGGCTCGATGGTGAACGTCATGCCCTCGCGCAGCACGGTGCCGGTGCCGGCCTGGCCGTAATGGAGAACCTGCGGGGCCTCGTGCATTTCACGGCCGATGCCGTGGCCGCAATACTCGCGGACCACGGAATAGCCGTAGCCCTGGGCGTGGGTCTGAATCGCGTGTCCCACATCCCCCAGGGTGGCGCCGGGCCGGACCGCGCGGATGCCGGCCCACATGGCCTCATAGGTGGCGTCGACAAGCCGCCGCGCGTGGGGCGACACCTTGCCGATCAGATACATCTTGCTGGAGTCGGCGATAAAGCCGCCCTTCTCCAGGGTGATGTCCACGTTGATGATATCGCCGGACTTAAGGGTTTTCTTCGCCGACGGTACGCCGTGGCACACCACCTGATTCAACGAAGTATTGAGGGCATACTCAAAGCCGTACTGGCCCTTGCTGGCCGGGCGGGAACCAAGCTCATCGACGATGTAGCGCTCTACCCGATCATTGATTTCCAGCGTAGTCAGACCGGCCTTCATCCAGCCGTCCATGTACGCGAACACCGACGCCAGCAGGCGCCCGGACTCACGCATCAGCGCCAGCTCTTCCTCGGTCTTCAGGATCGCGTCAGCCACCGGCCACCCGCCGGATATCCACCTCAGCCAGTTTCAACTGTTCGCGCACGATCTCGGAAAAGGACAACTCAGGGTTGGCCTCCGCCAGCATGCCGATCTTGATCCAGAACTCGGCCTGGGCGTTGATGGAACGCACCATCACCGAACTGGCCTTGCGGATCTCCTCGTGGAGTTCGTCGCTGATCTTTACGATACCCATGGCTCAACCTGAATATACGAAACGTATATGAATCATATATTCAAAGGGGACCAAGGAGCAACGTGGAATCGGTGAATCAGGAACGGTCACAACGTTCGGATTCTTCAATCGCCTGTTCAAGCAAGTCGATCATCTTCCGCGCCTCGCTGGTCGACATAAAGAAAGGTGCGGTTTGATACGTTATCGGAGCAGTAAACACCATATTCAAGCGTATAGCGGGAAGCCTCGGCTGGCCGCGAAGCCGAAAAGCCTCGATCCGCATCCTGCTCTTGATCAGAGGCGGCGATGACATGCAATCATTGACCGTCCCCACCTGTTTCAAGATGGTTCCCTCGAAGGTGGTTTTCCTGAACCATTTGATAAACCGATTCATAGCGCCTACTCCCTGATTTCCAACCCATGGCCTTCGGCCAGTGGCTGAAGCGCTTCCTGGTCGCCGTGGATTTCCCACTCCAACCAATTGCTCCACTCCAGCACCAATTCGAGGCTGTCTTTTCGGAGGGTATAGCTGTCGAAGTCGATGCCCTTGTCGAAGGCCAGCGGCGGGTATTGCTTAACCTGCTTCCAGCCGTCGCGCTTGAGTGCCATCAACAGCTCGTTGCCACGCTCGGTATCCAGGTGTATTACTTTCATTTGCTACCGCCGCGCCTCCATGTGCCCCTGGAAAGACGACGTCACAAGGTGCCCCCGGCTAACGATAAGGTCTGCCGCCTTCTTTAGTGGGCCAACCATAAATCTTGACGTGGTTTACAAGCCGGTCTTTTTCCGACTGTTGCTCCGAAGATAGTTGGTAGCCACCCCACTCTTCGGTGAAATAATGATCGTGGGGGAAGTCACCGGACTTGGCGCGCTCAGCAAGCTTAAGCAGTTCTTTCGCCAGGAACGCCAGGCCCTCGGGATCCCCATGGATCGAGACCTGTTCGCTGCTCTCGTCGATTTCGAACGTCAGCAAGTAATCCATCATCTTCGCACTCCCCCCCAAATGGAACCGTCCTGAGCAACGCCAGACCGCGCGGCCCTGTTTCTAACCCCGGTACAACAGGTACAGCCGCTTGATCTCCCTACCGCTGCACTCCAGGACCACCACCTGATCGTCGTTGAATCTGACTTCGGCGATATTGCGCTTCTTCGAGTAGAACGAGCCGGCGACGGCGAGGACGATGGCGATGATCACGCCGATCAAGTTGAACAGCAGCCCCAGCAGCACACTGAAAAGCAGCAGGCCGATAATAAATCCGACCACGCCGAACTTTCTTTCCTTGACCACACGGCCGGATACTGACGCCAACTGACCCGCGCGGTAGGTCACTTTGTTCGCCCCATTGATCACCAGCGTGTCATTGTTGCCAATAGAGGCCGAGCCGCGCACCCCAAAATTGCCACCAACTATTTTCATTTTTCTCCCCAAGCTACCCTTGGCGGCCAGGCCGTTCTTTTAAGGCTTGACCAAATCCGATTTTCAGGCAAAACGCCCGGGGCAGATTAAAGACGTGACCGGCTTCACAAGTCAACACCTGCAAACCCGGCTCGAGTGGAATCCGGTCCGGTGATTTTTTGAATAAAGGCGATGCGGTTCGCCACGGAAACCCGGGGTACTTCCACTGTCCGGTAGCCCCACTGCGTGTACCAACGGCTCATTCCCTGGAACACTTCCACCGCCTGCTCGAAGCTCTGGTCCCGCTCCGCGTCGGTGCCGTAGATGTCTTCCCAGGGGGGCAGGAGGAACACGGTGTTGTTATAGGGAAAGCGCCGGACCAGAGCGGCCACTTCCTCCCGAGTAATGGCGCACGCCTGATCAAGCATATAAAGCGCGTCCGGCACACCGCGATCAAAGAAGGTGACGCCGTCATGGGCCTGGGCCACCCGGTACTGCTCCATGTCCGAGGCCAGGATTTCCCGGGCGAAGGCCGCCGGCTCCGGCCGGGGCGGCAGCCCTTGGCCCAGCCGGGTGCGGATGATCCGCCGGGCCGCCTCGGGAGCCACCCGGACCCCCTGCTGCGCCAGCGCGTCCAGCAGGGTGGTCTTGCCGCCGCCGGGCCCTCCGGTGATTACGAAGGCTCGGTTCATGCTTGCTCTCCATGTTGGTGCTTTGGCGGGGAGATCTATGGTGCAGGCTTATCCTTGATGATATCCGCCAGCAGATCGGCCAGGTTCTCGGGTTTGAAGGTCTCGGGCCCCGCGGTGCGCATTGCCTCCAGCGACCACCACTTCCATCGCTGGATGGTGGCCTTTTCCTCGTCGGTCCAATCCGCCGCGAACACCCGGGCGGCCTCGGGGCAGCGCACCAGGTAATAGCGCTCACGCCACAGCGCCGGCTGCGAGCGGGCAACCGCGAACACCGCCTCGCGCTCCATCACCAGCGGTCCAATTTCCTCGCGCAGACCGGTCTCTTCGTATAGCTCCCGGCTGGCCGCCTGCAGGTAGGACTCACCCGGCTTCAGCTCGCCGCCTGCCGTGGCCCAGAAAGCCGATGAGGTATGCTCATCCCGGTATTGAAACAACAACAGGTCATTCTGCTCGTTCAAGAGCATCAACCTGGAGCAGTAACGAACTTCCATTACTCACGACCTCTAACGGATAAAAAAATCTGGCCGCCCCATGAGCACTGGAGCTCAGCAGGACAGCCTTCTCAAACAGGGGGTATCGGGGAGAGACCAGGCCACAGCGGATTGATAGCTACCTGATTTCTGGCGCGTTCTTCTTCAGCGCCTCGAGGAGCCGGGGAATGTCGAGGCCACGGTCGCGAAGGGACTTCGGCACCACGTAGTAGAGCTTCGGCATGATAAGAATGAGTATGTACTTGTCATTCTGCCGCCATTTATGAACCGAGTCCCAGCGGACCAGTGCCGTGCCGTCCGGAGAAGAAACCTCCACGCCTTCTTCCTTCAGTTCGATCGCGAACTCAGCCTGAATGGCCTTATATTTGTCGTAGTGCCGGCCCAACATAATCGGCGTGATGAACAGCATCATCACCGCGAACAGCAATAACCACCCCACCGCGCCGCCGACAATGGCACCGACCAAAGAGGGAGGCGCAAAAGCAGCCGTAATGGCCAGGACAATAAAAATCAAAGCGCACACGACCACCAACTTCAGCGTGGGCCGGGAGTGCAATCGGCCCGCCGCTATGTAGTCCTTCCTGGAAACCCGATAAACCACCCGTTCAGACATTTCTTCAGCACCTCACCCGGTCCATAATGTGTTTCTTCACCTCATCAAAGTCCGCCATGTTCGGCAACACAGACGAGACGATGGTGAACTTTCCCTTACGGTGGAAAATATTGAGGAAAACGGTGCCCTTGACCGCTTGCACCGAGACTTTCTCAACATCGTTAAACGGCACGGTGATTATTTTTTTGCTGATACCGCTCTTGGGCGCTCTGACGTATTCATCAGTGAGCACCAACTCTGCCTTTGACTGCACGCTCTTAATGGCCAACAGCACACCCAGCGCCGAAAAGGCCACGAACAGCACGGTTATCAACCAGTAGAAAACCGTGGCGCCGGTTGTCGACATCTCGACAATCCCGTTAAGGACCAGGCCGCTGTCGTTCTGGTAGGAAAAATAGCCCATGAATCCGGCGAAGACACCGAAAAACAGCACGACGAAAATGGACGAAAACAGCCTGGGTTTGTAGGGGTAACGTTTTTCAATCACGTCCATATCAAAACTTCCGGGGTCGGACCACCACAACCCATTGATTTTATTCCACCTTCTGCTTAAAAAGCGCCTCTCTGAGAGGTTGGAAGGCTCTTTTTGCAGGCGAAAACCCACACGCCCACCGATATCGCGCTAAGGCCCGCACCGCCACTGGCCCGGCCAGGTCCGTTGCGCGCCATCGGCCCGGTCATAGGTCAAGGTGGCCGGCCGTGGCGGTGACTCGCCGCCTTCGGTGGGCTTACCGGTGACCTGGACTTGAACCGTCTTGCCTTTGCCATTAAAGGTCGGGGAGTCCGTGATACCGTCGAAGCCACCCGGCGCGGAGACGGGCTCCACATAGCCGGCCACCTTGACCACGCCCCGGGCCGGCTCCGACGACGCCACATTGCCCATGGCGATCAACAGCACCTGCCCATCCTCGGTGGTGAACTGGCATCCCAGTTCGCCGGGCAGCTCCGCCTGGCGCATGTCTTGCTCGGTCAGGGCATTCAGCGTAATCGCCGAACCGTCACCGCCCGTGGTCTCGGAGGCGGCCGCCTGTTCCGGGGTTGTCGCGTCCGCCGCGCCCTCCTCGGAGGAAGGCTGGGTCGATGAGGGATTCGCCGGCTCCGAACCGCCCTCCGAGGACGGATCCGAGCAACCGGCAATCAAGGTGATGGCCAGAGCAGCGGCCGACAGAGCGCCGGAAAGTCCGGCTGTACGCAGGGAAAACGGCATAAGGGTTCCTCCTTGAAAAAAGCGAATCGCCGTACTGTATAGGGATTTGCCCGGCACATTTCCACCGACTCAGTCGAGGCGTTCGCAATTTTTCGACCAATCCCGCCGGGACAGGCTGTACAGGCAGTGCCGACGCAATAGGCTGGTTTCAGGCAGCGCCGGGTGATCGAAGTCCCTGCCGGTATCCGTCATCCCGATTCTTTCCATAACGGCGCGGGAGCGGCGGTTTTCAAGCACGGCAAAGGACACGATCTCTTCCAACTCGAGTTGCTCGAAGCCCACCTGCAACGACGCTTCGGCCGCTTCCGTGGCATAACCATTGCCCCAGTAGGGCCGAGCCAACCGCCATAGGACCTCTACGCAGGGGGAGAACGGCAAATCATGGCGGGGGATATGAAGGCCGGCGATGCCGATCAACGCCCCACTCTCCAGCAGCTCGACGGCCCATATCCCCCAGCCCCTCTCCGCGATAAGTTGCTCGCATGTCCGCGCCATCAGGTCACTCTCGGAGCGCTCCAGAGTGCCCGGGAAGAACCTCATCACTTCCGGGTCAGCACACATACCGGCAAAGGCACTCAGGTCACGCTCGGCCCACTGGCGGAGATGCAAACGCGGGGTGACAGGCTGAATGATCTGGCTCACCGGAATCCCTTCCAGCAACGATACAAGCCGGCAATATCAGACGAACACAGCAGCGGCATGGCTTCCTTGATGTGATCCAGCGGCCAGTCCCACCACGCCATCTCCAGAAGCATGGCGATTTCCTGCTCGGAGAAGCGCTTCCTGAGTGGCTTCGCCGGGTTGCCACCGACGATGGTATAGGGCTCCACGTCCTTGACCACCAAAGCGCGGCTGCCGATCACCGCGCCATGGCCGACCTGGACGCCGGGCATGATCATGGCCTCCGAGCCGATCCACACATCGCTGCCGATCACCGTGTCGCCGGCCCGCTGGAAAGCATCCGTGGATGCCGCGAACGCCGGCTCCTCCTGCATATAGAAGAACGGGAAAGAGGTTGCCCAGTCATATCGGTGGCCCTGATTGCCGGCCATGATAAAAGCCGCCCCGGACCCGATGGAGCAAAAACTGCCGACGATCAGCTGGTCCACGTCATCCCGGTCCGGCAAAAGATAACGGGCGCAATCGTCGAATGAATGGCCATGGTAATAGCCGGAATAGTAGCTGTACCGCCCGACCTTGATGTTGGGGTTCTGGACCTGGTCGGAAAGAAACTTGCCCTTGAAAGGGCTTTCGAAATAGTTATTCATGACACTCACAAAACAATAATCTGCCCGGATACTGCAGGCCCATCCGGCGCCCGCCCGCTACTCCGGCCGATGGCAGACGGCTTCGATATTGTTGCCGTCCGGATCAATCACAAAGGCCCCATAGTAGTTCTCATGGTAGGAGGGACGCAGACCCGGCTTACCATTGTCCACGCCGCCCTTTGCCATTACCTCCTTATAGAAGTCATCCACCTGCCGGCGGGACCCGGCGGCGAACGCCAGGTG
This sequence comes from Alloalcanivorax gelatiniphagus, assembly GCF_005938655.1. Classification (GTDB taxonomy): domain Bacteria; phylum Pseudomonadota; class Gammaproteobacteria; order Pseudomonadales; family Alcanivoracaceae; genus Alloalcanivorax; species Alloalcanivorax gelatiniphagus. The sequence goes on from NZ_VCQT01000038.1 coordinate 147,639, forward strand.
CCTTGGCGTCCAGGCTTCCCGGGTTTCGATGACCCAGTAAGATGGCTTGCCATTGATTCCGAAACCGCATCGCCTCTGGGTGGGGAAATCCTGGTTCCATTCCGCCACGAATTCAACTTGGAGCGAATAGCCCAACGCCGAAAACGCCGCCTCATAGAATGCCTTGGTGGCCGGGTAATCCGTGGCATAGGTACAGATATGATCAAACACACACTCTCTCCTTGCTCTTAACCCTGAATCGAGACCGCCACAGCCCCTGGCAGCAGTGACAGGGGCTAAGCCGCTCGGCAAAGGCGCACGTCCATGGTCGCCGCCGGGGCCATTGTACCGGTTCAGCGCGGCTTGGGAGGGGCAGCCATCGCCTCGGCGGCAGCCCGGGCCGGCGGCGTGACCGAGGAAAACCACTGCACGGTCAGCATGCCCGTGAGCACCAGCGCGACACCCACCAGCCGGCCGACTCCGATTTCTCTCACCGGCAGGTTCATCCAGCCGAAGTAGTCCAGCAGCAACGAGGCGATCAACTGCCCGGCGACCACGCACACAATAAAGCTGGTGGCCCCCACCCTCGGCACCAGTATCAACGCGGCCGACACATAGACCGCGCCGGTGATGCCGCCGAACCACACCCACACCGGCAACCGCCCCAGCTCCCCCACGGCGGGCAGCGGCACCCGCATCGCCAGGAGGATGGGAACCACAATAAGCATGCTGACGGCCAACGACACCAGGGTGGCCCAAAGCGGGTGACCCAGCGCGCGGCCCAGTTCAGCATTACTGCCAGCCTGAAGCGGCACCAGCGCGCCGGCCACCACCGCCACGGCGCCAAGCACCAGCCCGGTCATGGATAAGTTCATAGCGAGACTCCCGATAGGACCTGAAGAGGCTCTCATCTTTCATGATTCTAATAGCGAATTGAAATCACACTTTTTATTCCATACTATTCGCCACATGAATACTCTGAGGCGTATTGATCTCAACCTGCTGGTCACGCTGCACGCGTTGTTGATGGAAAAACACGTGTCCCGGGCGGCGCTGCGCCTGCACAAAAGCCAACCGGCGGTCAGCCATGCATTGGCCAGCCTGCGGCGGATCTTTGACGACCCCTTGCTGGTGCGCCGGGCCGGCGGGCTCGAACTCACGTCCCGGGCCTCCGAACTGCTCCCGCCACTGACGGAAGCGCTGGACCGGCTCGGTGCTCTGATAGAGCAACCCGCCTTTGACCCCGCCGCCGCACAACGGGTGTTCAAGCTCGCCATGTCGGACTACGGAGCCCGTGCGATTCTGCCCGGCCTGGCGCCGCTGTTAAGGAGGCAGGCTCCGGGGATTGATCTTCAAGTCCGCCAGGGTAGCCGAGCGTCGATGCTCGCTGACGTCGACGAAGGCGATATCGACATGGCCTTTGGCGTTTTCCCCCAGGAACTGCCCACCGAAATACGCACCCACACCCTCTTTATCGAGCACTTCACCTGTGTGGCCGACAAAAAGACGTTGCCGGAAAGCGGCGACCTCGATAAAACCCAATGGCTTGCCCGACCCCATGTTCTTGTGGCCATGCAAAGCACGGAAAACAACGAAATAGAGAAGGCACTGAGCCGCGCGGGCGTCAGCCGCCGGGTGGCGCTGGCCCTGCCCCACTGGGGCGTCGCTACCCAGGTAGTAGCGGACACGGACTTTATCCTGACGGCGGCGCGCCACAGCTTTGATCTGTTTCTGGATGACCCGCGGCTTCAGTTCTTTACGCCACCGTTCCCCATTGACCCCTTTGAGTTCAACATGATCTGGCATTCCCGACGGGAGAGCGACCCGGGCCACAACTGGCTGCGGCAAACGATCATTGGCCTGCTTCAGGACGCCGGCCCGTAAGCCCTGGCATCACCCCGCCGCCCCCGCCCGGGCCAGCTACCCGCGGTTATACGCCCCGCAAAATACTCTGCAACATGTCATACCCGGCGCCGATGGCCTTGCCTTTCTCGGGTAAGGATTCAACGAAAGCCCGGTTCGCGGAAAGCCGCGCCCTGAATTCATCATGAACGATTGAAGCATCATAAAACGGGCCGCGACGGTCCGCGTTGACGCCACAGTAAAAGCAGATCACCGCCATCGCCTCGAACGCAATGTCGGGATTATCACAGCCGGCCATATCCACGAGGATATCCTGCGCGTGATGACCTTGCTGAGGGCAGAGAATCGTGGCCAGACACCCCTGCCAAAGCTGACCTCTGCTGCGCCACGCTTCTTTCAGGGCTTGCCAGTCGCCGGCTTCGAATTGAGCCAGGAGCTCCTCGGCATCTTCGGCCTCGCCGCCATCGCACCAGTCCTGGGAGTCGTAATCCTTGCCGTCCAGAAAATGATCGAAATCGTCGAATGTGGTGGACCCCATCTCCGCCCCTATCGGCCACCCAGGCCGAACAATCGTTTGAGAAAGCCACCCGACCGCTTCGGCTTCGGAACCGGCCATTCTTCAGTTCCGAAGCCGGCCTCCGTCAGATAGGCCGACCAGACATCAACCCCAAGCTGCGCGGAAAGAGCATCGATCACTTCGAGAGCCCGACGCTCAACGCCCTTGGCTTTCTCAGCGAACACCTCAAACGGCACCGCTATGTTGTCGTACTCGTCGCCGTCGTCAGGGTCGGATTGCCTTATATGGAGATCGTCACCGATACGAACCGCCTGTATTTGCCAGCCCTGATCCCCATCTTCAAAGGGCTTCTCCGGGTCATTGTTCAGCCAGGAAGGCGACGACCTGGTACCGGCGCACCTTGCTAAGAACGATGCTCCATAATCAGCTCCGAATGACCGGTGTGCTCGTCAATCTGCTCTTGGAGCACCGAAAATCCGTTGTTCCGATAGAAGCGGATGCTGGCCGCATTCTCTTTGTACACGGTCAGCTTCAATTTTGCTCGCCTGCTCTTCGCATCATCAAGCAAGACCGAACCAACCCCTTTGCCCTGCGAACCCGGCGCCACAAAGATCGCCGCCAGGGTGTTTTCGTACAGGCTGTAGAACCCGACCACAACTCCCTCATCTTCATAGACAAAGGTCTCAGACGCGGGGATGTATACATTACGCATCTCCCCCATCTTGGATTGCCAAAACGCCGGTTCGATGAAGTGATGGGCTTCGATTGAAGCAGCTAGCCAGATTGCCAGCACCTGATCAATATCGGCGGGCCGATAATCGCGAATCATGTCTTATTCTCATCGGATATTAAAAGAACGTTTAAGCGAGGAAGCGCTAGCACTGCCATAGGAACTTGGCGGAATCACTGCCGTCACAGTTGGAACAAGTACGCCACCCCACCGCCGCCGAAATTCATCTCGGTCCTCCAGTCCGGCCCCTGCTCCAGCTGAGCCAGCTGAGCCAGAAATTCCATGGCCCTGCCGCACCTATCGCAATCGGGAACCTCTTCAGCCTGGAGCCATAAGGGCTCCCCGAAGAGCTGGCGGAATGCCCACGTCTCCGAGAACCACGCCGCCCTGCAGCTCCTGCAACGCCAGGTCATCCGGGCGCCTGTCGGCCACAGCGGCAAGCTCCCAGGCACGCCTTCATGGCACTTAAAGCTCGCGCTCATTAATGGTTGGCAACGGAATAAATGCTGGCGCGTTGGACCTTAATTTTATAACGCAGCTAAGATAGCGCCAGAAAACCGGTTAACACTTTCTTAACCGCGCCATTTTATTCAAATTATCAATGGCGAACCTTGACTTAATTTCTATTATTTCCTTTGGCCCAGTGCAATACCTATAGGTCGGGCATGATCTGCCCGGAGCGGGATCCCAGAATCGCTCATCGTGAAAAATTATCCAGTGTCTATAACGCTTATCATCCGGCCAGGGCACGTAAAGCAATGCCGAAATGCCTTTTTTTAAATGCTTTCTGCAGAAAAAACTGACCTCCAACGACGACAAAAACCTCTTAATTTGATCCCGCGTAACGTTATCATCATCTATATTCTTGCATCGCTTATTAGACATTAATTTATATGTTTCTTTGTAGGACTTCCCGATGACATTTGCCATGCAGGCGATCCCACACCCTGAATCTGATGAAGGCTGCTTAATCATTTTTCCACCCAAAACAACACTGAACTTTACAACAACTGATAACCCCGAAGCGACGGCGAAATGAGAAGGCCAATCGGGTCTCTTTTGGATTATTCACACTCCTTCACTTCATAGTGCCTTTCCACACCAGAGGTGACTCTAACCCATTCGGACGACTGAACGCGGCGCTGGTGGGCATCAAATGAGGCCCGATCAACAAACTCTTCGGACACGCAAAAGACATTCTTATTGTCCGGCTTCTGTGTCACCTCGAAGCGTAAACAGCCCGCCTCCTCAAGGGTCAACCGGATGTGATTGGGAAGCTCCGCCAGGACGGCGGCAAGGTCCACGTCGAGGACAACGATATGGCCCTCAAGAATGATCCTGGCCACGGGCTAACTACGTGGCTCGACGTTCATTGAACGACATTCTTCTCGAAACGGGTGGACTATCTTGAAGACCCCGTCGACCCGAGGGGCGGTGGTGCTCTCCGGCCTGAAGTGACCGTAACCCAGTGGCGTAACTCCCCGTTTCAGCAGCATCTTTTAGCCTTGAAAATTATCTGGCGCGGCAGGAGCTGTTCTCAATCACAGCTGAAAACAACGAAAACATATCGGGATCAAGCTTAGTGCCGGCTTCCTCGCTCAGGATGCTCATGGTCTCGTCGTGTGACCTGGCGCTATGGTAAGGCCTACCGGTGGTCATCGCATCATAGGCATCGACGACCAGGAGAATTCGGCAAGCCCTTGGAATCTGCGTACCCGCCAGCCCGTCAGGGTATCCGCTCCCATCAAACGACTCATGGTGATGCCTGACGATGGATGCCACCTCGGCCGCGTTCGGCAGCAATACAGCCTTGACGATGCGCTCCCCGATGGTCGAATGAGTTTTCATCTCCTCCCATTCTTCCGGTGTAAGCCCCCCTGGCTTCAACAGCACCCTGTCACGTACCCCAATCTTGCCCACATCATGCAATTGGCTGGCAATACGCAGGGCATCCAATGAAGAGGCGCTCAGTTTGGCTGCCTCGCCCATTGCCAGCGCCAACCTGTGGACCCGGTCGCAATGACCTCTGGTATAGGTATCGCGTGCGCACAAAGCGGTGATAAGCGCGGGACAGGGATTTTGCCAATCCGGCATGTTGGTGGAAGACATCGCCCCCCCCTTCTGGTGACGCCCAACATGTAATGAAACGCTGGCTCCAGTACCCAATGGGTGGCCAGCCCGTGATCACATTGCTGTTTGCGATATAGGCAAATAAAAGCATAAATTCAAGCAGGCCACAAACCCCACGACTTCGCCGCTCCCGCTTCCTGGTAAGCACATTGGCGATGGGCGGCGTCCGAACTTAGTGCTCCGATTCGTATTGCCATAGATGGCCGCCGTATCGCACCATCTTGCAGTCTTCAAGGAGGGAACTCGATCCCTTATTTTCGATATCCCACCCACTCTTTAAGCAAAATGGCGTACTGCCTGGTATCAACGAAGACAGGGCGCCCATCACTGTCGTTCTCGAATGAAACGAACTCTTTAAAGGTCCCTTCGTGTCGCATTCCTAATTTCTCACAAAGACGCTGTGACGCGACGTTATCGTCTTCCACGTAGGCAAAGAGGCGGCGGGTAGACTTCGCCGCGAACAAATACTGGAACAAGGTTTGCGCGGCCTCGGTGGCCAGCCCTGCGCCGCCAAACCGGGCATTGAAGTTCCACCCGACGGAGAACGTATCCGGCTCATCCCCGGCATGCGCAAACAGGTCACCGATCAGCTGGCCGGTATCCTTCAGACACACTGCGACATAGTCATCGCTGCTGCTACGCTTCCTGACATCCTTAAGCGCGGCGGCCATGTCCTCAAGTCTTTGTGAAAAGAAGCAGCTCACCCGAGGCTCATGCAGGTACTCGAACAGGCCTGCGGCGTCTTCCGCCGCGAAGTTTCTAAGCAACAGCCGATCAGTCTCAATCGCTTTCATAAACTATCCACAAGTGCTGGCACCGAAACCGCCGAGTGTACCCCCGTTTGAGGCAGGGGCCTCTATCCGGGACGTGGATCCGTGTGCGCACCTTCCGGGGCTTCTGTAGGAGCGGCTTCAGCCGCGATCAACCCCGACGTCATCTTCATCGCCACTGAACCAGAAACCACCCAGTCGCTCCGACCCAGAGGGCCCGGAAGGGCTCGCCCCCTGAGCCACTCCCCGGCTGACGCGTAGTTTCCCGCCAAGGTGCGATGAACCTTTTTCATGAGCACGGGCTGGGCGTCAACACCGGTGTATCAACGCGCAATTCGTGCTCAGGCCCCTGCTCTAATTGAGACGGGGATTCTGGCGAAACCCATATTGGTTTATCCCATACCCAACATGAAGGTATTTCAACGGCCTTCCCTTTAGTGTCCACGTCCAGCAACCTTGCCTTTACCACCCAACATTGACCAGCAGAGCCATATGGATACTTAATAACCTTGGTAATTTCCAGCTTCGTTCCGGGCTCAAGAGTTTTGACAAGTTCGACATCCTTATTTTTACGACGAAGACTCTGACCCTCCGTGCTCAAAAACAAATATGACCACGTAAACTTCATTACGCGCTCTTTATCCGAGCCACTAACTTTTAAAAGCTCACCTTCTTCCGTGAATTCATAGCATTTACCAACGATACCGCCAACCACATCTGTCTTTGAAACATCTACAGCGGCACACCCAGATAAAAAAGCGAGCAAGACCAATACCGAAATTTTCATGGATTTCTCATAAAGCCCGCATTTACGGCTGGTTTGGTTCGCACCGGAAAACCGGCCCAACAACACGCGCTTATTTGGCAGAGTGCTCACTCCGTAATCTCCCAATGCTCCGCAAACCGAGCTTTTGCCACTTGATACATGCCCTGCCACTCTTTGCATCCCTCATGGCAGTGAACCGCAATAGAGATCTTCCCCATTTCCGGCGCGCCCAACAGAACCAGTTTCAGCCCATCCACCCTTTCCGCAACGGCAATGGTTGTCGCTGTGCCACTTGGGAACTTGCGAGAGCCGTCTTCGGACGTCAAATTATTTTCGATAGCCAATTCATTCAACACCTCACGCGCCTTAATCAAATTCTCTTTTGACGCAGGAAAGGAGAATGTTACTTGAGGGCTGGATGACTCAGCTGAGCAGCCGAATATGACTGCCAGCGCTAATACCAGGAATATATTTCGCATACTCTATTTTCCGGCTCACGCCTGTTTTCAGGCGCATTTCAGTCGCCTGCAACACTTTTTTCGCCCCGGCCTTCAGCAAGGTCCACCCCGCCAAATTCGGCAACGATACTTGGCGACCACAATCGCCAAGCGATCCATCCGAACAAGGTCGACATGCCAAGCGCGAATAAGGCTGCCACCACCCTCATTAGCGTCATCATAAATTCGAAATTAGATTGAAAATCCGGCGCAGCGTCCGGTGCAATGGGCATTTGCGACATGACTATTTGCTGAAGAACCAGCCCTCCAAGATTCCAAAACACTCCGAGAAGCATGAGCGCGACGAACGCGATGCGAGCCCAATTTTTCCTTTTAAGGAGGCCGATGGAAGACGCAAGAGTGCCCAGGCATACAACCAGAAATGCTGCGAATATGAGCTCAATGTGCCCAAGAATGAACATTGCAGCGGCTGGCATTTGCTCCACGGCTTGACCTGACATGTGTTGCCTCATCTCATCCATTGGCATTGCGAAGTGCAACATCAAGTTCTGAAGAAGCGAAACCAATGAGGCGAAACCACTCAGCACAATAAAGATCCACGCAACCACGGTTACAAAGTTGGAGCGGGGAGTGCTTGCGATAGACATTGATATTTTCCTCGGAAGGGCTAACGCCGATGATAAGCGGCGCCCGGCTAGGGAGTCCGGTGGAAGCCGCAGGCCGGAACGAACTTAATTGACTGGTCAAATGCCATACTCACGCTCTACCCGCGCAACACGAACTCGAAAGCTTGAGTACCATTTTTTATGGCCAAGTCTCTGGGCTTCTTTATGCTCTGCGTTCTTTTTCCAATTAGTAATGGACTCCAGGCTCTCCCAGTAAGAAACGGTGATACCTAAACCCTCGCGCACGGACTCCATACCCAAGAAGCCCGGTTGACTTTCAGCCAACTCGACCATGCGGTCTGCCATTGCCCCGTAGCCATTGTCTCCCTCGGTGCGATGGCTACTAAAAATCACCGCGTAATACGGCGGATCAGGAGTTTTTGCTATCTCTGACATAGTCCCCTCTAGACATTTAACGCAAAGCTCTGGGGCGGCTGGAGCGAAGCGTAAACCGTCCCAGCCACGATAGTGGTGACAACAGCCCCTTGTTATGTTTCATTGCTAGCACTAAGTAATTTACTAAGCTCATGCTTAGATTGTTCTGGTGTTTTTCCTGCCGTATCCAAAAAAATATCAGCCGAATACCACAATTGATATTCCCTTGAAATTACGCTTCCCCAGTCAGGAGGTACAAGATTTGGAATATCCGATTTTCGGCTTTCAACTCTGCTTCGATGTTCTGATTTATTTGAGCAGATAATTTCTATTTCCGTATAGGGCGCCTCAGCTTTTTTAGCGATGCTTACCCATGCTTGCCGAGACTCCGCAACTGGATTAGTAGAGTCAGCGACTACTGAAAGACCGTTTCGCAAATTGTCCAATGCTATAGAAAACGCAATTTTATAGCCTTCATCGTAAAGGTTTTTAAAGCCTGCATTACGTAATTCTTGTTCAATGGTGTCAATACGAATGTAAACCGCGCCTATAGACGACGCCAAGAATTTGGAAAGTTCGCTCTTGCCTGTTGCCGGAAGGCCGCCGAATATATACAGCATCGAAATTTCCACATTTCACCTGAAACATAACGCGAAAACGAAGCGGCGCGTCTCACGGGTCTGCCTTCCGTGACTTGTTATACCCGATCACTAAAAGCCAACTTAAGTCCGAGCGCAGCAAAACTTGTAGCGAAAATTCTCTGCATGACAGTGCCGGCTCTTTTTGACCTAACAATATAATCGCTAAAAATGCCTGAAAGAAGACCGTACACAATAAACACAGCAAAAGTCATAAGCATAAAAAAAAGCCCAAGAACCATCATACTAACTAGAACGCTATCGGTTGTGCTAGGGATAAACTGTGGTAGAAAAGCCAGAAAGAATATAGAAAGTTTAGGGTTTAAGATATTGATCAAAAACCCTTTTACAATAGTGTCAGTGTATCGCGTAGCTGACTTATTATCTTTCAAAGAGAGTGGACCCGAAGATCGCCACATTTGCCATGCAAGATAAAGTAAGTATGCAGCACCAGCATATTTTACAACCTGAAACGCGAGCGCACTGGTATGAAATATAGCGGCAAGACCCAAAGCGCTTGCTAAAAATGCAGGTACGATACCGAGGGTGCAGCCGAATGCAGCAAATATACTGGCACGTTTACCTACGAAGAGCCCTGTTGCGACGGTATACAAAACCCCAGTTCCTGGAATTAGAACCACCACTAGGGAGGTGAGTAAAAACTCTATAGAAATCATCTCAAGTTTCCCTTTCCGTTAAAGGGTATAACGCCAGTGGTACTGGGTGGCAACGGAGCTCAGCGTAGTTGGCATTCCATTGACCACATTGTTACACATTGATCGAGTACTTGAGGTCGCGCGCCTCATCTCCAGTCATGCCACGAAAGCCCCAACAGTGGGGTGGCTGCTCCTTGATCGTGACCTCAACATCCACGGGCGATATGCCAACCTCGGACTCAATCTTGCTGAATAGCTCCTTGATCAAAGCTTTTTGGGTCTCGGAAGCTCTACCCTCCATCATATTGATCTCGATGGCAGTGTATGCGGGCGTCCTACCACCGGGGTAATAAAAATCCTCAGATTCCATAGGGATAAAGCGATGAGCCCGCTTGTCTTCAGGCATACCGAGTACGGACTGCATACATCCGTGAATGACCTCAGAGAGCTGAGCCTTGACCGGATTAAGGTGTTCTTTGATTCCATAGATAACTACCACGGTTCCTCCTGCAATGTGTAACGCCCGCAGCACGCGCGGCTTTGTAGTGAAGGCAAGCCGCAGCGGAAAAGCCGCCGCTGTGACTGCGATTGTTAGGCTTCTGCTGAATAGACGTCAAAACCGTTCATCATATATAGCAGGCAGCACAAGTTCACGGACGTAAGATGCGCTAGACATGTTAATGAGGGTATTTACAACGTTGACTACGTCGTGAACGGGTACAAGTTGTCCGTTACCTCGGAGAGCGGCTTCATCCAATGGCACAGAAAGAGCATCGTCTGTGTTGAGGTAGCCAAGCTGCAAACAAGTAACCGCTAAACCGTCCTTTCGGAAACCCTCTCTCAATGCGTCACCAATACCTGTCAGGGCAAACTTTGACGCGCCAAACGTAACTTCCGGACGTCCACTCTGGCGAAGCCCGGATGTTGAACCAGTAAGAATCAATCGAGGATTAGTGGAATTGAGAAGTTTGGGAATAAGCCTTTTTAGCAGCAGTATGGTTCCAGTGATGTTGATATTCACCATCCCAACAATGCTCTCATCAGAATCATCAAGAAACTTGTACTCATCCGTAAAAGCCGTCTCTTCCCAGACTCCCAGATTGTATATCAGCACATCCAGCTCCGGGGGAGTTTGCCGCTCAATCTCTAAGGCTGCCTCCAGAGGGGTTCCTAGGTCCGCTTCGATCCAATCAAGACTAACGAAATCAGGCAGCTTAAGCTCTTTCGGACGCAGGCGTGAAACACCAACAACATTATCACCAGCCGTGCATAACCCTTCTACAAAAGCTCGACCCAGGCCTTTACTCGCCCCAACGACCATTAACTTCATGAACCAACCCTCCTTTTTGCCTAACGCCCGCAGCACGCGCGGCTTTGTAATGGAGGCGCAGCCGCAATGGAGAAGCTGTCGCTGTGCCTGCGATTGTTAGCCATGTAGAGCTCCCTCAAATATTGCCTGGATCTCAGAAGTCGCATTTTTCAGTGTGTCCAAACGCGTCGTTTGATTGACCGCTGGAGAATAGGCACTCCAAATCTCGCTCTTTAGCTCTGAAAACCTTTCCCGGCTCCTACCTGTCAGATACAACCTAACGATATGCTCCTGGCTATTAATCTCATAAAAACATTCAGAAATAGCCATGTCTTTGTCTTCTTGATCAAGGCTCGTATCGTAGAGAATATCTACAGCCGCTTTGCGAAACTGGTTCAAATGGCTTATGAACCCAGCAAACGCGATGCTTCGCTGTTGCCGAAGCCACTTTTCATATTCTGTTCGGCGAGTCAGAAAGGCGCCTAGAAAACCGCCCGCCACGGAAAAAAAACCTGCCACGATGGCAACATTCAACCCAATGTCTTCCCCACAGTACATTATCTATACTCCACTTAGGTCGATTAGCAGTGCTGGCTAACGCTGCGGACGCGCGCTCGTGATCTGCTACCACTTTCGTGGGCACTTTCAGGCACACGCACCGAAGTATTCCTCCGGCCTTTTTTACCCGATCCCTGAGTGGAGCCGATCGCGATTGTAGAAGTCGATGTACTCCACGATTCTTGTCACTGCTTCGATTTCATTAGCGAATCGGCGCTGATGCACCAGTTCTGTTTTCAGTGTATGGAAGAAGGATTCCACGGTCGCATTGTCCAGTAGATTCCCCTTCCAGCTCATGCTCCGGCGCATGCCGGCCTGCTCGACCAGACCCCGATACTCATAAGCGGCATACTCGATGCCCTGGTCGGAGTGGAGCACACAGCCCGGCTGCGGGCATTGTCGTGACAGCGCCATGCGAAGCGCACTCTTGGTCAGCTCCGCATTGTCGAGCGACTGAACGCCCCCCCACGCGACGGCTGAACAGATCCGCGACCACGGCATGTTAAAGCCAGCCACTCGGCGCCCTGATGTAGGTAAAATCCCCGGCCCAGGGCTGCCCTTCGCCCGAGGGCGGCGCGTCCTCGGCCAGTACGTTGCTTGCCGAAGTATAGAAAGCATGTCCACCCGGGTTCCACACATAAAGCCCCTTGGTGGAGGCATGAACGCCGGCTTCTTTCATCAGCCTGGACACCCGCCGGATGCTGCAGGACAGGCCACTCTGGCGGAGTTGCTGATGCACCCGCCGGGCGCCATAGGCCCGGCGGAAGCCCTGGTTAAGCTCGACAATCGCGCCCATCAGCAACTTGTCATGGCGTCGGTGATCGCTCTCGGCACGACTTAGCCGCTGCGGGAGACGCCGAGCAGACTGCATGGCGGTGCACGTCACGGTGGCCACGGTTCTTCTCAACCAGCTCATAGAGCCTTACTTTTTCCACTGGAAGAACCGCTCGGCCTTTTTTAGCAAATCAATCTCGTCATCGCTCTGGGCCAGTTGCCGCTCCAGCTTTTTGATCCGTCTCTCCGCAGCGGCCAATTTCTCTTCGGCCACCTTGGTCGGATCTGCTCGGGTCGGCCGCCGCTCAGGGGAAGGCTTTTCCGTTTTCATGCTTTTATTCTCCCTGAGCTCGCCCCGCCTGGCCTCCATCTGCCAGCGATAGAGCATCACCGGATGGATACCCAATGACTCTGCTACATCCTTGGACTTAACGTCAGGGTGATTAGCCAACGTACCGGCTTGAATCTTGAAAGCCAGGATATAACGATCATATTTTCTCTTCTTGGTCTGTCCCACTCTGCACCTCTCTCACGAACAGAAAACTCTGTCCACAAAAGTGGTTACAGATAACGGCGTATCCGTTGTGACGAAGGAGCAACGGATGCGACGTCGCTTTGCCCGCGATTGTTAGGCGCCACTTGGCTCGCAAAGACCTTGCCCGTGAGACATCTCGGCCAGTTTCAAAAGCGAGTCTTGGTAAGGGGCTCCGCCCACCTCCATAACCGATCTTATTTCGCTTATACAGTCCCACACGACCCTCCGCCATTTGAATGAGCTGTAGTTCATGGCGTCTTGTAGGATCATGGACGCGGTCAGTAGCGTATTTGATATTACAGTTATATTAGAGGGAAACCTCGGTGCTGGCTCCAAACCCGTTATGGTAAAAAAGTCTTGCTGGCCGTCGTTTGCCATAGGATGAACATGCGTGGAGGCGTAATCATAGCCGTATTTATACAGAAACTGCATTCCCATGTCTTTTGCTACTGCTGCAGCTTTTGGTCGCTTCCAAACCGGCTTGCTTTTCTCGAGAGCCCTTATTCGCTCCTTTTGTTTCTCGGATAGGTTGTATACCCAGCCCACGGCTTGGCCTTTGAATAGCTCGTCACTTTTCACCCGGTTCTGGGCTTTGTACTGCTCATAAAACGACCAGCCATCAAAAACTTCAAACTCATTTTTTTCTCCGAGGCTATGCAGATGAAACATCCTATCTACAAGGACTCGATGTATAGCCCACGCACTTTGATAATCCTGATTGTCCCATAGCAAAAAAACGCTTTTGAGGGTTCTAGCGGATCGGGCAACGAAGTTTCTAATGATAATGTTTTTCGTATCGCATTCATGTCGCGCGAAAGCGAAAAGAAGCATTCCGCTGACAATGTAAAGAGCGTCCGCTGCAGCGCGGTATACTTCAACCGGTTGATGTTCTTCCGACATGCCGATCTCGTTGCTGGTCCTACCCATAAAAAGTAGACACTGTTATGCGCATCTGCGCTCAAATTCTGCCGGACCGATATTGCCGAGGGCAGAGTGTCTCCGTTTGCAGTTATAAAAGATTTCAATGTATTCGAAGGTACCGGATTGAACCGCTTCAATGGAACCAAATTGCTCGGCATAGATCAGCTCGACCTTGAGCCGACTGTAGAATAATTCCATTACCGCATTATCCCACCAGTTACCATGCCGGCTCATGCTGGGCAAACAGTCGCGCGAGCGAATCATGTCCAGGTACTTCACAGAGCGGAACTGGACGCCGCGATCCGAGTGGATGATCAACCCGGGCTGAACATCCCGGGTTGCGAAGGCCATGCTGAGCGCGTCCATTGCGAGCTTCTCCGTCATCGAAGTGTCGAGCTTCCACCCTACGATGGTCCTGGAATAGAGATCCATTACCGTGGCCAGGTACAGCCAGCGCCCATTGACCCTGATATAGGTAATATCCATTACCCACTCCTGGCTCGGGCCCTCTGCACGGAAGCGGCGACGCAGGAGGTTGTCTTCGACGTTGATCATCGTCGGACTGGCCGGACGATAATGAAAGCCTTTGCCATTGCGAGCTCGAATGCCGCGTAATCGCATGATATTGGCCACAAAGTTCTTCGAGTAAGGCAGCCCCGCCGCCTTCAGTTCCAACGCCAACCTGGGCGCGCCGTAGCGCGCCTTGAACTCGCCGAACAAATCGATCACCTTGTTCTCGACCCTCTCCCTGCGAAATTCCTGGGTATATACATGGCGTTGTTTCTTGACCATGACACACCTCCGTGTAGGGGCGTCCCTAACTATAAAAGGTGTCTACTCCTTGTGGGTAACTCGGTCATCTAACGCCTAAGCTCAGTTGCCGCCGGAGCAGCCAAAGGCTGCTGAGGGAACCCAAAGCGTGCCAGCGCTTTGTGCTGTCAACTGCAGCGACTTGCTGGGTGCTTAGTCATGCAAATTAAATATTTTTCGGAACTCAACTTCCGCTGAAGAACGCTTGCCTACGCCGCTTCGTATGACGCCTTTAATGCTCCATTTCGGCTTCTGTGTGCCTTTGACATTCTGGAGCTCAGTATTCGCGGCGACTCCGGCTTGAATGAGAAAATCTTCGATCTCAGTAATTTGCGTCTTATTTGTCACGCCTTGCTGGTTAGGATGAACCACGAAATACATCAAGGGCGTCCCTTTAGCGTAGTTGCTGAACCCGTTCTGATATTTGTGGCGATTGCTCGGATTGAACGTCTCTTGCTTGAAGCTCACGCTAGCTTGCCCGATATAAACGGGCGTAAGGCCGCCACCACTTCGAATTACAAAAACATAACAACCGCGTTCAGCTGCCAAGTGCGAAGCTTTGCTTCCGTCGTTCCAGAAATTATCGAAAACAAGCTGCCGCCCCCCTTTTCGGTTTTCCCACTCGATTTCGTGCGGGCCGTCAACTGTAAAGCTAGTCATGCATATTCCTCACCCAACCGGCATTAGGACGCCGTCTCGAATATCCAATGAACGCGCAGGCGTTATATCACGTTATAGTTTTTGGCTTCGCCGAATAAAACCAGAAAACTCAACAGGTTACAAACCTGCCGCGTTGTCTGTCCCTGTTCGCTTGATTTCTTCAGTTCCGAATTACCATGACTCCGTTTATATAAACAGCCCCAAGAGGGTGGCCATGCATACGGATAGTGGGAGGCGCCCAGGGCTCCGTGATCAGTTTCGCGATGCCATTCGAGTGGGCCATTACAGCCCGCAGGGGCGAATCGCCGGCTGCTGGTTTGAAATGGAGAGGTGATCGTTGGTTTAGAGGCTGATCGCGGCTGAAGCCGCTCCTACAGGGGCGTGTAGGAGCGTGTAGGAGCGTGTAGGGACGTGTAGGGGCGTGTGGGGGCGTGGTGTGCGTGATCGGGCGGGCGAGCGGGGCCGTCGGGAGGGGAACGCCTCAGGGGGCGAGGCGTTCTCGGGTCCAGGTGGTGCCTTGTTTGAGGTAGCGGAAGCGGTCGTGGAGGCGGCTGGGGCGGCCGTGCCAGAACTGGATTTCTTCCGGGGTGATGCGGTAGCCGCCCCAGGTTTCGGGCATGGGGATGGGGTCGCCTTCCGGGTGTTGTTGGGCGAGGTTGGCCATGTCCGCTTCCAGTTGTTCGCGGGTGGTGGGGCGGCTTTGTGGGGAGATAGCGGCGCTGAGCTGGCTGTCGCGGGGGCGGCTGGCGAAGTATTCCCGGGCTTGTTGGGCGGGGAGTTTTTCGGCGCGGCCGTTGACGATGAGCTGGCGGTCGAAGGGGCCCCAGAACATGACGAAGGAGACGTTGGGGTTGGCGGCGATGTCGTCGCCTTTACGGCTGTCGTGGTGGGTAAAGAAGACGAAGCCGCCGTCCTCGATGCCTTTGAGCAGGACCACCCGGCTGGAGGGGCGGCCGTGGCCGGAGACGGTGGCCAGGGTCATGGCGTTGGCCAGGGGCAGGCCGGCGTCGATGGCTTCATCGACCCAACGGCGGGCCTGCTCGACCGGGTCCGCCAGCAGGTCGGCTTCGGTGAGGCCGGGGGCGTGGTATTCCTGGCGTACGTCTTTCATGGGGGCCCTTGTGCGTTTGTTCGTGGTTTGGGGATTGTAGCTGAAATAGTAGGGGGGGGGTTGGTTGTTTGGGGTCAAGGGTGGAAGGGTGCGTGCTGGGGGATCGCGGCTGAAGCCGCTCCTACGGGGGGGGTTGGTGGCGCGCTGAGTGGATGATCCGGTGGCGGCGGGTTGGGGCGGGATTCGTTATCCTGGGCGGATGTCATTCAATACCATCGAGATTAACAAGCAGCGGCAGGATTTGAGCGGACGCGAGAGCGTCTGGTTGTTCGGCTATGGGTCGCTGATTTTCAAGGCGGATTTTCCTTATCTGGAGCGGCGGCCGGCGAGCATTCGCGGGTGGGCGCGGCGGTTCTGGCAGGGGTCCCACGATCATCGCGGTACGCCGGAGGCGCCGGGGCGGGTGCTGACGCTGGTGGAGAGCCCGGGGACGGTGTGCGCGGGCATGGCCTATCGGGTGGCGCCGGCGGTGTTCGATCATCTGGATGTGCGGGAGAAGAACGGCTATTTGCGGTTTTCCACCGCGATGACGTTCGCCGATGGCGGGCACGAGGAGGGCCTGGTGTACATCGCCACGGAGGACAACGCGGCGTTTTTGGGGCCGGCGCCGGAGGCGGCGATCGCGCGGCAGATCGCGGTGAGCCATGGGCCCAGTGGGCCGAATCGGGATTATCTGTTGAACCTGGCCGAGGCGTTGCGGGAGTTGGGGGCGGAGGATGAGCATGTGTTTGCGTTGGAGCGGTTTTTGTTGGCGCTTTGACGCATTTGCCGGGGCGTGACGCCAAACCAGCGTTGGAAGGTGCGGCTGAAGTTGGAGGGGTCCTGGTAGCCGAGCCGTTCGGCGATGCGTTCCACCGGCACCGTGGTTTCCAGCAGGTACCAGGCGGCCAGTTCGCCGCGCACGTCGTCCAGCAGTTCCTGGTAGCGAGTGCCTTCGGTTTTGAGCTTGCGGATCAGGGTGCGAGGGGACATGGCGAAGCGGTCGGCCATCTGTTCCAGGGTGGGGTAGTCGCCGTCGCCGTCCAGCAGCTCGATGCCGATGCGCTGGCTGAGCGGGCCGCCGCTTTGCAGTTGCTTAAGCTGGTGCTCGCAGTCCCGCAGGGCGGTGCGGTGCAGGCCCGGGTCGGCGGTGAGGCAGGGGGTGTCGAGCACCGCCTTGGGCAGGGTGATGGTGAGGTGCTCGGCGCCGAAGGTCACCGGGCAGCTCAGCCGTTCGCTGTAACGGTCCGCCCAGGGTGGCGCCGGGAAAGGCACCTGAATGCGGGCGTCACGCAGGCGCCGGGAGGTGACCGTGTCCACCAGTTGGAAGTAGGTGCCCAGGATCGAGCCGGTGTTGAATTCCCGCATGTCGCCCAGGTCCACCTTTTCGTGGAGGGTGAGCCGCCCTTCCCGTTCGTCCTCCTCGAAGCTGAGCTCCACCAATTGGAAGCGCACCTCCACGAAGCGGGCCACCACCTTGAGCACGGCGCGCAGATCCGGCGCCGAGACCACCGCGTAGCCCAGGGGACCATGGGCGGAGACCGAGGTGGCGGCGCCGATTTCCAGGCCCAGCCAGGGGGTGCCGGTGAGCGCCACGGCGCGCCGTTCCAGGCGTGATACCTGTTCCAGGCTCAGGTAGCGGTGCTCGCCAAGCAGTTGTTCCCATTGCAGCCGGGTGCCTTCGAAAATAGCCTCGTTGCTGAAGCCCTTCTCATGCAAATAGGCACACAGCAGCCTGGGGTAGACTGGGTGGATGGCGGGGCGCAGACGATCTGTGTCGGCCATGGGGCTGTCCTGTTCGCCGGTTGACGCGTTGGGCTGTCACTTTATGACGATTTATTGCCACCTTACTCGGTGCTTCGCAAGGTCCGGAGGAGACATTCTGTTTCCATGGATCAATCCAACGACGAATAACAATAGCGAGGCCACTATGAGTAAGGCAGGCGTGTTCACCGGACCCTCCGGTGTCGTGTACCGGGACCGCAAGCGCAAGCTGTGGTTTACCTCCATCTTCGTGCCGGCCATCGTGTTCGTCGGCCCGGCGTTGTATTTCGCCACCGGCAACGCCTGGACGCTTTGGATTCCGCTGGTGTTCTACTACCTGACGGTGCCGGTGCTGGACATGATCATCGGCGAGGATCTGAGTAACCCGCCGGAGGAGATCGTCCCGCAGCTGGAGGAAGATCCTTACTACCGCTGGGTGACCTACGCCCTGGTGCCGCTGATTTGGGGCGCCTGGTTCTTCGGGGCCTGGTTCGTGGGCACCCAGGACCTGCCCTGGTATGGCGTGCTGGCGATGATCTATCTGATCGGTGGCACCTGTGGCGTGGGCATCAACCTGGGCCATGAAATGGGCCACAAGAAGGGCAAGGGCGAGCGCTGGATGGCCAAGTTCGTGCTGGCTCCGTGCGCCTACGGCCACTTCTTTATCGAACACAACAAGGGCCACCATAAGGACGTGGCCACGCCGGAGGACCCGGCTTCCTCGCGCATGGGCGAGAGCATCTGGAAGTTCGTGGTGCGGGAAATCCCCGGCGCGGCCAAGCGCGCCTGGCGCCTGGAAAAAGAGCGCCTGGAGGCGCAGGGCAAATCGGTGTGGTCCCTGGAGAACGAGATCATCCAGCCGGCGATCATCACCGCCGTGGCCTGGGGTACGGTGCTGGCGATCTTCGGCATTGGCCTGCTGCCCTATATTCTGGCCACCGCCTTCTGGGGCGCGTTCCAGCTGACCTCCGCCAACTACATCGAGCACTACGGTCTGCTGCGCCACAAAACCGCCAGCGGCCGCTACGAGCGCACCCAGCCGCACCACAGCTGGAACAGCAACCACATGTTCTCCAACTGGGCCACCTTCCACCTGCAGCGCCATTCGGATCACCATGCCCACCCCACCCGGCGCTACCAGAGCCTGCGCCACTTCGAGAACCTGCCGACCCTGCCCAACGGCTACTTCGGCATGTTCTTTATCAGCTACTTTCCGCCGCTCTGGTACAAGGTGATGGACAAGCGTCTGCTGGAGCACGCCGGCTATGACGCGCGCAATATCAACTTCGACCCGGCCCGCCGGGAGGAGCTGATTCGTAAGTACGGCATCCAGTATGGGGATGCGCCGGCGAAGGTGGCTGCCTGAGAGCCGCATTTCGCGACTGAAGTCGCTCCTACAGCGCTTGGTGCCGTAGGAGCGGCTTTAGCCGCGATCCAGCTTGTGGCACCAACCCCGCCGCCAGTAACATGGCCGGATGAGCGACGACATCCATTTCTACCAACCCTCCGCCGGCCACGGCCTGCCCCACGATCCTTTCAACGCCCTGGTGGCGCCCCGCCCGATCGGCTGGATTTCCTCGCAGAGCCCGGACGGCGTGCTCAACCTGGCGCCCTACAGTTTCTTCAATGCCTTCAACTACCGGCCGCCCATCGTTGGCTTCGCCAGCATCGGTTACAAGGACAGCGTGCGGAATATCGAGGCGACGGGAGAGTTCGGCTGGAACCTGGCCACCCGCCCCCTGGCGGAGGCCATGAACCAGAGCTGCGCGGCGGTGGCGCCGGAGGTGAACGAGTTCGAGCTGAGTGGTCTGACGCCGGAGCCGTCGCGGATTATCAACGTGCCCCGGGTGAAGGAAACCCCGGTGTCCTTCGAGTGCCGCCTCAGCCAGGTGCTGCGCCTGACCGGCGCCGACGGCGCCGAAACCGACACCTGGCTGGTGCTGGGCGAGGTGGTGGGGGTGCACATCGCCCGACATCTGCTCAAGGACGGCATCTACGATACCGCCGCCGCCGAGCCGATCCTGCGCGCCGGCGGCCCAGCGGATTATTTCACCGTCAACGAGACGACCCGCTTCCAGATGTACCGGCCGAAGACACGATAACCGCCATGACGACCTGCCCCTGCCAATCCGACCTCCCCTACGAGGACTGCTGCGCGCCGCTGCATCGCGGTGAGCCGGCGGCCACGCCGGAGGCACTGATGCGCTCGCGCTACAGTGCCTTCGTGCGCAACGATACGACCTATGTGGCCGAAAGCTGGCACCCGGACACCCGCCCCACCGGGCTGATGCTGGATGACGGCGACCATTGGCTTGAACTCAAGGTGCTGGACAGCGACGCCGACGGCGACCGGGGGCGGGTGCATTTCCGCGCTCTGCGGCGCAACGGCAAGGGCTTTTCGGTGCTGGAGGAAAACTCACGGTTCCTGCGTGAGGGCGGCCACTGGTTTTATCTGGATGGCGACAGCAAGGTGAGCAATCTGAAGCCGGGGCGCAACGATCCCTGCCCCTGCGGCAGCGGCAAGAAATTCAAGAAGTGCTGCGCGGCCTGACGCGGGCATCCGTCTCTAGACCCAGTAACGGCAAGGCATCACTGAACCCTGGTTGATCGCGGCTAAAGCCGCTCCTACGCCGGGATTCGGTGGAAATCGGGGAAAAAAGAGCGGGCCGTCCGTGACCCAAGGGGGGTAAGAATGGACCGCGACATGTCTGTATCGCGGGGTTCAGTATCGCCCGCCCGGCGCCGGCCCGGTAGCCGGTTCACACAGGTTCCTTGCCCGATTCTGCCGGTGGCCCCGCCTTCTCTTTCCGCTTTTCGAGCTGGTGGCGGTCCTCGGTCAGGCCGATTTGCCAGTAGCCGCTGGCGTAGAGGCGGTGGCGCTCCACCTGGCGTTCCTCGGTGAAGTAGCGGCGCAGGGCGCGCACGGCGCCGCTTTCGCCGGCCACCCAGACCGCCGGCGAGCCGTCCAGCCAGGGCAGCGCCAGCACCGTGTCCACCAGGCCCAAGGCCGGTTGTTCCGGGTTCGGGTGGACCCGCCATGTGACCTGGATGCCATCCGGGAACGGCAGCGGCTGCTGGTCGGCGGGGTCGAGGATGTCCAGCACCGCGTAGCCGCGGGCGTGGGCGGGCAGGCGTTCGATGTTGGCGCCGATGGCGGGCAGCGCGGACATGTCGCCGGCGAACAGGAACCAGTCCGCGTGGAAGTCCACCAACTTGGGCTTGCCCGGCCCGGCGAAACCGACCCGGTCGCCGGGCCGGGCATTGGCGGCCCAGCCGGAGGCCGGGCCGTGGTCGGCGTGCATCATGAAGTCGACCACCACCTCGCCTCGGCCACGATCAAAATGGCGCAGGGTGTAGGTGCGCACGAAGGGTTTGTGTTGGTCCGGCGTGTCGTTGAACGGCGGCAGGGCAATGTCGGCCTGGCCGGGCCGGGGAATCAGCAGTTTGAAGTTGGCGCTTTCGTGGTGGTCGGGGAAATCACTCAAGTCACCGCCGCCGAGCACCACCCGCTTCATGTTCGGGGTCAGGTTCTCGGTGCGCAGCACCTCCAGGATACGGGGCGCGGGTCTGGGCATGGGTCACCTCAAGGAAAACGGGGGCGCTTGTGACGCCCCGGCAATTAGTAGACAATATCAACCATAAACTCACTGGTTGATATTGTCAACCAATCACATCATGCCGAAACCCATGCCACACCAAGCCGATATCCGCCAGGTGCTCTGGCAGCTGGCCTTCCAGTTCAAGGTCAGCAGCAAGCGCGCGATCCGCGACTACGATCTGCCGATCAACGGCATGCACGTGCGTCTGTTGCAGATGATTCACCGTCAGCCGGACTGCACCGCCCAGCACATCGCCACGGTCACCGGCCGCGACAAGGCGCAGATCACCCGCGTCATCAAGGAACTGGAGAGCATGGCGCTGATCACCCGCACCCCTGATCCGGCGGACCGCCGCAGCCAGTTGCTGGCGCTCAGCGAAACCGGCCAGAGTCTGATGGCGCGCATTCAGCAGGCGGAAGACGAGGTCAGGAAAACGCTGCTGAAAGGCATCCCGAAAAAGGATGTGGAAGCCTTTATCGAGATCGGTAACCGGATGTTGGATAACTTGCGGGAAGAGAGTTAAAAGTTAAAAGTTGAAAGTTAAAAGGGGTGCTAATTTCTTGGGCCCTCGCCCATTCGCCTTCACTTCAAGCGCGGGCACGGCGGAGGGCCTCAAGCAGACCCTGTCCGCGTTTCAACTTTCAATTTTCAACTAAAAAAAAGCGCGGCCTGCAACCGCGCCGAACCATAACCTTTTCTGTCGCGGGCTAGCGCTCGTACTCCTTGAGTTTCTGCATGGCGATGGTGCCCACCACCGGGCCGATGGCCAGCAGGCCGAAGGCCGCCGGCCAGCCCCAGGCGTTCTGTACCACCGGAATCAGCCAGAGTGTCGGCACCGTCAGCACGAAGCCGATGGCCAGTTGCAGGGTGAGCGCGGTGCCCACGTATTGCTGGTCGCCCAGCTCGGTGATCACGGTGGAAAACTGCGCCGAGTCCGCCACCACCGCGAAGCCCCATACCAGCCCCACCAGCAGCACCAACGGCAGCGGCGCGCTGTGCAGAAAGCCGATCAGTAGGGCGCAGGCGCCGGACACGATCATCGCCGCCGAGGTGGTGTTGCCACGGCCCCAGCGGTCGCCCAGCTCACCGCCCACCCAGCAGCCCACGGCGCCGATGGCGATCACCAGAAACGCCAGCAGCGCCCCGGTGCCGCCGGGCTCCGCCCAGCCGTCGTTGTGCAGCACCTGGGTGATGAACACCGAGAACCAGGCCCACATGGCGTACAGCTCCCACATGTGGCCGAAGTAGCCGATCGACGCCAGCCGCACCGGCCGGTCGGAGAAGGCGCGCCAGGCCTGGCCCGGGTTGAAGGGCGCGCGGGGAAAATCAAAGGGCCCGTCGCGGCCGAGAAATTCAGCGATCACACCGCCGGCCAGGGTCAGCACCGAGGTGGCCAGGATCACCAGGCGCCAGTCCAGCCCGCCCAGGCCGTTGACCAGATGGGGGGTGGCGGAGCCCAGCGTCAGCGCCCCCACCATGATGCCCAGGGCGGTGCCCCGTTTGACCTTGAACCAGGTGGCCATGGCTTTCATGGCCGGAGGATAGACGCCGGCCAGAAACAGCCCGGTAAGGCCGCGCAGCAACATGGCGCCGGTGACCCCGGGCTCGATGAGCAACAACAGATTGGCAAGCGCCGCGCCGATGGAGCCGAACAGCATCAGTCGGCGCGGCGGAATCAGATCCGCCAGGTTGAACAGGGCGGAGCCCAGGGCGCCGACCACGAAGCCCAGCTGCACGCTGATTGTCATCCACGCCGACTGGCCCGCCGTCAGCGACCACAGATCGCGCAGTTGCGGCACCACCGCGGTGGCGGAAAACCAGGTGGTCATGCCCAGCAGCATCGCGCTGGCGAGGACCGTGAGGCCCTGCCAGCAGCCGCGCGGATCACGGCGGATAACGGCGGCCGGATCCACCGCGTTCATCGCGGCAGCGCGGCGGTGTAGGTCACCGCTTCACCGCTGATGCACACTTCACCGTTCTGGTTTTCCACGGTGGTCCGAATGGTGCAGAACGGTTTGTCCTCGCGCACGTTGAGCACTTCCACCCGGCCGGTGATGGTGTCGCCCACGTAGACCGGCTTGGAGAATTTCCATTCCACGCTGAGGAACACGCTGCCCGGGCCGGGCAGGTCCTCGGCCACCACCGCATTGAGAATGCCGGTGGTGACGCCGCCCTGCACGATCAGGCCGCCGAAGCGGGAGGCTTCCGCCGCCGCCTTGTCGGTGTGCAGCGGGTTGTAGTCGCCGCTCATTTCGCTGAACAGCTCGATGTCTTTCTCGGTGACGTCCTTTTTGCGTTCGGCGATCTGGCCTTCGCGGGGCATACCGTGACGGGTGTCGGTCCAGCCGTTAACGGCCTTGGATTGATCATTGGCGCTCATGGGTACTCCTTCTCTCTCGTTGTTCATCGGGTTAAGCAAGACGTTCCAGCACCACCGCGTAGCCCTGGCCGCCACCGCCGCACAGGGAGGCCACCGCGTAGCGGCCCTGGCGGCGGTGCAGTTCACGGGCGGCGGTGAGCAGCAGGCGGAAGCCGGTGCCGCCCAGCGGGTGGCCCAGGGCGATGGCGCCGCCGTTCACATTGACCTTGTCGGCGGGCAGATCCAGGTGCCGGGCGCTGGCGATCACCACCGCGGCGAACGCCTCGTTGATCTCGAACACGTCGATGTCGTCCAGGCGCAGGCCGGCGCGGGCCACCGCCTGCTCGATGGCGGCGGCGGGCTTCAGGTGCAGGGTGTTGTCCGGCCCGGCCACTTCCGCCCAGGCGCGGATACGGCCCAGCGGGGTGACGCCGGCGGCCTCCGCCTCGGCCAGGGAACAGACCAGACCGGCGGAGGCGCCGTCGGTCATTTGCGAGGCGCTGCCGGCGGTGATGGTGCCGCCTTCCTCGAAGGCGGCGCGCAGCCCGGCCAGCTTCTCCTCGCTGCTGTCGGCGCGGATGCCCTCGTCCCGATCCAGGCGGGTGGCGCCGTCGTCGAACGGCAGAATCTCGCCGTCAAAGAAGCCGCTTTCCACGGCAGCGGCGGCGCGCCGGTGGGAGGCGGCGGCGTAGGCGTCCTGCTCCGGCCGTTGGATGCCCAGGTCCCGGTTGGCGCGCTCGGACAGCGGGCCCATGCCCTCGTCGGTGAGCGAACACCAGAGGCCGTCGTTCATCATGATGTCGGTGAACGCCAGCTCGCCGGGGCGCCGTTCCGCCTGGCGCATCAACCGGGCGTGGGGGGCGCGGCTCATGGAGTCGCCACCGCCGACGATATAGCGGCGGCCTTCGCCCAGGCGAATCCGCCGGGACGCATCGGCGACGCTGGCCAGGCCGGCCAGGCAGACGTTATTCAAAGTCAGCGCCGGCACCCGCCAGTCGACGCCGGCGGCGGCGGCGATCAGGCGCGCCGGGTTCTGGCCCTGGGCCGCCTGCAGCACCTGGCCGAGCAGCACGCCGTCGGCGCGCTGAAAGGCCGGGTAACGGCGGATCAGTTCCGCCACCGGCGCGGCGGTGAGTGCCCGCGCCGGCACCGGCGCCAGGCCACCCAGGTAGCGGCCGAACGGCGTGCGCAGGCCGTCCAGCAGCACCGGTTCATGGTCGGCATTCATCATGCGGTCTCCTCGGGAATGAATTTGGGCAACACCTCACCGCCCTGCTCCACCCAGTGCACCCGCACCGGCTGGCCGATGCGCACCTGGTCCGGCGCGCAGCCCACCACGTTGGAGAGCATGCGCGGGCCCTCTTCCAGATCGATCAGCGCCACCACATAGGGCACCTCATCCTGGAACGCCGGGTGGCCGGGTTTGTGCACCACGATGAACGAGGCCACCGTGCCCCGTCCGCTGGCGTCGCGCCATTGGAGGTTGGTCGACCAGCTGTGCGGGTCCAGGGCGCGGGGGTAGAACACCCAGCGGTCCGAGTCCGGGCAATACTGAAGGCGCAGGCGGCGCTCACGGCAGCCGTCCCAGAACGGTTGCGACAGCGGGCTGGCCTGGGGGCCGGGTTTGCTGAGAGTCATGGTCATTGCTCCCGGCGCAGCACCAGAGCGGTGGCTTCGCTCATGGTGGCGCCATTGCCGGTGATCAGGGCGTGGCGGGCGTTGGCGATCTGCCGGCCTTCGGCCTGGTGGCGCAGTTGCCGCACCGCCTCGATGATGTGGGACATGCCGCCGGCCAGATCGGCCTGGCCGAACGACAGCTGGCCGCCGTGGGTATTCAGCGGCTGGTCGCCCTCCGCGCTCAGGTCGTGGGCCGCCAGCCAGGGGCCGCCCTGCCCCGGCGGGCACAGGCCGGCGTCTTCCACGGTCACCGCCAGCATGATGCTGTAGCAGTCATACAGCGACAGCAGGTCCATTTGCCCGGCGTCCACCCCGGCCTGCTGGAAGGCCCGGGCCATGGCCGGTTTGAGCGGACCGGAGAGCAGATCCGGGGCGCCGGAGATGGCCCGGTGGGTCACCTTTTCGCCGGCGCCGGCCAGCAGCACCGGCGGCTGCCGCAGGGTCCTGGCCCGCCGTGCCGAGGTGACCACGAAGGCGGCGCCGCCGGCGCAGGGCATCACCACTTCCAGCAAGCGCAGCGGCTCCGCCACCCAGGGCGAGTTGAGCACCTCGTCCACGGTGATCGGCGCGTCGCGGAAAATCGCCTGGGGATGGCGGGCGGCGTTGCGGCGCTGGGCCGCCACCGCCGTGGCCAGCTGCTCGCTGGTGGTGCCGTAATGATGCATGTGCGCCTGGGCGATCATGGCGTAGGCGGCGTTGGCGCCGGAGGCGCCGAACGGCACGTCGAACTCGCGGATCGGGTTGCGGTTGGGCGAGCGCGGCGGCGTTGCCTCGCGGGTGTTGGCCAGCACGCACAGCACCGCCTCGCACATGCCGGCGTTGATCGCCGCCGCCGCCCGCCAGGCCATGCCGGCGCCGGAGGCGCCGCCCAGGTCCACCACATTGCTCATGGTGGGCCGCAGGCCCAGGTACTCGCTGACCGTGGCCGGCACGTGCTGGGGGGTCTCGCCCACCTGGGGCCCCACCAGCAGGCCGTCGATGGCGGCGGGCTCCAGGCCGGCGTCGGCCACCGCTTCCGCGCTCACCCGGGCGATCATGCCCAGGGTGGTTTCACCCTCGGTGCGGCGCGTCGGGGTCAGCTCGGCGATGCCGGCGATGGCGCAGTCCCAGTGGCTCATGCCCGCACCTCCGCCACCGTCACGAACTCATCCAGACAATCCGGATTGAGCAGCGAGCCTTTGTTTTTCACCGGCTTGCCGGTGAGCAGTTGCAGCACCGCTTTCTCCACCTTCTTGCCGTTCAGGGTGTAGGGAATTTCCGGCACCGGGAAGATGCGCTTGGGCACATGGCGGGGCGACGCTTCGCTCAGCAGCGACGAGCGAATCCGTTGTTCCAGGGCGTCGTCCATGGCCTGCTCCGCCCCGGTGACCACGAACAGCCACAGGTCCATGTCGCCGCCCTCCGCCGGGTAGCCGATCACCAGGGAATCCTCCACGCCCTCCAGCGCTTCCACCACCCGGTAGATTTCCGAGGGGCCCATGCGCACGCCGCCGGGCTTGAGCAATGTATCGCTGCGGCCGGTGATGACGATGCCACCGCTGGCGGTGAAATAGGCCACGTCGCCGTGGGTCCAGATGTCGGCGCGCTCGCCAAAATAGGTGTCCAGGTAACGCTGCCAGCCGTCCTCGCCCCAGAACCCCAGGGGCATGGACGGGAACGGTTCGGTGCACACCAGGTCGCCGTGGCGGCCGAGCACCGGAATGTCCCGCTCGTCGAGCATGGCCATGGCCATGCCCAGGGCCGGCACCTGGATTTCGCCGGCGCGCACCGGCCCGGCCGGGTTGCCCATCACGAAGCAGCCGAGGATTTCGGTGCCACCGGAAATCGACGCCAGGCACAGGTCCGCCTTCACCGCGTCGTAGACCCAGCGGAAGTTTTCCTCGGTGAGCGGCGCGCCGGCGCTCATCACCATGCGCAGGGCGGACAGGTCATGGTCATCGCCGGGCCGCCGCCCGTCCTGCTCCAGCAGCGACAGGTACTTGGGGCTGGTGCCGAAATGAGTGGTGCCGGTCTCGGCGGCGATGCGCCACAGCACGTCATGGTCCAGGGTGCCGTCCTGTTTCGGCAGGGCGGCGCCGTCGTAGAGCACCAGGGTGGCGCCGCTGGCGCGGGCGGTGATCATCCAGTGGTACATCATCCAGGCGGTGGAGGTGTAATAGAGGATGCGGTCGCCGGGCCCGATATCGCAGTGCAGCATGTGCTCCTTGCGATGATTGATCAGGGTGCCGCCGGCGCTGTGCACGATGCACTTGGGCAGGCCGGTGGTGCCGGAGGTGTAAATCACATACAGCGGGTGATTGAACGGCAGCGCCACATAGTCCGGTTGCGCCGGCGCGCCCCGGGCCAGGTCGTCCAGCCGCTGGCCGGGGACGTTGGCCCCGGGGGCCTCGCCGTCGCCGCACAGCAGCAGATGGGCCACGTTCAGTTTATTGGCGATCTCCGCCACCCGTTCGCCGATGTCATGCTGGCGGCCGTTGTACCGGTAGCGGGGCACCGCCACCAGCACCTTGGGTTCGATCTGACCGAAGCGGTCGAGCACGCCGTTGACGCCGAACTCCGGCGCGCAGGCGGACCAGATCGCGCCGATGGAGGCGGTGGCCAGCACCAGCACCAGGGTGTCCAGGGTGTTGGGCATCAGGCCGGCGACCCGGTCGCCCTCGCCCACGCCGAGCGCACGCAGGGCCTGCTGGGCGCCGGCCACCCGCTCGCGCAATTGCGCCAGGGTCACTTCCCGGCCCACGCCGTCCTCGCCGGTTTCGATCACCGCGATGTCCGCGTCGTCCCCGGCCAGCAGGTTCTCGGCGAAGTTCATCCGCGCGCCGACGAAAAAGCGGGCGCCGATCATGCGGGCGTCACCGTCCCGGCTCAGCACCTGATCGTAGTCGCTGGCCAGGGGCGCGGCGAAGCGCCAGAACTCGGCCCAGAAGTCTTCCAGGCAGGTCACCGAGTAGCGATGCAGGTCGGCGTAGCCGGCGCCTTCCAGCCCCACCTGCCGGGCGAAGCGGGCGATCTGCGTGCCGGCCGCCTGTTGCGGGGTGGGCGTCCAGCACAGCGGCGCCAGGTTTTCCGTGTAACTCATTGATGCACTCCTGTTTTTTCTCAGGGAAAACTCAGCCGAACAGCGGCGGCAACAAAGTGATGCCAAGGCCGAAGATGGCGAATGCGAACAGCATCATCACCGCCGTATAGCCGACCACATCGCGGGCCTTGAGGGCGGTGACGCCGAGCAGCGGCAGCATCCACATGGGCTGGATGGCGTTGGTGAGCTGGTCGCCGTAACCGAACGCCAGCACCGTGACCGCGTTGTCCACGCCCAGGCTCTGGCCGGCCTGGATCAGCAACGGCCCCTGCACCGCCCATTGGCCGCCGGCGGACGGCACCATCAGGTTGACCACCCCGGCGCTGACCATGGCCAGCAGCGGGAAGGTGCCCGGCGTGGAGATCGACACCAGCCAGTTGGCGAACACCGTGACCAGCCCGGAGCCGGCCATCATGCCCATGATCCCGGCGTACAGCGGAAACTGGAGCACGATCTGGCCGCAGGCGCGGATGCCGTCGTCGATGGCGTTCACATAGGCCATGGGGGTGCGGTAGGCGATCAGGCCGAACACCAGCAGCGCGAAATTCACCAGGTTCAGGTTCAGGTCGAAGCCGTTGGTGTAGAAGTGCCAGACCAGGTAGCCGAGACCGGGAACCACCAGCATCCAGTTAAGGATGGCCGCGTTCTCCAGCTTTTCCGCCAGGGTGGTGGTGCCGTCTTCCTGGCCGGCGTCATTCGGTTGCTCGGCGACCACCTCGTCGTCGCTGACTTCCTGCACGTCTTCCGGGTTCGGATGCATGGCCCGGTAGATCAGCGGAATCACGATCAGATAGGCGAGGAAGGTAATCAGGTTGGCCGGCGAGAAGATGGTTTCCGACACCGGGATCAGACCGATCTGATCGGCCAGGAAATGGTTTTGGGTATTCACCAGCAACGGCGCCGAGGCGGACAGCCCGAAGTTAAAGATGATCAGCCCGGAAAAGCCGGCGGCGGCGGCCAGCGGGTAGTGCACCTTGATGCCTCGGGACTTGGCCTGGCTGCACACCTCACGGGCGGCGATGGCGCCGACGATCAGGCCCAGGCCCCAGCTCAGGAACCCGAACACCACCGCCAGCACGGTAACCAGCATCACCGCCTGGCCGGCGGTGCGCGGCAGCGCGGCGGCCCGGCTCACCGCCCGGCGCACCGGTGGCGAACTGGCCAGCACGTAACCGAACAGCAGGATTACCACCATCTGCATGGAAAACTGCAGCAGATTCCAGAAGCCGTCGTACCAGTGGCCGACCATCTGCGCCGGGCTCTGATGGGTAATGACAATGCCCATCAGGTACACCACCGCGGACAGCAGAATGGCGAAGATAAAGGGGTTGGGAATGAATTGACGGGAAACGCGCGCGCATATCGCGCCGGCGGCCTGAAGCATGTTGTTGTCCTCCACCTGTCGTGTCGGTTTTATTATTCGAACGCTCTTGTTGGGTCGGCCGGTCCGGCAAACACAGGACTGTACCGACTGGTCCATACACTAGAATGACCAGTCGGTCGCTGTAAAGCCCGCCCTCTGATCCGCCGAGCACCCAGCCGAAGCCCGATCAATAAAGGCTAAGTGATTGATATATAGTAAAAATAAGAAAATACAATGAAAGCCGGCAACGCCATTGGCTTTGCCAATGAAGAGCCGGCAGGCCCCGGGATTACCGGGTTTGGAGGGAAATCGCCTGTACCGATTGGTACATCAAAAAGCGATAAAAAAGAAAATTCTAGTATCGAAAGGGTCTAATCGCGGGGGCGTTTCAGGCCGTTCAGTATCAGATCGCAGAACGATTCGGCGATTGCCTCCGGGCTGCGGTGGCCATCCGGGCGCAGCCACAGGTAGCTGTAGTGATGCATGCCCAGCACCGCCTTGACCGACAGGGAATCGGTTTCCTCGAATTCACCGCTGTCGAAACCGGCGCTCAGAATGCGCCCCCAAACCCCTTCGTACTGGCGGTGCAGGTCGAGCAGCGCCTGGCGGTTGTCGCCGGTGACCGCGTGCATTTCACGGAAGCACACGGTCAGCTCCGACAGGTCGTCGGCGACGCTGCGCATCACCGCCCGGGAAAAACGCCGCAACCGCTGCTCGGCGGGCATCTCCTCACCCAGCAACCGCTCGCCCAGGGCCACCAGCTCGCGCAAATAGCGGGTGGTGATCTCGAACAGCATTTCCTCCTTGTTGGAGAAATAGTGATACAGGGAGCTACGCCCCAGGCCGGTGGCCTTCTCCAGGTCACTCATGCCGGTGGCGTGGAAACCCTTGCGGGCGAACAGATCCGCGGCGGCACGCAGCAGCCGGGTACGATTGTCGTTCATGGGCCCCCGAGGTGGTCGCTGAAGAATCACGGCCGCTCATTATAAGGCCAACACCCGCCGGGTCCATGGCGGACCGGTCCGTCAGGGGAGCGCGGAGGCCAGCGCCTTGCCGATTTCGGCGATGGCGGCGTTGCGCTGGTCCATGGAGGCGTCGGCTTCGGTGAGGTAGATGGCCGCCAGCACCGGGCCGCGTTGCGGTGGCCACATCACGGCGATGATGCTCCGGGAACCATGCCCGCCGGCGCCGGTTTTATCGGCGACGGTCCAGTTGTCCGGCACACCGGCGCGCAGCAGGTCGTCGGCCACCCGGTCGGCTTTCATCCAGTCCAGCAGTTGCCGCCGCGAGTCGGCGCTCAACACCTCACCGAACAGCAGCGTGTACAGGGTGTCCAGCATGGCGTCGGGCGTGGTGGTGTCGCGCAGGTCGCCGGGGGTGCCTTCGTTCAGTTCGGTTTCGTAGCGGTCCAGGCGCGTTACCGTATCGCCGGTGCCGCGCAGAAAGGCGGTCAGCCCGGCGGGGCCGTCGATGGCGTTGAGCACCAGGTTGGCGGCGGTGTTGTCGCTGAGGGTAATGGTCGCTTCACAGAGCGCGGCCAGGGTCATGCCGTCTTCCACATGCTGCTCGGTGGTCGGCGAGTAGGTCACCAGGTCGTCCTTGGTGTAGCGGACCCGCCGGTTGAGTTGTTCCTCGCCGGCATCCACCTTGTGCAGCAGGGCACCGCAGGCCAGCACCTTGAAGGTGCTGGCGAACGGAAAACGCTGGTCCGCCTGATAGCGCCACCGGCGGCCGCTGTCGGTATCGGATATGGCCACTCCGACCCGCGCCTGCAGCCGGTTTTCCACCTGCTTCACCGTATCGATCACCGCATCGTCGGCCCGCGCCGTGGCCGCCAGCACCAGCAATCCCAAACCGACCATCAAAACCCGACCATTCAACACAACCACTCCTTCTATCAATGTAGAAGCGGCTTCAGCCGCGATCAGACAGCGTGTTCGGTCAGCACCTGATCGCGGCTGAAGCCGCTCCTGCATTATAGCGGTTCAGCGCGTCTCGGGATCGTCAGCCGGCAACGGCGCCCCCGCCAGCGTCCGATAAATGCCAACCATGGCCAGGGTTTCCGAGGTGCGGCTTTCGATCAGGCGGTCCCGGGTGTCGATCAGTTCCTGCTCGGCGGCCAGCACCTCGAAGTAACCGATGTAACCCTGCTCATAGCGGGTGCGGGCCAGCTGCGCCGCCCGGCCGGCGGCGTCGGTGGCGTCTTCCAGGCGGGCGCTGCGCACCCGCGAGTGTTGGTAGCGCGCCAGCTGGGTCTCGGTTTCGGCGAGCGCTTCCAGCACCGTCTGCCGGTAGTCCGCCAGGGCCGCCCGGCTGGCCGCGTCGGCGGCGTCGATGCGGCTGCGCACGCCGCCGAAATCCAGGAAGGTCCAGTCCACGCCCAGGGCCACGGCGCGGGATTCCGCCGGGCCGCTGAACAGGTCGGAGGAGTCCGCCGCCACCGAGCCGATCAACGCATCCAGACTGAAGCTGGGGAACAGGTCGGCGGTGGCCACGCCGATGCGCGCGCTGGTGGCGGCCAGCCGCCGTTCCGCCGCGCGGATGTCCGGACGGCGGCGCAGGGCGTCGCCGGGGCTGCCCACCGGAATCACCGGCAGGCTGTCCGGCAGCGACCCGGGCAGGGTCAGCTGGCCAAGCAGGGCCCCCGGCTCCTGGCCGGTGAGCACGGCGATGCGGTACATGCGCTCGCGGATGCCCGCCTCCAGGTCCGGCAGGGTGGCGCGGATGGCGTCCAGCCTGGCGCGGGCACGCACCCGGTCGAACTCGGTACCACGGCCGGCGTCCAGACGCGCCTGCACAATGTCCAGGGACTCCCGCTGGTTGGCCACGTTGCGGTGGGCCATGCGCAGCTGTTGCTGCAGCCCGCGCAGCTCGAAGTAATCGCTGGCCAGGCGTCCCACCAGGGCCACCCGCAGGGCGTCCAGGTCGGCGCCGGCGGCGTCCAGATCCGCCTGACGGGCCTCGCGGCCCCGGCGCAGGCGGCCGAACAGATCCAGTTCCCAGCGGGCGGCGGCGCCGACCTGGTAGCGGGTGACCCGCTCCCGGTCCGGCTCGGCCCGTTCCACCCGCGCCAGATGCTGTTCGCCGGCGGAGCCGCTGGCGCTCAGGGTCGGATATTGGTCGGCCCGGGCACCGCGCAACAGCGCGCCGGCCTGGTCCAGCCGGGCCAGGGCCGCCTGCAGATTCTGGTTGGCGTCCAGGGTCTGTTCGATCAGGTGCGCCAGCAGCGGGTCCTGAAAACCGTTCCAGAAACGGCGCTGCTCGCCCTCGAAGGCGCCGCTATCGCGGGCCTCCTGGAAGCGCTCCGGCGCTTGCAAATCCGGGGCCTGGTAATCCGGCCCCACGGCGCAGGCGCTCAACAACAGCAGCGCCGCGCCGGATAGAAGTACGTTACGCATGGTTTTCTCCCGGCAGGCCATGGGCCTCGCCGTCCATGGTGGAAACATGATCGCTCTTCAGCGGCCCGGCCAGCTTGCGCAGGGCCACGTAGAACACCGGGGTCAGGAACAGCCCGAACAGGGTGACGCCGATCATGCCGGCGAACACCGCCATGCCCAGGGCCTGACGGACCTCGGCGCCGGCACCGTGGCCCAGCACCAGGGGCACCACGGCGGCGGTGAAGGTGATCGAGGTCATGATGATCGGGCGCAGCCGCAGGCGGCAGGCTTCCAGCGCCGCTTCCACGGTGTCGCGGCCCTGCAGTTCCAGTTCACGGGCGAATTCCACGATCAGGATGGCGTTCTTGCAGGCCAGCCCGATCAGCACCACCAGCCCCACTTGCACGAAGATGTTGGTGTCGCCGCCCATCAGCCAGACGCCAAGCAGCGCCGACAGCAAACACATGGGCACGATCAGGATCACCGCCAGCGGCAGAGTCCAGCTTTCGTACAGGGCCGCCAGCACCAGGAACACCAGCAGCACCGCCAGCGGGAACACCACCAGGGCGGCGTTGCCCTGGGTGTGCTGCTGGTAACTGAGGTCGGTCCATTCGAAGTCGACGCCGGCCGGCAGCACCTGTTCGCCGATGCCGGTGAGCACGGTCATGGCCTGGGCGGAGGACAGCAGGCGCGGGTCCGCTTCGCCGGCCAGGTCCGCCGCCGGATAGCCGTTGAAGCGCAGCACCGGGTCCGGACCAAAGCTCGGCCGAATATCGACCATGGAGCCGATCGGCACCATTTCGCCCCGGTCATTGCGGGTGCGCAGTCGGGCGATGTCCTCGACACTGTCCCGGAACGGCGCGTCCGACTGGGCGATCACCTGCCAGGTGCGGCCGAAGCGGTTGAAGTCGTTCACATAGGTGGAGCCCAGGTAGGTTTGCAGGGTCATGAACAGATCGGTCACCGCCACGCCCTGGGCCTTGGCCTTGAGCCGGTCCACTTCGGCGTCCAGCTGCGGCACGTTGGCCTGGTAGCTGGTGATCGGATAGCTCATCCCCGGGGTTTGCATCACCGCGCCCTGGAAGGCGGTGACCGCCTCCTGCAGCTGGCCGTAGCCGAGCCCGCCCCGGTCCTCGATAAACAACTGATAACCGGAGCCGTTGCCCAGCCCGAGAATCGGCGGCGGCATGAACGAAAAGGCGATGCCGTCCTTGAGGCCGCTGATCTTGGCGACGATTTCCGCGTTGATTTCCTCGGCGCTGCGGTCCCGCTGGTCGAAGGGCTCCAGGGTCAGAAACGCCAGGCCGGTGTTGGCGGTGTTGGTGAACTGCAACGCATTGAGGCCCGGGAAGGTGATGGCGTGGGACACGCCCTCGGTGTCCATGGCGATGTCCACCACCTGGTTCAGCAGCGCTTCGGTTCGCTCCAGGGACGCACCCTCGGGCAGTTTCACGCCGGCCAGCAGGTACATCTTGTCCTGCACAGGAATAAAGCCCGGCGGTACCAGCTTGAACATGGAGCCGGTGGCGGCGAGCAGGATCAGATAGATCACGAACACGGCGCCGCGCCGGCGCAGGCTGCGTGAAACCGCGCCCTGGTACTTCTCCGAACTTTTGTTGAAGAAGCGGTTGAAGGGCCGGAACAGCCAGCCGAACAGCCCATCGATAATGCGCGTGAGCCGGTCCCGGGGCGCGCCATGGGGTTTGAGCAGCATGGCCGCGAGGGCCGGTGACAGGGTCAGGGAATTAATCGTGGAGATCACCGTGGAAATGGCGATGGTCACCGCGAACTGACGGTAGAACTGACCGGTAACGCCGGACAGGAACGCCATCGGCACGAACACCGCGCACAGCACCAGACCGATGGCCACGATCGGGCCGGACACTTCCTTCATGGCCTGGTGGGCGGCGGCCCGGGGCGCCAGCCCGTCCTCGATGTTCCGCTCCACGTTTTCCACCACCACGATGGCGTCGTCCACCACGATGCCGATGGCCAGCACCAGGCCGAACAGGGTCAGGGTGTTGATCGAGTAACCGAGCAGGTAAAGCATGGAGAAGGTGCCCACCACCGATACCGGCACCGCCAGCAACGGAATGATCGAGGCACGCCAGGTCTGCAGGAACAGGGTTACCACCAGCACCACCAGCAGCACCGCTTCCAGCAGGGTCTGGATCACCGAGCGGATCGAATCGCTGACGAAAATGGTGGTGTCATAGACGGCGCGGTACTCCAGCCCTTCCGGGAACCGTTGCGCCAGTTCGTCCATGGTGGCGACCACCTGTTTGCGGATTTCCAGGGCGTTGGCCCCCGGCGCCTGGAAGATGCCGATGGCCACCGCGTCCTCGCCATCCAGGGTGGCGCGCAGGGTATAGTCACCGGCGCCCAGCTGCAGCCGGGCCACGTCGCTCAGGCGCAGAATCTGGCCGTCGTCGCCGACCTTGAGCACGATGTCACCGAATTCCTGTTCGGTGGTGAGCCGGCCCTTGGCGTTGATCAGGGTAAGGAAGTCACTGCCGGGCATGGGTTCGGCGCCGATCTGGCCGGCGGAGACCTGCACGTTCTGTTCGCGCATGGCCGCCACCACGTCACCGGCGGTCAGGCCCCGGGCGGCGATCCGCTCCGGGTCCAGCCAGGCACGCATGGCGTAGTCGCCGCCGCCGAACAGCTGGGCCTCGCCGACGCCGGCGATGCGCGCCAGCTGGTCACGTACATGCAGCCGCGCGTAGTTGCGCAGATACAGGGTGTCGTAGCGGCCATCCGGCGACACCAGATGCACCACCATCAAAAAGGTGGGCGACTGCTTCTGGGTGGTCACGCCCTGGCGGCGCACCGCTTCCGGCAGCCGCGCCAGCGCCTGGCTGACCCGGTTCTGCACCCGCACGGTGGCGTCCTCGGCGTTGGTGCCGGGGCGGAAAGTGATGGTCATCTGCAGCACGCCGTCGGAGCCGGCCACGGACTTGAAGTACATCATGTCCTCGACGCCGTTGATCGCTTCCTCCAGCGGCGTGGCCACGGTCTCGGCGATCTCCTTGGGGTTGGCGCCCGGGTAGACGGTGCGCACCAGCACCGAGGGCGGCACCACCTCCGGGTACTCACTGATCGGCAGGTTGGGTATGGAAATCGCCCCCACCGCGAAGATGATGATGGACAGCACCGCGGCAAAAATCGGTCGGTCCACGAAAAAACGCGAAAAATTCATGACAAAGGGCTCCTGAACGGCGGGCCCATGCCCGCCGCCTGTGTGTCGTTCCCTGGGAAAAAGTGGTGGGGGTTAGCTAGCGGTGCGCGACCTCGCCTTCAACGGCCGGCTCGCGCATGGCGATGGGGTTGGGCGCCACCGGCTGGCCCGGGGCGAACACCTTCTGGGTGCCGTTGACGATCACCCGGTCCCCGGACTCCAGCCCCTGGCGCACCACGATCAGGTCGTCCACCTCGCGGCCGGTGACCACCGCCCGGCGGGCTACCTTATTGTCGTCACCGACCACGTAGACGAAGCGCCGGTCCTGATCGGCGAGCACCGCCTTGCGGTTGATCAGCAGCGCCTGGTCCAGGTGGGCCACCGCCATTTCCACCCGGGCGAACTGGCCGGGCCTAAAAATGCCATCCGGGTTGGGCAGCACCGCCCGGTAACGCAGGGTGCCGGTGTCCGGGTTCAGCTGGTTGTCCACGAAGTCCAGTTCGCCCTGGTGGGGGAACCCGGTCTCGCCGCTCAGGCCGACGCGCACCTTGGCGCTCTTTCCCTGCTCCATCAGCCCCTGGGCGCCCTGGGCGTCGGACTCGTTGCTGTCGAAGTAAACGTGCAAAGGGTTCACCGAGACCACCGTGGTCAGCAGGGTCTGGTCGGCGTTGGCCAGGTTGCCCTTGGTGACCAGGGCGCGGCCGGCACGGCCGGCCACCGGCGCGGTGATGCGGGTATAGCGCAGGTCCAGCTCGGCGCTGACCAGGGCCGCTTCGGCCTCGTCCACCAGGGCGCGGGCGTTGAGCAGCGCGGCCTGGCGCTGGTCGTACTCCTCCCGGGAGATGGCGCGGGCGTCCAGCAGCTTGCGGGCCCGGCCGGCCTCGCCCTCGGCGAGCTGACGCTGGCTGCGGGCCTGGGTCACCGCCGCCCTGGCGGCCCGGGCGCGGGCCTCATAGGGGCGCGGATCAATGCGGAACAGCAAGGCACCGGCTTCCACCAGCTCGCCTTCCTGAAAGGCCACTTCGTCGATATAGCCGGTGACGCGGGGGCGCAGTTGCACGGTCTGCGGGGCTTCCACCCGGCCGGTGAAGGTTTCCCACAGGGTCACCGGTTCCACCAGTACCCGGGCCACATCCACCTGCGCAGCCGGCGGCGCGGCGGCTTCCGCTTCACCACGGGCATCGCAGCCGGCCAGCAACAGCAGCCCCGCCACCAGCAGCGTGGCCAGCCCCCAGTAAAGGCCCGCGCCCGCCACCGGGGCGCCGTTGATATTTTCCATGGTTTGTTACTCCGTATGCGTTAGGCGGTGAACGGTAGTTCCTCAACTTAAGTTCAGGTCAAGCCCGAAACGTTTATTATTCTGAGAGGGGTGTTCATGGGGACGTACTGTAGTGGCGGGCGCCCCGGCGGCGTTATCGAGTTCCTCCCTCTTACTTGCCTGATTCTGCAGAGCAACGCCACGAAGCCGCCGGCGCGGTGTGCGGGGCTGGCCCCATTCCAGGGCGGAATGGGAAGGGATTGCCCGTTTCTCCCCAGTGCTTGCCCAATTCTGCAAATATCTGGCTTTTTGCCATAAAGCCCCCAAAATACGGGCGTAGACTCACCGCTTATCGATGCCACCACCGTTTTGCCGCCGACCGGAGGACGCCCCGTGACCGCCCGCCCACCGCTTCACAACCTGCCCGATCCCGAACTGGTCCACTTGGCGAAAACTCTTTCCCGCCAGATCCAGAAGTGGGCCCCCAACGAGGGGCTCAATACCACGTCCATCGCCGGCCTGGATCTGTTCCGCGCCAACTCCACCAACAGCTGCATGGGGTCCTCGATCTATGATCCGTCCCTGTGCCTGATCGCCCAGGGCGCCAAGACCATCTGGCTGGGCGACCGGGAATTGGATTACGGGCCCTTGAGTTGTCTGGTGTCGTCGGTGCATTTGCCGGTGCTCGGCAAGATCACCCAGGCGTCCCCGGAACAGCCCTACCTGGGTCTGAAGCTGACCATCGATCCCCAGGAAGTCACCGACCTGATGCTGGAGCTGGGCGATGCCATCCTGCATATGGAGGACCACCCCGAGTGCGCGGAAAGCGCCTGCGGCCTGGGCCGGGTGCAGGCGGAGAAGAGTCAGGTGGAAGCGATGCTGCGGCTGTTGAAACTGCTTGATACGCCCGCCGACGCGCCGATTCTGGCGCCGCTGGCGCGGCGCGAGATTCTGTACCGGGCCCTGACCGGGGAGATCGGCCCGCGCCTGCGCAAACTGGCCGTGGCGGACAGCCAGGTGCACCGGGTGTCCAAGGTGATCTCGGTGCTCAAGGACCGCTTCAGTGAACCGCTGCGGGTCCGGGAACTGGCGGACATGGCGAACATGAGCGAGTCCGCCCTGTACCACAGCTTCAAACAGGTGACGCGCATGTCACCGCTGCAATTCCAGAAGAAGCTGCGCCTCCACGAGGCACGCCGGCTGATGGTGGCCCAGGGCCTGGAGGCGGCCACCGCCAGCTTCCGGGTGGGCTATGAAAGCCCGTCCCATTTCAGCCGCGAATACAGCCGCCTGTTCGGCAATCCGCCCCGGGCGGACGTGGTCAAGCTGCGCGGCGAGTACCCGGAGACCGCCCGCGCCTGAGCGCGCCGGGCGGTCAGCGCGTCAGCCAGTGACGGGCCAGGGCCACCATGCCCAGGCCCAGCCCGGTCATGCACAGGGAGCCGACCACATGGGCGGCGATACCCGCCGTGGCCAGCCCCCAGCGGCCCGCCTGCAGATTGATGAACATCTCCGCGGAGAACGACGAGAAGGTGGTGAGGGCGCCGAGGAAGCCGGTCACCACCAGCAAGCGCCATTCCGGGGTCAGCGACGGCAGGCCGGCGAACACGCCCAGGGCCACGCCGATCAGCCAGCCGCCCAGCAGATTGGCGGCCAGGGTGCCCAGCGGGATGGCCGGAAACAGGGCGTTCAACCCGAGACTCAACAGCCAGCGCAGATTGGCGCCCAGCGCCGCCCCCACCGAGATCGCTACCACCGATAACCACATTGGGTCTGTCCCCCGTCGGAAAAAACAGGGGATATGATGACGCCGATGTCCGCACCATGAAACCTCTGGCATGAAGCTTGCCTTCACGCCCCCACGAAGCGGCGCCGGTCTGCTAGAATGGCGCCCTCCTGGTGATCCCAGACCCGGCCCGTTCACCAACGCTGCGAAAGTCGTATCGACGGTGGAGGCCAGCCAATTCATTATCCAACCCGATAATCAGAGGAGTTCTTCCATGGCGCAGACACGCGTAACCGTTATTCCCGGCGACGGCATTGGTCCGGACATCGTAAAGGCCACCTTGCGACTGTTGGACGCCCTGGAGTGCGACTTTGCCTATGATGAGGCCATTGCCGGCCAGACCGCCCTGGATCAGGGCCTGGATCTGGTGCCCCAGGAAACCCTGGACATGATCGAGAAGAACACGGTGGCCCTGAAAGGCCCGATCACCACCCCGGTGGGCAAGGGCTTCCGCTCGGTGAACGTGACCCTGCGCAAGCACTTCGATCTGTTCGCCAACCTGCGCCCGGCGCTGTCCATCCCCGGGGTGCGCTCGCGCTATGACAATGTGGACATCCTCACCATCCGCGAAAACATCGAAGGCATCTATTCCGGCGAAGGCCAGATGGTCAGCGACGACGGCGAACGGGCCGAGCTGCGCAGCGTGATCACCCGCAAGGAATCCAAGCGGCTGATGCGTTTCGCCTACGAAGCCGCCCAACGCCTGGGCCGCCGCAAGGTCACCGTGGTGCACAAGGCCAACATCATGAAATCCACCTCCGGCCTGTTTCTCAGCGTGGCCCGCTCGGTGGCCGAGGAATACCCGAACATCGAGCATGAGGAAATGATCGTCGACAACTGCGCCATGCAGCTGGCGATGAACCCGCACCGCTTCGACGTGATCGTCACCACCAACCTGTTCGGTGACATTCTTTCCGATCTGTGTGCCGGCCTCACCGGCGGCCTGGGGCTCGCCCCCGGCGCCAACATCGGCGAACACCGGGGTATTTTCGAGGCGGTGCACGGCAGCGCCCCGGACATCGCCGGCAAGGGCGTGGCCAACCCCACCGCGCTGATGCTGGGCGCCGGCATGATGCTCGAATACCTGGAAATGAACGAAAAAGCGGGGCGTCTGCGCACCGCCATCCGCCATGTGGTGGGCGAGGGCAAGGTGGTGACTCCGGACCTGGGCGGCAACGCGTCCACCGACGAGTTCACCGATGAGCTGATCAAACACCTCTGAACGGCTGGCTTTATCAATCTTTTGCAAAGCCGCCCGGCCCGCGCCGGGCGGCCCTTCGACGCCCCACCACCGATTCACCGGCGGTTTTTCTGATCCACGTCTATAGGCAGCCACCGCCCACCTTGTCTATGCTCAGGGCCTGTTAACGGACACGCATTCAACCGACAGGAGGTGGTGACATGAGCCAGGAAACCGAAGCGCTCAAGAAAGACATCGAACAACTGCGCCGTGATCTCGGTGCCCTTACCGAGGCCGCCAAGCGCAACTCCCAACAGAAAGCCCAGGCCGGCGTGGAACAGGCTCGCGCCCAGTTCGACGACGTGCGCGCCCGCGCCGAGATGCACACCGAGCAATGGGGTTCACACATCAAGGAACGTCCGCTGACCAGCGTATTCGC
Source organism: Alloalcanivorax gelatiniphagus (assembly GCF_005938655.1). GTDB lineage: Bacteria > Pseudomonadota > Gammaproteobacteria > Pseudomonadales > Alcanivoracaceae > Alloalcanivorax > Alloalcanivorax gelatiniphagus. The sequence continues at coordinate 188,902 of NZ_VCQT01000038.1, forward strand.
CGCGTTCGGCGTGGGCATTCTGCTTGGCAAACTGATCAGCCGCTGAGCCCATGAACCTGCGCCGGCCACTCTCGTCCCTGTTCAGTCTCAACGCCCTGGTGTGGCTGGCCATGTTGACCGGCCTGGCCACGCTGCTGTGTTTCGCGGCGGCGGGCTGGCTGGCGCTGGCGCCCCACGTGGGCGCGCCCCTGGCGTCGCTCTACACCGGCCTGGGACTGCTGCTGGTCACCGTGCTGCTGGCCCTGCTGGTCAGGCGCGCGGTGGCGTCCAAACCGGACACGCCGGACCGGCATCAGACGCCGGCGGCGGAAGCCCGGCTGGAAGACAGCCTGCGGCCATTGATCGGTGACAGCGCCCTGCGCTGGACCCGTGAAAACAGCAGTCTGGTGGCGGTGGGCGCCCTGGCCGCCGGCGTGCTGATCGCCGCCAGCCCGGGCACCCGCCGTTTTCTCGCCCGCGCCGCCGGACCGGTGGTGACGCGCAAGGCCCTGGAAGCCTACCGGGGTTTCTCCGAGGACCAGGACTGAGCGCCCAGCGCCACTTGCGGTAGACTGGCCGGCTCCATTTGCCGGCGACTCGAGGGTGGCGATGAAAACCGAACGCGGTGTGCTGATTCTGTCCGCGCTGATGGCACTGCTGGTGGGCAGCGCGGCGGTCACCGCCGCCAGCGTCACCCATTCCCAGGCCATTCTTCTGGACGGCCTGTTCAACCTGGTCTACTTCCTGGTGGCGCTGGTCACGGTGCGCATCAGTGCTCTCACCGCCCAGCCGGACGACCGTAAATTCCCGTTCGGTTACGGCTATTTCGAATCCCTGGTAAACGCCGGCAAGGGTCTGCTGATCCTGGGCGTTTCCCTGTTCGCCCTGGGTGACGCGGTGCTGGCCCTGTTCGCCGGCGGCCGCGCCATCGTCGCCGGCCCGGCCATTCTCTACGCCCTGTTCGCCACCCTGACCTGCTCGTTCACCGCCTGGACCCTGTACCGCGCCAAGGAACGCCTGGACACGCCCCTGGTGCGGGCGGATTTCGAGAACTGGCTGATCAACTCGCTGATCTCCGGCTCGGTGCTGCTTACCTTCAGCTTTATTCCGGTGGCGCGCTGGCTGGGCTGGCAGCAAATCGTGCCCTACGTGGATTCGGTACTGGTGATCGCGGTGGTGCTGTTCTGCCTGGGCATGCCGATACGCATGGCCCGTGGCGCCCTGCGGGAACTGCTCAACCGCGCCCCGCCCCGCCAACTGCGCCGCCCGGTGCGCGCCGCCATCGAAGGGGCCCTGGCGGACCTGACGGTGCGTCAGCTGGAAGTGCGCATGGTGCGCCCCGGGCGCCAGCTGTATGTGATGACCCATGTGGTGCTACCGGCGGACTACGCGCCGGCCGGCGGCCTGGCGGAGCTGGACCAGGTCCGCGAACGGCTGCGCCGGGCGGTGGCCGGGGTCTGCCCGAACACGGTCACCGACACCCTGTTCACCGCCGACCCCAAATGGGCCGCCCCCTGCACCCCGGACCAGCAGACCCGGCCCGTTTCCCGGTAGCAGCGGCCCGGCGGCCCGCGAACTCCGAGGCCGCCGGCCCGCGATCAATGGCCCACGGTGGCCATGCCCTCGGCGCCATAGCGTTCGCCGGCGGCGGCGTGGGCGGGGAAGATGGCATCCAACCGCGCCACTTCCTCGGCGCTCAGGGTCACGTCCAGCGCCCCCAGGTTATCGCTCAGATACTGGCGCCGCTTGGTGCCGAACAGGGGCACCACATCCTCGCCCCGGGCCAGCACCCAGGCCAGCGCCAGCTGCGATGCGGTGATCCCTTTTTCCTCCGCCAGGGCGTGCACCTGGTCCACCAGTTCCAGGTTGCGGCGGAAGTTATCGCCCTGGAAGCGCGGGTGGTGACGGCGGAAGTCATCGCTTTCGAAGTCCTCCGGCGAGCGGATCGCGCCGCTCAGAAAACCCCGGCCCAGGGGGCTGTAGGCCACGAAACCAATGCCCAGCTCCCGGCAGGTGTCCAGCAGCTCTTCCTCCGCGTCCCGGGTCCACAGGGAATACTCCATCTGCAGGGCGGCGATGGGATGCACCGCCTGGGCCCGGCGCAGGGTGTCCGGGGCCGCCTCGCTGAGCCCCAGGTAACGGACCTTGCCTTCGCGCACCAGCTCGGCCATGGCGCCCACGGTATCCTCGATCGGCACCGACGGGTCGATGCGGTGCTGGTAGTAGAGATCAATGTGGTCCACGCCCAGCCGGCGCAGGCTCCCTTCCACGGACTGGCGCACGTATTCCGGACGGCCATCCACACCCCGGGCATGAGGGTCCGATGAGTCCATCACGATGCCGAACTTGGTGGCCAGGAACACCTGATCACGGCGGCCGGCGATGGCCCGGCCCACCAGTTCCTCGTTGGTGTGGGGGCCGTACATGTCGGCGGTATCGATCAGGGTGACGCCGGCGTCCAGGGCGGCGTGCAGGGTGGCGATGGACTCCCGGTCGTCGCGGTGGCCGTAAAAAGCGCTCATGCCCATGCAGCCCAGGCCCAGGGCGGAGACCATCGGCCCGTTTGTTCCCAATTGACGTTGTTGCATCACGGTTCTCCATTGCCATTAGAAGCGGAGAACCAGTGTCCATGTTCGCATTCTCCGGATAAACCAGGGAAAATCGTTTACTCTATTCAGTAATCTGAACAATCGAGCTCACCATGGATCGCTTCAAAGCCATGCTGGTGTTCACCCGGGTGGTGGAAGCCGGCAGCTTCACCCGCGCCGCCGATACCCTGGAGATGCCCCGCGCCACGGTGACCACCGCCGTGCAGCAGTTGGAGGCACACCTGGGCTCCCGGCTGCTGCACCGTACCACCCGCCGGGTATCGCCAACCCTGGACGGCGGCGCCTATTACGAGCGCTGCCTGCATGTGCTGGACGCCCTGGCCGAGGCCGAGGCGCCGCTCACCGAGCAGCAGCGTCCGCGCGGCCGGGTGCGGGTGAACCTGCCCGGCCACCCGGCGCGGCGGCTGATTATTCCGGCGCTGCCGCTATTCCGGGAACGCTACCCGGATATCGAACTGGAAATCGGCATCAGTGACCGGCCGGTGGACCTGATCGAGGAGCGGGTGGACTGTGCCCTGCGGGTCGGCCCGCTACCCGACTCCGGGCTGGTGGCGCGGCGGGTCGGCGAGGTGGAGGAAATCAACTGCGCCGCGCCGGCCTACCTGGAACGCCACGGTGTACCAAAGCACCCGGAGGATCTCGCCCGGCATCAGGTGGTGCGCTACCACGCCGCCCGCACCGGCCGGCCCCTACGCTGGGAATACCTGGACGCCGACGGCGCCGCCCTATATCTGAACCCTCCCGCTTCGATCACCGTGGACAACACCGAGGCCTATGTGGCCGCTGCCCTGGCCGGTCTGGGGCTGGTGCAGGTTCCCCTGTACGGCTGCCACGGTTACCTGGCCAGCGGCGAACTGGTGGAAGTAATGCCCGAATACCGGCCACGGCCCTCACTCATGTCCGTGGTCTACCCGCACAACCGCCACCTGTCCGCCAAGGTGAAGGTGTTCGTGGAATGGCTGATCGAACGGCTGCGTGGCCAACCGGGGGTGCACCACTGATCGGCGATGCGGCTGGACGCGCCCCCGGACATTGGCATAGGGTTTTGAAGGTCAGCAGGATCGAACAGGGAGACCGTGATGCGCTACGAACTGTTCTATTGGCCGGGCATCCAGGGACGCGGTGAATACGTGCGCCTGGCCCTGGAAGACGCCGGCGCCGATTATCTGGACGTGGGCCGGGGTTCACCGGACCAGGACCTGGGGGTGCCGGCCCTGGAAATGTACCTGAGCGGCGACGCCACGCCGCGCCCGCCCTTCGCGCCGCCGTTTCTGAAAGCCGGCGACCTGGTGATCTCCCATGTCGCCAATATTCTGCAGTTTCTGGCGCCGCGCCTGGGCCTGATCGGCGAGCAGGAGGACCCGCGTATCTGGGCCCATGGTCTGCAGCTGACGCTGACCGATTTCATCGCCGAGATTCACGATGTCCATCACCCGCTGTCGTCCACGCTCTATTACGAGGAGCAGCGGGACGAGGCCCTGCGCCGGGCGGATCTGTTCCGCCGCCACCGCCTGCCCCGCTTTCTGGAGTATTTCGAGCAGGTGCTGGAGCAGAACCCCCGGGGCGCGGAGTATCTGGTCGGCGACGAGCACAGCTATGTGGACCTGTCCCTGTTCCAGACCGTGCTCGGGCTCCGTTATGCCTTTCCCCGCGCCATCGGCCAGCTCGACGACGACCTGCCCAAGATCAACGCCCTGGTGGCGCGGGTGGCGGAGCGCCCCCGAGTGCGGGCCTATCTGGATTCCGAACGGCGCCAGCCGTTCAATGAGGACGGCATCTTCCGTCATTACCCCGAGCTGGATGGAGAACATTGATGGCTCATATCGTCTGGGACGACCCCGGCGCGCAGAGCGTCGCCGACTATTACGCCAAGGACCCCAACATTGATGGCGAGCCCCACGCCGGCAGCATCCTGTCGGCGCGTCACCGGGGGCAGGTGATCCGGGTGAAAGTGGAAGCCTACGACCGGGAAGCCGGCCTCAGCCACGGCCAGGTGGCGGCGATCATCGATCCGGAAACCGGCAAGCGCGCCGACCGCCACGGCGATCTGGCGGTGGGCGACCGGGTATCGCTGCCGGACGACAAAAGGGCCTTCGAGCCCTCCACGCCGGACCCGGAGGACGAAGACCAGCCGTCCTGACCCGGCTCAGTCGCCTTTCTTGAAGCCCAGGGCCCGGCGCAGGTCCTGGCGGAACGCCTTGGGCTTGGGCCCGAAGAAACGGCGGGTGCGTTTCTCGCAGTCCGCCACCACGTCCGCCTCCCGGCGGCCGATCATCTGCCGCACGTTGGCGAACGGCTCCTTGTTGTCGGCTTTCTTGCCCGCCTGGCGCAGGAAATCATCCAGCACCTGCAGGTCGTGCAGTTCCCCCAGCCGGCGCCCCAGCTTCTTGAGATCCTTGATGGCGATATCGCTGTCCTCCAGGCGATCCGCCACCGGGTCCAGCAGGTAGAGTTGCGCCTTGGCGCTTTTACGGAAGTCGTGCCATTGGGCGGCCCGGCCGTCGGCGATGGCCTGGAAGCCGCGCTGGCGGGCATCGGCGTACAGGCGCCCGAACCCTTTGCGGATCAGCTCGGTGCCCGGCTCCACCGGGAGTGCGTCCCAGGCGGCCTGGTCCTCGCTGAACACCGCCGGCAAGCCATCCGGCGCCGGCGGCGTCACCGCCTCCGGGTCCTCCGGCAGGGCCACCCGCAGCACCTCGTCCACCGCCTCCTGTTCGTACTCCCGGCGGCTGGCCGCGCGCAGGGCGGCCAGGGTTTCGCCCATGACCTGGCGATCACGGGCGGAGGACAGCTGGCGGGCGGCGTCGCGCAGAGCCTTGTCGCGCTTGTCCGCGATTTTGCGGTGGCCCTGGGTGGCCATCAGTCGCCACAGGGCGCGCAGCCGTTTGACCGTTACCCGCAGGTCGTGCACGCGGTCCGGGTCAAGGGTGGTCTGGTCCTTCAGCAGGGTCAGTGCGGTCTCGTCCTGAGCCCGCGCGGCCTCGATAAGGCGCGTCATCAGCACCGTTTCGTCGGCGGTTTTTTGGCCCATGAAGGTTCCCCCGGGGCAGCCAGATTGGGAGCCCGATTATGGGACCTTCACGGGAAAATTACCGTGACAACTAAATGACAGCCCTGAGCGCGGTAATGACAGCCCTGAGCGCGGTAACAACAGCCCGCGAACCAAAACGCCCGCCATCAAGGCGGGCGTCCGTGGCGGAGCCGAAAGAGCCACTCAACCGCGCAGCAAGGCCCCGATGCCGCGACGCTTGCGGTTCTCGTCCTTGACGAACTCCAGGGTGTCGTCGTCGATGCGCCCGTACCGCAGGCGCGGCAGGTCGTACAGATAGTTGCTCAGCACCTTCCAGGGCGCCTTGCTGCCCTGGCGGGGCAGTTTGTGGGCGGCGCGCTGCACATAGCCGGACTGCAGGTCCAGAAAGGAGGTGTCGGTGTCGCAGCCTTCCGCGTCACGGGGGGTGACCTGACGCAGGCCCTTGCGCGACATGTAGTTGAGCAGGCGGCACACGTATTCGGCCACCAGGTCCGCCTTCAGGGTCCAGGAGGAGTTGGTGTAGCCGAACACCATGGCCATGTTGGGAACATCGCGCAGCATCACGCCCTTGTAGACCAGCACGTCGTTGGGTTCCCGGGTTTCACCGTCCACCGACAGTTCGGCGCCGCCCAGCAACTGCACGTTCAGGCCGGTGGCGGACACCACGATATCGGCCTCCAGTTCCTCGCCGGATTTCAGGCGCAGGCCGTTCTCCGTGAAGGTGTCGATGTGGTCGGTGACGATGGAGGCCTGGCCTTTTCTCAGCACCTTGAACAGGTCGCCGTTGGGCACCGCGCACAGGCGCTCGTCCCAGGGGTTATAGCTGGGCCGGAAGTGCTTCATGTCGATGTCGTCACCGAGCTGGCGCCGGGCGGCGGACAGCAGCGCGCGGCGCACCAGCCCCGGGCGTTTCTTGGACAGTTTGAAGACCAGACGCTGCAGGCCGATGTTGCGCGCCCGCGCCATCCGGTAGACCGCCATTTCCGGCAGGAAGCGGCGCAGCCGCACGGAGAATTCGTCGCGCTCCGGCACCGTGGCGATGTAGGTGGGCGAGCGCTGCAGCATGGTCACATGGCCGGCCTCCCCGGCCATGGCCGGCACCAGGGTGACGGCGGTGGCGCCGCTGCCGATCACCACCACCTTCTTGCCGGCGTAGTCCAGATTCTCCGGCCAGTGCTGGGGGTGGATCACCTGGCCTTTGAAAGCATCCTCGCCGGGGAAGGTGGGCTTATAGCCTTCGTCGTAGTTGTAATAGCCGGTGCAGCAGAGCAGAAACTGGCAGCTGTAGGTTTCGCGCTCGCCGCTTTCCTCGTGTTCCACCTGCACGGTCCACAGGCTGGTCTCGGTGGAAAAATCCGCCCCCAGCATGCGCAGGCCGTAATGGATTTTGTCCTCGACCCCGTACTCCCGGGCGGTGTCCACGATGTACTCGCGGATCGACGTGCCATCGGCCAGCACCTTGGGATCGGTCCAGGGCCGGAAGTTGTAGCCCAGGGTGTACATGTCGGAATCCGAGCGGATGCCCGGGTAGCGGAACAGGTCCCAGGTGCCGCCCATGCGCGGGCGCCGTTCGATCAGCGCGAAACTGCGATCCGGGCAATCGCGGCTCAGATGGCAGGCCGCGCCCACGCCGGACAGACCAGCGCCAATAATCAGTACATCAAAGTGATTCCGGGACATTCCCACCTCCAGCCCGGGCGCCGGCGGCGCTCAGGATTACATTACTCAATGGCAATTTCATTGCAGCGCATGATGCCCCCGCCCCGCCGGCGGGAAAAGGGCAAAGCGGGCCGTTCCACCGTCGCTATGGCCAATCCGGTGGCCCATTTCGCCCCCTTTGACCTGGGTCAAACCGGCGCCGGCGGCGCTGCTCTACGCTGGAAAATCCCACCGGGCCGGAGCCACCATGGATTTCAGCTTTTCCGAGTACGCCGTGCAGGTCCAGGACCTGCTGCGCCGCTTCATGGCCTGCGAGGTGCTGCCGCGCAATAACGACTGGCACCGGGCCGCCCAGGCCGGCGAGTACCCGCTGGCGGTGATCGAACCGCTCAAGGCCCGGGCCCGGGAGCTGGGCCTGTGGAACCTGTTTTTGCCGGAGCTGCGCGAGGACGAACCGGGCACCGCCATGAGCAACCTGGACTATGCGCCGCTGGCGGAAATCATGGGCCGGCTGCCCTGGGCCGCCGAGGTGTTCAACTGCAGCGCCCCGGACACCGGCAACATGGAACTGCTGCACCGCTTCGCCGACCCGGACCAATACCGGCACTGGCTGCGCCCGCAGCTGGACGGCGAGATCCGCTCCTGCTTCGCCATGAGCGAACCGGACGTGGCCTCCTCCGACGCCACCAACATCGGCACCACCTTCCGCCGCGACGGCGACCACTACGTGATCGACGGCCGCAAATGGTTCATCACCGGCGCCGCCCACCCGCGCTGCGCCTTCGTGATCGTGCTGGGCCGCTGCGACGACGGCCCCGGCGACGACCCGCACCGCCGCCATTCCATGCTGATCGTGCCCATGGACACCCCCGGCCTCACCGTGGAACGCAACATCCCGATCTTCCAGCACCACTCGCCGGAGGGGCACTGCGAGCTGGTGTTCCGGGGCGTGCGGGTGCCGGTGAGCCAGCCCCTGGGCGCCCCCGGCGACGGCTTCGCCATGGCCCAGGCGCGGCTTGGCCCGGGCCGGGTGCACCACTGTATGCGCACCATCGGCCAGTGCGAACTGGCCCTGGAGATGATGTGCGAACGGGCCCTGGAACGGCGCGTGTTCGGCAAGCTGCTCAGCGAGCACGAGAACGTGAAGGACTGGATCGCGGAATCGCGCCTGGAGATCGACCAGGCCCGCCTGCTGGTACTGCACGCTGCCTGGCTGATGGACCAGCAGGGCAACGCCGCCGCCCGCACCCAGGTGTCGGCGATCAAGCTGGTGGCGGCGCGCCTGCAGACCCGGGTGGTGGACCGGGCCATCCAGATCTTCGGCGCCATGGGCCTGTCCCCGGACACCCCCCTGGCCTACCTCTATACCTGGGGCCGCGCCCTGCGCTTCATGGACGGCCCGGACGAGGTGCACCTGCGCACCGTGGCCCGCGCCGAGCTCAAGAAGGCCCGCGAGCATCGTGGCGACACGGCGGCCTATTTCACCCTTTAGAAACGCCGCCGAGATACGGAGCCTCCGTAGGAGCGACTTCAGCCGCGATCATGGGCGGTGCCGTCGGCATCGCGACTGAAGTCGCTCCTACAGCGTCTCCGTAAGCGCCGCCCTACCACGCCGCTGTAGGAGCGGCTTCAGCCGCGATTCCAACCACCAATTCCCCCCACCAAGGCCGAAGCCTACCTCGAAGCGCCCCCGCTGGAGGGTCCAAAGATCGATCGCTAAACCTTGAGCTCCACCCGCTCATAATCCCGATCGTCAAAGATAGCCATCTGCCGCCGGTACTGGGTGGCGAAGCCGGGGAACATGGTGGCGTTGAAGCCGTCCTCGGTGAGGTACCAGCTCTTGCAGCCGGAGTTCCAGTTGGTTTTGGCCAGGCGCTTTTGCAGCCGCTGGTTGTGCCGCTCCTGCACCGCCGGCTTCACGTCGAGCAGCTTGAGGTTGTCGTCCAGCAGCCGCAGCACGCCACGCACCGCGTAATCCAGCTGCGCTTCCATATAGACCAGCGCGGAGTTGTGCCCCGGCCCGCTGTTCGGCCCGAACAGGAAAAACAGATTCGGGTAGCCGGCCACATTGATGCTCTTGTAGGCCTGGGCACCGCGCGCCCACTCCTGGCCCAGCTCGCGGCCATCGCGGCCACGCACCGGGAAAGGCGCGCCGCTCTTCGGCACATCGAAACCGGTGGCGAACACCACGCAATCCAGTTCGTGCTCCACGCCATCGGCGGTGCGGATACCGTTCTCCGACAATTTGGCGATGGGCCAGGTAATCAGCTGCGCATTGTCCTTCTGCAGCGCCGGATAATAGTCGTTGGACACCAGCACCCGCTTGCAGCCAATGCGGAAATCCGGGGTCAGTTGCCGGCGCATCCAGTCGTCTTCCACCTGCCGGTGCAAATGACGCCGGGCCAGCCGCTCCGCCAGCCGGGTCAGCGGCGAATTCCAGATCACCGCCATGGCCATGGTTTCATGGGTCCAGAACAGCGCCTCGCGCAGGGCCTTCTGGCTGGCCGGCACGGTGCGGAACAGCGCCTTGTTCCAGTTCGGAGTGTGGAAGTCCGGGCGCGGAATCACCCAGGCCGGGGTGCGCTGGAACACTTTCAATGTATCCACCCGCTCCACAAGTTCCGGAACGATCTGAATACCGCTGGCGCCGGTGCCGATCACCCCCACCCGCTTGCCGCTGAAGTCGTAGTCGTGGTCCCAGCGGGCGCTGTGGATTTTCTTGCCCCGGAAGTCCGCGACGCCTTCAATGTCCGGAAAGCTGGCGTTGGAAAGCGGCCCCTGGGCCATCACCGCCGAGCGGGCCCGCACCGAACCGCCGTCCTCCAGTTGCGCGGTCCACAGCCCCCGCCCTTCATCGAAGTCCAGGCCGGTGACGTTGTGATTGAAGCGGATATGCTTCTTGAGCCCGAAGGCGGCCACCAGGTACTCGATGTAATCCAGAATCTCCGCGCTTTCCGAATAGCTGCGCGACCAGTTCGGATTCGGCGCGAAGGAAAACGAATAGAGATTGGAAGGGATATCGCAGGCGGCGCCGGGATAGGTGTTGTCCCGCCAGGTGCCGCCCACCCGGTCGCCGCGCTCGAGAATCACAAAGTCCTCGATGCCTGCTTTCTTCAGCCGGATCGCCATGCCCAACCCGGCAAAGCCGGCGCCCACGATCAGCACCGACACCGGCTTGGGCGCGCGCTTGCGAGCGGCGCCCTTGCGCGGTGTCTTTTTCGCCGCGGCCTTTTTTGTGCTGGCCTTTTTGGCAGCCGCCTTTTTTGCCACGGTTGTTTGCCGCGGGGCCGCCTTCACCGCCGTTTTCTTTTCCGGCGCCGGATGCTGCCGCCCACCCATGTCTTCCTCACGATCGCTCATCACTGACCCGTCCGCTTGTCCTTTCAACTTTTAACTTTCAACTTTCAACCCGCCCCTACACCACCGGCCGGTAAGTGATCCCCTTAACCCACGTCGGCACCCGGGACGGCATTACCCGGTCCGGAATCAGATCGGTGAGGCGCACCATGGCGTCCACCGGGGTGTGGTACAGCCGGTGTTGGCGGTTGATGACGATGCGGCCGTGGCGGCTGATGATCTGATACCAGGGGTTACGACGGCCGTCGGCGGTGCGCCCGCCGATGCGTTCGAATTTTTTCATGGCGGCGTACAGGCGCTCCTCGCCCAAGCCCATATCGATAATGTTGTCGCGCATGCGGTTGAGCAGCGGCACATAGGAGGCGATGCCGAGAATCAGGCGCGGGTCCATCAAGGTGCCGATGGCTTTGAGTACCTTGATATAGGTGTCGCCGTGGCCCTGCATTTCCAGCACGTGGAAGCCCACGCCCAAGTGGCGGGATTCATCATCGTTGATACGCGCGAACGCCTGGTGGCACATCGGGTCGTCCACGGTATCCAGCAGGAAGGTGCAGAGCGCGCCGTCCAGGGCGATCTCCAGCATCGGAATCACCGAGCCCAGCACTTCCAGCGGCATGTCGTCGCTGTAGCGGTCCAGCCACTGGATCACCAGCCGCAGGTTCTTGTTGGGCTCCGGCACCTGGTCGCCGTCGAGCATGCCCCAGCGCTTCATCAGCGCCATCTCGGCGTTGGCGTGGCGCTGCTCCTCGGCGTGGAAGTAGGTGTAGATTTCCTTGAGCGTGTCATTGGGCGCCTTGCGGGCCATGGCCGCGAAGCCACGGGCGCCGACGTGCTCGATCCACATCAGGTCGGCCATGAACGCTTTCAGCTTGGGGCGCTGTTCATCGGTGATCAACTCGGCGCCGGGGGCGTCCCAGTCGATGTCCGCCAGGGCCCACTGGCTGGCCTTGACCTTGGCCAGCATTTTTTCCAGATCGATGGAAGCCATGTTGTTCTCCCCTTTTGCAGGATTCAGGAAGCCAGGGTGAAACGGCTGAGCAGACCGGCGCCGCGCGCATACAGCGCCGGCACATAACGCTTGGCGCGCCAGATCAGGCGCGCGTCGATCTGCGGCAGGACATAGAGACGGCCCTTGTCCAGGGCCTTGAGCGTGGTGCGGGCCACGCCCTCGGCGGAAACGCCGGTGAGCGAGACCCAGCGGTTCATCAGCGGCGTCACCGAATCGTCGATGCGGCCACTGGCGAAGATGTTGGTCTTCACCACCGTGGGGCACAGGGCGGTGACCTTGAGGCCGCTGCCGGTGCTTTCCGCCGCCAGCGTCTCGGACACCGCCAGCACCGCCGCCTTGCTGGCGTTGTAGGGGCCCATGCTGGGCGCCGCCGCGAAGCTGGCGGTGGAGCAGACATTGATGATTCCCGCTTGGGGCAACCGGCGCAGGCGCGGCGCGAACACATGGCAGCCGTGGATCACGCCCCACATGTTCACGCCCATGACCCAGTGCCAGTCGTCCATGGAGATCTCACCAATGCGCTTGCCACCGGCGCCCACCCCGGCGTTGTTGATCACCAGGTCCGGCTCCTCGCCGAACCATTCGGCGGCCTGCTCCGCCAGCGCTTCCACCTGCTCCAGCCGGGACACGTCGCAGGCCACCGCCAGGGCCAGGCCGCCTTTTGCGGTGATCCGTTCGGCGGTGGCGGCGGCACCGGCTTCATCGATATCGGCGCACACCACGCGCCCGCCCCGGGCCGCCAGCTCCAGGGCGAAAGCGCGGCCGATGCCGCTGCCGGCGCCGGTGACCACGGCGCGGGCGTTACGGGAAAGGTGTTCTGTCATGTTCGGAGTCCTCGCCAAACAGTGCCAAATTGACCGTGACATTCATCAATGGCAAAGTAGTCCGATCATTTGTTCGGATTCAATTCGGATATGGCCCCTCCCACTCGCCAGCGACGCCCCTCCCAGCCCCGCGCCAAGGCCACCGTGCGCGCCATCGTGGAAGCGGGCTTTATTTCCCTGAGCCGCAACGGGGTGGAGGGCACCACCACCCGGCACATCGCCGAGATCGCCGGGGTCAGCGTGGGGTCGCTGTACGAGTACTTCGCCAACAAGGAAGAGATCTTCGACGCCATGCACCAGCACGTGGTCGCCGAGGTGGTGGACATGGTGCAACCGCGCATTCCGGAACTGGTGCGCATGGAAATCCGGCCGCTGGTGGCGGAACTGCTGTACCGCTTCCGCGACCTGCTGGAACGGGACGACGGCCGCTATCTGCGCTACATGAGCTACGCCGCCTACTTCGCCCCGCGCAATCAGCTGGAGCCAATCAACCGGATGCTGATGAACCTGCTGGTGCAGTACGTCATGCACCACCCGGACCTGACCCGCCTGGGCAACCTGCCGGCCATGGGTTTCATCATGATCAACGGCGGCATCTTCACCGTGATCCGTCACCTCACCGACCCCCACCCGACGGTGGCGTTCGATGATTTGGTGCGCGGATTGGGGGATATGGTGGGGTATTTTGTGGAGGGGGAATTAGCCCGCGGCCCTTAGGGCCGGGGCTAGCTACAAGCTACAAGCTGCAGGCTACAAGCACACCTCTCCATAGAGGGTTTAGCCTGTAGCCTGCAGCTTGAAGCTTGAAGCTCTTCTTATTCAAGCAGGTCCTTATGCAGATGCGGGGCGTCTTCGCCGACCCGGTGCCAGGTCTGGGTGCGGCCGAGCAGGCTGACGCCGATGTAGCCTCGGGCATCCAGGGTGTCCGGGTCGGTGAGGGTGGCCTTGGCGCTGTAGGTTTTGCCGTTGTCCGGGGAGTAGATGCTTCCGTCTTCCCAGGTTTCACCGCCGGCGTATTTCAGGTTCTGGAGCACGGTGACGCCGAGCAGGCGGCGGCCCCGTTTGCTTTCGTCCGGGTTGTTCTCGTCGAAGCGGGCTTCGCCGTCGCTGGAGCCGACCACGCGGCCGTTCCAGGTGTCACCGTCCTGATAAATCTGCACGTAGCCACCGGTCTTGGTTTCCCAGACCCCTTCAATGGCATGGGAATCGTCGGCGGCCCAGCCCACGGCGCACACGCCGAGCAGGGCGGCGGAAATCAGCGGTTTGATCATGACAGGGTCCTCCAGGGGAGCGTGGAGAGGAATCCACGGGATAAGCGGGACCGAGAGAGTAAACAAAATAGAAGAAGATGTCCCTCAAACGGTATTCGCTCTGAGGAATCCATTAAAAAATAACCGGGACGCGGGGTGTTTAAAAGACCGTCAAATGATGCCGGGCCAGAGCGGACAAGGGCTCCAGCCCGGCGTCTTCAACCGGTGATATGCGAAAGGGCGGTTTCCAGCTGTTCCACGGTACGATCCAGGTGGTTGAGCTTGTCCAGGCCGAACAGGCCCACCCGGAAGGTTTTGAAATCCGCCGGTTCATCACACATCAGCGGCACGCCGGCGGCGGTTTGCAGCCCCTCGGCGATGAACTTGCTGGCGTTGTGCAGGCCGTCGTCGTCGGTGTAGCAGACCACCACGCCCGGCGCCTCGAAGCCCGGCGCCGCCACGCTGCGGATGCCGTGGCGGGTGAACAGGGCGCGCACCCGGCCACCCAGTTCCTGCTGGGCGGCACGCACCACGGAGAAGCCCTCGGCACGGGTTTCCTCCATGAAGTCACGGAACCGGGTCAGGCTGTCGGTGGGCAGGGTGGCGTGGTAGGCATGGCCACCGTTTTCGTAGGCGCGCATGATGTCCAGCCAGCGCTTCAGGTCGGCGGCGAAGCTGGTGCTGCGGGTGTTTTCCAGCACCGCCAGGGCGTTGTCGTTCATCATCACCAAGCCGGCGCAGGGGGACGAACTCCAGCCCTTCTGCGGCGCGCTGATCAGCACGTCCACGCCGGTGTCCTTCATGTCCACCCAGATCGCCCCGGAGGCGATGCAGTCGAGCACGAACAGGCCACCCACTTCGTGCACCGCCTCGGCCACCGCCTTGAGATAGTCATCCGGCAGAATCATGCCGGCGGCGGTTTCCACATGGGGCGCGAACACCATCTCCGGTTTTTCCCGGCGGATGGTTTCCACCACCTCGTCGATGGGCGCCGGCGCGAACGGCGCCGGCTCACCTTCGCCGCTCACCGGCCGCGCCTTGAGCACGGTCTCGGCGGCGGGAATGCCGCCCATCTCGAAGATCTGGCTCCAGCGGTAGCTGAACCAGCCATTGCGGATCACCAGACAGCGCTTGCCGGTGGCGAACTGGCGCGCCACCGCTTCCATGGCGAAGGTCCCGCCACCGGGCACCACCGCCACGGCATCCGCGTGGTAGGCCTGCTTCAGGGTGGTGGAAATGTCCCGCATCACCTGCTGGAAGGCCTGGGACATATGATTCAGGGAACGGTCCGTGAACACCACGGAATATTCCAGCAGACCATCCGGGTCCACCTCGGGCACCAGTCGAGACACAAGCATTCTCCCGCTTCAAAAGCCGTAAACATTTAACAGGTCATCCGTTATAGAGACGTGGGCGGCGGGCTGCAAGGCATGACAGGGTTAAAAGTTACAAGTTAAAAGTTGAAAGCGCGGGGCCCGCCCGGCAAAACGGAACCGCCGTGCCCGCGCGGCAACGCACCATGCGGTACACTGACCGCCCTGCTTTCCTTTCAACTTTCAACTTTCAACTTCTTCATCCCGGAGCTTCCCCGTGACCACCCTGAACATCCGCACCCTTACCCTGCCCACCCAATGGCACCTGGAGACCGTCAAGGATCAGGCCGGCGATCTGAAACTCGGCGTGTGGGACCTGAAAGGCGACCCGGAGGGATTGAGCGAGGAGGAAGTGGAGGCGGTGGTGTTCCATCACCCGGCCGGGGCGGCGGGCAAGCAACGGCTTTCCACCCTGCCCAACCTGAAGCTGATCCAGACCCAGTCCACCGGCTATGACGGCTTTATCGAAGCCGGACGCGGCGCCGCCGTGGCCAGCGCCTATGGCCTGCACGCCGGCCCCACCGCCGAGCTGACCCTGGGCCTGATTCTTACCGCCCAGCGCGGCCTGGATCACTTCGCCCGGGACCAGGCGGAACACCTCTGGCGGCCGTTCACCACGCCGGGGCTGCTGGACCGCAAGGTGCTGATGATCGGCACCGGCGGCGTGGGCATCGCCATCGCCGAGCGGCTGGCGCCGTTCGGCGTCGAACTGACCCGGGTGGGTACCCGTGCCCGGGACGACGAACACGGCCACGTGCACGGCGTGGACGAACTGCCGGCGCTGCTGCCGGCGGCGGAAATCGTGATTCTGATTACCCCGCTCAACGATGCGACTCAAGGAATGGTGGACGCGGACTTCCTGGCCCGTCTGCCGGACGGCGCCCTGGTGGTGAACGTGGCACGGGGCCCGGTGGTGGACACCGACGCCCTGCTGGCCGAACTGCAAAGCGGCCGCCTGCGCGCCGCCCTGGACGTGGTGGAACCGGAACCCCTGCCCGCCGACCACCCGCTGTGGGACGCGCCGGGCCTGTATCTGGCCCCCCATGTGGGCGGCCGCTCGGAAGCGCTGCAGCCTCGTTTGGCCGCTTACCTGCGGGAGCAGGTGCGGCGCATTGCCAGCGGGGAGGCGCTTCAGAATTTGGTTTATGTTGGGGATCGCGGCTGAAGCCGCTCCTACGAAGCGGGCGGGCTGCAAGCCGCAAGCTACAAGCTACAAGCTAAAACAAGCCGCGCCGACCGAAGGTTGCGGTACGGCCCCGCCGCCGCGACCTTTCAACTTTCAACTTGTAACTTTCAACCGCTCTCCCTGGCACCCAACCCAAAGCCTGCAGCTTGTAGCTTGAAGCTTGAAGCTCTCCTTTCTCACCAAGTATCAATCATCGGCCGTCGTTTGCCGGCGATGGGTTCGAGGCCGCCGGGGGGTGTGGCGCGGAGGCCGGCGAGGATCCAGTCGCGGGAGTTGGCCGGGTCGATGACGGCGTCGATTTCCAGGGCGGCGGCCATGCTCAGGGCTTCACCTCGTTCGTAGAGTTTGTCCACCAGTTGCCGGAACAAGGCTTCCCGTTTTTCCGGGGTTTCCTGGGCCGCCAGTTCTTTTTTGTAGGCCAGGTTCACCGCCCCTTCCAGGCCCATGCCGCCGAATTCGCCGCTGGGCCAGGAGGCGCAGAACATGGGGGCGTGGAAGGAGCCGCCGGCCATGCCCTGGGCGCCCAGGCCGTAGCCTTTGCGGGTCACCAGGGTGAACAGCGGCACGGTGAGGCTGGCGGCGGTGACGAACATGCGGCAGGTGCGGCGCACCATGGCGGTTTCTTCCTCGGAGGGGCCGACCATGAAGCCCGGGGTGTCGCACAGGCTGACCATGGGGATGCCGAAGGCATCGCACAGCTGCATGAAGCGGGACGCCTTGTCGGCGCCGGCGGCGTCGATGGCACCGCCCAGCACCTGCGGGTCGTTGGCGATCAAGCCCAGGGGGCGGCCTTCGATGCGCACGAAGGCGGTGATCATGCCCGGGGCGAAGTCCCGGCGCAGTTCCACGGTGGAGTCGCGGTCCACCAGGATGCGGATCAGGTCGCGCATGTTGTAGGCGTGCAGCCGGTTTTCCGGCACCGCCCGGCGCAGCCAGCGCTGGTCTTCACAGGACCAGTCGGTGACGGTGCCCTGGAAGTAACTCATCAGTTTTTTCGCCAGGGCGGCGCCTTCCTGCTCGTCTTTCACCACGCAATCGATAACGCCGTTGGCGCGTTGCACCGACACCGGGCCCACTTCCTCCGGTTTGAACACGCCCAGGCCACCGCCTTCGATCATGGCCGGGCCGGCCATGCCGATGCAGGCGTTCTCGGTGGCGATGATCAGGTCGCTGGTGCCGGCGAACACGGCGTTGCCGGCGAAGCAGCGGCCGGAGACCACGGCGATGCGCGGCACCAGGCCGCTAAGGCGGGCGTACTGCAGGAAGCTGGGGCCGTCCAGGCCGGCCACCTTGGTGGCGTTGTCGGTGTCGCCGGGGCGGCCGCCGCCGCCTTCGGCGAAGAAGATCACCGGCAGTTTCTGGTGCTCCGCCACTTCCAGAATGCGGTCGGTTTTCTTGTGGTTCATGGTGCCCTGGGTGCCGGCCAGCACGGTGTAGTCGTAGGCCAGTACCGCGCAGCGGCTTTTGCTCTCGTCGAACAGGTCGCCGTTGACCGCGCCCAGGCCGGTGACCATGCCATCCGCCGGGGTGTTGTGAATCAGGTCGTCCAGGTCCCGGCGGGCGCGCTGGGCGGCGAAGGTGAAGGCGCCGTACTCGATAAAGCTGCCGTCATCGACGATGGCCGCCACGTTTTCCCGGGCGGTGCGCTGGCCGGTCTTGCGCCGTTTCGCCACCGCGTCCGGGCGGTTCTCGTCGCGCAGCAGCGCCTCCCGGGCCTGCAGCTTGGCCAGGTCCGGGCGGATGTGGTCCAGGTCGATCTCTTCTTCTTCCGCGTCCGCGTCCGCGGCCACCTCGCCGGGAACCATGAACAACAGCGGGTCGCCGGCGGACACCGCGTCACCCACGGCGAAGTTCAGCTGGCCCACGGTGCCGCTGGTGGCGGCCACCACCCGGTGCTGCATCTTCATGGCTTCCACGAACGCCACCGGCTGGCCTTCGCGGACGCTGTCCCCTTCCGCCACCAGCAGCTCCGCCACCACCCCCTGCATGGGCGTGGCCACGCCTTCGGTGCCCGGCGGCGCCTGGATCGAGGCTTCCCGGGTCTGGCCGGCGTCGCCGTCGTCGCCGAAATGCAGGGACGGGTGGGCGGCACCGCCATTAACCAGCTCGGCCATATGGTCGTCCACGAAGCGGGTGTAGACCGCGTTGTCCACCACCTCGTCCCGTTGCAGCAGGTTCTGCAGGAAACCGATATTGGTGTCCACGCCCTCGATGCGGAACTGACACAGCGCCCGGTAGGCGCGGCGGATGGCGGTGGCGAAGTCACCGCGCCCGTGCACGATCAGCTTGGCCAGCAGGGAATCGTAGTGGGGGCTGGTGCGGTAACCGCGATAGCCGAAGGTGTCCACCCGCAGGCCCGGGCCGGAGGGCGGTTCGAAGGTGGCCAGGGTGCCGCCGGCGGGGCGCGCCTCGCCGCTGGCGTCCATGGTTTCCATATTGATGCGCAGTTGCACGGCGAAGCCGGAGGGCGCCGGCACCGTGTCCCGGCTCAGGCCCAGGTCCGCCAGGGAAGCGCCGCCGGCGATTTTCAGCTGGGTCTGCACCAGATCCACGCCGGTGACTTCCTCGGTGACGGTGTGCTCCACCTGCAGGCGCGGGTTGGCTTCGATAAAGGCGAACCGGCTTTCGTCCGCGTCGACCAGAAATTCAAAGGTGCCCAGGCTGCGGTAGCCGACCCGGGCCGCCAGCCGCAGGGCCGCTTCCAGCAGCTTTTCCCGGGTGGCGTCGGAGAGCGTCGGCGCCGGCGCGATTTCCACCAGCTTCTGGTTACGCCGCTGCAGGCTGCACTCCCGCTCCCACAGGTGCACCGGGCTGTCACCGCCGTCGCCCACCACCTGCACTTCGATGTGCCGGGCGCGCTCGATAAAGCGTTCCACGTACAGGGCGCCGTTGCCGAACGCGGCCTGGGCCTCCGCCTGGCAGCGCTTGAACGCCTCCGCCAGGTCGTCGCCGGGGCCGACGATGCGCATGCCCCGGCCACCGCCGCCGGCGATGGCCTTGACGATCACCGTGGCGTCATCGCCCAGGCCGTCGCGGAACGCCTGCGCCTGCTCCAGGGTGGTGTCGGCGCCGGTGCCGGGCACCACCGGTACCTGGCATTCCTCCGCCAGCACCCGGGCGCGGGCCTTGTCACCAAGCAGCGCCAGCACCTCCGGGGTGGGGCCCACGAAGGTGAGCCCGGCCTGCTGGCAGCGCTCGGCGAAATCCCGGCTTTCGCTGAGGAAGCCGTAGCCCGGGTGCACCGCGTCACAGCCGGTCTCCAGGGCCACCTTCACCAGTTGCTCGCCGTCCAGGTAGGCGGCGGCGCCCCGGCCTTCCAGGGCCACCGCCTGATCGGCCACCCGGGTGTGCAGGGCGCGTTCATCGTCGGCGGGGTAAACCGCCACGGTGGCGATGTCCAGGTCGGCGGCGGCGCGGGCGATGCGCACCGCGATCTCGCCTCGGTTGGCGATCAGAAGCTTACGGGTCATGGCGGCTATCCGGTTTTTTGTCGGTCGATTCGTGAATCGTTTGGCGGCAAGATAGCGAGATACTGACTTGCACGTCAATTAGTATTGACTCGGGTTTTATTTACTTGCAGATTAGTCAGCACTTGCAATGCCCACCCAACGATCAGGAGAACGGCGTGGCCCGTCCGGAAAAGAAATCGCAGCTCGGTCAGCCGCCCATGAAGGCGCAGATCAAGGCCGCCGCCCGGGCCCTGTTCATTCAGCGGGGCATCAGTGATGTGAGCTATGGCGACATCGCCGAGATGGTGAACACCACCCGGGCCAACCTGCACTACCACTTCGGCAACAAGTCGGCGCTGATCGAGGAAGTGTTCCAGGAAACCTTCGACGACCTGGAGGCCCAGTTCCAGGACGTGTGGGCGCGGCCGGGGCTGACCCTGGCGGATCGTATCTCGCTGGTGGCCCGGGATTGCGAGCGGCGTTTCTACGAGTTCAACGACACCCCAAAAGGGCGCAACCCCTGGAGCCTGTCGGCGCGGGTGCGGTTCGAGCGGCACCTGATCTCCGAGGGCACCCAGAAAGGCATTTCCGAGATGTCGCGGCATTTCGAGGACTACGTGTCCCATGCCGTGAAGCTGGCCATTGGCAGCGGTGAATTACGCCCGGATACGCCGGTGCGTCAGGTGGTGATGCTGATCACCCCGCTCTGGTATTTCGGTTCGCTGGTCACCCAGCACAGCGGCCTGAACAAACTGCTGGAGCATTACCAGGCGGTGATCGATACCGTCACCGCCGCCTATGGTTCGCGATAAGCACGGTTCCCGGTAAAAACCGGCACCCGATAACAACAATCCCCTTCGGCCCGTCCGGCGGCCGACCGTGGATGTGCCGGCACGGAGAGAAAGCATGGCGCACGATGAACAAAGCCCCCAGCCGCTGCTGGCGGTGAGGGATCTGAACATCGCCTTCGTCCATCCCGGCGGCGAAACCGCCATTACCCGGGACGTGTCCTTTACCGTGGGCGCCGGCGAACGGGTCGGCGTGGTGGGCGAAAGCGGCTGCGGCAAAACCGTCACCGGGCTGTCGCTGCTCGGCCTGCTGCCAAAGCGCACCGCCCGGGTGCGTGGCGAGATTCTGTTCCAGGGCCGCGATTTGCTGAAGATGCCCGCCCGGGAATTACGGCGCCTGCGCGGCCGCGAAATCAGCATGATTTTCCAGGAGCCGATGAGCGCCCTGGACCCGGTGTTCACCATCGGCGAGCAGCTTTGCGAAACCCTGCGCGCCCACTATCCGGTGAGCCGCAAGGAAGCCCGCGAGCGCGCCATCGCCGCCCTGGAGGAAGTGGGCATTCCTTCGCCGCACCTGCGCCTGGACGATTACCCCTATCAGTTCTCCGGCGGCATGCGCCAGCGGGTGATGATCGCCATGGCGCTGATCTGCCGCCCCAAGCTGGTGATCGCCGACGAACCCACCACCGCCCTGGACGTGACCGTGCAGGCGCAGATCATCGACCTGCTGCGCGAGCTCAGCGACACCACCGGCACCGCCCTGCTGTTCATCACCCATGACCTGGGCGTGGTGGCGGAAACCTGCTCGCGGCTGCTCACCATGTACGCCGGCGAAGTAGTGGAAAGCGCGCCGGTGGACACCGTGCTGCGGCGCCCGGCGCACCCCTATTCCTCCGGCCTGCTGCGCTCCCTGCCCGGGCTCAGCGAACGGGGCGGCCGGCTGCCGTCGATTCCCGGGCGCGTGCCGGCGCCGGACAACATGCCCGCCGGCTGCCGGTTCCAGGCGCGCTGCCCCCACGCCGCCGACGGCTGCGAACAGGGCCAGAGCCTGCGCACGCTGGAGGCGGACCGTCTGGCGCGCTGCTGGCGCAGCGCCGAACTCACCCTGCCGGGAGCGGTGACCCCATGAACGCTCGTCTGACACCTCGCCCCGATACCCGCGCCGCCGGCGTTCGCGCCGACCGGGTGCGAGTGCATTTCCGTACCCGCGCCGGCACCGTCAAGGCGGTGGACGATGTGAGCTTCGACATCCGCGCCGGCGAGACCTTCGGCCTGATCGGCGAATCCGGCTCCGGCAAGACCACCCTGGGCCGGGCCCTGGCCGGCCTGCAGCCGCTCAGCGGCGGCCGCCTGTTCTACGACGACCGGGAACCGGCGGCGCTGAACCGCGCCCAGCGCCGCCAGCAGCGGCGCGATCATCAGATTATTTTCCAGGACCCCCACGCCGCCCTGAACCCGCGCATGACCATTGCCCAGTCGGTGATGGAGCCGCTGGATATTCTCCGCGATGGCGACCGCGCCCAGCGCCGCCGGGTGGCGGACGAGGCCCTGGAGCGGGTCGGCCTGGCCCCGGAGATCGGCCGCCGCTATCCCCATGAGCTGTCCGGCGGCCAGAAGCAGCGGGTCAATATTGCCCGCACCCTGACCCTGCGGCCGCGCTTTATCGTCTGCGACGAGGTGGTGGCGGCCCTGGACGTGTCGATCCGTGGCGCCATTCTCAATCTGTTCGCCGACCTGCAGGACGAATTCGGCATCACCTATGCCTTTATCACCCACGACATCTCGGTGGTGTCCCATGTCAGCGACCGGGTGGGCGTGCTCTACCTGGGCCGGATGATGGAGCAGGGGCCCACGGCGGCGGTCTGCGAACAGCCACTGCACCCCTACACCCAGGCGCTGCTGTCGGCGGAGCCGCTACCGCTGCCCGCCGATCAGCGCGATGACCGGCGCCGCATTCGCCTGCAGGGCGAGATCCCCAGCCCGCTGAATCCGCCCTCCGGCTGCCCGTTCCGCACCCGCTGCCCGCGCGCCGAGCAACGCTGCGCCGAGCAGGTGCCGGAATGGCGGGAAGTGGCGCCGGACCATCGCGTGGCCTGCCATTTCGCCGGCCCCGTTTGAGCGACCCTTTTTAAGAACAAAACAACAAAATTCGAGGAGAGCCCCATGAACGTGAAAGAGCCCAAGCAACCCCAGCACCCGGACCACGACACCCTTGATGTGGGCGGCCACGCCGTCTCCCGGCGCACCTTCCTCGGCGTGCTGTCCGGCGCCCTGGCCGCCGGCACCCTGATGACCCCGGGCGCCCTCTGGGCCCGGGGCGCCGGCACCGGAGTGCTGCGCGTGGGCGCCAACGCCAACCCCTCCAGCCTGGACCCGGCCACCGGCGGCTCCGGCTCGGACCACGTTTTCCTGTTCCCGATCTACGACACCCTGGTGACCTGGGACTTCGCCAGCCTGAAGGCGGAGCCCGGCCTGGCGGAAAGCTGGGAGTTCAGCGACCCGAAAACCCTGGTGCTGCATCTGCGTAAGGGGGTCACCTTCCACGACGGCGCACCGTTCAACGCCGAGGCGGTGAAAACCAACCTGGACCGCAGCCGCGGCGCCGAGTTTTCCAATATCCGCTCCGACCTGGGCTCGGTGGATCAGGTCACCGTCAACGGCGAGCACACCGTCACCCTACATCTGAAAAACCCGGACACCGCCCTGCCCCTGATCCTCTCCGACCGGGCCGGCATGATGGTGTCGCCCAAGGCCCTGCAGGCCAACGGCAACCGGGTGGACCGCAACCCGGTGGGCACCGGCTTCATGAAATTCGGCAAGTGGAACGACGGCAGCGAAATCAGCGTGACCGCGTTCGACGGCTACCACGGCGGCGACAAACCGACCCTGGCCGGCATCACCTTCTCGATCATCACCGACAGCGCCACCCGCCTGCGGGCGGTGATGTCCGGCCAGGCGGATCTGGCCTACCACCTGGATGGCCGGCAGAAACCGCTGGTGGAAAAAATGCCCACCCTGCACGGCGTGGTCGGCTCCACGGTGTACTGCTATCAGCTGTATCTGAACATGTCCCGGGACACCCTGGCGGACCGCCGCGTGCGCCAGGCGCTCAACTACGCCGTGGACCGGGATGCCTTTATTCGCGGCGCCATGGCCGGCTCCGGCGAAGCCGCCTATATGAATCTGCCCAAGTCCCACTGGGCCTATGACGCACAAACCGCCGAGCTTTACCCCCACGATCCGGACAAGGCCCGGGCGCTGCTCAAGGAAGCCGGTTACGCCGATGGCGTGACCCTGGACATGCGCGGCTACAACGACCAGTCCTCGGTGCAAATGCAGGAGCTGCTGCTGGCGCAATTCGGCCGCGCCAACATCAAGGGCCGCTTCCGCACCGGCACCATCGCCGACATGTCGGCGGAGTACTTCGCCAAGAAACAGGGCGATCTGCTGCTGTCCGCCTGGACCGGCCGGCCCGACCCGAGCCTTAGCTATTCACTGATGTACAACCAGGAGTCCTACTTCAACGCCGGCGACAAAGCGCCGCCGGAGGGCTTCGCCGAGGCGCTGCTGGCATCGCGCAGCAGCGACGACCTGGCCACCCGCAAGGAGGCCCTGGCCAAGGTGCAGCGGCTGGTGATGGGCGACGCCCTGGTGGTGCCGCTGGCATTCCGGGAGAGCATCGTCGCCACCAACGACAAGGTGGAGAACCTGCACAATAACCTGCTGGGCAAACCCAAGTTCAACAACGTTTCCCTCAAGGGCTGAGCCGTGAGCAACCGCGTCAAACAGCGAATGGTGGCCGCGCGCCTGTTACAGGCGCTGCCGATTCTGGTGCTGGCCACCTTTATCGTGTTCTGCCTGATGCAGCTGATTCCCGGCGACGTGGCCGTGACCCTGGCCGGCGAAAACGCCTCCATGGAGCGCATCGAGCAGATCCGTGAAGCCTACGGTCTGAACCAGCCGTTCCTGGTGCAGTACGGCCAGTGGCTGGGCCATGCGGTGCGCGGCGAGCTGGGCGCCTCGCTGCTGTCCGGTGAACCGGTGGCGCAGACCATCGCGCGTACCTTCCCCAACACCCTGCTGATCGCGGTGTACGCGGTACTGTTGTCGGTGCTGGTGGGGGTGCCGCTGGGCATTCTCGCCGCCACCCGCTCCGGCTCCCCCCTGGACAGCACCATCATGGGCGCCGCCTCCCTGGGCGTGGCGGTGCCGAATTTCTGGTTCGGCATGATCCTGGTGCTGTTTCTGGCCCTGGGGCTGCAGTGGTTTCCCGCCACCGGTTTCGTGTCGCCCACCGAGGATTTCAGCGGCGCGCTCTGGTACGCCACCCTGCCGGCGCTGGCGCTGTGCACCAACGGCATCGCCGAGGTGGCCCGGCAGCTGCGTGGTTCGCTGGTGGAGATTCAGTCCTCCCAGCATGTGCGCACGCTGCACGCCAAGGGCCTGAGCCCGGCGCGCATTCTGTGGAAGCACGGCCTCAAGAACGTGAGCGTCAATCTGCTCACCGTGATCGGCCTGCTGTTCAACAAGATTCTCGCCGCCACCGTGGTGGTGGAGGCGGTGTTCGCCATTCCCGGCATCGGCAGCTCCATCGTTAACGCGGTACTGCAGGGGGACTTCCCGGTGGTGCAGGGCGCCGTGCTCGCCATGGTGGTGACGGTGATTCTGGTGAACCTGTGCACCGACCTGGCCTGCACCGTGCTCGACCCGAGGATTCACGCATGAACGCCACCGTTTCTTCCGCCGTCGCCGATCACCACCATGAGCCGGGCCTGGCCCGGCGGGTGCTCGGCTGGCTGCGCGGCGACCCCCGCGCCGCTTTGAGTTTGCTGGTGCTGGTGCTGATTCTCGGCACCGCCCTGCTGGCCCCCTGGGTGGCGCCCTACGACCCGGCCCACCAGGATCTGGAGCACATGCTGGAAGGGCCTTCGGCGGCCCACTGGCTGGGCACCGATGACCTGGGCCGGGATGTGCTCAGCCGCTTGATCCACGGCGGCGCCAATTCCCTGTACGCGGCCCTGCTGGCGGTGTCGGTGGCGTTGCTGATCGGTATTCCCATGGGCCTGATCGCCGGCTTCGTGGGTGGCTGGACCGATGTGGCCATCAGCCGCCTGATCGATACCTTCCTGTCGTTCCCGGCGATCATTCTGGCGGTGGCGGTGACCGGCGCCATGGGCATCGGTCTGACCAACGCCATGTTTTCCGTGGGGCTGGTGTTCGCGCCGCAGATCGCGCGCTTGATCCGTGCCCGTACCCTGGTGGTGCGCCAGGAACTGTATGTGGATGCGGCGCGCTGCTTCGGCGCCTCACCGCTGCGTTTGCTCGGCCGCCATGTGCTGCCCAACGCGATCCAGCCGGTGATCGTGCAGAGCACCTTGCTGCTGGCGGTGGCGTTGCTGGCCGAGGCCAGCCTCAGTTTTCTGGGTCTGGGGGTGCAGCCGCCGGACGTGAGCTGGGGCGCGATGATCGCGCGGGGCTATCTGTATATGTCGTTGGTGCCGGAGCAGATGTATGCGCCGGGGCTGATCATCATGATCACGGCGGTGGCGTTCAATGCGCTCGGGGAATCCTTGCGGACGGCTTTGGATCCTACGGCGCGGGGGCATGGGTGATTTTGGGCCAGGTTTAAAGACCAGCCGAACCCTCCAGCAGGGACGCGTCTCGGCGAGGGCCCCCTTCCTGTCCCTTTTACACAATTCCGAGCCCCCGGGACCGGCTCCTTCCTCGT
>NZ_VCQT01000039.1 GCF_005938655.1 Alloalcanivorax gelatiniphagus
GTTCTCAAGGGTCCCGGAAGGGGGCCCACGCCGAGACGCTTCGAGGTAGCGTCTCGCGCGGCTTTGTAGGTAGGGGCTGTAGGAGCGACTTCAGTCGCGATCAACGACGGTGCCACCGGCATCGCGGCTGAAGCCGCTCCTACAATCCACGGTCCCGGAAGGGGGCCCTCGCCGAGACGCTTCGAGGTAGCGTCTCGCGCGGCTTTGTAGGTAGGGGCTGTAGGAGCGACTTCAGTCGCGATCAACGGCGGTGCCAACGGCATCGCGGCTGAAGCCGCTCCTACAGGGCGGGGGCAGGGGCATGAGAGAACGTCGTAGTAGCGGCGGCGGCGGTGATGTTCCGTTTCGCGCCAAACGTTTTTAAGCATTAAGGAGAACAAAGATGTCCACCGTTTCCGCAGCCGGGTTTGAGCCGGTGCCGGTGCCTGGCTCGGTTTGGGCCGGCGATAGCGTTTCCTATCTGCGTGGCGAAAAGCCGCTGCATGAGTATCTGTTCCAGCACGCCGAGGAGGTGCCGGATCGGGTGGCCTATATTTATTACGGCACCGAGATCACCTGGGCGGAGACCGGGGATGCGGTGCGGCGGCTGGCCGCCCATCTGCGCGAGCGGGGCGTGGGGCCCGGCGACCGGGTGGCGTTGTTCATGCAGAACTGTCCGCAATACATCTTCGCCCACTATGCGGTGCAGGCCCTGGGCGCCATGGTGACGCCGGTGAATCCACAGTACAAAGCCGCCGAGGTGGCGTACCAGTTGAGCAACGCGGAGACCAAGGCGCTGGTGGTGGCCCGGGATTTGTATCCCATCGTCGCCGAGGTACGCGACCAGGTGCCGACCCTGGCCACGGTGGTGACCACCGCCTACGCCGATTACCTGCCGGACCAGCCCACCCTGACGGTGCCCAAGGAGTTGCTGGGCGATGCCCCGGCGGCGGCGGGCACCGACGACCTCAAGGAAATTCTGGCGAACACCGCGCCGCTGCAACGGTTCGAGCCGGTGGATCTGTGGAACGGCGTGGGCCTGATGACCTTTACGTCCGGCACCACCGGCCGGCCCAAGGGCGCCATGCTCAGCTACGGCTCCAGCCTGTTCAAGATGGCGGTGTCGTTCACCGCCAACCGCATGGCCGAGAACACGGTGAGCCTGGGCATCGCGCCGCTGTGCCATATCGCCGGCATGAACTTCGGCGTTTACCAGCCGGTGTACGCGCGCCAGACCCTGGTGATCCTGGCGCGCTTCGATCCGGCCACCACCGTGGACGCCATCGAGCAATACCGGGTACGCAACTGGTACAGCATCGCGCCCATGCTGCGCGCCATTCTCGACCTGCCCGGCGTGGCGCAGCGGGACCTGACCTCGCTGACCAACAATCCCTGCACCAGTTTCGGCATTCCCCTCACCGAAAAACTGGCCGGCGAATGGAAGGCACTGACCGGCTGCCAGACCCACGAAGCGGCCTACGGCCTGAGCGAGACCCATACCTCCGACACCTTCATGCCCAAGGACCGCATCAAGTGGGGCAGCTGCGGGGTGCCCATGGCGGAGAATCAGATCCGCATCCTGGATACCGGCACCGGCGCGGAGTGCGCGCCGAATCAGAGCGGCGAGATCGTGGTGCGCAACAAGGCGGTGTTCAAGGGCTACTGGAAGCGTGACGAGGCCACCGCCGAAACCCTGCGCGGCGGTGCCGTGTACACCGGTGACGTGGGCTATCTCGATGAAGAGGGCTATCTGTTCTTCACCGGCCGCATCAAGGAGATGATCAAGTGCTCCGGCTACAGTGTGTTCCCGGAGGACGTGGAAGCGCTGATGCTCGATCACCCGGCTATTTCCCAGTCCGCCGCCATCGGCATACCGGACGATCAGCGCGGCGAAACGGTGAAGCTGTTCGTGGTGCTCAAGCCCGAGTACCAGGGCAAGGTCAGCGAGAGCGAGCTGATCGACTGGGCCAAGGAGCATATGGCCGCCTACAAGTACCCGCGCCAGGTGGCCTTTATCGATAAGCTGCCGGCCACGCCGGCGGGTAAGGTATTGCGCCGGTTGTTGAAGGACGACTGAAGGTTGATCCCGTGCGCCGCCCAAAGGCGGCGCCAACCGTTTTACTCCAAAGGCGGGGAACGGAGCCTATCCGTTTTTCTCCGCCTCTTTCTTTTTCTTGCCTTTGTCGTAATGCCACTTGATGGCGAAGAACATACCCGTGCCGAACACAAGCACCTTGAACGTAAGAAAGACGATCGGGACCCAATCCATTATTTCCACTCGTTGTGAGATCTCGGCCCCAGTCTAATCCGGGCAAACCACCCTCAACATTGGACACATCGTCCCAGGGCCCGGGACCAATCCCGCCCCGTCGCCAGTCCTTGCGCCGTTCTTAAAAAAACCGTCATCCCCTTGTCATGGATCTGCGGCCCACTACCCGGGTATCCGTGAACGAATAATGACGAGGTGTTTTTATGAAACCCTGGCTTGCCCTTGGCGCCGGTACGCTGCTGGCCTCCACCCTGCTGGCCGGTTGCGGCGGCGACAGCAACAACAACGACGGCGGCGCCAACCCGCCGGTGGCGGAGCCCACGCCCTCCAGCGTGAAGTTGAGCTTCCTGGGTCGTCACAGCAGCGGCCAGTTTGATCAATCGGCGGCGGAGATTCCCGCCTACCACGCCGGCTCCCAGCGTCTGTTCGTGGTCAACGCCAACAAGGGCGCCCTGGACATTCTCAGTCTGGCGGACCCGGCCAACCCGACCCTGGAAGACACCCTGCTCACCGGCGACATTTCCGCCGGCTCGGAAGTGAACAGCGTGGCCGTGCAAGGTGATCTGGTGGCGGTGGCCGTGCAGGCCGGCAGCAAGACCGACACCGGCTTCCTGGCCCTGTACGACGCCAACACCCTGGAGCGCATCAGCTTCGTGGGCGTGGGCGCGCTGCCGGACATGGTGGCGTTCACCCCGGATGGCCACTATGTGCTCACCGCCAATGAGGGCGAGCCCGGCGACGACTACAGCATGGACCCGGAAGGCTCGATCAGCGTCATCGATATCCGCGACCCGGCGTCCCCGGTGGAAGCCCGCGCCACCTTCACCGCCTTCAACAGCCAGAAAGCGGACCTGAAGGCCGCCGGCGTGCGCATCTACGGCCCCAACGCCAGCGTCGCCGAGGACCTGGAACCGGAATACATCGCGGTGTCCGCCGACAGCACCACCGCCTGGGTGACCCTGCAGGAGAACAACGCCCTGGCCAAGCTGGATATCGCCAGCGCCACGGTCACCGACATCCTGCCCCTGGGCGAGAAGGATCTGGGCCAGGACGGCAACGGCATCGACGCCAGCGACAGGGACGACGCCATCAATATCCGCACCTACCCGGGCGTGGTCGGCCTGTATCAGCCGGACTCCATCCACGCCTACAGCGCCGGTGGCAGCACCTACCTGGTCACCGCCAACGAGGGCGATGCCCGCGCCTGGGGCGAAGACAACGACGCCTACTGGGGCACCGAAGGCAGCGGCTGCGCCGGCGACGCCAGCCAGGGCTTCGTGGAGGAATTCCGGGTCAAGCATCTGGTCAACGCCAAAGGCTTCGACCGCCGCTGTGGCGACGACCTGCCGCCGCAACTGCGCGAGCTGGCCGCCGGTGCCCTGCTTAATCCGGACACCTTCGGCTACTGCGGCGCCACCGCCGGCGATCCCGGCAACTGCCGCGAGGACGAGGTGCTGGGCCGCCTGAACATTACCTGGACCGAAGGCTACCGCAAGGACGGCAACGGCAACCCGGTGCTGTTCACCGCCGACGGCGTCGAGGACAACCTGAACGGCGACCGTCTGATGTACGACAAACTGTACGCCTACGGCGCCCGCTCCTTCTCGATCTGGAGCGAGGACGGTGAGCTGGTGTTCGACTCCGGCGACGCCATCGAACAGTTCCTGGCCAGCGACGAGTGCAAGCTCGGCACCCAGCGCACCATTCCGTGCCAGGACTACTTCAACTCCGGCCATGACGAAGGCGACGACTTCGACAGCCGCAGCGACGCCAAGGGCCCGGAGCCGGAAGGGCTGACCCTGGGCCATCTGGGCGACAAGACGTTCCTGTTCCTGGGGCTGGAGCGGATGGGCGGCGTGCTGGTGTACGACGTCACCGACCCCGCCGCGCCGGTGCGCGTGGACTACCTGAACACCCGCGATGACTGGACCACCGAGGACCCGGGTACGGTGCTGGCCTCGGTGGGCGATCTGGGCCCCGAGGGTCTGGTGTTCATCCCCGCCAAGGACGCCCCCGGCGGCACCGCCCTGCTGGTGGTGGGCAATGAGGTGAGTGGCACCACCGCGGTGTACCAGGTGGAAAGCCTGTTCGACTGAACCGCCACCGAGCGCGGCCAACGCCGCGCTGCAACGACAACCGCCGGCGCCCCTGCGCCGGCGGTTTTTTTGTTCATCCCCACCGCCATCGGTGCGGTTTTCGGGAACCTTCCCGGCCGATACCGTTCACACCAGTTCGGCGCGAATCCGTTAAACTACGCGGTTTGAAGGCAGGGGACGGCGGTCAGCCGGCGGCGTAGCAGGCGATGGACTCGCGCACCAGGGCCTGGTCGCCAAACAGAAAGGTTTCCGCTACGTTACCCCGATGTCCCTTGTAATAGAGGGTCACGCTCTGATAACCCGACAGCACGTCCAGCAACTCGAAGCGCAGGTCGGGCAGGGCGGCGAGCGCCTGACCCCAATAGGCGCGCAGAGCCGATTTCCCGCGTAGAATACCCTCCCGGGCACCGGTGATACGGGGAATCATGGGCGAGCGGAACACCACGTCGTCCTGGTAATGGGCCAGAATGTCCTCCAGGCTGTGCCGGTTCCAGGCGTCCAGCCATTGCCGCGCGAAGGTGTCCGGCTTGATCGAAACGGGTTGCATCGGTACTCCTCTAAGGTCAACCTTTGTGACCTATATAGCTATGAAACAGGGTGGTGAGTCAATATGGTCGATGATGCTTCGCGGGAGCACTTGAACGACAGTCTGGTAACCTTGCACTTCGCGTTTCGCGGTCTGGTGGCGGAACCGGACAATATTCTCAAGGATCAGGGGCTGTCACGCATCCACCACCGCCTGCTGTTCTTTATCGGCCATAACAACAACCTCAGCGTCAACGAGCTGGTGGATACCATGCGGCTCACCAAGCAGGCTATCCATAAGCCGCTCAAGACCCTGGTGGAAAAGGAGCTGGTGGCGGTGACCCGCGACGGCTCCGACAAACGCGTCAAACGTCTGAGCCTCACCGAAGCCGGCGCCGAGCTGGAACAGCGCCTCACCGGCATCCAGCACGACCTGCTGCTGCACGCCTTCGAGGAAGTGGGCCCGGCCGGCGCCGATGCCTGGCGCCAGGTGATGGACACCATGGCCCGCCGGCTCGGGGTCTGAGCCCCCTCCCTTTCCTTCCATGCCTCTTGAACTGATTCTGGGCGGGGTGCGCTCCGGCAAGAGCGGCCTGGCCGAACGGCGGGCCGCCGATGGCGGCGGCCCGGTGCTGTACCTGGCCACCGCCGAGCCCGGCGACGGCGAGATGCGCGAGCGCATCCGCCGCCACCGGCAACGGCGTCCGGCGCACTGGTCCCTGTTGGAAGAACCGCTGGCGCTGGGCGCCGCCCTCAACGACCTGGCCCGGCGGGCGCCGGCGCCCACCGTGCTGATCGATTGCATGAGCCTGTGGGTGAGCAACCTGCTGCTGGCCGGGGAGAAGGAATTCGACCGCCAGCGCCCCGCCTTTCTGGAAGCGCTACCCGCCTATCCCGGCCAGGTGATCGTGGTCAGCAATGAGGTGGGGCTGGGGCTGATCGGCATGGACCCGCTGACACGCCGCTTCGCCGACGAGCTGGGCTGGCTGAATCAGGAACTGGCGGCCCGGGCGCAGCGGGTGGTGATGACCGTGGCCGGCCTGCCCCAGGTGCTTAAGGGCCTGGCTTTACCTCCGGATCGCGACTGAAGTCGCTCCTACAGCAAGCACGTTGTAGGAGCGACTTCAGTCGCGATCAGGGTTAGAGCACTAACGCCGCCGCCAGCAGCACAGCAGCCTCCACCACCTCCACCAGCGCCCCCGCGGTATCCCCGGTGAAGCCGCCCAGCCGTTGACGCATCAACACCACGCCACCGATGAACACCACGCCGGCCACCAGCACCGCCGATCCCTGCCCGAGCAACACCGCCAGCAGCGCCGCCGCCAGCAACATCAGGCCCACCGCCCGCCGCGCGGTATGCAGGGCCTGCCCGCTGCCCAGTCCCTGCTCTCGTACATAGGGCAGCGCCAGGAACAGCCCGGCGCAGGCGGCCCGGGCCAGCACCGGCGCCACCAGCAGCACCGTGATCGCGCCGCTCTCCAGCAGAGCCGCCAGCGCCGCCGCCTTGACCAACAGCACCAGCAGCAGGGCCACCGCCCCGGCGGGCCCGCAATAGGGGTCCTTCATGATGGCCAGGGTGCGGGCCCGGTCGCCGTAGCCGCCCAGCCAGGCGTCGGCGCTGTCCGCCAGACCGTCCAGATGCAAAGCCCCGGTGAGCCCCACCCAGACCACCAGCACCAGCGCCGCCGCCGGCCACGGCGGGGCACCGGCCAGCAGCGTCGCCAGCGCCCACGACAGCAGGCCGATCAGCAAGCCCACCGCCGGGTACCAGGCCACCGACCGGCCCTGGTCGCGTGGGTCCACCGGCGTCGCCACCCGCACCGGCAGCCGGGTCAGCAGCGACAGGGCCAGCAGGGCCGGCTGCCCGCGCCGGCTCACGGTCCGGCCTCCACGGTGCCATGGCTGACCAGGCAGCCCAACAGGCCCTGGTCGGTGACATCCAGGCGCACCCGGGAACGGTTGGCGTAGGGCACCAGAAAAG
This sequence comes from Alloalcanivorax gelatiniphagus, assembly GCF_005938655.1. Classification (GTDB taxonomy): domain Bacteria; phylum Pseudomonadota; class Gammaproteobacteria; order Pseudomonadales; family Alcanivoracaceae; genus Alloalcanivorax; species Alloalcanivorax gelatiniphagus. The sequence goes on from NZ_VCQT01000039.1 coordinate 6,851, forward strand.
CGCCCAGGGCACGGCCCGGCGGCAGGCCCATCACATGGGCCAGGGTCATGCGGATCACTCCGCCGTGGCACACCAGCAACACCCGCTGGCCGGCCAGGGCTTCCCGCCAGTGGGCCCAGGTCTGACCGATGCGCCGGTGAAAATCCAGAATCGGTTCGCCGCCCTCCGGGCCGTGCCGTTCCGGGTCGGACCAGAACCGGGCCTGGCCGTCGCCGAAGCGCTCGGCCACCTGCTCCGTGGTCAGCCCTTCCCAGGCGCCGAAGGAGATTTCCTTGAAGCCATCCACCACGGTGCAGGGCAGGCCGCGCTCGGCGGCCAACCGCTCGGCGAACTCCCGGCAGCGGCGCAGGGGCGAGGTGAGGATATGGTCCCAGCGGTCGTCGGCGCCGATGGCCGCCTGCATCTGCCGCCAGCCCAGCGGGCTCAGGGGGTCGTCCCGGTGGCCCCGGTATTTGGGGCCACCGTCCGGCTCGCCGTGGCGCAGCAGGTCGAACCAGGTGGTGGTGCCCGGCGCGCTCATGGGCGGTCCTGGACGCCGGCGTCCTCGAAGGTGGCCATCTCATTGTGCAGCGCGCAGGCCTGGCGCAGCAGCGGCACCGCCAGGGCGGCGCCGGAACCCTCGCCCAGACGCAGGCCCAGGCACAGCAGCGGCTCCGCCTCCAGGGTCTGCAGCAGCCGCACATGGCCGGGCTCGGCGGACTGGTGGGAAAACAGCAGCCAGGGGCGCAGTTCCGGGCGCAGGCGCACCGCCGCCAGGGCCGCCACGGTGACGATAAAGCCGTCCACCAGCACCACCAGACCACGGGCGGCGGCGCCGATAAAGGCACCGGCCAGGGCGGCGATCTCGAAGCCGCCCACCAGGGCCAGCGCCTGCAGTGGATCGCGGGGGTCCGCATGGCGGCGCAGGGCGCGCTCGATCACCGCCACCTTGCGGCCCACGCCGTAGCGGTCCAGACCGGTGCCCGGGCCGGTCAGGGAACGGGCCGGCTTGCCCAGCAGGGCGCAGGCCACGGCGCTGGCGCTGGTGGTATTGCCGATGCCCATCTCGCCGCCCACGAAAAGCCGCGCCCCGGACTCGGCGGCACGGGCCGCGGCCCGGTCACCGGCGGCCAGGGCGGCCTCCAATTGCTCCATGCTCATGGCCGGACGGACCGCCAGATTGTCGGTGCCCGGGGCGATGGTTTCGTCCACCACCCCGTCGCTCACCGGCGGCGGCGCCACGGTGCCCAGGTTGACCACTTCCAAACGCGCGTCGATGTGCCGGGCCAGCACGCTGATGGCCGCGCCGCCGGTGACGAAATTGGCGATCATCTGCCCGGTCACTGCCTGGGGAAACGCCGACACGCCCTCGGCGCAGACACCGTGGTCGGCGGCGAACACGGTGACCGCCACCGCGTCCATGTCCGGCCGGTCGCTGGCCTGCAGGGCCGCCAGTTCCACCGCCACGTCTTCCAGCCGGCCCAGGGAACCCGGCGGCTTGGTCAGGCGGGCCTGGCGGGCCAGGGCCCGCTCCCGGTGCTCCGGGCAGGGGGTGGCGATGGGGGCTTGCCAGCAGGCGGAATCGGTCACGCGGCGTCCTCGGGGTGGTCACAGAAGCGCGCCAATCCTCTTCCCGGCTTTGCGGACTGTCAAGGTGCCTTCGGTAACCGCTTGCCGCTACACTGCGCCTCTTTTCACTGCTCGGAAGCCCCCTCGATGTGGAGCCTGACCCTCGCCGCCATCGCCGCCGTGGCCCTGGACCGGGTACTGGGTGAACCCGGTCGCGGCCACCCGTTGGGAGCCCTGGGGCGGGCCGCCAACCGGCTGGAACAGCGGCTCAATCGCCGCGCCCGGGGCGACCTGGGCCGCGGCGCCCTGGCGGTGGCGCTGCTGGCCCTGCCACCGGTGCTGGCCGCCCTGGCGCTGACCCTGTGGTTGCCCTGGTGGCTGCTGTGGCCGCTGCAGGTGCTGGGCCTGTGGCTGGCCCTGGGCGCCCGCAGCCTGGCCGAGCACGGCCGGGCGGTGGCGGCGCCGCTGGCCGCCGGCGACCTGCCGGAGGCGCGCCGCCAGGTGGCCCGCATCGTCAGCCGCGACAGCGATGCCCTGGACCCGGAAGGCGTGGCCCGGGCGGCCACCGAATCGATGCTGGAAAACGGCGCCGACGCGGTGTTCGCCAGCCTGTTCTGGTTTCTGGTCGCGGGCCTGCCCGGGGTGCTGCTGCACCGCATCGTCAACACCCTGGACGCCCTGTGGGGCTACCGCACGCCCCGTTACGAACGCTTCGGCAAGGCCGCCGCGCGGCTGGACGATGTGTTGAACTGGGTGCCGGCCCGGCTCACCGCCCTCAGCTATGGCCTGTGCGGCCACCTGACCCCGGCGCTGCGCTGCTGGCGCCGCCAGGCACCGCTCTGGGACAGCCCCAACGCCGGCCCGGTGATGGCCGCCGGGGCCGGCGCCCTGGGCGTCACCCTGGGCGGCCCGGCGCCCTACCACGGCGCGCTCAAGCAACGCCCCCGGCTGGGCCAGGGCCCGGCGCCGGACGCGGCCACCATCGACGCGGCGCTGGCGCTGGTACGACGGGCCATGTTGCTGTGGCTGTCGGTGGCCGTGCTGATCGCGCTGTGCGCCGGAGCGGCGCCATGAGTGGCCCGCGCCCGGACCACGGCGGCCGCCTTAACCACGCCGCCCGCCACTGGGGCATCCCGGCCTCGGACTGGCTGGACCTGTCCACCGGCATCAACCCCCACGGCTACCCGGTGCCGGCGATCCCGGAGCGGGTCTGGCGGCGGCTGCCGGAGGACGATGACGGCCTGGAGACCATCGCCCGCACTTGGCTGGACCTACCCGCCCACGCCGGCTGCCTGCCGGTGGCCGGCAGCCAGGCCGCCCTGCAAACCCTGCCCTGGCTGCGCCGCCCGGGCCGGGTGGGCGTGCCGGCGCCGGGCTACCAGGAACACGCCGCCGCCTGGCAGCGGGCCGGCCACCGGCTGGTGCCGCTGACGGCGGAACAGGTGCCCGCCGCCCTGCCGGACCTGGACGCCCTGGTGTGGATTCATCCCAACAACCCCACCGGCGCCACCCTGGACACCCACACCCTGCTCGGCTGGCATCGGCAACTGGCGAAACGGGACGGCTGGCTGCTGGTGGACGAAGCCTTTATCGAAGCCAGCCCCGCCACATCCCTGGTGCCCCACCTGGGCGCACCGGGGCTGGTGGTGCTGCGCTCCCTGGGCAAGTTCTTCGGCCTGGCCGGCCTGCGCGCCGGCCTGATGGCGGGCCCAACCGCCCTGTGCCGGGCTCTCGACGAACGGCTCGGCCCCTGGGCCCTCAGCCACCCGGCCCGCCACGTCATGGCCACGGCCCTGGCGGACCGCGACTGGCAAGCCGACACCCGCCGGCGGCTGCGCGACGACCGGCAACGGCTGGACGCCCTGCTCCAGGAACACGGCCTGAACCCCCAGGGCGACAGCGACCTGTTCGCCTGGTGCCCCACCGCCAACGCCGCCGGTTACCACCAACGCCTGGCCCGCCAGGCCGTACTCACCCGCCTCTGGCAACAACCCGACGGCCTGCGCCTGGGGCTGCCCGGCGACCAGGCCGGCTGGCGCCACCTGGCGGCGGCGCTGGCCGAGGCCTGACGTTCATCGCGCTTTAAACTGGCGGATCGCGGTGATAACGGCGGTAAAACCGCGCACCGTCGTTGATTATTGCCCCTTCCCTTGCTAGTTTTCGCGCTCCTTACGGTGCCCCGCGACGGCGGGGTTAAACGGGAAGTCGGTGACGCGCACCCGCGCCAGCCCGACGCTGCCCCCGCAACGGTGATTGAGAGCAAGGCCATCGGAGTCGCCACTGTGTGTTTCACACGGGAAGGCGATGGCCCCGGGAACGCATCCCTCTCATCAGCCCGGATACCGGCCGCAAGGAGACGGATACCGGCCCCGCCGGTGCCGACCTGGCGTCGCGGAGGGCGACGGCGGCGTGACACGGAGCCGCCCGGCCCCTGTTTACCGCCCGCTCCCCCCGACAATCGTAATCACGCCGTGCGGGTGAGCTCGGTGAGAGGGGATCTTTCTAATCATGTTTTTCCGTGCTTCGACGGCGATGGCCGTCCTGCCTGTTTGTGTTTCCGTCCTGACACCGGCCGTGGCGACGGCGGCCGACACCGAAGACCACAGGCCCCTGCAAGTGGCCGCTCTGGACCCGGTGGTGGTGACCCCCACCCTGACCAGCCGCACCGCCGATGCCTCCCTGTCGTCGGTGACCGTGATCGATGAAGAACAACTGCGCCGCCAGCAGCCAATGGAATTCAGCGAGGTGCTGCGCGGCCAGCCCGGCGTGGACATGGTCGGCAACGGCAGTTTTGGCAAGACCTCCAGCCTGTTTCTGCGCGGCACCGGCAGCAGCTCCACCCTGCTGCTGGTGGACGGTGTGCGGCTGCGTTCCGCCACCGCCGGCAGCCCGTCCTGGCAGTTTTTGCCGCCGTCATTGATTCAGCGGGTGGAAATCGTGCGCGGGCCCCGTGGCAGCCTCTACGGCGCCGACGCCGTGGGCGGCGTGGTGCAGGTGTTCACCGACGGCAGCACCAATCCGGGCGCCTGGGTGGAAACCGGCGCCGGCAATATGAACAGCCGGCGGCTGGCCGCCGGCGCTGCCGGTGAGAGCGACGGCACCCGCTACAGCCTTTCCGTGGACCGCTTCGATACCGACGGCGATACCCTCCGGGAACACAGCGAGGAACGGGGCTACGACAACACCTCCGGCGTCGTGCATCTGACCCATCGCTTCGACAACGACGCCGAGCTGGGCGTGTTCGGCTTTCGTGCCGAGGGCACCACGGAATTCGAAGGCAGCACCCCGGAGCAGCGCAAGGAAACCGACTATGTGCTGCAGGTCGCCGGCGTCAAAGGCAACCTCTGGGTCACCGACAGCTGGCAAAGCAAGCTGCTGATCAGCGACGCCCGCGACGAGAACGAAAGCTTCACCGACGGCAACCAGGACAGCGTCTTCAATACCCGCAGCCGCGCCGCCAACTGGCAGAACATTTTTCTGCTGGGCGAGCACCGGCTGGTAGTGGGCGGCGATTTTCTGCGTGACAGCATCGACAGCACCACCCGGTACGCGGAAGACGAGCGCGATAACTCCGGCGGCTTCGCCCAGGTGCTGCTCGACTTCGGCGACCTGGACCTGCAGGCCAGCGGCCGCTATGACGACAACGAGGCCTTCGGCCACAAAACCACCGGCGGCGTGGCGCTGGGCTACAAGGTAACGCCCCGTCATCGTCTGCGCGCCAGCTATGGCACCGCCTTCCGGGCGCCCACCTTCAACGACCTCTACTACCCCGGCTTCGGCAACGACGCCCTGGAACCGGAAAGCTCGGAAAGCGTGGAACTGGGTGTGCGCGGCCAGTTCCAGACCTGGTTCTGGGACCTGGCGGTGTACCAGACCGATGTGGAGGACCTGATCGCCTACGCCAACCTGGGTGGCCTCTATGCGCCTTATAACGTCAACGAGGCGCGCATCCGCGGCGCCGAACTGAGCGGCGGGTTGGAACTCAACCAATGGCGGCTGGCGGCGGCGGTGACCGCCCAGGCCCCCCGCGACCGGGAAACCGACAAGGTGCTGCAACGGCGCTCCAAGCGTAGCCTGCGGCTGGACCTGGACCGGGATCTGGGTGACCTGTCCCTGGGCGGCAGCCTGGTGCTCAAGGGCGACCGCTACAACGACGCGGCCAACCAGGAACCGCTGGGCGGCTACGGTATTCTCGACCTGCGTGCCGGCTGGCGGTTCACGCCCCGCTGGTCCACCCGCCTGACCGTCAAGAACGTGCTCGACAAGCGCTACGCCACGGCCACCAACTTCGCCGGCTGGGACTATCTCAACGCCGGTCGGTTCGTCATGCTGAGCCTGCGCTACGACCTGCACTGACCGGAGACCGCCATGATTCGCCCCACCGCGCTGCTCGCCCTGAGCCTGTCGCTGCTTGCCACGGCGGCCTCCGCGCGGGTGTGCGTGGACGACGACGCGGACCGGCGGGTGTGCCTGGAACAGCCGGCGGAGCGCATCGTGGCCCTGTCCCCGGGCGCCACCGAACTGCTGTTCGACGCCGGCGCCGGCGAGCGCCTGGTGGGCGCGGTGAGCTACAGCGACTTCCCGCCGGCGGCCAAGAAACTGCCCCGGGTGGGCAGCTACAAGCGCCTGGATCTGGAAGCCATTCTCGCTCTGAAACCGGACCTGGTGGTGGCCTGGATCAGCGGCAACCCGGGCACCCAGGTGGACCGCCTGGAGGACCTGGGGCTCACCGTCTACCGCGGCGAACCTCTGCGCTTCACCGATGTGGCCGACACCCTGGAGCGCCTGGCGGTGCTGGCCGGCACGGAGCAGGCCGGCAACGCCGCCGCCGCCCGTTTCCGGGACGGCATCGGCGCGCTGCGCCGGCGCTTCGCCGACGCCGCGCCGGTGACGGTGTTCTATGAGGTCTGGGAAGAACCGCTGATGACGGTCAACGGCGAGCACCTGATCAGCGAGGCGATCCGTACCTGCGGCGGCATCAATGTGTTCGCCGACCTGCACGGGCTGGCCCCCCGGGTCGGCACCGAGGCGGTGATCGCCGCCAACCCGGAAGCGATCGTGGCCGGCGGCATGGGCGAGGACAATCCGGCCTGGCTGGAACCGTGGAAACGCTTCCCGGCGCTTACCGCCGTGCAACGGGACAACCTGTTCTTCGTGCCGCCGTCCACCCTGCAGCGTCCCACCCCGCAGATGCTGGAAGGCACCCGGCAACTGTGCGACCACCTGGAGCGGGCCCGTGCCCGCCGTTAATGGCCGGGGCCTGCTGGCCCTGGCGCTGCTGGCGGTGGCCGGCGCCCTGGCACTGGGGCTGTCGCTGGCGGTGGGCAGCGTGCCGATCAGCGCCGCGCAGCTTTGGGCGGCGCTCACCGGCGGCGGCGACCCGCTGCACCGGGAATTGGTGCTGTCCCTGCGCCTGCCCCGGGCGCTGGCGGCGTTCGCCACCGGCGGCCTGCTGGGGCTGGCCGGGGCGCTGATGCAGGTATTGCTGCGCAACCCCCTGGCGGATCCCTATGTGCTGGGCCTGTCCGGCGGCGCGGCGGTGGGTGCCCTGGGCGCCATGCTGGTGGGACTGGCCGCCATCTGGGTCCCCGGCGCCGCCTTCGCCGGGGCGCTGCTTTCCACCCTGCTGGTGTTCGGTCTGGCCCAGGGCGTCGGCGGCTGGACCCCCACCAGGCTGCTGCTCACCGGGGTGGTGGTGGCCGCCGGCTGGGGCGCGGTGGTCACCTTCCTGCTTACCCTCAGCCCGGCGGAGCGGCTGCCGGGCATGCTCTACTGGCTGATGGGGGATCTCAGCTATGCCCGTTCGCCATGGCCGGCCTGGCTGCTGCTGGTGCCGGCAACGCTGCTGGTGTTGCCGCTGGCCCGCGGGCTCAACGTGCTGGCCCGCGGACCGCTACAGGCGGCCTCCCTGGGCGTGGCGGTGCGTCCTCTGGAGATCACCGTTTACGTGCTGGCCAGCGCGCTCACGGCGATGGCGGTAAGCACCGCCGGCAGCGTCGGCTTCGTGGGTCTGGTGGTGCCGCACATGCTGCGCCTGGCGCTGGGCAACGATCAGCGCCTGATTCTGCCGGCCAGCGTGCTGGCCGGCGGCGCCCTGCTGACCCTGGCGGACACCCTGGCACGCACCCTGCTGGCCCCCCAGCAGCTGCCGGTGGGGGTGATTACCGCCCTGCTCGGCGTGCCCACCTTCCTGCTGCTGTTGTACCGGAGCCGCTGATGACGGTGCTGACCACGCAGGACCTGGTCATCGATATTCCCGGCCGCGCCAGTGGCCGGCCGCTCACCCTGCGGGTGGCGCCGGGCCAGCGCTGGGGCGTGCTGGGCCCGAACGGGGTCGGCAAGACCACGCTGTTGCACACCCTGGCGGGGCTGCGCGCGCCCCGGGCCGGCCGGGTCCACCTGGATGACACGCCCCTGGATGCCCTGAAACGCCGGACCGTGGCGCAACGGCTGGCGGTGGTGTTCCAGGATCGCCAGGACGGTTTCCCGGCCACGGTACTGGAGACCGCCATGATTGGTCGCCACCCGTTCCTGTCGCCGTGGCGGCGGGAAGGGGCCGAGGACCTGGCCCGCACACAACAGGCCCTGGCCGCTTTGTCCGTGGATCATCTGGCCGACCGGCTGGTGACCACCCTGTCCGGCGGCGAGCGCCAGCGGGTGGCCATCGCCACCGCCCTGGCCCAGACCCCGGCGGTGTGGCTGGCGGACGAACCCACCAACCACCTGGACCTGCACCACCAGGTGGCGGTGATGAAACTGCTGCGCGATCAGGCCGAGCGCGGCGCCGCCGTGGTCATGGGCCTGCACGACCTGAATCTGGCGGCGCGCTGGTGCGACCATCTGTTGCTGCTGTTCCCGGACGGCCAGCATTGTTACGGGCCCGCCGAGGCGATGCTGGAGCCCGGCGCTCTGGCGCGCCTGTACGGGCAACCCCTGACCATGGCCCGGGTGGACGGCGCGCCGGTGTTCGTGCCCGCCGACCCGGCCCTGGGAGATCCGCATGACTGACTCCGGCCATTTCCACGGCCGCGCTCCGGCGGCGCTGATCAGCGCTCCCGGTTCCGGCCAGGGCAAATCCCTGATCACCGCCGCCCTGGCCCGGCTGCACCGCAATGCCGGCCGCCAGGTGCGGGTGTTCAAGTTCGGCCCGGACTATCTGGACCCGATGGTGCTGGAGCGGGCCAGCGGCGCGCCGGTGTACCAGTTGCAACCCTGGATGACCGGCGAAGCGGAATGCCGCTGGCGGCTGGCGGAGGCCGCCGAACAGGCCGACCTGATTCTGGTGGAAGGGGCCATGGGCCTGTTCGACGGCACCCCGTCCAGCGCGGACCTGGCGGTGCTGGCGGGCATCCCGGCGCTTCCCGTCATCGACGCCTGGGGCATGGCCCAGACCTTCGGCGCGGTGGCCCTGGGCCTGGCCCGCTACCGGGAGGACCTGACGGTGCGTGAGGTAATCGCCAACCGGGTGGCCAGCCCGCGCCATGGCGCCCTGCTCGCCGAGGGCCTGCCGGCGGACCTGACCCTGCTCGGCGCGGTGCCACGCCACGATGCCCTGACCCTGCCGGAGCGGCATCTGGGTCTGATACAGGCCGGTGAACTGGCGGACCTGGACGAGCGCCTGGACCAGGCCGCCCGGGTGCTGGCCGAGGCCGGCCTGGACCGGCTGCCGGAACCGGTCACCTTTTCCGCCCCGCGACCGACCCCGCCACCACCGTTGCTGGCCGGCCGGCGCATCGGCGTGGCCCGGGACGCCGCCTTCGCGTTTCTCTATCCGGCCAACCTGGACCTGCTGCGCGAGCTGGGCGCGGAGCTCCACTTCTTCTCGCCCCTGAACGACACCGCCCTGCCGCCGGTGGACGCGCTGTGGCTGCCCGGCGGCTATCCGGAACTGCACGGTGCCACCCTGGCCGCCAACACCTCCATGCACGGGGCGATCCGCGCCCACCATGACGCCGGCAAACCGATCCTGGCGGAATGCGGCGGCCTGATGAGCTGCATGGACACCGTGGTGGACGGTGATGGCGAAGCCCATCAAGGCTTCGGCCTGCTGTCCGGCACCGCCCGGCTCACCGGCAAGCTCCAGGGGTTGGGCATGCACGCCCTGCGCCTGGGCGATGACGAACTGCGCGGCCATACCTTCCACCACGGCACCCTGGAAAACGGGCCGGCGGCGCAACTGTTCAGCGAGAAACAAAGCGGCACCGGCGGCGAACCAGTGTTCGTGAAAAACGGTCTGGTGGCCAGCTTCTTCCACGGTTACTTTGCTTCGGCGCCGGCCCTGGTGGCGTCGATTTTCGACGGCCGTTTTTCCCTTTCCGTCGGTTCCGAATAACAGGAGATCCCCATGCGCGAAGACGCCAAAACCCCGCGACGCCACGCCGAACGCATGGCGAAGAAACAACAAATCATGCAGGAGCGCATCGCCCGCGCCGACAAGGACCAGGGCGTGCTGCTGGTGCTCACCGGCCCGGGCAAGGGCAAGAGCAGCTCCGGCTTCGGCATGCTGGCCCGGGCCCTGGGCCACGGCATGAAAGTGGGCGTGGTGCAGTTCATCAAGGGCGCCTTCAGCACCGGTGAGGAAGCCTTCTTCCGCGACCTGCCCAACGTGGACTACCACGTCATGGGCGAAGGCTACACCTGGGACACCCAGGACCGGGAACGGGACCTGGCCGCCGCCCAGGCGGCCTGGGACATCGCCCGCGCCATGCTCCGCGACGAGAGCTACCACCTGGTGCTGCTGGACGAACTGAACATCGCCCTGCGCTACGAGTACCTGGACTTGGACACGGTCCTCGACGACCTGCAAAACCGCCCGCCCATGCAACACGCGGTGGTCACCGGCCGCTACGCCCCCAAACCGCTGATCGAACTGGCGGACACGGTCACGGAAATGAAAGTGGTCAAGCATGCGTTCAAGGATCAGGGGGTTCGGGCTCAAAAGGGCGTGGAGTTGTAAGAACAGTTGAAAGTTAAAAGTTGAAACGCGGATCGGGGTGTCCGGCTTTGTACCGCCGTGCCCGCGCTTGAGGGTAATAGGGATGAACCGCACCGCTTGCACGGCCGTGGGCCGCGGGAAAGCCTTTCCGCCAGGACCTTTTAACTTTTAACTTGTAACTTTCAACTCGTCCCCACCCCATCGCGGCTGAAGCCGCTCCTACAAAAAACCAGGGCGGCCTGTCATGACGACATTGATGGTTCAGGGCACCACCTCCGACGCTGGCAAGACGCTGGTGGTGGCGGCGTTGTGCCGGTGGTTGGCGCGGCGGGGGGTGCGGGTGGCGCCGTTCAAGGCGCAGAACATGGCGTTGAACAGCGCGGTGAGCGAGGACGGTGGCGAGGTGGGCCGGTCCACCGCGTTGCAGGCGTTGGCGGCGGGGGTGCCGTTGCATTCGGATATGAACCCGGTGCTGTTGAAGCCGCAGACCGACCGGGGCGCCCAGGTGATTCTGCGCGGGCAAGTGCACGGCAATATGGATGCCCTGGACTATCACGCCTTCAAGGCCACCGCCCGGGACGCGGTGCGCGCTGCCTGGCAGGCGCTGTCCGCCCGCTATGACGTGGTGATCGCCGAGGGCGCCGGCAGCCCGGCGGAGATCAATCTGCGCGCCAACGACATCGCCAATATGGGCTTCGCCGAGCTGGCCGATTGCCCGGTGATCCTGGTGGCGGACATCGACCGGGGCGGGGTGTTCGCGCAAATCGTCGGCACCCTGGCGGTGCTGCCGCCGGAGGAGCAGGCGCGCATTCGCGGCTTCGTGATCAACCGCTTTCGCGGCGACCCGGCGCTGTTACAAAGCGGCCTTGACTGGTTGGAGCAACGTACCGGCAAACCGGTCCTGGGGGTGCTGCCCTACCTGCACGGTCTGATGCTGGACGCGGAGGATGCGGTGGCCGGCGGCGGCGACCACGGCGACGGCGCGCTCAAGGTGACGGTGCCGCTGCTGCCGCGCATGAGCAACCACAACGACTTCGATCCCCTGCGCCTGCACCCCGGCGTGGAACTGCGCTTCGCGGAAATGGGCCGGCCCTGGCCGGCGGCGGACCTGGTGATCCTGCCCGGCAGCAAGGCCAGCCGCGCCGACCTGGCGTTCCTGCGCGAGCAGGGTTGGGACCGGGAGATCGAACGGCACCTGCGCTACGGTGGCAAGGTGCTGGGCATCTGCGGCGGCTTCCAGATGCTGGGCCAACGCATCGAGGACCCGCAGGGTTTGGAAGGTGAACCCGGCGGCGATGACGGCCTGGGCTGGCTGGCCCTGCGCACCACCCTGGTCGGCGGTAAACAGCTGCGCAACGTGAGCGGCACCCTGCTGCCGGACGGCGTGCCGATCCACGGTTACGAGATCCACAATGGCGTCAGCGAAGGCCCGGCCCTGGACCACCCGCTGCTGCGCCTGGAAGGCCGGGCCGATGGCGCCATCAGCGACGACGACCGTATCCGCGGCACCTACCTGCACGGCCTGTTCGACCACCCCGGCGCCACCGACGCCCTGCTACGCTGGGCCGGCCTGGCCGACGCCTCCGCCGCCGTCGATTACCACGCCCACCGCCAGCACGACCTGGACCGCCTCGCCGACATCATCGACCAGCACCTGGACACCGACGCCCTCCTCGGCCTTTTGGATCTGCCGTAGGAGCGGCTGGGCGGCATTCCGCTTCAGTCGCGATCAGCGGTGGTGCCATCTTCAATCGCGACTGAAGTCGCTCCTACAGGGATTCTTCCCGGCCCCCCTGGAGCCCGCCGTGTATTGCTGTAGGAACGGCCGGGCGGCGGTTCGGCTTTAGCCGCGATCAGCGGCGGTGCCATCTTCAATCGCGACTGAAGTCGCTCCTACAGCCCCTCCTCCCCCAACTACAAAGCCGCGCGAGACGCTACCTCGTAGCGTCTCGGTGTGGGCCCTCTTCCGGGACCCTTGAGAACAGGACGTTCGAAAGGGAGCCCCCATGGACGGGTTCACGGCGTTCCCGGAAGGGGGCCCACACCGAGACGCGGCCCGGATCGAGGGCACCTCCCCCGCAAAAGCGAGCGCATAAAAAAAGCGCCCCGCAGGGCGCTTGAAGAGGTGAGGCGGTGCCTTATTGGTTGTACAGCCACTCGCTGCGATCCAGCGCCCGGTTGTTGATGCGGATCTCGGCGATGTCGCCGGCGAACAGATTGCCCGGGCTGCCCTGCCAGCTGTTGATGCCGATGTTCCAGGGCTGGCCCGGCTCCACCATCAGCCCCTGCTGCTGATCCACACCGGTACGCATGGTCAGAGAACCGTCCACGTACATCTGCACCCGCTCGCCATCGTTCACCAGGGCGATGTGGTACCAGTAATCGTTGCCCACTTCCCAGGACCAGTTGTCCTGACCCTTGCCGTTCTGGGAGGTGCTGACCCACTGGAATTCCTTCAGGGATGAAACGTTCAGGCCCAGGGACGCATCGCTGCCGGAACAGGACACTTCGTGGTACTGGCAGACCTGGGTGATGCCCGGTTCGTGGTTGAGAATGCCGGACCACTTGTTGTTATCCCGCTGCCAATCCGACGGCAGCCGCACGATGGCTTCAATGGTGTATTGCGGCAGGAAACCGGGTTTGCCGGAGGCGCTGTTTTCGAAGGTCAGGCCGGGACCACCGGTGGTCAGGTAGTAACCCCCGATGTCGTTGTTGCCACGGAAGGTGGCGGTGCCGGTGGCGTAGCCGAACGGCGGCTTTTCATCACGCAGCTCGAAGAAGTCGCTTTGCTCGCCCTGGGGATCGTTGTAGTCCACCAGCTCCAGGGTGTTGCCGTGGCCGGAGGCATCCATGAACTGCACCGAACCGTCGGCGCGGGTGATGCGGTGGTCGTCGTCGAGAATCCAGTAGGCTTCGGTGCCTTCGATGTTGCCCGGCGAGTCGGACACGGAGCCCTGATTGAGATCGGCGAAGCGGCGCTCGAAGTTCATCGGCACACTGAACTCCCAACGGGACAGCTCGTCCTGGGGCTGACGCTCGGCCTCCGGAATCGACGCCACCCAGGGCGAGTAGGAGCGGAAATCCAGTTGCTGGTCCGCTTCGTTGAAACTCACCAGCTGCATCATGCCATTGCCACCCCAGAAACCGGACTGGTAGTCCACCACCACCATCACCACGTCGCGGCCGTATTGGTTCTTGCCGATCAGGGTGGCTTCACCGTGGTTGTGGCCGCTGACGGTCAGGAAAATCTGGTCGTTGGTGCTGATCAGGTCTTCCCACAGCTGTTTGCCCAGCGGAGTGAACACGGCGGTTTTGCCGTCGGAGCCGATGCCCAGCAGCTGATGGGTGGTGAGAATGGTGGGGGTGTCCGGGTGCTGATCGAGCACGCCCTGTACCCAAGACACGGTTTGCTGCGACGGCAGCCAGTCCAGGGCCAGCACCAGGTACTCGCGGTCGCCGGCCTGGAACAGGTGATAGCTGTTGAAGCCGGTTTCGTCGGTGCCCTGGAAGGTGCTGAAGTTGGACGCCTGCAGGGACGCCGGAAACTGCTGCAGGAAAGGTTCATTGGCCAGGGTGCGCTGGTCGTCCCACTGACCGCTGTTCATCACGTCGTGGTTGCCGGCCAGCACGCTGTAGGGGGTTTCCGGGTTGGCTTCCAGGATCTGCATGGCGGCGCGGGCCTCCACCCATTCCTCGGGCACACCGGGGCGGTCGACCACATCGCCCAGATGCACGGTGAACTTGATGTTCTCCTCCTGGTAATGGTCGGCGATCCATTGCGTCTGAACGGTATAACGCTCCGGCGAATAGCGGGAATATTTCTGGGTATCCGGCAGCACCGCCAGGGTGAAGGCGTTGGCGGACGGGCCGCCGGCGTCCGGTGGCGTGGCGCCGCCGCCAGCATCGCTGGAGCTGCTGTCGCCGCCGCAGGCGGAGAGAAAAAGGCACAGCAAAAACGTCAGCCAGGTGGCACGCCACCGGGCCGGATGCAGGGTATTCATGGTGAGTCTCCCGAGTAAGGACTGTTTACGCGGGGCTTACCTTACGGCCCGGTTATGACTCGGGGATGGCTGAAATATTTCGTTCTTTCTGACAGTTTGGTGTGTACACCCAAACTGGGGACCGCGCCGTGTCACACGGCGCGGCGCGGCAACGATCAGGCGTTTTGCGCGGCGGCGGGCTCGGAGTCGAAGCTCTTCTTGTACAGGGAGCGCTTGGGCTTGGCCATCACCCGGCGCAGCATCGGCTCGAAGAACGACAGCGGCAGGGTTTCCTGGTCCGGGTCGAAGGCGGCGGCGTCGTATTTGGCGCAGAATTCCTCGGTACGCGCGAAGCAGGGGTGGTCTCGGAACTGCTCGCGCAGGTCACGATCCAGGCCCAGGTGATCGAAGAAGTAGTAGCCCTGGAAGATGGCGTGGTGCTTGACCATCCAGTGGTTTTCCTCGCTGACGAAGGGCTCCAGCAGGCTGGCGGCCACGTCGGCGTGGTTGTACGGGCCCAGGGTGTCACCGATGTCGTGAAGCAGCGCACACACCACATATTCCTCGTCGCGGCCGTCCTGGTGGGCCAGGGTGGCGGTCTGCAGACAATGGGTCAGGCGGTCCACCGGGAAGCCACCGCAGTCACCTTCCAGCAAACGCAGATGATCGATCACCCGGTCCGGCAGTTCGCGGGCGAAGCCGCCAAACGCCTGGGAAATGATTTGCCAATCCTCGGCGGTGCCTTCTTCCATGTGTTTGAACTGGGCGCGGGGTTCTTGCTCGTGCATGATGCTCTCCTGGCTTGAGGGACCGGTACCCGGTACGGGCGACGGCCCGCTGGCTCTTTTATTTTGCTATGCCGGCAGTCTAGAACCGGCGGGGCCGCCAGACTGTCAACGGTTTGACACTTACCGGGTCGCCTGATGTCCGAAACCCACACCGACGGCCGGTCGGAACACAATCTGCGGGTCCTGAGCGGTTGCTCACTGCTCTCCGGTCTGCCGGAGCAGGCGCTGCGCGAGGCCGCCGCCATGGCCCGGGTACGGCCGTTCCGCGCCAACGAGGTGCTCTACGCGCGCGGCGAGGTGCAGTCGGCCCTGTCGGTGGTGGGCGCCGGCAGCGTGCGGATCAGCTCCACCAGCAGTGACGGCCGGGAAATCATGCTGACCCTGTTCGAGCCCGGCGCCTGGTTCGGCGACACCGTGTTCTCCCCGGGCGTGCCCCGGGTGTTCGGCGCCACCGCCCACAGCGACGGTGAGCTGGTGGAGGTGCCGGGCCAGGGCTACCGGGACCTGCTGGCCCGCTACCCGGAAGCCTATCCGCGCACCCTGGACATGCTCAGCCGGCGGCTGTGGTCGGCGATCTCCATCATCGAGGACAACGCCCTGCGCGATATGCCCGGCCGGGTGGGCCGGCGGCTGTTGTTTCTGGCGCAGATGCACGAGCCCGGTGAAACCGGGGACGGGCCGGTGACCTTCAAACTGACCCGCGAGCACATCGCCAACATGATGGGCATGACCCGCCAGGGCGTGCACCGGGTGCTCAAGGCCCTGGAGCGGGAGGGGCTGATCGCCTTCAGCTATGGGCGGGTGACGGTGCCGGACCGGGAGGCCCTGCGCCGCTATCTGGAGGAACGGCCGGAAAAGTAGCACGCATGTGCCATAAATAAGACCCATGCCGTCTAATAGCACTTTGATATTATTTTGTGACACACTTTGAAGGCATTCACCTTACATTAATGCAGCACTTGGTAATCTTGACTTACTAACCGTACCGAGTGTTCACCCATGACCGATCTGCCGCTCTCATCCTTTTCACTTACCCTGCCCGCTCTGCCGGACCTGTCCGGGCTGCTGGCGATACCGCTGATGGTGTTCGCGGTGGTCGCTCTGATGCTGTGGAGTGGCCGGATTCGGCAGAAGATACTGGTGAACGTCCTGGCGCTGGGCATCATGCTGCCGATGATGCAGCTGTCCATGGCGGCGGTGGGGGCCCATTGGTTGAGCCAGCAGCTGCAGCCCACGTTGCTGGGGATGCTGCCGGCTTGGGCGGGGTGAGGGGCTGATCGCGGCTGAAGCGAAACGCCGCCCGGCCGCTCCTACGGGCATTTGGTTCCATCTTGATCGCGGCTGAAGCCGCTCCTACAGGGCAATGCGCGCCACCGTAGGAGCGGCTTCAGCCGCGATTGCCCTATCTCTCCACGGCGGAATGGATAAAGCGCCAGTCGTCCACCGGCTGGCCAAGCACCAGGAAGTGCGGGTTGAGAATGTCTTCCTTGTTGTAGACCAGCGGCTGGAAGTCGGTGTTGACCACATGGCCGCCGGCGGCGTTGACCACGGCGTGGGCGGCGGCGGTGTCCCATTCGCTGGTGGGCGCCAGGCGCGGGTAGAGGTCGGCCTTGCCCTCGGCCACCAGACACAGTTTCAGGGACGAGCCCATGGAGGTCTTGTCCACGGCACCCAGCCGTTGCGCGATCAGCGCCTCCAGCACGTCCATGCGCGGGCTGCCACCGTGGCTGCGGCTGGCCACCAGAATCACCGGCGAGTGCCGTTCACGGCAGTGAATGGCGCTGCGCTGGCCGTTCTCCTCCTTGAAGGCGCCCAGCCCTTCCCCGCCCAGGTAGACCACGCCGGTGACCGGCACATGGACCACGCCGAGCACCGGCCGGCCCTGTTCCACCAGGGCGATGTTGACGGTGAACTCGCCGTTGCGCTTGATGAATTCCTTGGTGCCGTCCAGCGGGTCCACCAGCCAGAAGCGCGTCCAGTCCTTGCGGTCGGCGTAGTCGATGCCACCGGATTCCTCGGAGAACACCGGAATGTCCGGGGTCAGGGCGGTGAGGCCGGCGACGATCAGGTTATGGGCGGCGCGGTCGGCGGCGGTGATCGGGCTGTCGTCGTCCTTGCGGTCCACGTCCACGTCGCCGCGATCGTAGATCTCAAGAATGGCGGCGGCGGCGTCGGCGGCGATGCCGGCCACCGGGTCCAGCAGGTCGTGCAGGTCGGTCATGGGGGCTTCCATCAGAAGGGGTTCATCAGCGGTTGTTCATCAACGATTGTTCAGCAGGCGCTGGGTCATCAGCAGAGCGGCGATCACCCGGGCCTCGGTGACGTCGTCCCGTTCCAGCAGACGGTCCAGGTCGGACAGTTTCCAGGGGATCACTTCCAGCGGTTCCGGCTCGTCACCGGGCAGTTTCTCTTCGTAGAGATCCTCGGCCAGGATCACGCGGATATGGTGGCCCATATAGCCCGGCGACAGGGTCATGCGCTTGAGCAGGGTGAGCTTGCGGGCGCCGTAGCCGGCCTCTTCCTTGAGTTCCCGGTTGGCGGCCTCGCGCCAGTCCTCGCCGTGTTCCACGGCGCCCTTGGGCAGGGTCAGCTGGTAGTCCTCCACGCCGGCGCCGTATTCCCGGATCAGCACCACCGTGTCCCGGTCCAGCATCGGCACGCACATCACCCCGGCAATCGGCGGCGTGCGCAGGCGCTCGTAGGTGCGCTCCTCGCCGTTGCTGAAGCGCAGGTGCATCTCCTCGATGCCGAACAGCCGGCTTTTGGCGATCAGCCGGGTGTCGATGATTTCCGGTTTGCGGTCGTCCATGGGCGCTCCTGAGCGTGGAGCCCAAGCCTAACCCCATCCCGGAAAGAACCCAAGCCGCAGCGCCCAGGCGTTGGCCTTGGCGTTGGCCTTGGCGTTGGCCTTGGCGTTGGCCTTGGCGTTGGCCTTGGCGTTGGCCTTGGCGTTGGCCTTGGCGTTGGCCTTGGCGTTGGCCTTGGCGTTGGCCTTGGCGTTGGCCTTGGCGTTGGCCTTGGCGTTGGCCTTGGCGTTGGCCTTGGCGTTGGCCTTGGCGTTGGCCTTGTAGGAGCGGCTTTAGCCGCGATCCGGCGCCGGGATCATTACGCACGCCGGATCGCGGCTAAAGCCGCTCCTACAATGTGGGGACGGGTTGCCGGGCTTTTTCCCAATGGTACTTGCCGGCGTCCACCTGGCGGGTCTTGAGCCAGTAGCGCCAGGTGGCGTAGGGCCAGATCGCCACGTTCTTGCCGTCCGCCTGCTGGTACCAGCTGCTGCAGCCGCCCTGCTGCCAGACGGTGCCGGCCACGTCGCGCTGCAGTTTCTCGTTGAACACGTCCATTTCCGAGCGCTTCACGTCCAGGCAGTCCACGCCCCGGGCGTCCACCTGCTGGATCGCATCGACGATGTAGCGGGCCTGGCACTCGATCATGAAGACAATGGAATTGTGTCCCAGGCCGGTGTTCGGCCCGACCATCTGGAACAGGTTCGGGTAGCCGGCCACGGTGACGCCCAGATAGGCCTCGGAGGCGTCCTTCCAGTCCTCCTGGAGAGTGCGGCCGCCGCGCCCGACGATGGGGAAGCCCTGCATGTAGATGCGCGGGTCCACCACGAAGCCGGTGCCCAGCACCAGGCAGTCCATGTCCCGCTCGCTGCCGTCGCTGAACACGATGCTGTGCTCGCGTACTTCCTTCACGCCCTCGGTGACCAGTTCCACGTTGTCCCGGTTGAAGGTGGGGTAGTAGCGGTTGGAGATCATGATGCGCTTGCAGCCCAGGGTGTAGCTGGGGGTGAGCCGGCGGGCGGTGTCCTTGTCTTTCACCTGGAAGCGGATGAACTGCTTAACCGCTTTCTCCAGCAGCGAGGCCAGGCGCGGGTGGAAAATCGGCAGCACCCGGGATTCATTGCTCCAGTAGAGCCGCGCCCGGTGCAGCTTGCGCAGGGCCGGGAAGCGGCGGAACAGGGTCTTGCTGAGAGCACTGTAGCGGCGCTCATCCCGGGGGATGATCCAGCCCGGAGTGCGCTGCACCACGGTGAGTTGTTCCACCAACGGGGCGATTTGCGGCACATACTGGATGGCGCTGGCGCCGGTGCCCACGGACACCACCTTCTTGCCGGCCAGGTCGTAGTCGTGGTCCCACTGGGAGGAGTGGAACACCTTGCCCTGGAACCGCTCCATGCCGGGGAACTTGGGAATCTGCGGCACATGCAGCGGGCCGCTGGCCAGTACCCAGTGCTGGCATTCCACCTGGCTGCCGTCGGTGAGATCCAGGGTCCAGCGGGCACGGGCCTCGTCAAAGTGGGCGCCGGTGACCTGGGCGTGGAAACGGGTGCGCTCGCGAATGCCGTGTTTGGCCACGGTGGCCAGGATGTAATCCTGGATTTCCTTCCAGCCGCTATAGCGGGCGGACCAGTCCGGGTTGCCCTCGAAGGAATAGGAATACAGGTGCGACTGCACGTCGCAGGCGCAGCCCGGGTAGGTGTTTTCCCGCCAGGTGCCGCCCAGCTCGCCGGCCTTCTCCAGCACCACGAAGTCCTCGATGCCGGCCTCGCGCAGCTTGATGGCCATGCACAGGCCACCGAAGCCACCGCCGACAATGGCCACCTTCACGGCCTGATTATTCGGGTTTACTCGACTGTTCATGTTGTTCTCCCATTCACGGGTGGTACCGGCCGGGTTGGCCCGGGCGCCTTTTCGATGGGCCTACACTACCTTGGCGGGGCGGGGAAAAAAGCTGTTAAGCTGACCCGAAAATTGATAATTCCGGCCAGAGAGATATGTCCCAGCGCTCGATCCTCGCCCTGATCTACACCGTGGACCTGCTCCGCCAACGCGGGGTGGCCTGCGACGATGTGCTGGCCCGCCACGGGCTGGACCCGGCGCGCCTGGACCCCAATGGCGAGATCGAGCGGGACCGGGAGCTGGCGGTGCTCACGGAATTGCTGCCCCTGGCCGGGGACCCGGCGTTCGGCTTCGAGATGGGCCAGCGTTTCGGGCTGGCCGGCTATGGGCCGCTGACCATGCTGCTGATGACCAGCCGCTCCGCCTTCGAGGGCTTCCAGTTGGGGGTGCGCTACCAGGCGCTTACCTATCTGTACGGCGAGCTGTCGCTGGTGCCCGGCGAGCAGGACACGGCGCTGATTCTTAAGCCCATCGCCCTGCCACCGGCGGTGCGCCGCATCCTTATCGACCGGGACATGACCGGAACCTTCCGGCTGGTCAACGACCTGCAGACCCAGCTGGGCCTGGACCTGGCTCCCCGGGAGGTGTGGTTGCCCTATCCCCGGCCCCGGGAAACCGGCTTTTACGAGGACTATTTCCGTTGTCCGGTGAAGTTCGACCAACCCTGGGCCCAGGCCAGCATCCGTAACCGGGACCTGGCCATGCCGCTGCCGTTTCACAACCAGGCCGCCCAGGATCTGTACCGCTCCCAGTGCGACGCGCTGCTGGCCCGCCGGAGCGGTGCCCGGGAGGGGCTGGCGGATCGGGTCGCCGCCTACCTGGACCTGTTCCTGGGGGAATTTCCGGACGCCGCCCGGGCCGCCGCCGCCTTCGACCTGGCGGAGCGCAGCTTCCGCCGCCGGCTCGGCGCGGAAGGCCGCAGCTATCAGACCCTTCTCGATGAAGTGCGCCTGCGCAAGGCCCGGGCCCTGCTGGCGGATTCGTCACTGAGCGTGGACCGGATCGGCGGCCGGCTGGGCTACAGCGAGCCCGCCGCCTTTATCCGGGCTTTTCAGCGCTGGACCGGGGTGACCCCGGCGAGGTACCGGCGCAGCGGCTTGTAAAGGGTCTTGTAGGAGCGGCTTCAGCCGCGATCAACCGTGGTGGTGATCGCGGCTGATCGCGGCTGAAGCCGCTCCTACAGGCCGCTCCTACTGTTCACCGCGGATGCGCTGGACGATGTGGGTGGTGGAGATGTTCTCGGCGAAGTCGAGCACTTCCACCCGGCCGCCGTAGGCCTGCACGATGGGCGCGCCCACCACCTGGTCCACGCTGTAATCACCGCCTTTGACCAGCACGTCCGGCTTGACCTTCTCCAGCAGCGGTTCCGGGGTGTCGGTGTCAAAAGCCACCACATAGTCCACCGCTTCCAGGGCCGCCAGCACCGCCATGCGGCGCTCCAGCGGGTTGATCGGCCGGCCCGGGCCTTTCAGCCGTTTCACCGACTCGTCGCTGTTGACCGCCAGCACCAGCCGGTCGCCCAGGCGGCGGGCGGAATCCAGGTAGCCCACGTGGCCGGCGTGGATGATGTCGAAGCAGCCGTTGGTAAAGACGATGGTCTCGCCCTGGGCGCGGGCGTCCTCGATGGCCAGCAGCAGCTGTTCCTCGGTCATGGCGCCCCGGCCCGGCCCGCCGGTCTGGTGCACCGCCCGGCGCAGTTCCGGGGCGCTGACCACGGCGGTGCCGAGCTTGCCCACCACGATGCCGGCGGCGATATTGGCCAGCGCCACCGCGTCTTCCAGGGTGGCGCCGGCGGCCAGGGCCACCGCCAGGGTGGAAATCACGGTGTCACCGGCGCCGGTGACATCGAACACCTCGCGGGCGTGGGTGGGCAGGTGGCGCTCCGGCTGGCCGGCGCGCAGCAGGGTCATGCCGCGCTCGCTGCGGGTCACCAGCAGGGCGTCCAGCTCCAGCTCCACCATCAGGGTCTGGCCTTTTTCCGCCAGGGTCTTTTCATCGGGCACCGGGCCCACCACCGCCTCGAACTCGGACAGGTTCGGGGTCAGCAGGGTAGCGCCCCGGTAGCGCTCGAAGTCGCTGCCCTTGGGGTCCACCAGCACCGGCACGCCGGCCTCCCGGGCCAGCCGGATCAGCCCCGGGCAGTCGCGCAGGGCGCCCTTGGCGTAGTCGGAGAGCACCAGGGCGCCGCAGCCGGCCAGCCGGGCACGCACCTTGTCGGCGAACGGCGCCGGGTCCTGGTCCTGGAAGGATTCCTCGAAATCCAGCCGCAGCAGCTGCTGCTGGCGGCTGACCACCCGCAGTTTGGTGATGGTGGGCAGCCCCGCCACTTTCTGGAAATCGCAGGCCACGTCGGCGGCGCCCAGCCGTTCCTCGAGAATGCCCGCCGCCTCATCGTCGCCGGTGACCCCCACCAGTTCGGCGCGGGCGCCCAGGGCGGCCATGTTCAGCGCCACGTTGGCGGCGCCGCCGGGGCGGTCCTCCAGGTCGGTGACACGCACCACCGGCACCGGGGCTTCCGGCGAAATACGGCCGGTGGGGCCGTGCCAGTAGCGGTCGAGCATGACGTCGCCCGCCACCAGCACCCGGGCCTGACCGAACGGGGGAATCTCCAGGTTGGGCATTGCCCTACTCCATCTAGTGTGCTGACAGCGGCGAAGTGTAGCATAGCGGTGGATGCCGGCAGCCGGGCTGAGTACACTTTGCCGCTCGCCGAGCGGCCCCGCCCGCCGGACT
Source organism: Alloalcanivorax gelatiniphagus (assembly GCF_005938655.1). Lineage (GTDB taxonomy): Bacteria > Pseudomonadota > Gammaproteobacteria > Pseudomonadales > Alcanivoracaceae > Alloalcanivorax > Alloalcanivorax gelatiniphagus. The sequence goes on from NZ_VCQT01000039.1 coordinate 29,520, forward strand.
GGCACCCATACGCAACGGGACGGAAATCTATGACGGCATTGCGCCACAACGCGCAACAGGGCAAATGGTTGAGACTGTGGCTGACGGTCTCGTTCGCGGTGATGTTCACCGGCCCGTTTCTGTTCCATTCCCGGGTGGCCCTGCTGAACGTGGTGGACGTGCTGTTCTTCGTGCCGTCCCTGACCCTGCTGACCCGTGCCCTGGTCAGCGGCGACCGCCAGTTGCTGCTGGACCCCTGGCTGGTGCCGCTGTACGCCTTCCTGGGCTGGACCCTGCTGACCATGGGCTGGGCGGAGGACGTGAACAGCTCGCGCACGGTGCGCGCGGTGGTGCAGATCGTGATCCTGGTGGGCATGCTGCGCTGGCTGCACCTCTATTACCGCCACACCCTGAAACTGGCCCTGGCCAACGGTGCCATGACCGCCATGGTGGTGCTGGCGGTGATCATGGTCAGCTATTTCACCATCCAGCCCCTGGACAGCCCCCTGTTCAGCCAGCCCGCCAGCCTGATCTTCAACCTGCCCCAGCCCGGCCCGCTGATCAGCACCATGGCGCTGGTGGCGCCCACCTTTATTCTGCTGGCCCAGGCGCTGGAAGAAGGGCTCACCCCCAAGGGCGCCCGCCGGGGCGCCGGGGCCCTGGTGGGGTTCACCTTCCTGGTGGCGGTGCAGTTGCATACCGGCCTGATGCTGCTGGTGATGGCGCTGGGCTGGGTGCTGCTGCGCCACGGCCAGCGGCTGCTGGCCGCCCTGGCCGGCGCGGTGGCCCTGTACATGGCACTGGACTTCGAGGTGCTGCGTCAGGCACAGCTGTATTTCAGCCATCCGCTGTTCGGCAACGGCTTCAGCCAGGAGGGCGGCGATTCCCTGCTGGAGGGCATTCCCGGCGGCCTGCGTGTGCTGCCACACCCCAATAACGTGCTGCTGGCGGTGCTGCACAGCACCGGCCTGGTCGGCGTTTTGCTGTTCCTGGCCGCCTGGGCGGTGCCCGCCTGGAACCTGCCGGACAACGACCAGAAACACCGCGAGGGCGCCGTGTTCCTGGTCAGCGTGCTGCCCGGCCTGCTCACCATGCTCAGCGCCGGCGCCTACACGCTGGTGCCCTTCCATCCCAGCTGGATGTGCCTGTGGTTCCCGCTGGCGCTGATGCTGGCCAGCCTCAGCACCCGCGAAAGCCGGCCCGCCCTCAAGCAGGGCTAAGTCAGAACATGGGTAGACGTCGCAACCGCCCCACCGACCCCAAGGACCCGCGCCTGTGGCCCACCCGCGCCGGGCTGGCCCTGTTCTGGCTGATCGGCCAGTTGCCCTGGGACTGGCTGCTGGCGGCCGGGCGGGGCCTGGGCCGACTGGGCTGGTATCTGGCCCGGGCCCGCCGCCGGGTCACGCTGGTCAACCTGAAGTTGTGTTTCCCGGAGCTGTCCGAGCAGGAACGGACGGCGCTGGCGCGGCGGGTGATGACCAGTACCGGCGAAGCCCTGCTGGAAATGGCCGGTGCCTTCCACAATCGCCGCATCGACCTGGGCCAGCGGCTCAGCGTCTCCGGGCTGGAGCACCTGGAGGCGGCCCGGGCCCGGGGCCAGGGGGTGCTGCTGCTGGGCATGCATTTCAATTCCATCGACGTGGGCAGCCGCCTGCTGGGGAAGTTCTTCCGTTTCAGCGTGGTCTATCGGCCCAATGACAATCCGCTGCTGGACAAGCTGATCACCGAGGGCCGGGGCACCTGGGTGAACCACTCGGTGGACCGCAACGACCTGCGCCAGACCGTGCGGCTGCTGCGCCAGGGCGAGGTGGTGTGGTACGCCCCGGACCAGGATTACGGCACCCGCCACGCGGTGTATGTGCCGTTCTTCGGGGTGCCGGCGGCCACCATCACCGCCACCAGCCGGATCGCCAAAATGGGCAAGGCGGCGGTGATTCCCTGCGCCCACTACCGGTTGCCCGGCGGCCGTTACCAGATCGAATTCGGCGCGCCGCTGGAGGACTTTCCCAGCGGCGACGACGAGGCGGACACCGCGCGTATCAACCGCACGGTGGAACACTATGTGCGCAAGCATCCGGAGCAGTATCTGTGGGTGCACAAGCGCTTCAAACATCAACCTCCGGGCCAGCCCAACCCGTACCGATAAGCCCCTCTGGAGCCGTCAGGATGAACAGCCCCACCCCGTCCACCGCGCCGCGCGAGTGCCTGATCACCGCCTGGCTCGGACTGTCCATGGTCGTGATGTTCTCCGGGCTGCTGGTGTTTCCTTCGCGCACCAGCCTGATGAACGCCCTGGACGCGGTGTTCTTCCTGCCGGCGTTGATCGTGGTGCTGGTGGCCGCCCGCCACCGCCCGCTGGAACTGGTGACCCGCTGGCCGTTGCTGTGGATCTTTCTGCTCTACGCCACCCTGTCCACGTTCTATTCGCCGGCCCCCAATCCCAGCCGCTTCGTGCGGGCGCTGCTCGAGCTGTTCACCCTGTTCAGCGCCTTTGAACTGTTCGTGCGCCGCTATCCCCGGGCGTTCTGGCGGGCCATGCTGATCGGCACCGCCGGCGCCGCGCTGGCGGCGGCGGTGGATTTTTATGCCTATTACTTTATCGTCGGCCGGCCCTTCGATAACCAGCTGTACGGCGTCTTCGAGCGGTTCGAGATCGCGCCCTGGTTGATCCTCGACACCAATCAGCTGTACGCCAGCATGTACTGCATCACCCTGCCGTTCTTCGCCTTCTTCGCCTCCCGCCAGCTGCCGCCGGCCCGCTGGGTGCGGGTACTGCCCTGGCTCACCTCGATCACCCTGCTGGTGTATCTGGCCGCCAACCAGCGCCGCTCCACCCTGGTGGCGCTGGCGGTGGGCTGTGTGGCGCTGCCAATCCTCACCGGCACCCGCCGCCTGCTGATACCGCTGGCGGTGCTGGCCCTGGTGCTGGGGACCATCGTGGCGGTGGACCCGGAGATCATCACCGAGCGCGGCGCCAGCGAGCGGCCGGCGCTGTGGGCGGCCAGTTGGGAAACCATCAAGGAAGCGCCGGTGTTCGGCCACGGCATGGCCAACCGCAGCGTTGACCTGCACATCACCAACGCCGAGGGCAAGCCGGTGGTGCACGACCACCCGCACAACTACTACCTGTCGTTGCTGTACTTCCTCGGCTTCACCGGGCTGCTGCTGTGGACCTTGCTGTGGTTGCCGGCGGCGCTGCGCGCCATGGCCCATTACCGGCACCGCACGGTGCTGTTGCTGGCCGCCATGGCCACCGGCTTTTCCGCGGTGCTGTTCGATGGCATTCACCCCTATACGCCGTTCCTGTACAACTGGCCCAGCGTCTGGATTCCCATGGCCCTGCTGGTGGCCGTGGTGCATCAATTGAACAGCGACCCCGCCGGAGTCCCGCGATGAAAGTGGTTCAAATCTGCAAGTACCGCAACACCAACGTGGAAGGCGTGGATCTGTTCGAGGAGGTGCTGCGCGCGGCCCGGGACCACGCCCCCAGCTTCTATATTCTGCATGGCGACGACGGTGATCTGCGCCAGCGGCTGGGCTGCGAAACCCGCACCTTCGATCTGAGCAAGTCGGACATCAAGCGCATCCGCCCCGGGGCGGTGCTGAAAGTGTTGCGCGCGCTGCGCGCCGACCGGCCGGACGTGATCGTTACCCACCGCATCAAGCCCGCCGTGTTCGCCGCCTGGGCGGCCCTGTTCCTGCCGCGCACCCGCAAGATCGCGGTGATCCACAATATGTCGGAGTTCAAGAAGCCAAGGCGGCTGTGGTTCGCCCGCTGGCTGATGCGCGACTGGACCTTCGTGGGTTGTTCGGAGGCGGTGCGCGACGACATGCTGGCACGGGGTTTCCCGGCGGACCGCACCGTGGCCATTCCCAACTCGGTGGACGAACGCATCGTGCGCGATCACCTGATGCCCCGCCAGGCGGCACGGGAGGATCTGGGCGTGCCGGCGGACGCCCACCGGGTGATCGGTACGGTGGGCCGCGCGCGGCCGGTGAAGGGTCACCACTTCTTCATCGACGCCATGAAGGAGATGAGCGACCCGCCCTATGTGGTGGTGATTGGCGATGGCGAGACCCTGGAACCGCTGCGCCGGGCCGCCGCCGAGGCGGGCCTGTCGGAACGGTTGATCTTCGCCGGCGGCCGGCGCAACGCCTATCGCTACGTGTCCGCCTTCGACGCCTTGATCATGCCGTCCCTGCGCGAGGGCCTGCCCATCGCCATGCTGGAATCCATCGCCGCCGGGGTGCCGGTGTTCGGCACCCCGGTGGGGGGCGTTCCGGAGATTCTGCGCGACCCGTCCTGGCTGTTTCCCAAGGAAGATGTGCCGGCCCTGCGCGACAAGCTGGCCTGGCTGGGCAGCACCGACCAGAGCGAGCTGGACGCGGTGCGCGATGCCCAGCACCAGGTGTTCGAGCAGGACTTCAGCATCGAGCGCTACCACGCCCGCTTCCTGGCGCTGATGGAGGGCCGGCCGCTGCCGTCCTGATCACTCCGGCGCGCGGAACTGGCTCCAATTGCGCTCAAAGCGGGCCAGGTCGCGGGCCGCCCGCTGGCGGCGGCGCGCCGGCAGGGCGCTGAAGCCGGCGCCGTCCAGGTCGATAAAGACCGGCTGGTCCTGGTCGTCCACCAGAATGTTCTGCGCCTTGGCGTCACCGTGCCAGAAGCCGGTGTCGCCGAGCCGGGCCAGCCAGCGCTCCACCACCGGCGCCACCCGCCGGGCCCGTTCCCGGTCGGTTTCCATCAGCACGCTCAGCGAGGTGCCTGGCACCCGGGGAAAGGCGATCACCGCGCCGCCGTCCGGCCGGCGCCGCAGCATCACCGGCCGGGGCGTGGGCACGCCCAGTAGCGCCCAGGTCCAGCCCATTACCCAGGAAATATCCGCCCGGGTGCGGAACCAGCGCGCCCGCAGCCGCGCCTTGGCGCCGCCTTCCCGGTAGTGCTTGATCACCCAAAGGTCGTCGCCGTACACGCTGACCCGGCTGCCCTGCTTGATCAGCGGCAGGGATTCCGGGTGGCGCAGGGCGGCGGCCAGGGTCTCCCGCTGGTCGGTGGGCAGCGCCCGCCGGTACAGCCATTGTTCGCCGTGCTCCGCCCAGACGCCGATGGCGGAGGACTCCCGGCGCCACTTTTTCATGGCGCTGCGCAGGCGGCGGTTGCTGCGCCGGCGCACCATGGCGGGAAGCCCGGCGTCGCGCAGGCCTTCCCGCCGCAGCCGCTCGGCCACCTTGTCCATCAGCGCATCGCGCAGGTCCAGGGGAGTCTGGGCGCAGAACAGCGCCAGGTTATCGAGGATCGCCGGTTCGTGGCGCAGGCCGCCGGGCAGCGGCGCCATTTCACCGGCATCGATCACCAGGAAACGTTCGCCGTCGAACAGGAAGTTGTCCAGGTGCAGGTCGAGCTGGCGCAGATTGGCGTGGTAGAGACTGAACAGGCTATCCAGCAGGTCCTCGCCCAGGGCCAGCCCCCGCTCACCGCGCAGCGCCGCCTGGCCGGACTGGCCGGCCACCCAGTCGGTGATCAGAATGGCACCGTGGGCGTCCTGACTCTCGTGGCGCAGGGCGGGCACCGCCAGACCGGCGTCGATCAGCTCCCGGTGACGCGCCACCTCCCGGCGGGCTTCTTCCTGGTGGCCGGCGAAGAACAGCTTGGCGAACACGGTGTCGCCGCGCCAGTGGGCGCGTACCGCCAGCCGGCGGCCGGGCAGGTGGCGCAGAATCGCCTCGGCGCGTAACGGCTCACCGTCCACCAGCACGGTGAACAGGCCCGCCCGGCTCCAGTCGCGGCCGGCCAGCTCCCGCCAGTCGTCATAGTCCTGCGCGATATCGGTGCTCAAGCCCCACCCCGTTTGCCCGGCATCAGGCTGGCAACATAGCGGCGCAGGTAACGGGGGTGCAATGCCTGGCGCCAGTCCGCCCGCAGCGCGATGCGGAAAAACCGCCGCACCAGATCCGGCCGCCCGTGACGGTCGGCCAGCTTGAGCAGGGAGATGGCACGCCGGGCCCGGTAACGCCGCCGCTCCGCCTGGGCCCAGTCCGGCAGGCCGTTGTTGTCGAAGATCAGCGCTTCCAGGTCCATACCCACCGCCAGGGCGGCGTCCAGATCGTGGCGCATGCTGTCCGGGTGCTTGTGGATCACCGCCACCGGCGCCGCGCTGATCGCCGCCGGGTAACGGGCCAAGGCGTGGGCGAACACCGGCAGGTCCTCGGTGTGGCGCAGGGCCGGGTCGTAGGCGGTGTCGCTGAACAGCTCCCGGTGCATGGCGCAGGCGCCGTTGGAGATGGTCAGCGTCTTGTCCAGATAGGCGCGGAAGTTTTGCCGGGGGTCGTCGCTGACCGGCGCCGGAGCGATGCGGTCACGGCGGGCGCCGTTGTCCGCTTCGTGGCCGCCAATAATCAGCCGCGCCCGGGGCTGGGCCTGGATGGTCTCCGCCAGCCGCGCCAGGGCGCCGGGGCAGAGTTCGTCGTCGGCGTCGAGAAACAGCAGCCAGTCGTGGCGGGCTTCGCGCAGGCCCCGGTTGCGTACCGCCGCCAGCCCGGCATTGTCCTGGTGCACCACCCGGAACGGCTCCGGCCGCCGCTCCGCCAGCGCCGCCAGCACCGCCTCGGTGTCATCGGTGGAGCCGTCGTTGATCACCACCACCTCGAACGGGGCATAGTCCTGCCGCAGCGCGGACACCAGGGCCCGCTCGATAACATGGGCGTAGTTGTAGGCGGGAATAACGATGGAGAAGCCCGGACGGTCGCTCATATGTCCTTGCCTGGATGTTCGCTGAAGCGCAGCGGGAAGGCCGGCTCGGTTTCGAAGTAACGGCGGTAGATGCCCTCCGCCTCGCGGCGGGCGGCATCCAGCAGCCGCGCCTTGTCGGCCAGCGCCTCGCGCAGCGGCATATTGGTGTAGGCGCGCACGAAGCGCAGCAGATCCCGGTGGGTCAGGTCCAGCCGGGCGGTGGAGAAGTACAGGCCGCCAATGTCCTTGGTGCGCCAGCGCCGTGGCACCCGGGCGCGCACCTGGGAGCGGTGCAGGTCGATCAGATGCAGGGGCGCCGAGGCGTCGTGTCGCTCCACCGCGGTGCGCGCGATCAGGAAGTGGCCCAGGTAGAAATCCCGGTGGTTGACGCCGGCGTCGTGCATGGCCCTGGCGATCTCGCCCACCCGGCGGATCATCGCCCATTTGAACGGCGCCGGCCCGGGGTGCAGCCGCCAGTGCTCACCCAACTCTTCCAGGCTGACGGTGTGCATCAGCTCGTCGGTGACCAGGAACGAGCGGCGGCGGGCCGGATTGATGCCCCTCTCGCCATAGCCGGCGATGGTCAGGGTATCGATGCCGGCGGCCTGCACGGCACGGATGGCGCGCACTTCCGAGAGGGCGCCGAGCACCGGCAATTTGCCCTGGGTAAGGTTCTTGATGATTTCCTTCCAGCCCACGCCGCCGTGGTACTTGAGGAAGTAGTGGTGGCCGCCGGCCACGAAGCGCAGGGTGCGGCGCCCCTCACGGGCGCGGAACACGTCGCCATCCTGGCGGGCGGCCTGTTCCAGGGGGTCCAGGCCCTGCCAGGCCTCGGCCAGATCCTCGCGCATGTAGAGCGTCATGGTGCCTCCTGGTGGGGGGCTTCCCCGGCGGGCGCGGCCTCGATGGCATCCACCGCATGCTCCACCAGGCTGTAGATATCGGCGCTGTCGGCGAACGTCCGGCCGCGCTCGCGCCACAGTGCCCGGGGCCGGGTCAGCAGTTCCGAGGCGGCGGCGGTGAGCGCCTCCGGCGACGGATCGTCGAGCACCGCGCCCATCTCCGCGTCGCGCACATAGCCAGCGTATCCGCAGGCCGAGGTGGTCAGCACCGGCAGCCCGGCGATGGCGGCTTCCAGCAGCACCGTGCCGGTATTTTCCGCGTAGGCCGGGTGCAGCAGCAGGTCCGCCGCCCACAGCCATTCGGGCACATTGTCCTGCCCGCCCATGAAACGCACCCGGCTGCTGACGCCGAGACGCCCCGCCAGCCGCTCATAGGGGCCGGCGTCATCGTCGCCGACCACGAACAGGCGCACGTCGTCGGCCAGCCCGGCCAGGGCGCGAATCGCCCGGTCCAGGCCCTTGGTGCGAAACCCGGAGCCGACGAACAGCAGCATCGGCGTGGTTTCCGCCACCCCCAGTTCGGTGCGCAGGCGCGCCCGGCGCAGCGGGAAATCCTCCGGCAGCAGCCGGTCCCGACGGATGCCCGGCGGCAGGTCCAGGAAACGGGCGTCCGCGGTGCCGTAGTGGCGCTGGTAGAGGGCCCGCTGGCGCGGCGAGATGGAGAGAATGCCGGTGTCCGCGCCGGCGCCGAACACCGCCGCCTCCATGGCCAGTTTGCTGCGGTAGCGGGGCAGCCAGCGTTTCAGGCCCCGGTAGCGCTCGGCCAGGCAGCCGTCGGCGGCGTAGTACCAGTCCAGCCCGGGCATCTTGTTGAAACCCACCACCCGGTCGAACCCGGCCAGCCGCTCGCCCATGGCGGCGGCGAAGGCGGCGTCACGGGCGTGATTGCTGGCGCCGCCCACCGGCACCGTTTCCAACGCCGGCCCCTGCGGGGCCTCGCCGTGCCAGGCGCGGGTGAACACCGTCACCCGGTGGCCCCGGGCCACCGCCGCCTCGGCAATCGCCAGCATGTCGCGCTGCAGGCCGCCATAGGGAAAGTATTCGAACAACAGGAATGCCAGGTTCATGGGCCCGCCACCTCGATCAGACTCTGCCACACCCGGTGCGGTTTGAGGCTGCTGAAGCACGGCGGCTCCACGCCCCGCCCCAGGCTGCCCCGGTAGGTGCATTTTTCCTGCATGCAGGGCGCGCAGGGGAAATCCGCCGCCAGACTGCGGGCGAGCGGGCCGCGCACCCCGGTGAGCCGGGGGTCGGTGGGGCCATACAGGGCGATGCCGGGCAGGCCGGCGGCGGCGGCCAGATGGGCCAGGCCGGTGTCCACCGCCACGAAGGCGTCCCAGTGCAACAGCTTGTCGGTGAGCGCCGCCAGGGACAGCCGGGGCAGCACCTGCACGCCAGCCAGATCCCGGGCCAGGCGCTCGGCGCGGGCTTTTTCCATGTCATTGCCCCAGGGCAGCCAGACCCGGTGCCCGGCGGCGTCGGCCCGTTCCGCCAGGTCCCGCCAGTAAGGTTCCGGGTAATGTTTGGTGGGCCAGGTGGTGCCATGGCAGAACAGCAGATCACTGCCCGGGGCGGACAGGCCCCGGGGAACGTGCTCGCGGATCAGGCCGTAGTCCGGTTCGTCGTCCGGCGGCGCGTAGCCCAGGGCTTCAGCGAACAGCCGCCGCACCCGGGTGATGGCGTGCTGGCCACGGGGCACCGCCAGCGGGTGGTCGAGCACCAGGGCGGACAGCCGTTCCCGGGCCGAGGCCCGGTCCAGCCCGTATTTGGGACCCCGCGCCAGGCGGGTGAGAAAGGCGCTTTTGATCAGTCCCTGGGCGTCGATCACGGCGTCATAGTGGCGCTCACCCAGGGCCGCCTTGAAGGCGCCCCATTCACCGCCGCGGCGGGCCCGCAACGGATGGCGGCGCCACTCCCGCAGCCTGCAGGGCAGCACCCGCTCCACCGCCGGATGCCGGCCGGCCAGATCGGCGAACGGCGCCTCCACCACCCAGTCCACGCGCAGCCCCGGCAGGGCGGCGGCGGCGTCGGTGAGGGCGGGCAAGGTGTGAATGACATCGCCCATGGACGAGGTCTTGATCAGAAGGACATGCATGCCGTGTCTACGATCGCCGCTGTTTCGGCGTCAGTTGCCGGAGCAGCTTGCGGTCCAGGTCGCTCAGGTGGGAAGCGCCCAGGTAGCGCTGCAAAAAACGCAGCCGGTCGTGCAGCCCCACCCCCTTGCTGCGGCGCGACAGACTTTCCATGTCACGCAGGCGATGGGCATTGCCGGCCGGGTGGCGGGCTTTTTCCATATCGATAAAGCTCACATCAAAGCGTCCCAGGCTGGGCCGCCAGGCAACGAAGATGTGCTTCGGGTAGAGGTTACGGTGGGCGAAGCCCTGGTTGTGCATATAACGCACGGCATCCGCCACGTCCTGCACCAGCCGCCAGCGCTGCACCGGCGACAGCGACAGGCGGTCCAGCCGGTCCAGGCTTTCAAAGCCGTCCAGCCCCAGGCTCACCAGCACCGTGTAGCGGTGCCCGTCGGCGCCGGTGACGCTGTCGAAGAACACCGGCCGCGCCACCGGAATGCCCCGTCTGAGGCAGCGGTTCAGGGCGCGAAATTCCTTCACCAGGGTGGGCTCGCCGCGCAACGGGTGGGCCAGGCCACGGCGCAACTGATCCCGCTGACGCTTGATATAGAGGCTGTGCAGCCGCCCCTCGCCGTCCGCCAGCCGCACCCGGAACACGCTCATCTCGCCGCCATAGCGCAGGTTCGGCTCGTCCACCCGTTCCGCGTCCGGCAGGTTCCACCAGGCATCCAGATCGTCCAGGCCGAGAGTCAGAAAAACGACACGCCAGTCACTGGCGAGAAAACAGCGCGTTGCCATGGGTCAGCTCCCTTTGACGCTCAGCCCCCGCAGAGCGGCGATTACCCGCGCCGGCTCGAGCAGGCGCATGCAGTTATGATGTTTGAGCGGACATTCTCGTTGAAAACAGGGGCTGCACTCCAGGCCCAGGCGCTCGATGGCCACCCTCTCCCCCAGCGGCGGCGTGAAGCCCGGCGAGGTGGAGCCGTACACCGCCACCAGCGGCCGGCCCAGGGCGGCGGCGATGTGCATCAGCCCGGAGTCGTTGCTGACCACCGCGTCGGTGGCGGACAGCAGATCCACCGCCTGCTCCAGGCTGGTGGCGCCGGCCAGCACCCGCACCTGATCCTGAGCGGCCGCCGGCAGGCCGGCGACGATGGCGTCCGCCACCGGCCGGTCCTTGGCGGAACCGAACAGCCAGACCCGGCCGCCCTGTTCGATCCAGTCGGCGGCCACCGCCGTGTAGTGGTGTTCCGGCCAGCGCTTGGAGGGGCCGAACTCGGCGCCGGGGCACAGCCCCAGCACCGGCCGGTCCGCCGCCAGATCGTGCTGTTGGCGGGCGGCGGCCACCGACGCCGGGTCCACCTCCAGATGGGGCGGGCGGATTTCATCCAGGGTCGGCACCGGCGCGTCCGCCGGGCGGGCCAGCGCCACGAAGCGCTGCACCATCAGCGGGTAGCGCTCCTTGTCCAGCCGGCGCACGTCGTTGAGCAGCCCGTATCGCATCTCACCGCGCCAGCCGGTACGCCGGGGCACGCCGGCCCAGAACGGCAGCAACGCGGATTTCAGGGAGTTGGGCAACACATAGGCGTGGTCGTAGCGGCCGCGCAGGGCGCGCCCTTCGGCGCGCCGCTGGCGCAGCTTCAGTTCGCCATGGCCGAACGGCAGGTCCAGGGGCTGGCGCACTTCCGGCATGCGCGACAGCAACGGCCGGCACCAGGCCGGTGCCAGCACATCGATGTCACAGGCAGCCCGCGCCTGGAGATCGGCGAACAGCGTCTGCGCCATCACCATATCGCCGACCCAGGACGGGCCGACGACCAGGATGCGCGGGCGCGCCGGGTCCGTCACTGCCTCGGGTCCGTCAGCCGATTACGGATAGGTCAGCCATTCCCGGTGCTCTTCGGACTTGCCGCGCACCAGATCGAAATAGACCGACTGCAGTTCCTCGGTGATGGGACCGCGCTTGCCTTCGCCGATGATGCGGCCGTCCAGTTCCCGGATCGGCGTGACCTCGGCGGCGGTGCCGGTGAAGAAGGCTTCGTCGGCGATGTAGAACTCATCGCGGGTGAGGCGCTTCTCGCGCACCTTGTAGCCCCGTTCCTCGGCCAGCTGGAAGATCGTCTTGCGGGTGATGCCATCCAGGCAGGAGGTCAGTTCCGGGGTGTACAGCACGCCGTCACGGATCAGGAACACGTTCTCGCCGGAGCCTTCCGCCACGTAGCCTTCGTTGTCAAGCAGCAGGGCCTCGTCGGCACCGCCGGACAGGGCCTCGTTGAGCGCCAGCATGGAGTTCATGTAGCTGCCGGTGGACTTGGCCTTGCACATGGTGATGTTGACGTGGTGACGGGTGTAGCTGGAGGTGCGCACCTTGATGCCCAGTTCCAGCGCTTCCGGCGACATGTAGGACGGCCATTCCCAGGCCGCCACCGCCACGTGCACGGTGAGCCCGTTGGCGCGCAGGCCCATGGCTTCGCTGCCGTAGAACACCAGCGGCCGCAGGTAAGCATGGGGCAGCTTGTTCTCGCGGATCATGGTGGTGTGCGCCTCGTTGATCTGGTCCTTGTCGAAGGGCACCTTCATGGACAGGATCTTGGCGCTGTTGAACAGCCGGTCGGTGTGTTCCTTGAGACGGAAGATGGCCGGGCCGCTCCCGGTTTCATAGGCACGCACGCCCTCGAACACGCCCATGCCGTAATGCAGCGTATGGGTGAGCACATGCACCTTGGCATCGCGCCAGGGGATCAGCTCACCGTCCAACCAGATAACACCGTCTCTATCAGCCATGGACATGGCGCTTCGTCTCCTAAATCAAAAGTGGCCCCGGCCCCGCGGCCTCGGCCAAACGTCGTCGTGCCGTCGTCAGGCGTCCGCGAACCATTGGTCCCAGATCGCTCGCACGCCTTCGCGCAGATCGCGGAATTCCGTGTCGTCGACGATGGATTTTTCCTTGCGCAGTGAAGCGCGATGAGCCGCGGACCGGTAGGCCAGGTAGGCTTCCCGCAGCAGGCCGGCATCCTGGGCCGGCATCAATTCCAGAGCGGCGAGGGTTTCAAGAAGCCGCACATTGTCGGTGAAACGGGTCAGTTCACCGTGGGAGGAGGCCCATCTAAGTACGCCATATTGCACCATAAATTCGATATCGACGATACCTCCCGGGTCCTGCTTGAGGTGAAAACGGCCGGTCTGGCGGGCGGCCAGGTGATCGACCATCTTTTCGCGCATGGCCAGCACGTCCCGGCGCAGGGCGTCCTGATCCCGGGAGCGGCAAAGCACATCATGGCGAATGCCCTCGAAACGCTCCCGGGCGCGGCTGCAGCCGGCCACCACCCGGGCGCGCACCAGGGCCTGGTGTTCCCAGGTCCAGGCGTCGTTGAGCTGGTACTTGCGGAACGCGTCCATGGAGGAAACCAGCAGGCCGGCGCTGCCACTGGGGCGCAGCCGGGTGTCCACCTCGTAGAGCTGACCGCTCATGGTGCGGGTGGAGAGAATGTGCACGATGCGCTGGCCCAGGCGGGCGTAGAACTGCTCGTTGGACACCGGCCGGTCGCCGTCGGTGTTGCCTCCGGAGGCGGCGTCGTGCAGGAACACCAGGTCCAGGTCGGAGTTGTGGCCCAGTTCGATGCCGCCCAGTTTGCCGTAGCCCACCACCACGAAATCCGGATTGCAGGGCTGGCCGTCGGTGCGTTCCGGCCGGCCGTGGCGCTCCACCAGCGGCTCCCAGGCCAGCATCACCACCTGCTTGAGAATCGCCTCGGCCAGCCAGGTCAGGTAGTCGCTGACCTTCATCAGCGGTAACACCTCGGTGACCTCGGAGGCGGCCACCCGCAGCAGGTGGGCCTGCTTGAAGTTACGCAGCACCTCCATTTGCTGTTCCAGGTCGTCCTCGGCCACCCGCAGCAGCTGCTGGCGCAGTTCGTCGTCCAGCTCGTCCCGGCCCGGCGGCGAATACAGGGTGCTCACGTCCAGCAGTTCGTCGAGCAGCACCGGGTGCCGGGCCAGCCGCTCGGCGATCCAGGGGCTGGCGCCGGACAGCTTGACCAGCTGGGTCAGGGCGCCCGGGTTTTCCACCAGCAGGGCGATGTAGGCGCTGCGGCGCACCACCGCTTCCACGAAGGCCACCAGCCGCTCGGCGGTGACCCGGCCGTGGCCCTGGTAGCCCAGCGCTTCCAGCAGCAGCGGCATCAGCCGGTCCAGGCGCTCCCGGCCGATGCGCTGCATGTTCATCACCGCGCGGGATTCGCGCAGCCCTTCCAGGGCCGCCAGCACCTCTTCCGGCTCCTGCACGCCCACCCCTTGCAGGCGGGCGATGGCGTCGTCCCGTTCCAGCTGGCCAAGCCACAGGTCCAGCAGCTCCTGGTCGCCCTCGGAGACCTGGGCCTCTTCCTGGGGATCGGCGATCACCTGGCTGAAGTGGTAGCGCACCTGTTCCCGGTGGCGGCGCAGGGCCCGCTCGAACGGCGCCCGGGCGGAGAAGTTCATGGCGAAGGTGAGACGCTGCCAGCCCAGCTCGTCGTCCGGCAGCCGCTGGGTCTGGCGGTCGGCCACCGCCTGCAGACGGTGCTCCACGTCGCGCAGGAACACATAGGCTTCGCGCAGTTCCTGCACCACGTCCTCGGGCAGCATGCCCTCGTCGGTCAGCCGGGGCAGCATCTTGATCAGATTGGGCTCGCGCAGGGCCGGCAACTGGCCACCGCGAATCAACTGGAAGGCCTGGACGATGAACTCCACTTCACGGATGCCGCCGGCGCCCAGTTTCACATCCGCCTGCATGCCCTTGCGGTTCACCTCGCGCTCGATCAGGCCCTTCATCTCGCGCAGGGACTCGAACGCGCCATAGTCGATATAGCGCCGGTAGACGAACGGGTTGAGGCGCTCGATCAGGCGGGCGCCGGCCTGCAGGTCACCGGCCACCGGGCGCATCTTGATCAGCGCGTAGCGCTCCCATTCGCGGCCCTGGTTTTCGTAGTAGTGCTCCATGGCGTCGAAGCCGATGGCCAGGGCACCGCTTTTGCCCCAGGGGCGCAGGCGCATGTCCACCCGGAACACAAAGCCGTCGGCGGTGTTCTGGTCCAGCGCCTTGATCAGCTGCTGGCCCAGCCGCAGGAAGAACTGATGGTGGGACAGGGAGCGCCGTTCGCCGGCGATCTCGCCTTCGTGCTCGTAGGCGAAGATCAGGTCGATGTCCGAGGACAGGTTCAGCTCCCGGGCCCCCAGCTTGCCCATCGCCAGCACCACCAGCTTCACCGGCTCGCCGTCCTCGTCCCGGGGCACGCCGCCGCGTTCGCAGGCCCACTGGTAAAGGCGCTCCAGGGCGGTGCTGATCAGGGTGTCCGCCAGCAGCGACAGGTCGGCCACGGTGGCGTGGTAGTCGGCCAGCCCGGTCAGGTCACGCCAGATCAGCCGCACCATATGGCGGTGCCGCAGACGGCGCAGGGCCGCCTTGAGGGCGTCTTCGTCCTGGCAGGCCATCACCGCCTCGCGGACCTGTTCGGCCAGGTCGCCGCCGTCCAGGCGCCGGCGCAGCGGGCTGGCGGCCAGCCATTCGCCCAGGCGCGGGTCGCGGATGAACTGCTCCGCCACATAGTCGGAGCCGGCCCATACCCGGGGCAGGTCGCTGAGCAGCGTGTCGGGAAGCGTGTGGCCCACTTCCTGGAACCGTTGCCAATGCCGGGTCACCAGCACGGAGAGTTCGTCGGGCAGGCTCGAATAGTCGGGTTCTGTCATGGGCGGCTATTGTCCACGGCCTTTAGGGGGGAGGGCAATGGGAAGATAAACCCGATACAGCACCGCCCACCGGCCGTCACAACAACACATCCTGGGACGGGGTCACGCGCATCACCTCCTCGATGGTGGTGAGGCCCTGGGCCACCTTGCGGGCCCCGCTGATGCGCAGCGGTTTCATGCCCTGCTTGACCGCCTGGCGGGTGAGCGCCTCCAGATCGCCGCCGCGCCCCACCTGCCCTTTCAGGGCGCCGTTGAACGGCATGGTCTCGTACACGCCCATGCGGCCCAGGTAGCCGGTGCCCCGGCATTCCAGGCAGCCCACCGGCTGGCAAACGGTGTCCGGCATGGCCATCTTGAAGGGCCGCACCAGCTCCTTCCAGGCGTCCGGGTCCGGGGCGGTTTCCGCCTTGCAGTGGGGGCACAGGGTACGCACCAGGCGCTGGGCCATGACGCCGATCACGGTGGCGGAGAGCAGATAGGGCGGCACGCCCAGGTCCACCAGCCGGGTGATCGACGAGGGCGCGTCGTTGGTGTGCAGGGTGGAGAGCACCAGGTGGCCGGTGAGCGCCGCCTGGATCGCCATGTCGGCGGTGGCCAGGTCGCGGATCTCGCCGATCATGATGATGTCCGGGTCCTGGCGCAGCATCGCTTTCACGCCATGGGCGAAGTCCACCTCGATGTTGGCCTGCACCTGCATCTGATTGAAGCTGGGCTCCACCATCTCGATGGGGTCCTCGATGGTGCAGACGTTGACCTCGCTGGTGGCCAGTTGCTTGAGGGTGGAATACAGGGTGGTGGTCTTGCCGGAGCCGGTGGGGCCGGTGACGAACACGATGCCGTGGGTGTGGGCGGTCATCGCCCGCCAGTGGTCGTGGTCCTCGCGGCTGAAACCGAGCTGGGCGAAGCTGCGCACCAGCACGTCCGGGTCGAAGATACGCATCACCATCTTTTCGCCGAAGGCGGTGGGCAGGGTGGAGATACGCAATTCCACCTCGTCGCCGTCCGGGGACTTGGTCTTGAGCCGGCCGTCCTGGGGTTTGCGCTTCTCCGCCACATTGAGGCGCGAGAGAATCTTCAAGCGGCTGGTCACCGCCGCCATGATCGCCGCCGGCAGTTCGTAGACATCGTGGAGCACGCCGTCGATGCGGAAGCGCATCCGGCCCTGCTCCCGGCGCGGCTCCAGGTGAATATCGCTGGCCCGCTGGGAGAAGGCGTACTGCAGAATCCAGTCGACGATATTGACGATGTGCTGGTCGTCCGCGTCGTGGTGACCCTTGCCCACCTCCAGCAGTTGCTCGAAGTTGGTGATGCCGGACAGTTCCTGGCCGCCGGCCCGGGCGGCGCCGGCGATGGAGCGGCTCAGGTTGTAGAACTCGATGCGGTAGCGGCGCAGCTGTTCCGGGTTGGCGAACACGGTTTCCAGCTCGCGCTCGCCGAGCACCTGGCGCAGATGCTCGCGCCAGTCCAGCAGGAACGGCTGTACGCAGGCCACCACCACCCGGTCCCGGCGGCTTTCCAGCGCCACCAGGCCGTGCCGTTCGGCGAAGGCGTAGCTCATCACCCGGGTGACCGCGTCCACGTCCACCTTGAGCGGGTCGATGTGATACAGCGGCAGGCCGCCCTTTTCCGCCAGCCAGCCGGACAGGAACTCCACGTCCAGCACCCGCTGGCCGTGGCTCTGGTCCACCAGCTGGTACTTGGCCACCACTTCCAGCGGGTGCCAGTTGAGTTCCTTGTTCTCCCGCGGGGTGGTGGAAATGACATTGAAGTCCTCACGGCTGACGCGCTGCTCCTCAAGCAGTTCACGCATCACCCAGCGAACGTCCACTTCCTGGCCCTGGCGGTGCCCGGGCACGGTGGAGACGGCCACGGCATTCCCCCTCGATCTAGGTTTCCGGCCACTGTAGTCCGCGCCGGGGCTTGCCGCCATCCCCGAATGCGCGGAACCTGAACCGGTGCCGGCCGCGGTGGCGGCCAGGCGCCGTGGACGGGTCGCGGCATCCCCTCTATACTCGCGCCCCAAATTATGACCTTTCCGTTACAGGGTGCCCCCCATGTCCTTCGGAAGCTCGATCGCCGGCCTGTTTGGCCACTCCCCCATCAAACCCCTGCAGCAGCACTACGACACGGTGCACGAATGCGCGGTGGGCCTGGGCGACTTCTTCGCCGCCGTCAGCAGCGGCAACTGGGAACAGGCCAAGGCCGCCCGTCAGCGCATCGCCGACCTGGAAAACCGGGCCGACGGCATGAAGAAGGAATTCCGCCTCAAACTGCCGAAAAGCCTGTTTCTGCCGGTGCCCCGCTCCGATCTGCTGGAGCTGGTCAGCGTGCAGGATAAGGTGGCCAACAAGGCCAAGGACATCGCCGGGCTGATGCTGGGCCGGCAGATGACCATCCCCCCGGCGTTGGCCGGCGCCATGGGCGACTACCTGCAAGGCGCCATCGACACCTCCGCCCAGGCCCAGAAGGCGATCAACGAGCTGGATGAGCTGGTGGAAACCGGCTTCAGTGGCCGCGAGATCCGCCTGGTGGAAGACCTGATCGAGGAACTGGACCGCCTGGAGCGGGCCAACGACGAGCAGCAGATCGTGATCCGCGCCCATCTGTTCAAGCTGGAAAGCGAGCTGCCGCCGGTGGACGTGATTTTCCTGTACAAGATTATCGACTGGATCGGCGACCTGGCCGACCGCGCCCAGAAGGTGGGCGGCCGCTTGCAGCTGCTTCTGGCCCGTTAGGGCCCGTCCACGTTAATAGCCACTCAGACCAGGGGTTTCTCAATGGAGTGGATGCTAGAACACAGCATGCTGATGCTGCTTATCGCCGGCGCGTTCGGTTTTCTGATGGCCTGGGGCGTGGGTGCCAACGACGTGGCCAACGCCATGGGCACCTCGGTGGGCGCCGGCGCGCTCACCGTCAAACAGGCGGTACTGATCGCCATCATCTTTGAATTCGCCGGCGCCTACCTGGCCGGCGGCGAGGTCACCGCCACGGTGCGCAAGGGCATCGTCGACGCCGGGGTGTTCAGCGAAGCGCCCCACTACCTGATCTACGGCATGATGGCCGCCCTGCTGGCCGCCGGCATCTGGCTGGTGGTGGCATCCTGGGCCGGCTGGCCGGTGTCCACCACCCACTCCATCGTCGGCGCCATCGTCGGCTTCGCCGCCGTGGGCGTGGGCGTGGACGCGGTGCACTGGGATCAGGTCGGCTCCATCGTCGCCAGCTGGATCACCTCGCCATTGCTGGCCGGTTTTATTTCCTTCTTTCTGATCAAGAGCGTGCAGAAGCTGGTGCTCAACCAGGACGACCCGTTCCAGAGCGCCAAACGGGTGGTGCCCTTCTACATGTTCCTGGTGGGCTATGTGCTCACCGCCGTGACCCTGGTGAAGGGCCTCAAGCACATCGGTCTGGACGTGAGCTTCGCCGCCAGCCTGGCCTGGGCGTTGATCGGCGGCCTGCTGGTGGCACTGATCGGCGGCGCCATCCTGTCGCGCATCCAGCCGGACCCGGAAGCCGACAAGGACTTCCGCTTCAGCTCCGTGGAGCGCATCTTCGCGGTACTGATGATCTTCACCGCCTGCGCCATGGCGTTCGCCCACGGCTCCAACGACGTGGCCAACGCGGTGGGCCCCCTGGCCGCCATCAACAGCGTGATCGTCAACAAAGGCGTGATCGGCGCGGAAGCCGCCATGCCCAGCTGGATTCTGCTGGTGGGCGCCATGGGCATCGTGTTCGGCCTGGCCCTGCTCGGCGCCCGGGTGATGGCCACCGTGGGCACCAAGATCACCGCCCTGACCCCCAGCCGGGGCTTCGCCGCCGAACTGGGCGCCGCCACCACCGTGGTACTGGCCTCCGGCACCGGCCTGCCGATTTCCACCACCCACACCCTGGTGGGCGCGGTGCTCGGCGTGGGCATGGCCCGGGGCATCGGCTCGCTCAACCTGCGCGTGATCGGCACCATCTTCACCTCCTGGGTGGTGACCCTGCCCGCCGGCGCGCTGCTTTCGATTCTGTTCTTCTACTTCTTCAAGGGGCTGTTCGGCGCCTGATCCCCCAAGCCGCCCTCGGATCACCGTAGGAACGGCTTCAGCCGCGATGCCCCCGGCGCCGGGAAATTCGCGGCTGAAGCCGTTCCTACGGTGGCTGCCGCGCCCCCTCGGTGGCTATACTTCCCCGATGACTTCCAGCCCCGAGAGCCCCGTGTCCGATACCGACGACCAGGTCGCCTGGTTCCGCAATTCTTCGCCTTATATCAACGCCCATCGCGGTCGCACCTTCGTGGTGATGATCAGCGGCGAGGTGCTGGACACCCCGCGTCTGCCGGCGCTGATTCATGATCTGGCCATGCTCAACGCCCTGGGCGTGCGGCTGGTGCTGGTGCATGGGGCACGGCCGCAGATCAGCCGCCGGGTGGAGGCCGCCGGTCTGGAAAGCCGGTTCGAGAACCACACCCGCATCACCGACGCCGCCGCCCTGGAGGAAGTGACCGCCGCCGTGGGCGCCCTGCGCCTGAAACTGGAAGGGCTGTTTTCCATGGGCCTGGCCAACTCGCCCATGTACAACGCCACCATCCAGCTGATCAGCGGCAACTTCGTGATCGCCAAGCCGGTGGGCGTGCGCAACGGGTTCGACTACCAGCACACCGGCGAGGTGCGCCGCCTTCAGGTGGAGGCGATCCGCCGCCAGGTGGACAGCGGCAACGTGGTGCTGCTGTCGCCCCTGGGCGCCTCGCCCACCGGCGAGCTGTTCAATCTGAACGCGGAAGAGGTGGCCTCCAGCGCCGCCATCGCGCTGGGCGCCGACAAGCTGATCGTGCTCGGCGATGGCCTGCGCGTGGACGACGACGAGGGCCGCCTGCTACGCGAGCTGACGCCCCAGGAAGCGGGCCGTCTGCTGATCCAGGAAAAGTTCAGCACCGACCCGGTGGACCGCCAGCTCACCGCCGCCTGCCATGCCGCCAGCAACGGCGTGGCCCGGGCCCACCTGCTGGACACCAGCCAGGACGGCGCCCTGGTGCGCGAACTGTTCACCCGCGACGGCTGCGGCACCATGGTCACCCGGGAAAGCTACGAAACCCTGCGGGGCGCCCGCATCGACGACGTGGGCGGTATCCTGGAACTGCTCGCCCCCCTGGAAGAGGACGGCACCCTGGTGCGCCGCTCCCGGGAACTGCTGGAAAACGAAATCCACCGCTTCGCCTTGATCGAGCGGGACGGCATGGTGATCGGCTGCGCCGCGCTCTACCCGTTTCCCGACGACCGCATCGGCGAACTGGCCTGCGTGGCGGTGCACCCGCACTACCGCAACAGCGAACGGGGCCTGCAACTGCTGCGCTACCTGGAACGGCGCGCCCGCGAGCAGGGCCTGCAAAAACTGTTCGTGCTTACCACCCGCACCGCCCACTGGTTCCGCGAGCAGGGCTTCGAGCCCGCCGGCGTGGAAGCGCTGCCGGCCCAGCGCCAGGCGCTGTATAACTGGCAGCGTAACTCCAAGGTGTTCGTGAAGAGCCTGTAACCTAGGCCCAGTCCTCGATGCGCAGCCCCGGCACCCGGTCGAACTCGCGGGTATTGTGGGTCACCAGCACCAGCGAGCGGCTGCGGGCGTGGCCGGCGATCATCTGGTCCAAGGGCCCGATGGGCGTGCCCGCCCGGGCCAGCTCCGCGCGCAAGTCTCCGGTGTGGGCGGCGGCCTCGGTGCCGTAGTCCAACACCTCCAGGCGGGCGGCGAAGCCTTCCACCACCTCCAGATTGTCCCGGCGCCGGGCGGACCGCTCGGCGCCGTAGATCAGTTCCATCAGCGTCACGCTGCTGATGCACAAGGAACCCTGGCGCTCCCGAAAGGACTCTCGCACCGCCGCCGGCCGGTTCTTGATGGTGAAGATGCAGATATTGGTATCCAGCATGTACTTCAGCATCAGAACCCCTCGCGCTCCTGCTCGCCGGGCTGCTCCCGGTCGCTCATGAAATCCGCGCTCACGGCGGGGCCGTCGAACCAGCTGTCCCAGGCCTCGCCGGCGGGCACGATGATGCGTGCGCGCCCCACGGCGATAATGTCCACCTGACGCACATCATCGGGAAAGGCGACCGCCTTGGGCAGACGCACCGCCTGGGTACGATTGCTTTTGAACACAGTGGTTTTTTCCATGGCGGGCACCTCCGGCATCAAGGATGACGCCCGTAGTGTTGCCGCCTCGGATGTATATGTCAACGGGATATACACGCTCCTGCTCCTTCCGCCAAACCCATGCTTCAGCCTAAGGCGCGGCTCCGCACCGGTCTGTAGGAAATCCCTGTCTTTTCCCGTAAGCCATCGGATACGCCGCATTCCCCCTTCCACGCCGGCCTGCGCTACACTATCCGGCCCTGAACACCCGGCAGCAGAGGATCCCATGCCCCAGTACCGTTCCCGCACCACCACCCATGGCCGCAACATGGCCGGCGCCCGCGCCCTGTGGCGTGCCACCGGCATGAAGGACGACGATTTCGGCAAGCCGATCATCGCCATCGCCAACTCCTTCACCCAGTTCGTGCCAGGCCATGTGCACCTGAAAGACATGGGCCAGCTGGTGGCCGGCGAAGTGGAGCGGGCCGGCGGCATCGCCAAGGAGTTCAACACCATCGCCGTGGACGACGGCATCGCCATGGGCCACGACGGCATGCTCTATTCGCTGCCCAGCCGCGACATCATCGCCGACTCCGTGGAGTACATGGTCAACGCCCACTGCGCCGACGCCCTGGTGTGCATCTCCAACTGCGACAAGATCACCCCGGGCATGCTGATGGCCGCCATGCGCCTGAACATCCCGGTGATCTTCGTGTCCGGCGGGCCCATGGAAGCGGGCAAGACCAAACTGGGCGAACAGAAGCTGGACCTGGTGGACGCCATGGTGATGGCCGCCGACGACAAGGTGGACGACGCCACCGTGGCCGAGGTGGAACGCTCCGCCTGCCCCACCTGCGGTTCCTGCTCCGGCATGTTCACCGCCAACTCCATGAACTGCCTCACCGAAGCCCTGGGCCTGTCGCTGCCCGGCAACGGCTCGCTGCTGGCCACCCACGCCGACCGCCGCGAGCTGTTCCTGGAAGCCGGCCGGCGCATCGTCGATCTGGCCCGGCTCTACTACGAGCAGGACATGGAGAACGTGCTGCCGCGCAACATCGCCTCGGTGAAGGCGTTCGAGAACGCCATGAGCCTGGACATCGCCATGGGCGGTTCCACCAACACCGTGCTGCACCTGCTGGCCGCCGCCCAGGAAGGCGAAGTGCCCTTCACCATGAGCGATATCGACCGGCTCAGCCGCAAGGTGCCCTGTCTGTCCAAGGTGGCGCCGGCCACCCAGAAATACCATATGGAAGACGTGCACCGCGCCGGCGGCGTGATGGGCATCCTCGGCGAGCTGGACCGGGCCGGGCTGCTGCACAACGACATCCCCATGGTGCACTCGGCCACGGTGGCGGAAGCCCTGGAACACTACGACGTGATGCGCACCGCCGACGAGGGCGTGAAAAAGATGTTCACCGCCGGCCCGGCGGGCATCCCCACCCAGACCGCCTTCAGCCAGGACACCCGCTGGGACAGCCTGGACACGGACCGCGCCGAAGGCTGCATCCGCGACTATGAGCACGCCTACAGCAAGGACGGTGGCCTGGCGGTGCTGTACGGCAACATCGCCGAGCGCGGCTGCATCGTGAAGACCGCCGGCGTGGACGACTCGATTCTCAAATTCACCGGCCGCGCCCGGGTGTTCGAGTCCCAGGACTCGGCGGTGCGCGCCATCCTCGGCGACCAGATCGTCGCCGGCGACGTGGTGGTGATCCGCTACGAAGGCCCGAAAGGCGGCCCGGGCATGCAGGAAATGCTCTACCCCACCAGCTACCTGAAATCCAAGGGCCTGGGCAAGCAGTGCGCGCTGCTCACCGACGGCCGTTTCTCCGGCGGCACCTCCGGCCTGTCCATCGGCCACGCCTCCCCGGAAGCGGCGGAAGGCGGCGCCATCGGTCTGGTGGAGGAAGGCGACACCATCGAGATCGATATCCCGGAACGCACCATCCGGCTGGCGGTGAGCGACCAGGAAATGGCCGATCGCCGCGAGCGCATGGAGAAGCGCGGCAAGCTGGCCTGGAAGCCCAAGGAAATCCGCCAGCGCAACGTGTCCACGGCACTGCGCGCCTACGCGGCCCTGACCACCAGCGCCGACCGCGGCGCGGTGCGCGATCTCAGCCAGATCGGCCAGTAACCGCGGAGGGCCAGGGATGAGCCTGCAACGCCGCCTGATGCCCTACCTGGCCCGGCTGCTTACCAGCCCGGGCCGGGAACGCTGGCGCCGCCGTCTGCTGGAAGCACGCCGGCGGCTGCGGCGGCGGCCCCATGAAGCGGTGTTTTACTTCCGCATCGACGACCCCTATTCCCTGCTGATGGCCCAGGTGCTGCCGGCCTTCGGCGAGCACTTCGGGCTGCGCATCACGCCCCGGGTGATGCTCTATCTGGACGCCAACCTCTACCCGGAACCGGACATGCTGCGCGCCCTGGCTCCCCGGGACGCCGCCGCCCTGGCCGGCCTGCACGGCCTCACCTTTCCCGAGCCGGCCACCCCGCCGGACCCGGCCCTGGCCCTGGCGGCCACCCGCTGCCTGCTCAAACACGAAGGCGACCCGCGCTTCTGGAGCCTGGCCCATGCCCTGGGCCAGGCGCTCTGGGCCGACGACCAAACCCGGCTGGCGGAACTCACCGGCGAGCACGGTCAGCAGCCGGAGGATCAGGCCCAACTGGCCCTGGAAGCCCGCCGTGACCAGTTCCTGGTGGACGGCCACTACCTGACCGGCACCCTGCACTACCAGGGCGAGTGGTACTGGAGCGTGGAACGGCTCGACCATCTGGCCCGCCGACTGGAAGGGCTCGGCCTGGGCGGCGGGCCCTGGCCGCTGGACTACGGCGCCGCCAAGCGGGCCCGCCCGGACCGCCCGGCGGCGGCGCCGGGAACCCCGCCGGCGGTCTCCTTCTCGTTCCCCGGCCCCCCTTCCTATCTGGCCCTGGGGCGGGCCTTCCCCCTGGCGTGCCCCCTCTGC
>NZ_VCQT01000004.1 GCF_005938655.1 Alloalcanivorax gelatiniphagus
TTTTTGGTGCGATATCGTTGATCGTTGCGAGTTCGTATGGCCTGAACGGTGCAGACTGTTTTGGGTTATATGGTCAAGTGACGAAGCGTGCACGGTGGATGCCTTGGCAGCCAGAGGCGATGAAGGACGTTGTAGCCTGCGATAAGCTCCGGTTAGGTGGCAAACAACCGTTTGACCCGGAGATTTCCGAATGGGGAAACCCACCTGTCATAAGGCAGGTATCACACACTGAATCCATAGGTGTGTGAGGCGAACGCGGGGAACTGAAACATCTAAGTACCCGTAGGAACAGAAATCAATTGAGATTCCGTCAGTAGCGGCGAGCGAACGCGGATTAGCCCTTAAGCATGTGACTGGTTAGGAGAACGGCCTGGGAAGGCCGACCATAGTGGGTGATAGTC
Source organism: Alloalcanivorax gelatiniphagus (assembly GCF_005938655.1). Classification (GTDB taxonomy): domain Bacteria; phylum Pseudomonadota; class Gammaproteobacteria; order Pseudomonadales; family Alcanivoracaceae; genus Alloalcanivorax; species Alloalcanivorax gelatiniphagus. The sequence goes on from NZ_VCQT01000004.1 coordinate 402, forward strand.
CCGTATCCGAAAACCTGAATATGTGAAAACGAGTAGGTCGGGGCACGTGAAACCTTGACTGAACATGGGGGGACCATCCTCCAAGGCTAAATACTCCTGGCTGACCGATAGTGAACCAGTACCGTGAGGGAAAGGCGAAAAGAACCCCGGAGAGGGGAGTGAAATAGATCCTGAAACCGTGCACGTACAAGCAGTCGGAGCCCGCTTTGTTGGGTGACGGCGTACCTTTTGTATAATGGGTCAGCGACTTATTCTCAGTAGCGAGGTTAACCGTATAGGGGAGCCGTAGGGAAACCGAGTCTGAATAGGGCGACGAGTTGCTGGGAATAGACCCGAAACCGGACGATCTACCCATGGGCAGGTTGAAGGTGCGGTAACACGCACTGGAGGACCGAACCGGGATCTGTTGAAAAAGATTCGGATGACCTGTGGGTCGGAGTGAAAGGCTAATCAAGTCCGGAGATAGCTGGTTCTCCCCGAAAGCTATTTAGGTAGCGCCTCGTATATCACCACCGGGGGTAGAGCACTGTTTCGGCTAGGGGCCCATCCCGGGTTACCAAACCGATGCAAACTCCGAATACCGGTGAGTGCAGTACGGGAGACACACGGCGGGTGCTAACGTCCGTCGTGGAGAGGGAAACAACCCAGACCGCCAGCTAAGGTCCCCAAATTCCAGTTAAGTGGGAAACGATGTGGGAAGGCTCAGACAGCTAGGAGGTTGGCTTAGAAGCAGCCACCCTTTAAAGAAAGCGTAATAGCTCACTAGTCGAGTCGGCCTGCGCGGAAGATGTAACGGGGCTCAAACTGGATACCGAAGCTGCGGCAGTGTGCTTATGCATACTGGGTAGGGGAGCGTTGTGTAAGTCTGTGAAGGTGTGTTGAGAAGCATGCTGGAGATATCACAAGTGCGAATGCTGACGTGAGTAACGATAATGCGGGTGAAAAACCCGCACGCCGAAAGACCAAGGTTTCCTGCGCAACGCTAATCGGCGCAGGGTGAGTCGGCCCCTAAGGCGAGGCTGAAAGGCGTAGCTGATGGGAAACGGGTTAATATTCCCGTACTTCTTGTAACTGCGATGGAGAGACGGAGAAGGCTAGGCCTACCGGGCGTTGGTTGTCCCGGGGAAAGGTTGTAGGCTGAGGTGTTAGGCAAATCCGGCACCTTAAGGCTGAGAACCGAGACCACCGGCCCTTTGCGGCTGGGAAGTGGTTGATGCCCTGCTTCCAGGAAAATCTTCTAAGCTTCAGGTTACAAGGAACCGTACCCTAAACCGACACAGGTGGTTGGGATGAGTATTCTAAGGCGCTTGAGAGAACTCGGGTGAAGGAACTAGGCAAAATTGTACCGTAACTTCGGGAGAAGGTACGCCACTTGGTGTGAAGGGCTTGCCCCGTAAGCACTGAGTGGCCGCAGTGAAAAGGCCCCTGCAACTGTTTATTAAAAACACAGCACTCTGCAAACGCGTAAGCGGACGTATAGGGTGTGACGCCTGCCCGGTGCCGGAAGGTTAATTGATGGGGTTAGCTTCGGCGAAGCTCTTGATCGAAGCCCCGGTAAACGGCGGCCGTAACTATAACGGTCCTAAGGTAGCGAAATTCCTTGTCGGGTAAGTTCCGACCTGCACGAATGGCGTAATGATGGGGGCACTGTCTCCACCCGAGACTCAGTGAAATCGAAATCGCAGTGAAGATGCTGTGTACCCGCGGCTAGACGGAAAGACCCCGTGAACCTTTACTACAGCTTCACAGTGGACTTTGAGCCTGCTTGTGTAGGATAGCTGGGAGACATTGAAGCGGTGACGCTAGTCATCGTGGAGTCAACCTTGAAATACCAGCCTGGCATGTTTGAGGTTCTAACCCAGGTCCCTTATCGGGATCGGGGACATTGTGTGGTGGGTAGTTTGACTGGGGCGGTCTCCTCCCAAAGAGTAACGGAGGAGCACAAAGGTACCCTCAGCACGGTCGGACATCGTGCAATGAGCGTAAAGGTAGAAGGGTGCTTGACTGCGAGACCTACAAGTCGAGCAGGTGCGAAAGCAGGTCTTAGTGATCCGGTGGTTCTGTATGGAAGGGCCATCGCTCAACGGATAAAAGGTACTCCGGGGATAACAGGCTGATACCGCCCAAGAGTTCACATCGACGGCGGTGTTTGGCACCTCGATGTCGGCTCATCTCATCCTGGGGCTGAAGCCGGTCCCAAGGGTATGGCTGTTCGCCATTTAAAGAGGTACGCGAGCTGGGTTTAGAACGTCGTGAGACAGTTCGGTCCCTATCTGCCGTGGGCGTTGGAGATTTGAGAGGAGCTGCTCCTAGTACGAGAGGACCGGAGTGGACGAACCTCTGGTGTTCCGGTTGTCACGCCAGTGGCATTGCCGGGTAGCTACGTTCGGACGGGATAACCGCTGAAAGCATCTAAGCGGGAAGCCTCCCTCAAGATGAGATCTCCCTGACCCCTTGAGGGTCCTAAAGGGCCGTGGAAGACCACCACGTTGATAGGCGGGATGTGGACGCGCTGTGAGGCGTGAAGCTAACCCGTACTAATTGCCCGTGCGGCTTGACCATATAACGCCAAAGCAGTTTGCCCTCCTTGCTCGCAAGGAACAGGCAGCGAGCGGCAGCGATCAATGATCACGCTGAATAGACAAGCGAAAGCAACAGGTGTTGGACAAACCCTGACGCTGGACTTCTCATTCCCTGGAATTGGCTTTGCCTGTCCATCAACAGGCAAGGCAACCCTATTTGGCGAAAGCCAAACCGGTTTGCCTGACGACAATAGCGAGTGGGAACCACCTGAACCCATGCCGAACTCAGAAGTGAAACCACTCAGCGCCGATGGTAGTGTGGGGTCTCCCCATGTGAGAGTAGGTCATCGTCAGGCTCTTAAATACAAAACACCCCCGTCACGCCAGTGTCGGGGGTGTTTTGTATTTAGGATTTGATGCCGTCTCTCCCTACAAAGGCCCATGTGACCGCCGATGCACCGAAGGTGCCAGGCGGAGGCGCCGAAGGCGTCGCGAAGCGATGGCGAGCACCGCTCGCCACCTAAAGTAGGTCAGCCCTCCACCCCGTCAGGCATACCGTGCCAACCCATCGCGACTAAAGCGG
>NZ_VCQT01000040.1 GCF_005938655.1 Alloalcanivorax gelatiniphagus
CCCCGCCCCTGCCCCGGGCGGCCCCCCGCTGCCTGCCCAAACCCGAGGGCGCCCCGCGCTTCGGGGGCCTGGCCCATGCCCGGGGCCGGGCGCTCGGGGCCGACGACCAACCCCGGCGGGCGGAACTCCCCGGCGAGCACGGTCAGCAGCCGGAGGATCAGGCCCAACTGGCCCTGGAAGCCCGCCGTGACCAGTTCCTGGTGGACGGCCACTACCTGACCGGCACCCTGCACTACCAGGGCGAGTGGTACTGGAGCGTGGAACGGCTCGACCATCTGGCCCGCCGACTGGAAGGGCTCGGCCTGGGCGGCGGGCCCTGGCCGCTGGACTACGGCGCCGCCAAGCGGGCCCGCCTGGACCGCCCGGCGGCGGCGCCGGAAACCCGGCTGGCGTTCTACTTCTCGTTCCGCAGCCCCTATTCCTATCTGGCCCTGGAGCGGGCCTTCGCCCTGGCGGACCACTATGGCGTGGCGCTGGAGATGCGTCCGGTGCTGCCCATGGTGATGCGCGGCCTGACGGTGCCCCGTGCCAAGCGGCTCTATATCGTCACCGATGCGGCCCGCGAGGCCCGTCTGCACGGCGTGCCGTTCGGCACCATCTGCGACCCGGTGGGGGTGGGCGTGGAACGCTGCATGGCGCTGTGGCCGTTCGCGGAAAAAGAGGGCCGCCTGCGCGAATGGCTGCTCACCGCCGCCCGTGGCATCTGGAGCCAGGGCGTGGACGTGGCCGGGGACGCCGGCCTGTCACGGCTGGCCCGGGAGGCCGGCCTGGACTGGAACCGGGCGCGCCGCTGGCTGGGCGACGACCAATGGCGCCAACGGGCCGATGCCAACCGCCAGGCGATGATGGACGCCGGCAGTTGGGGGGTGCCCGCCTTTCAGGTGGGCGACACCCTGTTCTGGGGCCAGGACCGCCTCGCCCTGGTGGAAAACGCCCTGAGCGCCCCGTTAAGCTAAGGTTAAGCTGGCGCCAACAGACTGTCCGTGAACGGCCGGGGCAACCCCGTTACCAAACGGCCATTGATCATTGGCGCTGTCTGAATCACCTTGGGAGCCCCGTGGCGCGAACCGGATGTTGGCGGCGCGGGGCTCCCTGATAACGATAACGAGGACACCGCCATGACCCTGGCTTTCTGGTGCGTTTTGATCGCCATCTTGTTGCCCTACGCCTTCACCGGCTTCGCCAAGTTTCAAGGCGGATTCGGTTTACGGGAAAACCACAACCCGCGGGATTTTCTGAACACCCTGGACGGTGCCCGCAAGCGCGCCCACTGGGCCCAGCAAAACAGCTTCGAGGTGACCCCCGCGTTCGCGGCGGCGGTGATCATCGCGCAGCTGGCGCAGACCGCGCCGCAGAACACCATCGACGGTATCGCCGTGGCGTTCGTGCTGAGCCGGGTGCTCTATGGCGTGTGTTACATCGCCGACTGGGCCAGCGCGCGCTCGCTGGTGTGGTTTTTTGGCATGGGCTGCATCATTGCCCTCTTCGTGGGGACAGCAGGTTGAACAATGGCGGAAGACTCGACCAACACCTTTCTGGAAAAGGCCTGGAGTGATAAGGGGCCGAAACTGATCAGCGGTTTTTCCCGGCCGGTCTATCACAATCTGATGGGCCTGCTGCGGGGCCGCCGCTACGACAAGCGGGCCTACGGCGGCATGATCCGTCACACCGAGGCGGCCATGCTCACCCAATGGGCCGGCCAGGTGCCCGAGGGCGGCGTGGTGGTGGAGATCGGTTGCTACGGCGGCCTCTCCACCAGCTACCTGCTGCGCGGCCTGAAAAAGCGCAACGGCCGGGTCTACGCCATCGACCCGTTCAACTCCGACCTGGACAAGCAGGCGCAGCTCACCGACAACCTGGTGCCGCTGGACAACAAACCGACCCGGGCCCTGGTGGCCGAGCGCCTGCGCCGCAACGGTTTCGAGGGCCGCTTCGAGCTGATCGAAGGGTACTCCCAGGAAGCCGCCGCCCAGTGGGACCCGGCGGTGAAGATCGATTTTCTCTGGATCGACGGCAACCATGAGCAGGCTTGGCGGGACTTCAAGGACTTCCAGCCCCACCTCAATCCCGGCGCCCGGGTGGCGGTGCACGACGCCCACCCCCGCTATGGCTACCAGGCGGTGGTCCAGGACGTGAAGCGGATTTTCAGTGAAGGCGCCTGGGCGGACCTGGAACACGTCAAGAGCATCATCACCGGCCGCAAGGTCGGCTGACCCCGCCGTGGCCCACAGCGTTCGCATCAACGGTCGCCATGACTTGATTTGCCCGCCCGGTATCCCCATCCTGACCGCCGCCCGGGAGGCGGGGTTCGGTTTCCCCCATGCCTGCCGCAACGGCGTTTGCGAACGTTGCCAGGGCCGTTTGACCGCCGGCGCCGTGCGCCAGCGGCGCGGCACCTCTCCGGACACTCTCATCCACGCCGGCGATGCCCGAGCCGACCGGGTGCTATACTGCGTGGCCATCCCGATCAGCGATTGCGAGATCGAAGTGCCAGAGATTACCGCGCCGGGCGAACTGCCCGTGCAACGATTGCAGTGCCAGATTGTTCGGCGAGAGCCGCTTAGCCATGACGTCACCCGGGTCGCCCTGCGCCTGCCCGCCGGCAAGTCCGTGCGCTGGTTCGCCGGCCAGTATCTGATCCTGGAGCTGGAACACGGCGCCTATCCGTTCTCCATCGCCAACGCCCCCGGCGGCCGGGAACTGGAACTGCACGTGCGCCACGGCAATGACAACAGCGCCGCCCACGCCATCATGGCGGACCTGGACGAGCAGGCCACGGTGGCGGTGACCCTGCCCGAGGGCAAACGCTTTATCGATGGCGCCCCGGACCGGCCGTTGTGGTTCATCTGCGGCTCCACCGGCTTCGCCCCGGTGAAGGCGATGATTGAACGGCTGATCCAGCTTGATTATCCGTTGCCGGTGCGGCTGTTCTGGGGCGCGCGCACCGAGCGCGACCTGTACCTGCCCGAGCTGCCCGCCCGCTGGCGGGAACAGCTGCCGGACTTCCACGCGGTCACCGCCCTGTCCGACATCAGCAAACCCGGCCACGCCGAGGGGCTGGTCCATGAAGCGGCCCTGGAAGCCCTGGCCGAGCCCCGCGAACCCCTGTTCTACGTGGGCGGCTCCCCGGCCATGGCCTGGGCGGTGTTCGACGCCCTGGTGGAAGAAGGGGTACCGGCGGAGAACATTCACTCCGACGTGTTCGATTACGCGCCCCGGGAATGACTGATCGCGGCTGAAGCCGCTCCTACCGTCGGTCGTAGGAGCGGCTTCAGCCGCGATCACCCTCCTGGCGCCGGGCGCCGCCCACCGGCACAATGAACCACCACCAGCCAAAGATCGCCCCATGGACGACCCCCGCGCCCCGGACAGCGACCCCCATGCCACCTTGTTGCCCTGCCCGCAGTGCGATCTGGTGCTGTCCGTGGTCGATCCGGCGCCCGGGGAATGGGTGCGCTGCCCGCGCTGTCTGCATCCGCTGGCGCGACATGCGGTGCAGGACCAGACCAGCCCGGCGCTGGCCGTCACCGCCCTGATCCTGCTGGCGGTTTCACTGTCCTTTCCCTATATCCGCTTCGAAAAGAACGGCATCGGCGAACAGATGGGCCTGCTGGACGCGGCCACCGAGCTGGCCGCCTTCCACCACCCGGCCCTGGCGGTGGTGGTGTTCGCCACCATCGTGGTGATGCCGGTCTGCTTTCTGCTGGCGCTGCTGTGGGTGCATGCCAGCCTGAGCCGCGTCGGCCGGCCCGGCGGCGCCGCCCTGCCCGGCACCGCCGCCCTGGTGCGCGCCCTGCCCCGCTGGCAGCCCTGGATGATGGCGGATGTGTTCGCCATCGCCGCCCTGGTCAGCCTGATCAAGATCGCTGGCATGGCGGAAGTGACGCTCAAACCCGGTTTCTGGGCCTTCACCGGCTTCGCCCTGGCGCTGCTGATCACCGTGCAGCGGCTGCACCCGCTGGCCCTGTGGGCGCGCCTGGCCGGCCCACCGGTGGCGCCGCCGGACGCCCGCCCCGGGCGCACCGCCCTGGCCCAGGGGCTGGTGGGCTGCGAGCAATGCGGCCATCTGCAACCGCTGGCCGGGCCGCACCGCTGCCAGCGCTGCGGCGCCCGCCTGCACCGGCGCAACCCGGCCAGCCTGCAGCGCACCTGGGCGCTGCTGATCGCCGCCACCCTGTGCTGCTTTCCCGCCCATCTTTACCCGATCATGATCACCACCAGCCTGGGGCACACCCAGCCGGCCACCATCATTTCCGGGGTACTGCAATTTGTTCAGCATGGCGACTGGCCAATCGCCCTGATCATCTTTACCGCCAGTGTTCTGGTACCCTTTGGCAAGATCATGGCCCTCGCCTGGCTGAGTCTGGCGGCGCGCGGCGACCGGCCGCTGGATATGACCGCACAGATGCGGCTCTATCGGATTACCGAATGGGTCGGCCGCTGGTCGATGATCGATGTGTTCGTGGTGGCCATCGTGGTGGCGCTGGTGCGGCTCGGCAATCTGCTGTCGATCGCCCCGGGCCCCGGCGGTGGCGCCTTCGCCGCGGTGGTGGTACTGACCATGCTGGCCGCCTTCAGCTTTGACCCACGCCTGATCTGGGACCGGCAGAGCGCCGACCCGGGCCCGGCCACGCAACGGAACGACGATGAGCCAGACACCCTCCCGCGCCATTCATGAGCGCCTGCCCCGCCTGTCCCCGGTGTGGCTGATTCCGCTGGCGGCCCTGCTGATCGGCCTGTGGCTGGCGTTCGACCACCTGTCCAGCCAGGGCCCGATGATCACCCTCAAGCTGGAGAACGCGGAAGGCATCGAGGCCAACAAGACGCCGATCAAAACCCGCAGCGTGCAGGTCGGCACGGTGGAGACCGTGACCCTCTCCGACGATCTGCGCCACACCATCGTCACCGCCCGCATGCAGGACGGCGCCGACCGCATGCTCAACAAGGACACCCGCTTCTGGGTGGTCAAACCACGCATTGGCCGGGAAGGCATCAGCGGCCTGAGCACGGTATTGTCCGGCGCCTACATCGAGCTGCTGCCCGGCGACAGCGACAAGAAAAAGCGGGAATTCGTGGTCGAGGAGCAACCGCCGGTCACCGAGGCCGGCGCCCAGGGCCTGTACCTGACCCTGCACAGCGACCCGGGCAACAGCGTCACCACCGGCGACCCGGTGACCTTCCGCAACCTCACCGTGGGCCGGGTGGTGGACACCAAGTTCATCGCCAAGGACCGCAGCATCAGGCACCGCGTCTTTATCGAGAAACCCTACGATGTGCTGGTCACCGACACCACCCGGTTCTGGAGCGTGTCCGGCATCGGCTTCCAGCTCGACTCCCAGGGGTTCCGGGTCAATCTGCAATCCCTGGAAACCCTGCTCGGCGGCGGCATCGCCTTCGGCGTGCCCGACTCCACCATGCCCGCCGGCGAGCCGGCCTCGGAGAACGCTGAGTACACCCTGTACGCGGACCAGGAAGCGGCCCGCCGGGGTCTGTTCGATCAGTATCTGGAATACGTGCTGCTGGTGGAGGACACGGTGCGCGGGCTGAGCGCCGGCGCCCCGGTGGAATACCGTGGCGTGCGGGTGGGCACCGTGGAACAGGTGCCCTGGAAGTTCACCGGCGAGCAGCCGGATTCGCTGAACCGCTTCTCGATTCCGGTGCTGATCCGGGTCGAACCGCAGCGCATCACCGAGGGCAGCGAAGTGCTGCTGGACGATTGGCGCGAGCGGCTGGACAAGATGTTCAAGAACGGCCTGCGCGCCACCCTGAAGTCCGGCAACCTGCTCACCGGCGCCCTGTTCGTGGACCTGAATTTCCGTCAGGACGTGGCCGCCTACAAGCCCACCCGCTTCGAAGGCGTGGCGGTGTTCCCGACCACCGCCAACGGCCTGGCGCAGATCGAGAATCAGGTGGCCGGGCTGCTGGAAACGCTCAACAACCTGCCGCTGCAGAAGATCGCCGAGGGGCTGGACCGCAATCTGTCGGCGTCCCAGAAAACCCTGGAACAGGTCACCGCCACCGCCGACCGGCTGGAGGCCCTGCTTGGCGACCCGCAAACCGCCCAGCTGCCCACCCGCCTCAACGACACCCTGCGTTCCCTGGAAGGCGCCCTGGACAGCCTGGCCGGCGCCGACGGCCAGCAACTGTCCGCCACCCTGGAACGGCTGGAGCGGGTGCTGCGCGACGCCGAGCCGCTGCTGCGTACCCTGCGCGAAAAGCCCAACGCCCTGATCTTCTCCCGTGAACCGCCGGCGGACCCACTGCCCAGAGCGCGAGATGAATAGCCCAGAGCGCGGGATGAATAGCCCAGAGCGCGGGATGAATAGCCTCTCCCTTATCGCGGCTGAAGCCGCTCCTACTGAACGATGCCCGAACCCGACAACCGCCCGGAGCCGACGATGGCAACCAGATTCTCTCTCCTGCTACTGATGCTGCTGGCCGTGGCCGGCTGTGCCGGCACCCCCGCCACCGGCGAGCGCCAGTACCTGCTGCCCTCCGCCAGCCAGCCGGTGGCGGCGGCCAACCTGTTGGTGCGGGTGCGCCTGGCCGGCTACCTGGATCAGGGCGGGCTGGTGGTGGAAACCGGCGCCACCACCCTGAGCACCGCCCGCACCCATCGCTGGGCGGAACCGCTGGGCGACCAGTTGCAGCGGGCCCTGGCCCATGCCTTGCCGGCCAACACCGCCGGCACCCTGACGGTGCGGGTGACCCGCTTCCAGGGCACCGCCGACGGCGACGCCCGGGTCAGTGGCGACTGGCACTTCCAAGGGACCGACGGCGACCCGGTCGGCGGTGTCTTCGACAAGCGACAGGCGCTGGAACGGGATGGGTACGAGGAGTTGGTATTGCGGTTGAATGCCGCCTGGACGGCGGTGGCGGCGGAGATCGCGGCCGATTTGCGGGAGCGCGGGGGGCAATAAACCCATCGCGACTGAAGTCGCTTCTACAAAGTCCTTGTAGGAGCGACTTCAGTCGCGATTAACCCCGACTCACGAAGACTGCGTAGCGTTCTCCGGCAGCGGCAAAGCCGGCAGGGCGCCGTCCAGTTCCGCCACCCGCCGTTCCAGCACCGTGGCCGCCTTGGTGCGGTCGCCCAGGGCCAGATAGAGCCGGGACAGTTCCGCCAGGGCGGTGGCGCTCTGGCTGGAGTTGGCAGCCGCTTCGAAGAAATTCTGGGCCTTGCCCCACAGCCGCGCTTTGAGCGCCACCCGGCCGGCGGTGATCAGCACCGCCGCGTTGCCCGGGCGTTCCAGCAGCCACTTTTCCAGCACCTGCAGCAATTCGTCCGGCGACAGGTCATCGATGGCTTCCAGCACCGGCGGCAGCCGGTCGTCCCAGTCCCGCTGCAGTTGCTCGCGCACCAGTTGCAAGGCCCGGCGGCCGTCGCCCAGCTGCGCCAGGAAGCCGGCGTAGCGGGCCACCATGGCCGGGTCCTGCCGCAGCGCGGTGGGCACCTTCTTCCACAGCTCGCGCAGTTCCCGGGCCCGGCTCTCGGCATCGTTGAAGCCGGGCTTCTGGCCCAGGTGCTGCAAGCGCGCCAGCCAGGCCCGGCGCTCCCGCCGGGCCGCCGCCTGTTCGCCGAGGGCACGGCGCAGGCGCGGCATCAGCGCGCACAGCGCTTCCCAGTCCCGCTCCCGCTCCAGCACGTCGGCGTACAGGGCCTGCACCCGCTGGTTGCCCGGCGCCCGCTCCGCCAGCTCCTGGAGCTCCCGGCGGGCCTGGTCCGGCCGGCCCTGATCCAGGGAAAAGCGCGCCCGCATCAGGCCGGCCACCGCGTCGCCCCGGCGGCATGCGGCGGCTTCCCGCAGATAGCGCTCCAGGGCTTCCTCATCGCCGCGCTGGCGGGCGCACTCGGCGGCCAGCAGCCAGGCCACCAGCGGCCAGTCGCCGTCGCGCCCGGCGGACACCAGCAACCGTTCGGCTTTATCCAGCTCGCCGTCCATCAACAGGATGAAACCGCTTTTCAGACGCCGACGGGCCACCTTGAGGCGGAAACGGCGGGTGGCGCGCACCGGCTCGGCGGCGTTCCACAGCAGGTTCAAAAACAGGGTCAGCACCACCAGGGCCACGGCGGCCAGAATCGCCGCCAGCACCGCGAAGCCCAGGGTGCTTTCCAGGCGCCATTGGTCACGGATCACCAGCACATAGCCGGAGTCCGCGGCCATCCAGCGCCCCAGCAGGGTGGCGGCCACCAGGGCCGCCACGATCAGCAGCAGCGCTTTTTTCATCGGCCGCCCTCCCCGCCGTCACGCTTGAGCACGTCGCGCTTGAGCTGGCGGATGGCATCCAGGCCGGCGCCGATTTCCGGCAGCGCCTGGTTCACCTGTTGGCCGCCCAGTTCCTCCAGGGCGGCGCGCATCTGCTTGACCCGGCCCTGGTCGTCACGGAACCACTGGTCGAGGGTGGCGTTGGCGCTGTCCAGCGCCTGCTGGTAGGCCTGGGCCCGGCCCTGCATCAGCGCCAGCCGCGCCTGTTGCAGGCTGGCGTCCAGGGTCAGCCGCACGGTGGCCGCCTGGGTCTCGGTGAGCGGCACCGGCACCTCGCCGTCGTGGCGGCTCACCGTCACCGGCATTTGGTCGAGCAGCCGCGACCACCAGCTGCCCTGACCGGGCTCCGGCGATTGCCGGGGCGGCGCCTGGCGCTCCGGCAGCGCCAGGTCCGGCACCAGCGACTGCAGCGCGCCCAGGCGCAATACCATGGCCTGGATGTCCACCTGCAGGGCACCGTTGAGTTTTTCCATATCGTTGGCCAGGGCCTGCCGGGCCGGCAGCGCGTCCGGGTCGTCCAGCCGCGCCAGGGTGTCGTCGGCGGCCTTCAGCAGGCGGCGGGCGGCGGCGGCGTCACCGGTGAGCATCAGCCGCTGGCCGGCCAGGCTGGCCAGGGCCTCGGCCTCGTTGATCAGCCACAGGGTCTGGCCGCCCTGGCGCACATCGGCCAGCGCTTCCCGGTCCCGGGCCATGCGCGCTTCCAGTTGCTGTTGCTGCTGGCGCAGCTGATCCTCGGCCTGGCGCCGTTCCTGGTCCCGGCGCTCCAGTTCGCCGCGCAGGGTCTCGACCCGCTGCCCCAGCCCCTGGCGATCCTTCTCCAGCAGCTGCCATTGCTGCCAGCCCCACCAGCCGGCGGCCCCCAGGGCGGCCAGGATCACGATCAAAACAAGCAGCGGCCACAGGCTCAGGCCCTGCTGACGACGGACGGCGCGGTGCGTCATGGAGTCTCCCTTTTTTTGGGCGTGCCGGTCGCCTGACAGGCGGACCGGGCGGCGCGGCGATTCGGTAAGGTGCGTTCCCTCGGTAATGGCCTCAAGATAATGACAGCCATCCGACGAGTCCAATATCTAAGATGCCAGCGCCGCCAGCATGTCGGCATCATGGGCGCTGGCGGCGATGCGCAGGGGCCCCCCATGGTCCTCCGCCACCGCCGCCGCCACCCGTTCGCCGGCGGCGATCACGGTGGCCCCGGCGGGCACCCGGTCGGCCAGCGCCCGCCAGCCTTCCACGCTGGTGATCATCACCGTATCCGCGCCCTCCGGCCAGTGCCGGTGCGGGTCCGGCAGGCGCCGGTAGAACGGCAGCACGTCCACCATGGCACCCCGCTCACGCAGGCGCGCGGCCAGCCAGTCCCGTCCGCCGTCGCCCCGGCAAATCAGAATCCGCCGGTCGGCCACCCGGGCCAGGCAGGGTAATGCCAGCACGGCCTCGGAGTTGAAGCCGCTGGTGGGGTATTCCGGCGTCAGGCCGGCGGCGCGGATCACCGCCGCCGTGGACTCCCCCACCGCCAGCCAGTGCAGCCCCACCGGCCACTGCGGCCACAGGTCGGCGATCCGCTCCAGGGCCTGGTGGGCGGCGTTGGCGCTGACGAAAAACACCGCGTGGTAGAGATCCAGGTCCATCAGCCGGCGGCGATGATCGTCCGCCAGGGGCAGCGGCTCGATGCGCAGGGCCGGCACGCACAGCGGCTCATGGCCGGCTTCGCGGAGCCGCGCCGCCAGGGCCTCGCCCTGGCCCGCCGGCCGGGTGATCACCACGCGGCTCATTGGCGGTCGTACAGTTCCCGGAGAATACGGTCGGCGCCCTGGGCCAGCAGCGACTCGGCGATGGCCACGCCCAGTTCCTGGGCCTGCTCCCGGGGCGCCCGGTCCTCGGCGGTGAGTACGGTGCGGCCGTCCTCGCTGGCCACCAGGCCCCGCAGCCACAGGCGGCCGTCGTCCTCAAGCAGGGCAAAGCCGGCGATGGGCACCTGGCAGCCGCCTTCCAAGCGTCGGTTCATGGCGCGCTCGGCGCTGACCCGGTCCCAGGTCAGCGGGTCGCTGAGCGGCGCCAGCAGTTCGCGGGTGCGCTCCGCGTCGGCGCGGCACTCGATGCCCACCGCGCCCTGGCCCACGGCGGGCAGGGATTCTTCCGGCGGCATTTCATAGCGGATGCGCTGGTGCATCTCCAGGCGCTTGAGGCCGGCGGCGGCCAGGATGATGGCGTCGAACTCACCGGCGTCCAGTTTGCCCAGCCGGGTCTGCACGTTGCCGCGCAGGCTGGAGACCTTCAGGTCCGGCCGGTGGGCCAGCACCTGGGCCTGACGGCGCAGGCTGGAGGTGCCCAGGCGGGCGCCCTCGGGCAGGCCCATCAGGGAATCGTGGTGGTTGGATACGAAGGCGTCGCGGGGGTCCTCGCGCTCACAGATCACCGGCAGGGCCATGCCCGGCGGCAACTCCATGGGCACGTCCTTCATCGAGTGCACGGCGATGTCGGCGCGGCCGTCCATCATCGCCTCTTCCAGTTCCTTGACGAACAGGCCCTTGCCACCGATTTTGGCCAGCGGCGTGTCGAGGATCTTGTCGCCCTGGGTTTTGATCCGCACCAGCTCCACCCGCAATCCCTGATGCAGCGCTTCCAGGCGCCTCTGTACATACTCGGCCTGCCACACGGCAAGCGGGCTGGAGCGGGTGGCGATGCGAACAATCTCGGCGGACATGAAAACTCCCGGAAAAAAATTACAGGCCCGGGATTGTACCTGTTAAGCGCCGCCGATTAACCGCTTTTACTTGCCGGTCAGGGCGCGGCGCAGGCCGGCCATGTGCCGGCGGCTCACCGGCAAGGCCCGGCGCACCCCGCGCAGGTGCACCTCGAAATAGCCCTGGGCGCTGTTTTCCATGCTCTCGATAAAATGCAGCGACACCAGGGTGCTGCGATGAATGCGCACGAACAGGTCGCCGAATTCCTTCTCCAGGCTTTTCAGCGGCTCGTCGATCAGCACGTGGCCACCGTCGAAATGCACCGCCACGTATTTATGGTCCGCCTGGAAGTAGCGCACCTCCTCCACCGGCACCAGTTCCAGGCCCCGGTGGGTGCGGGCGCTCAGGTGGCGGCGGCGGCCGGTGTGGTTGATGGCGATGCGGTGGGTGACCTCGGCCACCTGCACGCGGTTGAGCCGGCGGGTGCGGTTGAGCGCCCGGCGCAGGTCGTCGCCGTTGACCGGCTTGAGCAGGTAGTCCACGGCGTGCACCCGGAACGCCTGCAGCGCGTGTTCTTCGTAGGCGGTGCAGAAAATCACCGCCGGCGGGTTGTCCATTTTCTGCAGATGGGCGGCGGCTTCCAGGCCGTCCATGTCCGGCATGCGGATGTCCATCAGCACCACGTCCGGCCGCGTGCGCCCGGCGAATTCCACCGCCTCCCGGCCACTGGCGGCCTCCCCGGTGACCTCCATATGAGCGCTTTCCACCAGGCGCCGCAGACGCAGGCGCGCCAGGGCCTCGTCGTCGCACACCAGCACCCGTGTCTTGGCCAGGTCGTCCTTCATTGTTCCCCCCTCCGTTACCCCCTATCCCTGCACCGGATAGAGGATACGCACCTCGTAGTATTGTTCTGATTCCCGTGCTTCCACCCGCACCGTGGGGCCAAGCAGCGCCTCCAGACGGTGGCGGATATTGTCCAGCGCCATGCGGTTACCCTGGTGATCGCCGGCCCGTTCCGGCATGGGATTGCGCACCCGCAGCACCGCCCGCCCCTGCTCCATGGCGGCGCCCAGCGTCACCACCCCGCCCTCGGCCCGTGGCTGGATACCATGATAGATGGCATTTTCCACCAGCGGCTGCAACGTCAAAAGCGGCAACCGCACGGTTTCGGGATCCAGTTCAACTTGCCACTCCATGCGCAGCCGGTCGCCCAGACGCAATTGCTCGATGCGCACATAGCGCTCGCACAGGGCCAGTTCCTCCGCCAGGCTGACCTGCTCCCCGGATTCCCGCAGGCTGGCCCGGAACAGCCGCGACAGGTCTTCCACCGCCTGCTCGGCGGCGGCGGCGTCGATGCGCACCAGGGTGGCGATGATGTTCATGGAATTGAACAGAAAGTGGGGGCGGATACGGGACTGCAGCGCCTGGATGCGGGCGCGCAGTTCCGCCCGGTCCTTGTTGTGCAGCTGCTCCTGCACATAGAAATAGCGCATCATCAGGCCGCCGATGATGGCGGCGATCAGCACATTGGCGAGGATATCCCAATGCCAGAGCGGCTCGTTCATGCTGTCGGCGGCCCAGGCCAACAGCCACCGCGCCAGCAGGCTGAACACCAGGGTATCCAGCACCACCAGCCCCACCACCGCCAGCGCCGCCCGCGCCGCCGGCAGGCCGTTCAACCGGTCCCGCAGCCGGCACAACAACGCCGCCGAGGTCAGCCCGATCCACTGAATGAACAGCGACGTCAGCGCCAGCCGCTCCAGGCTGAACGGCTCGAAGTACCCGGCCACCAGGGTGATGACAATGGCCATCAGTTCGATCACCACCACCACCACCAGCACCGCGCGGGTGGTGCACAGGTCGGGCAGGAAGACGTTGGGGCGGGGTTCGGTCATAAGTTCTTCTTGTGTTTACGAGCCAGGTCCCGGCCTCGATGGCAGTTGAAAGTTGAAAGTTGAAACGCGGCGGCAGACCCGGCCGCCGGCATGGCCGTGCCCGCGCTTGTCACTTTCAACTTTTAACTTGCTCCTGGGTTTGCCTACGATACCACCGCCCGGCGGTGCTATACTGCGCGCCCCGTCAATTCAGCGCCGGACGCGAGCAACGACATGAGTGACCAGCAGCAAAACAAACTCTGGGGCGGCCGCTTCAGTGAATCCACCGATGCCTTCGTACAGGAATTCACCGCCAGCGTCGGTTTCGACCGGCGCATGTACCGGCAGGATATCCAGGGTTCCCAGGCCCACGCTACCATGCTCGCCGAGGCCGGGGTGCTCACCAACGACGAGCGCGACGCCATCATCCAGGGGCTGGACGAGATCCGCGCCGAGATCGAGGCCGGGGAATTCCAGTGGTCGGTGGCCCTGGAAGACGTGCACATGAACATCGAGGCACGGCTCACCGACAAGATCGGCATCACTGGCAAAAAGCTGCACACCGGCCGCTCCCGCAACGACCAGGTGGCCACCGATATCCGCCTGTGGCTGCGTGACGAAATCGAACTGATCGACGGCGAAATGACCCGTCTGATGACCGGCCTGCTGGACCTGGCGGAGCGCGAGGCGGCCACCATCATGCCCGGTTTCACCCACCTGCAGACCGCCCAGCCGGTGACCTTCGGCCACCACCTGCTGGCCTGGTTCGAAATGCTCAAGCGCGACCGCGAGCGCCTGCGCGATTGCCGCAAGCGGGTTAACCGCATGCCCCTGGGCGCCGCCGCCCTGGCCGGCACCACCTACCCGATCATCCGCGAACGCACCTGCGAACTGCTGGGCTTCGACGGCGTCTGTGAGAACTCCCTGGACGCGGTCAGCGACCGGGACTTCGCCATCGAATTCTGCGCCCTCACCGCCCTGTGCGTGACCCACCTGTCGCGGATCAGCGAGGAACTGGTGCTGTGGACCAGCGCCCAGTTCAACTTTATCGACCTGCCGGACCGCTTCTGCACCGGCAGCTCGATCATGCCGCAGAAAAAGAACCCGGACGTGCCGGAGCTGGTGCGCGGTAAGACCGGCCGGGTCAACGGCCACCTGATCGCCCTGCTGACCCTGATGAAGAGCCAACCGCTGGCCTACAACAAGGACAACCAGGAAGACAAGGAACCGCTCTACGACGCGGTGGACACCCTGGCCGGCTGCCTGCGCGCCTTCGCCGACATGATCCCGGCCCTGGAACCGAACCGGGAAGTGATGCGCGAAGCGGCCCGCCGCGGCTTCGCCACCGCCACCGACCTGGCCGACTACCTGGTGCGCAAGGGCATCGCCTTCCGCGACTCCCATGAAATCGTCGGCAAGGCCGTGGCCCACGGCGTGGACCAGAAAAAGGACCTCAGCGACATGTCCCTGTCCGAGCTGCGCCAGTTCAGCGACCAGATCGACGAGGACGTGTTCGAGGTACTGACCCTGGAAGGCTCGGTGAGCGCCCGCAACCACATCGGCGGCACCGCCCCCGACCAGGTCCGCGCCGCCGTCGCCCGTGGCCGGGACGCGATCAGCGGCTGACGCTGCAAAAGCCTCAAGCTACAAGCTACAAGCTGAAAACCGCCTCGCCACGGCCAAGCTTGTAGCTTGCGGCCTGTGGCCGGCGGGCACGCGGGCACGGCCTCGCCGCCTTCGGGGGGCAGGCCCGCGTTTCAACTTTCAACTTTTAACTTTCAACTGCCCGGGGATGCCAACTGTCCGCTTGCAGCTTCCCGTGCAAAACCCGAAGCTTCCCCCATGACCTCCCCGACCCCTTCCCCGCGCCTGTTCCTCGAATCCCTGTTCCACGCCGCCGTGGAAGCGGCGCTGCCGGAACAGTGCCTGCCGCCGCATCTGCCCGAGCCCGGGCCGGGGCGTACCGTGGTGCTTGGGGCGGGCAAGGCGGCGGCGCGCATGGCCACGGTGCTGGAACAGCATTGGTTGGAAAAGCACGGCGCGGAGGCGTTGGCGCGGCTGGAAGGTCTGGTGGTGACCCGCCACGGGCAGGCGCTACCGACCCGGCGCATCGAGGTGCTGGAAGCGGCCCACCCGGTGCCGGACGCCGCCGGGGAACAGGCCGCCCGGCGCCTGCTGGCCCTGGCCGAGGGCCTCACCGCCGACGACCGGGTGATCGCGCTGATCTCCGGCGGCGGCTCATCGCTGCTGCCGTTGCCGGCCCCGGGACTGAGTCTGGATGACAAGCAAACCCTGGGTCGGGCGCTGCTGCGCAGCGGCGCCACCATCGGTGAGATCAATACCGTGCGCCGGCACCTGTCGGCGATCAAGGGCGGCCGGCTGGCCGCCGCCTGCGCGCCGGCGCCGGTCCGCACGCTGCTGCTGTCCGATGTGCCCGGGGACGCGCCCCACGACATCGCCTCCGGGCCCACCGTGGCCGACCCCACCAGCGCCGCCGACGCCCTGGCGATACTGCGGCGCTATGCCATCGACGCCCCCGCCCGGGTCATCGCCCATCTGGAAAAACAAAGCGACGCCCCCGGCATTACCCTGCCCGACGGCAATGAAGTACGGCTGGTGGCCAGCGGCCAGACCGCCCTGGAGGCCGCCGCCGAGGTGGCCCGGGCCGCCGGTGTCACGCCGATGATTCTGGGCGACGGCCTGGAAGGGGAGGCCCGGGAACTGGGCCGGGTGCTGGCCGGCATCGCCGCCCAGGTGCGGCGCCACGGCCAGCCCCTGGCGCCGCCCTGCGTGCTGCTCAGCGGCGGCGAAACCACGGTGACGGTGCGCGGCGACGGGGTCGGCGGCCGCAATGTGGAGGGCCTGCTCGGCTTCGGTCTGGCCCTGGGGCCGCTGGACGGCGTGCACGCCCTGTTCGCCGATACCGATGGCGTGGACGGCGGCGCCGAGATCGCCGGCGCCCTGTGGACGCCGGACAGCCTGAGCCGCGCCGCCACCCTGGGCCTGGACGCCCGCGCCGCCCTGGACGGCAACGACGCCCATTCCTTTTTCCAGGCGCTGGACGACAGTCTGATCAGCGGCCCCACCGGCACCAACGTCAACGATTTCCGGGCGGTGCTGATTACCGGCTGATTGCCCGGCAATCGGTCACCGTGCGTCGTTTCGGGAGGGTGAAACCGCTATACTGCGCGGACTTTTCACACCTGCGGAGTGATCCATGCGTGTACTTTGCCTGCTGGCGATGTTGATGCTCGCCGGCTGCGGCCAGAAGGGGCCGTTGTATATGGCGCCCCGGGAGCCGGCGCAGGCGGCGCCGCCCGCGCAGGCCACCCCCTTGCCGGCCGCGTCCGAACAGACCGACGAGGACGACAACGACAACCAGGATGAGTCGCAATGACCATGGATCCCTTCTGCTACCGCGACGGCACCCTGTACGCCGAGGAACAATCGGTCGCGCAACTGGCGGAGCGCTTCGGCACCCCGCTGTATGTGTATTCCCGGGGCGCTCTGGAAGCCCATTACAACGCCTTTGACGAGGCCTTCGGCGAGCACCCCCACCGGATCTGCTACGCGGTCAAGGCGAACAGTAATCTGGCCGTGCTGAACGTGCTGGCGCGCTGTGGCGCGGGCTTCGATATCGTCTCCGGCGGCGAGCTGGAGCGGGTGCTGCGCGCCGGCGGCGATCCGGACAAGATCGTGTTTTCCGGGGTCGGCAAGACCGCCGAGGAAATGGCCAGTGCCCTGAGAGCCGGCATCCATTGCTTCAACGTGGAATCCGCCGCCGAGCTGGAGCTGCTGAATCTGGTGGCCGGCGAGCTGGATTGCGTGGCGCCGATCTCGATCCGGGTGAACCCGGACGTGGACGCCCAGACCCACCCGTACATCTCCACCGGGCTCAAGGAAAACAAGTTCGGCGTCGACATTCAGAAGGCGCCGGCCCTGTATCAGCGCGCCGCCGAGCTGCCGCACATCGCGGTGCGCGGCATCGACTGCCACATCGGCAGCCAGCTGACCCGGCTGGACCCGTTCGAGGACGCCCTGGAGCGGGTGCTGAAGCTGCTTGGCGAGCTGCAGAACCTGGGCATCGAGATCCACCATCTGGATCTGGGCGGCGGCCTGGGCGTGACCTACCGGGACGAAACACCGCCGCCGCCGGCGGACTACGTGGCCGCCCTGCTCAAGCACATACCCGGTGAACTGCCGGTGCACATCGAACCGGGCCGCTCCATCGCCGCCAACGCCGGCCTGTTCCTCACCCAGGTGCTGTTCCTCAAGCCCACCGAGCACCGCAACTTCGCCATCGTCGACGGGGCCATGAACGACCTGATCCGGCCCAGCCTGTACGCGGCCTGGCAGGACATCGTGCCGGTCACCCCCCATGAGGCGGACTGCCGCGACTGGGACATCGTCGGCCCGGTGTGCGAAACCGGCGACTTCCTGGGCAAGGACCGGGCCCTGGCCCTGGAGCCCGGCGACCTGCTGGCGGTGCGCTCCGCCGGCGCCTACGGCTTCGCCATGGCCAGCAACTACAACAGCCGCAACCGGCCCGCCGAGGTGATGGTGGACGGCGACCAGGCCTTCCTGGTGCGCGCCCGGGAGAGCCTGGAAGACCAACTGCGGTTGGAGAGCCTGCTCCCCTGAGCCGGGGAGCCGGCGGCGCCATGGCGAAGGCTCCCCGCCTGCTGGTCTTCACCGACCTGGACGGCTCGCTGCTGGACCACCACGACTACGACTGGTCGCCGGCGGCGCCCTGGCTGCGCCGGCTGGCGAAGCGCGGCGACGCGGTGATCCCGGTGACCAGCAAGACCCGCGCCGAACTGGCGGTGCTGCGCCGCCAGCTGGACCTGCAACACACCCCCTTCGTCACCGAAAACGGCGCCGTGATCGGCCTGCCCCCGGCCTGGCGCCTGCCCGACGATCCGCCCCCCGGCGACGACGGCCTGACCCTGTTCACCCCCGGCGAATCCGCCGACGCCCTGGCCCGGCGCCTGCACGCCCTGATCGCCGAACGGCTCGCGCCGGTGCGGCTGTTCTCCGAACTGAGCGACGCCGAGGCCGCCGCGCTCACCGGCCTGGCGCCGGCGGACGCGACCCTGGCCCGGCGCCGGGAGGGCAGCCAGCCACTGCTGTGGGACGGCGACGAGGACGGTTGGCAACGCTTTTGCAAGGTGCTTGAAGAGGACGGCCTCACCGTCACCCGGGGAGGCCGCTTCCGCCATGTAATGGGCCGCGTGGACAAGGGCCGGGCGGTGCGCTGGCTGGCGCGCCGTGACCAGGACCTGCACCGCCCGCCGGCCCGCACCCTGGCCCTGGGCGACGGCCCCAACGATGTGCCGATGCTGGAGGCGGTAGAGCGGGCGGTACTGATCCACGGCGCCCACCGGCTGCCGGTGACGGTGCGCCAACCCGCCCTGTACCGCACCCGCCAGGCCGGCCCCAGGGGCTGGGTGGAAGGTCTGGAGCACTGGCTTTCAGAGGACGGCAAGGAGAACGGCCATGAGTGATTTCTACCAGAACGGTCTGATCACCAACTTCCACAACCTGCACCAGCGCTCGGTGGAGGACCTGGAACGGGACCTGACCCGCTTCGCCAAACGGCGCCCCATGGGGCTGATCCTGCCGTCCCTGTACTCGGAACTGGAAGGCCCGGCGCTGGGCCACATCGTCGATGAACTGGCGCGGGTGCCCTACCTGAGCGAGATCGTCATCGGCCTGGACCGGGCCGACCGGGACCAGTTTCTGTATGCCCGGGAGTTTTTTTCCCGGTTGCCGCAGAAGCACCGCATCCTGTGGAACGACGGCCCGCGCCTGCAGGCCCTGGACCAGGAACTGCGCGGCGAGGACCTGGCCCCGGCCGAACCGGGCAAGGGCCGCAATGTGTGGTACTGCGCCGGCTATGTGCAAACCACCCGCACCGAGGCGGTGGCCCTGCACGACTGCGACATCGTCACCTACGACCGGGGGCTGCTGGCGCGGCTGATCTACCCGGTGGCCAACCCCCAGTTCAACTACGAATTCTGCAAGGGTTACTACCCGCGCATCGCCGACGGCAAACTCAATGGCCGGGTGGCGCGTCTGATGGTCACCCCGCTGCTGCGCGCCCTGAAGAAGATCTACGGCAACCTGCCCTATCTGGAGTACCTGGACAGCTACCGCTACCCGCTGTCCGGGGAATTTTCCATGCGCACCGACGTGCTGGAGAGCATCCGCATTCCCAGCGACTGGGGCCTGGAGATCGGCGTGCTCTCGGAGGTGCACCGCAACTACTCCACCAAGCGGCTGTGCCAGGTGGACATCGCCGACGCCTACGACCACAAGCACCAGCCCATGTCCGAGGAGGACCCGGCCGGCGGCCTTAACCGCATGAGCCTGGATATCGCCAAGGCCCTCTACCGCAAGCTCGCCACCCTGGGCGTGCAGATCAATGTGGAGGACTTCCGCACCATCAAGGCCACCTACTACCGCATCGCCCTGGACCTGATCGAGGCTTATTACAACGATGCGCTGATGAACGGCCTGAAGCTGGACCGGCACAGCGAGGAACAGGCGGTGGAGTTGTTCGCCGACAATCTGATGGAAGCGGGCAAGGCGTTTCTGGAGCATCCCCGGGACAAGCCGTTTATTCCCAGCTGGAACCGGGTGCTGGCGGCCTTCCCGGATCTGCTGGAGCGGATGCACGAGGCGGTGGAATTGGATAACGCGGGGGAGGTTTGAGTCGGCGCGGTTTCTCCAGCGGGGCCGCGTCTCGGCCGAATAGGCCGGGGTGTTGTAGGAGCGACTTTAGTCGCGATAAACGGCGGTGCCAACCGCATCGCGGCTAAAGCCGCTCCTACAATCGCCGGCCTCGGCAACGGGCACCTTGTCGGCGCCCCGTTTGACAGGGGCCCGGACCGGAAGGGGGCCCACGCCGAGACGCCCCGAGGTAGCGTCACCCACGGCTCCGTCGAATAGGTCGGGGTGTTGTAGGAGCGACTGGGCGGCATTCCGCTTTAGTCGCGATCAACGGCATCCGACTTCAGCCGCGATCAACGGCGGTGCCCAACCGCATCGCGGCTAAAGCCGCTCCTACAATCGCCGGTCTCGGCAACAGGCCCCTTGCCGGGCGTCCCGTTTGACAGGGGCCCGGACCGGAAGGGGGCCCACGCCGAGACGCTTCGAGGCAGCGTCACCCACGGCTCCGTCGAATAGGGCGGGGTGTTGTAGGAGCGACTGGGCGGCATTCCGCTTTAGTCGCGATCAACGGCATCCGACTTCAGTCGCGATCAACCCCTACCCCATCACGAGGAAACAACCAACCGCTGGCCACCGCCGCCCTGGTCCAGGGTGCGGTGCAGGATGGGCAGGGCCGCTTGCAGTTGTTCGCCCAGGGTCCAGGGCGGGTTCAGCACCACCATGCCGGAGCCGGTCATGCCCCGGG
This sequence comes from Alloalcanivorax gelatiniphagus, assembly GCF_005938655.1. Classification (GTDB taxonomy): domain Bacteria; phylum Pseudomonadota; class Gammaproteobacteria; order Pseudomonadales; family Alcanivoracaceae; genus Alloalcanivorax; species Alloalcanivorax gelatiniphagus. Next base: position 20,237 of record NZ_VCQT01000040.1, read on the forward strand.
CGCCGCCGTCGCGGAGCACGCACAGTTCGGCGCGCAGGTGCTTGGGGGCCAGGGCCATCAGGCGCTGGGCGAAGCGGTCCGCCCGGCGCCGTTCCAGCACCGGGTACCAGATCGCGAAGCAGCCGGTGTTGAAGCGCCGCAGCCCCTCCTCCACCGCCTCCAGGGTGGCGGCTTCATCGCCGCCCAGTTCGTAGGACGGGTCGATCAGCACCAGGCCCCGTTTGTGCGCCGGCGGCAATAACGCCTTGATGCCGGCCAGGGCATCCTGCTTCGCCACCCGGATACGACGATCCGCTCCGAAACGGGCCTCCAGCAATTCGAAATCGGTGCTGTGCAGCTCGGTAATCTGCAGCCGGTCCTGGTCGCGCAGCAGGGCGGCGCTGATCGCCGGCGAGCCCGGGTAGTGGCTGAGTGCGCCGGGACGGCTGAAGCCGGCCACCACGTTCAGGTAGCGGTTGATCAACGACGCCTCGAAACGCCGCTCCCACAACCGCCCGATGCCGTCCCGGTATTCCCCGGTCTTCTGCATATGCGCGTCGTCCACCGCGAACAGCCCGGCACCGCCATGGGTGTCGTGCACCAGGAACGGCTTGTCCTTGAGCCGCAGGTGATCGAGCACCGCCACCTGCACCAGATGCTTGAGAACATCGGCGAAATTGCCGGCGTGGTAGGAATGGCGATAGGAAAGCATGGGCGCATCCGCAGCGTTGGGAACCGACCATTGTAGGTAGGAGCGGCTTCAGCCGCGACAGGCTTTTCAGAAGAGGCCGTTGAAAGTTAAAAGTTGAAAGGGCGGGGCGCCGCACGGCTTTCCCGCGGCCGGGTGGCCGGCCGGAGCGCGGGTTACCCTTGAGCGCGGGCACGGCCTTGCCGCCCCAACGTGCCTCGGGCGCGTTTCAACTTTTAACTTTCAACTTGTAACTCACCCTCCCCGCCCTGTTCCCCCGCCCAAGCGGGCCGTACAATGGACCGTCTCAACAAATTGACCGCGGGTCTCTCATGCGCCTCCGTTTCACCAAAATGCACGGCCTTGGCAACGACTTCATGGTCGTGGACGGGCTCACCCAGCCGCTGCCGGAGGACGGTCCGCCGTTGCCGGAGGCGGAGCTGCGCCGGCTTGGCGACCGCCATTTCGGTGTCGGTTTCGACCAGATGCTGGTGGTGCAGCCGGCCCGGCACGAGGGCGTGGATTTCCGCTACCGGATCTTCAACAGCGACGGTTCCGAGGTCAGCCAGTGCGGCAACGGCGCCCGCTGTTTCGCCCGTTTCGTGCGCGACCAGGGCCACACCAGCAAGCATGAAATCCGGGTGGAAACCGCCGAGGGCCTGATGACCCTGCGGGTCACCGACGACGGCCTGGTCACCGTGGACATGGGCGCGCCGCGCTGGGCGCCGGCGGCGGTGCCGTTCCAGGCCGAGGCGGAGGCCGACACCTATATTCTGGTGGCCGGCCAGAACGCCTATGAGGTGTCCGCCGTGGGCCTGGGCAATCCCCATGTGGTGCTGCTGGTGGAAAACGTGGACACCGCCCCGGTGGAAACCCTGGGGCCGCTGCTGGAGCGCCACGAGCGCTTCCCGGAGCGGGTCAACGCCGGCTTCATGCAGATCGTGCGCCGCGACGAGATCCGCCTGCGGGTGTTCGAGCGCGGCGCCGGCGAGACCCTGGCCTGCGGCTCCGGCGCCTGCGCGGCGGTGGTGTGCGGCCAGCGCCGGGGTCTGCTCGACGAGGCGGTCACCGTGCATCTGCCCGGCGGCACCCTGCAGGTCCGCCACGACGGCCACGGTGGCATCCTGATGACAGGCCCGGCCAGCCGTGTCTATGATGGCGAAATCGACGTGGAGCCCCTATGACCGACGACACTCAGCCCGGCGCCACCCTGCCCGGCGCCGATCAGGTGGCCGCCTTTCTGCGCCGTCACCCGGAATTCTTTCAGGATCGCCCGGAGCTGCTGGAACTGATGCGCCTGCCGGACCCGAGGGGCCCGGCGGTGTCGTTGCTGGAGCGCCAGGCCTCGATCCTGCGCGACCGCAATCAGGAACTGCGCGAGCGGCTGAACGGGCTGATCGACGTGGCCCGGGAAAACGACCAGCTTTTCGAGCACACCCGCCGCCTGACCCTGGCGCTGCTGGAGGCGCGCAACACCGACAAGCTGCTGCGCCAGCTGTTGCAGGGCCTGGAGCAGGAATTCCGCTGTGACACCGTGGCGCTGCTGCTGCACGACCGGGAGGCCAAGCTGCTCGGCGAGGTGCGCAAGCAGGTGCGCTTCGTCGACCCGGAAGACCTGCCCGCCGCCCTGGGCCCGCTGCTGCGCACCGGCAAGGCGGTGTGCGGCGTGCTGCGCCAGGAAGAACTGGCGGCGCTGTTCCAGGACCGGGCCGAGGCGGTGAAATCCGCCGCCGTGGTGCCGCTGGAGCACAACGGCCGGCTCGGCGTGCTGGCCATCGGCAGCGGCGACGCCATGCACTTCCGCAGTTCCATGGGCACCCTGTTCATCAGCCATATTGGCCAGGTGCTCAGCCGCCGGCTGGTGGAGGTGAGCGGCCCGGCGGCCAACCGCCAGGCGCAGCGCGCCTGAGCCCCCCGTGACGGACCGGCAGGCCGCCATCGACGCCTTCGCCCGCCATCTGGCCAGCGAGCGGCGGCTGTCGCCGCACACCGTCAAACACTACCGCCGCGATCTGCGCACCGCCGCCGAGGTACTGCGCCCGGACTGGCCGGCGGTGACCGCCCACGACGTGCGCGCCCTGGTGGCCACCCTGCACCGGCGTGGCCTGGGCGGGCGCAGCATCCAGCGGCTGCTGTCCTCGTTGCGCACCTTTTATGGCTTTTTGATCCGCGAGGGCCAGGCCAAGGACAACCCGGCCTTGGACGTGCGCGCGCCGAAAAGCGGCAAGCGCCTGCCCAAGGCCCTGGACGCGGACCAGACCCGCCACCTGCTCGACAATCCGGACGGCGACGGCCCCCTGGCCCGCCGCGACCAGGCCATGCTGGAGCTGCTCTACGGCTGCGGCCTGCGGCTGGCGGAGTTGCTCAGTCTGGACCTGGACAGCGTGTCCGCCGGCTCCGCGGAACTGGTGGTCACCGGCAAGGGCAACAAAACCCGGGTGCTGCCGGTGGGCAAACCGGCGCTGACGGCGTTGCGGGCCTGGCTCCAGGCGCGGCCCGGCCTGGTGCATGACCCGGACCAGCGCGCCTTGTTCGTCAGCCAGCGGGGCCGGCGCCTGTCGCCCTCGGCGGTGCAGCAGCGGCTGCGCCGGGCCGCCCAGACCCGGGGCCTGGACGACCATCTGCACCCGCACAAGCTGCGCCATTCGTTCGCCACCCATGTGCTGGAGTCCTCCGGTGACCTGCGCGCGGTGCAGGAGCTGCTGGGCCACGCCAACCTGGCCACCACCCAGGTCTACACCCATCTGGACTTCCAGCACCTGGCGAAGATCTACGACAACGCCCATCCCCGGGCCCAGCGGCGGCGCGGCGACGACGATCCTGCGGACTGAAACCGCACCGCCCGAGACCACTGCCTCACGATTTCACAACACCACCGTTTATCGACGCCGCCGTGCCGCTTATCATCTCTCCCCATGACCGGACTCAAACTGATCACCTTCGACCTGGACAACACCCTGTGGCCGGTGGACGAGGTGATACGCCAGGCGGAACGCGTCACCAGTGACTGGATCGCGGACCGGCACCCGGACGCCGCCCGGGCGCTCACCTCCGAGCGCATCCGCGCGGTGCGCGACCGGCTGGTGCGCGAACAGCCGGACTACCTCAACAGCCTGACCCGGCTGCGCCGGGACGCCATGGCCGAGACCTTCCTGGCCGCCGGCTTCGGCGAACAGGAAGCCCGCCATATCGCCGCCGACGCCTTCCAGGTGTTTCACGAGGCGCGCAACCGGGTGAGCTTCTTCCCCGGCGCCCTGGAAGTGCTGGAAACCCTGGCCGACACCTACACGCTGGGCGCCCTCAGCAACGGCAACTCGGACCTGAAACGCATCGGCATCGCCGACCTGTTCCAGTTTCATCATTCCGCGGAGAGCATCGGCCGGCGCAAGCCGGAGCCGGACATGTTCCGGGCGGCGCTGCAAAGCGCCGGGGTGGAAGCGGGCCAGGCGCTGCACGTGGGCGATCACCCGGTGGAGGACGTGGACGCCGCCCGGCGCCACGGTTTTCAGGCGGTGTGGGCCAACCTGATCGACCTGGACTGGCCCGGCGACCTGGACCGGCCGGACCATCACATTCATCATCTGCGGGAACTGCCCGACCTGCTGCCGCTACTGGATAATTGATGACCACCGATACCCGCCAGGCCCTCACCGGCCTGCTCAACGACATGCAGAGCGAGATGGAATCCCTGAACCTCTGGGAAACCCTGCCCCCGGAACCGGAGGCCTTTGAAAGCGCCACCCCGTTCTTCGCCGACACCATGAAATTCAGCCAATGGCTGCAATGGGTGTTCATCGCCCGCTTCCGGGCGATCCTGGCCGAGGATCATCCTCTGCCCGCCCAGTGCGACGTGGCGCCGCTGGCCGAGGAAACCCTGCGCGACCTGCCCGAGAATACCGACCAGCTGGTGGCCCTGATCCGGGATTTCGACGGCCACTTCTGAACGCTTTATCGCGACTGAAGTCGCTCCTACAAGAGCGGGGCCGTAGGAGCGACTTCAGTCGCGATCAACCCTAAGCCATCCGCCGCCCCGGCGCCCCGTCCGCGATCAAACTGTCCCCCAGCAGGCTCAGCCATGCATCCTCGTCGTCGGCGCCGGACAGGGTCCATAACCAACGGCCCTGGGCGTCCAGCGCTTCCAGGGCGGTGACCACCCGGCCGGGGGCGGGGCGGCGCAGGCGCCAGACGCTGGCCACCCGGCTCATGTCCAGGGACAGCAGGGTGCCGTTATGGGCCAGGTGGCACTGGCCTTTTTGCCAGCGCGGCGCCGACCAGGGCGCGGTCAGGCACAGGCTGACGCCGCTGTTGCCGGTGCAAACCGTGTAGGCGCTTTGCCGGCGGCTGGCCAGGGCCAGCAGTGACGGTATCGTCTCCGCCCGCACCGGGCAGGCGAATTTGTCGCGCACCGCCTGATAGAGCACCTGGCGCCGGTCGCCGATGCCCGCCAGCAGGGCGCGGAAGCCATCGTCGTCGCCGTGGGACCATTGCCGCTCCAGCTCCGCCACCGAAGGCACCTCCGTGGGCGACGCGGGCAGGCGCGGCGGCGGCGCGCCCAGCTGGCGCTGGTCCGGGTGCAGCATGGCGCATACCAGCTCCTCGAACGCCAGGCCGCCGGTTTCCGGGGCCACCGCCATTTGCTGCACCGGTTCGCCGAAGCGGTCGAAGAACAGCAGGCTGCGCGGCGGCAGGTCCGCCACCGGGCCCAGCACCGCCATCACCGAGCGCCACAGGGGCAGGTTGAGCTGATGGCGAAGCCGGCATTGCCGGCCCTGGTATTCCAGGCCCTCGTCCACGTCTTCCAGGGTCGGGTAGCGCATGGACTGGGACACCCGGCCGCCGTCGGCGAAGGTGGTGACCACCAGCACGCCCAGCCGGTAGAGCCCTTTGAGAATGGCCAGCGGCTCGTCCTGCAGCCGCAACACCTGGTCGCCCAGGGCGGCACGGCAATGATGAAAGGTGGTGGACGCCCGGGGGGCGGGCGCCAGCGTAGCCACCGTCGCGGTCAGGGTCACAGTGAGCCTCCTTGCGAATCAGGGTGTGGGCAGCTGGCGGGGGGGGCACGGCGATGAGCCGGGCCCGGGCTGGCTTTCCACGGTCAGGGAGAACAGGGTGCCGCCCGGTCCTTACTTGGTGAGGATCAGGCGGTCGTTGGCGGTGCGGCGCAGCAGGTAGCGTTCGCCGCCGTGCTCGATCCAGAGCTTGCCGTCCTGGTTGAGCAGGGCGCGGCTGGCCACGCTGCTGTCCGCTTCGATGGCGATGCGGCGGGCCCGGTTGCCGGCGGGGGTCACCCGGCGGGGGCTGGAAACCTTGCGCGGAAGGGTCAGGGTGCCTTGGGACATGACGTCTCTCCTTGAAGTGTCGGGCCCGGGTCCAGGGCCATGCGGTTGCGGGGGCGAAGCGCCTCCGTAAATGTATTTGAGAATCATTATCATTAGATGCCCCCACCCCGTCAACGCCCGCGAACGTGACCGGGCAAACAATTTTTAACAGCCGCCGGCCCCGCCCGGCCCTGGAGGTCGTGCCGGGAACCGCCTAGACTCAAACCCATGACTACTGCCATTGCTTCAAAAGCCATTGAAACGCCGCAGGAAAAACTGGCGGCCATCCTCGACAGCCACCAGCCCAAGAGTCTGCTGACCGTCAGCCTCAACCCGGTGCCGGTGGCCGACCACTGGTGCAAGGATCACGATTGCGAGCTGATCCATATCCAGGAACAGAATCCGTTCCAGGCGCTGGAACAGGTGCAACGGGTGGATATGGCGGTGATCGCCGACCAGCTGGAGTACATGAGCCAGCGGGACGGCGAGTCCCTGCTCGGGCTGCTGCGCAACCTGCACACGGACTCCCTGGTGGCGGTGTACCAGCCACGGCTGGCACCGGAGAAACTGCGCTGGCCGCAGCATGGCTTTCTCGCCCTGGGCTGCCGGGAAGAGGGCCATTTCGCCCAGGACGGCCGCGAGCTGGATATCTACAGTTACGACCTGGACGACTACAACTTCCGCCGCCACTGGAACAACCCGCGCTTCTGGGCCAACCCGGAGAACTGGGGCAAGTACTGGTGGTAAGGGCACCGGCGGCGCGGTGATCGCCGCCGGGCTACCGGGCGCTGGTCAAGTTCCGACGGCTGACGTATGGTGTCGCCGGTTCGCGGAGGGTAGCCCGGCATGATTCTGCAACGTCTCAAGGAAGCCTTATTCTTCTGGCGCCGCCATCTGGCGGCGCTGTTCCTGATCAGTGCCCCTTTCACCCTGTTCGGTGAAATCCTGCAGCAGCTGATCGGCCCGGTGCTGGTCACCGGCGACGACGGCACCCTGATCGGTTTCAACGCCATCAGCATGTTCGGGCTGATGCTGATCCGCCCGCTGGCGGAAGGCGCGCTGATCGTGCAGATGGCCAGCATCCAGCAAGGGCGCGCCCGGGGCCTGCTGGCCTGCACCCTGCCCGCCCTGGCCCGCTATCCGTTCCTGCTGGCCACCTATTTCATGCTCGCCCTGGCGGTGTCCCTGGGCTGGTTCCTGCTGATCTTCCCGGCCCTGTGGCTGTATGCCCGGCTGTGTTTCGCGCCCTTCCAACTGATGCTGCGCGGCGACGGCCCGATCACCGCCCTGCAGAACGGTTTCCAGCGCTCCTCCGCCAGTCAGTGGCCATTGCTGGCCGCCTTGATGCTGTCGTTCATGCTGGTGATGGTGTTTTCCCTGGTGATCAACAGCGTGGTGATGAGCCTGCTGGGGGACAACGGCGGCACCCTGGTGCTTACCGGCCTGATCAGCGGCCTGCTGGCCACCCTGGTCAATGTGGTGGCGTTCCGGTTCTGGGTCTTGGCGGAGCCGGAGCCCGATCGCGGCTGAAGCCGCTCCTACAGATGCCATCCCCGTAGGAGCGGCTTCAGCCGCGATCCAAGGGAATCCGGGTCACCCCACGATTTTCAGCGGCTTCAGCCGCGATTCACGAAAGCGCCGGATCACTCCACGATTCTCACCGTTGGCCCGGCTGCCCCCCAGGCGGCCAGCGGCCGGCGGTCCAGCAAGGCACGGTGCAACACCAGCACATCCGCGCCCGCGCTCAGTAACCCGTTCAGCATCGCCTCGTCCAGCTCCGCCCCGGCGTACAACAGCCACGTCTGCTCCCCATGGCGCACCCGGTGCGCCAGCGCCCCGTTCACGGTGACCGGTTGCAGGCGCGCATCCAGGGGCAGCCCCAAGGGTGCCAGCCAGCTCCAGGGGTCGGCGGCGTCCGGCGGTTCCCTGGTGTGCCGCCAGAAGCGGAAACCCTCGTCACTGCCCAGGGCGCCGGCGGCCCGGCGGAGCCGTTCGGCGGTGAGATCCACCAGGGTCGGCCAGCGCGGGTCGCCGGTGGGTTCCGGCAGTTGCACCAGCAGGCAGCGCCGGCGGCCACCATCGGCCTGGTTCTGCGCCATCACCGCGTGGCCGGTGCTGCCGCTGCCGGCGAAGAAATCCAGCACCAGATCGTCCGGGCCGGTGGCCAGCCGCAGCAGGAATCGCAGCAGCGCGGTGGGCTTGGGGTACTGGAACGGGCTTTCGCCGTCGAACAGCGCCTGCAGTTCCCGGGTGCCCGCGCTGGCGGTGCCGTAGGTGGCGCCGTCCAGCCAGGTGGCGGCCACCTCCCCGAACGCCCGCTTTTCATTGAGAAACACCTTGAGCTGGGGCCGCGCCCGGCCGCTGCGGCCGAACAGAATGCGGCCGTCATCGCGCAACGCCGCGAAGCGCGCCTCGCCGGTGCGCCAGCAACGCCCCGGCGGCGGCCAGAATTCCTCGCCGGTGGCCGGGTTACGGATCGCATAGGTCAGTTTCGGGCGCACATTGGGGGCATCGAACGGGTCCGCCTTCCAGGGGCCACGGGGGTCGTTGTCCGGGTTGCTGTAGCGGCCGCTGTCGACGGGCTCCGGGAAGGCGGCGAAACCCGGCGCCTGGCGCCAGCGCGCTTCATTGTCGCGCTTGAGGCGGCGCGGCCCGTCCCGCCGCCGGCGGGCATAGCCCAGCACGTACTCGTGCTGCACGCACAGGTCGGTGTCGTTCTGCCGCGAGGTGCGTGACTGCCAGGGGAACATGGCGAAGAAATTCCGCGAGCCGAAAATCTCGTCGAGCATCATTCGCAGCCCGTGCACCTCGTGGTCGTCGATGCTGACGAACAGCACGCCATCCTCGCGCAGCAACTCCCGGGCCAGCAGCAGACGGGGGTACATCATGCTCAGCCAGCGGGCATGGTAGCGGCCTTCCGGGTCGGCGCCGTCGCCGGCCCGCAGCCGGTGCTCGGCGGCGCTGTCGCGGAAGTTGTCCGGGTACTGGAAGGCGCCGCCGGTGTTGTAGGGCGGGTCGATGTAGATCATCTTCACCCGGCCGCCATAGCCCGCCCGCAGGTGGCGCAGCACCGCCAGATTGTCGCCCTCGATCAGCCCGTGCCGGGCGCCCTGAAAATCCAGTGACTTGTCCTCCCGCGGGGCGAGGCTTCCGGTTGCCGGTTCGCCAGCCTGATCCGCCGCCCGCGCCTTGCCCGGCCAGCTCAACCCATAGGCCTCCTGGCCCACCCGATCCGCGTCCGCGTCGCTGAACATCACCCTGTGATTCATGTCGTTTTCGACTTCCATTTCCATTGCAAAAAATAAAACCATATGGTTTGGTACAATAGCAATGGCGGATTCTTGCTATTTTGCAGGAAGAAGATTAAAAAAACCCAGAGCGAAGACCGCGTTTCCGGCTTCGCCCTGACGACCAGCACCATGAACCACTAAGGGAAGGAAAAAACCATGACGAAGGATCTGAATATCGGTGGCCTGCTGCGCGAACGCCGGGCCCGCCTTGGCCTGACCCTCAAACAGGTGGCCTCCCGGGCGCACACCGACCCGGGCAACCTGTCCCGCATCGAACGCAACGAGCAGCAGCTCAGCGTGCAGCGCATGCTGGCCCTGTGCGATGCCCTGGGCTGGCCCGCCGAGGATTTCGTGCGCAACCTGACCGCCCGTCGCGGCCGGCGCGTGAACGAAGCCCCGGGGGGCTATTCCAGCGAAAGCCGGGGCGAGCGCTTCGCCCCCGGTGAGCGCCTGCGGCTGTCGTTCACCGCCCGGCTGACCCCGGACGAAGAGCCTTACGACTGACGCCGGCCTTGCGCCTATTCAAGGCCGGATAAGCGTTATTTGCCCATAAGCTAAAAATATCTTTTGCACCGTTGCAAGTAACACATTGAGTGCTTCAGAGCAGCTACAGAAACTTATGGGCATGGATATTGGTGGCATTCTCAAGCAGCGGCGGCAACGCCGCGAAGAAACCCTCGAAGAGGTGGCATACCGGGCCGGTACGGACGCGGGCAACCTGTCGCGCATCGAGCGCAACCGGCAGGACGTGTCCGTGCAACGGCTCGGGCGCCTGTGCGCGGCCCTGGAAATGTCGCTGACGGAGCTGTTCGAGGAACTGGAAGGGCACACCAAGACGCCCCATCTGCGCGATCCGGCGGCCGCTTTCGACAAGGAAACCCGCGAACTGATCAGTATCGTTTCAGCGCTGACGCCGTCGCGCCGGCGGCTGCTGATGAAGATCGCCGAGGACGTGCGCGACAGCAAGGGGCTCTCCTAGCCCGGGACTGTCGTAAGCGCTCCCGGCCGCCCCCGGTCAGGCGCGCTCGTACACCACGAACGAATAATCGTAGGGATTCGGTCCCTCGGCCTGGAAATCGTCCCGGCCGATTTCCCGCCATTGCGCCGCGTCCACCGCCGGAAAGTAAGTATCCCCCGGCACCTCCGCGTGCACCTCGGTCAGGTAGAGCCGGTCCGCCCGGGGCAACGCCAGGGCGTAGATCTGCGCGCCACCGATCACCACCACTTCGTCCTGGCCATCGATCAGCGCCACGTGTTCCGCCAGTTCCAGGGCCTGGTCCAGGGTCGCCACCACCTTGGCGCCCTCGGCGTGGTAATCCCCCTGGCGGGTGATCACGATATTGGTGCGCCCGGGCAGGGGCCGCTTCAGGGATTCCCAGGTGTTGCGCCCCATGATGATCGGTTTGCCCAGGGTCGCCTGCTTGAAATACTTCAGGTCGTTGGGCAGGTACCAGGGCAGCTTGTTGTCACGGCCGATCACGTCGTTGCTGGCCTTGGCGGCCATCATCGCCAGACGAATGCTCATGGGGTCTCCTTGGCGGCCGGTGGTCAGATCGCCACCGGCGCCTTGATGTGCGGGTGCGGGTCGTAGCCTTCCAGGGTGAAATCGTCAAAGCGGAACGCGTACAGGTCCTTCACCGCCGGGTTCAGCTTCATCACCGGCAACGGCCGGGGCGGGCGGGCCAGCTGCTGGTCGGCCTGCTCCAGGTGGTTGCTGTACAGGTGGGCGTCGCCCAGGGTGTGCACGAAGTCGCCGGGCTGCAGGTCGCAGACCTGGGCCATCATCAGCGTCAGCAGGGCGTAGGAGGCGATGTTGAAGGGCACGCCCAGGAAGATGTCGCCGCTGCGCTGGTAGAGCTGGCAGCTCAGCTTGCCGTCGGCCACGTAGAACTGGAACAGACAATGGCAGGGCGGCAGCGCCTGGCGGCCCATGGCGGCGTTCTCCCGGGGCGACAGGCGCGGGTCCGGCAGCACCGCCGGGTTCCAGGCGCTCACCACCAGCCGCCGGGAGTCCGGATTGCGGCGAATCTCCGCCAGCACCTCGTCGATCTGGTCGATCACCGCGCCGTCGGCGGTGGGCCAGCAGCGCCATTGCTCGCCGTACACCGGCCCCAGGTCGCCGTCCTCGGTGGCCCACTCGTCCCAGATGCTGACGCCGTTTTCCTTCAGGTAACGGATGTTGGTGTCGCCGGACAGAAACCACAGCAGTTCGTGGATGATCGACTTCAGGTGCACTTTCTTGGTGGTCACCAGCGGAAAGCCGTGGGCCAGGTTAAAGCGCATCTGATAACCGAACAGGGAGCGGGTGCCGGTGCCGGTGCGGTCTTCCTTGCGGATGCCTTCGGTGCGCGCCAGGCGCAGCAGGTCCAGATATTGATTCATGGCGTTACTTCCTCGCCGGGGCCGGCCGGTCATCGTACCGGTAGGCCCAGAACATCATGGCGGCGCCGAGAACGATCATGGGAATGCTGAGCAGCATGCCCATGGTCAGCCAGCCGCCGGTCAGGTAGCCGATGTGCGCGTCCGGCTCGCGGAAAAACTCCACGAAGGTGCGCGCCAGGCCATAACCCAGCCCGAACAGGCCGGTGACCGCGCCGGCCGGACGCGGCCGGGCGGAATAGAACCACAGCACCAGGAACAGCACCACGCCTTCGAGCAGGAATTCGTAAAGCTGGGACGGGTGCCGGGGTACCCCCATGGGGTCGCCGGGAAAGATCATCGCCCAGGGCACGTTGGCCGGGTGGCCCCACAGTTCACCGTTGATGAAGTTGCCGAGCCGGCCGGCACCCAGGCCGATGGGCACCACCGGCACCGCGTAATCCGCCACCGAAAAATAGCGCTTGCCGAATTTGCGGGCCAGCAGCCAGAACGCCAGCAGCACGCCCAGGGCGCCACCGTGGAAGCTCATGCCGCCGGTCCAGATCTCGAACAGCCACAACGGGTCGTCGAGAAACTTGCCGAAGTTGTAGAACAGCACATAGCCGACCCGGCCGCCCAGGATCACCCCCAGGGCCACGTAGAACACCAGGTCGCTGACCTGGTCGCGGTTCCAGCCGCTACCCGGCCGGTCGGCCCGGTAGCGCAACAGCAGCCAGCCGCCCACGAAGCCGACCAGGTACATCAGGCCGTACCAGTGAATCTGCAAAGGCCCGATGGCGATGGCCACCGGGTCGATACGGGGAAAATCCATGCTTCTACTCCGTCAGCGCGGCCACCCGGTGGGCGGGCCGCTCACAGAATCAGTTCCAGACCGATGCCGATCAGGAAGATCGCAAAAATCCGCCGCAGCACCGCCGACGGCACCCGGTGGCTCAGGCGTGCCCCCACCTTGGCCATGGGATAGCTGGTCACCACGATGGCCAGGGCGGCGGGCAGATACACATAACCCAGGGTCCAGGCCGGCAATTCCGGGCGCCCCCAGCCGGTGACCACGAACCCCAGGCTGCCGGCCAGGGCGATGGGCAGCCCGCAGGCGGCGGAAATCGCCACCGCATTCTGCATCGGCAGGCGACACCAGGACAAAAACGGCACCGTCAGCGACCCGCCGCCGATGCCGAACAGGCTGGAGAAGGTGCCGATCACCCCGCCGGCGGCGGCCAGGCCGCCGCTGCCCGGCAGCCGCCGGGGCGCGTCCTCCACCGCCCGGCCGGGGCGCCGCAGCAGCATCTGCAGGGCGATGATGATAGCGAAGATACCGAACAGGCGGGTCAGCGCCAGGCCGGACAGCCGGTCGGCGATCACCGCGCCGAGCAGCGCGCCCACCACGATGCCCACCGTCAACCGCCCGGCCACCGGCCACAGCACGTAGCCGGCGCGATGGTGGGCGGCCACCGAGCTGGCGGAGGTGACGATGATGGTGGCCAGGGAAGTCCCCACCGCCATCTGCGCCACCACCGCGTCGTCCACGCCCATGCCATGAAACAGGTAGATCAGCGGCGGCACGATCACCACGCCGCCGCCGAGCCCCAGGGTGCCGCCCATCAGGCCGGCGACCACCCCGATCAGGGCGCAAATCAGCACAAGCGTCATGGATGTCCCCTGCTGGAAATGGCGGTTATGCTAGCAGGCCGTTTTGATCCTGTCCTACCCGGCGAAGATTCCCTATGTGCATCGTGCTGTTCCAGTGGCGCCCCGGCGCCGACACGCCCCTCACCGTGGCCGCCAACCGGGATGAATTCCATGCCCGCCCCACGGAGCCGGCGCGCTGGCGCGGCGACGTATTCTGTGGCCTGGACCGCCGCGCCGGCGGCACCTGGCTGGGCATCCACCGGGACGGGCGCTTCGCGGTGATCACCAACTTCCGGGAACCGCTGGCCGAACGCGGCGACGGCGAGCTGTCCCGGGGCCTGCTGCCCAGCGCCTTCCTGGAAAGCCAGGATACGCCCGAGGCGTTCTGCCAGTCGTTGGCCGACCAGCAGCACCGCTACACCGGCTTCAACCTGCTGGTGGGCGACCGCGATGCGCTCTGGTACCTGAGCAACCGGGGCGCGCCGCCCCGGGCGGTGACGCCGGGCGTGCATGGGCTGTCCAACGGCCTGCTGGACGACCCCTGGCCCAAGGTGGAACGGGGCAAGGCACGGCTGACGGCGGCCATCGCCGAAGGCGCCGGCCTGGAGGCCCTGCTCCAGGTGGTCAACGACCGCCACCAGCCGCCGGAGTCGGCGCTGCCGGACACCGGCGTGGACCGGGCCCTGGAGCGTCTGGTGGCGCCGGTGTTCATTCAGTCGGAACAGTACGGCACCCGGGCCAGCTCGGCGGTAACACTGCACGCCCGCGGCGAACCGGAAATGGCCGAGCAAAGCTGGCGCCCGGACGGCGAACCCGACGGCCCACCGCGCTACAGCGCCCAATCCAGGTAACCGCGCGCAACCGGCGTTCGGCGTTATCGCGGCTGAAGCCGCTCCTACACGGCGCTACGGAAGCCTCTTGTAGGAGCGGCTTTAGCCGCGATCAGGCGGGCTTGCGGTGGCGTACCAGGTCGCCCAGGCCCACCTTGGTGAGCTGCAGGTCCAGGTAGGAGGTGATCACCTCGCCGTTGTCCATGGCCAGCACCTCGTTGAGCAGCCGGCGCAGGAAGGTCATGTTGACCTGGCGCACCGCCGCTTTCACCCGTAGCAGGTTGGAGGCGTTCATGGACAGGGAATCGAAGCCCATCGCCATCAGGATCAGCGCGGTGCTGGGGTCGCCGGCCATTTCGCCGCACACCGACACCGGCTTGCCCTCTTGGTGGGCCTGCTCCACCACATGCAGCAGCGCGTGCAGCACCGCCGGGTGGCAGGAATTGTAGAGGTCCGAGACCTGCCGGTTGTTGCGGTCCACCGCCAGCATGTACTGGGTCAGGTCATTGGTGCCCACGGACAGGAATTCCACCCGCTGGGCCAGGGCGCGGGCCTGGTACACCGTGGCGGGCACCTCGATCATCACCCCCACCGGCGGCATCTCCACGTCCACGCCTTCCTCGCGCACTTCCAGCCAGGCCCGGTGGATCAGATGCTGGGCTTCCTCCGCCTCGATCACGGTGGTGATCATCGGCAGCATGATGCGCAGGTTGTTGAGGCCCTCGGCGGCCTTGAGCATGGCGCGCACCTGGACGATGAAAATTTCCGGGTGGTCCAGGGTCACGCGGATGCCGCGCCAGCCCAGGAAGGGGTTGTCTTCCTCGATGGGAAAATAGCTGAGCGGCTTGTCGCCGCCCACGTCCAGGGTGCGCATGGTCACCCAGTGCGGGGCGAAGGCGGACAGCTGCTCCCGGTAGATCAGCCGCTGTTCCTCCTCGGAGGGGAAGCGGTCGCGCACCATGAACGGGATTTCCGTGCGGTACAGGCCCACGCCCTCGGCGCCGCGCTCGATGGAGCGCACGATGTCGGTCATCAGGCCGGTGTTCACCTGCAGCGCGATGCGCTGACCGTCCTCGGTTTCGGCGGGCTCGTCGCGGAGTTTTTCCAGCCCCGCCAGCAGGTGTTTTTCCTCGGCGATGATGTCCTCGAACTGGGACTTCAGCTCGGCGGAGGCGTTGGCGATCACCCGGCCCCGGAAGCCGTCGACGATCAGTTCCTTGCCGTCCAGTTTCTTGAGCGGCAGGTTCTGGGCGCCGACCACCGTGGGGATGCCCATGGCCCGGGCCACGATCGCCATGTGCGAGTTGCGCGAGCCCCGGGTGGTGACGATGCCGACGATGTTCTCCTCCGGCATCTCCATCAGCATGGGCGCGGAGATGTCCTCGCCCATCAGGATGCAGGCCTTGGGAAACTCGATGCGGCGCCGGTTACGGCTCTGCAATTGCCCCAGCACCCGGCGCCCCAGGTCGCGCACATCGGCGGCCCGTTCGCGCAGGTAGGGGTCATCCATCATCTCGAAATTGTGCACGTGGGCGTCCACCACCATGCGCAGGGCGCCCTGGGCCCACTGACCGTCGCGGATGCGCGCCACCACCTCGGCGGGCAGGGCGTGGCGGTCGAGCATGCGCAGGTACACATCGAACAGGGCCTGCTCCTCCGGGCCCAGGCTTTTCTTGGCGCGCTCGGCCAGATCGCGGATTTCCTGGCGCACCCGCACCAGGGCCTCGTCGAGCAGGGCGATTTCACCGCTGATGTCGGTGGCGTCCCGGTCCGGCACCGAGGACAGGTCGGTCTCCGGGAACAGCAGCACGCCGATGCCGATGGCGGCCCCGGTGGAGCCGGGCTGGCCGTCGTGGATGCTGGGCAGGTCCTGGGTGTCGAGCTGGTCGAACAGCACGCCGGAGGCGTGGGCGTGGGCGATCACCGCCGACAGCTGGGCGGAGATGGTGACCAGGAAGGCTTCCTCGCTCTGGTCGAAGCGGCGGGCGTCGCGCTGCTGCACCACCAGCACGCCGAGCACCTCGCCGTGGTGCATCACCGGCACGCCCAGGAAGGCATGGAAGGGGTCCTCGCCGGTTTCCGCCAGATAGTGGAATTTGGGGTGGGCGAAGGCGTCCTCCAGGTTGATCGGTTCCTCGCGCTGCCCGACCTGGCCCACCAGCCCCTCGGAGGTGCCCAGGCTGACCCGGCCCACCGCCTCGCGCTTGAGGCCCTCGGAGGCCATCAGCATGTAGCGTTCTTCGTTGTTGTCCCGCAGATAGATGGAACACACCTCGGTGCCCATGGCATCGCGCACGCGCTGGGCCATCAGATCCAGAGCGGATCGGATATCCGGCGCGTTGTTCACTTCCTGCACGATGCGGCGCAGGGTATCGAGCATGTGTGTTCCTCTCTGGTCGGTGTGGCGTGGACGGCTCGCTAGCCGCGGCGCTTTTCGCCGCGCAGGGCCGGCGCCAGCTCACGCAGGGCGCGGGCATAGACGCCGCGCTTGAAGTGCACCACCTTGCGGATCGGGTACCAGTAGTTCACCCAGCGCCAGTCCTGAAACTCCGGCACCGGCGAACGGGCCAGATCAATGACCTCCTCCTCGGCGTTGAGGCGCAGCAGAAACCACTTCTGCCGCTGGCCGATGCACACCGGCCGGTTGCGCGGCGGGCGCAGGAAGCGGCGCGGCAGGCGATAGGTGAGCCAGCCGTCGGTGGTGGCCAGCACGCTGACGTGCTCGCCCAACAGGCCGGTCTCCTCTTCCAACTCGCGGAACAGGGTGTCCTCGGGGCTCTCTCCCGGCATCATGCCGCCCTGGGGAAACTGCCAGGCGTCGCGGTTGCCCACCCGGCGGCCCCAGAAAACCCGCCCATCCGGGGCGGCGATCACAATGCCGACATTCAGCCGGTATCCTTTGTCGTCGATGATGCCTGTCATTGCCTTCAATCCCATGGCGCGGCACGGGGTTCGCGGGAAGGCGCGGAACCCAGCCGTACAGGCGCGCAATATTCCCATTAAACCTTGTCGGCCCTGCGGCGATCAATCGGCTGCCGTCACGGACGCGCTTTTGGTAAGCTGCCGCTGACTTTTCGCACCTTCCTCCAACGACAGCGGGCGCGCCCCGGGAGCATGCATGACACTGGCCATTTTCGACCTGGACAATACCCTGATCGCCGGCGATTCCGACCATCAGTGGGGGGAATTCCTGGTCGGCCGCGGCGAGGTGGACGGGGCCGGCTACAAGGCGGCCAACGACCGCTTCTACCAGGACTACCTGGACGGGGATCTGGACATCTTCGCCTACCAGGAGTTCGTGCTGTCGGTGCTCAAGGACCGGCCCCTGGAACAACTGCACGCCCTGCGCCGGGACTTCATGGACCAGGTGATCGACGCCCTGTGGCTGCCGGCGGCGGAACAGCTGGTGGCCAAACACCGGCAACAGGGTGACACCCTGATGATCATCACCGCCACCAACGATTTCATCACCGCGCCCATCGCCGAGCGGCTGGGCGTGCCCCATCTGATCGCCACCACCGCCGAGCGCGACCCACGGGGCGGCTACACCGGCCGGGTGGCCGGCGTGCCCAGCTACCGGGAAGGCAAGGTGGAACGGCTCAACAGCTGGCTGGAACAGCACCAGGAGAGCCTCGCCGGCAGCTGGTTCTACAGCGACTCCCACAATGATCTGCCGCTGCTGGGCAAGGTGGACCATCCGGTGGCGGTGGACCCGGACGAGACCCTGGAGCAGGCCGCCCGGGAACGGGGCTGGCCGGTGATTTCCCTGCGCCAAACCTCCGTGGGAGCCTCCTCATGAGCGCCGCTCTCAGGCCCCGGTGGCCGGCCCTGCTGGCGCTGCTGCCCGCCCTGCTGCTGAGTGCCTGCGACGCCACCGACACGGCCACCCCGGCGGAGCCGGACGCCGGCTCGCCGCAACCGGGCCGGCCCACCGGCGCGGCCCCCGGCGGCGACGGCAACACCGACCTGCGCCCGCTTAATGACCAGGCCGGCGCCACCGCCCTGGGCAACCAGCGCCAGGCCTGGCGGGACGCCCTGGACGCCCTGCTCGACGCCCCGGACCCGGACAGCCTGGCCGGCGCGCGCACCGCCTGGGCCGATCTGTACGCCGCCTTCAACGATCATTATCTGTCGCTGGCGGCGGTGGCCTGCCAGCGCGGCGTGCCGGAACGGCTGGAGCGCCTGGACGACTGGCCGTTCTATCCGGCCTACGTGGATGCCCTGCCGGCCTGGCCGGACTCCGGCATCGTCAACGATCCGGCCCTGGAACTGACCGCCGCCAACCTGCGCCGCCAGCAGGGCGCCACCGGCGAGGGTGAAGTGGCCCTGGGCTTCCAGCCGTTGCGGCTGCTGGTGGCCGGGGTGGCCGAGGCACCGCGCCGGGCGGCGGACTTCCGCGCTGGCCGCCAGGAGGCCGCGGTGCCGTCCAGCACGGTGGAACAGGACGCCGCCGTGCAGGTGGACGCACCGGCCCGCCGCCGCGCCTACCTGCGGCTGGCCGATGAACAATTGCAGGCGGATCTGGATGCCCTGGGCGACGACGCCGCCGGCGACCCGGACAGCCTGCGCTGCGCCCTGGGCACCCTGGACCGGCGGCTGACCCAGTTGGATCGGCAGCGCGGCGCCACCGATCCGCAAGCGGGCCTTTATCTGTCGCCGCGCAGCATCGAGCTGATCGACGCCAGCCAGCCGGAAGCGGCCCTCTCGCAACTGGCCGACGACGACAACGCTGCCCTGCGCGAGGCGCTGGAAGCGCGCTGGCCGGGCTTCACGGACGCCCTGGAGCAGGCCCGGGAAAGCGGCGACTGGACGCCCCTGCGCGGCTGGCTCCACCCCGCCAGCCATGGGGTCCAGCCCGCCGCCGCGGTGCGCGGCTAGGCCGCCACCACCAGCGGCGCCTCGGCGCGCGCCGGCCGCCAGCGACGGGCCAGCCGGTTGACCGGCTTTTCCAGCCAGGCCGGCAGCGGCAACCCCAGCGGGTTGCTCTCGGTCACCGAATCCGCCCCCGGCACCCGGGTGCCCATCAGGTAATCAAACCAGGGCCGGGTCACGCACCAGTTGGCGTTCTGGTCCCGGTTCATATGGTGATCGTAGTGCCAGGGCAGGTGCCGACGGGCCCAATCCGGATCCAGATGGGCGCGGCTGTGCTTGCGCCAGTATTGCCAGGCGCCGTAGTAAATGCCCACGGTAAAGAACGGCGCCACCGGCGCCGCCGGCGTGAACACCACGCACAGCCCCAGCAGGGCCACCTTCTCGTTGAACATTTCCTGGTCGCGCCACATGGATTCGCGGTAGCCGGCGTCGGCGAAGCCGTTCAGCCGCGCCCGCTTGTGATGGCGGATATGGGTGAAGAAAGGGCTGTTGCGATGGCGCGCCGGGTATTCGTGCAGCCAGGTCTTGTGGGCGTACCACTCAAAGGCGTTGACGGTGAGCAACGCCACGGGAAAGCCGAGCATGACGGGTTCTCCTGAATGACTGTGTCCGTCACCCATGATGCCGGCGCCGGGCTCAGCCGCTTTGATCGCCACCGCGCGGATCGCCGTCACCGGGATCAAGCGCCCGCTGCCCGTGCTTGCGGCGGCGGTAGGCGGTGGGGGTCTCGCCGGTCCAGCGCTTGAAGGCCCGGGAAAACGCCGCCGGCTCGGAGAAACCGGTGAGATAGAGAATCCGGTCGATGGGCGCGTCGGTGCGCGCCAGCAGCCGCCGGGAGAGTCGTTCCCGGTAGCCGGCCAGCAGCGCCTTGAAACCGGTGCCGGCCTCCGCCAGTTGCCCGCGCAACGCCCGGGGCGAGCACCCGGCCCGGGCGGCCAGCGCCTCCAGGGACGCCTCACCGCGCTCCAGCAGGCCGCCCAGATGGCGCTCCAGATCGGCCAGCAATTCCCGCCGGCCCAGGGCCGCCATGCGTTCCGCCGCCAGCCGTTCGTGCACCACCAGCAATGCCGGCTCCGCCGCCGGCGACGGCCGCGCCAGCAGCGCCGCCGGAAACACGATGGCGCCCTGGTCCGCGCCCAGGGTCACGGCGCAGCCCAGCACCCGCCGGTAGGTCTCCGGTGGGGCACCCTCGGTGTGCGGGAAACGCACCTCGGTGGCCCGGAACTCGCCGTCGGTGACCCGCTCCAGAAAGCCCAGGGCGATGCAGGTGGCGCACTCCAGATAATGGCGCACCGGATGGTTCAGGCCGGTAAGAAGGGCCTGGTCGCCTTCCACCACCAGGCGCAGCGGCAGGGCGTCGGTGATCAGGCGCTGGTAGGCCAGCACCCGCTCCAGCCCCTCGCCCAGGGTGGGGCTGCTGAGCAGCAGGTATTCCAGCACCTGGCCGCGCCAGGGCGGCATGCGTTCGCCGATGTGCAGCCCGATGTGCGGGTCACCGCTGACCCGCACGGCGGCGTCCCAGAACTGCCGCTGGGGGCCGTTAACCCGGCGCGGACGCCGGTCCGGCACCTGGTCCGGCAGCCCCACGCTGGCGAAGATGGCGGCGCAGTCCAGCCCCGCGTCCGCCATGGCGCGGTAGGTCATCCACAAGAAAGTGCCATCGTCGCTGGCGGGAATCCGGGTCATGGCCGGAGTATAGGCACCCCGGCGGCGCGGTGAAATGACCGGCCGGCGGCCCATGTCGCCGGTGGGCTGCTTATGAAAACCGTGGAGCCTGATGATGTTTGCGGCTGAAGCCGCTGCTACCCACCCCGGCCAATCGTGCCCCGGCCAATCGTGGTAGGAGCGGCTTCAGCCGCGATAAAAAAGGTTTATCGCGGTCGGATGCCCGCTGCTAACGCGCACGTCATTCGCGCCGCCAGCCCCAAGCGAAGTTGTCTGGAGGCCTTCCGAGAGCGCCGGAGCCAGGGAAAAAGCGGCATAACTATCGCTAAGGAACACGCTATAGTACTATCACGTGCCCATTTTTCTTGCCGTCTTTGCGGCCAGTGTCGCACCATTACAAAGGGTGCGCGGGCGGTCGCCAACCGCTTCTTTTCGTTCCAGGAGCCCTTAGTGAAGCCGACACGGAAATCGCCGGCCCGAAAAAAAACCCCAGTGAAGTCCGGAGCACCGGAGCGCCCCAAACGGGTGCGCAGAAATCCGGAAAGGCTGATTGCCGCCATCCTCAATGCGGCGATCGAGGAGTTCTCCAATCACGGTTTTTCCGGCGCTCGTATTGACCGCATCAGCAAGCGGGCCAATACCGTTGACCGCATGCTCTACTACTATTTCGGCAACAAGGAACGGCTCTACGAAGCGGTACTGGAAGAGGTTTACCGCAATCTCATCGAGGAACAACGTCAATTCGTCCCACCGGAAGGCGACCCGGTCAACGGCATGGACGAGCTGATCACCCATATGTGGGAACACTACATGAACCATCCGGAATTCATCCGGCTGGTGATGTCCGAGAACCTGCTTTATGGGCGCTACATCCGGCAGTCCGAGCACATCAAACAGGTTTCATTCCCGCTGGTGCGGATTATCGATGAGATCCTGAAGAGCGGCAAAAAGAAGAATATATTCCGCCCCGACGCGGACACCAACTTCATCCTGATGACCATCATGTCGATGGGGTTTTTCTACGTGTCCAACCAATACACTTACACCTATTGGCTCTCCAAGGAACTGACGCCGAATCTGCGCAGCGATGCCTGGCTGGGTCATATGAAAACGGTGATTTTCGACCACCTGATGGTGCGCTGAAAAAAAAGGCGCGTCACAGTGGACGCGCCGGCCGGTCACCCGGTGGGAAGAAAAGGCGACCAAAAACCTTCATCGTCAGTCGCCCGCCACCAACGCCTTGCGCTCCTCCAGCGGCGGACTGATGGCATCGCCGTTCAGATACTTCCAGGTCTTCATGTAGCCACGACCGTCCTTGAGATCGGAACGCCCCACGATCACACCCATGGAGGACTGGTTATCCACCGGGCTGAATCGCTCGACACCGAAAGGCGTGGAGAACTCCAGCCCCTTGAAGGCCTCGACCAGATCCTCGGCGTCCGTTGATCCCGCCTTCTCAATGCCCGCGGCCAGTGCCTTCACCGTGGCGTAGGCGACCACCGAATTCATGCGTGGGTAGTCATCATATTTGGCGCGGTACTTCTCTATGAAATCCTGATGCTCGGGCATATCCAGGCTGTAATAAGGATAGCCGGTAACGATCCAGTTCTTTGGCGCATCACCTTTCAAAGAGTCGGAATACTCGGGCTCGCCGGACATCAGGCTCACCACCTCCCGGTTTTCGAACAGGCCCCTATTGTGCCCCTCGCGCAGGAACCGGGTCAGATCGGCGCCGAACAGCACATTGAAGATGGCATCGGGCCTGGCGTCCTCAAGAGCCTGCACCATCAAGCCGGCGTCCACCTTACCGTAGGGGGGCGCCTGCTCGATCACGAACTCCACATCCGGCTGGCGCTTTTTCATCTCGCGTTTAAAGGTCTCCGCCGCCACCTGACCGTATTCGTAATTGGGATAAACCAGCGCCCAACGCTTCTTGTTCAGAGCCACCGCATCGTCGATCACCGCGGCCACCATGGCGTAGGTGCCGGCGCGCAACCGGTAGGTGTAGCGGTTGTGTTTACTCCAGATGATGGCATCGCTGAACGGGCCGGAGGCGAGGAAAAAGACCTTACGGTGACGGGCGAAATCGGACACCGCCAGACCCACATGGGAGAACGTCACCCCCGCCAACATATCCACCTTTTCCAGCGTCACCAGTTCCTGGGCGGCGCGCACCGCTTCGCCGGCATTGGCGTTGGAGTCGCGGAATACCGTTTCCAGACGCTTGCCCAACACGCCGCCCTGGGCATTGATTTCCTCCTGCGCCAGCTCCCACCCTTTACGGTAAGGCACGGTCAGAGCGGGCAGGGCCTTATAGGCATTGATTTCGCCGATGCGGATTACATCGTCATCGGCGCTGGATAGCACACTGACCAACAAGGTCGCGGCCGCCACGAAAAATGGGATTCTCCTGATTTTCCTTCGCATGCGTATGCTCCTGGGAATGGGTTGATGCTCATCGTTCTTGGGAGATCATCTCGCTTACCATCTTGCGCATCTTCATCGACGAAGCGTCGATCGCCAGCCTTACCGGGCGGACGTCCTTGAACTTTTCTTCGTTATTCTGGATGGCTTCCAACACCACCTTGTCCTCGTTAAAAGCAATTCTCAGGCCATCCTTGAGACGCTGGTCCACGGCCTCGTCGGCGGGCATATTCTTCACCAGCAGCCAATGCTGGATGCAGGTACGGCTGTCCACCGGCGTAATGAAGTGGCAGGCAAACATCTGGATGCAGTCGGACCGGTCACCTTCCGGGGCTCCGGTGCCGGTGGGCGCGCTACCGAAGTCGATAATGGCGATGGACGGGCAGTAATAGTGATAGTAGTGCCACCGATCCACATTGCCCTGATAGGGCTTGAGCCCCTCGAAGATGGGGATCAGCGGTGAGTCGATGATCCAGCGCCAGGTGACCACCCGATCTTCCAGGCGCTCATGGTGAACCGGCACATCACCGTGCTGCTTGTTCGACAGCGTGCTCTGATGGACATAGGCGACGTGGGAGGGGTCGCAAAGGTTTTCCGCCAGATTCAGGTAATTGGCGTGAAGCACCAGGGCATCGCCCTCGAAGGAGCTGTAGTTTTCATCGTGGTACTCGGGCAGGTCGAACACCTTGCTCTGGTCGGCTTTATCCTCGTCACCCATCCAGATCCAGACCATGCCCATGTTCTCCACTACCGGATAGGCACGGACACGGACACTGTCAGGCACCCGATCCTGACCGGGTATGTGCACGCAACGGCCATCGCAACCGAAGCGCAGTCCGTGATAGCCACATTCGATGGTGTCGTCCACCAGGGTACCGATGGACAAAGGCGCCAACCGGTGAGGGCAGGCATCCTCCATGGCCACGACCTGCCCGCCACTGTCACGGAACACCACGATCTGTTCCTCGATAACCACATGGCGCGCCAGCTCGTGGCCGACGTTGCGCGACCATGTCAACGGGTACCAGGTATTACGAACGTATTCAGACATTGTTTCCTCCAGGCATCAGGGCCATTCAGGCGCCAGCTCGACCTTGAGGCCGTCGCAGGCGTCGGTAATCGGAATCTGGCAGGCGAGCCGGGAATCCGGGCCGGGTTCAAACGCCAGATCAAGTGCGTCTTCCTCGTCCTCGCCCAGCTCCGACAAGGCACCCGCCGGCGCCTGCCGCACATAGACATGGCAGGTCGCGCAGACACAACTTCCGCCACACTCCGCCCTTACCGGCAGGCCGGCGTCGACCATCATCATCATCAGATTGCTGCGCGTGCCCGGCTCGACCACCAGTTCATGGGATTGGTTTTGCCGATCAATTACGGTTATTTGCATGTTCATCTCGGGCCCAGATGCTCCTTCATTGCCGTTGTGCTGTGTTCAAAAACATGTCTGATATCCGGGTGCAGACGACGTTTGACGTCGTGGGCCATGAGCGCCGCTTCGTGAAAGCCGGAAAGGATCAAACGCAGTTTTCCCGGGTACCAGCACACATCACCGATGGCGTAGACGCCGTCCAGGCTGGTGGCGAAGCGTTCGGTATCGACGCGGATGTGGTCGCCATGCATGTCCAGGCCGAAGGACGTCAGCGGCCCGAGCCGGGCGGACAGGCCGAAGAAGGCCAGCACGTGATCACACACCACCTGATCACCGCCCTGCAGCCGCACGCCGCTGAGCTGCCCGCTGTCGTCGACCAGCTCGGCCACCGCGCCGGCGCGGAAATCCATGGCGCCGGTATCGATCAAGGCGCGCACCTTATTCACCGTGTCCGGGGCGGCACGGAAGCGGTCCCGGCGGTGTACCAGAGTCAGGCGCTCAGCGATGTCGTGTAAGTTCAGAGCCCAGTCCAGCGCGGAGTCGCCGCCACCGACCACCACCAGGTGCTTTCCGCGCAAACGTTCTCTCTCTCGCACCGCATAAAGAAGCCCTTCGCCTTCGTGCATTTCCGCTCCCGCCGCTGGCAGCTTTCTCGGCGAGAAACACCCGGACCCCGCCGCGATCACCACGGCCCCGGCGATAAAGCACTGACCATCGTTGGTACGAACCCGCCAGCGCCCATCGTCCATGCGGTTCAAGGCTTCCACCATCAGGCCGAAATGAAAACGCGGCTCGAACGGCCGGGCCTGCAGCAGCAGATTGTCGATCAGCTGCTCGCCACTACAGTCCGGCAAGGCGGGGATATCGTAGATTGGCTTTTCCGGATAGAGCTCCGCGCATTGCCCGCCCGGCCGATCCAGTACATCGACCACATCGCAGCGCATACCAAGCATGCCCAGCTCGAACGTGGCGAACAGGCCACAGGGGCCCGCGCCGACAATCAATACATCCGTCTCGATTTCCGAAACCTCGCCTGGCGGCCTGGAGGTTTGAGATTCTGTGTGCGACATCACCACGTCCCGAATCACATTTATGGAGTGTTTTAACCATTAATGGAGTAAACACTACATTTTTCTATTCAGGAATGTAAAGTGCTTTTTTATGCTGATCAATCGCACCTTTTTCGAGCAAATCACTCGAATTCGCACCCATTTAGAGCAGGAAAAAGCTGAAAAAACTCACTATATAAAAGTTCTTTCATTTTTCGGTCTCGCGGCGCCTACCCATTTTTTGTTCTACCCACCCTTGACTTCACATCCCAAACCATTGCATTTATTGGAGTGAATTCTTAATTAGTGTAGTCACTTCTTTAATCATGGCCCGAACGGCGACTTCGGTGGCACGCCACCTGCATAACAGCCTGGGCAATTGCGCGGCATACGCCATTCACAAGACAAAAAAGCCAGAAAGGACAAGCCTATGTCCCTGTCCAGCCTCCTGATTCAGATGATCTCCGGGCTGTCGGAAGCCTCCACCCTGTTTTTGATTTCCGTGGGGCTTTCGCTGATCTTCGGCGTCACGCGGATCGTGAATTTCGCCCACGGCTCCTTCTATATGCTGGGCATCTATCTTTCCTACACCCTGGTCTCCCGGTTTGGAGACACGGCTTCCGGCTTCTGGTTGGCGACGTTGCTATCGGCATTGACCGTGGCGGTGATCGGCGCGCTCATCGAGATGACCGTGCTGCGTCGCATCTACCATGTGCCGGAGCTGTTTCAGCTACTCGCCACCTTCGCCCTGGTGCTGGTGATCTCCGACGCCACCTTGTATCTATGGGGGCCGGAGGAACTGCTTGGGCCAAGGGCGCCCGGACTCAGTGGTTCCATATCCTTGCTCGGGCACCGCATTCCTCAATACGATCTGGTGCTTATGGCCATAGGCCCGCTGATACTGGTGGGGCTATACCTGATGCTTAATCTCACCCGCTGGGGAACCTTGATCCGCGCCGCCACTCAGGACCGGGAGATGGTCGGCGCCCTGGGCATCAATCAGCACTGGCTGTTCACCGGGGTGTTCGCCCTGGGCTGCTTCCTCGCCGGCCTCGGCGGTGCCCTGCAAGGTCCACGGGTGCCCGCCAACCTGTTGCTCGATATCGAAGCCATCGGCACCGCCTTCGTGATCGTGGTGATTGGTGGCATGGGGTCGATCACCGGCGCCTTCGTGGCCTCCCTGCTGATCGCTCAGATCAAAGCCCTGTGCTATGGCATCGGCACACTCACTTTCTTTGACGTCGTTATTCCTCTTAACCAGATGACCCTGGTCATCGAGTTCCTGGTGATGGCGATTGTGCTGGTGGTCCGACCCTGGGGCCTGCTCGGGCGCGCCCTGCCGCCGTCCCGACAGGCGCCCCAATCCGAGCCGATGCTGACGCCGGCGAGCAAGGGGGTACGCTGGTTCGGCGCCCTGATCGCGCTGGTGCTGATGATGGTGCCGACTTTCTCCGAGAGCTTTCCGTATCTGATTACGCTGTCGGTGGACATGCTGATCGCCGTGCTGTTCGCCGCCAGCCTGCACTTCATCATGGGCCCCGGTGGCTTGCACTCCTTCGGCCATGCGGCCTACTTCGGCCTGGGCGCCTATGGTGCCGGTTTGCTGGTGCTGATGCTGGGCCTGCCCATGGAGCTGGCGATGATCCTCGGTCCGCTGGTGGCCGCCTTGGGCGCGCTGGTTTTCGGGTGGTTTTCGGTGCGCCTTTCCGGCGTTTACCTGGCCATGCTGACACTGGCATTCGCGCAAATCGTCTGGTCCGTTATTTATCAATGGAACGGCTTCACCGGCGGCAGCAACGGCCTCATCGGCATCTGGCCTTCGGACTGGCTGGCCTCCCCCACCGCGTTCTACTACCTGACACTGGCCTCGGTGATCATCTCGGTACTTTTATTGCGGTTCGGCTTGTTCGCGCCGTTTGGCTTCGCCCTGCGCGCCGGCCGTGACTCGGCCCTGCGAGCGGAGGCCATTGGCATCAATGTGAAACGCATTCAGTGGTACGCGTTCACCATCGCCGGCCTGTTCGGTGGCGTGGCGGGCACCCTGTTCGCGTTCTCCAAGGGCAGCATCTCTCCGGAAGTGATCAGCGTGTCGCGCTCGGTGGATGGTCTGGTGATGGTACTGCTGGGCGGCATCAACACCTTGTCCGGCCCCATCGCCGGCGCCTCGATTTTCACATTGCTGCACGACACGGTGATGCGAGAGACCACCTATTGGCGCGCGGTGCTGGGCCTCGCCGTGCTGACGCTGGTGATTCTGTTCCCCACCGGCATCGTCGGCTCGGCCCAGGCCATCGGCGAGCGGATCAAGAGCCACCTTCTGAACAGACAACGCGGCGGCCAACTCAACGGCGCCGGCAATGCACAACAATCCGGAGGCGACCCGCGATGAGCCTGCTGACGGTAGAGAGTCTCAATAAATCCTTCGGTGGCGTGCGCGCGGTGGACGACGTCTCCTTCGAACTCCCCAAAGGCCACATGATGGCGTTGCTGGGTCCCAATGGGGCCGGCAAGTCGACCTGCTTCAATATGCTCAACGGTCAGCTTGTACCTTCTTCCGGCTCCATCCGCATGGAAGGTGAGGAGCTGATCGGCAAACGCCCTCGTGACATCTGGCGGCTGGGGGTTGGCCGGACCTTCCAGATTGCCGCCGTGTTTAATTCCATGTCGGTGGTGGAAAACGTACAGATGGCCCTGTTCTCGCACCAGCGGCGGTTGCTGCGTTTTTTCAAGCCACTGCATCGCTATGACCGTGAACCGGCGCTGGAACTGTTGCGGCTTGTTGGCATCGAGCAGTACGCCGACAAACCCTGCAGTACCCTCGCCTATGGCGATGTGAAGCGCGTGGAGCTGGCCATCGCCATGGCCCATGGCCCGCGCCTGCTGTTGATGGACGAGCCCTGCGCGGGGATGGCGCCCCACGAACGAAACGGGTTGATGGCACTGACCCGGCGCCTGGTGGACGAGCAGGGTATTTCCGTGCTGTTCACCGAGCACAGCATGGACGTGGTGTTCTCATTCGCGGATTCGATGCTGGTGCTGGCCCGCGGCAAATTGATCGCCGCCGGTGACGGCAATCACATCCGCCATCACCCCAAAGTAAAGGAGGTCTATTTCGGTAGCGGTAAGACCTTCGAGGAGGACGCCCGCGAACCCAACACCGGCGCCCCGGTATCCACGGAGCATTGAACATGAAACCCATACAGACTTTGCTTGAGGTGAATGACCTGAACGCCTTCTACGGGCGTGCGCAGATTCTTTTCGATGTCAGCCTGAAAGTCGGACGCGGCGAGGTGGTGGCGCTGATGGGCCGCAACGGCGCGGGCAAATCCACCACCATGAAGACCATCATGGGACTGGTGGAGCGACGGACCGGCACGGTGCGCTTCCGCAAGGAAGCGATCGAACGCCTGGCTCCCTTCCGCATATGCCAGCGGGGCCTGGGCTTCGTGCCGGAAGACCGGCGCATCTTCACCGATCTCTCCGTGATGGAAAATCTGGAGGTCGGCCGGCTTTCCGAACGACTCGATGCCCCATACTGGGATGAGAACAAGCTTTTTAAGCTGTTCCCCAATCTCGGCGAGATGCCCAATCGGCCGGGCGGTCAGATGAGCGGCGGCGAGCAGCAGATGCTGACCATCTCCCGCACACTGATGGGCAACCCCTATCTGGTACTGCTCGATGAGCCTTCGGAAGGGGTGGCGCCCTTGATCGTCGAGCAGATGGCGGAAATGATCGTGGAGCTCAAGAAGCAAGGCCTGTCGGTACTGCTGTCTGAGCAGAACATCCATTTCGCCAAGCTGGTATCGGACCGCGCCTACATTCTCGAAAACGGGCAGGTACGTTATCAGGGGTCAATGAGAGACCTGGCCGCCGACGAAGTCACCCAGCAAAAATATCTGTCGGTATAAAACCCGGCTTGGCGGTTGGGATTGCCGTAGCGGCGGTTTCAGCCGCAAAAAAAAGGCCGCTCCGAGGGAACGGAGCGGCCAGTCAAGGCAGATCTCTCTATCAGCGCAGCGCGACCCGAGATCCGGGGCCGCGCGGATTCTGCTTCAGGCGACCACGCCCTCGGCGAACAGGGTTTGCAAACCGGCTTCGTCGATGCCCAGCAAATCACCCAGTACCTCACGGGTGTGTTCACCGAGCAGCGGCGGCGGCCGGCGGTATTGCGCCGGAGTGGCGGACAACCGCAGCGGGCTGGCCACGGTGGGCACGGCCCCGGCGGAGGGGTGTTCCATCTCCCGGCGCAGGCCACGGGCCTGGGCCTGGGGGTCCTCGAACACCTGTTCCAGGGTGTTCACCGGCCCGCAGGGCACGCCCACCGCTTCCAGGTCGTCCAGCCATTCCCGGGTGGTTTTCATCACCGTGGTCTGGCGCAGCAGCGGCACCAGCACCTCGCGGTGCTCCACCCGCGAGCGGTTGGTGGCGAAGCGCGGGTCCTCGGCCCATTCCGGATGACCGGCCACCTCACAGAAGCGGGCGAACTGGTCGTCGTTGCCCACGGTCAGGATCAGGTCGCCGTCGGCGGTGGGAAAATCCTGGTACGGCACAATGTTCGGGTGCGCGTTGCCGGCCCGCTGCGGTGAGCGGCCGGTGGTCAGGAAGTTCATCGCCTGGTTGGCCAGACAAGCCACCTGCACGTCGAACAGAGCCATGTCCAGATGCTGACCTTCGCCGCTGCGGTCCCGGTGGGCCAGGGCCGCCAGCACCGCGATGGTGGCGTACAGGCCGGTGGTGATATCG
Source organism: Alloalcanivorax gelatiniphagus (assembly GCF_005938655.1). Taxonomy (GTDB): domain Bacteria; phylum Pseudomonadota; class Gammaproteobacteria; order Pseudomonadales; family Alcanivoracaceae; genus Alloalcanivorax; species Alloalcanivorax gelatiniphagus. The sequence goes on from NZ_VCQT01000040.1 coordinate 50,472, forward strand.
GTGAGCGCCACGCCCACTTTCATCGGCCCGGCGCCCTCCTCGCCATCCGGGCGGCCGGTGAGGCTCATCAAACCGCCCAGCGCCTGGATCATGAAATCGTAGCCGGCGCGACGGGCGTAGGGGCCGTCCTGGCCGAAGCCGGTGATCGAGCAGTAAATCAGCTTCGGGTTCACCGCCTTCAGGCTGTCGTAATCCAGGCCGTAGCGTTTCAGGCCACCGACCTTGAAGTTCTCCAGCACCACGTCGCATTCCGCCGCCAGCTTGCGCACCAACGCCTGCCCTTCCGGGCGGGTGATGTCGATGGCCACGGATTCCTTGTTGCGGTTGGCGCTCAGGTAGTAAGCGGCCTGGTCGGTGTCCTGACCGTCACCGTCCTTCAGGTAGGGCGGGCCCCAGCCACGGGTATCGTCCCCGCGGCCCGGACGTTCCACCTTGATCACCCGGGCGCCCAGGTCACCCAGGATCTGACCGGCCCAGGGGCCGGCCAGAACCCGGGAAAGATCCAGGACGCGCAGGTGGGACAGTGCGCCGGACATCAGTTAGCGAACGCTTGCAGACCGGTCTGGGCGCGGCCCAGGATCAGCGCGTGCACGTCGTGGGTGCCTTCGTAGGTGTTGACCACTTCCAGGTTCACCAGGTGACGGGCCACGCCGAATTCATCGGAGATGCCGTTGCCGCCCATCATGTCGCGGGCCAGACGGGCGATGTCCAGGGACTTGCCGCAGGAGTTGCGCTTCATGATGGAGGTGATTTCCACCGCCGCGGTGCCTTCGTCCTTCATGCGGCCCAGACGCAGGCAGCCTTGCAGGCCCAGGGTGATTTCGGTCTGCATGTCGGCCAGTTTCTTCTGGATCAGCTGGTTGGCGGCCAGCGGGCGGCCAAACTGCTTGCGGTCCAGGGTGTACTGGCGGGCGGTGTGCCAGCAGAACTCGGCGGCGCCCAGGGCGCCCCAGGCGATGCCGTAGCGGGCGGAGTTCAGGCAGGTGAACGGGCCTTTCAGGCCGGTCACGTTGGGCAGCATGTTCTCTTCCGGCACGAACACGTTGTCCATCACGATTTCACCGGTGATGGAGGCGCGCAGGCCCACCTTGCCGTGGATCGCCGGCGCGGACAGACCTTCCCAGCCTTTCTCCAGGATAAAGCCACGGATCTTGCCGTCTTCGGTTTTGCCCCATACCACGAATACGTCGGCGATCGGGCTGTTGGTGATCCACATCTTGGCGCCGGTGAGGCTGTAGCCACCGTCCACTTTCTTGGCGCGGGTGGCCATGCTGCCCGGGTCGGAACCGTGGTCCGGCTCGGTCAGGCCGAAGCAGCCGATCCACTCGCCGCTGGCCAGCTTGGGCAGGTACTTCTGTTTCTGCTCTTCGCTGCCGAATTCGTTGATCGGCACCATTACCAGGGAGGACTGAACACTCATCATGGAGCGGTAGCCGGAGTCCACGCGCTCTACTTCGCGGGCGATCAGGCCGTAGCAAACGTAGTTCATGCCGGCGCCGCCATAGGCTTCCGGAATGGTGGCGCCGAGCAGGCCCAGCTCGCCCATTTCGCGGAAGATGGCCGGATCGGTCTTCTCGTGGCGGAAGGCTTCCAGCACACGGGGGGCCAGCTTGTCCTGGCAGTATTGGCGGGCGGCGTCCGCCACCATGCGTTCGTCTTCAGTGAGCTGCTGGTCCAGCAGCAGAGGGCTTTCCCAGTTGAACGAAGCCTGATTCGCCATGGTTTTCACCACCTATGCATTTGTTGATATAGAGACACCCCTGGCGGGGTGAACTCGTTGAGGGCGTCCATCCTATGGACCTGTTATCCCACCCGGCAAGCGATTATTATTCATCCCATTGTGCGTTTTCATCACTTCATCGCCCTACCCCGGAGAATCCATGCGCCGCAAGATCCCCAGCACCACCGCCCTGGTGGGTTTCGAGGCCGCCGCCCGCCATCAAAGCTTCACCAAGGCCGCCGAGGAGTTGTCGCTGACGCAGAGCGCGATCTGCCGGCAAATCGGCGGTCTGGAGGAATTTCTCGGCGTTAAGCTGTTTCGCCGGGGCCGCCAGGGGGTGCAGTTGACGCCCGCCGGCCAGCACTACAGCCGCCAGGTCAGCGCCCGTCTCAACGAACTGGAAAGGGACACCCTGGCGGCCATGGGCAAACACGGCACGAATAACATTTTGGAACTGGCGCTGGTGCCCACCTTCGGCACCCGCTGGCTGCTGCCACGGCTGTCGTCGTTCCGCGAGCAGCACCCGGACGTGACCGTGAACCTGACCAACCGCACCCGCCCGTTTCTGTTCGCCGACACCCGCTTCGACGCCGCCATCTACTTCGGCGACGGCCAGTGGCCGGGCACCACCGCCACCCCGCTGATGCACGAGGAACCGGTGCCGGTGTGTCACCCGGATCTGGCCGGCGATGGCCCGCTGGATGGCGAGGCCATCGCCCGCCTGCCGCTGCTGCAACAGACCACCCGGCCTTATATGTGGCGGGCCTGGTTCGATTCCCTGGGGCTGAAGGTGGACCGGGACATGGCCGGGCCCCGCTATGAGCTGTTCACCATGCTGGCCGAGGCGGCCATCCAGAAGATCGGCGTGGCGCTGATTCCGCCCTTCCTGATTACCAAGGAGCTGGAAAGCGGCCAGCTGGTGATTCCGTTCCGGCACAGCTTCCGCAGCACCGACGCCTATCAATTCGTGGTGCCGGACAGCCAGCGCGGCAACGAGACGGTGGCGCGCTTCCAAGAGTGGCTGGTGGAAGAAGCCCGCCGCTTCCAGACCGCCGAAGCCGGCCAATAAAAAAAGAAGGTTCATCGAGCCTTGGCGGGAAATCGAAGTAGCACGCCTGCGAAGCTGTGCCGCTCCGTTATTGTAGGAGCAACATGTAGGAGCGACTTCAGTCGCGATAGCGGCGCCGCCGGGCTTGATCGCGACTGAAGTCGCTCCTACAAAGGGGGGCGGAAGGGCGTCGTGCCCTGCGCCGCTTAGCAGTGGTCTTCGGCGCCACGGGCTCTACGGAACCGCCACCTCGAAGCGGAGCCTGTGTGGGTGCCCGACATGTAGGAGCGACTTCAGTCGCGATAGCGGTGGCGCCGGGGCTGATCGCGACTGAAGTCGCTCCTACAAAAGGGGCTGGGAAGGCATAGCGCCCTGAGCCGCGCCGCGACTGGATCGAAATTTCCCGCCAAAAGCGCCATGAAGCATAAAAAAACCGGCGGGCCTGGGGCCGCGCCGGTGGGGGAGGGATTCGAAAATCCGTGGGTTTGGAGCGTGGAAGCTTAGAAGTTGTAGCGACCGAACAGGCCAATGGTGTCGGTGTCGTCGGTGAAGCTGACCCGGGCGCCCACGTCCCAGGCCCGGTTCAGTTGCACCAGACCCTGGCCATAGAGGCCGAAGTTGTCGTCGTACAGATCTTCGTACAACACGCCACCGGAAAGCTGCAGGTTGTCGGTGGTCTGGTGGCGCAGGCCACCGCGCAGGGCAAAGCCCCACTCGTCGTCGTTGAAGTCGTTGTCGTCGCGGATCACGTCCGCGGTGCCCACCAGGTCCAGGCCGCGCTGCAGCGGGGTGTGGAACCCGGCGCCGACATAAAGGCGGTTACCGTCCACGTCATCGCTGCCCGGGCTGTCGTAGTCGCCGTCGTAGAAGCTCAGGCCACCACGCAGAAACAGGTGCTCGTCCAGCGCGAAGGAACCTTCGCCGGTGATCACATCCACATCCGGCCCATGATCGTAATCCCAGCGGTCATAACCGAACTGACCGTAGGTGTAGGAGAACCCATTGTCCCGTACCGGGGAAGTGCTCTGCGCCTGGGCGCCCAGGCTGGCCAGGGTGCCGGCGGCAATCGCGGAAGCAATCAGGGTCTTCTTCAACATGTCCATGTCCTCGCTATAAGTTGGCGACTGTCGAAAGTCGGCACATAGTCCGTCAGGGCCCTGGCCGGCGCCAGTGGCCAGGTCTCGAAACCACGGCGCTTTTATAAAAGTTTTCAATGTCCACGCGGGTTTATGTGCGCCCCCACCGTTGACCTTGGGGTTACCCCAAGGTTGGATACTGGGCCTACTCAGGCTTCTTTCACGGGAGACCCTCATGAACAGTCAGACCCTTGCCATTCGCGGCGCCTCCTGCCAGCACTGCGTCAAAACCATCGAGAACGCCCTGGGCGCGGTGGCCGGCGTGCGTGGCGTGCAGGTGGATCTGAACCAGCAGACGGTGACCGTGGACGGCGACGCCGACCGGGGTGCCCTGCGCGCCGCCCTGGACGACGCCGGCTATGCCGCCGAGGACGACGACGGGGAGGCGCCGCCACCCTCGGAGTCGCCCCCGGAACCCGCCGCCCGGGACCGGGACCTGTCCCTGTCGGTGACCGGCGCCCATTGCGCTTCCTGCGTGCGCACCATCGAGGACGCCCTGCACGGCGTGCCCGGGGTCGCCACGGCGAGCATGAACCTGGCCAACCACACCGCCCGGGTGAGCGGCAGCGCGGACCCGGATGCGCTGGTGCGCGCGGTGCAGAAGGTGGGCTATGACGCGGCGCCGGTGCGCGACCCGGCCCGCGCCGAGGACGACCGGGAAGCCCAGGAGCGCCAGCTGTACCGCAAGCTGGTGCGCCAGACCAGCGTGGCGCTGGCGGTGGGCCTGCCGATCATGCTGTGGGGCTGGTTCGGCGGCACCATGACCGTGGAAGCCGGCACCGCCAGCCAGTGGGGCTGGGGCGCGGTGGCGGTGATCACCTTTTTGATGCTGGCCTTCCCGGGCCGGCATTTCTTCGTCGGTGCCTGGAAGGCGTTCCGTCATCACAACGCCAATATGGACACCCTGATCGCGGTGGGCACCGGCGCCGCCTGGGGCTATTCCACCCTGGTGGTGATCGCTCCGGACCTGCTGCCGGAGATGGCCCGCCACGTTTATTTCGAAGCCAGCCCGATGATCATCGGCCTGGTGAACCTGGGCCTGGCCCTGGAGCTGCGCGCCCGGGGCAAGACCGGCGCCGCCGTGAAACGGCTGCTGAACCTGGGCGCCAAAACCGCCCGCCGCCTGGACGACGATGGCGAGCACGATGTGCCGGTGGAAGATATCCGCGTGGACGACCGACTGCGGGTGCGCCCCGGTGAAACCATCGCGGTGGACGGCGAGGTGCTGGAAGGCGACAGCGAGGTGGACGAATCCATGCTCACCGGCGAGCCCATGCCGGTGGTGAAAAGCGAAGGCGACACCGTGGCCGCCGGCACCCTCAACGGCAGCGGCACCCTGGTGTACCGCGCCACCCGGGTGGGCGCCGACACCGCCCTGGCGCGGATCATCGATCTGGTCAAGAAAGCCCAGGGCGCCAAGCCGCCCATCGGCCGGCTAGCCGACACCGTGGCCAGTGTGTTCGTGCCCACCATTCTGCTGATCGCCGTGGCCACCGCGCTGATCTGGTACAACGTCGGCCCGCAGCCGGTGGCCGCCTACATGGTGGTGGCCTCGGTGACCGTGCTGATCATCGCCTGCCCCTGCGCCCTGGGCCTGGCCACGCCCATGTCGGTGATGGTGGCGGTGGGCAAGGCGGCGGAGTCCGGCATCCTGATCCGCCAGGACGCCGCCCTGCAAACCGCCGCCGAGCTGGACACCGTGGTGCTCGACAAAACCGGCACCATTACCGAGGGCCGGCCGTCCGTAACCCGGGTGATCGCCGCCCCGGACCAGGACGAAGAAACGGTGCTGCGCCTGGCGGCCAGCCTGGAAGCCGGCTCCGAGCACCCGCTGGCGCGGGCGATCCTGGACGCCGCCGAGGAGCGTGGTCTGAAGCCGCAACCGGTGAGCGACTTCCGCGCCCTCAACGGCAAGGGCGTCAGCGCCCGCCAGGACGGCGCCCTGCTGCGCCTGGGCAACCGCCGCTGGCTGGAACAGGAAGGCATTCAGCTGGGGCTGGAAGACCAGGCCCGGCAACTCAGTGACCAGGCCGCCACGCCCCTGTTCCTGACCCGCGACCACACCGTGATCGGCGTGCTCGGCGTGGCCGACCGCATCAAGGCGGACGCCGCCGAGGCGATTCGCCGGCTGCGCGACCGGGATATCCGGGTGGTGATGATCACCGGCGATATCCAGGCCACCGCCGACGCCATCGCCCGCCAGGCCGGCGTGGACGAAGTGCTCGCCGAGGTGCTGCCGGAAGACAAGGCCCGCGAAGTGGAAAAACTGCAGAAGGAAGGCCGCAAGGTGGCCATGGTCGGTGACGGCATCAACGACGCCCCGGCCCTGGCCCAGGCGGACGTGGGCTTCGCCATCGGCACCGGCACCGACGTGGCCATCGAGTCCGCCGCCATCACGCTGATGAGCGGTTCCCTGCACGGCGTGGCCGACGCCATGGCGATTTCCCGGGCCACCCTGCGCAACATCAAACAGAACCTGTTCGGCGCCTTCGTCTACAACAGCCTGGGCGTGCCGGTGGCCGCCGGCCTGCTCTACCCGTTCACCGGCTGGCTGCTCAGCCCGGTGATCGCCGGCGCGGCCATGTCGCTGAGTTCGGTGACCGTGGTCAGCAACGCCAACCGGCTGCGTTTCTTCAAGCCCCGTGGCCATGGCAAGGGAAAGGGAGATCGCTCATGAGCATCCTGATCAATGGCGCCGGCCTGGCGCTGATGGCCCTGATCGTCTGGTGGTTCTGGCTGTCTTCCAAGGGCCGCCCGGCGAAACGGGCGGAGCAAGACGGCACCATCGACATCGTGGTGGCCGACGGCGTCTACGAGCCCTCGGTGATCGAAACCAACACCGGCGACACCCTGACCCTGCGCTTCGACCGGCGCGACCCGAGCCCCTGCGCCGAACAGGTGATCTTCCACAAGCTGGACGTCAGCGAGACCCTGCCGGTGGGCGAGAAGACCACCGTCACCCTGACGCCGGCGACGCCGGGCACCTACCGCTTTACCTGCCAGATGCAGATGTATCAGGGCACCCTGATCGTTCACTAGAGAAGAAAAAAGGAGATTCCCATGACCCGTTTGCTGATCGCCGCCGGCCTGTTTCTCACCAGCACCCTGGCCGCCGCCGGTACCCTTGAGGTGTACAAATCACCGAGCTGCGGCTGCTGCACCGCCTGGGCGGAGCACATGCGCGACAACGGCTTCGAGGTGGAGGTACACAACACCGAGAACCTGCAATCCATCAAGGAAAAAGCCGGCCTGAAGCCGGGCATGGGCTCCTGCCACACCGCCTTTATCGACGGCTACGCCATCGAAGGCCACGTACCCGCCGAGGACGTGAAACGGCTGCTGGAACAACGCCCGGACGCCCACGGCCTCACCGTGCCGGGCATGCCGGTGGGCTCCCCGGGCATGGAAATGGGCGACCGCCGCGACGCCTACAAGGTGCTGCTCTACGGTGAGGACGGCGTGCGGGTGTTCGCCACCCACCCCTGAACCACCCTGCCCCCAGCCGCCGGCGGCCAGACCGCCGGCCCCTTTCGGCTCTCCGGCACACTCCCGGCTCTCCGATACAATAGTGCCACTTAAGCGCTGTTGCATCTCATTCTTATTCTCACTAGCATCCAAGGCGATCCGACCCGTTGGGATCGGGGGAACAGGTTTCGCTGATCCAGGGCCCGCCATGTGGCCCCCCGCCAGAATCAAGCAAACCTGAATCACGCCGCCGGCAAGTCTGGTCGCGGCGTCTGGACCCGTTGAGAATTGGAAACTGATTTCATGGCTTACATCACCCGCCGCAAACACCCCGTGGGGCGCCGCGCGCCCTGCCATGGCATGGCCCTGGGCACCGCCGTGCTCACCGGCCTGATGGCCTCCTCCGCCGGCGCCTACACCCTCGACGAGGTTTCGGTGCAATCGCCCAATACCGGCGAGTACAAGAGCGACCGGCTGGACACCCCGAAATTCACCCAGCCGGTATCGGAAACGCCACGCACCATTCAGGTGATCAACAAACAGCTGATGCACGACCAGCAGGCCACCACCCTTACCGAGGCGCTGCGCAACAGCCCCGGGGTGGGCACCTTCTATGCCGGCGAAAACGGCGCCAGCACCACCGGTGATTCGGTGTACATGCGCGGCTTCGACAGCTCCAGCTCGATCTTCGTGGACGGTGTCCGCGACCTGGGCGCGATCTCCCGGGACACCTTCAATACCGAACAGGTGGAAGTGATCAAGGGCCCCGCCGGCGCCGACTACGGCCGCACCGCGCCCACCGGCTCGATCAATCTGGCCTCCAAGCAGGCATTCCTGGGCGAGCTCAGCGCCGCCTCGCTCACCGGCGGCACCGACGGCCAGAAACGCCTGACCCTGGACCTGAACCGCCGGCTGACCGACAACCTGGCCGGCCGCCTCAACCTGATGGCCCAGGACAGCGACGTGGCCGGCCGCGATACCGTCAACAATTCCCGTTGGGGCATCGCCCCGTCGCTGACCCTGGACCTCAACGACCGGGGCCGGCTGACGTTCAATTTCCTGCACATCACCCAGAACAATATCCCCGACGGCGGCGTTTCCACCGTGGGGCTGCCCGGCTACACCACCCCGGACCCGGCGTTTCCGCAGATCAGCGCCGCTCCCAAGGTGGACAGCGAGAACTTCTATGGCGCCGAATCGGACCACGACGACGCCGACGTGGACATGGCCACGGTGCTCTATGAGTACGACCTGACCGAGCACACCCGGCTGCACAATACCCTGCGCTGGGGTCGCACCCACCAGGATTACCGGCTCACCGCGATCATGGCGGTGAACGCCAACGGCTCCACCGACCCGGCGGACTGGACGGTGCGGCGCCTGCCCAACCTGAAGGACCAGACCAACACCATCCTCACCAACCAGACCGGCCTGGTCACGGCGCTGGACACCGGCCCGGTGTCGCACACCCTGTCCTACGGCGTGGAAGTGACCCGCGAGGAAATCGAGACCTCCGGCCTGGCCCGGCCCACCGTGCCCGACGCCTCGCTCTATGATCCCAACGACAACTTCTATTACGGCGCCAGCAAGGACGGCAGTAGCGGTGAAGGCACCACCGACACGGTGGCCGGCTATCTGTTCGACACCCTGACCTTCGGCGAGCACTGGCAACTCAATGGCGGCGTGCGCCTGGACCGCTACAAGGCGGATTACAAAAGCACCACCGCCTGCACCGGCGGCGGCCGCGACCCGGCGGCCTGTTCCGGCCAGGCGGTGGGCACCGTGGTGCCCTCGGTGGACAGCGACAGCAGCGACACCCTGTTCAACTGGAAGGCCGGGGTGCTGCACAAAACCACGCCCTGGCTGAACCTGTACGCCGACTACGCGGTGTCCCATCAACCGCCGGGCGGTGAAAACCTGCAACTCAGCGGCAGCGACCGCAGCGCCGACAACAGCGACTACGATCCCCAGAAAGCCCGCACCGCCGAGGTGGGCGCCAAGTGGAAGCTGGCCCACAACCAGCTGCTGGTCACCACCGCCCTGTACCGCACCGAGGTCAGTGACCTGGTGGAACAGGACCCCACCGATGGCAACTACTACCAGACCGGCGAGAAACGGGTGCAAGGGGTGGAAGTGTCGGTGGTCGGCAACATCACGCCGGACTGGAACCTGAGCGCCGGCTACACCACCATGAACGCCACCGTGGAGGAAGGCGCGGCCCAGTCCCAGGATGGCGGCAGCCGCCTGAGCTACACCCCCAAACACGCCTTCACCAGCTGGACCACCTACCACCTGCCGTTCGACCTGACCGTGGGCGCCGGCGCGCGCTACACCGGTGGACTCAAACGCGGCCGGGATGGCGCCGTGGGCACCCCGGACCATACCGAGGGTTACTGGGTGGCGGATGCCATGGCCCGCTATCCGTTGAACCGCAATGTGGACCTGCAGCTCAATGTGTATAACCTCTTCGATGAGGAATACGTGGCCGCCATCAACAAGAGCGGTTACCGCTATACGCCGGGCACGCCGCGCACCGCGCTGCTGTCCGTGAACGTCCACTATTGATCTGGTCCGACTATGCTGCTGCATGTGCCCGAGGTGCTCGACGCCGGGGAAGTCCAAGCGATACGCCAGGCCCTGGAAACCAGCGACCAGTGGGTGGACGGGCGGGAAACCGTGGGCGCCCAGGGCGCCGCCGTGAAACACAACCAGCAGCTGGCGGAAGCCTCCCCGCTGCGGCGGCGGCTGGCGGACCAGGTGTTGGCGGCGCTGGCGCGCCACCCGCTGTTCTTCGCCGCCGCCCTGCCGGTGGAGATCCTGACGCCGCGCTTTAACCGCTATCAGGGCGGCGGCACCTACGGCATGCACGTGGACGGCGCGGTGATGCGGCTACCGGACCAGACCGGCTTTCCCGGCCGGCAGCTGCGCACCGACCTGTCCTGCACCCTGTTCCTGTGCGAGCCGGAGGAGTATGAAGGCGGCGAGCTGATCGTCGCCGACACCTACGGCGAACACGAGGTGAAACTGCCCGCCGGGGATCTGATCCTGTACCCGGCGTCCAGCCTGCACCAGGTGCAGCCGGTTACCCGGGGCGCCCGCCTGGCGTCGTTCTTCTGGATACAAAGCATGATCCGCGACGACGCCCGGCGCACCCTGCTGTTCGATATGGACACCGCCATCACCCGCCTCAAGGAAACCGACGGCGATGCGGCGGCGGTGCTGCAACTGACCGGCGTGTATCACAACCTGCTGCGCCAGTGGTCGGAAACCTGAAGGGTTTCCCGTATTACTGTAGGAGCGACTTTAGTCGCGATGAAGCTTGCACCGCGGTGATCGCGACTAAAGTCGCTCCTACAGCAATCTCCAAGCTACGGAGTTGTTGGCGGCGATTCACGACGTTCCCGGAAGAGCCGCCACGTTAAAACGCGGCGAAAAAAGAAAAGGGCCTCCTCGGAGGCCCTTTCTTTTTGTCGGCGGGTTAACCGCGTCGGTCAGTCGGTGGTGCGGCTGAGCAGGTACTGCACCAGGGCATCCCGGCCGGCCTGATCGTCGCCACCGTCCAGGTTGCGCGGGAAGTAGAACGGGTGTGGCGAGTCCGTGCCACGGGCCGGGTTGAGCAGTGCCTCCAGGCCCGCCCCCGGGGTTTCACCCCCCACCGAACCGTCGTGCAGGAAGTTCAGCTTGGTGTTCAGGCCCAGCAACAACGGCTTGGCCTCGCCACGCACTTCACCGCGCACGCTGGCATCCAGCACCACCACGGAATCGTCGTAGGACGGTGCCGGCCCGGCGTTGCTGTTCTGGATCGGCGTCAGGCCGGCGCCGGAGCGGTCGAGAATCACCGGCGGCATGCCGTAGGCCGGATACAGGGTGGCGATGGGAATGATCACGTCCCTCACCGCCTGGTTCGGGTTGGCGGTATGGCAGCCGGAACAACCGGCGCCACCGTCGGCCCGGGCGGTGGTGAACAGGGTTTCCCCCTGGCTGACCTGTTGCGCATCCAGCCCCTCCGGCGCCGGCGGCGCCGCCAGCCGGTTGGTGTAGGCGGTCAGGTCCGCCAGCCGCGCGTCGCTGACCCGGCGGCCCACCGGCCCGGCGGGGCTGCCCGGCGCCAGATTGTCCCGGGCCACGTCCACATAGGGCAGCGCATCGGCCACAGCTACGCCGTCGGGGATCACCCCGGTGTCGCGCAGCACCGCTTCATAACGGTCAGCGATCTCATCGCCCACCGGCCCGGCCAGCACGTTGAGGAAGGCGCGGCCGTCCGCCGTGAGCAGGCTGGTGGGGTCCAGCGCCACGGTGTAGACCAGATTGTTGAAGTCATTGAGTTCGGCGAAGGCACCGCTGTGCCCCCAGGGCGCCGCCAGATCGGTGCGGAAGAACGGCGGGATGTAGGTGGCGTTGCCGATGCCATCCGGGGTGGCGTCGAAGGAGGTGCTGCCGTAGTAGCGTTTCTCCTCCTGGCCGTCCATGAAGGTGCCGGTGAGATAGGTGCGCGCGGCGGCGGTGGCGTCGGCCACGGTGCCGCCGGAGGGAATACCGGCGAAGTCACCCTTGCCGATGGTGGCCCCTTGCAGGGCATCGAACTGCAACTGCAGCAGCGGCAGGTAGGCCAGCGGATTGTCGGCGGCGGCGAAGATCGCCCCCACGTCCAGACCACCGGCGATCACGCCGTCGGTTTCCGCGCCCACGGAACCCGGGCCCACGGTGCCCGCCGGCACCACGCTGCCATCGGTCTTGGCGTGGCAAAGCGCGCAGGTAACGCCCACCTTGTCGCCGCCGGCGATATCCAGGGAGTCCATGTCGTCGTAGGCGGCGTCGCTGCCCAGGGGCTTGCGGTCGCCGTTTTCGTCGAAGGGCACCACGCCGATCACCGCGCCTTCATTGATCAGCAGCAGCGTCACCGCCGGGTTGCCCAGGGCGGTGTCTTCCGGCGCGGTGCCGTTTTCCACCTGATCCAGCGCATCCAGCAGCGCCTGGGCGGTGCCGGCGCTGAGCGCCCCCACATTGACGTTGAGGCCCAGGCCCAGGGCCTGGAGCGGGGTGACCTGGGCGCCGGCGATGCCCTGGGGCAGTTGCATGGCGTCGGTCCAGAAACGTTGGTTGCCGAAGGTTTCGTAGCGGAATACCTGACGGCCCTGTTCGGCGCTGGGACCGCGCACCACCGGATCGTCATTGTCACTGCCGCCTCCGCAACCGCTCACCAGGGCGGCGGCCGCGAAGGCACTCATAATCAGGACACCACGCAACGGCGACCACAGGGGCGCGGCGCGAAGCAGGGCTGGCCGGAACGGCTGGCTGTTCATGGTTGTTCTCCTTGTCTCGGTCGGGAGGTCGTTCCACGGGGACCTTGCAGCGCACGCTGCGCGCCGCCCGGTGAGGGCCGGGTCAAGGGCGGTGTGAAAGTCGTCAAGCCCGCGTGAGCGGCGGCGTGAAGGGCCCTGGCGCCGGTCCGCGAACCCAAGCCGCTTCAACCGTTTAGGCGGAGAAATGTTTTTTGTGTTGTTGTGTAAGCGTTGACGCCAACCGCGTGCTGGCGTGCAATGCCGGCTTTACGGCGGGGGACCCGGGCGACGATGCAGACACTGGCGATTCAGGATTGGCTGTTACTGGCGGGCGTGTGCGCGCTCGGGGCGATGACCCCGGGGGCCAGCCTGGCGATGGTGTTGCACCATACCCTGCACGGCTCGGCCCGGGCCGGGGTGCGCGCCGGTCTGGCCCACGCTCTGGGTATCGGCGTTTATGCCGCCGCCACCGTAGCCGGCCTGGCCGTGGTGCTGCATCGCTTCCCATCACTGGAAACCGGCATCCGGCTGGCGGGGTCGTTGTTTCTGCTATGGCTGGCGTGGAAAAGCTGGCGGGGGGCCGGCGCCACGCCGGCGGACCAGGAAAGCGGCGGCGGGCGGCCCGCCCGGGATGGCTTCCTGATCGCCTTCCTCAATCCCAAGGTGGCGCTGTTTTTCCTGGCGCTGTTCAGCCAGTTTATCGACGCCGGCATGAGCACCGTGGCCCGGGTGCAGGTGGCGGCCACGGCGGTGGTTATCGACGGCGCCTGGTATTCGCTGGTGGCGCTGACCCTGGCCCGGGGCCCGATCCTCGCCACCCTGCGCCGCCACCACGCCCGCGTGGAGCGGGCCACCGCGATCGTGCTGGCGCTGATCGCCGTCGTTGTTTGGGTGTAGGAACGATTGTAGGGGCGATTGTAGGAGCGACTTCAGTCGCGATCAGGCGTTAGAGGTTGCCGCTATCGCGACTAAAGTCGCTCCTACAGGTCGCCCCTACAACAGGCGTCCGGGCATGGATCAGAACCGAAACAACAACCGCCCGAACCAGCTCTTCAGGTAAGCGGTTTCCGGCATCGCCGGTTGGATCGGGTGGTCCGGGCCCTGGCCTTCCTGGCCGATGATCTGCAGGGCGCGGTCGATGTGCCGGGCGGAGGCGCGCATCACGTCCAGCAGTTTGTCGGCGGGCAGGTGCATGGAGCAGGAGGCGGAGATCAGGTAGCCGCCGGGCTTCACCAGCCGCACCGCCAGTTCGTTGATGGCGTGGTAGCCGGCCAGGCCGTTCTTGAAGTCCTTGCGGCGCTTGATGAAGGCGGGCGGGTCAAGAATCACCAGGTCGAATTTCTCGCCGTCGGCGATCAACTCCTTCATGGCGGTCTGGGCGTCCCCTTCCAGGGTGCGCAGGCGGTCGCCCACGCCGTTCAGTTCCGCGTTGCGGTGCATGTAGTCCAGCGCCAGGCCGGAGCTGTCCACGCCGGTGACTTCCCGGGCGCCGGCCAGCGCCGCCTGCACGCCCCAGCCGCCGCAGTAGGCGAACACATCCAGCACCCGGGCGTCCTTGGCCAGCCCCGCCATGCGGGCGCGGGCGCTGCGGTGATCGAAGAACCAGCCGGTCTTCTGCCCTTCGCGCAGCGGCGCGGTGAAGCGGCCACCGTTCTCGCTCAGGGTCACCGACTCGGGCACTTCGCCCTTGAGGGCGCGGGTGTACAGCGGCAGGTCTTCCAGTTCGCGGACGCCGGCTTCATTGCGCACCACGATGTTGGTGGGCGACAGCAGCGCGTCCAGCGCCGACACCACGGTCTCCAGGTGCGCTTCCATGCCGGCGGTACCGGCCTGCAGCACCAGGGTGTCGTCGTAGCGGTCCACCACCAGTCCGGGCAGGCCGTCGGCCTCGCCGTGCACCAGCCGGTAGCCGGGGGCGTCGAACAGGGTTTCGCGCAGGGCCAGGGCCTGCTCGATGCGTTTCTTGAAGAAGCTGCGGCTGGGTTCCTGGTCCGGGTCGCGGCTGTAAAGGCGGCCGACGATCAGCGAATTGGGGCTCAGCAGCGCCCGGCCCAGCGGTTTGCCCCGGGCATCCTCGACCCGCGCGGCGGCGCCGGCGGGCAGGCTTTTCACCGGCGTTTCGCCACTGTCCACCTCATTGGCATAGATCCAATCATGGCCGGCCTTGAGGCGGCGCTCTTCATTCTTTCGCAGTCGCAGAACGGGTACGGAATCGGACATGGTGGGGGGCTCACGCAAAACGGGCATCTTAGGGCCTGTTCATTCCATTTGCATCCCGCCGGTGGCGGCCAGCGGCGAAAAGCGGCGTTGCTCAGTGCTCGGCGACGAAGGTAAAGCGGGGCCGCTCCACGCCGTCACGCACCACCGCCTCCTGGAACATGGCCAGGGGCCGCACCCACAGGTCGCCCTCGCCATACAGGGGCCGGTAGACCACCAGGGCCTCGCCGGTTTCCGAGTGGGTGGCGGTGCCGATCACCTGATATTCGTTGCCTTTGAAATGCCGGTAACGACCGGGACGGGGATGTTCCATGGGAAGGGGCTCCATAGCGCGAACAGGGCGCCACAGCATAGCAGCCGGGGCGCGGAGGCGAGCGTGGAATCCGGGAATTTTTCCACATACCTTTGGGTATGCCCGTGGCGGGAGCGGGGGTACACTCAGGAGCTGGAGCATACCAACGAACAACAAAAAAGGGCCTACCCCGCCATGCGTTTTCTCGCCCGTCGCCCGCCGTTTTTTCTGATGGTCTCCACCGGCGCCGCCTGCATCGTGGTGCTGCTGGTGTTCGCCCGCCTCAGCTATGGCCTGGTATTGCCGGCCATGCGCGAGGGGCTGCAGCTCAGCTACAGCCAGGCCGCCAATCTGAGCACCGCCAACGCCCTGGGTTATCTGTTGCTGGTGATGGTGGCCGGCGTGTTCGCCGCCCGCTTCGGCGGCAAAACCTCGGTGATGGTGGGCCTGGTGCTGGTGATCGCCGGCTTCCTGGGCCTCAGCCAGTCCACCCGCTACAGCGTCTCGCTGATGCTGATGGTGTTGCTGGGCATGGGAACCGCCTTCGGCTATACGCCGCTGATCTCGTTGCTGGCCAATACCTACCCGCACCGGCGCGGCGCGGTGATCGGCCTGGTCAACAGTGGCGTGGGCATCGGCATGTTATTGATCGGTGCCCTGGCGCCGCCGCTCACCGAAGCCGGCGGCGACGGCTGGCGCCAGGTGTGGCTGCTGTTCGCCGCCGGCGGCGTGCTGGTGAGCGTGCTGGTGGCGCTGTTTCTGCGCAATCCGCCCCGCCCTCTGGCGGCGGACACCGCCGCCGCCCTGGGCGAACCGGACGCGCCGATCTTCCGCAATCCCCATGTGGTGATCGTGGGGCTGGTGTACGGCGTGCTGGGGCTCACCTTCATCGTGCAAAGCACCTTCATGTACAGCTACGCCCTGGCCGCCGACACCCCGCCGCGCACCGCCGGGCACCTGGTGTCCGCCATGGGCATGCTGTCGGTGTTCGCCGGGCCGGCCTGGGGCTGGCTGGCGGACCGTCTGGGCTATGCCAACGGCCTGATGCTGTCCATGGGGCTGTCGCTGCTGGCCACGGTGATTCCGGTGCTGCATCCGGTGACCTGGGCGTTCGGCGCCCATTTCCTGCTGATGGGCCTGTGCGCGGCGGGCATGTTCTCCACCGTGCTGGCCGCCTCCACGGAGACGGTGCCGGCCCACCGGGCGCCGGTGGCGGTGAGTTTCGTGACCCTGTTCTACGCGGTGGGGCAGTTACTGGGGCCGGCCCTGGCCGGGCCACTGATCGAGTGGCGGGACGGCTTTCGGCTGGTGTTCGCCCTGAGCTGCGTGGCGATGGTGATCGGCGTGCTGCTCAGCGCCTACAGCCGCCGCCATCAGCGCGCCCGATCACCGTTGCCCTGCGCCGACTGACTTCCTTCCGCCTGACTTTCCACCGCCAGGCTCCGCCACAGCGCCATCACCGCATAGGCGCGCCAGGGCCGCCAGCCCTCGGCGCGCTGCCGGGCCCGCGCCGGTGACCGCTCCCCGAGTGCCTTGAGCACGCCATAGTCGGCGGCCGGGAAGGCATCCGGCCAGCACAGAGCGCGCATCGCCAGGTAATGGGCGGTCCAGTCGCCGATGCCCGGCAGCGCCTTCAGCGCCGCCAGGGTGTCCTCCACCGGCGCCCCCGGCGCCAGCACCAGATCGCCCCGGTCACAGGCGCTGGCCAGGGCGCGGATGGCGCCCACCCGGCTGCGCAGAATGCCCAGCCCGCCCAGGGTATCCGCATCGGTGGCGGCCACCCGGGCGGCGTCCGGAAAGGTGTGGGTAAGGGCGGCGAACGGCGTATCCAACGGTTCGCCCAGGGCCGCCGCCACCCGCCCGGCCAGGGTCTGGGCGGCGCGCACCGTGATCTGCTGACCCAGCACCGCGCGCACCGCCGCCTCGAAACCGTCAAAGGCGCCG
The DNA here is from genome assembly GCF_005938655.1 of Alloalcanivorax gelatiniphagus. Lineage (GTDB taxonomy): Bacteria > Pseudomonadota > Gammaproteobacteria > Pseudomonadales > Alcanivoracaceae > Alloalcanivorax > Alloalcanivorax gelatiniphagus. Next base: position 67,576 of record NZ_VCQT01000040.1, read on the forward strand.
GGCACCCGCAGGCCCGGGTGAGCGTCCGCCAGCGACCCCAGGGCGGCGGCCACCTCCGAGGGCTGGCAGTCCAGATCAAACAGCCGGCGCAGGCGCGTCAGCACCTGCGGCACCACGCCGGCCAGGGAGGCGGACAAGGTCACCGCCAGCCGCTGCTGGCCGCTCACCGGCGCCACCGCCAGCCAACCCCGATGGCAATGCCCGTCCCGCCACAGCATCACGGTGCGCCGGTAGACGCCCGCCTCCACGCTTTCCACCCCGGCGATGGCACGCTGGCCTAGAAAATCCCGCAGCGCCGGCCAGTCGTAGGGCGGCCGGTAGGCCAGTTGCAGGGTAAAGCTGTCCCGGTCACCGGTGCCGCCGGGGCGGCGCAGGTCGGAGGGTTTCATTCGATAGCGCTGGCGGAACAGGGCGTTGAAGCGGCGCAGGCTGCCAAAGCCGGCGGCCAGCGCCACCTCGGTGACCGGCAAGCGGGTTTCGGTGAGCAACTGCTTGGCCAGCAGCAGGCGGCGGGTTTGCGCATAGGCCACCGGCGTGACCCCGTACTCGCGCCGGAACACGCGCCGCAGGTGCCGGTCGGTGACGCCCAGGGTGGCGGCCAGCCCGGCCAGCCCCTTATCCGGCAAACCCTGTTCCAGGGCCACGGCGGCGGCCCGCGCCAGCCGCTGGCGGGCGTCCACGCTGGCCAGCCCCGGCGCCAGCTCCGGGCGGCACCGCAGGCAGGGCCGGTAGCCCTGGGCCTCGGCGGCGGCGGCGCTGGGATAAAAGGCACAGTTGGCCCGCCGGGGCCGGCGTGCCGGGCACACCGGCCGGCAATAAATACCGGTGGAGGAGACCGCCACATAGAAGTGGCCGTCGAAGCGGGGGTCCCGGGCGCTCAGGGCGCGGTAGCAAACATCGTCATCGAACATGCCCGCATGATAGCGCCGTAGCCCGCCGCGCACTCGCCGTTTTCGGACCCGGCTTAGGGCCTGTTCACACTACTTGCATTACGCCTGTTGTGGCCTCCAGCGTCGTTGTCGGTCGCTTATTTGGAATGACCAAACCGCGCTCCCTCCGCCTGGCTGGAGACCAAAATGACACCCAGCAGGCGTGATGCAAGTAGTGTGAACAGGCCCTAGGGCCGCTGACGCCAGCGGCGCCACAGCCATAACAGCGCCGCCGCCAGCAGCAGGCCGCCCAGCACGTAAAGCTCGTAGCGCTTCACTTCGCCGAGCACCGCTTCCAGCAGATTGCCGAAATGGTAGGCGGCGGCGCCCAGCACCGAAGCCCAGATCGCCGCGCCCAATCCGTTGAACAGCAGAAACCGGCCGGGCGGGTAACCGGATACGCCGATCGCCACCGGCATCACCGTGCGCAGGCCGTAGACAAAGCGGAAGCCGAGCACCCACAGGTCCGGGTGACGGCGCAGCCGCGCCAGGGCCTTCTCGCCGACCTGCTCCCAGCGCGGCTTGCGCGCCAGCAGGCCACGGCCGTAGCGGCGACCGAGCAGATACCAGAGCTGGTCGCCGGCCCAGGCGCCGAGGAACGCCACCAGCATCACCAGGTCCAGCCGCAGATAGCCCTGGAACGCCAGAAAGCCGGCCAGCACCAACACCGCCTCGCCCTCGAAGAAAGTGCCGAGGAACAGGGCGGCGTAACCAAAGTGTTGAAGAAATTCCTGCAGCATGGCCGACATCGCACAAGTTGAGCAGCCCGCAGCCTAGCCGGTTCCCGCCATGGAAAAAAGCAGGATTATCAGGGGGCGTAGCCTTTCAGGAACACGCGCACCACCTCGCGCACATGCCGCTCGGCTTCGGCCCGGTCCGGCGGCTGCGCGCAGCCGATCAGCACCTGCATGTGGCGGCAGCTTTGCAGCATGCCGAAAAACAACTCGCTGGCGGCGGCGGTGTCGCTGATGGCCACCAGGTTCAGGTCCCGGGCCTTGGCCAGCAGCCGTTCCATCTCATGCAGGGTTTTGGCCGGGCCACCTTCGAAGAACAGCCGCGCCATCTCCGGTTCCTGGGTGGCCAGGCTGTTCATCAGCCGTTCCAGGCTGATCGCCTCTTCGCTGTTGATCAGATCCATGAAGGACCGGCCGATGCGCTCCAGCACCGCCGGCAGTTCGGCGGGATCGTCCAGGGAGAAAATCGGAAACGGCATGGACTCTTCGCACTTGGCCTCCACGGCGGCGGCGAACAGGTTGCCTTTATCGGAAAAATGGCTGTAGACCGTGAGTTTGGAAACTCCGGCTTCGGCGGCTACCGCGTCCATGCTGGTCCCCGAGAAACCCTGGGAAAGGAACAGGGTCTTGGCGGCATCCAGAATCGCCCGGCGTTTGGCCGGGTCCTTGGGCCTGCCGCGCAGACCCGTCTGGGCGTCGTTGTTGGACATAGTGCTCCCGATGGCCTATTAAATACTGGACCGGTAAGTTCAATAAAATTACTATACCGGCCAGTATAGCATTGCCGATACGCTATCGGCGTATTTTTTATGACCTGCCATCCCTGGCGGTCATCCTGCCGGGCCGTCGCTTGCGCGACGTTGAAAATGGCTCCCGGCCATTTTTTATGGGGGTTTACATGTTCCGCTTTCCGCTGCTCATTCTGCTGCCCTTGGCGCTTTTCGTGGCCGCCTGTTCGCCACCGGAAACACCCGAGGAGGCGGCACCACGCCCGGCCCTGGTGGTGCAGCCCGGCGGCGCCGAAGCCCTGATGGACATCTTTCCCGGCGAGGTCCGTGCCCGCTATGAGCCGGAGCTGGCGTTCCGCATCGCCGGCAAGATCAGTCGCCGGCTGGTGACCGTGGGTGACCGGGTGAAGAAGGGTCAGCCGCTGGCGGAACTGAACGCCGCGGACGTGGGCCTGGAGCTGGACGCCGCCCGGGCACGGCTGGCCTCCGCCCGCGCCGACCACCAGCTGGCCGCCAGCGAGCTGGACCGCTACCGCCCCCTGCTGGAGCGGGGCGTGGTGAGCGGCTCCCAGTTCGACGCTGTGCGCAGCCGCTTCCAGGCCGCCGAGGCCCAGTTGGAGCAGGCCCGCGCGCAGATGGACGTGGCCCGCAACCAGGCCGGCTACGCGGTGCTGGAGGCACCGGACAACGGCGTCATCGCCCGGCGCCTGGCGGAAGCCGGCCAGGTGGTGGCGGCCGGGCAGACCGTGTTCGTGCTGGCGGTGGACGGCGACCGGGAGGTGCGCATCGACCTGCCCGAGCAGGACATGGACCGCTTCAAGGTGGGCGATGAAGTCACCATCGAGTTGTGGTCCCGGCCCGGCGACACCTTCCCCGGCCGTATCCGCGAGCTGGCGCCGGCGGCGGACCCGGCGTCACGTACCTTCGAGGCCCGGGTGGCGTTCGACAATCAGGCGGTGGGCGCGGACCTGGGGCAAAGTGCCCGGGTGCTGGTGCACGGCGCCAATGGCGCGGACACCCTGAGCCTGCCGCTGGCGGCGGTCACCGCCGACGACGGCAACCCCTATGTATGGGTGGTGAACCCGGACGATCTGACCCTGACCAAAACGCCGGTGAAGACCGGCGCCTACCATGCCGAGCGCGTGCCGGTGCTGGGCGGCCTGGCCGCCGACGCCTGGGTGGTGGCCGCCGGCACCCAGGTGCTGCGCGAGGGGCAGAAGATACGACCGGTGGACCGCCAGAACCGGCCGGTGCGGTTGAACCAGAAGGGCGGGGAGTAAGCGATGCGCTTCAACCTCTCCGAATGGGCCCTGCGCAACCGCACCCTGGTGCTCTACGCGATGATCGTGCTCGGCGCGCTGGGGGCGCTTTCCTACACCCAGCTGGGCCAGAGCGAGGACCCGCCGTTCACCTTCAAGGTAATGGTGGTGAACACGGTGTGGCCCGGCGCCAGCGCCAAGGAAGTGTCACGGCAGGTCACCGAGCGCATCGAAAAGAAGCTGATGGAGACCGGCGACTACGACCGCATCGTGTCGTTCTCGCGGCCGGGCCAGTCCCAGGTGCTGTTCGTGGCCCGGGACAATATGCACTCCCGGGATATTCCGGAGTTGTGGTACCAGGTGCGCAAGAAAATCGGCGATATCCGCCATACCCTGCCCCGGGACGTGCAGGGGCCGTTCTTCAATGACGAGTTCGGCACCACCTTCGGCAATATCTACGCGCTCACCGGTCCCGGCTTCGACTACGCGGTGATGAAGGACTACGCCGACCGCCTGCAGCTGGCCCTGCAACGGGTCAAGGACGTGGGCAAGGTGGAGCTGCTGGGTCTGCAGGACGAAAAAATCTGGGTGGAAATCTCCAACACCAAGCTGGCCTCCCTGGGCATTCCCATGGGCGCCGTGCAGCAGGCCCTGCAGTCGCAGAACGCCAAGGCCGAGGCCGGTTTTTTCGAAACCCCCAGCGACCGGGTACGGCTGCGGGTCAGCGGCCAGTTTGAATCGGTGGAGGAGATCCGTGCTTTTCCGATTCGCGCCGACGGCCGCACCCTGCGGCTCGGTGACATCGCCCAGGTTTACCGGGGCTTCAGTGATCCGCCGCAACCGCGCATGCGCTTCATGGGCGAGGACGCCATCGGTCTGGCGGTGTCCATGAAGGAAGGCGGTGACATTCTCGCCCTGGGCGAGCACCTGGACGCGGAATTCAAGCGGCTGCAGAACACCCTGCCCGCCGGCCTGGAGCTGCGTAAGGTATCCGACCAACCGGCGGCGGTGGAACAGGGCGTGGGCGAATTCGTGCAGGTGCTGATCGAGGCCCTGGCCATCGTGCTGCTGGTGAGCTTCTTCTCCCTGGGCGCGCGCACCGGCCTGGTGGTGGCACTGTCGATTCCGCTGGTGCTGGCCATGACCTTCGCGCTGATGCACTACTTCCACATCGGCCTGCACAAGATTTCCCTGGGCGCGCTGGTGCTGGCCCTGGGCCTGATGGTGGACGACGCCATCATCGCCGTGGAAATGATGGCGATCAAAATGGAGCAGGGGCTGAGCCGTATCAAGGCCGCCGGCTTCGCCTGGACCAGCACCGCCTTCCCCATGCTCACCGGCACCCTGATCACCGCCGCCGGCTTTTTGCCCATCGCCACGGCGGAATCCGGCACCGGCGAGTACACCCGCTCGATCTTCCAGGTGGTTACCTTGTCGTTGCTGGTGTCCTGGGTCACGGCGGTGGTGTTCGTGCCCTACCTGGGCGACAAGCTGCTGCCCAACCTGGCCCGCCGCGATGACAGCGGCCAGGTGCATGACCCTTACCAGAAGCCTTTCTACCGCCGCTTCCGGCGACTGGTGCTGTGGTGCGTGCGCCACCGCAAGACGGTGATCGTGCTCACCGTGGTGTTATTCATGGCGTCACTGGCCCTGTTCCGGCTGGTGCCCCAACAGTTCTTCCCGCCGTCGGCGCGTCTCGAACTGATGGTCGATCTGAAGCTGCATGAGGGCGCCTCGCTCACCGCCACCGAGGAACAGGCCCTGCGCCTGGAGAAGATGATCGCCGGCAACGACAAGATCGAAAATTACGTGGCCTATGTGGGCTCCGGTTCGCCCCGGTTCTATCTGCCGCTGGATCAGCAATTGCCCACCCCCAGCTTCGCCCAGTTCGTGGTGCTGACGCGCAACATCGAAGAGCGCGAACAAGTACGCACCTGGCTGATCGATACCCTGGCCAAGGAATTTCCCTCCCTGCGCAGCCGCGTTTCACGGCTGGAGAACGGCCCGCCGGTGGGCTACCCGATCCAGTTCCGGGTGTCCGGCGAACATATTCCCGAGGTGCGCGCCATCGCCCGCCAGGTGGCCGCCAAGGTGCGCGAGAATCCGGAGGTGACCAATGTGCACCTGGATTGGGAGGAGCCCAGCAAGGTGGTGCGTCTGGAAATCGACCAGGCCCGGGCCCGGGCGCTGGGCGTGAACAGCGCCGACCTGTCGCGGGCGCTGCAAAGCTCCCTGTCCGGGGTGGCGGTGAGCCAGTACCGGGAAGACAACGAGCTGATCGACGTGGAGGTGCGCGGCGACAGCCGCGAGCGCCACGCCCTGGGCCAGTTGGGTAACCTGGCGGTGCAGACCGAGACGGGACGCAGCGTGCCGCTCAATCAGATCGCCACTTTGGAATACGGCTTCGAGGAAGGGGTGATCTGGCACCGCAACCGGCTGCCCACGGTGACGGTGCGCGCGGACATCTACGGCGATGATCAGCCCGCCACCCTGGTGAACCGCATTTGGCCCCAGTTCGACGCCATCCGCGCCAACCTGCCGCCGGGCTATTTGCTGGCGGTGGGCGGCACCGTGGAGGAATCCGCCCGCGGGCAGGCGTCGGTGAACGCCGGCATGCCGCTGTTCATCCTGGTGGTGCTGACCCTGCTGATGCTGCAACTGCGCAGTTTCTCGCTGACCACCATGGTGTTCCTGACCGCGCCGCTGGGGCTGATCGGCGTCACCGTGTTCCTGCTGCTGTTCCGCCAGCCGTTCGGCTTCGTGGCCATGCTCGGCACCATTGCCCTGGCCGGCATGATCATGCGCAACTCGGTGATTCTGGTGGACCAGATTCAGCAGGACATTGCCCAGGGGCTGAGCCGCTGGGACGCCATTATCGAGTCCACGGTGCGGCGCTTCCGGCCCATCGTGCTCACCGCCCTGACCGCGGTGCTGGCCATGATTCCGCTGTCACGCAGTGACTTCTTCGGCCCCATGGCGGTGGCGATCATGGGCGGGCTGATCGTGGCCACCGCCCTGACCCTGCTGTTCCTGCCGGCGCTGTACGCCGCCTGGTTCCGGGTCAAGGAAGAGCACGCCGCGCGGTAACCGGCGGCGCGTTCAGTAGCGGGTGGTGCGGTCGAAAAAATGCACCCCTTCAAGGAGCGCGCTGAGGTCGTTGAACGCCCGGGTTTCGCTGAACGGCGCTTCCCGGGGCGGGTCGTAGACCTGGCCGTTGCTGCCCTGCACCACCAGGTCGATGGCATAGCAGGCACCGTCGTGCAACGCCCGCCAGGCGTGCACCCGGCGGCTGTGGTTCATGGCCGCGTCGCCGCCCTGGAAGGTGGTGAAGGCCACCCCGTCCAGGCTTGCCTCGCCGACGCTGTCCGGCCGCGCCCAGGGGTCCGGCTCGGTGCAACCGGCCAGCACCTCCGGGTCACGGCTGGCACCCAGCCGCAACTCGCCGGCGCGGATCTCATTGGAATCCTTCAAGCGTAATACCAGCAGGGCGTGGCCGGGCTGGTCCGGCCCCACGCCCACGCGCCAGCCGCCCTCCTCGAAATAGCCCTTGGCCGGCCCGTCCACACGGGTCACCTGGTCCTTCGAGTAGTCCACGGCGATGCCGTATTCCACGTTCTCGTAGCGCCCCTCCGGCGCGCCGGATTGCACCGCGGTGCTATAGCCGCCACCGCCGCTGGCCGAAGGGGCGTCACAGCCGCTCAGCCCGGCCAGGGCCGTCAGCATCAGGGTCGCGGTAACGCCACGCATGGGTTGCCCTCCTTGTTCAAAGCCCCGGTTTGAAAGCCCCGGTTATTCCGTGAAGCGGATACCGTCGATCACCGTCTGCAGATCTTCCAGCGCCTGCTTCCGCGCCTCGCTGTCACCGGCGTCGCCCTCGCCGCTGGCGATCAGGTCGATGGCGTAGCAGGCTTCTCCGTAAGTAGCCCGGTAGCTCTGCAACAGGCGGTAGCCGTTCTCGCCGGTTTCGGTGACCTCGTAACGACGGAACGGCACACCGTCGATGGTGCGCGATGTCTCCGTGTCCCCGGCGGCACCGGTGGGCTGGTCCTTGCAATGGCTCAGGCCCTGGGTGGAGCGGCTGACGCCGAGCTGAAAACGGGCCTGCTGATCAGGTACCTTGAGGGTCAGCAGCCGCTTGCCGTCTTCGTCCTTGCCGGCGAACGCTTTCCAGCCGCCTTGGTCACCGCTGGTCTGGCTCTGCCGGTCACTGCCGTTAAAGTCCGGGTCGGTGCGGCTAATGCTCCCGGCGCGGCTGTTGATCACCTTCAGATTACGGGGGAAGGTCACCGCCACGCCGTATTCGTCGCTCTTGTAGGTGGCTGTCTTACCCTTCGGTGCCGGCTGCCGGTCCTGGGCGGAAGGCGCGCCGGCGGTGTCCACGGTGGCCTGGGGCTGGCCGCTGTCGTCGCCGCCAACCCGCTCGCCGGGCTGGCTTTCCTGGATCGGCGCGCCGTCGCCGGAAGTTTTGTCTTTGCTCTGGTCATCGTCCGGGGGTTGGCAGGCGGCCAGCAGCAAGGTGCCGGTGGCCAGCAGGGCCAGGGAATAACGCATGGGATCCTCCTTGAATCCTGACGGTAATAGGACCCCATGCTACGGCGGATGACGCCGTGGACGCTTCACTGCTTTACACTCTTTAACCGCTTTCTTGCTCAGGCTCAGGACACAGCTTTGGAACTGGAACTCGCCACCCTTTTGATGCTTGGCGGCCTGGCGCTGCTGGCGGGCTTTATCGACACCCTGGCCGGCGGCGGCGGGCTGCTCACCCTGCCCGGGCTGCTGCTGGCCGGCCTGCCGCCGGTGCAGGCCCTGGCCACCAACAAGCTGCAGGGCACCTTCGGTTCCGGCATGGCCACCTTTACCCTGCTGCGCCTGCGCCGCTTCTCACCGGCGGCGGTGCGGCGCCCCTTTCTGTGGGCACTGGCCGGCAGTGCCGTGGGCACGGTGGTGGTACAGGTGGTTCACACCGACGCCCTGCAGGTGCTGGTGCCGGTGGTGCTGGGCCTGATCGCCCTGTATTTCCTGCTGATGCCGGGGGCCGGCCGGGTGGAACGGGCGCCGCGCCTGGGCGGCGCGCTCTACGACCGCACCGTGGTACCGGTCATCGGCTTCTACGACGGCTTTTTCGGCCCCGGCACCGGTTCGTTCTTTTCGCTGGCGGAGGTGGCGCTGCGCGGCCGCGAGCTGATTACCGCCACCGCCCACGCCAAGGCGTTCAATTTCGCCAGCAACATCGCCTCGCTGACGCTGTTCGTGATCGGCGGCAAGGTGCTGTGGGCCGTGGGCGCCACCATGATCCTCGGCCAGCTGCTGGGCGCCTGGCTGGGCGCCCACGCGGTACTGCGCGGCGGCCACCGCCTGATCCGGCCGCTGATCGTGCTGATGTGTCTGGCGATGATCGCCCGCTACCTGCACGGCGTGATCAATCCCTGAGACATCAACGGTTGACCCGGCCCACCGGACCTCTAAAGTAATTCAAAACGCTGTTTTGACTCGGGGAAGCACAATGAGAGATTACCGCCGCGCGGACGGCGAGACCCGCTACTGGCCGCTGGGTCCGTTCAAGGTCCGTCTGCCCTTCCTGCATTACCGCTTTGAATGGCCCGACTATTTTCAGGGCCTGTTGATGTGCGCGGTGGACCTGGCCGCCATTCCGCTGATGACCGAACTGCTCGGCATGCCCTTCGAGGCGGCGCTGGCGGTGGTGCTGCTCAACGGTCTGCTCTATCTCACCCACCACCTGCTCGGTGACCCGGTGGTGCCCGGCTGGATCACGCCGGCGATCCCGCTGCTGATCGTCTACTGCGAAACCTTTCCGGAGGGCCCGGAACGGGTGCACGCGCTGATCGCCTTCCAGTTACTGCTGGGCCTGTTCTGTATCGGGCTGGGCGCCACCGGGCTGTCCCGCAAGGTGGTGGGGCTGGTGCCGCCGGCGATCAAGGCCGGCATCATCATGGGCGCCGGCATCGCCGCGGTGATTTCCGTGTTCAAGGTGGGCGGCCGCTTCGAGAGCTTCCCGTGGACCATTTCCATCGCCATCGGCATCGCCTTCTATCTGATTTTTTCCCGCCACTTCGCCTGGCTGAAGCAGCGCAATGCCTTCTGGGGCACCCTGGGCAAGCTGGGTATTTTTCCGATCATCGCCCTGGCCATCGTGATCGCGCCGCTGTTCGCCGAGGCCCCCTGGCCCACCATCGAATGGGGTTTTACCTCACCGGATTTCATGACCCTGTGGAATGAGTACACGGTGTTTGGGCTGGGCCTGCCATCGCCGCAAATGTTCCTGCAGGCGATCCCCACCATGCTGGCCGCCTATATCGTGCTGTTCGGCGATGTGCTGCAGGGCAAGGCGCTGCTCAAGGAAGCGGACGAATCCCGCCAGGACGAGAAGGTGGACTACAACCCGGACCGCGCCCACATGATCTTCGGCGGCCGTAACGCCACCATGAGCATCATCGGCCCGGACGTGGCCATGTGCGGCCCGCTGTGGGCGGCCATGCACGTGGTGATCGTGGAGCGCTTCAAGGAAGGTCGCAAGGCGATGGACTCGATCTTCGGCGGCGCCGGTTCGTTCCGCTGGGGCACCAACACCGGGCTGATCCTGATGCCCATCGTCAGCCTGGTGGAGCCGATTCTCGGCGTGGCGCTGGCCCTGACCCTGCTGATCCAGGGCTATGTGAGCGTGCGCATCGGCATTCTCGAAGCGCGCAGCCAGCGGGACCTGGGCATCGCCGGGGTCACCGCGGCGGTGCTCGCCACCCAGGGTGCCACCTGGGCGTTCGCCGTGGGCGTGGCGCTGTGCTTCCTGATCTATGGCCGCCATTTCTTCAGCGGCGAGAACGACCAGACCTTCACCAAGGACATTGATTCCCGGGACACATCTTCCCAGGACAACTCTCCCCGGAACAACGAAGAGGAAACCCCATGAAAACCCGCGCGGCAGTACTTCGTGAAATGGGCGCCGAGCGCCCCTACGGCAGCTCCAAACCGCTGAAAATCGAAGAGGTGGAGCTGGACGCTCCGGAACACGGCGAGATCCTGGTGCGGGTGCGCGCCGCCGGCCTGTGCCACTCGGACCTGTCGGTGATCGACGGCAACCGGCCCCGGCCGCTGCCCATGGCCCTGGGCCATGAGGCCGCCGGCGAAGTCATGGAAGTGGGCCCCGGCGTCACCGACCTGGAAGCAGGCGACCATGTGGTGTTCTCGTTCGTGCCCAGCTGCGGCACCTGTGACTACTGCCTGGGTGGCCGCGCCGCCCTGTGCGCCCCCGGCGCGGTGGCCAACAACGAAGGCGTGCTGCTGGGCGGCGGCCACCGGCTGCACCAGGGCGACACCACCGTGAACCATCACCTGGGCGTCTCCGGCTTCGCCGAGCACGCGGTCACCTCCCGCCGCTCGGCGGTGAAAATTCCCAAGGATCTGCCGTTCGAAATCGCCGCCGTGTTCGGCTGCGCGGTGCTCACCGGGGTGGGCGCGGTGGTGCACACCGCCGGCCTGCGCGCCGGCCAGTCAGTGCTGGTGGTGGGCCTGGGCGGCGTCGGCCTGTCCGCGGTGCTGGGCGCTGTAGCCGCCGGCGCCCGCCAGGTGATCGCCGCCGACATCGCCGAGGACAAACTGGAACTGGCCAAATCCATGGGCGCCACCCATGTGGTCAACTCCAAGGACGAGGACGCGGTGGAACAGGTCAAGGCGATCAGCGGTGGCGGCGTGGACATCGCCGCCGAATTCGCCGGCGTCGGCCCGGCTCTGGAATTCGCCTTCGCCGCCACCGGCAAAGGCGGCAGCACGGTCACCGCCGGCCTGCCCCACCCCAGCACCCGGCTGGCCCTGAGCCCGGTGCAGATGGTCGCCGAGGAGCGCCGCTTCCTGGGCTCCTACCTGGGCGGCCACGTGCCGGCGCTGGACATCCCCGAGTACATCGCCCTGTACCAGGCCGGCCGCCTGCCGGTGGACAAGCTGCTCACCCACCGGCTCAAGCTCGACGAGATCAACGAAGGGTTCGAGCGGCTGGCCAAGGGCGAGGCGATCCGGCAGGTGATTCTGTTCGATTAGCGGTCCGGAGACCGGGGTGCGGGGTTCAGGATGCAGGATACAGGGGCGGGCTCGGTGCCATCCCTTCAAACTGTATCCTGCATCCTGTATCGCGGCTGAAGCCGCTCCTGCGGCCGCTATGGCCGGCTAGCGGAGGCGGCGACGCAGGGCCAGCAGGCCGAGTCCGAGCAGGACCAGCGGACCGCTGGCGCCGCCGCTGCTTCCACCGCCGCCGTTATCGTCGCCGCCCGGCGCCGGGGCCTCGGCGGCGGGTTCCGACACCTTGACCGAGCGCGCGCGGATTACGGCGTTTTCCCCGGATTCCTGTTGGTACCACAGCACCGTGGCGGTGTCGCCGCTGATCACCACCCGGGTGAGGTCCGAGTAAACCTCGGTGTCCTCACCGGTGGTGGCCACGGTCACCGGTCCGTCGCCCAGCCGCTGGCCATCCCTGAAGGCGGCCACCCGGCTTTCCTGGCGCATGGGGTCGGCGTCGATATTCACAAAACTCCAGCCCGCCAGGATCAGGCCGTCGCCGTCCGTGGCCACGGATATCGGGGCCAGCTCGCCAGCCACCCCTCTAACCGGGTCATCCCCGGCTTCCAGCGCGGCGACGGCGGTGCCGTCCGCGGCCCAGCGATGGCCGAGCTGATGGTAGTCCGCGCCGTCTTCGCCGTCGGGTTCGGCCTGATACCAGAACCCAACGAAACCACCCTCTTCGTCACCGGCCAGGGCCGGATAGGCCTGGCTAACGCTTGGCCCACTGTACTCGTCGTTATCCAGCCGGAAAGAGTCGGCCAACGCGGTGCCATTCACGTTGTACCGTTGCGCCAGAAGTCTCCCCTGCGGCCCGGTCCAGGCCAGGGTGAAGGTGTCTCCCTGCATTGTCAGCGCCGGCGGCAGAATGATCCCATCGAAAACGTCATTCACGAGGACGGGCGATGAGCTGATCGCGGTGCCATCGGCATTGAATGTACTGGCCATGTAACGCGGCGGCACTTGGTAACCGGTGGCGTACCAGCCCAGTACGAAGGCACCCTGATCGTTCATGGCGACGCGTACATGGCATTCACGGCCGGAATTTTCATAGTTAAGATAGCTTTCCTCGGAGACCACATCCTCACGGCTGACACGCTTGTAATGCACCCCAAAGCAATCGCGGTCGTAGGTTACTTCCTCCACATTCCAGGCCACCACCATATCGCCGCTGGCGTCGGCGGCCACCACCGGGTCCCGCAGTGGCAAGCTGGTGTACATGTCCTCCGCCACGGTCACGATATCGCCGACCGGGTCACCCTCCGCATCGAAGCGGGCCAGCCTCACATAATCCATGTCGTCGCTGTCGTTGGTCTCCTCCCACACCACCGCGAAGTGGCCATCGGGAAGAGCGGCAACGTCGAAGCCGTGGAGAACATAACCCGCGCCGGCGGTGTACAGGTCCCGGGCCGGGGCGATGTCATCAAACAGGTCATCCGCGCCCACCGGGGCACACAGAACGGCGGAACACACCGCCACGGCCAGCGGCGTGCGCCGCAAAGAGAAAGCAGTCATGAAAATCCCCTTCGAAAATACCGAGATATAATTTAATTATTGCCAAGGTTGGCCTGGATCCAGCGGATCGACTGAAGCTCGACCAGATCGACGCCCCCCTGATCGCGTCTGAAACGGAGCGCCGACCGTGCGTCCCCGCCATCGGTCTTCCCGGCGCCGGTAAGCACCGGGCCCCATGGCACCATAACGTACTTGCAGCTGGTACAGCCAACCGCGTGCGTCCGCTCCCTTGCCCACCGGGCAGACGCACCCCGTTTCCGGTCCGCCCGGGAAGAAGCTCCCAGAGCCATCCACCTCCAAACCTTTCCGGAGGTGCTTTCGCTTGTGGCTTGTGCCTTGAGGCGTCCCCTTCAGCCTGTATCGCGGCTAAAGCCGCTCCTACGGCCGCTATCGCCGGCTAGCGGAGGCGGCGACGCAGGGCCAGCAGGCCGAGCCCGAGCAGGGCCAGTGGACCGCTGGCGCCGCCGCTGCTTCCACCGCCGCCGTTATCGTCACCGGCCGGCGCCGGGGCCTCGGCGGGGGCCGGCACCGTGAACGAACGCGCACGGATTACGGCGTTTTCCCCGGATTCCTGCTGATACCACACTGCCGTGGCGGCACGGCCGCTTACCGCTACCCGAGTGGTGCTAGAGAAAAAACTAGTGTCCGGGCCAGCGGCGAACACAGTCACCGGGCCATCACCCAACCGCTCCTGACCCTGAAAGGCGGCAACCCGGCCCTCGGAGCGCTCGTACTGAGCAACCCAACCGACCAGTATCAGGCCTTCGCCGTTGGTGGCGACGGACATCTCGCTCCCTCCGACTTCCCCCCCGGACATAGGGTCTTGACCGACCGCCAGCGCCGCACCGGCGGTACCATCCGCTGCCCAATGGTGGCCAAGCTGGAGGCTCTCATAGTTGCCGTCACCATCGAACCCCACCTGACGCCAAACCCCCACGAAATCACCGTCCTCGCCAACAGCCAGGGCCGGCTGACTCTGATAAACGACGTCCCCGCTCTGCTCTTCGTTATCCAGCCGGAAACCCTCGGCATCCAACGAAACACCGTTCACGTTGTACCGTCGCGCGCGCACCTTTGAGAGCCCATCCTCGCCCCCCGGCCAAGCCATGGTGAAAGTGTCTCCCTTGATCGTCAGCGCCGGCGGCAAAACCACGTCCGGAATGGCTCCGCCTACCTGGATCGGCGATGTCGTGGTCGCGGTGCCATCAGCATTGAACGCCTGGGCCAGGTACATGTCCCGCCCTTCGGAAGGTTCGTCGTACCAGCCGAGTACGAAAACACCCTCCCCGTTCATAGCAACGCGCCCATAGCACTGCCGGCTATTGGAGCCATGGGGAAGAGAGCGACCCTCCGAGACCGTGTCCTCATGGCTCACCTGCTTGTAACGCACCGAAGTGCAGCCACGATCAACGAGTTTGTCAGACGAGTTCCAAGCCACCACCAGGTCGCCATCGGCAGCGGCGGCCACCGCTGGCTCACGCATATAAAGGTTCTGCTCCTGCACCGTCACGGTATCGCCGACCGGGTCGCCCTGGGCGTCGAACCGGGCCAGCTTCACGTAATCCATATCCTCACTGTCGTCGAGCTCCAACCATACCACCGCAAAGCGACCGTCAGGCAGCGCGCTGACGTCGAAACCGGTGATGCGGTAGCCTTCCGGGGCGGTGTAAAGATCCCGGGCCGGGGCGGCGTCATCGAGCAGGGAAGCGGCGCCCGCCGGCGCGCAGAGAACGACGGAGCACACCGCCAAGGCCAGCGACGTGCGCCGCAAAGTGAAAGTAGTCATGAAAACCCCCTCGTAAAATACCCGGATATCCGTGTTGCCAGTATTGGCTTGAGTGCCGTACGCCGATTCACGCTCGGCGAGATTAAAGAAAGGCGTTGATCGCGGCTGAAGCCGCTCCTACCGCGTCCTATTTTCGTAGGAGCGGCTTCAGCCGCGATCACCGTTCGAGCACTGCTTGCTCAGAATCGGTAGCCAAGGTTCGCCCACAGTTGCGGGTCGCGCTGATCATCGTCGGACTGGGCGTCCCCACCGTGGGTCTTCCAGGCGCCGGCCAGCGACAGGTCCAGGCCGCCGCGCGCGTAGCGCAGGCCCACGCCAGCGCCGGACACGGCCCGCTCCTCGCCTTCATCCACGCCCCCGTTGGGGGTCCGCCCGCTGTCGAAGAAGATGAACGGCGCCGCGCCCCGTCCGACCCGGTAACGCAGTTCCAGCTGGGTCAGCCAGCCCCGTGCGTCCGAGCCCTCGCCCACCGGGTAGGCGCGCACCGCGTCCGGCCCGCCCAGGTAGAAGCTCTCCGAGCCATCCAGGTCATCGCGGTCGGCCCACTGGCCATTGAAGCGCGCATAAAGATCGAAGCCGTTACCCAGCGCCTGCCGTCGTGACACGTCCAGGGCAACGGTTGTGAAGCCGTAGTCGCGATCACCCAGGACGCTCTGATCAATCTCAATCCGCCCCGGGGTCAGGGTCAGCCGGCCCCAGGTGATGCCGCCCAGGCCCAGGCCGTCGCGGGCGTCGAAGTTGAGCCCCACCGGCAGGGACCGGCTGTCGGTGGCCTTGCGGTAGTCGAACAGATCGATGTCGTCCTCCAACTCCTTGTAGCGCAGCCCGCCGAACAGAGTCAGATTGCTTTGCTGGCCGCGCAGCAGCGGGTAGCGCAGGCGGGCGGCATAGACATCGGCCTGGCCGGTGTAGCCTTCGAAACCCTTGCCGAGGGTGTAGTCGTTGCGGGCATAGCTGAGCTCACCGCTCAGGCCACTGGTGCCCAGTGGCAGGGCATAAGCGAGGCTGCCCAGCCAGGTGTCCTCGCTGGTGTAGAGCGCGCTTACGTCGAGCCGGTCGCCCACGGTAAGCAAGCGGTTCACCGCCACCCCGGCGCGGCCTCGATACTCGCCGGAAAAGCGGTTGCCATGGTTGTCGGCCCCGATCAGCCCCGTGACCCGGTCGGTGGGCCGCACCAGCACCTCCAGCTCGCCAGTACCAGGCCGGCGCCCCGGGCGCATCACCGGCTCAATGCCGACGCCGGGCAGATCGCCGATCAGCAACAGCCGGCGTGACAGTGGCGCCGAGGCAATGGGCGCGCCGGGCTTCAACGGCGCCAGCCAGGGCTGCAGGGCGCTGGCCAACGGCTCCGGGCCACTGGTGTGCGCGCGGTCATAGCGCCCCTCGACCACCCGTAGCCTCAGGTTGCCGCCGCTCAGGTCCTGCGGCGGCAACAACACCAGGGCAAAGGGGTAACCCTGGTCCCGATAGAAACGGCTGAGCCGGTTGGCCAGCGCCTGCAGCCCGGCCAGGTCCAGGGCGTCACCGATGGAATCCGCCACCACCCGGCGAAGCCGTTCATCACTGAACACGGTATTCCCGTCCAGGGTGATCCCCTTCAGGGTCACGGTGGCGCCACCGGCTTGCCCTTCGGTGAGCGGCTGGCCATCGAGCCGCAGATCCACGGACGGCGCCGGCGGCGTATCGCGGGGCTCGCGGCTCTGTTGCAGAATCTGGCCGGCGTCCGGCGCGGTCTGCGCCGGAGCCGGCGTGGCCGCCAGCAAAAACAAAGCGGTCACGGCGAAAGGAGCGAAGGTTCGCGTCATGGTTATCATCCCGGCGGTTACAGGCTGTTGTCGGTGTCGGTGTTGATGCCACTGCCGACCACGACCATGTTCAGTGAGCCCGCACCGGGGCGGGTGGACGCCGCCTCCTTCTCGTCGTTCACCCGCACCAGGGTCAGACCACCTGGAACCGTCTCTCCGCCGCCGCTATCAAGGCCGGCACCATAGCTACCGGGGAATGGCGCGGCAGGCTTGCGGCGGCCACCGCCTGCTCCCTCGCCAGCCCACCGGGAGGTGGTCCCCTGCAACGCGCTCAGCGTGCCTAGCAGCGGACGGCCGGCAGTGAAGTCCACGACCAGTTCACCGGGTACGAAGTCGATCAGGTAGTTGGCGTTAAGGGCCTCGGTGACCGCGCCCTGCAGGATGGCGTAATCACCGGCCTCCTCGCCGGCCTCCCGGCTCAGAGCACCGGCCAGACTTTCCCCGGCCACCAGGCCGCAGTCCGCGGTCTGGCCGCTGGCGCAGCCGGTACGGTAGGTGAGTGCCGGATCCACCACCCCGGCGATCTTGCGCTGGTCGTCCGCGGTGACCGTTACCGCACGCGGCGTGATGGTGGCCATGAGGGTGCCGGTGGTCTCTCCGGTGAAGGTGTAGTTGCCGGCGTCGTCGCCGGTCAGGGCGGCGTCGCTGTAGTTGACCACCTTGTTCTCGCCGGCGTTTTTATCGATGAACTGCCCGTTGGCAACGAGATTCAAGTCATCACCTTCAATCAGGCCGCTGTCGCCAACGCGACCATCGAGTGCGCCGTTCAAGATGGCTTGCCGGCTGCCATCATAGACCCGATCGACCGCGGTAACCGTGGCGCCGATCCGGCGACGGGTGATCTCGGCGCTTAAACCGGTGCTGTCCGCCAGCTTGTAGTTACTGGCCAGGCCACCCTCGCCATTCGCCAGGCTGTAGCGCGCCGTGGCGCTGCGCTCGCCAGCGCTGGCCTCGTCGAACTCGCCGCTCGCCGTAACATACAGCGCTTCACCATCCACCAGGTTACCGAGGCTACCCACCGTGATGTTCGCGGTGGTGGTGCCATCGTAGATCTTGTTGCCGGCACTCGTGCCGCTGATGGTCAGCACACGACGGTCGATGGTGGCTTCATGGCCGGTCGTATCGGCAAGAACGTAGTTGCTGGCCAGGCCATCGTCGCCATCCGCCAAGGTGTAGTGCGCCGTGGCGGTACGGTTACCGGCATTGGCATTGTCGAAGGTGCCGCTGGCGCTGACGTTGAGGTTTTCGCCGTCCACCAGGTTGCCGAGGGCGCCCAGCGTGATATCGGCGTTGGTGGTGCCATCGTAGGTCTTGTTGGCGGCGCTGGTGCCATTGATGGTCAGCTCGCGACGCTCGATGGTGCCGTTCGCACTGGTCGTGGTCACCGTGTAGTTGTTACCACCGTTGCCATCATCAAGGGTATAGCCACTATCCACCGTCAGCGTGTGGTTATCGCCGGCGTTTTTTGAAGCGAATGACTGGCTCAAGCCGGTGAGGCTGTCGGTGCCGTGGAGCGTGCCGTGTTTCACCTCGCCAGCGGATGTGGTGTCGCCATCATAGGTTTTGCTGTCGCTGACCGCGCTGAGCGTCAGGGTGGCCTTGTCCACGGTATAGCGGCCCGTCTCGACCTTGATATCGTAGCCTTGCTGGCCGGAGTAGAGGCCGCTTATGCCCAGCGCGTAATCACCGGCATTGCGGGTAGTCACGTCGGTGTAATCGGCACTGCCCAACAGGCTGGCGGTTTCGTCGGACAGTGTATGGCCGGAGCCGCTCACCGTGACTTCGGTGCCGTCGTAGGTGCGGCCGGTTTTGTCGTTCACCGTTACCGTGACTTGTTTGAGGAAAGTGCGCAGCAGCGGCGTGGTGAAACCATCGTAAAGGCGCCAGGTAGTGCCGGTGCCGCCCTTGGTGTCGATATCCCAGCCAGTATCGGCGAAGTGTTGGGCGCCTTTCATCTCGGCCGTCGTCAGGGCTAAGACACCATCAACTTTACCGCTACTCCCGCCATTCTCTTGGCCGGTGGTTTCTTTATCGAAGAACGATTTAGTGATGGTAACGTTGAAATCAGACCCGACCAGACCGCCAGCTTCGGCGTAGTCACCATTGCCCGTGACGCTGCCCGTGGCATAGCTCTGAATTATAGTTCCGAAAGAAGCGGCCCCGACCAGACCGCCGACCCTGGCGTTGCGACCATTGCCCGTCACGCTGCCCGTGGCATAGGCGGTCTTGATTATTCCTTCATGATCGTTCCCCCCGGCCAGACCGCCGACCCTGGCGTAGTAGTCACCACTGCCCGTCACGCTGCCCGTGGCATAGGCGGCTTCGATCTCGCCGCTGTTAGACCCGACCAGCCCACCGACATAGGCATAGCTATCCGAGCTGATCACACTGCCCGTGGCATAGGCGGTTTTGATCGTACCACCGCTGTTATAACCGACCAGCCCACCAATAGAAGCGGCCCCATCCGCATCCGCCGTCACGGTCGCCGCGGAATAAACGTTCTTGATGCTCACCAGGTTAAGCCCGACCAGACCGCCAACATTGTTGGCGCCAGCCACGTCGCCCGTGGCATGGGCGTTCTCAATCTGGCCGTGGTTCGCCCCAATCAGCGCACCAACATGGGTGCCGCCGGCTATGCTTGCGTTGACGAGACCGACATTACGGATCGTGCCGCTGGAAGAACCAAACAGACCGATGTAATTCGCACCAGTCCTGCTGATGGTAAGCGCCGAGATCGTATGGCCCAGGCCGTCGAAGTTGCCGGTGAATTTGTTATCGGCATCGCCTACAGGCGCGAAGCCGCTGCTGCCCCACATGCCGGCAGCATTCTTACCCGCCGTGGCGCTGGCGTCGATGTCGCCAGCCAGTACATAGGTGGCGCTCAAGTCCAGGGCCGTCAACTGAAGCTGATGGGCGTTATGGATGGTGGTCGAGTATTCACTATAGAGGAAGGGGCGGGTGGAGCCTTCGAACATCACCCATTGGGGGTTATTGTCGGCGTCGTCGGCGACCCAGACGCCGGTGCCGGCGGCGGTTTCCCGCCAGGTACCCAGCCCCCCATATCCATCGTGATTATGACGGGTCGTGGCGATATCGGTGGCGGTGCCAGCGTTGATCCCAGCTGAACTTTGGTTCGTAGTGGCGCTGTCCCAGTAGACGTTGTTGAGGACGCCAGACGATGTTGAGTTTGCACCCACCAGACCGCCAACGGCGTTCACGCCAGTGACCGCGCCGGTCGCGTAGGCATTGCTGATGGTACCTTCATTCGCGCCTACCAAACCACCGGTAAGGGTGTTGCCATCCTGCACCGCGCCGGTGGAGTAAGCGTTGCTTACGGTGCCTTTGTTGTAGCCCACCAGACCGCCCATATAATAGCTCTCGCGGCTACCAGTTACCGCGCCTGTGGCATATGCGTTGCTCACGGTGCCGCCACTTTCGTTGAGGCCAACCAGCCCGCCTACAGACTCGCTTCCTGACACGCGACCTGTAGCATAGACGGCCCTGATCGTACCTTGGTTCTTCCCCACCAACCCACCGGCAGCGTAGCTGCCCTCCACACTGCCTCCAACAAGACCAACGTTGCTCACCCTGCCGCCCGTCCCAACAGCCCCGAACATACCGGCATAGGAGGTGTCGATGATGGTCAGATCGCTGATGGTATGGCCCAGGCCATCGAAGGTGCCGGCGAAGTCGTTATCGTCATAACCCACCGGGGCAAAGCCAGCGCCACCGTTCCAGTTTTCCGTGTCGCTGGCATCGATGTTCGCGCCCAGCGCATAGTGCCCACCCAGGTCACCCGCCATCCCTTGCAGGTCCTCGCCGGTGGTGCTGCCGGCAGCGCCCAGGTCGGTGATCACGGTGTAGTCGATGGTGTCGCCGTCACTGCCAAGCTTGGTGGAGAAGTTGTCTCCCGCCTGCAGGTTGACCGGGGCGTTGACGCGGTACTCAGCGGCGCGATCGCCGATCTGGCCGTCGCTACTGCCTTGGCCGTATTCCAAGGCCAGTTTGCCACCGCTGCCCCGGGAGGCGTCGATGGTGGCGTTGATCTCGATATCGCGGTGGGCGTTGAGCGTGAGGGTGGTACCGCTTTGCCAGGTGACGGCGTCGTTCACAAAGATGTCGCCGTTGCCGCCGCCGGATTCCACGGTTTGCACGGTGATGCTGTTGTCGGCCAGGTTGTCGGAGAGGGTGTCGGCGCCGATGCCGCTATCGGTTTCCACGGCGCCGCCGGCGCTGACGGTGAAGTCGGACGGGTCGATGAGCCATTCACCGGTCTTGCCCTGGTCGGCGCGGGTGGTCACCCGGGCTTCGTCGGCGACCTTTACCTTGGCCGCGCTGGTTTCGATAAAGCCGCCATCGCCGCCCTCGGGGTTAAGAGAAGCGGGGGCACCGGCATCCAGGGTGCCCGCCACTTGCACCGAGCCGTGGTCCATGTCGCCCATCAGGCGGATTTCACCGTTCTCACCGGCGGCCAGGGTTCTGGCCTGGGTCATGCCGGTGTGGTTGATGACGCTGGCGGCCAGATCGCCGGCGGCCTTGGCGGTGAGGTAGACCAGGCCGCCGTCGGCGCGGATGGCGCCGCCCTGTTCGATCAGGGTGTTCAGGCGGGCCTCTTTCACCTCGATGCTGACCGGGCCGCCCAGGTCCAGGGTGACGGTGCTGCCGGCGCCCATCAGGGTGCTGCCGCGCGGGGTGGTAATGTCGCCGGTGTTGACGATCTCGGCGGCGATCATGGCTACCAGCCCGCCCTGGGCGGTGCGGATGTTGCCCCGGTTAATAACGGCGTTGGCGCTGTCGCCGCTGAAGCGGTAGTCGCCGTTCATGAAGTCGTCGGTGGAGATGTCCAGTGTGGAGGCCACCAGGGCGCCCACGTCCACCCGCGCGGTGGAGGAAAAGTGCACCCCGTTGGGGTTGACCAGAAACACCCGGCCATTGGCTTCGATGGCGCCGCGAATGGAGGACACCTCACCGCCGGTGACCCGGTTAAGGGTGGCGGCATCCCGGCCCGGCTGATTGAAGCGGACGGTGTTGCCCTCGCCAACGGAGAAGCTCCGCCAGTCGATGGCGGCGTTGCGGCTGGTTTGATCGATGTTCAGCGTATCGCCCTGGCGGCCGATGCTGGCATCGCCCGCCACCACCCTGCCACCGTCCGGCAAGGTGCCGGCCCGGGCGGTGAAGGGGATAAGGATCAGCAGCAGCGCCCCTGAGGCCAGCCGTGGCGCCGAGGGCCGGGATGCACTGCCCGAGCCCCCGGCCGACAGCGCCCCCCGGCGCTGCCGGCCACAGGTTTCGGCGGCTGCTTGCCAGACCCGCCTGCGAACGTTCCAGACCACACGGTACACACGGTTCATGCTGCCATGCCGGCTCATCGCGGCTCCCCCTTCTCGCATTGAATAACCGGCGGCACGGCAATCCCGGAGCCTGATACCGATGGATAGCGGCCGTCGCGCTTACATAACGCCCCCCGATGGATTACCTTTTGTTACGAGGCAGGGAGAAGGCTAGGCGAAGGGACCTGGCGAGAGAACAGTCAAAATTGACCGTTCTCACCGGCGCGGTCTACACGCACTATCGTGCCTCCATGGCGACGACAACCCCGGGACGGAGGGGCTGGTGGGGAAAGAGGTTGAGCGCATCCACGCTGTTATTGATAGACGATCATCCGCTGTTTCTGAGTGGCATCAGCCTGGTGCTGAGAGAAGGGCTCAAGCAGGTGGAGGTCCTGGAGACCGGCTCGCTGAGCGAGGCGCTGCAGCTGCGCCACGCCGATCCCGCCCTGATCCTTCTCGACCAGCAATTGCAGGGCGTGAGCGGCGTCACCGGTATCGCGGCGTTGCGACGCAAGTGGCCGGCCACGAAGGTCGCGCTGCTGTCCGGCTGTGATATGTCGGCGCTCCGCGATGAGGCGCTCGCCGCCGGCGCGGTGGCTTTTATTTCCAAGACCGATAAACCTCGCACCCTGCTCCACCAGGTACGAGCACTGCTGGACGACCACGGCCTCCAGGAACCGGCGGGCTCGGAGCCTTCGGTCTCCGAGTCGCTGACCGCGCGGCAGGTGGAGGTGCTCGAGTTGCTGTGCCGCGGGCTCTCCAATAAGGCCATTGCCCAACACCTGCATCTTTCCGAGTACACGGTTCGCGGCCATGTGCAGACACTGCTTGGTCTGCTGGGCGCGTCCAGCCGGGGCGAGGCGGCGTTCAATGCCCGCCGCCGGGGATGGATCGTTTGAGTATCGAGGATCGCTTCCAGATCGAGCGACTGACGTTGGTGTTACGGCACCTGCGCCACGCCTTCGGGATGAGCGTCATGGTCGCCAGCCTGATGGTGGCGGTGTTTTATTTCGCCAGCGGCAGCGTGGTCAGCGCGGTCTCGGCGCTCAGCGGCGAGCGTATCGGCATACGGACCTCGGCGGTGTCCACCACGGCGCTGCTGGTGTGGTTTTTCGCGCTGTTGGCGGTTTCCGGTGCGCAGTCCTGGGGCGCCCGCCGCGCGCTGAAGAAGGGCTTTGGCGCCGCCGATGTCGCCCCGATCCGGCGGCAACTGGTGCTCAGCCGGTGCCTTGAGGGCACCCTGTGGGGCGCGTTGATCTGGATCGGCATCGACCAGCACACCTCCCCCGGGGCCACCGCCCTGCTGATGGGGCTGCTGGCCTCGAGCAACGCGGACAGCGTGGCCAAATACTCGAACATCCTGGGACTTTATACCGGCATCATGCTGCCGATGACGGTGCTCGCCGTGGCCCGCTTTATCACCATCGACGATCTCTACTACCAGATGATGGCCGGCTTCTCCGTGCTGTTTGTTATTGCCCAGTACATGCAGGCGCGCACCCTGGGCGCCAGTATCAATGAGGCAATCCGCCTGCGCTTCGAGAATCTGGATCTGGTGGAACGGCTCAAGACTGAAACCCGCGAGGCCAGTGCCGCCCGCGAAGCCGCCGAGCAGGCCGACGAGGACAAGTCCCGCTTTCTGGCCGCCGCCAGCCACGATCTGCGCCAACCGGTGCAGGCACTGAATCTGTTGCTGGAGACGCTCTCCTGGAGTGAGATGGACGAACGCCAGCGGCGAACGCTGGACAGCGCCCGCGCCGCCAGCGCGTCCTCGTCCGAGATGCTCAATACGCTGCTCGATTTCTCACGGCTGGAGGCCGGCGTCATCGAGCCACAACCCCGGCCTTTCAGTCTGCAACGGTTGCTTCATAAGCTGGAAATGGAGCTGGCGCCGCTGGCGGATGAAAAGGGCCTGCTCTACCGGACACGGGATACCGAGGCGACGGTGGTTTCGGACCCGGCGCTGCTGGAGCTGATTCTGCGTAACCTGGTGGCCAACGCCATACGCTATACCGACCGGGGCGGCGTACTGGTCGCCTGCCGCCGGCGGGGCGCCGGGTACCTCATCGAAGTGTATGACACCGGGATCGGCATCGCGCCGGATCAACACCGGGCGATCTTTCGTGAGTTCCATCAGCTGGGCAATCCGGAGCGTGACCGCCGCAAGGGTCTGGGCCTGGGCCTGGCCACCGCCGAGCGGCTGACCACGGCAATGAACCACTCACTTACGCTGCGCTCGGCGCCCGGGCGTGGCAGCGTGTTCCGCCTGCGCGTCGCCGGTGCGGAGCGCCAGGCCACATCGTCGATCAGAGCGTCGGCGGCGCCGTCCTCCCTGCCCAATCTGGGCCAACGACGGGTGCTGGTGATCGACGACGATGAAACCATCCGCCACGCCATGCGGATGCTGCTCACCGGCTGGGGCTGCGAGTGCCGGACGGCGGCGTCCCTGGAGGAGGCCCTGGATCAGGACGCGGCGGCGCCGGAACTGATTCTCTGCGACTATCGACTGCGCGACGGGCACAACGGCGCCGAGGCCATTGCCAGCCTTCGCGGGCGTTTCGGAGCGGATATCCCAGCGCTGCTGGTCACCGGTGACACGGCTCCGTCGCGGCTGCGCGAAGCCAGCGCCAGCGGCATTCCTTTGCTGCATAAACCGGTGGCGGCGCTGGCGCTGCACCAGGCGCTGATGGCGACGCTGGACGGTACCTCTGAGCGCGGCTAAAGCGGCACGCCGCCCGGCCGCTCCTGCCACAATAGACGCCGTAGGAGAGGCTTCAGCCGCGATCAGCCTTTCATGCGCTCCAGCATGGCGCCCATCATTTCGTGGATCTTGTTGACCGCCTTGAGCGGTCGCACCATCACCTTGAAGTCGTCGATGCGGCCGTCGGCGTCACAGTGGATGATGTCCACGCCGTTGAGCTGAATACCGTCCAGCACGGTGGTGAATTCCAGCATGGCGTTGTTGCCCTGCAGAATCTCGCGCTGGTAGCGGAAGTGTTCGTTATTGAGGGTGTGCAGGGCGGCGGTCAGATACATTTTGGTGATCGCCTTGCCTTCCTGGGGGGTGTGCACCACCGGGGAGTGGAACGTCACGTTGTCGGCGAGGATCTCATTCAGAGCGTCGGCGTCCTTGGCGTCCACCAGGCGGTGCCAGCGTTCTATGGTTTGTTCGATCATGCGGGGCTCCCGTGTCAGTGTTTACAGTGTAAACATTTACACGGGACTGTAGCGTTTTTGTCGGTTTGGGGCCAGTCCTTGAAGGATGTGGCCATGATGCGTTGGGTATCGCGGCTGAAGCCGCTCCTACAGGACCAGCTCTGTAGGAGCGGCTTCAGCCGCGATCCGCCTCAGGCCGCGCCGGAGCTGCTTTCGGCTTTGATCTCGAAGAACTCGAACAGGGTATCCAGGGCGCCCCGCAGGGTGCCACCCTGCAGCTCCAGGCGCGCCATCATTTCGTCCAGGGCGTCCTCGGCGTTGATGCCGTCCAGGTTCTCCTGGATCAGGTCCAGGGGCTTGAGGCGCTTGATGGCGAAGTCCTGCTGCAGGTCGAATTCCATCTCGTCCTTCCAGGCCAGGTTCACCTTCACCGCCGCCAGCTCTTCCAGGTGGGCGAGGATTTCCTCGCGGCCCAGGTCCAGGGCGGTGATGCGCACGCTGGCACCGTCGCCGTTCTTGAACTCACAGCGGTCACCCAGGGTAAAGCCCTCCGGCAGGGCGGCGGGCTCGCGCAGCCAGTGGGCGAACGCCGCGGTGGTGGCGCTGGCGGCGGTGGGGCGGGTCACCGGCAGCGAGTCCAGCGCCTTGCGCAGCGCCGACACCACCTGCTCGGCGCGGCTCTCGGAGCCGCAGTCCACCATCACCCGGCGGCGCTGGGGGTCGATCAGCACGCCGGTGCGCCGGGAGCGGGTAAACGCCTGGGGCAACAGCTCGAAGGTGATCTGGTCCTTGAGGTCGGCGCGCTCCTTGCGGCCCACCGGGCGGCCTTCCCGGTCGCGGATTTCCTCCACCCGGGCGTCCAGCTCCTCCTTGATCACCGGGCCGGGCAGCAGCCGGGCGATTTCCTGGTGCACCAGATAGAAGTAGCTGCCGGCGGCCACCACCATGCGGTCATCGTTCTTGAGCGGCGGCACGAAGCCCTCGCTGCTCGGGCTCTGGCGCCCGCAGGGCGGGCAGCGGTGGCCATCCAGGCGCTCCTCCAGTTCGGCGGCGCTCCAGTTGAAGGGTTCGGTGCCCAGAAAGACGGTGAGGTTCTTGATCCACATAGCAGGGGTTCCGGAAAGCGGCTGTCACGAAAGGGCGGCCACATTAGCCCAGCCGGGCGCGGAAGAAAACCACGCGCGTCCCACCTGTGGGTCAAGCGGGCTTCTTCAGTTTCCGGCGCCAAAGCTTTTTCCTTTCACTCGGACGCGACCGCCGCGACCGCAACCTGGGCACCGGGATTTGACACCGCCGCCGGATACGGGAAATCTCGTGGGTCTACCTACAACAAAGCCGAACACCGGGAGAGCTCTATGCAAGGCCAGATGATGAACCAGCCGCTGCTGATCAGCAGCCAGATCCGCCACGCCGCCCGCTACCACGCCGATGCCGAGATCGTGTCCGTGGAAACCGCCGGCGGTGTCCACCGCACCAATTGGGGCGAGGTGGAACGGCGCGCCCGGCGCCTGGGGTCCGCGCTGCAGGGCCTGGGACTCGAGCGCAGCGACCGGGTGGCTACCCTGGCCTGGAACAATCACCGTCACCTGGAAATCTATTTCGGCGTGTCCGGCGCCGGCATGGTGTGCCACACCATCAACCCGCGCCTGTTCCCGGAACAGCTGGTCTATATCTTCAATCACGCCGAAGACAAGGTTCTGTTCATCGAAAAGACCTTCCTGCCGCTGATCGAGGCGCTGCAGGACAAGCTGCCCAAGCTGAAGCACGTCTACCTGCTCAGCGGCAAGGACGACGAGGCCGCCGCCAAGGTGCCGGGCCTGAAGTTCTATGAAGACCTGATCGAACAGGGCGACGAAGACTTCGAATGGCCGGAGTTCGACGAAAACACCGCCTCCAGCCTGTGCTACACCTCCGGCACCACCGGCAACCCCAAGGGCGCGCTCTATTCCCACCGTTCCACCGTGCTGCACTCCATGGCGGTGGCCCTGCCCGACAGCCTGGCGCTGACCGCCCGGGACTGCCTGCTGCCGGTGGTACCCATGTTCCATGTGAACGCCTGGGGCATTCCCTACGCGGCGGCCATGGTCGGCGCCAAGGTGGTGCTGCCCGGCCCGGGTCTGGACGGCGACAGCCTCAAGAACCTGATCAACGGCGAGAAAGTAACCTGCGCCGCCGGTGTGCCGACCCTGTGGCAAGGCCTGATCGGTGCCCTCAAGAAGGCCGGCGAGAAGGTGCCCACCCTGACCCGCACGGTGATCGGCGGCTCCGCCTGCCCGCCGTCCATGATCGCCACCTTCCGCGACGACTACGGCGTGGACACCCTGCACGCCTGGGGCATGACCGAAATGAGTCCGGTGGGCTCGGTGAGTACCCTGCTGCACAAGCACATGGCCCTGTCACCGGAGGAACAGGCGGCGATCCGCGCCAAGCAGGGCCGGCCGCCGTTCGGCGTGGACCTGATGATCGGCGACGAGGAAGGCAACGAGAAACCCATGGACGGCGACACCCAGGGCGACCTGTACGCCAAGGGCCACTGGGTGATCAGCGAGTACTTCAACGTGGACACCCCGGCGCCGCACAAACAGGGCTGGTTCCCCACCGGTGACATCGCCACCCTGGACGCCAACGGCATCCTCACCATCAAGGACCGCTCCAAGGACGTAATCAAATCCGGCGGCGAGTGGATCAGCTCCGTGGAGCTGGAAAACATCGCCATGGGCATGGACATGGTGGCGGACGCGGCGGTGATCGCCGCCAAGCACGCCAAATGGGACGAGCGCCCGCTGCTGATCGTGGTCAAGGCCGAGGGCCAGGACCCGTCGGAGCAAGATGTGCTGGCCGGCTTCGAGGGCCAGGTGGCCTCCTGGCAGGTACCGGACGCGGTGGTGTTCGTGGACGCCCTGCCCCGCAACGCCACCGGCAAGGTGCTCAAGAACAAGCTCCGCGACGAGCACGAGAACCACCTGCTCGACTGAGCGGCCCCCATATCGCGACTGAAGTCGCTCCTACAACAGCTCCCGCCCCGTAGGAGCGACTTCAGTCGCGATTCAAGCCTGCGACCTGACCACGGCGGCACCGGCGGACAAGATCGCGGATCAAGCGGACCACCGTGCCCCCTGTATCCTGCATCCCGGTTCCCCTAACCCCATATCGCGACTAAAGTCGCTCCTACAAACAGCTCTCGCCCTGTAGGAGCGACTTCAGTCGCGATTCAAGCCCGCGACCAAACCACGGCGGCCCAGGCGGACAAGATCGCGGATCAAGCGAGCCACCGTGCCCCCCTGTATCCTGCATCCTGAATCCTGTATCCGGGTTTCCCCAACGCCATATCGCGACTGAAGTCGCTCCTACAACAGCTCCCGGGCCTGTAGGAGCGACTTCAGTCGCGATTCAAGCCTGCGACCTGACCACGGCGGCACCGGCGGACAAGATCGCGGATCAAGCGGCCCACCGCGCCCCCCTGTATCCTGCACCCTGAATCCTGTATCCGCCCCTCCCCCCACCGCTTTCGACAGCCCCCCGGCGCGCTGCTAGGCTTTTCCCTTTACGCGCACAAGAAGGAAACACCATGGGAGAGTTCATCGACGTCACCGCGAAGGACGGCGGACGTTTTCGCGCCTATCTGGCACTGCCGCCGTCGGGCAAGGGCCCGGGCCTGGTGGTGGGGCAGGAGATTTTCGGGGTCAACGAGACCATGCGCCGGGTGGCCGACGGCTACGCCGAGGAAGGCTATGTGGTGCTGGTGCCGGACCTGTTCTGGCGCATCGAGCCGGGCATCGAACTGGGCTACGGCGAGGCGGATTTCCAGCGCGCCTTCGAGCTGTTCCAGACCGTGGACATCGACCGCGCCATAGACGACATCGATGCCAGCCTGGAGACCCTGACGGCCCGTCCGGAGGTCACCGGCGGCGACCTGGGTTTCGTGGGCTTCTGCCTGGGCGGCAAGCTCGCCTACCTGACCGCCGCGCGCACCCGGGTGGCGGTGTCCGTCGGCTACTACGGCGTGGGCATCGAGGAGCACCTGGACGAGGCCGCCAATATCAAAGGCCGCCTGGTGCTGCACTTCGCCGAGCTGGACGGCTTCTGTGACGAGGCCACCCGCAACCGCATCATCACCGCCCTGGGCGGCACCGTCAGCAAGCTGGAAACCTTCGTCTATCCGGGCGTGGACCATGCCTTCGCCCGCCCCGGCGGCGACCATTACCACAAGACCAGCGCCGACATGGCCCATGAGCGCACCATCGCCGCCCTGAAACGGGAGATCGGCCCGGACGTGGACCTGTCAGCCCTGTGGGATGAGCACTGCCTCCACGAGTTCGCCACCCGCGACGTGGATGCCACCATGGCAACCATGGTGGCCGAGCCCTATGTGAACCACATTCCCACCATGACCGGCGGCGTCGGCTACCAGCAGCTCAGCCGCTTCTACCGCAACCACTTCGTGCACGGCAATCCGGACGACATGACCCTGGTACCGGTGTCACGGACGGTGGGCGCCACCCAGCTGGTGGACGAGTTTATTCTCAGCTTTACCCATGACCGGGAGATCGACTGGATGCTCCCCGGCGTGGCCGCCACCGGCAAGAAAGTGGAAATTCCCATGCTCGGAGTGATCCGCTTCCGGGGCGACAAGCTGTGCCACGAGCACATCTATTGGGACCAGGCCAGCGTGCTCAAGCAGATCGGCCTGTTGGACGGCGAGGGCCTGCCGGTGGCCGGCGCCGAAACCGCCCGCAAGCTGCTCGACGAAAGCCTGGACTCCAACACGCTGATGGCTCGCTGGAAGGAAAGCGAAGGGAAGTGACGGCGGATGAAGGGTGGCGCCGTGCCCGCCCTGAATCCTGTATCGGGGGTTTCCCAACGCCATATCGCGACTGAAGTCGCTCCTACGGTTCAGGATGGTGTAGGAGCGGCTTTAGCCGCGATGCAAGCGTGCGACACAACCACGGCAGGATGGGGACGCGATAGCGGATAAAGGCTGGCA
>NZ_VCQT01000041.1 GCF_005938655.1 Alloalcanivorax gelatiniphagus
CAACCATTTAATCCGCTTACCCTCTATTTTCTGGCGTTTGCGGATTGGCCATGTAACAAACGTGGCGACTGAGTTTTGAAGAGGCGTAGAAAATAGAAGTGTGTACCGTTTTTGACTGCAGTTTAGCTTCGAATGTTTAACTACTGGAAGAAGGGATGATCTGAGTTGCTCGTCGCTCAATTTCCTTAATGTAGTGGAGTTATGATGAATACGAAATTTTGCAAAGTAACGGCAATATTTTCCTCGTTAGAACTTGAAAAAGTCGAGGGCGCGCTGAAAGCAATTGGCGTGTCCGGCTTGACGGTTTCCAAGGTACGCGGTTTCGGCGAGTACCGGAACTACTATGCAGAGGACACTATGGCTGACTGGGTTCGCGCCGAGATATTCGAGGAAGCGGGTCGGGCGGAAAAAATAGTGAAAACCATTGCCCGGACGGTCCACAAGGGGCTCGACAGCGACGGGTTTGTGGCCGTTCTCCCGGTAGAAGATCTGTTGCATATTCGCGACTTCAAGGACGTGCCGTAGTCGAATCTACTTGTTAAAACTCAGTAGAAGGCGGAGGTTCTGACCGCGTGAGTAGAGGGATAGTTTGCGCTTCCGGCAAGGGTGTCTAGACTTGAAACTGATCTTCGTCGAACCATTCGTTGAACGGGGTTCCATATTTTTTGTGCAATAGAGAGTTAGATCTCACGAACTTGTGCCAGAGTAAACTTGAGAAGTTAGACGTTATGAGCGCTACACAACAATACTCATTGCTGCTGGGGTTAGCCCTGGGTGTCCTGGGTACGGTGTTGAGCCTTTATGGCTTGGCTCGTAGTTTGGGGGCGACACGGCAGGAGCCGGGAAAGGATGTGCCGGCGAGTGCGGGGGTGCTGTCACGCGATCCGGTCTGGGGACGTTATCATGCGCGCTATTACGGTTATGCGTTGCTGTTCTTGGCGTTCGATATGGAGATGGCCTACATGTACCCTTGGGCGGTTGTGTTCAAGGAGGTAGGGCTGGTTGCTTTACTTGATATGGGCGTGTTTCTTGCGATTCTCTTTCTCGGGCTGCTTTACGGATGGAGCCAGGGCGCTCTGAGGCGGCAGTGATGTCTGAGGCCGCAACGACACTTGCCGGCGCACGCAAAGGGCGTCCATCTATCCTGCGAAGGTGGGTTGGGCAGGCTCTGGCGCGCAATTTGAGCTGCCTGGTAGTCCCTGGGCCGGAAGTGGCCCTGGCGCATGGGCTGGACCTGGCGGCCGCAGACATGCGCATCGCCGCCACGCCGCGCGATGCCACTGTGCTTCTGATTGTCGGTGAGCTATCTCAGAAGTTGGATGAGGCCACAGCAGTGCTCTATGCCCAGATGCCTAGGCCGCGAGCTATTCTAGTGCTCGGTGGGTCAGCACCTTCGTCTTTACCTCAAGCTGACGTTTCTGCGGATCTCTCACAAACCGAACTGATGGAGGCGGCCACTCGGCTGCAGCGGTTGCTGGCCGAAGGCGCCTTCGCCGCCTCGCCCGACGATTTTGACTCATCAATCCTGCAAACCAAAACCGAATACGTCTGCCCCATGCACCCAGAAGTGGTGGAAGACGAACCAGGTAGCTGTCCCAAATGCGGCATGGACTTGGTGGCGCGCGAAGCCGGCGGCGACTCTGATGCCGGGGAACACGACGAGAACCGCGGCCACGAGCACCACGAACATCATCATGATCATAAGCATGAGAGCGAGGGACACGATCATCACCATGCTCACCACAATGATCATGGACAGAGTCATGAGCGCCATCACGGGCATCACCAGAATCATAAACACGCTCATGACCACGAACAGCATCAGGGCGACGACGATCACGAGCATGCTCATTGCCATGAGCATGAGGATCATCAGGGCCAGGATCACGGTCACCAACAGGAACCGGCTCAAGAACAATCCGGCACTGAATATATCTGTCCCATGCATCCAGAAGTAGTCAGAAGCGAGCCGGGCAGGTGCCCCAAATGCGGCATGGATCTAGAACCGCATAAGCCCGGAGAAGACGAGAGCGTGAAGGAAGATGTGTCGGAGCACGATCACGAGCACCACCATGACCATTCCGGGCACGACCATGACGGGCATGATCATTCTGACCACGACCACGACCACGACCACGACCACGACCACGACCACGACCACGACCACGACAGTTCCGGATTCATGTCCATGGTCGAGGTTACCAAAGACCTGCCCCGCAGTGCCGATGGTTTGGCAATGGACTGGCTTGAGGTGCCCTTCGGCCCCTGCTTTCCCGGTTTGCCGGGCGGATTGAAGCTAACCTTGACGCTCGACGGCGATGGGGTGACCGAGGGCCAAGCAACATCTCTGGTAGCTATGAACACGTCATCTGAAGAGGTGGCGGTCGAAACCTTCATCGAGCGCCTGGCGGCGGCTATGCCGTTGGCACCGGTAAGTTATCGCCTCTTGGCCTGTCGCGCTATCGAGCAGGCGGCCGGTCTGGAACCAGATCCGGCCGTCGAGCGGGGCCGGGCGGCCGCTCTTGAGCGCGAGCGCATCGCCAGCCACCTGGGCTGGCTGGCTCAGTTGGGGCGCCAGCTCAGCTTTGTCTGGTTAACGCGTCGTGCGGCGGCTTTGCAATTGGAAACCCAGCGCGCCGACCGGGAGCAGCTTGTCGCCCTGCGACCGGCGCTGCAGTCGCTCATTGCACGGCTCGAGCATACGCCCCTCCTCAAAGCGCGCTTGAAAGGCATCGGAGCTTTGCCCCACGGCTCCCAGGATCTACGAGGCACGGTGGCCCGCGCCTCCGGCCGAACCGAAGACGCCCGCCAGGCGGATGCAATGTATCGCGAGCTGGGTTTCGAAATGCGCGCTGAGAGCGCCGGGGACGCCTGGGCGCGTCTCCGGCAGCGGCATGTTGAGATCATGACCAGTCTCGACCTCGTGGAGGTGGCCGGAGACCCTGAGCTCCCCAAGCTGCGCGCCATCGACAACCCTTCCGGAACGGGAGAGGCGACCGTGGAAACGCCGCGTGGCCGCGCCACATTGCGACTAACGCAGGAGCGAGGGCAGGTGGTATCGGTCGAGCTGGATAGCGCCTGCAGCCAACATATCGGCTTGGTCGCCGATTTGGTCGAGGGCCAGGAGCTGGGCGATGCCCTGGTGGCGGTCGGGTCACTGGATCTCTCGCCCTGGGAGGTGACCTCATGACTGTCGCCTTAGTGTTGCTCACCTTGCTGGTTGGCGCTTGGTTACTGGCTGTGATTGAGGCCTGGCTAACGACCGGCCGCCTGCGACCGGTTGCGCCGCTGCTGGCGGGCCTGTCGCACCTGGGCCGGGAGTCCATCCTGGCGCGCAAACCCGACCGGTTGTTTTTCGAGACCGCGCCAGTGTTGTTGCTGGTGGTAGCGGTGCTCGGTGCTGCCGTGCTTCCGCTGGCGCCGGATCTGGTCATCGCTGATCTGGCCACCGGCGCCTTGTTTCTTAACGCGGTGCTTGCCTATGTGTTGGTATCGCTGATTATGGCGGGTTGGGGCCCGAATGGCGCCTACGCGATGGTCGGTGGCTGGCGCTTTCTCGGCCAGCTTATCGCCTACTCCATGCTTATCGTCATGCCCATTACGGCGACCGCCATGCGCGCTGAGTCCCTGCTAAACAGTGCCATCGTCGAGTCTCAGGCCGGTTTATGGAACATAGTTTACCAACCGCTGGGCTTTGTGTTGTTTTTCATCGCCGCTATCGCGTTGGCGTTCCGCTCACCCTTCGACCTGCCTACCGCACCCGGTGAGTTGGCCGGCGGGGTCGACGCCGAATACACCGGCGTGCGCCTGGCAGTGTTGCGGCTGGCACGGTTGGTGATGGTAATCACCCTGTCTGCCGCGACCACGGTGTTTTTTCTCGGTGGCTGGCAGGGGCCGCTTTTGCCGCCCTGGGCCTGGAGCCTGATCAAGACTCTGGCGGTAGCCGTATCGATGTTGTTGGTCGGCTTTTATTTACCTCGTATTCGCGAGGCGGATCTGCTGGGCTGGTGCTGGAAGCTCGGGATCCCTCTGGCATTGCTCAATATCTTGATAGTCGGATTGCTCATCCTGGTGGTGCCTTAATGGTTGTTCAGGCTTTTTTTGTCGGCGTATTCGGGCTGGCAGCGATTGGTTTCGGTGTGGCGGTGTTCCGTACTGCGTCTATGGTGCGTTCTGCATTGGCGCTGCTGTTTTCGCAGGCCGCCGTGGGCTGCATGTTTCTGGCCATGCAGGCCGAATTCCTGGGCGTGCTGCAGATTATGATGATGGCCACCGAAATGAGCATCATGGCCATCTTCATGGTGATGTTCATGATGGACCCCGGTGGGCTTGGCGGGATGGATATGAGCCACCAGAAGCGCTTTTCGATTGGCGCCGGAGCCATTGCCGCCGCCACCGCCATCTCGGTAGCGCTGTTCTCTGATTGGGGACCGATAGTCGCCGAGGCGCCGGATGCCGCAATGCAAACGCGGGAACTCGGTTTTGAAATGTTGGGTCGCTCTATGCTGGTTTTCGAGACCGCCGCCATCACCATCCTGACCGCAATGATCGCGGCTACGGCAGTAGCGATTCCGGTGCGCCAGCCCGGCGTCGACACAGGAAAGCTCGACAAGGGAAACGGTGATAAAGAACAGGAGGCTTCAAAATGACTCCGGTACTGATCCTGGCACTTCTGACCGGCGCCATTCTCTTTGGTGTCGGTATCTATGGCGCGCTCTCGCAGACTAATCTGGTCATGATAATGATGGGCGTGGAGCTGATTCTGGCGGGCGCGCTGGTGAACCTGGTGGCCTTTTGGCGCTTTCTGCATCCGGAGGTCTACGCCGGACAGATGTTTGTGCTGGTGGTGATGACGGTTATGGCAGTGGAGATGGCCGTCGGTTTCGGCGTCGCAATTGCACGCTTCCGGGCCAAGGGCTCGGTCGAGATGGAAGAGGCAGGAGACCTGAAAGGATGAGTGACCTGGTCTTTCCCATAGTGTTCCCTTTGCTTGCGGCCGCTGCCATTCTGCTGCTGCGCCGGGGAGCGGCTATTTTGGCGTTGGCCGGGGTCGCACTCAGCCTGGCGGCAAGCCTTAGGCTTTTAGGGGCGACCGCCAGTGGTGACTCCGCACCCCTGGTGCTGCCAGGCTTGCCGGATCTGCCCTTGCGGTTGACCGCCGAGCCGCTAACCGCGCTGTTCAGTGTGTTGGTGGCCGCCGTGGCGACTTGCGTACTGATTTATTCGGTGGGCTATATGAAGCGGGAGTCCGGTTTACCCCGATTTTTTGCCCTCATGTCCCTGTTTGTTGCCGCCATGCAGGCCCTGGTGCTGGCCGGCGACTGGATTCTGGTGCTCGTCGCCTGGGAGCTGATCGGGTTGTGCAGTTACCTGCTGATCGGCTTCTGGTTTCAGCGACCCGAAGCGGCGAACGCCGCGAGCCGTGCCTTTCTCTACACCCGCAGCGCCGACCTTGGTCTGTACATCGCTATATTTATCCTCATCGGGGCGGCAGGCACCAGCCAGATCGCCGCCACCCTGAATGTCGACGGAGGCACCGCCGTGGCGGCCGGGCTTTTGTTGCTGCTGGCCGCCATGGGCAAGTCCGCCCAGGTCCCCTTGCAGGATTGGCTTATGCGCGCCATGGCGGGGCCAACACCGGTGTCGGCGTTGTTGCATTCGGCGACATTGGTGGCAGCTGGCGCCATTTTACTGATCCGCGTAGCGCCGCTGCTGGCGCCGAACGTTTTGCTCGCTATTGGGCTGGTGGGCGGTATTACTACCGTGGCGGCAGGGCTGATTGCGCTGGCCGAACGCGACCTCAAACGCCTGCTGGCAGCCTCAACCGCCAGTCAGTATGGTCTGATGCTGATTGCGGTCGGCGCCGGTGTGCCGCTGGCGGCGTTGCTGCATCTGCTCGCCCATGCCGCCATCAAGAGCGGCCTGTTTTTAGCGACTGGTGAATTTCAGCATGCGCGCGGCGGCACGGCTTTGAGGTGCTTGCGGGGTGTAGGGCGCGATCGGCGCTGGACTTTCCTCGGCTTCGCATTGGCAGCGATGGCCCTGGTGGGTGCTCCACCGCTGAGCGGCTTCTTCTCAAAGGACGCGGTGATCGCCGCCGCGCTGTCCGCACCAAGTACCGCCTGGCTCGCTCCGCTGGCACTGGCGGGCACACTGCTGACTGGCGCCTACCTGGCTCGCGCGCTTCGGATGCTATGGCTCGAGCGCGAGGAGGGCGAGAGCGAAAGCCGTCCGGTCGCCGGTGCCCGCTGGATGGGGGTGGGAGTATGGGCCCTGGTAATCCCAGCCGTCTTCCTGGGTCTGACCTTCGGTCCCATTGAAGCCTTGTTGGGTTTACCCGGCCCTGAAGCCCATGGCACTACCGCCATGCTGTTCGGACTTCTCGCGGCAGTGGTCGGCCTGGCGCTGGGCTGGCTGGTACCGGCACCGCGCCTGCTTGGCCCTTTCCACCCCTGGGCACAATCGGGGCTGGTCATCGCCGGAGGGCTCACCTTCTGGATCGGCCGACCAGCCATGGCCATTGCCTACGGCTGCCTGCGCCTGGAGCGTGGCCTATACGCGACCGTCCTGAGTGTCGGCCGTGGAGGCCTCTTCATTGCTCGAGGTTGCGGGCGCGTGGAACGAGGTTTGTATGCGGCGGTGTTGTGTACTGGCCGTGCCAGCTTGGCCGTGGCGCATTTGGTTCGGGTAGGAGATGAGCGCCGAATCGACGGCCTGATCTTCTCCCTGGTGGCCGGCGTGCGAGGCTGGGGAGACCGTGCCCGCTCCCTGCAAAGCGGTTGGATTCACCACAGTCTGGCTATCAGCGCCGTGGTTACCGCCGTAACACTGATCATACTGCTTTCGGCTTCATTGAGTTTCTAGAGGACAGCCATACTCATGCTACCAGTTGTATCACTTACTCTGTTTTTGCCGCTCGCCGGTGCCGTCCTGATTCTGGCCCTTCCGAGGCCAACGGCGCGAACCGTACACAGCATTGGTATTGGCACCGCCGGTTTAACTCTGGTCGGCGCGCTGGCCATGTGGCTGGAGGGAGTGAGTGGCGCGGGCTTTTCCCAAGTCGAAGAGCTCGAATGGATTCCGGCCATCGGTGCCGCCTACCGGGTCGGGGTGGATGGTATCAGCCTGCCCTTAGTGCTGCTGAGTGCCATGCTGTTTTTGGTGGCGTTCATCTATGCTTCGTCGCTGCGCGAGCGCCCGCGCGCCTACGTGGCTTTGGTTCTACTTCTGGAAACTGCGGCTATCGGCACCTTTACCGCCCTCGACGGAATTCTGTTCTATGTGTTCTTCGAAGTCTCCCTAGTGTCGATGTATTTCATGATTGCCGGCTGGGGGCATGAGGACCGGCAGCGGGCGGCTCTGATGTTCTTTATCTACACGCTTCTGGGCAGCCTGCCGTTATTGCTCGCCATCCTGGGGCTTTACCTCGGCAGTCCCGATCCCAGCTTCGACATGCGCGCCTGGATCGCTAATCCACCGCTTGAAGGGGCCGCGGCCATGTGGGCGTTGGTCGCCATGCTGGTTACTTTCGCGGTCAAGATCCCCGCCGTACCGCTGCACACTTGGTTACCTGCCGCCCACGTTCAGGCGCCGACTATCGGCAGTGTCATCCTGGCCGGCATCATGCTGAAATTTGGAACCTATGGGCTGGTTCGCTTCGCTCTACAAATGACTCCGGAGGCGTTCCGCGAAGCCGGCGTCGTTGTTTTGGTTTTCGGTGTCATCGGCGCGCTCTATGGCGCCTTCGCCGCTCTGGCGCAGACCGATCTCAAGCGCCTGGTGGTCTATACCTCGATCAACCACATGGGCTATGTGATCATCGGCGTCGCCGTGGCCGCACTGACCCTAGACCCCTCAGTGCGTGCCACCGCCCTCGATGGCGCCGTCCTGCAGATGTTCAGTCACGGCCTGGTGACCGGTGCATTGTTCTTCCTGGTGGGCATGATTCAGGAGCGTGCGCATACTCGGGAAATGGGTGAATTCGGTGGCCTACTTAAAACGGTTCCGCTGCTGGGCTGGTCATTTATGCTGGCAGCCTTCGCGTCCCTTGGTCTGCCTGGTCTGGCGCACTTTCCGGCCGAGTTCCAGATATTTCTCAGCACTCTGGGCACTGTGCCCGCCGCTGTTGTCGCGATACTGGGCATCGCGATCATTGCCGGCACTTTTCTCAAGGCAATCCGCGAAACCTTCCTTGGCGAGCCCCAGCAACGCTGGCATAGCATGCCCGACCTGAGCGTGCGGGAACTGCTCGCCGTGGCGCCACTGCTGGTGCTTACCCTAGTTACCGGGGTGGCGCCGTCCTGGGTGCTGGACATCATTCATCGGACGACCTCGGCGTTGGTGCTGTAATGGGTCATGACCTTGCGTTATTAATTCCCGAAATAGCCGTTCTGTTAACGGCGGTCGGTGCACTGATTGCGGAAATGCTGCGCTGGCCGCGCGTTGCCTTGGCGGTTGCCATCGTGGGCCTGTTCATCGCCACGGGCTTGACCTTGAGTATGCTGGGCACCGACGCCGCCGTGTTCGGGGGCAGCTTCCGAATCGACACGCTCAGTATTTGGGCCAAACTTATCCTGTTGCCCGCCACCGTGCTTTCCCTGTTGCTGGCGCGCGTGGATGTGCGAGGCACCGTTCGTGAGGGCACGGTCTACAGTTTGCTGTGCTTTGCCACTTTTGGTGCACTCGTTCTGGCCGGAAGCGGCGATATGATGTTTCTAGTGCTGGGCGTCTTGTTGACCAGCCTGGCCAGCTTCGCGCTGGTGGCCTACCCGGACGATGACCCGGCCACCGAAGCCGCCATGAAATACTTTGTATTCGGCTCGGTTACCGGCGCGGTGATGGTCTTTGGCTTGAGTTACTGGTTCGGCGCCGCTGGCTCCACGCTGCTCTCTGATCTCGCGCGCGCCGACGCCATGCCGCTAGCCGCCATCCTCGGCCTGGTGACGGCGATTGTCGGCCTCGGCTATAAGGCGTCATTGGTTCCGTTTCATTTCTGGGTGCCAGACGCTTATCAAGGCGGGCCCTTATCGATAGCCGCCTACCTGTCTGTGGTGCCCAAAGTCGGCGCTCTGTTCGCGCTAACCCAAGTGCTTCGAGACCTGCCCATGGAGAGCGGTTGGCCCGCAGCTATTGCGGGGCTGGCGGTACTGAGTATGACGTACGGCTACCTCGCCGCATTGGCGCAGGATAATGTCGTTCGGCTGTTGGCTTACTCATCAATTGCGCAGTCCGGTTACTTCCTGCTGGGCATTTTGGCCGTGGGCTCAAGCGCGCTTGCCTTGCCATCGATCATTCTATTCGCCGCCGCCTACGCGGCCATGAACCTAGGTGCCTTCGCCATTGTTGCCATGGTCGGACGCACCTTGACCGATTTCAATGGCCTGGGGCGCAACAGGCCATTAATGGGGATCGCAATGGTGCTATTTCTGCTGTCGTTGGTCGGCATTCCGCCACTTGCTGGTTTCGTGGGCAAGTTCCTGATTTTTGCGGCTGTCATAGATGCCCAATTCACGTGGCTGGCGGTGGTGGGGATTGTCAATAGTGTGCTTTCGCTGGCGGTGTATTTGCGCATTATTGTACCCATGTACCGGCAAGGGGAGGCGGCTCCGAATGCCCCCGAATATTGGCTGAGCATGGTGGCGATAACCGCGCTTTCAGGCACGGTCATCATCGGGTTGGCTGCGCAGTTCTTCCTTGTGATTCCGATGACGTAATGGCATTCCTAGTACCATGGTCGCTGACGTTTTAAGCGACGTATTTTTAAATTCAGACAAGAGGTTTAGCATGAAAGTTGAAACTATTTTTGACCTGATTGAATGGAGCCGAAAGTTGCACGGGAGCCTGGCAAAGTGCCTGTCTCATTGCGCTCCGCTTCATCAAAATGAACGCGCTTCTCTGCTGCTTGAGTATCTGGCCTCGCACGAAGCGGAAATAGAGAAAATAGTGGCAGGGTTTGAACAGCAGGCTGATCCCAGCGCAGCTCGCACTTATGTGTACGATTACATGCCGCACACTCCTATTACCACCCACCTGGATTGCGACGATCACTACGCCAAAATGGATGCCACTTCAGTAGAGATGGAAGTGGTCGATTTCCACGAACAAATCATCAGTCTTTACCGAACGCTTATCGAAAAGGCAGAAATACCCGAGGTCACAGAACTGGTGCAGTCATTGCTGGATATGGAAGAGCATGAAACCAAGCGCTTGGTACGGCAGATAGGGCGCATGGATGACATGTAAGTAAAATAGGGCTATCCGTTTTTGCTGGAGTCAGCGCGCGGAGGCCGCTGCCGGCCCGGTACTTCTTGGCGGGCGGAAATGTCTCCCGCTAGGTTTGCTTGAGGAGAACTGGTGCAAAGCCACCACCTGGGGTGCGAAAATTGGTGGTCTGGCCCCGATACAAGCGCGCCGCCGCCAACAGCAGCTCGCCGCGATAGGTATATAGACGTACGTCGACCTTGAGCATTTCCCTCTCGTCATCGACCATCACCAGGCGTTCTGAAGGTGGCACATAGGTCTGCGCGATGTAGTCGCTTTCTAGAATTCGGGCAAAGGCGCTTTTTGTGAGTTTGCTGCCTTTGTAAACTCCTTTGCTGCCATGACCCGCTACAGGTTTGAAAAACAATTGCCGTCGCTGCCGCCAGAGTTCTTCGCCATTGGCGGCATCGACTAACTGGGTGCGCGGAATACTTTGGCGAAGCAATTCGGCGTTCTCAGCGCTCAGGCCCCACTCCCTCAAGGTCGTTTGATCTGACAGAACAGCCAAATTGCGTTTGTTCGCGAACAGTGCGTGAATGTGGGGGTTGGGGGTTATAACAGCGCCTCCCACCGACCAGGCCGCGCGTAAGGTGGCGTGATCGGGGGCTTCGAGTCCGAAGTCCACCAACCGATTGTACACCAGATCGATTCGTTTGCCGTTGCCGTACAGCACTCCGTTATTAAGCTGAAAATCTTTGGGGGACAGAATGTGGGTCTCGATTCCGCCCCTCTGCAGCAACCTCTGAGCGAGCCTGAATTCCGGATAGAGGTACTGTTCCTCTGGCTGATCATCGACGATCGCGATTGTCTCCAGGCGTCTGCTGCCGCGCTGGGCGCGCCATTCGCTTTCGAACTGACGGATCACCTCGCGGTCAAAGTCCTCGGTCCAGAGTTCATTGGTCGCACCGCCACAGCATCGTTTTTGGGCACGGACAAGAATCGCATTGAGAAACGCACCTCCGGCATTGGTGTTAATCTCGATTAGACGTGGTCCATCGTCGCCAAGATGGAAGTCATAGCCCATAAAGGCACCAGCGGGACCGGGGTCGAGCCGTGCTGTCGATGGTGCCCAGGACAACACCTTCTCTCGATAGTCGGAGAGCGCAGCGGCCGCTTCCAATGCGCGAACCAAGGCCTGCATCTTGGCCAGATCTTGGTCGGGAACAAAGACAGCAACGTTGGAGAAAAGTTGATGCCAGGCCTCGCTGGACAAAATATCCTCGGCGCCTTCACCCAGTTGATGGGCGATATCCTGAGCTACCGCTGGCCGATCGAGAGTGACGCAGGAACAACTTTGGTTGAGTCTTTTTGCCTCTGCCTGCTGTGAAATTTCATTAGTTGGGTGCACAGGTCATACCAAATGATCGTAGGTTTACGAAAGTTCTCGGGATTGTAGCAAAATGCGCTGTACTTGGGCCATGGAAACCGCTTGATGAAGCGGTGGATTTGGTAACGAGTGGTTTTTCAGTCCGTACTTTCTCAATTGGGCATTTCATCGTCCGGTACCGTAAGCCCAGGAAAGGGCGTCGGCCAGGGTAACTTGGCCCCTTGTTGTTTCACCAGCTACGTCTCTTCTATCTGGGTCGATTGTCCTGTCCGGCTCAATCCCGGACATTGCTCGGGCGCGCTTGGATGGAGTTCCTCTTCTTCCTGACGCTCCGCTTCCCGCTCAGACTCTCTCAGCAGCCATTGCTCCATGCGGACATGCATCATTGCGTTTTTCTCTTCGCGGCGCCTAATGTCTGTCGCAAGGTCTTTATGAAGAGAGAAAGCCATTAGGACCATCAGCAACATAAAAGGAAATGCGGCGACAATGGAAAGAGTGCGGAGCCCGTTCAGCCCGCCGCTCAGCAAGAGCACGGAGGCCATTAACAGCTGCAAGCAGCCCCAGAGCACTCGAACAAAGCGTGTTGGCGTTAGTACACCCTTGGAGGTGAACATGCCCAGTACGAAGGTGGCTGAGTCCGCAGAGGTGACCACAAACATCGAGACCAGTATGACCGCCAGAACAGCGGCGACCCCACCCCAAGGCAGTTGATCTAAAAGTACGTAAAGACCGGATGGAACTTCTTCTGCCACGGCATCGGCGATACCGACGCCTTCAAACAGTTCGAAATGGATGGCGGAACCACCAAAGGTTGAGAACCACAGCATGCTCAAGGCGACGGGAATGACCATTACCCCCATGACGAACTCCCGAATGGTTCTTCCCCTTGATATTCGGGCGATAAAACTCCCCACGAAGGGCGCCCAGCTTAACCCCCATGCCCAGTAAAACATGGTCCACTGCTCCACCCACTTTTCGTCGGAGTGGGGGGCGGTTACCAGGCTCATTTCGATGAGGTTTCCGAGATACTCGCCAAGCGTTTGGGTGAGCTCACCAAAAATAAAGGCCGTGGGTCCCGTGACCAGGACGAAGAGCAGGAGGCCGCTCGCGATTACAAGGTTGGCGTTACTGAGATGGCGTATGCCCTTGTCGAGTGGCGTCATGGCCGATATGGTAAAAAGCGTTGCAAGCCCTCCCAGGATCATAAACTGCGATGTGGTCGAGTAATCCATTACACCCAGCCGGGAGAGGCCGCTATTGACCTCCAGCGCGCCAAGCCCCAGAGTCGTTGCAACCCCGAACAAGGTGGATACTACCGCCAGAATATCGATGGCTTTTCCCCAACCGCGGTCTACTCGCTCTCCCAACAGGGGGCGGAATGTTTCGCTGATCAAACCATAGCTATGGTGGCGAAAACGGACATAAGCGATAGCCAGACCCACAAGGGTAAAGTTGGCCCATTGGTGAAAACCTCAGTGAAAGAACGAGTAACGCATGCCCAGCTGCGCCGCCTCTACGCTGCGCGGCTCGGCAAGGCCCAGGGGCGGAACGTTCAAGTGCATGATGGGTTCCGCCACGCCCCAGAACACCAGTCCAACGCCCATGCCCCCCGAGAAAATCATGGCCAGCCAGCTGGTGAAGGAGAACTCCGGCAACTCGTTCTCCTGGCCCAGGCGGAGGTTTCCGAACCTGGAGAACGCCAGGAAAAAGATAAATAGTACAAAGCCGGTGGTTGCCATCAAGTACATCCAACCAACATTTTTGGCGGTTGCATCGAGGACTTTCTGGGCGATTGCTTCAACAGTTTCCGGCTGAAGGGCAGCGGTGACGACAAAGGCGGTAATAATGAGTAGTGAGGTGTAGAAAACCACCCCGACATCACCGAGGTGTCTCTTCAGGAAAGTTGTTAATCGGTTCATAAATAGCTCACCAGACAGTTCTCACGTTTCTACCCGTTTCGACGTAGGATCCATTAAAAATAATCATTGTCTCTCTTTTGAGAACCAGCGATACAAAGACACAAACA
This sequence comes from Alloalcanivorax gelatiniphagus, assembly GCF_005938655.1. Classification (GTDB taxonomy): domain Bacteria; phylum Pseudomonadota; class Gammaproteobacteria; order Pseudomonadales; family Alcanivoracaceae; genus Alloalcanivorax; species Alloalcanivorax gelatiniphagus. The sequence continues at coordinate 13,614 of NZ_VCQT01000041.1, forward strand.
GAGCCGCGATGTACCAACCGTACAAATAGGCTTCAACTAATCCAATTAAAAATCCCGACCACGTAAGCCATTCGAAGCCGGGCAATAAAGGCGCCCAAGCTTCGTACATACGCATCTGCGCCGGGGCGAGCAGGCCAAAGCCTACGCACAGCAGATAGCTGATTACTAACAGAACTGACAGGGTGTTGCCTAGCGGAATAGTCCGCAAACTGGTATTCACTGCGGTAGATTGGTTCATGGCTCGTTTCCTCTTCTCGTTATAGAAATTCTGAATTCTTTGCCTTAAACAAGCTTGTGTCGGCGATTTTGTCTGCTCAGTTTTTGACCGGCGTAAGCGCTTGTGCCGGCGCAGAGAGCCAGTGCTCTTATGCAGCTAAACCGCACGACTGGATCGAATTGCCATGCAGCCAAGCATATGTCTGTGCGACAGCCACATTATCAGTGGCGGGAGAATAATCCACTGCAGAAGTGGAGCTAGCCCCACGCCTAACAGCGGTATGATCGGCATGGAGTCTGCGTATGTCCACCGCTCTAGCGGGCCAGTCGCCAGCCATTCCATGACGATGGTTACGAGAAGTGCCGCAACCAGAAGGGTGATAGCAGGCTTTCGTTTTCCCTCGATGAGCCATCGACGGTGTCCAAAGACTATTGAGGAAAACCAGAAGCTGGCCAGTAGAATCAGCACATCGCCGCCGGTAGCCTGGATACACAGCCAAACCACAGAGCCGTGAGACGAATTCGCCATACCCATGAACCAGGGTACTTGAAGCATCTCCCATAAAAAGTGCGTCAAAAAACCAAATCCCGCCAGGGGGAGTTCCGGCAAGACTACCGATAATCGGCTGGTGGGTGCTCCTTGGCGCATTCGTTCTATCACATTTTACTCCTGTTACGGGGTTTTCCACTCCATCTTTATAGTAAGGAGGAAGGACTCTAGCGACTAAGGCGGTGTTGCACTCTCGTCGGCGGCTGCCACAGCACCTCTCCCTTGCATTATGGCTATACCGACAATGACAACAATTATTCCAAGAATTTGGACGGGTTGGAGTCGCTCTTCAAAGAACATAAATCCAATTAGCAACCCAAGTGCCGGGGTTAGAAAGCTGAAGACGTTCAATCGGTTTAAGGGGGCGCGGGCCAGCAGGGCGAACCATAAATACATCATGGCGGCTGTCGCCAGAGCGGATAGAATGAGCAGGGAACCGGTGAACCGAAATGTCCACCGAATTTCCCACTGTTCGCCGCCCACCGCGGATGCAAGAAAGAGTATTCCGCCGCCTATTAATAACTGGACGGCCATGGGTGCGGCAACTGATCCCCCGGCACGCTTCTTTAATAAAATGTTGCCGATGGCTATTCCGATGGCGCCCACAAGAACCCAGGTAATTCCCCATAGATAACCGGCATTGTTATTGTCGAATCCGGACCAAGAAAGCAAGGTGACGCCCAAAAAACCTATGACAAGTCCGGCTATGCCCTTGGTCTTCAACGTTTCTCCGAGCCAAGCGGCGGCGATCGCTGCGGCAATCAGGGGCTGAGTACTTGCCAGGACAGTTGCCAGTCCCGGTGATAGGTGTCCTGCTGCTAGAAACATTGGATACGGATTTAATGGTTGATGGGGCACCTTCACCCCATCAATCTGATACCACCCTCAGATGGTTGATAGATCGACTCCGTAGTTGAGTTCCTCTGCGAAGTCCGGCAGTCCGTAACCGATGGTTTTCTTGTAGAAAGGAGAGACCTTCGCAGTCGGTGCCTTCTTCTTGTGCTTCGTGGTGTAGAGCATTCGTGCCCGCATCACCTCGAAGGAGTAACCGCGCCCTTCACGGTTCTTGTCCTTGGCCAGTCGGTTGATGGACTCCGTGTAAGCGTTGGTGACGGGCATGTCCGTCTCGAAGTAGGTCATGGTCTCTTCGCGCCAGTTTCCCACTGCCCTTACCAGATCGCTCCAGACTTCCTTTTGGCCCTTCGGGATGGTGGCTATCCACTCGTCCAGGGCGGCTTCTGCCTGGAGCCGTGTGGTGGCGTCCCAGATGCCGTAGAAGCGCTCCTTGTGCTCGTAGGCGGCCAGCAGTTGCGGGAACGCGCCTGTCCAGGTCTCCATGATGAGGCGCTCCCGGTCTGAGACTTCGTGAGCGCGTTTCAGCAGGATTTTCCGGTCTCCCTTGAGAGTCCGGCTCTGGGACGGTTTCAGCTCCTTTCTGAGGCCCTTGCGCACTCTCTCTAGGGCATCGTTGGCCATGCGCACCACATGGAACTTATCGACCACGATACGGGCCTGGGGCAGCACAGCCTTGACCGCTGCCCGGTAGGGGTTCCACATGTCCATGCTGACGATCTCGACCTTCTGCCGGTCTTTCAGCTTCATCAGGTAGTTGGTCACCACGTCCTGGCGGCGGGTGGCCAGCAGGTCGAGCAGGGTTCGCTCCTCAATGTTGGTCAGAATGCAGCGGTAGCGCTTGTTCAGGTATAGCTCGTCAATGCCCAGGATGCGGGGCGTCTCGAAGCGGTGCCAGCGCCCCAGGAACTCGGCGCGGGCGTTGAAGATGTCGCGCACCGTCTTCTCGTCCAGGCCGGTCTGTGCCGCCACAAAGGTGTAGGGGTGGTTGAAGGATTCCTTCTCCACGTACTCATGCAGCCGCAGTGTCATACGGAATCCGTCCACCATCTCCGGTAGCTGGGGCCTGAATGTTGTCTTGCAGGCCCGGCAGGTGTATCGGCGGCGGACCACCCAGAGAGTGACCCGCTTGCCGTGGATGGGCAGATCACGATAGGGAACGTCACGCTTGCCGAACCGTACGAACTCACCCTGCACGCCGCATTCCTCGCAGGCGATGGGATCGGGCACGTCCACCTGGAAGTGCATTTCGTCGTCGGTTGATTTGCAGCCCAGTACTTGGTATTGCGGCAGGTGAAGGATGTTGTCGGGAAGTTCGGTCATGGTGTTGTATAGGCGTAGGTGTCAGTCAGATCCATCCGGCTCGGCATTGGTGTTTGCTTTTTTACCCAACAAGCTGCTGGAAACGAAAAGTAAGGCACCGAGGACAATTGCAATATCAGCCAGGTTGAAGGCCGGCCAATGCCAGTCTCGCCAATAGAAATCAAAGGAATCCACAACATAGCCGCGAAAGACCCGGTCAATCAGGTTGCCCATGGCGCCACCGAGGATAAGACTGTAAGCGATGGCTTCTCCTTTATGACGATTTTCAAGGATCAGCTTGATCAGAAAAATCGAGACCACTACCGCGATTCCGATAAAAAAGTAGCGCTGCCAGCCTCCACCATTCGCAAAAAGACTGAATGCGGCACCGGTGTTCCATAGGTGCACCCAGTTAAAGAACGGGGTCACCGAAACATACTCGCCATAGGCCATTGATTGCTGCACCAGCCACTTTACAGCCTGATCAGACGCTGCCAGCAGGCCCGATATGGACAATAGGGCATACGGCGAGAGCTTTTTGCCAATAATGAGCATTATTTAACCCTTCAACGCCAAAATGCGTCTGGCACCGTTAAGTACAATGCCCCCCGCGATGGTGCCGATAATCAGATCCGGATAATTGGAACCGGTCCACGCGACCAGGGCGCCGGCGGTGATGACCCCCAGGTTGATCACCACGTCGTTGGCCGAGAATATCCAGCTTGCCTTCATGTGCGCCCCGCCTTCCCGATGTTTGGATATGAGCAGCAGACAACTGGTATTGGCAATCAATGCGACGAATGCGATAGCCATCATCACCAGCGATTCAGGCTCA
>NZ_VCQT01000042.1 GCF_005938655.1 Alloalcanivorax gelatiniphagus
TGAACCGCCCCGTATTTCGCGGAGGCTGTTTGGTTTAAGTCAGGCTGCGACGGAGGCCTGACTATTGAGTTGCCTGTAGTAGTTTGCCTCAGCTTCCGCCGGCGGGATATATCCTAGCGGTTCCATCAGTCGCTGATGGTTGAACCAGAACACCCACTCCAGCGTGGCCAGTTCCACGGATTCCATGGATTTCCAGGGACCGCGCCGATGGATCACCTCAGCCTTGTAAAGCCCGTTGATGGTCTCGGCCAGGGCGTTATCGTAGCTGTCGCCCTTGCTGCCCACCGACGGGTCAATGCCTGCCTCCGCCAGACGTTCCGTGTAGCGAACCGATACATATTGCGCGCCTCTGTCGGAGTGATGAATCAAGTTCTCCGAGTCACTGGGCCGGCGGGCGTAAAGCGCCTGCTCCAGTGCGTCGAGTACGAAGTCAGTGGTCATGGTGCGGCTGACGCGCCAGCCCACGATGCATCGCGCGAAGACATCGATCACGAAGGCTACATACAACCAGCCCTGCCAGGTGGAGACGTAGGTAAAGTCCGAGACCCAGAGCTGATTGGGACGATCCGCGGTGAACTGGCGGTTGACCCGATCCAACGGACACGGCACCGATCGATCCGCAACGGTGGTGCGTACCGTCTTGCCTCGGCGGGCGCCTCGCAAGCCCAGGTGGCGCATCAGCCGCTCCACCGTGCAGCGCGCCACCGGGATGGCTTCCCGGTTCATCTGCTTCCAGACCTTATCGGCGCCATAGACCCGCAGATTGGCCTCCCAGACGCGTTCGATCTGTGGCATTAGCCGTTCGTCGCGCTTGGCCCGGTCGCTACGCAATTCTGGATGGCGCTGCCGGGCCGCATGGCGCCGGTAGGCCGACGGGGCAACCCGCAGCACTCTGCAGATCGGCTCGACCCCGTAGGTATCCCGGTGCTGATCGATGTAGGCATTCAGGACTTCAGTTTGCGGTCGAGCTCCGCCTGGGCGAAAAAAGCGCTGGCCGTTCGAAGGATGTCATTGGCACGCCGTAATTCCTTGTTCTCGCGCTCCAGCTCCTTCATGCGCTGAGCGTCGGCCGTGGTCGTCCCGGGCCGCTCACCCGCATCAACCTCGGCTCGCTTCACCCATTCCAGCAGAGTCTGTGGCACGCAGCCAATCTTGGGGGCAATGGACTGTACCGCCGCCCACAGCGACGGGTATTCGCCACGGTGCTCCTGCACCAGGCGTACCGCTCGCTCTCGAACCTCAGGGGAAAACTTTTTGGATTTGGTCATGGCTCCATTCTCTCAGATACTGGAGCCTCCTCGATACCCGGGGCGGTTCATAGAGCATTCGTGCCCGCATCACCTCGAAGGAGTAACCGCGCCCTTCACGGTTCTTGTCCTTGGCCAGTCGGTTGATGGACTCCGTGTAAGCGTTGGTGACGGGCATGTCCGTCTCGAAGTAGGTCATGGTCTCTTCGCGCCAGTTTCCCACTGCCCTTACCCTGCCGCTTAATTACATCT
>NZ_VCQT01000043.1 GCF_005938655.1 Alloalcanivorax gelatiniphagus
CGTGCCTTCATGTGCGCCCCGCCTTCCCGATGTTTGGATATGAGCAGCAGACAACTGGTATTGGCAATCAATGCGACGAATGCGATAGCCATCATCACCAGCGATTCAGGCTCATCTGATTCCCGAAGCAAGAGCATAAAACCGGGCGGGAATCGGGTCGATTTCCGCCTTAATGCCTACCCCGCCCCGTTCACCTCCGCCAGCAACGCCCTGGCCGCCAGCTTGCCAAACTCATTGGCCGCATCCGGGCTGTCGCCGGTGATCAGCTTACGGTCTTCGCAGCAGCTACCATTGGCTTTCTTGTTGATGATTTCCACGCCCTGCTCACGGAGCCGATCGCCGAAGTACCAGGGCATGGGGCCGGGCAGGTAGCCGAACTTGGGGGTGAGCTTGTCGAGGCTGTCCGGGAACACCGCCATTTTGTAACCGTGATAGGCGAAATCCTTGGGATCGCCGCCACGGTTTTCTGCCAGCAAGGCCGCAGGGCCGTGGCAGATGGTGAGCATGTGTTTGTCGTTGGCGTTGACCCAGCGGATCAGGGTTTGCAGGTCTTCACTCTCCGGCAGGCCCAACATGGCGCCGTGACCACCGGGGATAAACACCGCCAGGTAGTCGGCGTGATCTTCCAGGCCTGCGGCGACCAGGGCCTTTAGGGATTGAGGCTGTTCGAATTGAGGCTGGTAGCGTTGCAGGGCATCCGTGACCGCGTCGTCTTTCTCTGGCACCGCCCACCTTTCTATTTTTACCGGTGCGCCGGTAGGCGTGCAGACCTCGATCTGGAAGCCGGCTTTTTCCAGGTGCAGTAGCGGCACCATCATTTCTACCGGGTGATTGCCGGTGGAAAACTTCACGCCGTTTGCCATGGTCATGTAGCGTTCTTCGGTACAGACCATCAGCACCTTGGCCGTGCTGCCCTGAAGGGCATCCGGATACTCGGCGTGGTCGTAATCAGTCTTGCTTTTGGTGGCCAGTTTCAACGCCACGGAAGAGGGCGTGAAGCCACCCCGCCCATCATCCTTGGGGGCCATGCCAAACATTGCCTTGATGCCACTAGCCATAAATTCTCCTGATCACCGGGCTCCCTTTATCCTTTGCCCTTTACCAGCTATGGCGGAGATTCCCTTTCGGAAATTTCCGCCCTACGAATCCGGGAGTGGAGATAAACCTATAGGGTGGCAGGCTGCGTTATTGCCCTTCCCGCCACGCCCCCGGCGACACCCCCACCCACTGTTTAAATGCCCGGTTAAACGAGCTCTGCTCGGCAAAGCCCAGCAGCATGGTGATTTCGAAAAGCGATAGCGACGGGTCGTGCAGATAGCTTTGTGCCAGTTCCTGGCGGGTGCGATCCAGCAGGCCCTGAAAGGTCTGGCCGCTTTGTGTGAGACGGCGTTGCAGGGTACGAACGGAGATGGCCATTTCGTTGGCCACGTCTTTCAGGGATACCCGCGCATCAGGCAACAGGCGCAGAAACACCTGCTGCACCTGAAAGGCAAAGGGATCATTGCCCGGCAAGGCGTTGGACAAGGCCACAGACTGGCGATCAAGAATCTGGCGCAGGGCCGGATTGGCGGTGGGCAGGGGGATGCTGAGGTAATCCGCCGGGAAGCGCACTGCCACATAGGGGGCATTGAAGCGTACCGGGCCGCCGAAGAAGGCCTCGTACACTGCCGGATTGTCCGGCGCCGGCGAGGAGAAAGCCACTTCTGCCGGGTTAGGGGCATCCGGGACGATCTTGCGCAGGAAGCTGATCAGGGCCGAGATAGCGGTTTCATCTACCAGCAGCCCGAGACTCAGACCACCGTACACAGGCCATCCGATCTCCGCCTCATCCCCGCGGATCACCACTTCCGCCATGCGGATGCCATAGAACAGTGACTCGAAGCGCTGGTAGGCATACAAGGCCTGCCCCAGGTTATCGCTGGCCTGCACCAGATAGCCCAACACCCCCACATGATCCGGGCTGATGCAGGCACCGATCTCCAGGCCACGTCCGTCGCCGGGGTGCACGGCATACGCCCGCCGCAGCAGGTCCAGCCACTGGATCAGGGGCACCTGCTCACCGGGCGCCAGACGCGACACCGCAGCCCGCAGGGTAGGTGCGCTCAACTGGTACTGGTCCAGCCAGTCCAGCAGCACGCGCACATAGGAGCCGTTGACGCGGATGGCGGTGGGGTCGGGGTAATTCATCGTCATGGCATGATTGGATAACAGCTTGGCATGATCCGTCAATCCGATAAGCCCACTCTTTTCTACCATGGCTTCATCAGAGCTGACACCGCTTGTCCCATAACTTCAGGGAGACATGACATGAACCCATCACAAGAAGCCGCCAGATATCCCAAAATACCGGCATCTTGGATTTCGCCTCGCATACCAATCTGGATACCCAGCGCAGGTATCGGGTGAAGTGTCGCGAGCTCTTCCAGTAAGCCCCACCAATGCTCGATACTGATGCGATCAACAGACTTTGCTGCTTCGATGCGAGAGCGAAAATCAGCGTTAGCAATGCCTTCTTCGTCAATATAACGCAGCAGAATATTTAATATCTGGGAAGAAACTTGAATCGCAGCGGTCATTCGTTATGCCTGACTGAAAATGTCAAATACTATACGTTCCGGTCAAGACGCAATCAAGAGACAGAGTCATAATTACTGCAGTTTTTAAATCGCTGAATATTAATAATAACGGCGCAAAAGGAGTGAGTTCATATGCAGTTGTTTAGTTTTATCACCGAAACCCTGACCGATCTGTTCGGGCGTGAACCTACGCTCAATGAGATGATCCTGATTCCAATGGTCCCTATTTTTGTTTTGGGCTTTCTTGTTGAGTGGCTCTATCGAAGAATTAAAAGCGGAAACTGGGCAGCCACAAAAGGGCAGGCATTTTATATTCCCGAGGTTTTTGCCAACTTTTCGTTAGGCGGTGGTTACTACGTCTTCGGTGCGGTTATGAACATAGTTTATGTCGCAGCTGTTTATATTTTCGTCTGGGATCATCGTCTCTATACCATCCCTGTGAATGCCCTCACAATAATTCTGGCATTTTTTGTTCAAGAATTTTGTTACTACTGGTATCACCGTACAGCACATAGAGTGCGCTGGTTTTGGTCGCAACACGTATCCCATCACAGCGGCGAAATCATGAATATGTCTACGGCGGCGCGACAAAGCATTCTTAATGGCATTGTGGGCACTTGGATATTCTTCGCACCGGCTGTTTTCATCGGTTTTAGCCCCGACCTAATTCTTGGTTTATTAGGATTGAACCTCGCATTCCAGTGGTTTGTGCATACCGAAAGCATTACAAAGTTGCACCCGTGGTTGGAATGGTCACTAAATACGCCGTCTAACCACCGCGTGCACCACGGACGTAACCCACAATATATTGATAAAAACTTCGGCGGAGTCATCATGATCTACGACCATATTTTTTCAACCTATGAGGCAGAAAAAGAAAAGGCCGAATACGGCATCGTAAAACAGATCAAAAGCTATAACTGGTTTGTAATGAACCTGCATGAACTTGTCGATATGATTCGAGACGTGATGGCACCCGGCAAGCTTTCCGAGCGGCTAAAGCATCTTTGGAAGCCACCGGAGTGGGAGCGTTCAGGTCATACACCTATTCATACCTGGACAACCGTACAGATGGACGGAAAACAGACAGGAAATACGGCCGCTGAAGAAGTCGAGACGGCCAAAACAGACTCTAAGATGGTGGAAGTAAAATGATCTTTTTAAGTCGACTTTTTTTGAGTATGTCAGCCATTGCGTTTCTACTGATCGGTTTAAATACCTTGTACGACCCAGTCGCAGCCATGACTGCCATCGAACTGCAGCCGACTTCGATCAGCGCAACGAATGAAATTCGAGCCAACTATGGGGGAATGCACCTAGCTTTTGCCTTAATCATGCTGACGGGTGCTATTGCCGCGTCAGCGCGCCGACCCGCACTTTGGATGATTTTCTCAATCACTTTCGGCCTGGTTGTTGGCCGATTAATAAGTTTGTTGCTTGATGGTATGCCTAATGCCACTGCAGATTTTTTACTGGCTCTGGAGATTGTCTCCACAGCGGGGGCCGCAGGGTTACTTTGGTTCAGCCGAAATATAAGTCATGAGCCACTCAGCGATTAAGCTTCGTAGGCCTATCTTCATATTAATAGTCATAGTCAATTCATAGTCATTTAATCTTAGTTTCACAGCCCGCTAAGCGGGCGGAGAAGGTAATATGAGCGATCGCATTGAAATCCTAAAAAACTCAGTTAATAATGCCATTCGAGCGATTTGTCCGGAAAGAGCCATTCTTTGGACGGAATACTACAAGAATAAATTGAATCGAAATAAGCCGGTAGAAATACAGGCCGCTGAAGCCATGTGTTATGTACTGCAAAATAAAAGTATAGAAATATATCCCGATGAACTGGTAGTCGGAAATTACACCTCCCATAGAGTGGGAGGAATTATCTATCCAGAAAAGGCAGGGCTTTCGGCGAGTATAGGAAGAATAAACGCCGTTTTTCTCCAAGTCCAGCCACTGTAGACCGCGAATGACGGCCTGCTTTGCCAGTGGGTGATTCTGAATCCGGCCCGTGTAGCCATCGATCCCGCCGAAAATTCACCCGTTTTTCCCGACAGCCGGGGCCAACCCAAGCCGCCGGCATAACGCATCCCTGCCGCGGCTGAATTACCGCAGCATCGTGATCGGAATCGTTTGGGACGGGTCAGGTAAACAGACCCGGCGACAGGCCAGCCGGTGGTGCCCGGCTCTCGGGCAACGGGCTGGACTCGTTGGTTTCGGCTTTTTGCTTCAGATGGTCGAGGATCTGCTTGATCACTACCGGATCTTCAATACAGGCAATCACCTTCATGGCACCGCCGCATTCGCTGCAAGTCTCGATGTCGATTTGGAATACACGCTTGAGCCGCTGTGCCCATTTCATCGACGCTCGCCGCCCAGCGGGTGTTGGCGGCTCATCCGATACCTTGACCTTTTTGCTCCCCTTGCCCCTCATGGCAGGTGTAACCAGGGCGCGGTGCTTGCTGTTGGGCGCAAACACCCCATGAAACCGGGTAAGGTTCACACGTGGCTTCGGCACCAACGCCGACAGTCTTGCGATGAAGTCCAGCGGCTCAAAGATCACATGCGTGGTGCCGTCCCGGTACGGCGTCTTGAGCTGGTAGCGCACGTTGCCATTCTTCGTGAGCGACAGCCGTTTCTCAGACACCGCCGGGCGGCTGATGTAGTGGCACAGCCGTTCGAGTTTGCTGCGCTCATGGGCCTTGGCCGCTACGCCGGCATGTAGCGAGAAACCGGCAACCTTACCGGGCATGTCACCAAACTGATCTTCCGGGTCGCAGGCGGGCAGTGTCTGCAGGGTGAACACCTTGCGCCCTGCCTGTGGCCCCACGGCGATGCGATACGTGATGGAATGCCCCAGCAGTGGAGTCATCGCATCTTCATCCACCGCATCCAAGGCCAGGTAACTGTTTTCAGCATCCCGCTCCAGTAGGCCTTGCCGCTCCAAATAGCGGCCGACCCGATGGGCGATGGTGTGCGCCAGTTGGGTGAGTTCGGCGCTGGTCGGCGCCCTGACCCAGAGGAACCGGGCTGTTCCATTGGGACGCTCAACGTACACGCCATCGAGGAACAGCATGTGAAAGTGAATGTTGAGGTTCAGTGCACTGCCGAAGCGCTGGATCAGGGTGACGGCACCGGTCTTGGCCGCTTGGTGGGTATAGCCCGCTTTCTTGACCAGATGCGTGGCGATGACGCGGTAAACGATGCCCAACACCCGGCCCATGACCTCCGGCCGGCTGGCGAACAGAAAGCGCAATTGAAAGGGAAAGCTGAGTACCCATTGGCGCATGGGCTGTACGGGCAGAACCTCATCGACCAGTAGCGCGGCGCTTTCGGCCATACGCCGTGCGCCACAACTAGGACAGAAGCCCCGACGTTTGCAGCTGAACGCAACCAGGTGCTCAGCGTGACACGACTCACAACGCACCCGCAGAAAGCCGTGTTCGAGACGGCCGCATTTGAGGTAGTCGTCAAACTCGCGTTGCACATAACCGGGCAGTTCCCTGCCCTGCGCCGCCAAATGGGCAGCGAACGTCGGGTAGTATTCTTCGACGATCCGATAGAGCAGGGTTTGCTCGGGCCGGTGACGCTGGTAACGACCAGTGTTCTCGTCCCGGCTGGCCATCCTGGCCGCCACTTGGGGCATGATCCGCATCCTTGCGATACTGTGTTTTTATACAGTTTATCGCTCAGCTGCGAGATATTGAAGTCTCAGCTGTGATGCCAGCCAGTGCCAGACATTGCCTGTGAGTGCCAGTCACTCCCACTCGATTGTAGCAATCCATCAAACAGGGTGTCTTGCGGATGCAGTTGCGTCAGCGCGGTGCGTGCCAGCCACGCAGCGAAGGTGGTGCCGCAGGCGGACAGCAGCGCCATCAGTACGCTGCCACTGGTCACGTTGACGGCGATAAAGCCACCCAGCCAGATGGCTGGCAGGAATCGGTTGCCGCCCAGCAGCATGGCGGCCAGGGCGATGCCGGCCGGCGGCCAGACCATGCTGGCCAGGCCGTCGTTGGCGCTCAGGTCAAGACTCAGCAACCCCGTGAGCACGTACGACCCGGTGAGGGCGGCACCTTGCAGCAGTGTGGGGATGGAATAAAAACGCGCGAGAGTCATGGACGCCGAATCCGGAAGTTGATGGCATCCTGCCATGAATGTTTTTCGGGTATACGGATTTAATGGTTGATGGGGCACCTTCACCCCATCAATCTGATACCACCCTCAGATGGTTGATAGATCGACTCCGTAGTTGAGTTCCTCTGCGAAGTCCGGCAGTCCGTAACCGATGGTTTTCTTGTAGAAAGGAGAGACCTTCGCAGTCGGTGCCTTCTTCTTGTGCTTCGTGGTGTAGTGAACCGCCCCGTATTTCGCGGAGGCTGTTTGGTTTAAGTCAGGCTGCGACGGAGGCCTGACTATTGAGTTGCCTGTAGTAGTTTGCCTCAGCTTCCGCCGGCGGCACAATTGCTATCG
>NZ_VCQT01000044.1 GCF_005938655.1 Alloalcanivorax gelatiniphagus
CCACACAGATCCGCGTCCCGGATAGAGACCCCTCGCATCGATTTCCCGCCAAAGTGCGATGAACCTAAAAAAAGCCACCCGGAGGTGGCCTTCTTTGTGGGCGTGACGAACCGAGTGCTTACTCGCTGTCGGCGTCAGCGCCCTTGGCGGCTTTGTCGTCGCCCTTGTTCTTCACGTCCAGCAGCTGAACTTCGAAGATCAGCACCTGGTTGGGGCCGATATCGCCACCGGCGCCTTGCTCGCCGTAACCCAGTTCCGGCGGCAGGTACAGCTTCCATTTGTCGCCGACTTTCATCATCGGCAGGGCTTCCTGCCAGCCCGGGATGATGTGCTTGAGGCCGAATACCGCCGGCTTGTCACGCTCGATGGAGCTGTCGAACACGGTGCCGTCCACCAGCGAGCCCTTGTAGTGCACTTCCACCGTATCGTCCAGGGTCGGGGATTCGGCGCCTTCCTCACCGGATTCCAGCACTTCGTACTGGAGGCCGCTGTCGGTGGTTTTCACGCCGTCTTTCTTGGCGTTTTCCTCGAGGAACTTCTTGGACTCCTCCAGGTTGGTCTGGGCCAGTTCTTCCTGTTTCTTCTGACGCGCTTCCATCATGCGGGTCTGATAGTCACGGATCAGCTGGTCCATGTCCTCGCCTTCGGCGAGACGGGATTCCGGATTGTCACCGAAGCCGTCACGAAGACCGGCGATCATGGCATCCAGATCCAGGTTGTTCATGGCGCTCATCTGTTCGGCGCTGCGGAAGCCAAGGGCATAGGACGCTTTCTGGTCGGCGCTCTCCAGTTTGACATCGTTGCTCTTGTCTTCGTTGTCTCCGCCACAGGCCGCCAGCAGGATACTGCCGGCCAGCACGATTGCGATCTTCTTCATTCTGCCTCCATTGGCTTACGTTTATTTTCCCTGCGCCGGTAATCCAGGTCGACGCTACTGGTTAACGCATGACCGCGTTTTCCCCCGATTGGTTCCCTCTTCGTCGATTGCGGGCGGACGAAGAGGGTTCATTGTGCCTTTCCGCGAGCCACTGTCAAAACCAGGATTGACGAAATCGCCCCCGATGCCGGGCCTTGACGTTTCCGGTATCGGTGGCGATGCCGGCCAGGGGCCCAACGTCTGTACTAATTATGAGCAGCCAAACCGGTTATAGTGCCTTCGGAGGGGAAGCAGACTATGTCCGATAACATCAATGGCGACCCCACCCTGGCGCCGTCATCGGCGCGCCGGGTGGCACGCCAGGACGCACGGCGGCTGGTAATTCTGATCGCCAACAGCAAAGGGGGCTGTGGCAAGACCACACTGGCCACCAACCTGGCCGCCTATTTCAGCCTCAGCAGCCAGGACGTGACATTACTGGACCTGGACCCGCAGCAATCCGCCACCCAGTGGGTGCGGCTGCGCCAGGACCCCAGGGTGGAGGCCCTGGGCTGGCCGGCGGACGAGCCGGTGTCGCTGGGCCGCCTGCAGGATCAGCTGCAGCGGGCCCGGGACGTGGTGGTGATCGATTCACCGGCGGGCATGGACCGGCACACCCTGGACCATCTGCTGCGCGTGGCCCAGGTAGTGCTGATTCCGGTGCTGCCCAGCCCCATCGACATCCGCGCCACCACCCGCTTCGTGCAGAACGTGATGCTGGCGCCCAGCTACCAACGGCGCCCTCGCCGGCTGGCGGTGATCGCCAACCGGGCGCGCACCCGCACCCGCATGTACGAGGCGCTGCGCCAGTTTCTCGCCAGCCTCAAGATCCCCTACCTGGTGACCCTGCGCGATACCCAGCACTACGTGCAATCCATGGCCGACGGCGGCAGCATGCTCGACCCCTCCGGCCAGCGGCACCTGGACGACCAGCGCCACTGGCGCCTGATCGGCGAGTGGCTGGAAGTACAGCGCTACCTTATTCGCTCGCTGCCCGGCTTTCGCTAATCGCCGCCAACTGCTCCAGCAGGGTCTGCAGGCCCTCGCATTGCCCCATCTCCGGCACCACCAGCAACAGCCAGCCCAGCGCCGACTCGCTGCCCTCGCCGGGCACGGTACGGGCCATCCCGGCCAGCTGCTCAAGCAGCAGCCGCTCGCCCTCCAGTTCCGCTTCCTGAATCTGCCGTTTCAGCTCGCCGGCACCGGCGTCCTCGGCGGCCCGCCGGCGCACCGCCCGCAGCGGCCGCAGGTAGCGCTCCTCGAAGCCTTCGGCGTGGGCGCTCAGACGCCGGCCCAGGGCCGGGTCCGGCCGGCGGCCGGCGGCGGCCAGCCACAGGGCCACCAGCAGGGTCGCCACCGGCACACCATGGTCGTCCTGCAGCCGCAGGCAGACCCGTTCCACCCGCTTGTCCCGCCACAGGCGCAGCGCGAATCGCCACAGGGTGGTGTCGTTGTCCATACTGGTCCCCTTCTGTTAACCCGGCGCTTGGCCTACACTGCGCCGGTCTTGTCCGTCGTAAAACCCGATTATGCTCTCCCTGGAACACATCAATCTGCGCCGTGGCTCCGACCTGTTGCTGGAGGACGCCGGCTTTGTGCTGCACAAAGGCGCCCGGGTGGGCCTGGTCGGCAAGAACGGCAGCGGCAAAAGCTCCCTGTTCCGGCTGATTCTCGGTGAGCTGGAAGCGGACGGCGGCCAACTGCAACGGCCCGCCGACTGGCGCCTGGCCATGATGGCCCAGGAAGTGCCGGCACTGGAACAGCCGGCGCTGGACTATGTGCTCGACGGCCACCGCCCCCTGCGCCACGCCGAAGCCGCCCTGGCCACGGCCCAGGCGGACGGCGACGACACCGGCATCGCCGCCGCCCATGCCGAGCTGGATGCCCTGCGCGCCTGGGAACAACCGGCCCGCGCCGCCACCCTGCTGGCCGGGCTGGGCTTTTCCGAGGCCCAGCAGCGGCAACCGGTGAGCGCCTTCTCCGGCGGCTGGCGCATGCGCCTGAATCTGGCCCAGGTGCTGCTCAGCGACGCCGACCTGATGCTGCTGGACGAGCCCACCAACCACCTGGATCTGGACGCCATTCTGTGGCTGCAGCAGTGGCTGATCCAGCACCCCGGCGCCCTGATGCTGATCTCCCACGACCGCGCCTTTCTGGACGCCACCGTGAACGAGATACTGCACATCGAGCACCGCCGCCTGAAGCGCTACACCGGCACCTATTCCGACTTCGAGCGGCAGCGGGCCGAGCAGCTTTCCCTGCAGCAGAAGATGCATGAGAAACAACAGCTGCAGATCGCCCACCTGCAGAAGTTCATCGACCGCTTCAAGGCCAAGGCCACCAAGGCCAAGCAGGCGCAGAGCCGGGTCAAGGCCCTGGAAAAGCTGGAACGTATCGGCCCCGCCCATGTGGATTCCGAGTTCAGCTTCCACTTTCTCACGCCCGAGCGGCTGCCCAACCCGATGATCGACCTGGACGGGGTCACCTGCGGCTACCCGGGCGCGCCGATTCTGGCCGACGTGACCCTGAGCCTGCGGCCGGAGTCGCGCATTGGCCTGCTGGGCCCCAACGGCGCCGGCAAATCCACCCTGATCCGCACCCTGGTCGGCGAGCTGGCCGCCCTGAACGGCCACCTGAAACGGGACCCGGACCTGGCGGTGGGCTATTTCCACCAGCAGCAGGTGGACCGGCTGGCCGCCGACGACACGCCCTATCAGCTGATCCACCGCGCTCATCCCAAATGGACCGAGCAGAAGGTGCGCAATGAGCTGGGCTCCTTCGGTTTCCATGGCGACGCGGTGTTCGATCCGGTGGGCCGCTTTTCCGGTGGCGAGAAAGCGCGGCTGGCGCTGGCCCTGATCGTTCACCAGAAGCCGGCCCTGCTGCTGCTCGACGAACCGGCCAACCACCTGGACCTGGAGATGCGCGAGGCGCTGACCCTGGCCCTGCAGGAATTCGAGGGCGCCGTGGTGCTGGTGTCCCACGACCGTCATCTGCTGGAAACCACCGTGGACGAATTCCAGCTGGTGGCGGAGGGCACCGTGCGTGCCTTCGACGGCGACCTGGATGACTACGCCCGCTGGCTGCAGCAGTCCCGCCGGGACGCCAACGCGGCGGCCCGCACGGAGCCCGCCGGCGGCCGCGACGACGCCCGCCAGCGCCGCCAGGACGCGGCCAAGCGCCGCGAGCAGTTGCGCCCGCTGAAGAAGGAAGTGGAAAAGCTGGAGAAGGCCCTGGACCGGGAAAGCGCGGCCCTCACCGAAGTGGAAACCGCCCTGGGCGACGAAACCCTCTACACCGACGCCGGCCGCAAGGACGAGCTGCAAAGCCTGCTGGCCCGCCAGGGGGAACTGAAGAGCCAGCACGAAGAGTTGGAGATGGCGCTGTTGGACGCCATGGAGAGGCTGGAGGCGGCGGAGGCTGAAGTCTGATTCCCAGGATCGCGGGGGATCGCGACTGAAGTCGCTCCTACAGCGGGGAGCCTCGTTGTAGGAGCGACTTCAGTCGCGATCAGCCCCCACCTCCGCCGCCTCCCCATGCTTCAACAACGCCGCACTGCCAGCACCACAGGCCACCACGGTCTTCATCATCTGCTCCACGCCGATATCCGGGCGCCGCTCCACCAGGTTCTCGTCCACGTGGTAAATGAAACCCGAAGTGGGGTTGGGCCCGGTGGGCACGAACACCGACAGCACCCCGTCCTCGTGCCGGGAGGTGATCAAGCCCAGCACCGTCACCGACACCTGCCGCCCGTACAACCACACCCGCGCCACCTCGCCGCGCATCAGGCTGTCCTGGCTGCCGCCGAACAGCTGGGTGATCACTTCCTTGACGGTGCGATACCCCGGCACCCGGGCCATGCCCCGCTCTTCCAGCCGCTGCCAGATCCAGCCGCCCAGCTTGGTGGCCACCAGGGTGCCGACCAGGAAGCAGAACACCACCAGCACCGCCACCACCACCCAGTCGGCGGCGAACTTGGGCAGCCCGAAGGCACGCACCACCAGCCCGGTGAACGGTGCGATCAGGCTGGTCACCGCGTCGTAAATCCACTTGAAGAAGAACGCGATAATGGAAATGGGCAGCAGGATCAGCAGCCCGCCCAACAGGGATTTTCGAATAAAAAACCAAACTCGGTTATTGCTCATGGGCGTCCATACCAGATGCGATTGATGTACAGACAGCGCTCGCCGGCGGGGGTTCGTACCCACGCCTCGTCGTCCACCCGTTTGCCCAGCAGGGCCCGGGCCAGGGGCGCGTCGATGCTGATCAGCCCGGCGCTGCCCTCGGCTTCGTCCGGCCCCACCAGCCGGTAGGTTTCCAGCTTGCCGTCATCATCCTCCAACTCCACCCAGGCGCCGAAGAACACCTTCTCCGGATTCTCCGGCGGCCGGTCCACCACCGTCATGCCATCCAGCCGCTTACTGAGAAAACGGATGCGGCGGTCGATCTCGCGAAGCTGCTTCTTGCCGTAAATATACTCCGCGTTCTCGGACCGGTCGCCCTGGGCGGCGGCCTCCTGCACCGATTTGGTAATCGGCGGCCGCTCTTCCTTCCAAAGGCGCTGCAGCTCCTCATTGAGGCGCCGGTAGCCCTCCGGGGTAATGTACTTGGAAGCGGGTTTGCCTTTCGGTCGCCAACGACCCATGCGCTATTCTCCGGTTCGTTCCTCCGGGCCCCGGGTGGCCGAGCTCCGGGTGGCCGAGCTCCGGGTGGATAGTACCCGCGCGGACACGCCGGTAAGCCGGCTGTATTCGCTCAAGGTGAAGCGCAATCCGCCGCGCAGCAGTGATACGACCCGATGGATGGGCAGCTCCGGATGATCGTGGATATGACTCAGCACTTCACGACGCCGCTCCACCTGCTCCGCCGGACTCAGCTCGGCGTAACGCCTATCCATGCAAACGGTCCAATTGCCCGGCCAGGTTGTTCGTCCCCGGTCGCAGTCTCTCCACCAGGTCCGAGTCCATGCCCAGGGAGGGCAGGATCATACATTTATTGTCCATTTGCGCATGATACCTCCATTATAGTCGCCTTGAACGTAGCGCTTCGGCGGAATACCGCCAATGTACTACCGGCCCGATCTCTTTTTCCTCACCGGGGCGAGTTTGGTAAACTTCGTTTCCCGATTTTCAATGCCTTCCTACCGAGAGGTTCGATCCATGTCTTACCACCGCGCCCCCTGGCCGGCCACGCGTATGCGCCGCATGCGCAAGGACGACTTCTCCCGCCGCCTGATGCGGGAAAACACCCTCACCGTGGACGATCTGATCTATCCGGTATTCGTGCTCGACGGCGAGCAGCGCACCGAGGCGGTGCCGTCCATGCCTGGGGTGGAGCGCATGAGCATCGACCTGCTGGTGGAAGAGGCACGGCAATTGGCCGAGCTGGGCGTGCCCGCCATGGCGCTGTTCCCGGTGACCCCGCCGGAGGTGAAAAGCCTGGACGCCGCCGAAGCCTGGAACCCGGAAGGCCTGGCCCAGCGCGCCACCCGCGCGATCAAGGCGGCGGTACCGGGGATGGGTGTGATCACCGACGTGGCCCTGGACCCGTTCACCACCCATGGCCAGGACGGCATCCTCGATGACAACGGCTACGTGATCAACGAAGCCACCGTGGAAGCCCTGGTCAAACAGGCCCTGTCCCACGCCGACGCCGGCGCCGACATGGTGGCGCCCTCGGACATGATGGACGGCCGCATCGGCGCCATCCGCCTGGCACTGGAAGAACAGGGCCACATCCTCACCCGCATCATGGCCTACTCCGCCAAATACGCCTCCGCCTATTACGGCCCGTTCCGTGACGCGGTGGGCTCCGCCGGCAACCTGGGCAAGGCGGACAAGACCACCTACCAGATGGACCCGGGCAACTCCGACGAGGCGTTGCACGAGATCGGCCTGGACCTGGCCGAGGGCGCCGACGTGGTGATGGTGAAACCGGGCATGCCCTACCTGGACGTGGTGCGCCGGGTGAAGGACGAGTTCCGGGTGCCGGTGTACGCCTACCAGGTGAGCGGCGAGTACGCCATGCACATGGCCGCCTTCCAGAACGGCTGGCTGGACCAGGACAAGGTGATGATGGAATCCCTGCTGGCGTTCAAGCGTGCCGGCGCCGACGGCATTCTCACCTACTTCGCCAAGGCCGCCGCGCTGAAGCTCAACCACCGCGACTGACCCTCCGCTTTTCCCGTTCTCATCCTTCCCTGCTATTCGCCCCGGGCCCGGCCGGCCCGGGTGCGGTCGGCGGATTTTGCTGACCCACATCAAGGCAACTTTATTGACCCACCTGTAAAATCCCCCCAACCCCGACCCCTCGGGGCATCACCGACCATGGACAGCCGCTCGCAAGGAGCCCGCCGATGCCCTCCGCTCTCGAACGCCAACCCCTCGGCATTCTGGTACTGATCGCCAGCCAGGATAGCCGCGCCGATACCGCCGCCGGCCACGCCATCGCCGCCCTGATCCAGGATCTGGAACGCCGCGACATGACCGTGGTCACCGCCCTCACCAGCGAGGACGCGGTGGCCATGCTCTCGGCGGAACCGGCCATTCAATGCGTACTCACCAGTTGGAGCCTGCCCGGCGCCCTTACCCAACATGGCGCCCTGGAGGTATTGTCGAGCCTGCGCGAACGCAGCGCCGAGGTGCCCGCCTTCCTGCTCGCCAGCCGGGAAACGGCCAAGACCATTCCCATGCGCGCCATGGAAATGGCCAGCGATTATATCTGGCTGCTGGAAGACACCCCGTCCTTTATCGGCGGCCGCATCCTGGCGGCCATCGAACGCTATCGACAGAACGTGCTGCCGCCCATGTTCGGCGCCCTGGTACGCTTCTCCCGGGTCCACGAGTACTCCTGGCACACCCCGGGCCACCACGGCGGCACCGCCTTTCTGAAAGCGCCGGTGGGGCGCGCCTTCTTCGAGTTCTACGGCGAAAACATGCTGCGCTCGGACCTTTCCATCTCGGTGGGCGAGATGGGCTCCCTGCTCGATCACAGCGGCCCCATCGGCGCCGGCGAACGCTATGCCGCCCGGGTGTTCGGCGCCGACCGGACCTACTACGTGACCAACGGCTCCTCCACCTCCAACCGGGTGATTCTGATGGCGTCGGCGACCCGCGATCAGGTGGTGCTGTGCGACCGCAACTGCCACAAATCCGTGGAACACGCGATGACCCTGTCCGGCGCGGTGCCCTCCTATCTGGTGCCGAGCCGCAACCATTACGGGCTGATCGGCCCGATCCCGCCGCAACGGCTCACCGCCGAGGCGATCCGCCAATCCATCGCCGCCAGCCCGTTGTGTCAGGGGCTGGCGGACAGCAATCCGGTGCACGCGGTGATCACCAACTCCACCTACGACGGCCTCTGCTACAAGGTGTCCCGGGTGGAAGAGCTGCTCGGCGAAAGCGTGGACCGTCTGCATTTCGACGAAGCCTGGTACGGCTATGCCCGCTTCAACCCGATCTACCGGGAACGCTTTGCCATGCACGGCGAGCCCGGCGAGGATCGCCACGACAAACCCACCCTGTTCGCCACCCAGTCCACCCACAAGCTGCTGGCGGCCCTGTCCCAGGCTTCCATGATCCATGTCCGCGACGGGCGGCGGCCGATTGAACACAGCCTGTTCAACGAAGCCTTCATGATGCACGCGTCCACCTCGCCGCTGTACAGCATCATCGCCTCCAACGACGTCAGCGCCGGCATGATGGACGGCCCCGGCGGCGAACGGCTCACCGGTGACGCGATCCGCGAAGCGGTGGCGTTCCGCCAGGTGATGGCGCGCCTGAACACGGAGTACGACGAGAAAGGCGAGTGGTTCTTCGGCGTCTGGCAGCCGGAAACCGCCACCGACCCGATGAGCAAGGAGCGCTACCCGTTCCATGAAGCGCCGCTGGAGCTGCTCGCCGGCAGCCCGGAATGCTGGACCCTGAAGCCCGGCGAACGCTGGCACGGCTTCAAGGATCTGGAGGCGGATTACTGCATGCTCGACCCGGTGAAGGTGTCCATTACCACCCCGGGCATGGGCTTCGACGGCAAGCTGAAAACCTCCGGCATTCCCGCCGCGGTGGTCAGCGCCTATCTGGATGAGCGCGGTATCGTGGTGGAGAAAACCACCGACTTCACCATCCTGTTCCTGTTTTCCATCGGCATCACCAAGGGCAAGTGGGGCACGCTGATCAACGCCCTGATGGCCTTCAAACGGGACTTCGACGCCGACACGCCGCTGCATCGTTGCATGCCCGGGTTCGCTGCCCGCCATGGTCTGAATCCGGATCAGGGGCTGCGCAGCCTGGCCTGGTCCATGTTCGACGCCATGGCCGCGCTGCGCACCACCGCGCTGATGAGCGAGAGCTTTTCGGTGCTGCCCACCCCGGATCTGTCACCGGTACAGGCCTACGAAAAACTGGTGCAGGGCCAGGTGGAGCAATTGCCGCTTTCCGCCCTGGCCGGCCGCACCCTGGCCACCGGCGTGGTGCCCTATCCACCGGGGATTCCCCTGCTGATGCCCGGCGAGAACGCCGGCCCGGCGGACGGCCCGGTGCTCGGCTACCTGAACGCGCTGCAAGAGTTCGACCGCCGCTTCCCCGGCTTTGAGCACGACAACCATGGCGTCGAGGTGATCGACGGCACCTACCACCTTTATTGCCTCAAAAACCACTGAGCGGGGGAGCGGCCATGAGCGTAGCCGAAGACAACAAGATCGGTTTGCTGCCGGTCACCCTGATGGTGGCCGGCAATATGATGGGCTCCGGCATCTTCATGCTGCCCGCCAACCTGGCCAGCGTCGGCAGCATCGCCGTGGTGGGCTGGCTGATCACCCTGAGCGGCGCCGTGGCCCTGGCGCTGGTGTTCTCCAAACTGGCGATTCTGGACCCCGCCGCGGGCGGGCCCTATGCCTATGCCCGCAAGGCGTTCGGCAACTACATGGGGTACCAGACCAACCTGATCTACTGGCTGGCCAACGTGGTCGGCAACGTGGCCCTGGCCACCGCCGGCCTGGGTTATCTGTCCGGTTTTTTCCCTGCCCTGCATAATCCGCTGATCTTCGCCATCGCGCAGATCGCGGTGATCTGGCTGTTCACCTACTTCAATATTCTCGGCCCGAAAATGGTCGGCCGGGTGCAGTCGATGACCACCATGCTGGCGTTGTTCCCGATTCTGGCCACGGCGCTGCTGGGCTGGTTCTGGTTCGACGGCCACACCTTCACTTCCGGCTGGAACGTCTCCGGAAAAAGCTCCGGCAGCGCCATCATGTCAACGCTCACCTTTACGCTGTGGGCCTTTATTGGCGTGGAAAGCGCCTCGGTGTCAGCGGCGGTGGTGAAGAATCCGCGCCGCAACATTCCCATCGCCACGGTGGGCGGCGTCATTTTGGCGTCGGTGGCCTATATCCTCAGTTCCTCGGTGATCATGGGCATGATCCCCAACCATGAGCTGGTCAGCTCCTCGGCACCGTTCGCCGATGCGGCGCGCATCGCCTTCGGTGACACCGCCGCCAACATCGTGGCGGTGTGCGCCGCGCTGGGCTGCCTGGGCTCGCTGGCCGGCTGGACACTGCTGGTCGGGCAATCGGCGAAAGCGGCCGCCGACGACGGGCTGTTCGGCAATCTGTTCGCGCGCACCAACGCCAAGGGCGTGCCCTCCGCCGGGCTGGTGCTGGTGGCCGCGCTGATGAGCGTGCAGGTGCTGGCCACCATGTCCCCCACCGCCAGCGAGCAATTCGGCAAGATCGCCTCGGTGGCGGTGATCATGACCCTGCTGCCCTACATCTACTCGGCCATCGCCCTGAAAGTACTCGGCTACAAGAAAATGCCCCACCGGCAGTACACCGTGTACACCATCATCATTCTGTTCGCGGCGGCCTACAGCCTGCTGGCGTTGATCGGTTCCGATGGTGAACAGACCCGCTGGTCGCTGATTTTCGTGATCTCCACCATGGTGTTCTACGCCCTGGCACTGAACCGCCAGCACGACATCGAGGAGGCACGCAAAACCCCCGGCGGCGTTTCACCTCACTGGGTCCGTTATCTCACCCTCACCGTCACGCTGGTGGCGCTGGCGCTGATGTTCTGGCTGTCCGTGGGCCGCCACGACAACCTGCAAATCAGGGGTCGGGAAGCGGTGATCGAGTCACAGCAACCCGCCATCGATAGCCCGCCGCAGGAAACCAGCCATGAACAATAGCCTTCGCCTGGGCGTGCTGATCGCCTTCGCCGGGTTCGCCGCCGCGCCGCTGGCCCGGGCCGACGACAGCGATCTGAACCAACGCCTGGAGCGCCTGGAACAGCAGGTCCAGGCGCTCAAGCAACAAATCAATGATCGTGAACTGGAGAGCAGTCTGAGCCCGGCGGGCCGGCCCGACACCATCTCCCGGCTCGGGTCCGGGTCCGCCGCCTGGCCGCCCACCTCCGGCGGCAATGACGGCGTGGAAGTCAAAGCCCACGGCTTTATCAAACTCGACGGCATTTACGACTTCCACGGCGTCGGCAACCGGGACCAATTCGTCACCGCCAGCATTCCCACCCGGGGCGGTGGCGGCGACGACCACTTCGGTTTCCATGCCAAACAAAGCCGCATCGGCGTGGAAATCCTCGACCACGACAGCGACTCCCGGGGCGCCCTGGAAGTGGACTGGTTCGGCAGCAGCGACGGCTATGAGCTGCAGCTGCGCCACGCCTATTTTCAGGTAAGCCGGCTCTACGCCGGCTACGGCTTCAGCAACTTCATGGACATCGATGCCTTCCCGGACACCCTGGACAACGAGGGCCCCGGCGCCAGCGCCTACCGGCTGCAGGCCGGCGTGCTGTACCGCCAGCCCCTGGGCGAGCACAACGCCCTGCTGTTCTCCCTGGAAGACCCGGACACGGAACTCTACGGCGGCAACGGCGAAAACAGTGCCCCGGACCTGGTGGTGGCCTACAAGAACGAGAACGACCGGGGCCACCTGAAGCTGTCCCTGGTGGGCCGCCGCCTGAGCGACGGTTCGGACAGCCGGCTGGTGGCCGCCGCCGGCCTCACCGGCACCGTGGCACTGGCCGGCCAGACGCTGTCCTTCGGCGGCTATACCGGCGAAGGCTTCGCCCATTACCTGAGCGACGTCAGCGACAGCGGTTACGACGCGGTGGTGGATGGCGACGGCGATGTGGAGCCGCTGCGCGCCAGCGGCGGCTACCTGGGCGTCACCCATCCCTGGTCGGACCGGCTGCGCTCCACCTGGGTGGCGGGCAGCCTGCGCCTGGAACGCAACGCCCTGCTGGCCGGCGATGAATTCCGCGCCAGCCGTTATGGCTCCGCCAATCTGGTGTGGGACTACAACGACCGCCTGACCACCGGCATTGAGGTGCTGCGCGGGCGTAACCAGGATCAGCAAGGTGAAACCGGCTATGCCACCCGGGTGCAGGCCAGTCTCACCTATGTGTTCCTGAAATAGTGTTTTCTTGAAATAAACGCGGCCTAGAAGCGGTAACGCAGGTCGCCGAGGATCACCCGGCGCTCGCCATAGCCGCAATCGTAGATCACGTTGCCATTCTGGCCCCGGCACCAGGACACGTATTCCTTGTCGGCCAGGTTCTTGCCGGTGATGGAGAAATCCCAAGGACCGGTGGAGTAGCCGATCATGGCGTCGTACAAGGTCACGGAGGGCACCTTCGGGTCCGCCCCTTTGCCGTAGTCATTGCCCACCGTGGAGCCCAGGTAGCGCACGCCGGCGCCGAACCGCAGCCCGTTTTCCATTTCGTACTTACCCCAACCGGAGGCCACTTCCTCGGCCACATAGGGCAGCCGCTCGCCGGTGCTGTCCTTCTTGGCGTCAAGCTTGGTGTAATTGGCGAGCAGGCTCAGGTTGCCGAATTGCTTCTTCACGCCGATTTCCCAGCCGTCCACGGTGGCGCCGGTCTGGTCCAGTTGCTGGGCGTCCTGACCGGGGATAATGCGGTTGGTCTCCTCGATATCGAACCAGGCGGCGGTGACCGACAGCGCCAATGGCTCGGACAGGTATTTGATGCCCGCCTCGCGCTGTTCGCCGGTGGTCGGGTCCAGGGTGCGGCCATTGGACACGCCCAGGTTGGGCTTGAAGGACTCGGAGTAGCTGATGTAAGGGGAAAGGCCGAAATCAAAGTTGTACATCAGGCCGAGCCGGCCGGTGGTGGCGTGATCGTCCTTATCCGTGTCCACGCCATTGACCCCCAGGGTGGTGCTGGTGGTGTCGTCGTAACGCACCGCCCCGGACACCGCCACACGGCCGATTTCCACATGGTCGATCAGGTAGACGCCGGTCTGCTTGAGCTCATTATCGTCCTTGTCTTCCGGGTCCAGGACCCCGTAGTTGACGTTGCCGTAGACCGGGTCATAGACATTGATCGGGGTGCCGGCGCCCCGGAAGGTATTGTCCTGTTTCCAGAGCGCATCCTGACGGTCCACGCCGATGGCCAGGTGATGGCGGGTGGGGCCCATCAGCAGGTTACCCTTAAGACGCAGGTCGAAGTTCTTCACCTCGGTGCCCTTGTCATCCATGTAGATCACCCGGTTGATGGTGCCGTCCGCCGCCGGGGCCTCGCCGGTCGCCGCCCAGTGTTCGCGGGTCTCGGCCTCACTCTTCGAATAGCGGCCGGTAAACACCAGGCCCCATTGCTGGTCCAGGCGGTGATCCACGAACAGCGTCACCTCATTGCGGCGGCGATCATAACGGTCCCAGTCCGGTTCGCCGACGAACGTCTCCGAGCCAATATCACCCAGCGGGCCGGGCAGCAGCGTGCCCTGGGCCGGCAGGAATTGCGCGGAAATGGCCCCGGTATCCTCCTGGCTGTTCATCAACAGGCTGATGGTGGTGTCGTCGGTGGGCAGCCAGGTGATCGAGGGCGCGAACAGAAAACCGTCGTCGTCCACATGATCCACCTGGGTCCCGCTGTCGCGCTTCAAGGCCACCAGCCGGTACAGCAGCTTGCCGTCCTCGGACAGCGGCCCGGTGATGTCCGCCGCCACCTGCTTGCGGTCATAGGAGCCCACCTGGGCCCACAGCTCGCCCTGGCGGGTGGGCTTGGGCAGCTTGGACACCCCATTGATGATGCCGCCCAGCTCCGCCTGGCCATACAGCACCGATGACGGCCCCTTCAGAACCTCGATGCTTTCCAGCGCGTAGATATTGGGGCGAACGGAATTGTAGGAACCGTACAGGTAGCGCAGCCCGTCCACATAGAACGAAGGGTCCAGCCCGCGCACCTTGGCGGAATCGACCCGGGTGTCGAAGCCGAAACCACCACTGTAAACACCCGGGGAATAGAGCAGCGCGTCCTGGATGTTCTTGGCGCCGGTATCCCGCATCAGGGACTCGCCCACCACCTCGATGGCGAACGGCTGACGGGCCACAGGCACGTCCAGTTTGCCGGTGGCGGCCGGCTTGTCCGCCTGGATGTAAGCGGGCTCTTGCGCCGGTGCCTGGTCGGAAACTTCCACCGGCGCCAGCCTGGAGGTCTTCTGGGTAGAGGTGGCCTCCTGGGCGATCAGCTCCGGCGTCCAACCGAGGGCCGCGAGAACAATCAGAGGCAGGCGGGCGGAACCACGGCGGTGACCGTCGCTGGGGAAAAAGGGCATGGGATGACTCCGGACATTACAGCAAATACGAATGGTTCGCATTATACGTATCGTCCTCGAGCATGAAACCCCTCCCCGGCGGCTTTCCACTGCGGTAATCTGAATCCGGCGGCACCCTGTCATTGCTCTGTCACAGTAATGTCATGGAATAGGGGCTCTTTCGCGTCCGGGCCGGGAGCACGCCATGAATGACATCGCCAACCACCATCACGCCATCGACTTGGACAACCACGACTACTACATCAACCGCGAGCTAAGCCTGCTGCAGTTCAACCTGCGGGTGCTGGAACAGGCCATGGACGAGCACCATCCGTTGATGGAGCGGCTCAATTTCCTGCTGATTTTCTCGTCCAACATGGACGAGTTCTTCGAGATCCGGGTGGCCGGGCTCAAGAACCGGCTGGAAACCGGCACCGGGCAGCCCGGCCCGGACGGCATGCTGGCCCAGGAGATTCTCGACCAGATCGCCCGCATCACCCATGAAGCGGTGCAGCGCCAGTACCACATCCTGCAGGACATCCTGCTGCCGGCCCTGGCCGAGGAAGGGGTGCACTTCCTGCGCCGCGAGCACTGGACCCGGCGCCAGGCGGAGTGGGTGAAGAAGTATTTCCGGGAGCAGGTCTATCCGGTGCTGACGCCGATCGCGCTGGACCCGGCCCACCCCTTCCCGCGCCTGGTGAACAAGAGCCTGAATTTCATCGTGCCGCTGGACGGCAAGGACGCCTTCGGCCGCTCCACCGGCCTGGCCATCGTGCCGGCGCCGCGCTCCCTGCCGCGCCTGATCCGGCTGCCGGAGCACATCTGCGAGAACGGCAACGACAACTTCATCTTCCTGTCGTCCATGATCCACGCCCATGTGAGCGATCTGTTCCCGGGCATGAGCGCCACTGGCTGCTATCAGTTCCGGGTCACCCGCAACGCGGATCTGGAAGTGGACGAGGACGCCGAGGATCTGGCCAGCGCGCTCAAGGGCGAGCTGCTGTCACGGCGCTACGGCGACGAGGTACGGTTGGAAGTGGCGGACAACTGCCCGCGCCATCTGGTGGACTACCTGCTCGAACAGTTCGAGCTCACCCCCCAGGACGCCTACGAGGTGAACGGCCCGGTGAACCTGGCGCGCATGTTCACCAGCGTCAACCGGCCCCGGCTGCACTATGCGCCCTTCACGCCGCGCATTCCGGCGGCCGTGAAGAAACACGACAGCGTGTTCGACGCCATCGACCAGGGCGACATTCTGCTGCACCACCCGTTCGAGAGTTTCGCGCCGGTGGTCAATCTGCTCGCCGAGGCGGCCCGCGACCCCAAGGTGCTGGCCATCAAGCAAACCCTGTACCGCACCGGCATCAATTCCGAGATTCTCGATCATCTGGAAACCGCCGCCCGCAACGGCAAGGAAGTGACCGCGGTGGTGGAGCTGCGCGCCCGTTTCGATGAAGAATCCAATATCGAAGGCGCGCGCCGCCTGCAGGAAGCCGGCGCCATGGTGGTGTACGGCGTGGTGGGCTACAAAACCCACGCCAAGATGCTGCTGGTGGTGCGCCGGGACGGCGACGGCATCAAACGGTACGCCCACCTGGGCACCGGCAATTACCACACCAAGACCACCCGGATTTATACAGACTACGGCCTGATGACGGCGGAGAAGAGCCTGTGCCAGGACGTGCACAAAATCTTCCAGGAGCTGACCGGCATGGGCAAGGCGGCCCGGCTCAAGCATCTGAAGCACTCGCCGTTCACCCTGCACCCGAGCCTGATCCACTGGATCGATTTCGAAACCGAGCAGGCCCAGGCCGGCAAGCCGGCGCGCATTATCGCCAAGTTCAATTCGCTCACCGAGGAGCGCATCATGCAGGCCCTCTACCGGGCCAGCCAGGCGGGCGTGCAGATCGACCTGATAGTGCGCGGCATCTGCTGCCTGCGCCCGGGTATCCCGGGCCTGTCGGAGAACATCCGGGTGCGCTCCATCATCGGCCGTTTCCTGGAACACACCCGCATCTACCATTTCCATCACGCCGGCGAGGACCTGCTGTACTGCTCCAGCGCCGACTGGATGGACCGCAATCTGTTCAACCGGGTGGAGACCTGCTTCCCGGTGAACGACCCGCTGCTCAAGCAGCGCATCCTCCGCGAGGGGCTGGATTATTATCTGCGCGATAACGCCCAGGCCTGGCGGTTGAACCCGGACGGCACCTACACGCGGCTGCAGCCGGCGGAGGACGAGACGCCGTTCCTGGCCCAGCAGGTCCTGCTGGAAGAATTGACCGGCGGCTGACCCGGCCGCTCCTGCAAAGGTCGCCTACCGGAGCGTGAGAGCGTAATCCGCGGCCTGGAAGTACTCCTGTTCCTGCTCCAGATCCGCCAGGGTCAGCGGATGCTCCGCCAGCCAGCCTTCCGGGAATGAGAGGGTCAGGGCCTGGCCGTCCACCGCCAGGCCGAGGGCCGGCACCGGCCCGTCGTTGCGGGCATGGTGCAGCCGGCAGGCCAACCGCAGAATCAGGCACAGCCGCAACCAGCGCGGCTGCTCGTCCTCGGGGCAATCGTTCAGTGCCGACAGCGGCAGCTTGCGGCGATGGCCGCGCACCAGCAGCGCCACCCCCTGCTGCTCCTGGCGGGAGAAGCCGGGCAGGTCGGAATTCGACACCAGATAGGCGCCGTGCTTATGGAACTGGCTGTGCGACACCGCCAACCCCACTTCGTGGAGCAGCGCCCCCCAGCGCAGGGTGTCCAGGGCCGCGTCGTCCTCCAGTTGCCAGACCGGCGCCACCTGTTCATAGAGGCTCCGGGCGGTGGCCCACACCCGCTCCGCCTGGGCCCGCTCCACATGGTGGCGGTTCATCAATGCCTGGATGCTGCGCTCGCGCACGTCCTCATGGCTGAAGCGGCCGAGCAGATCGTAGAGCAGCCCTTCGCGCAGGGCACCGTTGGAGAACTGCATCCGCTCCAGGCCCAGCTGCTCGAAGATGCCCAGCAGGATCGCCAGGCCGGAGGCGAAGATCGGTTTGCGGTCGTCGCGCAGGCCCTTCAGGTCCAGAGCGTCCACGCTGCCGGCCTT
Source organism: Alloalcanivorax gelatiniphagus (assembly GCF_005938655.1). Lineage (GTDB taxonomy): Bacteria > Pseudomonadota > Gammaproteobacteria > Pseudomonadales > Alcanivoracaceae > Alloalcanivorax > Alloalcanivorax gelatiniphagus. The sequence continues at coordinate 17,553 of NZ_VCQT01000044.1, forward strand.
GATCGCCTTGCGGCGCGCCTTGTCGAGCCCCTCCAGGGACACGCCCTCGCCGCTCCAGCCGTTCTCCTCGCACACCTGGGCGATGGCCTTGACGGTGCCCGACGCGCCCACCGCCTGGGCCCAGCCCAGCCGCCGGTAGTTGGCGTCGATGGAGAGCACTTCCTGGCGGGCGGCGGTGACCGCCTTGCGAAACGCCGCCTCGGTGATGCGCCCCTCCGGGAAGAAGCGCTGCCCGTAACTGACGCAGCCCATGTGCAGGGACTCGGTCTCCACCGCCTCGAACCGTTCGCCGATGATCAGCTCGGTGGAGCCGCCGCCGATGTCCACCACCAGCCGGTTGCCGGCGTCATCGGCCAGGCTGTGGGCCACCCCCAGGTAGATCAGGCGGGCCTCCTCGCGGCCGGCCACCACCTCGATATCGTGGCCCAGCAGGGCCTCGGCCCGGGCGATGAATTGCATGGCGTTGCGGGCCATGCGCAGTGTGTTAGTACCCACTACACGCACATTGCCACGGGGGATGCCGGTGATCCGCTCGGCAAAACGGCCGAGGCAATCCAGGGCCCGCTGCTGGGCGGCATCGTCCAGCCGGTTGTGCCGGTCCAGGCCAAACCCCAACTGCACTTTTTCCGAGAGGCTCTCCAGCACGCGCACTTCCCCCTGCGCCTGGCGGGCCACCACCATATGAAAGCTGTTCGACCCCAGATCAATGGCGGCCAGATGTTCCGGTTGTCGCAAAACCGTCCTCCTCGGCGGTCCCGGCCGGAGGGCCTGATAGGCGGCCCCTGTCGACCCCATTGCCCGGCGCGCTTGAAATCCGCGCTCCAGACCCTGATATTAATCACCCTCTACGACGCCTCGGCAACGAGGCGTCGCCCTGACATCCCGCGAGCCTAGCAGGAGAATTCAATGAGCGGCGAGATTATCAACGTGACCGATGCGGATTTCGAGGAGAAAGTCCTGAAAGCCGACGGTCCGGTTCTGGTGGACTATTGGGCGCCCTGGTGCGGCCCCTGCAAGATGGTAGCGCCGATTCTGGAGGATCTCTCCGGTGAATACGCGGACAAGCTGACCATCGCCAAGCTGAACATCGACGACAACCCGGAAACGCCGAGAAAATACGGCGTGCGTGGCATCCCCACCCTGACCGTGTTCAAGAACGGCGATGTGGAAGCCACCAAAGTGGGCGCGTTGTCCAAGTCCCAGCTCACCGCCTTCCTGGACAGCACGCTCTGATCCAGCCCGGAGCAGGATCACTGCCAGCCCGCGCACACCGTGAACCCGGTCGTGCGCATGGGCTGGACAGCCCCGCGACCCGGTGGTACATTCCCGAATCAGCGTATTCGCTCCCTCTGGCAGGGATTCCTGATCCGTCCGTGTTTCCGTCTCGTTTTCCTTCAGGTTTGCAAAGCCTGAACGGTTGAGGCAATGTTCGATCAGGGGTAACCCTCGCAGCCGGCATCCGGGAAATCCGGTCCCCGCCGCGCGAAGGTTCGCAAGGGTCACATCTTTAATCGTTCCCGTTCGTTGCGTCAGGCCATACTCAAGCCGGCTCTCTCATGCCGCCTAAATGGCCGGCCGGCCCGGGCGATTTCAGCCAAAATAAGGGCACGGCGCCGGACAGAGCGCCCGACCCCGAAAACCGGACCATCGAGACACCTTCCCATGGTGTATTCCGTCAATTCATCTCTGGACACCCTGTAAAACTCCAATGAATCTTACCGAACTGAAACAGAAGCCGATCGGCGAACTGCTGGATATTGCCAAGGAACTCGGCCTGGAGAACCTGGCGCGAACCCGCAAACAGGACGTCATTTTCTCCATCCTCAAAAAGGCGGCCAAGAACGGCTCCGACATCTACGGTGACGGGGTTCTGGAGATCCTGCAGGACGGGTTCGGCTTTCTCCGCTCCGCGGAAGGCTCCTACCTGGCCGGCCCGGACGATATCTACGTCTCGCCCAGCCAGATCCGGCGCTTCAACTTGCGTACCGGTGACACCATTTCCGGCAAGATCCGGCCTCCCAAGGATGGCGAACGCTACTTCGCCATGCTCAAGGTCAACGAGATCAACACCGACAAACCGGAAAACGCCAAAAACAAAATTCTGTTTGAAAACCTGACGCCGCTGTTCCCCACGGAACGCTTCGTCATGGAGATCGGCAACGGCTCCACCGAGGACATCACCTCCCGGGTGATCGATCTGGTGGCACCCATCGGCAAAGGCCAACGGGGCCTGATCGTCGCCCCGCCGAAAGCCGGTAAAACCATGCTCCTCCAGAACATCGCCCACTCCATCGCCCGCAACAACCCCGAAGCCCACCTGATCGTCCTCCTGATCGACGAACGCCCCGAAGAAGTGACCGAGATGTCACGCACGGTGCGCGGTGAAGTGGTGGCTTCCACCTTCGACGAACCCCCGGCCCGCCACGTGCAAGTGGCCGAAATGGTGATCGAGAAGGCCAAGCGGCTGGTGGAACACAAACAAGACGTGGTGATCCTGCTCGACTCCATCACCCGTCTGGCACGCGCCTACAACACCGTACAGCCCAGCTCCGGCAAGGTGCTCACCGGTGGTGTCGACGCCCACGCCCTGGAAAAACCCAAGCGCTTCTTCGGCGCCGCCCGGAACATCGAGGAAGGCGGCAGCCTGACCATCCTCGCCACCGCCCTGGTGGAAACCGGCTCCAAAATGGACGAAGTGATCTACGAAGAGTTCAAGGGCACCGGCAACATGGAACTGCACCTGGACCGCAAGGTCTCCGAGAAGCGCGTGTTCCCGGCCATGAACATCAAACGCTCCGGCACCCGCCGCGAAGAACGGCTGGTCAGCGAAGACGAGCTGCAGAAAATGTGGATCCTCCGCAAGGTACTCCACCCCATGGACGAAATCGGCGCGGTGGAATTCCTCATCGACCGCATGAAGCAAACCAAGACCAACGCCGAATTCTTCGACTCCATGAAGCGCAAGTAACACCAGGGGCCGCACACGCGGCCCCTTTTCTTTGCCCCCCCCCCACAACACCGGATTCACCCCGTAGGAGCGACTTCAGTCGCGATCCCCGAAGGCCCCAACGCCTCTTCATGCCTGAACACCACCGCTACCCTCTGGCACCTCCGCGAATGGCTAAAATCCAGCCCCTCCAGCAACTGACCTAGAAACCCCCGATAGAGAAACACCAGAGCCTTCAATCCGGTCTTCTGGGCATCCGGACTGCAACTCCTGTGAACCGCAAGACCGGCGCCCTGCCCCCGTCACCCCCATTCCTTAAAAGGCGACCTCAACGACAACCGGCGCTTAGCGCCGCGCCCTTGCAGCTAATGGGTAGCCCATGCATTAAAAGATATGCGATATTCTAGTGGCCCACACATCAGACATGCGAGATATAAGACAAAGAAATAAAAGTCACTTGTCGCAAAGGTCGCCGACCGGAAAGTCAGTGGGGAATGCAAGGCGTTGGTACCCGGGGCCTTACGCGCCGCCTGATCGGAACGGCGCACGGATATACGCCTGGGGATATATGACAAACGTCGGTGATAAACTGTTAGGAATATCTTCGATGGAATACTGTGATACCAAAATTTTTGGTTCTGTACCCCTGCCTAATTCAATTTCCGAAATCCTTGATTTGGCGAGGGAGCATTCTGCTGACAGGAGAAACGTCCACTTGTGGAGAGGTCAAAGTAATATCGTTTGGCCCATTCATAGCTCAGGATACAGAAGACTAATTAGAAAAAATCAAACTGTAAATGAATCTAGGATGCAGTCCTATGAGGAGTATTTACTGACGCATGCAACTCATCAGGGCTATCGGTTTGAATCGGGGCGGGAGTTATCAGATTTCGAACTCTTGGCGAAACTTCAACATCATGGCGCTGCAACAAGGCTAATAGACTGTTCAAGGAACATTATGGCGGCTCTCTGGTTCGCCTGCGCTTCAGAACCAGATGAAAAAGGCCTTCTTTTTGGTGTTCACTCTGACCATCTAGGCGGAGGCGAGAACAAACCCGAGACGCGCCAATACAAAGATATTTTTAAAGGGCTCGAGCAGTTCAGGCACCCACAGACTTGGCAACCTCCGGTTGTATCCAAAAGAATTGCCGCGCAAGGTGCACAGTTCTTATACAGTACGGTGGTTGATTGCAAGATGGGCAGTCTTGCCATTGAGGAAGAGAAAGAAACACATATAGCGATTGGCATCTCTCCGGCTTTCAAAAGCATTGCTCTTGAGGAGCTGTCTGGATTATTTGATATCCGTTACCTGACTTTATTCCCCGATATTGACGGGTTTGGCCACGCGAACAGCCAAGAATTTGATCAGCATGAGAGTGAAAGATGGTAATTCCTAACAATTAGCTGTTGTCGGGCGTACCTAAGCCTGCGCTTCGGTACGCAGCTAAGCCACGAGGTTAAAAATCAAGGAAAACCATGGGCAGACCTGCAATCCCAGCCGAGGTTAAGAGAGCCGTTTTAGTCGAAGCCGGCCACCGTTGTGCTATTCCTCGATGCGGCGAAACAGAGCTTGATGTGCACCACATAGTTCCCTGGGAAACGTGCCAAAAACATGAGTATTCAAACCTGATTGCGCTTTGTCCCATCTGCCACCGCAGAGCCCATAAAGGTGAGATTGATCGTAAGGCCTTGCTTCAATATAAATCTGCACTCAGTGCAGGTAGTGGGCCAGGAATGCAAACTAATTCTGAGGCCCCTATTGTTGAGATTAGGAGGCGAATATTTGAAAAGACCACGGAGGTGCCTGGTTACACATTCCAGTTTGACTTTCCGGACTTTGAAGGCATAGCACAACGTATTGTTTCAAAAAATATAGAGGCTTGGGGATATGAGCTTTTGGCGAAATTTAGGCATTATCAGGAAACGTTCCTGCCTGTTAAGGAGGAAAACGACCCAGAAATCGATAGCTTTTTAAAGGCCCCCAGCAGCCTAAGTGGCAGTTACCAAATCATTCGTAATGATGATGTGGTTATTAGTCTTGAATACACACTAGATAGATTTTTGACTGGCTCGGCACATGGTGGGCGTAGCACCCGCGTCCAGAACTTCTTGATCAGCCCGTTTCAACCTATAACCCCCAAGGACCTTCTAGCTGACAACTCTTCGCTAGATGACCTTTCAGAATTGGTTCGAAGCAGACTATTATCAAATCGACAGTATAGTGAAGAGTGGGTTATCAGAGGTACGGAGCCAGAAGAGAGAAATTTTTCTAAATTTATTTTGGAAAAAGACGGCATTCAATTTTTTTTCGATGAGTATAAAATTGACTGTTATGCCTCAGGAAGGCAAAGGCTTTGGATTGGTTTTGACCAGTTTTCAGATATTGGTAATCTGGATTTGTTGTCGAAGCTAGCGAGCAATGACTTTTAAAAACGGGCTGCAGCGGACCGTTTCCCGACGCGGGGGCCTCCAAATCGGCCACTGAGCCCGGGCGCTAGGCAATAAAGGGAAAGGTTCTGATATGGTGGATTTCTTTGGGAATGGCCTATGCATTCATTGCCATTTGGCAAAAAATGAGCTTGTGGATCTTGCTAGCTTCAATCAGCTGTCAGAGGCTTCATGGAAAGAGAAAGATGATACTTTACAGGAAGAACTGTCCGAACTGTTAGAAAAATATCCGGAAAAAAGTCATGACGACATTATTGATAGTTATTCATGGGAACTTCACCTCAATCAGCAAAAATACCCCACCTTACATAGAGAATCATTGGTTATAACGGTTTTTAACTTTCTTGAGCATCAGCTAAACTCTTTGTGCCACATATTTTATGAGAGCATTAGCAGCAACCTTAAATTGAAAGACATTCATGGGCAGGGAGTAGAAAGGGCATTATTATTCTTAACAAAGGTAGTAAATATTGATTTAGCATCCTTTGGTGCGGAGCTTCCAGCCATAAAAGGTGTAAACCTCGTGAGAAATATCATTGTCCATAATGGTGGAGTACTTCCTAGTGACGCTCACGCAAAAGTTAATAAGTTTGTTTCCGAGGCAGAGCACATATCTGGCAGTGCAGGAAGAGGCGTAAACATTCATGCTGAATTTATAGCATATTTTATTGACATACTGGCAGCATTTTTCGATAAGCTGGACAAAGAAGTCCAGAAGCACATTCAGGCATACCATGCCTAACATGACAAATGCACTCGGACATCAAAAAACGACGCTCCTTCATCGCTCTGCTTTTTGTCGCCAGTGATTTGCGGCTTTATGAGGTGATTGCACCATAGTGGAACTCGTATGGACCATCTGTACGGAACCCCATCCCCTGATAAAAATCGGCTGCGCCAGAACCCTTGTGGGCCACTAACCAAGCGCCACCGTTTTTCAGGCTTTGGATCAACGCGCGGGCTACACCCTGCTTCCTGCATGCTTCGGAAACGAATAGCTCCTGGATACAGGTGAGGCGGCCGGAATGCCAAGGGTACGAAAACGAAAATAACGCTCCTGTTACCTCGCCGTTCTCCTCAGCAATAAAGCAGTTCGCTGGATCAATCTCGAAAAAACGCTGTAAGTAGGCGTGTGCGTTGGCCAACTCCCAAGTTTCATTATACGGCGGGGCGGCATACGCCTCGCAAAATATCACTGCCACTTGTTCAATATCTTCTATTGCGCAATTTCGTATCTGCATACTTCTCCACCCTATAAACCCAATAACGCCTCAATCAGCTGCCGCTTTAGCGGTCTGCTGCATTGACTTGTTAGCCACCTTTCTAGCTTTCCGCCAGTGTTTTATTGATTGCATCCCTTTCTTGTTATTCATTTTTTTGTATTCTTCAAAGACCTCATCTGAAACTATTTTTGCATCTGCCATATTCCCCAATTCAGCATGACATTTTGCAACTTTCCATTTTAAATCAGCTTTTCGGGAATTATCGTAATTTGGGCAAATAGATAAAGCCGATTTATAATGTTCAATAGCTACATCAGGCTTTCTCTGACTTGCAGTCAAATCTCCAATCCAAATATGAACTGAAGCTTCGCCTTTTTTATCTCCAGCTCTCTCTTTAAGTTGCAGTGCATTTTGAAGTGCTGATAATGCCTCACCATTTCGACCTTGTGCCCTATAAATTCCACCAATTCTTGCTATTGCAGTTGATGCCCATGAAGTATCTCCAGAGCCATCAGCGAGATCATGCATTTGCTGATAAAGTGTTTTTGCATCTTCATACCTTTCGGCTTTGGTTAAGAAAAGCCCATACCTATCAAAAGAGTGCATATCTCGTTTTATTATTACGTCATTCGCCAACTCCTTCTCTGCGTCAGTGTCTCCACTCCTGCTTTTTAATTCTTCTATGAATGATATATCTGATTGGTCTATGCTTTGGATTTCTGTGTCATTAGCTAACTCTTTATCTTCTACAGAAGTGTCGCCGCTATGTTCTCGTGTCCACTTTGCCACGTGTCGCCTTAGCTTCTCACCAAATGCTTCTGGAGTATCAAAAGTTTCAAACAAAAGATTTCTTTCCTTTTCGAGAGACCTCTTAAAATCTAGAACAGCCGATAATTGAGGGCCCGGATCACTCATTCTTCTATGGTCTACGGCTTTAAAAAACACCACTATATCTCGCATCGGAAGCTCTTCAGATTTCAGACAGTCGAGCGCCACCATATACTCTTCATGAGTTCCCGAGGTATAGCCTTCTTTAGCTCCAGTCGGGCTTCCCCAACGATCCCACAGAACCAAAACAAAGAGATCACAAGATTTTAAATCTTCATTTATTTTTGACTGGGGTCTACCCATACCTCCCAAGGTGATTTCCCAGCCAATTGTTTGAAAATGACATCCTCTATCAATTGCATCAGCTTCGTTATGAGATGAGAGAAGTTCTCTAAAGACTTTTCGTTCTGATTCAAGTCCGCCCGGGCTAGCTATAAAAACTCTATAGTTTGTAATTTGTGATGCCACTCTTTCCTCCTCTGACTGGCTAACAGGTATTAGGACGCCGTCTCGAATATCCAATGAACGCGCCGGCGTCATATCCCGGCTTGCGTTTTTTGATATAAAACCTAATAAACCAGATGTTTCATATAGTTACAAACCTTTCACTAGTTGGCCGCCCCCGTTCGCGTGACCACTTTGTTTGCCGGTACCGATCATACTGTCCATTTGGGCAGAAGCAGGGGCGAGCGGGCGGCACTGCACTTCTGTCACGATCTTTGGTGGGGCTTATCGCGACTGAAGTCGCTCCTACAATTAGCTGGTAGAGCCTGTGCACCATGGCATCGTGCCCGCCGGGCGGGCTGTTTGCGGCCGGTCTTTCCACAGGACCCCGTAACGCAAAACGCCCCGGTGATGACCGGGGCGTTTTGCGTTTGAGGCCGGGCTCAACCGCCCCGGCCTGCGATTGTTATGATCCGCTTAACCAGCACTCCTGTCATTCGGGTCGTCGGCGAGCAAGCCGATTCGCGCCCCTTCGGCGAACGAGATCGTCCGCTGCGGGAAGGGAATCTCAATGCCGGCCTCATCGAACCGACGCTTCACGTTCACGTAACTGTCGCACTGCAACACGAAACCGTTCGCCGGGCTGTCCGCCCAGGCCCAGGCCCTGAGCGTAATGGAAGAATCGCCAAGCGCCGTGACCCGGACCACGACAACCGGCGCGTTATCTCGTATTTCTTCTTCCGTGCGCTGATCAATAAGCTGCGGATGCTTGGCGATTTCGTCCTGCATGATCGCCATCGCCTGCTCCAGGTTGGTGGAATAGCCCACACCCACCTCAATGATCTTCCGGGTCTTACTGTCCGTGTGGTTGGCATTGACCACCACATCGCTGCTGATCTGCGAATTCGGGATGATGATTCGATTGTTCTCCGCATCCCGAACGATGGTTTCCCGAAGCGTGATGTCTTCCACCGTCCCCGTGTAAGTGCCGGAGACGGTGATCCGGTCGCCGATCCGGAACGGACGGAAGAACACGATCATGAAACCGCTGACGATATTCCCCAGCACCTGCTGCGAGGCCAGCCCCCCAACCAGGGTGAGAATGCCCGCCCCCGTCAGCAGTGAATGGCCAACAATCTTGAGCTCGGGAATGTGCGTCAGGCAGGCGCCAATGCCGACACCATAGATCACCACGGATATCAGGCGCTTGGCGAAATTGAGCGCGGTCTTATCGACGGATGCCGTCGTCAGCCTGGACGACTCCAGCCGGTTGATGATCGCAATGACCACCCAGTTCACCAGCGCCGCAATCACCATAATGGTGACGAGCACCGCCAAAAGCCGAAAGTCCGAAGGCACGCTGTCGAATACTGATTTCATTTGGAAAATCCTAATTGCCAGCACATAGTCTGGCTCCGCGGCGGTGTTGGAGGAGTGGAGCGCAGGGAACGGCGCCCGACAACAGCCCCAGGTTAGCTGATGAACCTGGCCATGGCACGACTGTCCGCCCCTTCCCCGGCCTCAAGGGCAACCTTCACACTGGCCCGGTTCTTTTCCGGTTGATTCTGACTCGCCTTCAACTTGCCCGCCAAGCCGGCCGTTATACTGCCCCGCACCTTGCAGCCGGCAGGGTGGGCCCGAGTTAGCAGCTGACGAAGGTCTGCGCAAGGAGCTCCACCCCATGGACGAGATCGGTGCGGTGGAATTCCCTATCGACCGCGTGAAGCAGACCAAGACCAACGCCGAATTCTTCGATTCCATGGAGCGCAAGTAACACCGGCGGTCTTTTCACAAAACCGCGCAACGCAAGCCCCCCCCCCGGCTCACCGCCGGGGCGTCTTGCGTTTAAGGCCAGCGCCAGAACGTACCGCAACTACCTGTCAGGCATCATCCACGGGAACCCGCTTGTTCCTTTTCCGATACTTCCTCTGATACTCACGGCGCTGCTTGGTCACCTCATAAAGGACGATGCCGGATGTGGTGGCAAGATTAAAGCTCTCGATCATCCCAAACATGGGGATGCTGATGCACAATATACTGTTCGCAATAGCGGTATCACTGATACCCCGAGACTCATTGCCAAACCAAACGGCCAGCTTGTACCACTCCGTAAAGTCGATCTCATCGAGAACGCCATTGTTTCGTCCCTTGACGTGTGGAGACGTAACGATCGAGACAAAGCGATTTTTCTCCAGGTGCGCAATGCAGTCCTCGGTGCTGCCAAAGCGCTTGACGAAACTCCATTTGATAGCCGAAACGGATGTCTGGTTGAGCGCTTTCGTTCTTCGCATTTCTTGCCAATCGTCCGGAAGGGCTGACCTGGGATCGATCACGTACACCTTCTCCACACCCAGGGCATTCACGTTGCGAATTACCGTTCCGATATTTCTGATATCGCTCGGGTCTTCAATAACGGCAATCAAGTTTTTGCAGCGGTCGCCCTTGATTTCATCCGCGCGCTTCCGCACCGAACTCTTTCGTTTTTTCTCTTCCGTCATTTCCTCGCTACCGCTCTCACGTAATGCCTAACGCCAGGATCGTCTGCTGATTGGGATTTCCGTGGCAGTCTTTAGCGAGCCCCGCTGCGACTTTTTTAAGCACTATCTGGCCTCAATTCCATAGGGCCCCCTCCTTCAGAGCACGACCTAAGCTCAAGAACACGCCTTCTGGTGATAACCAAATGAAACTCGGCCGACCAGAAACCATCACAAATATACCTTTTCCTGAGGGAGGACCAATTTTCCAACAGTCCTTTTAGTGATTTTTCATAGCTCACTTTTGAGCCGTCGCCAAAAGTTATCGTGGCGCCCTCATAATGAAGCCCGCGAATTTTCCGTGTCGCATTCCGCTCTACCGAATGGGAAGCTCCGCCCACTTCGACAACAACAGCACCCTCCGTGGCATTGTAAATATAAAACGGCTCATCTACAGAGCAGGAAACCATGCTGATAAGAAAAACCGAGGCAGCCAGTATACGTACTCTCATCATCCTTGATCCCTAACGCCCACAGCCCTCGCGGTCGGTGCGTAGCGTCGGCCGCCCCGCAGAGCCTCAAGCCCTCCGGCATCGAGCCGGTGGCGGTTATCTACTGCTTGGCTATATGCCACTATTCATCACCACGTAGACAATCAATGCCATTGCCAGGTTTAGAACTGCCGAAACTTGTAGGTAATGAAAATGCCGCTTCGACCCGCCAAACCAGCTCACCACGGCAAACAAAATGAGTGATACGGGCAGCATAGAAACTACAGCGACCAGCACCAACCCACCGACCTCCCGGCTTAACTCGAGCACCCCAAAAAGGTCCGAGGCCAAAAAGATTGCGAAAACGGATACGGTTGCAATGAAAAAGCATCGCTAATTTTTTCGATGTAAGACTTCATCAGCATTTACATATAGCGCCAAACCAATCGAACCATTTGAGCGCAGCGAAATTGGGCCACTGCAGCTTCTTGTTCCATTTTCAGGAAGCCCTGTATTACTTTTACGCCGCTCATTTGATAAACCTCAAGGCCAGACCCGCGGCAGAAATAACAATGCCCGCGACGAGAGCGAAAAGCCAATAGGCCCCGCAACCTTCTGAGCCGACAATTCTGTAGTATTCACTGCCACCAGACTGTTCGCCAAACCAACTCACCGGCAAAAGGTCGGCATTCCTGAAACCTTGGCAATCACCGTGTACGCAACAATCAGCAACCCAAATATAATTATCAGCTTGGACATTACTCACCTCACACATGACGCGGAAGCAGACAGGCGCTAGCTTGGTCGCCAAGGTGCTGCGTGATACCTACTCGCTTTCGGCCAGAAACTGCTTCGGCGCGAAAAAAGCACCGCCGCTTAGGATGTGTGGTTCCAGACATCGCGCGTTTAATCGCTTTACGTAGCATTCAAGCCTTTGAATCGACAAAATAACCTCTGAATTAAGCCGCGCGAAGCGGCGCCGGCTTGAATGAATTGTTAGCGCTCTACCGACTTGGTGATAATGTAGTGAATCTCGTAACCGCGGCCAGTTGGCCAGTCATCTCGCTTTACCTCGTGTTTGAACTCTCCGGAGACTTCGCTAGTCGAGCGGCCCGCTGAAAGTGCTGAAAGGACGCCAGGTGGGAGGTCGCCACCAGCAGCTTTGAATGAAAGAGCTTTTGACGCTGCGATAAGCTTTTCCGTCGCAAGAGACGCGTTTTCTGGCTGGTTGTAGTTCAACACCAGCTTTACCGTGTCCGCCACATTCGCGCTGCCTGTGACGTAGTACGCAAGGTTGTTGGCTAGCCGCATATCCGATTGACCAATATCCTTGTACGGCGAGGAGCAATGGTACTCATCGTCAAAGTCGTGCCTGTACCCACGCGTTACAAGTGTCGGATCTAGGAAGGAGCAGGCCTCACTGGGAAGCCAGCCAATGCTCACTACAGGTCGTTCCTGCTGTGGTGCAGCGGCAACGTCTGCTGCATTTGCTGACGCGGTCGCTTCCGCAGCAACTGACTCGCTTGATGATTGGCTAGAGCCGCCATCCGAGCAGCCAGCGACGAATAACGTGGCTAAGATTATTGGAACGATTAGATTTCTCATGGCGCGACATTCCCCTATTGAGCGCTAACGGGTATTAGGACGCCGTCTCGAATACCCAATGAACGCGCCGGCGTCCTATCCCGGCTTCCGTGCTTTGATATAAAACCGAATAAATCAGATATTTCATAAAGTTACAAACCTTTCACAGCGGCGCTCCCGGTCCCGTGAGCCTTTGGTTTGTCGGCATCGACTATGCTGTCCATGTGGGCAGCGGCTGGGACGACCGGGTGGTACTCCGTTGCTGTCGCGGTCTCCGGCGGCGGTTATCGCGACTGCGGTTATCGCGACTGACGTCGCTCCTACATGCGAGCCTGCGGGAGGTTGGGGGGCATGGCATCGTGCGGGGCGGGTGGGCTGTTATACTGCCTCGCACCTTGTAGCCGGCGAGATTCCGTTTCATGAAATACCGCGATTTGCGCGACTTTATCCAGCAACTGGAGAAACAGGGCGAGTTGAAGCGCGTCACCGCCGAGGTGGACCCGCATCTGGAGATCACCGAGATTTGCGACCGGACGCTGAAGGCGGGCGGGCCGGCGTTGTTGTTCGAGAATCCGAAGGGCCATTCGATTCCGGTGTTGGGCAATCTGTTCGGCACGGAGCGGCGGGTGGCGTTGGGGATGGGGCGCGATTCGGTGGCGGAGTTGCGGGAGCTGGGGGAGCTGTTGGCGTTTCTGAAGGAGCCGGAGCCGCCGAAGGGTTTCCGGGATGCCTGGGAGAAGCTGCCGGTGTTCCGCAAGGTGCTGAGCATGAGCCCCAAGGTGAGCGGTTCCGGGCCCTGCCAGGAGCAGGTGATCGAGGGCGACGATGTGGATCTGACCCGTTTGCCGATCCAGACCTGCTGGCCCGGCGACGCCGGGCCGTTGGTGACCTGGCCGTTGGTGATCACCCGGGGGCCGCATAAGGAGCGCCAGAATCTGGGCATTTACCGGCAGCAGTTGATCGGGCGTAACAAGCTGATCATGCGCTGGCTGAGCCATCGGGGCGGCGCGCTGGATTTCCAGGAGTGGCAACAGCAGCACCCGGGTGAGCCCTTCCCGGTGGCGGTGGCGCTGGGCGCCGATCCGGCCACCATTCTTGGCGCGGTGACACCGGTGCCCGATACCCTTAGCGAGTACGCTTTCGCCGGTCTGCTGCGCGGCGGCAAGACCGAGCTGGTGAAGTGTCTGGGTTCGGATCTGCAGGTGCCGGCCAGCGCCGAGTTCGTGCTGGAGGGCCATATTCATCCCGGCGAGATGGCCGACGAGGGGCCGTTCGGTGACCACACCGGCTACTACAACGAGGTGGAGCGCTTCCCGGTGTTCACCGTGGAGCGCATTACCCACCGCCGCGATCCGATTTACCACAGCACCTACACCGGCCGGCCGCCGGATGAGCCGGCGGTGCTGGGCGTGGCCATGAACGAGATCTTCGTGCCGATCCTGAAGAAGCAGTTTCCGGAGATCGTGGATTTCTATCTGCCGCCGGAGGGCTGCTCCTACCGGATGGCGGTGGTGACCATGAAGAAGCAGTACCCGGGCCACGCCAAGCGCGTGATGATGGGGGTGTGGTCGTTCCTGCGGCAGTTTATGTACACCAAGTTCGTGATTGTCTGCGACGACGATGTGAACGGCCGCGATTGGAAGGACGTGATGTGGGCGATCACCACTCGCATGGACCCGGCCCGGGACACGGTGCTGGTGGAGAACACGCCCATCGATTACCTGGATTTCGCTTCGCCGGTGGCCGGACTGGGTTCGAAAATGGGGCTCGACGCCACCTCGAAATGGCCCGGCGAAACCAGTCGTGAGTGGGGCCGTCCGATTACCATGGACGACGACACCAAGCGCCGGGTGGATGCTCTTTGGGATCAGCTCGGCATCGACTGATGGGTTGATCGCGGCTGGAGCCGCTCCTACAACAAGGCTGGCTTTGGCCGCGATCAACCCGAGCCGACAAGGAGCGCCCCCATGAGCTGGAACCCTTCGAACATTCCCGACCAGAGCGGCCGGGTGGCCGTGATCACCGGTGCCAACAGCGGCATCGGCCTGCGCGCCGCCCATCATCTTGCCGCCCGTGGGGCGCGCATCATCATGGCCTGCCGCAATCTGGAGAAGGCGGAGGCCGCCCGCCGCGACCTGCCCGGCCAGACCGAGGTGGTGCATCTGGACTTGGCCAGCCAGGCCAGCGTGCGCCAGGCCGCCGAGGACATCGCCGGGCGCTGCGAGCAAATCGATCTGCTGGTCAATAACGCCGGCATCATGTGGCTGCAGGAAGGCCGCACCGAGGACGGTTTCGAACGCCAGTTCGGCATCAACCATCTGGGGCATTTCGCCTTTACCGGCCATCTGCTGCCGCACCTGCGTGAGGTGCCCGGGTCCCGCATCGTCACCGTCAGCAGCATCGCCCACCGGGGCGGGCGCATTCACTTCGACAACATCCATCTGGACGGCGAGTACGGCCGCCAGAAAGCCTATGCCCAGGCCAAGCTGGCCAATCTGATGTTCGCCATCGAGCTGGAGCGGCGGCTGCGTGATGCCGGCGCCGAGACCCGCTCGCTGGCCTGCCATCCGGGCGTCGCCAGCACCAACCTGGCGGGCCCGGGCATCGCCGAGGAAAGCCCGCTGGGCATCGGCCGGTTGGCCCGCTGGGCCTGGCCGCTGTTCACCCAGAGCGCGGAGAAGGGCAGCTGGCCCACGCTCTACGCCGCCACCAGCCCGGACGCCCGGGGCGGCAACTACTACGGCCCGGCGCGCTTGATGGAAGCGTTCGGGCCGCCCACCGAGGCGCGGCCACGGCGCTACGCCCAGGACGGCGCCCTGGGGGCGCGGCTGTGGGAACTGTCCGAGAGCCTGACCGGGGTGCGCTTTCCCTGAGCCCTGGCTTGAACGGCGGGGCGGCGCCATCATATTGAGTACCGTCCCACTTGCCGGAGCCGCGCCATGAACGATGACACCCTGACCCTGGGCTGCGCCCACTGCGGAGCGATCAACCGCATTCCCGCCGCCCGCCGCGCCCATGGCCCCCGTTGTGGCAAGTGCAAACGGCCGCTGTTCGAGGGCGCCCCGATTACCCTCACCACGGCCAATTTCAGCGCCGTGGTGGAGCGCTCCCAGATGCCCGTGGTGGTGGACTTCTGGGCCAGCTGGTGCGGGCCGTGCAAGATGATGGCGCCGGTGTTCGCCCAGGCCGCCGCTCGCATGGAGCCGGATCTGCGCTTCGCCAAGCTGGACACCGAGGCGGAGCCGGCCCTGGCCGGGCGCTTCGGCATCCGCAGCATCCCCACCTTGATGGTGTTCCGCGAGGGCCGGGAACTGGCCCGCCAGGCCGGCGCCCTGCCGCAGGCGCAGCTGGAGCAGTGGCTGGCCGCTTATCGGTTGTAACGTCCACCGGCAGCCTCCACCCCCAGGGCCGGCGCCGCCGGCCCTTCAGTCAATTGCCACCGGCTGCCCGGTTAGTACCATGGTTCCATAAGAACAAACAGGAACCACCATGGCTTTTAATCTTTCCCTGGACCGCCGCGGCTTTCTCAAGGCGCTGGCGGCCACCGCCGGGGCCGGCGCCCTGCCCGCCCTGGCCCGGGCCACCGACGACGGGTCCGGCGGGCAGTGGCAAAACTGGTCCGGCAACCAGAGCGCCCGCCCCCGCAATCTGGCCTACCCGGCCACCGAGGATGCCCTGCAAAAACTGCTGGCCGCCACCACCGGCACGGTGCGCGCCTTCGGCGGCAGCCACTCGTTCAGCGGCGTGGTGCCCACCGACGATACCCTGGTGTCCCTGGAAGCGATGGCCGGCCTGCGCGGCCGCGATGGCGACGTGCTGCATTTCGGCGCCGGCACCCGCATCGCCCAGGCCGGCGACCAGGCCTGGGGCGAGGGCCACAGCCTGGTCAACGAGCCGGACATCAACCTGCAGTCCCTGGCCGGGGCCATCGCCACCAGCACCCACGGCACCGGCCTGGAACTGCCCAGCCTGTCCGCCCAGGTGGCCGGGCTCACCCTGCTGGACATGGCCGGCCGGCGCCACCGCCTGACGGCGGCGGACGGCGAGCTGTTCGACGCCGCCCGCTGCTCGGTGGGCGCCCTGGGCCTGGTCACCGAGGTGTCCCTGCGCACCGCCCCGGCCTACCGGCTGGAGGAACACACCTGGACCCTGCCCCTGGACGAAGCCATGGATTTCGTGGAGCGGGAAAAGAACAACTTCCGCAATATCGAATTCTTCGCCTTCCCCCTGGGCGGCACCGCCATCGTCAAGACCATGACGCCCACCGAGCGGCAGGACGACAATCTGGCCCAGGACGACAGCAACGACCTTCTGGAAATGGTCTCCGAACTGGCCATGCGCGCCGGCTGGCTCACCTCCACGCTACAGAAACTGGTGACCTTCTTCGTCGAGGAAAGCCGCCGCTGGGGCCCGGCCCACAAGATCTACGCCAACCGCCGCACGGTGCGCTTCAACGAGATGGAATACACGGTGCCGGCGGAACAGGGCGTGACCTGCCTGCGCCAACTGTGCGAGGCGATCCGGGAGCACGACATCAATGCGTTCTTCCCCATCGAATTCCGCTACGTGGCCGCCGACGACACGATGCTGTCCATGTTCAGCCAGCGCCCCGGCGCCACCATCTCCGTGCATCAGTATTACAAGCAGGACTACCGGCCTTTATTCGAGGTCGCCGAGCCGGTGCTGCGGCGATGCCAGGGCCGGCCCCACTGGGGCAAGCTGCACGGCCTGGGCGCGGCGCAACTGCGCGAGCTGTACCCGCGCTTCGACGACTTCCTGGCGATCCGCCGGGAACTGGACCCGCAGGGCCGCCTGCTCAATGATCACCTCAAGCGTTTGTTCATCGATAACGGATAACAACCATGAAACGACGCACTTTTCTGATCGCCCTGGGCGGCGGCCTGGCGCTGGCCTGGTGGCTCAAACCCGGTGACCGGGGCGCGCCCCACCCGCCCTATTTTCAGGCGCTCAACGACCTGTTCCGCCAGCACGGGCCGGGCCGGCCGGTGCTGTTGATCGACCGCCAGCGGCTGGCCGCCAACTGCCAGCGGCTCACCGCCCTGCTGCCGCCCGGGCGCGACTACCGCATCGTCGCCAAGTCCCTGCCCAGCGTGCCGCTGATCCGCGAGGTGATGGCCCAGACCGGCACCCGCCGGGTGATGGTTTTCCATCAACCGTTCATTACCGCCCTGGCCACGGCGGAACCGGGCTGCGATCTGCTGCTCGGCAAGCCCATGCCGGTGAACGCCGCCGAGCGTTTCTATGAGGAACTGCCGGCGCAGGCCGCCTTCGATCCGGACCAGCAACTGCAATGGCTGATCGACAGCGAGGCGCGGCTGCGGGAATACCTGGCCCTGGCGGAGAAGCGACAGCGCCGCCTGCTGATCAATATCGAACTGGATGTGGGCCTGCACCGTGGCGGCCTGGCCACGCCGGAGCAGCTCGACCCGCTGCTGGCGCTGATCGAGGCACACCCGGAGCGGCTCGGCTTCAGCGGTTTCATGGGCTACGACGCCCATGTGGGCAAGCTGCCCGCGGTGGTGGAAAGCCGCCAGGATTCGCTGCGCAAAAGCCAG
Organism: Alloalcanivorax gelatiniphagus; assembly: GCF_005938655.1. Classification (GTDB taxonomy): domain Bacteria; phylum Pseudomonadota; class Gammaproteobacteria; order Pseudomonadales; family Alcanivoracaceae; genus Alloalcanivorax; species Alloalcanivorax gelatiniphagus. Next base: position 35,568 of record NZ_VCQT01000044.1, read on the forward strand.
GCGGTGTATCAGAGTTTTATCGACCGCCTTTATCAGTTACAGCCGAAATACCGGGAACAACGGCTCACCTTCAATGGCGCCGGCAGTCCCACCGTGGCTTTGCACGGCGACGAAACGCCGCTCAACGAACTGGCCGTCGGTTCGGCGCTGGTAAAGCCCACGGATTTTGATCTGGACACCCTGGCGGAGTTTGAGCCGGCCGCCTTTATCGCCGCGCCGGTGCTCAAGGCCATGGACGGGCTGCAGCTGCCCGGCCCGCTGCCGTTGGGGGACGCCTGGGCGCTCTGGGACCCGAACCGGGCGCGCACCTATTTTATCTACGGCGGTTATTGGAAGGCACAACCGGTGTCGCCGCCGGGCATCGAGGCCAACGGCCTGTACGGCGCCAGCACCAACCAGATGATGTACAACGGCGCGGACAGCACCGCCCTGGAAGTGAACGACCAGATTTTCTTCCGCCCCACGCAAAGCGAATTCGTGCTGCTGCAGTTCGGCGACCTGGCCGCCGTCTCCGACGGCAGCCTCCAGGACTGGTGGCCGCCGCTGCCCCAGGGTGAGGGGGCCTGATCGCGGCTGAAGCCGCTCCTACTCGTGCCGATTCCGTAGGAGCGGCTTCAGCCGCGAAAGCTTTTGATCCTCCTTTACAAAACCAGCCCCGATTCCAATGCCATACTCGTGATTCGTTTTGAGCGAACAAGGAGGATTGCCATGAAAAAGCTGATTATCGCCACCGCCCTCGCGGGTGCCTTCACCGTGGCCCATGCCGGCGACGCCATCAAAGCCGACAGCGCCGCCATCAAGCAGGGCATCGAGGAAGGCCAGATGGTCCACGTGACCGGTGAGGTGACCCAGGTGCTGGAAGACGAGCACTACATGCTCAAGGACAGCGCCGGCACCATCGAGATCGAACTGGACAACGATCTCAGCGGCGACCGCCAACTGCCGGTGGGCACCCGTCTGGACGTAGTCGGTGAAGTGGAGCACGACGACGGCCGCACCCTGGTGGAAGTGGAAAAAGTGAATTCCATGCAGGGCGCGGACATGGACGGCGACAACCGCTGATCCATGGCCGAGAATGGCCGGGGCGCCCGCCCCGGCCTGTTCCCTAACGTTTTCCGCATCTTCCATGGCTATCCAGGCCGCTACTGCCCGCGGGTCTGGGCGGCACTCCAGTCCACGTGACGGGTGAGCACCATCACCGCCGCCAGGGTGACGAACAACAGCGACGACCCCATCAGCAGCGCATAGTCCTCGGCATTCAGGATGGCGTAAATCAACGCCAGCACCAGCGCCTGGGCGCCGGCGAACCCCCACCCCGCCTTGGCCGAGCGCAACACCGCGCTCAGATAGACACCGATCACACCGACACAGGCCAATCCGCCGATGCCATAGGCCCAGGCGAAATCCACATGCTCGCCCAACGCCACCAGCAGCAGATAGAACATGGCCAGCGCCAGCCCCACCAGCAGGTATTGCATGGGATGCACCGCCATGCGCCGCATCACTTCGAACAAAAAGAAAGCGGCAAAGGTAAGGCCGACGATCAGATAGCTGTATTTAAGCGCCCGCTCGCTGGACAGCAAGCCGGTGACCGGCTGCACCAGGTCCACCCGCAGGGCTTTCTGATAGTCCTGGCACAGGGCGTTGTCGCCGGCGCAGGAGATGGCGCTGGCCGCCGCCAGGCTGTTGGTGTACCAGCGGCCCATGAAGCCGTCGTCGCCGACTTGCCGTTCCGCCGGCAACAGCAGGCCGGTGAAGCCCGGGTGCGGCCAGTCACCGCGCAGCGTCATGCTGGTTTCCTTGGCCAGGGGCAGGGCCGCCAGCGAGCGGCTGCCGTTAAGGTTGAGTTCCACGGACACGGTGAAGGGGCCCGGCAGATTGTCCGGCAGCTTCGCCACCAGCACATTGCCACCCAGGGATTCGGGAATCTCGCCGGGTTCCAGCAGCGTCAGGGTCTGGTCGCCGATGCTCAGGCGCGGCCGCTCCGCCAGGCCGCGCAGGTCCTCCACCCGCAACACCAGCAACGCCGCGCGCTGATCACGGAAAGCCGACGACTGGGGCTCGCCCCAGCCCGCCGGGAAAGCCGCCTCCACGTTGAGCTGGCTGCGGTACACCGGGGTGCCGTAGATACCGCGATACAGAGTTTCGGTCCGCAGCTCCCCATCAATGGTCAAGGTATCCGGGACCCGGGCGATGCGCTCGTAGCGGGTTTCTATTCGTGAACGGGACTCGCCGGTTTCCTTGTCGGTGTACACCACCTCGTGGCGGCGCACCTGGGGCACCAGAATCACCGGCCCGGACAGGGTCTGTTCGCCGCCGTACTGGTTGCTGATTTGCGCGCTCACCACCATCGCCCGTTGTTGGCGTTCGTTGATCTTCGCCTGGATCATCAACAACGGCACCACCAGCACCAGCATCAGGCCGATGATGATAAGGATTTTTTTCAATGGGCTCTGGGCCATGGTCGTCTCCCTTGATTCGGAGCGCCCAGCTTGCCCGGCGGGCGTGGGGGGAATGTGGGGATTTCGTGTGCGCGATCGTTATTGTAGGAGCGGCTTCAGCCGCGATGCCGATGGCACGGCCCTTGATCGCGGCTAAAGCGGAATGCCGCCCAGCCGCTCCCACAACAGGCCGGCAATCAGCTGAGGCAAAGCGTGACGCGGACGCCGTGGTCCAGGTTTTCGACGCGCAGCCAGCCGCCGTGTAGTTCGGCGACTTCGCGGACCATGGCCAGGCCCAGGCCGGAGCTTTTTTCTTCGCCGGGCGCGGGGAGGGAATAAAATCGTTCGGTGACGCGCTCCAAAGCATAGTCGGGAATGCGCGGGCCCTGGTTGGTCACGTGGACGCCACCGCTGTCGCCGTCACGCCAGCCGGCCACCACCAGGGTGGAGCCGGGTTCGGCGAAGCGCAGCCCGTTGTCGAGCAGGTTGAACAGGGCCAGCCGGGTGGTGTCCGGGTCCACGTGCAGCACCGCTTCGCCTTCCGGCGACACCTTCAGCTCCTTGTCATCGAGCAGCACCTGACGGCTGCGGCGCCATTCGTCCAGCAGCGGCGCCAGGGGCTGGTCACGGCGGGACGGCAGGCTTTCCAGTTTCTCCAGCCGGGCCAGTGCCAGCATGCGGTCCAGCAGGTCGCTGAGCCGCTGACTTTCGTGCACCACATTTTCGGTGAGCCGGTGCAGGGCCGGGTCGCTGACTTCCTCGGCGAGGATTTCCCCAGCGCCGCGAATCGCCGCCAGCGGGCTCTTCATCTCATGGGTGAGCATGGCGGTGTGGTTTTCCAGACGGGACCGTTCCTCCAGCTTGCGGCGCATGGCGGTGACCGCCCGCGCCAGGTCGTGGATTTCGTCGCGCACCCGGAAGCGCGGCGGCGCCGGCCGGCCCCCTTCCGCCACCGCCAGGGCATAGGCGCGCAGGCGCCCGACCCGGCGGCTGATCCACCAGGCCAGACCCACGCCCAGCAGCAGGCAAACGCTGAGCGCCATCCAGCCGTAGCGGATCAGCCGCGCCTCCGCCTGGGCCACGAACGGCTGAATCGAGGCACTGGGCTTGCCCAGGGTGACCACGCCGATCAGGGTGCCGTCGTGACGCACCGGCGCCGCCACGTACAGCACCGAGGAGGTGGGATCGTTGGGGTCGGAGCGGCTGGTGCGGGCGCCGTACTTCCCCTGCAGGGTCAGCAGCACATCGTTCCATTGCGAGAAATCCTCGCCTTCGTTGACGCCCTGGGAATCGAACCGCACCACGCCCCGGGCATCGGTGACGTACACATGGGTGTCGGTGCGGTTCTTGTTCAGCCCCCAGATGGTGGCGGCGGGGGCGCGGTCGGCGTAGCGCTGCAAAGCGGCGCGCAAGTCCGGGGTGATGGTGAGCCGCTGTTCGCGCACGTCCGAGGCAATGATTTCCGCCAGCAAGTTGGCGGCGTCCACCAGGGTTTCCTCCGCGGACTGGCGCACCAGCGGCTTGGCCTCGCCCAGCACCAGGTCCATGGTGAACCAGCTCACCAGCCCCATCACCAGGAAGAAAATCAGCAGCAGTTGGCGGCTCAGTTTCATGGCCGTTCCAGCACATAGCCCAGGCCACGCCGGGTCACGATCCAGCCGTCACCGCCCAGGGGCCGCAGCTTGGCGCGCAGGGTTTTGATGTGGGTGTCCACGGCGCGCTCGAAGCTGTCCTCCTCGCTGCCGCAGATATCCAGCAGCCGGGCACGGCTGAACACCTGGCCCGGGTGGCGCACCAGGGCTTCCAGAATCCGGTATTCGGAAAGCGTCAGGGCCAGGGGCTGCTCGCGGAACCAGGCCCGGGCGGCATCGCCGTCCACGCGCCAGTCCCGCACCGGGGCCTGCGCCGGAGCGGCGCCCTGGCGCTTGAGAATGGCGCGCACCCGGGCCACCACCTCGCGGGGGCTGAACGGCTTGGTGACATAGTCGTCGCCACCCAGTTCCAGGCCCAGGATGCGGTCCAGTTCGTCCTCCCGGGCGGTGAGAAACAGCACCGGCACCTCGCTGTCCCGGCGCACCCGCTTGAGCACCTCGAAACCGTTGATGTCCGGCAGGCCCACGTCCAGCACCACCAGCGCCGGCGGGTCCTCGCCCAGCACCGCCAGCGCCTGCTCGCCGCGCTCCACGTGGGTGACCCGGAAGTGCTCCCGTTGCAGCGCGAAGCTCAGCGGCTCCGCCACCCTCGGTTCGTCGTCCACGATCAGAATATGCGCGGTCACGGTGGTCCCCGTTGCGAAAAACGCGGTCATCATAGCACCGGCAGCGGGCCTTTCGACCAACGTCGCGCCGCCCTTGCCGCCACCCCGGGGCCGTTGCACACTGACCGCCGGCCCCGCGACCTTGCACCCGCGACATTCCAATAACAGCAGCCCGGCGGAACCATGCATTACGACGAACGGCTAGACGGCCCCCTGCCCGACGTGGACAAGACGGCCCTGCTTGACCGCCTGCGGCGGGATCTGCCCGATCTGCACCTGCTGCACCGGCGGGAAGACCTGACACCCTATGAATGCGACGGCCTGGCCGCCTACCGCACCGTGCCCATGCTGGTGGCCCTGCCGGACACCCTGGAGCAGGTCCAGGGGCTGATGCGCATCGCCAGCGACGAGGGCGTGCCGGTGGTGGCCCGGGGCGCGGGCACCGGTCTGTCCGGCGGCGCCATGCCGCTGGAGAAAGGCATCCTGCTGGTGATGGCGCGCTTCAATCGCATTGTCGAGATCGACCCGCAGGCCGGCACCGCCCGGGTGCAGCCCGGGGTGCGCAACCTGGCCATTTCCCAGGCCGCCGCCCCCTACGGCCTCTACTACGCGCCGGACCCTTCGTCGCAGATCGCCTGCTCCATTGGCGGCAACGTGGCGGAGAACGCCGGCGGCGTGCATTGCCTCAAATACGGCCTCACCGTGCACAACCTGCTGAAGCTGGACATCGTCACCGTGGACGGCGAATGCCTGACCCTGGGCAGCGATGCCCTGGACACGCCGGGCTTTGATTTGATGGCGCTGTTCACCGGCTCGGAGGGCATGCTCGGCATCGTCACCGAGATCACCGTGAAGCTGCTGCCGGCGCCGCCCTGCGCCAAGGTGCTGCTGGCCAGTTTCGACAACGTGGAGAAGGCCGGCCAGGCGGTGGCCGACATCATCGCCGCCGGCGTCATCCCCGGCGGCCTGGAGATGATGGACAACCTGGCCCTGTGCGCCGCCGAGGATTTCGCCCACGCCGGCTACCCCCGGGACGCCGCAGCCATTCTGCTGTGCGAACTGGACGGCGTGGAAAGCGATGTGGACGAGGACTGCCAGCGGGTGCGCGCGGTGATGGAAAACGCCGGCGCCACCGAGGTCCGCCAGGCTCGGGACGACGCTGAACGGCAACGCTTCTGGGCCGGCCGCAAGGCGGCCTTCCCGGCGGTGGGGCGCATCTCGCCGGACTACTACTGCATGGACGGCACCATCCCGAAACGGGAGCTGCCCAAGGTGCTGGCCGGCATCGAGGCGCTGTCCCGGGAATACCACCTGCGCGTGGCCAATGTCTTCCATGCCGGCGACGGCAACATGCACCCGCTGATTCTGTTCGACGCCAACGACAGCGACCAACTGCACCGGGCCGAGGCCCTGGGCGGGCGCATCCTGGAGCTGTGCGTGGCGGTGGGCGGCAGCATCACCGGCGAGCACGGCGTGGGCCGGGAGAAGATCAACCAGATGTGCAGCCAGTTCGACGCCGACGAGATCACCTGCTTCCACGCGGTGAAGGCCGCCTTCGATCCACAGCGGCTGCTCAACCCGGGCAAGAACATTCCCACCCTGAACCGTTGCGCGGAATTCGGCACCATGCACATTCACCGGGGCGAACTGCCGTTCCCGGACCTGGAGCGTTTCTGATGGGCGATCAGTCCGAGGCTCTGCTGGAGCGGGTGCGCGCCGCCCGCGCCGAACGCCGGCCGCTGTGCCCCCGGGGCACCGGCGGCAAGTTCCATCTGGGCCGGCCGGTGGACGGCGAGATTCTGGATACCCTGGAGCACAGCGGCGTGGTGCACTACGACCCCAGTGAGCTGGTGGTCACCGCCCGCGCCGGCACGCTGGTCAGCGAGTTGATCGCCACCCTGGCGGAGCAGGACCAGATGCTGCCGTTCGAGCCGCCCCTGTTCGGCGGCGACGCCAGCGTCGGCGGCATGGTGGCCAGCGGCCTGGCGGGGCCGCGCCGGCCCTGGGCCGGTTCGGTGCGGGACTTCGTGCTCGGCACCCGGGTGATTACCGGCGAGGGCCAACACCTGCGCTTCGGCGGCGAGGTAATGAAAAACGTGGCCGGCTACGACCTGTCCCGGCTGATGGCCGGCAGCTTTGGCTGCCTGGGCCTGATCACGGAAGTCTCGTTCAAGGTGCTGCCCCGCCCCCGCGCCAGCCGCTCCCTGCAACTGCGCCTGACCGGCGAACAGGCCCGGGAACGGGTGCTGGACTGGCGCCGGCGCGGCCTGCCCCTGAGCGCCGCCTGCCACGGCGGCGGCCTGCTGAGAATACGGCTGGAAGGCAACCAGGGCTCGGTGCACGCGGCGGTTGCGGAGATCGGCGGCGAGCCCCTGGAGGACAACCACTACTGGGACAAACTGCGCGACCACCGGCTGCCGTTCTTCGATGGTGCCAAACCCCTGTGGCGGCTGTCCCTGCCACCGGCGGCGCCGGTGCTGGAGCTGCCCGGCACCCAGCTCAGTGATTGGGGCGGCGCCCAGCGCTGGCTGAAAAGCGACGCCGACACCGCCACCCTGCGGCAGCTGGCCGCCAGCGCCGGTGGCTCCGCCACCCGCTTCGGCGGCGAGGAAGCGGAGGACGCGCCCTTCCACCCGCTGCCGGCGGCCCTGCTGCGCTATCACCAGACGCTGAAAGCCCGCCTGGACCCGGAGCGGATTTTCAATCCGGGCCGGTTGTACGCGGACCTGTAACCGGAGGCCGGCCATGCAAACCCGACTCAGCGACACCGCCCGCCAACTGCCCCGCGCCGAGGAAGCGGAATCGATCCTGCGCAGCTGCGTGCATTGCGGCTTCTGCAACGCCACCTGCCCCACCTACCAGCTCACCGGCGACGAGCTGGACGGCCCGCGCGGGCGCATCTATTTGATGAAGGAAATGCTGGAGGGCAACGAGCCCGGCGACGGCACCCAGCAGCACCTGGACGCCTGCCTGAGCTGCCGGGCCTGCGAGACCACCTGCCCTTCCGGCGTGGACTACCACTCCCTGCTGGACATCGCCCGGCCGGAACTGGAGCGCCAGGTGCCCCGTTCCACGCGGGACCGGCTGCTGCGTCGGGGCCTGCGCGCCCTGATGCCGCACCCGCGACTGTTCGCCGCCCTGATGGGATTGGGGCGGCTGGTCCGGCCGCTGGCGCCAACGGCACTGAAAGAGAAGATCCCCGCCCGGGTGCCGCCGGCGGGCCACTGGCCCGGCGGCGGCCACCCACGCCGGGTGGCGCTGCTGGCCGGCTGCGTGCAACCGGCCCTGTCACCCAACACCAACGCCGCCACCGCCCGGGTGCTGGACCGTCTCGGCATCGGCGCGGAAGTATGGTCCGGCGCCGGCTGCTGCGGCGCGGTGGACTATCATCTGGACGGCCAGGCCACCGGCCTGGACCGGGCCAGACGCAATATCGACACCTGGATCGCCGCCCTGGACGACGGCGTGGAAGCGATCATCCCCACCGCCAGCGGCTGCGGCGCCTTTATCAAGGAATACGGCAAGGTGCTCGCCGACGACCCGGCCTACGCCGACAAGGCACGCCGGGTCAGCGCGCACAGCCGCGATCTGGGCGAGTTTCTCGCCGAAGAGAATCTGGACACGCTGGCAGTGCACACCGAAAGCCGGCTCGCCTTCCAATGCCCTTGTACCTTGCAACACGGCCAGCGCCTGGCCGGCGTCACCGAAGGCGTGCTCACCCGCCTGGGCTTCGACCTCACCCCGGTACCCGACGGCCACCTGTGCTGCGGCTCCGCCGGGACCTACTCCATCACCCAACCGGCCATGGCCCGGCAACTGCGCGACAACAAGCTCGACGCCCTGGAAAGCGGCCAACCGGACGCCATCGCCACCGCCAATATTGGCTGCCAGATGCATCTGGGCGCGGCTGGGCGGGGGCCGGTACGGCATTGGATCGAGGTTGTGGATCAGGGGTTATCCGCGACGCTTGATCGCGACTGAAGTCGCTCCTACAGGGTGGTCGGATATCTCTGTAGGAGCGACTGGGCGGCACTCCGCTTCAGTCGCGATGAACTCGCCCCAACCGCGCTATTGCGGAACAACAAACCCGACGCCCTGGAAAGCGGCCAACCGGACGCCATCGCCACCGCCAATATCGGCTGTCAGATGCATCTGGGCGCGGCTGGGCGGGGGCCGGTACGGCATTGGGTCGAGGTTGTGGATCGGGGGTTGTCCGAGAGGCTTGATCGCGACTGAAGTCGCTCCTACACCGGCTCCGAACGCACCGTATGTCCAATGGAGGCGGTAGGAGCGACTTTAGTCGCGATCAGGTTTTAAACCTCCGGCATACGATCAAACCAAGGCTTGGCCTTCTCCAACTGCCCAGCCAGGGCCAGCAGCTTGCCCTCGTCGCCGTGGGTGCCGACGAAATGCACGCCCATGGGCAGGCCGCTGTCGCACCAGTGCAGCGGCACCGACATGGCCGGTACGCCGGTGAAGTTGGCGAGCTGGGTGAAGGGCACGTACTTCATGTTTTCCCGGGCCATCTGCTCCACCAGGCCGGATTTCATCACCAGCTTGCCGGCGCGCAGTTTGAGAATCACCTTGAGGGCGTTTTGCTGCCAGGCCGGCGTGGCGGAGGCACCGATGGCCGCCGGCTGCATGGCCAGGGTGGGGGTGAGCCAGAGGTCATAGCGGTCGTGGAAATCCGCCAGCTGCTGGGAATAAAGCTGGCCGCGCTGGTAAAAGCCCAGGTACTCGTCGGCGCGGGTGGCGTGGCCGAAGGCGGCCATGGCCAGGGTGTCCATCTCGAAGCCTTCGTCACCGCAACCGGTGAGTTCCTTGACCCGTGCCACCTCGCCGGCGCATTTGGTGAACCAGATGCCCAGCCAGTCCATGCTCATGGCCATCATATCCAGGGACGGCGCCGCCTCCTCCACATGGTGGCCCAGGCTTTCCAGCAGGCGGGCGGTGTCCTGCACCGCCTTGACCGCTTCCGGGTCCACCGGGGTGCCGATGGGCGAGGTCAGGGAGAAGCCGATTTTCAGCGGCCGCGGGTCACGCTCCAGTTCGCTGAGGTAGGACCGTTCCGGCGGCGCGATATGGAACAGGCTGCCGTGCTCGTCGCCGTGGGTGGCGTCCAGCAGGGCGGCGGAATCGCGCACCGAGCGGCTCACCACGTGGTTCACGGAAATGCCGTGCAGGGCCTCCACCATCTCCGGGCCCCAGGGGGTGCGCCCGCGCCCGGGCTTGAGCCCGAACAGGCCGCAGCAGGCGGCGGGAATACGGATGCTGCCGCCACCGTCATTGGCACCGGCGAACGGCACCACGCCGGCGGCGGTGAGCGCCGCCGAGCCGCCGGAGGAACCGCCCGGCGTATGGTCCGTGTTCCAGGGGTTACGGGTGGCGCCAAAGGATTCCGGCTCGGTGACGCCCTTGGAGCCGAACTCCGGCGTGTTGGTGCGCCCGAACGGCACCAGCCCGGCGGCCTTCCAGCGGCGCACCAGCTCCGAATCCCGGGGCGCCCGGTTATCCATCGCCTTGAGCGCCTTGTTGCCGGAATAGGCCGGCGCCCCGCCGATCTCCTGGAACAGGTCCTTGACCAGCATGGGCACCCCGGCGAAGGGCCCCTCCAGGAACTCGCCGGCGCGCCGCCGGGCCTCGTCGTAAAGCGGAATGACCAGCCCGTTCAGCTTGGGGTTCACCGCTTCCGCCCGCTGGATCGCCACCTCCAGCAGCTCCCCGGCGGTGACCTCACCCTTGGCCACCAACTCCGCCAACCCCAAACCATCGTGGCGCCGGTATTCTTCAAAGTTCATGATGCTATCCTTGTTGTTCGTAGGAGCGGCTTCAGCCGCGATAACGGCGTTGATGATCGCGGCTGAAGCCGCTCCTACGGTGCCACAATCCCCCACAAAGCACATTAGCCCGGGAGGCCCCATGAAAGCAGTTGGCTTCAACCAACCGCGCGCCATCGAGGACGTGCACGCCCTGGAAGACATCGAGCTGGAGCAGCCGCAACCCGGTCCCCGGGACCTGCTGGTGGCGGTGGAAGCGGTGTCGGTGAATCCGGTGGACACCAAGGTACGCCAGCGGCCGCTGGCGGACAAAGGCCATAAGGTGCTGGGCTTTGACGCCGCCGGCCGGGTCGAGGCGGTGGGTTCCGAGGTGCGCGGTTTTCTGCCCGGCGACCGGGTCTGGTACGCCGGCGCCATGCAGCGCCAGGGCTCCAACGCCCAATACCAGTGCGTGGACGAACGCATCGTCGCCAAGGCGCCGCAAAGCCTGGGCCTGCAGGAAGCGGCGGCGCTGCCGCTGACCACCCTGACCGCCTGGGAAGCGCTGGAGGACCAGCTCGGTCTGACCCCGCACAACGCCAACGGCAAGACCCTGCTGATCGTCGGCGGCGCCGGCGGCGTGGGTTCCATCGCCGCGCAACTGGCGGCCCGCCACTTCGGCATGACGGTGATCGCCACCGCCGGCCGGGAACGCTCCGCGGACTGGTGCCGGGCCATGGGCGCCCACCACACCATCGACTACCGCCAGGGCCTGGTGGCGCCGCTCAAGGAACTGGGCATCGAGCAGGTGGACGCCATTCTGCTGGCCCAGGAACCGGACGGTTACTGGAACCAGGTCTGCCAGTTGGTGGCGCCGCTGGGCGGCATCGTTTCCATCGTCGATGCCCGTGGCCCGCTGGACACCAACCCGCTGAAACCGAAAAGCGCCCGCTTCGCCTGGGAGTTCATGTTCACCCGCGCCCTGTTCGGCGTGGACATGGAGCGCCAGGGCGAGATTCTCGGCCAGGCGGCGAAACTGGTGGACGACGGCGTGCTGGAAACCACCCTGGCGGAAACCCTGGGGCCGATCAACGCCGCCAACCTGAAGGAAGCCCACCGTCGCATCGAAGGCGGCGGCACCATCGGCAAACTGGTGCTGGCCGGCTGGGACTGATGATGCCGTTGCGGTGGGTATTGGCGTCAGCAGGGATGTGGGCGGTGATGGCCTGACGCTCAATGGTCTGGATTCAAGAGAGAGCAGTGTGCCCCTGCTCTTTCCGCCGCTTGCGGCGGGGCGCCACCATCAGCGGAAAGTGCAGGGGCCCTGCATGCTGGAGATACTGCCACCAGCCTTTCACAGTGCCAGCTCCCCCCCAAGGTCGCTATGCATTGTTCAAGGACGAGGAGCTTAGCAAGCCGCTATGGCACCGGCTTCCACTCAGCGCCACAACGTTGATGACAGATGCGGACTTGTGTTCAGAGGGAGGCCCCGGCGGGTTGCCGGGTACTGGCCAGTTCACGGACTTCCCCCGGCGTCTGACCAAAGCGGCGCTTGAAGGCGCGGTAGAACCAGGACGGGTTGTTGAAGCCGGCCTCATAGATGATGTCCGCGACTTTCTTGTGGCCATGGGCGGGGCTTTTGAGACATTGGAAAACCCGCTCCAGGCGCAGCTCCAGTACGTAGTCGGTGTAGCTCTGGCCTTCCTGCTCGAACATGGCGCGAATGTACCCGGGCGATACGCCGTGCCGTTTTGCCAGCCAGCCAAGGGAGGTGTCGCCGCGCCAGGCACTGATGCGCAGGTCCGCCTTGACCGCCCGCAGGCGCGCCTGCTTGAGGCCCCGGTGCCGCGCGGTGATTTCAATATCGCGGGGCGCGCCCACCGAGAGCGCGGCGAGATCCAGCAGCCTGTTGGTATCGGCAAGCAGATCGCCATCTTCCGGCTCCGGCGCCTGGACCAGGTCGATGGCGCACCGGGTCAGATGAGCGAATGTCTCCTGGGCAAGCCGCGGTGATTTGCCGGGACGTTCGATATCGCCAACCAATGGCCCGAGCAGGGAGCGCGAGAAGCAGATATTGAGCATGTAGGTCCGGCTGCCCTGAAACTCGATGGTGCCCGGGCGATCATTGAAACCAAAGCAGCCGGCACCAGGGCTGCATTCCACTTCGCCAACGCCGCCCAGCTCGGAGCGCCAGGCGGCGCGTCCGGTTGGGTTCAGCAACAGGGCAACGTCATCGTTGCCGTCCTGAATATGCCGGGAACGGCGCTTAACGATAAGCGGCGACGTTTTTATCAGTGCGATGGAAATGCCGGGTAGCAGGCGGATGCGAGTGTCGATGTCAGGGGCTTTGCCATGGGGCAGCGAGACATCAATATTGGCCATGGCCGCATAGATATCCTGGGAGGCCTCAAGGCGCTCCGCCGGCGGATAATCCGTGGTGGAAAACGTGATATGTGCCATGGTTTCCGTGACGTCTCTTCCCCAATCCCCGGATAAGCCTCCTGCAGTTGTGACTTACTGTCAATTTACCCCCGAACACCGGCCGGGGCACCGTGGGGCCTCGGCCGGCGGCAGCCGATCGCTAATGGCGGACGGCTCCGCGTCAGGGCTGCCCGCAGGCCGCCGGCGACTCCCCCAGCTGCAGATTGTGCAGGCACAGCACCGGCGCCAGGGCGAAGGTGCGCCGCCAGAGCATCGGCCACACCTGTTCATTGATCATCGGGCGGGGCAGACGGGTGCTGACCATCGGCGCCCAGCCGTCCGGTGCCCGCTGGGCAATCACGAACTGGAACGGGTGGGCACCGGGCACCCCCAGGCGCACATCGGTGACCACCATCCGGTCGCCGTTGCGCCGGTAATCGAGAAAGCCATCGGTGAACCAGATCAGCCGCTGGCCGTCCGCCAGCCCGGCGGCCGCCTGCTCCAGTTCCGGGCGGCGCGGAAAGCGCTCCACATGGAGCGGCCCGTCGCCATCGAACACCCCGGTGACGATCTCCAGACGCGCCGACGGCGCCATCACCGTGGCCCGCCACAGGAAGGTGGAGAACGGCATCGGCTGCACCATCATGGGCGCGTCCTCGATGCCCTGATCCGCCAGGGTGCGGGCCACCCTGTGCGTCATCCATTGCTGCGCCGCCAGGCTCCACAGCAAGTAGGCGCTGGACAGCGAGAGACCCACCACCAGGGCGGTGGTGGCCGGCGGCCGGATCAGGGCGATCACCACCGCCACCAGCAGCGGCAGGGTATAAAGCGGGTCGATAATAAAGATGCTGTTCAAGGCCACCGGCGGGCCCAGCGGCCACCACAGCTGGGTGCCGTAGGTGGTGAAGGCGTCCAATAACGGATGGGTGATCAGCACCAGGCCGGTGAATGCCAGGGCGCGTCCGAAACTCACCGAGGTTTTCCAACGGCTGAGCAGAAACGCCAGCAGCAAGGCCAGCGGCGTCAGCACCAGCAGCGAATGGCTAAAGCCGCGATGCTCGGAAAAGTTGGCCACCGCGTCACCGTAATCGATCAGCACGTCCAGATCCGGCAGGGTGGCCAGGGCCGCCCCGGCCAGCACCGCGCCACGGCCCCAGCGCCGCCCCAGTATCGCGCCCCCCAGGGCGCCACCCAGCGCCGCCTGCGTTAAAGAGTCCATGCCGTGCTCCAAAGGAAAACCGGGAATAATAGAGGTGGCGAATCGCGCCCATAGAAGGCATCCATACCTTCGCCGCCAAACAAGCCAAGCGCTTGAATAATATTGTAAAAATCCAGCCACCAGGAAAACTTGCGCGAACATTTCAAGGGTTCGGCGCTTGCGTCCGTGAGCGGAGCGTCAAAGAATGGTCGTCAATGCCGGCCATGCTGACAGCTTCATACCGTCTTCACCTTTTGCCCAGGAGATGCCGTATGCTCGACTCACGCAGCCAGGAAGACGCGCACCGTACCGGGTCGCGCGCCATCGACGACCTGATCGCCACGGTGCTTTCCAATGCCGATGTGCAGATCAACGGCCGGCGACCCTGGGATCTTCAGATCCATCATCCCGAAACTCTTTCACGCATTGCCGCGCAGCGCTCCCTGGGGCTGGGCGAATCCTATATGGACGGCTGGTGGGACTGCCAGGCCCTGGACGAGTTCATCTTCCGTATCCTGCGCGCCGGCGGCGACGACCTGGGCAAAAGCCGATGGATGCTGGCCCTGCAACTGCTCGGCCATACCCTGCGCAATCGACAGAGCCGGCGCCGCGCCGGGCAGGTGGCGGAACAGCATTACGATCTGGGCAACGAGCTGTTCGCCAGAATGCTGGACCCGACCATGGCCTACAGCTGCGGCTACTGGAAAGACGCGGAGACCCTGCACCAGGCCCAGGAGGCCAAGCTGGATCTGATCTGCCGCAAGCTGGAACTGGAACCGGGCATGACCCTGCTGGACATCGGCTGCGGCTGGGGCAGCCTGCTGGAATTCGCCGCCCGGCATTACGGCGTGCGCGCCCAGGGGGTCACCGTGTCCTCGGAGCAGGCCCGGTTTGCCCGGCAACGGTGCCGGGATCTGCCGGTGGAAGTGCTGCTCAAGGATTACCGGGCGGTGAGCGGGCAATTCGACCGGGTGGTGTCGGTGGGCATGTTCGAGCACGTGGGCCGGCGCAATTACCGCACCTT
This sequence comes from Alloalcanivorax gelatiniphagus, assembly GCF_005938655.1. Lineage (GTDB taxonomy): Bacteria > Pseudomonadota > Gammaproteobacteria > Pseudomonadales > Alcanivoracaceae > Alloalcanivorax > Alloalcanivorax gelatiniphagus. Next base: position 50,665 of record NZ_VCQT01000044.1, read on the forward strand.
CATGGAAACCAGCCGGCGCCTGCTCAAGGACCGGGGGCTGATGCTGCTGCACACCATTGGCAACAATGAGAGCAGCAACGGCCACGACGCCTGGATCAACAAGTACATCTTCCCCAATGGCGAGCTGCCCTCCATCAAGCAGATCGCCCGCCATGCGGAGCACCGCTTCGTGGTCGAGGACCTGCACAATTTCGGACCCGACTACGCGCGCACCCTGCAGGCCTGGGACGCCAACTTCCAGGCCCACTGGAGCGAGCTGCGCGACCAGTACGACGAGCGCTTTTACCGCATGTGGCATTACTACCTGAACCTGTGCGCCGGCACCTTCCGGGCGCGCAGCACCCAGCTTTGGCAGTGGGTGTTCTCCAAACCCGGATATCGCATACACACCTACCACGCGCCGCGCTGATGGCGGCGCCTTCCCGCCTTCCATGACAACGCCGTCACGGGCGCACGTCTTTGCACAAGCTTTTACATGCCGGCTCTCGCGCGCCGCTCCGGAATCGCTAATGCTGTAACCCGGTTGGCGGCGCGCTCGGGTAGCGACGCCGCCAGGAAAGGACCCGACCGCGGGCCAGGAAGGCTACCAACAACAACGTTACACAGAATCAGGCAAGAAAAGCCCAGCTTTGACCTACCGCCGCGCGCGGCCACGCCCTTAGGGTAGCGCCGTATAGCGGTGATCGCCGGATCCGGCGGTCGGGATTCGGCAACGTGATTTCTGTGGAACGGACAACGATGGACACTGACTCCGCCAACGCCGCCACACCACGGCGTGCTCCTCACAAGTACGGCCTGGGATTGACCGCCGCCCTGTTGTTCAGCGCCGGCGGCGCCCTGGCGCAAACCGCGCCGGCACTGCCCGGTGATTCCGCCACCTGGTCCGCCGACGGCGTGCAGCTGGCGCAGCTGGACCGCGACGAACGCACCCCGCGCCGGCCCCGGCGGACACCGCGCCAGGAGCCGGAGCGGGAGAGCTGGTCCTTCGCGTTCGACAACGACGCCCTGGTGCCCACCGGCCGCGACCAGGACTACACCTACGGGCTCAGTTTCTCCTACACCGGCCGCGAGGCCCGTGACGCCTGGTATTCCATGAATCCGCTGCTGACCGGTCTGGACCGCCTGTTCGGGGTGGACGGTCGGGCACCGGAGAACATCGACGGCCACAGCATCGAGTTCGGCCTGTTCGGCTTCACGCCGGAGGCCAAGGAAGAGTCCGCGCCGCTTTACAACGACCGGCCCTACGCCAGCCTGATCTACCTGTCCCAGTCACGCACCCAGGTCGACCGGCAAAACAACGTGGCCTGGTACAGCAGCCTGACGGTGGGCGCCCTGGGGCTGGCCATTGTCGGCAACGGTCAGAACGCGGTGCACAAGGTGATCGGCAGCGAGCGGGCGGAAGGCTGGGATCACCAGGTCAGCGACGGCGGCGAACCCACCGCCCGCTACACGGTGGCGCGCCAGAAGTATTTCGAGGTAAGCGACAACCTGGAGCTGAAAAGCACCCTGCAGGCCTCCGCCGGCTATATCACCGAGGCGCGCTGGAGCCTGAGCTTTCGCGGCGGGCGCATCGCCGATCCCTGGTGGCGGTTCAATCCGGAACTGACCAGCTACGGCGACGGCGCCGCCCGTGACAACGGCGGCGCGGCCCCCACCGAGAGCTATCTGTGGGGCGGCGCCGCCGTGGTGGCGCGGGGCTACAACGCCTTTCTGCAGGGGCAGTTCCGCGACAGCGAAGTCACCTACGACTCCGATGAACTGAATCATATGATTCTGGAAGCCTGGCTCGGCTATACCCACGCCTTCGATAACGGCTGGCGGCTCAGCTATGTGCTGCGCGGCCACACCTCCGAGGTGCGCGACGGCATCGCCGACCGCAACGTGCTGTGGGGCGGCGTGATCGTGGCGAAGACGTTTTAGCTCGGAACCTGCCCCGCGATGTGCTCGCCCACCAGGGCCGGCAGGGCGTCGGCGCTGCCGAAATAGTCGAGCAGCTGGATGCTCAGGTGCGGGTGGCGCTGGCGGGCTTCGCGCACCTGCTCGGGAATGTCCACGGCGACGTGTTTGCCCTGGTTGAAGAACAGCGGGTAGACGTACACCGTCTCCACCGGCTGATGCTCCAGCTGCTGCAGCGCTTCCTGCAGCGAAGGCCGGGCCAGTTCCAGAAAACAGGGCAGCACCGCCACATAGTCCCGGGACGCCTGGGCCACGGTTTCCACCAACGCCTCGAATTCCCGGTTGGCGGCCTCGGCGCGGCTGCCATGGGCCATGATCAACAAAGCTTTCTTCACGAATACCTCCAATAGTGCGGCTAACGCCACAGGGCGTGGGCCGCTTCGATCACCAGCCCGTGGCGGCGGGCCAGGGCCGGCCGGTCGTCGTCATAACCACCGCCGATCACGGTGGCCACCGGCACGTCACGGTCGCGGCAAAGCGTCAGCACCCGGCGCTCCCGCTCCGCCAGGCCGGCAAGGCTCACGGACAGACGCCCGAGGGGATCGCCGGCGTACACATCGACGCCGGCATCGTACAGCACCAGATCGGGGCGTACCCGTTCCAGCAGATCGCTGAGCGTGCCGGTCACCGTCTCCAGGTAGTCGTCGTCGCCGAGTCCCACCGGCAGGCCCACATCCAGGTCACTGTGCATTTTGCGGGTGGGGAAATTTTTCTCGCAATGGATCGAGCAGGTAAAGGCGCGCGGTTCATCGGCCAGCATGGCCGCGGTGCCATCGCCCTGATGCACATCGCAGTCAAAGATCAGCAGCCGCCGCACCCGGCCGCTCTCCAGCAGCACCCGGGCGGTGACCGCCAGATCATTGAGCACGCAGAAACCGGAGCCGAAGTCGTAATGGGCGTGGTGGGTGCCGCCGGCCAGGTGGCAGGCGATGCCATGGGCCAGCGCCAGCCGGGCGGTGACCAGGGTGCCCATGGGCGCAATGCAGGTACGCCGCGCCAGCGCCTCGCTCCAGGGCAGCCCCAGCCGTTTGGCTTCCTTCTGTTCCAGGCGGTTGTGCAGAAACCGGTCCAGATAGTGCGGGCAGTGGGCCCGGGCCAGCAGAGCCGGTCGCGCCCGGCCCGGCCGGTGCAGGTTGGCGGGCGTGGCGATGCCGGCGCCGGTCAGATGCTCATGCAGCAGTCGGAACTTTTCCATCGGGAACCGGTGGCGCCCGGGGAACGGAAAACTGTAGGACGGATGGTAAACCAGCGGTATCGACATGGCGGCAGTATAACGGAGCCGGCCGGGTCAGGGCGTGTCCACCGCCGCCAGGCCCTGGCCCAGCACCCGGTACAGGGTGACCCGCGCCACCAGGGCGTTGTAACGCAACTCCAGCACATTCTCCCGGGCGCCGTTAAGACTGCTTTGCGCGTCCAGCACCGAGGTCAGTTCGATGTCGCCCTCACGATAGCGGACCTCGGCGATGGAAAAGGCGCGCCGGGCCTGGGCCAGGGCCTCCCGGCGGTGCTCGCCCTGCCGGTCCAGGGCATTGATGTTGCCCAGGCTCTGGTCCACCTCGGACAGCGCGGTGAGCAGCACGCCCTGGTAGTTGGCCACCTGCTCCGCCCAGGCGGCCCGGGCCACGGTGTTCTCACCCCGGGTGCGGCCACCGTCGAACAGCAACTGGTTCAGCGACGCGGCCAGGCTGTAGGCGGCGTTGCCGGCGAACAGATCGCCCAGGGAGGCGCTGGCGTAGCCGCTGCTACCGGTGAGGCTCAGCGACGGCCACCAGGCACTCCTCGCCACCGCCACGCCGTGGTCGGCGGCCATCACCCCGGCCAGGGCGGCGCCCACGTCCGGGCGTTGCGCCAGCACCCGCGCCGGCAGGTCCGGCTGCACGGCGGGCAGGTTCAGGGCCGCCAACCCGCCGCCGGCCAGCGCGAAGCCCTGGGGCGACTCGCCCACCAGCACCGCCAGGGCGTAGCGGGTCTCCCGGGCCTGCTGGCGCAGCGCCGGCAGGGCCGCCCGCTGATTGGCCACCAGGGTGCGTTGCTGGGCCAGGTCCAGGGGGGAGACGGCGCCGTAGCGCACCTTGGCCTCCACCACTTCCAAAACCCGCTCGGACAAGGCCAGGCTGTCCTCCGCCAGGGCCAGCCGGTCCTCCAGGTAACGCCATTGCAGCCAGGTGCTGGCGACGCTGGCCAGGACCGTGAGCCGCACCGTGTCCCGGTCAAAACGGCTGGCCTCCAGGTTGGCCTCGGCGATGGCCCGGGTGTTGCGCAGGCGCCCCCACAGGTCCAGCTCGTAGCTGGCATTGGCGTTGAGCTGGTAGCGGTCGGCGCCGTCACCGCCGCCGAAGATACCGGAGGTGGAGGCGCCGCCGCCCAACGACAGGCTGGGGAACAGGGACGCGCCGGCCTGCTGCAGCCGGCCTTCCGCCTGCAACACCCGGGCGGCGGCGGCGCGCAGATCGGTGTTGTCGGCGAGCGCGCGGTCCACCAACCGGTTCAGTTCATCGTTGCCGAAATCCCGCCACCAGGCCGGGTTCGCCACCGCCGCCCGGCTATCGGCGATTTGATTCTCCCACCGGGCCGGCGCCACCGGCTCCGGCGTTTCCAATCCGGAGCGCATGGCGCACCCGGACGCCAGCAGGAAGAACGCCACCATGACCAGCGCCCGCTTGCCGCTTGCGGCTTGAAACTTGAGGCCGGGTTTATTCATTGCTGAGCGCCTCCACCGGATTCAGTCGCGCCGCTTTCAGGGCCGGCGCGAACCCGAACACCAGGCCGATCACCGCGGCGCACAGGAAGGCGGCCGCGGCCACCGTGGCGGAAAACAGAATCGGCAGACCGAACACCTTCAGCAGCAGGCCCACCGCCACGCCGCCGAGCACGCCGATGATGCCGCCGAGGGCGGAGACCACCACCGCCTCGGTGAGGAACTGCTGGAGAATATTGCGCTGGCGGGCACCGGTGGCCATGCGGATGCCGATTTCGTGGATACGTTCGGTGACGCTCACCAGCATGATGTTCATCACGCCGATGCCGCCCACCAACAGCGAAATCGCCGCGATCGAGCCGAGCAGCATGGTGAGGGTGTTCTGGGTGTCGGAAATCATGTCCAGCAGGGACGCCATGTTGAACACCCGCACGTCCTTGGTGCCGTGGCGCTCCACCAGCAGGTCCACCGCCGCCTGCTCGGTGGCGTCGATGGCGGCCATGTCTTCCACCGCCAGGGTAATCGAGCGCAGATAATTCTGGCCGAACAGGCGCAGCGTACCGGTGGAGAGCGGCACGAACACCACATCGTCCTGGTCGTCGCCCCAATTGGTGGCGCCCTGCTCGCTCATCACACCGATCACCTGGAACGGAATACTGTTGAGCAACACGAACTGCCCCAACGGGTCGGTGTCCGGGAACAGATTCGCCCGCACGGTTTCGCCGATCACCGCCACAGGCGCGTAGCGGGCTTCGTCGTCGGTGTTGAAAAAGATGCCCGCGGAGCGTTCCCAGTCACGCAGCGTCGGATACGCCGAGGACACCGCCTTCACCGAGGTGCTGACATCGCGGCCCAGGGCGCGGGCGGTGGCCGACCCGGAAATCTCCGGCACCGCCACCCGCACATTGGGCAGGCTTTCCAGTGCTTCCGCGTCGGCCGGCACCAGGGTCGCCACCACGCCGTCAGCGGTGCGCTGCTGGCCCCGGTCCGGGCGGATCACCAGCAGGTTGGTGCCCATGTCGCCGATGCGCGCTACCACATCCTGCTTGGCGCCCTGTCCGATGGCCAGCATCACCACCACGGCGCCCACGCCGATGACGATGCCGAGCAGCGTCAGCAGGGTGCGCAGCCAGTTGGCGCGCAGCGAGCGCAGCGCCATGGTCACCGCCTCGGGGATTTCGCCGGGCTCCGGCAGGCCGGATTCCGCCGGCGGCGCCAGCGCGGTGGGCGTCTCGGCGGTGGCGCGTGCGGGCCGGTGGCGGGTGTCGGCGACAATTTCGCCGTCGTGCAGCTCGATGATGCGGTCGGCGTGGGCGGCCACTTCCCGATCGTGGGTAATCAGAATCACCGTGTGGCCCTGGTCGGCCAGCCCGGTGAGGTGCGCCATCACGGCCTCGCCGCTCTGACTGTCGAGGGCGCCGGTGGGCTCATCGGCGAGAATCACGCGGCCGCCGTTCATCAATGCCCGGGCAATGGACACCCGCTGCTGCTGCCCGCCGGACAACTGATTGGGTCGATGGTCCAGGCGCTCGCCCAGCCCCAGGTCGGTGAGCAGCGCGCGGGCGCGGGCCTTACGCTCGTCGCGATGCATACCCGCGTAGATCGCCGGCAACGCCACGTTTTCCCAGGCACTGGCGGTGCCGATCAGGTGATAGCTCTGGAACACGAACCCGAACATCTCCCGGCGCAGCCAGGCCAGTTCCTGGTGGTCCATGGCGTTGACGTCCTGGCCGGCGAAGCGGTATTCGCCGTCACTCGCCCGGTCCAGACAGCCGAGCAGATGCATCAGGGTGGATTTGCCGGAGCCGGAGCTGCCCATGATCGCCACGCATTCGCCGGCTTCGATGGTCAGCGAAATGCCGTGCAGCACCTCCACATCCTCGTCACCGCCGGGGAAGCGTTTACGAATGTCGCGCAGCTCGATCAGCGGCGCCCGCGGCGTCTGCTCTGCCATCAGAACAGGCCCCGGCGGCGCGGCTCGTCCTCGGTGTGCGCCTGCACCTTGCCGATCACCACGGTGTCGCCTTCGGCGAGCCCGTCGGTGATCTGCACGCGCACCCGGTCAGTGACGCCGGTTTTCACCGGCCGCTTCTCGAGACGGCCCTTGCCGGCGGGCGCCTCCACGTACTGACCGTCGGCGCCGCTCTTCACCGCCGACGCGGGCACGCTAAGCGCTCCCTCGGCGGACTCCACCACGAAAAACACCTGGGCGGTCATCCCCGACATCAAGGCGTTGTCCGGGTTGGCCACATCGAACTCGGCGGTGTAGAGCACCACGTTGTTGACCACTTCCGGGGTCGGCAGCACCTGGCGTAGCGAGCTGTCGTAACGCACGGCGCTGTTGCCCAGGGTGGAGAAGTACACCGGCATGCCGATCTCCAGCCGGTCCACGTCCGCCTCGGAGACCTCCGTGGACACGGTCATGGTGGAGAGATCGGCGACGCGCATCAGAATCGGCGCGGTCTGGTTGGCGTTGAGGGTTTGCCCTTCGCGGGCGTCCAGGGTCACCACGGTGCCGTCGCGGGGGGCGTAGATCTTGGCGTAGCCGAGGGTCGCCTGGTCGCCCTCAAGGCCGGACTGGGTCTGGTCGATCTGTGCCTGCAGCACTTTGATCTGGGCGCGGGTGGTGGCCAGGGTGGCCTTGGCGGTCTGCCAGGCGTCATCACTGGTGGCGTCGGCCTGGCGCAGCCGCTCCTGGCGGTCGAACTGCACCTGCGCCAGTTCCAGCTCGGCGCGCTGCTGCTCCAGTTGCGCGCGCAGGGCGTCCAGTTGCGCCAGGCCCGCCTGCACCTGCGACTCCTGCACCGAGGCATCGATTTCCGCCAGCAGCTGGCCCTTTTCGACTTTATCGCCGAGATCCACGTGCAGCTTTTCCAGCTGGCCGGACACCTGGGCGCCCACGTCCACGTAATCGTAGGGCTCCAGGGTGCCGAGGGCGGTCACCAGATCCTCGATGTCGGCGGGTTGGGCCCGGGCGGTCTGCCACTGCCCGTCCGTGGCGCCGTTACCCGACAGCCACCACCAGGACGCGGCCAGCGCGGCCAGGACCACCAGCGAAACGATTAGCAAACGACGTTTGATCCAGCGTGTCATGACCCTGCCCGAATACTCTGCCCAGAAAAGAATGCGTCGACCTCAAAGGTACCGGTAAAAGATGCAAAGAATATGCGTCAAACCGCCAACCACCGTGCACGCCCGCCGCTCACTCGCGGAACGGCGTTACCAGATGCTTGAGATTTTCCACGCTGAGGATCATCGCCAGGGCCATGAGACGGCCCAGCTCGCCGCGGGGAAAGCCGCGGTCGGCGAACCACAGCAGGTAAGATTCAGGCAGGTCGATCAACGGCCTGCCCTGGTATTTACCGAAAGGCATGGTGCGCTCGCAGACAGCGATCAGGTCTTCGTTTTTAAAACTCATGACGATGCCGTTGGAGCGGAAATGCCGGGCAGACTAACGCGCCGGGCCGCAGCCGTCACCACCGGGGCCCGGCCCGTCACGTTGCCCGGCCCTCTGTTCGGCATTGGCCTGGCGCAGAATGGACACCGCGCTATGGCAGAACAAACCGGCAATCGCCATCGCCACCAGCACGTCCGGCCAGTGGCTGCCGCTGGCCAGCACCAGCAGGCCGGCGACGATCACCGATATATTGGCGAGCACATCATTGCGCGTGCACAGCCAGGCGGAGCGGATATTGGCGTCACCCTGGCGGTAGCGTACCAGCAGCATCAGGCTGGTGAGGTTGGCCACCAGCGCCAAGGCGCCGATGCCGGACATCATCACCCCGGGGGGCGCGGCCCCGGTTATCAGGCTTACCAAGCTGTCCGCCAGCACCAGCAACCCCAGCAGCAGCAGCGAGAAGCCCTTGATACGGGCGGCGCGAAATCGCCAGGTCAGGGATTGCCCCAGCGCCCAAAGGGTGAGGCCGTAGGTAGCGGCGTCACCCAGGAAATCCAGCGCGTCGGCGCGCAGTGCCCGGGATCCTGAAAACAGGCCCACCGCCGCCTCGACGCCGAACATCACCAGGTTGATCGCCAGCACCGCGATCAGCGCGTTTCGGTAGGCGACGGGCGCCTGCTTATCCAGTTCCGGTTCGCAACATGCCATGCCAGTCTCCGTGCGGTTCGGTGGTCAATCGGTTTGGCCGTCGTTCGGCGCGTGCAGCACGCAGAAGTGGGCGTTATCGCCCCGCTCCACCTGCAGGGTGCTGTGGGCAATGCTGAAACGGTGTTGCAGCCCGTCCGCCACCCGGTCCAGGTAGGCGTCGCCGGGGAAGCCGTCCGGCATCACCAGATGGACCGTCAACGCGCTCTCCGTGGTGCTCATGCCCCAGATGTGCAGGTCATGAATGCCGGTGACGCCCGGCTGGTCACGTAACCAGGCGTCCACCTCGGGAAGATCGATGTTCGCGGGCACCGCGTTCAGCACCAGCTTCAGGGATTCGCGCAGCAGGCCCCAAGTGCCGATCACGATGACCACGGTGATCAGCAGACTGGTCACCGGGTCGAGCCAGTTCCAGCCGGTATAGAGTATCGCCAGACCGGCCAGCACCACGCCCACCGACACCGCCGCGTCGGCAACCAGATGCAGGAAGGCACCACGGATATTCAGATCGCCCTTACTACCCTTAACGAACAACCAGGCCGACGCCGCGTTGACCAGCACACCGATGCCGGCCACCACCATGACGGTCACCGACGCCACCTCCGGCGGATCGGCCAGCCGCCGGATGGCGTCCCAGCCAATCGCGCCGCAGGCGATCATCAGAAACATGGCATTGGCCAGCGCCGCCAGAATCGAGCTGCCGCGCAGCCCGAAGGTAAAGCGACTGTCCGGTGCCTTGCGCGCCAGCAGGGCGCCGCCCCAGGCCAGCACCAGACCCAGCACGTCGGACAGATTGTGGCCGGCGTCGGCCATCAACGCCGAGGATTGGGCGATGAACCCGTAGACGAATTCCACCATCGTGAATCCCAGGTTCAGGGTGATGGCAATCACGAAGGCGCGGCCGAAATCCTTCGGCGCGCCGTGCGAGTGACCATGATCATGGTGGTGATGGGTGTGCACTGGGCGACTCCTTCGATCCGTTTCGGCACATTTCAATACCTGTAGCCACTACAGGGTCAAGTCCGATCAGGAAGAGGACTTCGGACTGGTCCTCGACCGGCCCCGGCGACGCACAGGCATGGCCAGTAATTCATCGTCAATATTGGTGGTATGCGTTCTGTCCTCCCTCTGAATTCGCCAAATCTTTACAGTAAATCAATACCAAAACGCTTCATGGTTACCACCAGTACCAGGAAACACACCAGCGTTAACAGCGCACTGCAGGACAGGGCCGGCCAAAAGCCCCAGCGCGCCATCATGACGGGAAACAGCAGAAACATGGGCAGCGTTGGCAGCACGTACCAGAAGGTGTACCACGCGTGGTCCACAATCCTGGCCGAGGGCGCGCCTTCCACATGCAACCAGATCAGCGTTAATACCGTGACCAACGGCAAGGCCGCAACCAAGGCCCCTAACCTTCCGCTGTGGCGGGCGATTTCCGAGACCACGACTACCAGCAAGGCGGTAATCAAATACTTAACGAATAAAGGCATAGCAACTCCTACCCATCTCATACTGACAGGGCGCCGCAAACAGTGGCGCCCTGTTTCGAGTTAAGGTCTAGGTGAAACCGCTTCAACCGTTTTACGGCCAAACCGACTGTACAGTGCCGGCAATACCACCAGGGTAAGCAGAGTAGCGGTGACAATCCCTCCAACCACAACGGTGGCCAGAGGACGCTGCACTTCCGAGCCGATGCCGGTGTTAAAGGCCATCGGCACGAAACCCAACCCCGCCACCAATGCGGTCATCAGCACTGGCCTCAGGCGGCGCAGCGCGCCTTCACGCACCGCGTCCCGTAGCGGCATACCTTGTGCCATCAGATCTTTGATGTGAGAGAGCATCACCACACCGTTGAGCACGGCGATGCCGGACAGGGCAATGAATCCCACCCCGGCGGAGATCGACAGGGAGATGTCGCGTGCCCACAGGGCCAGCACGCCCCCGGTTAGCGATAGGGGGATGGCGGTAAAAATAATCAGCGCATCGCGGGCACTGCCGAACGCCCCATACAACAACGCGAAGATTAGCAATAGCGAGAGCGGCACCACGATGGCCAAACGCCGGGAGGCGGACTGCAACTGCTCAAAGGTACCGCCGTAGTCCACCCAGTAACCGGTGGGCAGATCGATCTCCTCGCGAACCGCCGTCCGCACATCCTCGACAAATGAGCCCAGGTCCCGGCCCCGCACGTTGGCGGAGACAATGGCGTTACGCTTGCCGTTCTCCCGATCGATTTGGTTCGGCCCCGGCGTCAACGCCACCTCCGCTACTTCCTCCAGCGGCACATAGCCGGGGTCGTGGCCACCGGGCACCGCTATCGGAAGCCGCTTCAAGGTGTCCAGATCCGCCACGTTCTCCGCCGGCAAACGCAGACGCAACGGGAAGCGGCTGTCACCCTGGTATACGGTACCCAAGGTCTCGCCGCCCACCGCGACACGCACCGTCCGCTGTACGGTGGAGGCATTCAGACCGTAGCGGCCCAATGCTTCCCGGTCCGGTGTAACAGTGAGCACCGGCAAGCCTGAGAGCGGCTGCAGACGGGCGTCGGCGGCGCCGGGCACCCTGTTGATCACCGATACCGCCTGCTCACCCAGCGCTTCCAGTTGATCCAGATCATCGCCGTAAAAGCGCACCGCCAAATCCGCGCGCACCCCGGCGATCAGCTCATTGAAACGCATCTGAATCGGCTGGGTAAACTCGTACTTGTTGCCCGGCAGCGTTTCCGCCGCCTCGGCCATGGCGGCGACCAAATCCGCCTTGGACCGATCCGGGTCCGGCCATTGGTCGCGGGGCTTCAGAATCACAAAGGTGTCCGCCACATTGGGCGGCATCGGGTCGGTGGCCACCTCGGCGGTGCCTAGCTTGGCGAACACCTTGTCCACCTCGTCGAATTCCAGGAAACGGCGATCCACTTGTTCCTGCATCTCCAGCGCCTGGCTCAGGCTGGTACCGGGAATGCGCAGCGCGTGGACCGCCACATCGCCCTCATCCAGTTGCGGAATGAACTCGGTGCCCAGCCGGGTAGCCAAGACTCCGCTGGTAACAACCAACACTCCCGCCACTAGCAATACCGGCACGGCGGCGCGCAGAGCGACATCCAGAACCGGCTGGTAAAGGCGGCGCGCCACCCGCATCACCGGATTGTCCTGATGGCCCACTCGACCGCGCACGAACAGGGCGACGGCAGCGGGCACAAAGGTCACCGATAGAATCAGCGCCCCGGTGAGCGCCGCCACCACCGTGAAGGCCATGGGGTGGAACATCTTCCCTTCCACGCCGGTTAGGGCAAAGATCGGCAGGTACACCACCATGATGATGAACACCCCAAAAGCGCTGGGCTTGAACACTTCCCGAGTGGCACGGGTGACGGTGTCCAAACGCTCTTTCAAAGTGAGCAAACGCCCATGGTGCTTCTGGGCCGCCGCCAGACCGGTCAGACAGTTCTCCACCACGATCACCGCGCCGTCGACGATCAACCCGAAGTCGATGGCGCCAAGGCTCATCAGATTGCCGCTGACCCGGTTGGCCGCCATTCCGGTGAGCGCGAACAACATGCTCAATGGAATGACCGCGGCGGTGATCAGGGCGGCGCGGAAGTTGCCCAGCAGGGCGAACAACACCACGATCACCAGCAGCGCGCCTTCGAACAGATTCTTTTCCACCGTGGCGATGGTTTTTTCCACCAGGGAGGTGCGGTTATACATGGGTTCGGCCCGCACGCCATCGGGCAGGGACCGGTTAACCTCCTGAAGGCGCTTCGCCACTGATTGAGCCACTTCCCGGCTGTTTTCGCCGATCAGCATGAAGGTGGTACCGAGCACTACTTCCTCACCGTTGCGGGTGGCCGCGCCGGTGCGCTGCTCTTTACCGAAGCGGACTTCCGCCACGTCCGCCACACGTATTACGGTATCACCGCGCCGCGCCACGACGATTTCAGCGATCTCATCCAGGCTGGCCACCTGGCCCGGGGAACGCACCAGCCACTGCTCGCCGTTGCGTTCCAGATAACCGGCACCGAGGTTTAAATTGTTGTCGCGCAAGGCCGCTGACAGATCTCCCAGACTCAGTTCATGGGCGATCAACCTCGACGGGTCCGGCGCCACTTCATACTGGCGCTGGAAGCCGCCAATGGTGTTCACCTCGGTGACGCCATCCACCAGCATTAACTGCGGCCGCACCACCCAGTCCTGCAGGGTACGCAGGTCCTCCGAGTCGTAGGGCTCGCCCTGCTCGTTGCGGGCGTCCGGGTCGGCCTCCACGGTGTACATGAAAATCTCACCCAGCCCGGTGGCAATGGGACCGAGCTCCGGCTCCATGCCTTCGGGCAGTTGCCCGCGCACGCTTTGCAGTTTTTCCGCCACCCGCTGGCGGGCGAAGTACAGGTCGGTGCCCTCCTCGAACACTACCGTGACCTGTGACAAACCGTATCGGGATACCGAGCGCGTGTAGTCGAGATTAGGCAGCCCGGCCATCGCCGTTTCCACCGGATAGGTGATACGTTGTTCCGATTCCAGTGGCGAGTAGCCTGGCGCACTGGTATTAATTTGCACCTGGACATTAGTGATGTCGGGTACCGCGTCGATGGGTAATTGCACGGCGCTACGTATGCCCACCAACACCAGCAACGCGGTCAGCGCCATCACCAACCAGCGCCGGCGGACCACCAAGCCCACGAAAGCATCGATCATGAGATCTCCTTAGTGCTTAAGCACTTAGTGGCCGTGAGTGGCGCCGTCTTTAAGGACGTCGGCCTTGATTAGGAAACTGTTTTCAGTCACGTATTCGGTGCCTGGCTCCAAACCACCGGTGACTTCCACGTAATCCGCGCCACTCATGCCTTGTTTGATCATCCGCACTTCATACTTTTCATCGAAGCGGGCAAACACTACCGGCATGTCGCGGAAACTCTGAATCGCTTCCCGGCGTACCGCCAACGGCACCGTCTTCTTTTCAATCACCACCTGGGCACCAATCAACATGCCAGGGCGCAGATCGGCGGGTGGGTCGTTGACCACTACCCGCGCCCGGGTGACCTGACTGTCCTCGTCAGCTCGGGGGTACAGGTAATCCACTGCGCCCAACACAGTAGCGTCGTCCGCTCGGCGCACAGCCTGCCCTGGGGACACAGCGTCCAGATCACGAGGGAACAGATGCAGCTCCAGCCAAAGGGTGGAGAAATCGCCGATCTCAACAATTGGTTCGCCGCTGGTGGCCGCTCCGGCGTTCAGAAAGCGCTCTGTAATCACGCCATCCGCCGGTGCGGTCACCGTCTGCAGGGTGAGGCTCTCCCGGGCTTCCACCCGCGCCAGCGGCTGGCCTTTTTTTACCCGGTCGCCCACCGACACCAGCACCCGCTCAACCGTGCCCGGATAGCGGGCGGTGACCCGGTATAGTTTGTCTGGATCTGCTTCGACCCGGCCGGTGACCTGGCGCGTGCGCTCCAGGGTTCGCTCACCGGCGATTTCGGTACCGAGACCGGAGGCTTTCGCCAGACGTTCAGGGATAAGGGTGCGGCCTTCATGGTTTTCGAAACGCCACTGGTGCGCCTCACCATCCAGGCTGGCTTCCACGGTGACATCAAAGGAATGCGGTTCGGCCACTGGCTGTTGGCCCAGCAAGTAGTCACGCTCCGGGACAAAGGTAATACGGTCTCGCTGTCCGCCCAGACGGTCCAGCCTGATGGTCAAATCTACTTGATCCGGGTCCAGGGGTTTTCCGTTCCGGTAAGCGTAGACTCGATATTCAGGTGGAACGCCATCTTCAAATATCGTCAGCTCCAGACCGAATTCATTTTTCTCCAGCAGGCGTCCCCCGTGCGGCCCCTCACGCTCCTGGCGTTCAGCATGATCGCCACCACTCGCGCCTGCCGCCCAGGCACCGGTGGTGACAGCAGATAGCAGGCCAGCGTACAACACACTCAGAATAAATCGGTTCATTGGGAATCTCCTTGCGCACGCGCTTCGGCGGCCAGGGAAGTGCCGGTCAGGCGCTCCAGTTCATTGCGTTGCTGATGAAAGCCCTCAGCCAGGTCGGTAACGCGACGCTCCAGGGCCAGACGGGAATGAGCGGCGTCAATCAGGTCAAGGACGCTGTAGCGCCCGCGACGATACCCGGCCTCGACTTCCTCGTAGAGCCGCCGGGCTTCCGGCAGGGATTGCTCCAGAATCGAGCGGACCTCGGTGCGGCGTTGTTGTAGGTCCAGGTACAAGCCCTCCACCAGCGACAACAGCTCGATGCGCGCGGCACTTCTGCGCGCCTCGAGAAGGTCCACTTCCGCCAGCCGACGGGCCTCGTTACCACGATTGGGGTTGCTCAGATTAAGCGGCATGGAGAACCCCAACACCGCGGCTTGATCGCCACTGGATTCATCGTGCCGAGCGCCCACGGAAAAGCGTACGTCACGGCTGCCATTGGCTTGCGCCAACCGGGCCCGGGCCTCAGCGAGACGGGCTAGAGAAGCGAATTCGCGCAACCTCGGTGCCTGATCCAGACGTCCGCGCCATTGCTCCAAACCGGGCAGGTCGGGCAGGGGTAGCAACTCTTCGGCGGCACGCAAACCTTGCTCACCGGTCTCTCCCCACAGGGCAGCAAGCCGTTGGCTGGCGGAACGACGATCCATGCGGGACCGTTCCAGGTCTCGTTCCGCCGCCTGCCGGGACAGCACCAAACGACGCCGTTCGGATGACGGAGCGGCGCCAGCGGCAACGCGCCGCTGGGCGGCCTGTTCGGCGTCACCGGCCAGGCCCAGGGCCTTCTCGGCCAGGGTCACGCGGCGCTCGGCGGCGACAAGCGCCAAGTAGCGCCGGTTCGCTTCGCCAAGCAAGTCAAGACGCGCGAGATCGTAGTCCAGACGACTCACTTCTCCGGCCCGGCGAGCACTCTCCATCCGGGCGTCGCGCTGACCGCCCAACTCGACGGTCTGGCTCAAAGCCAACGTGACTTCCGCACCGTCGGTGCCGGCCCATTGCCCGGAGCCGGCGATATTTTCCACTTCCAGGGAGACTTCGGTACTGGGGCGGATGCCCGCTTGAACAACGGCCGCATCAGCGGCGCGGAAACGATAGGGGTATTCATCCAGACCAGGGTTGCGCTCGAGCACCCGGGACAGGACGGTCGTCAGATTCACGGATTTCAAATCGATGGTGTCGGCGCCGGTGGCCAAGGGCCAGACCAGCACTAGACCGCCGAGCACGACGGCAAGGCCGCCGCACAAAGTACGGTGATGCATTAAACTATGCTCCAAATACGGGAAACGACGGCGCGGGACGCCGGAGGTCATTCAGTACGCTAGAACGACACCGTATTCGGTGGGGGAACGGGAGGTTGGCGCCCAGACAGCACTGCGCCCGGACGCGGATTCGGCGGCCAGGTGTTGCCAAGAGCGAAGTGGGCACCCGCCACGCTGGCGCTTAAAGGCGCGTAGCAAGCGGGGTTGTGACAATCATGATAACCGCCATCGTCGGCGTCCATCGGAAAAGCAGCTGAAACGTTTTTAATATCACCGTCGGCGTGCAACGACAGGCCTGGAGTGTCATGGCTGGCATGGATGGTGGAATCTCCCGCCACCACCAGCCCGTTAACGGCCAGGAACACAACCAGCATTGCTGCGACCCAACGTTTCAACATGCACACCACCTTAATCAGAGCGGAAACAGTACGGCAACGCGCGCATGGCGTCAAAATCACCGTCGGCGCAATAGGGCCACCAGATCAGCGGGTATCGGCATCGGCTTGATCGGGCTGACATCCGCGCTGCCGGTGTTACCGGCGGGCACCCAGATTCGTGACAGCAGTAATGCCGCCACCAGTCGCGGTAACTGACCCCGGACCTCCCGGGCATCCCTGCGTCTCCACCCCACTCGCAGCATCCACCAATGCGCGAGGGTGTGCGGGCCGATAAACCGTTGTCCGATAATGTGCGCTCGCTCAAGATGACGGAACGCCGCTTGCCAGTCGCCTTCCTGATAGGCGAGGCGCGCGAGATCCATTTCATGGCGGAAAGCCCGGCGAAGGCGAGGTTTCATGGACCAGTCCTGCTTTCAGTGAACTCAGGATGTCAATTGAAATACCTGTAGCCACTACAGGGTCAAGCCCGATCATGAATCATCGGCCCCGGTGCGCCGTCCACGCCCAGGTCTCGCGCCACCTCGGCGAGCCGCTTGTCCCGGGTCCACAGACGGGTGGCGTGACTGAGCAGCGTGGCGGCCAGCAGGTGCGCGTCGATGAAACCGATACCCCGCCCCATCAGACCGTGCCGCTCGATCAGGAACAGCACCTCGTCCTGGTCCGCGACCGGCACCGGTGGCAACCCACGCAGCAAATCCAGCACCTCCCGGCGGCGGCTCAGGTTGCCGCAGGCCAGCTCGCCGACCACGAAGGGGTGCATCCGCGCCTGGTTACGCTCCAACAGGCGGGCCAGCTCCCGGTCGCCGGCGCGCAGGTGATCCACCCACACCGACGTGTCCACCAGAATCACGACCGGCGGCGCCCGGGCACCGCCAGATCCGGCTCGGAGCCGCCCAGGCGCGCCAGCCGCAAGGCGCTCTCCCGTTCGATCAATGCCACCAGGGCATCACGGATAATCTGGGTACGTTCCTTAACGCCGGTGAGCCGCTGGGCCTCGGCCAGCAAGTCGTCATCGATATTGATCGTGGTCCGCATCCTGCTGCTCCTCTCCAAGTGTCAGGTTAGCACCAAATATGTCACCAAATGATGCTTATTTCAATGCCCGGGATTGGCGGTTTCGCTGACCTCGCCATTTCGGTTAAATAGCTGTAGTCACTACAGATAGACGAGGGAAGCCGCATGCTTTCAATCGGCGAGTTAAGCCGCGCCACCGACTGCAAGGTGGAGACCATCCGCTACTACGAAAAGATCGGCCTGATGCCGGAGCCGGCGCGCAGTGCCGGCAACCAGCGGCGCTACGGCGAGCGCCATCGTGACCGGCTGCATTTTATTCGCCACTCCCGGCAGCTGGGCTTCCGCATTGAAGCGATCCGCGAGCTGCTCGCCCTGTCGGACCAGGAGCACCGCGATTGCGCCGCCGTGGATGCACTGGCGCGGCGCCACCGGGACGCGGTGGACGACCGCATTGGCGCGCTGTGCGCGCTGCGTGACGAACTGGACCGTATGATCAAAGGGTGCGCCGGCGGCGATGTCGCCCACTGCGGGGTGATCGAGGTGCTCGGCGATCACCGCCTGTGCCGAAACGACCATCCCCTGGAGGCGGTGGCCGGCAAGCAGTAAAGAGCCATCCGCGAAACAGGTAGGTCGCTTTCTTGACGTATCGGCGTTAGAATCGCCGCCGTCTTTTCCCCTGTCCTGCCTGGAAGTCCGCCATGTCCGCCGTGCTGCTGTGTCTCGTAGCTCTCGGGTTCGTCTCCATTGTTGTGGAAGACGTGGTTCATATCGACAAAGCCAAGACCACGCTGTTTTTCGGCTCGCTGGTCTGGGTGCTGTATTTCATTTCGCCGCCCGCCGGCGAGACCAGCGAAGCGCTGATGCTCGCCCTGGACGACAACCTGCTGGATATCGCCTCGCTGTGGCTGTTTTTAATGGCGGCGATGACGTTCGTCGCCTATCTGTCCAGCAAGGGCATCATCGACGGCATCGTCAACCGGCTGATTCCCGAGCGCATGAGCGAGCGCCAGTTGATGCTGCTCACCGGCCTGTTCGCGTTCTGCTTCTCGTCCATGGCCGACAACATCACCGCCACCCTGGTGTGCATCGCGATTCTGCTGAATCTGAACCTGCCCACGGACAAGCTGCTGCGCTACGTGGTGCTGGTGGTGTTTTCGGTGAACGCCGGCGGCACCGCGCTGATCACCGGCGACGTCACCACGCTGATGATCTTCCTGGCCGACAAGGTGGAAATCCCCCATCTGCTGCTGCTCAGCCTGCCCGCTTTTCTGGCGGTGGCGTCCCTGTCACTGATGCTGTCCCGGGGCCTGAACGGGCAGCTGGTGCTGGAAAAGAAAGAAGTGCACATCAACGGCGGCGACAAGGTGGTGGCCGGGCTGTTCTTCGCTACCATCCTGTCCACCATCGGCGGCAATATTCTGTTCGGCATTCCGCCGGTATTGATGTTTTTGTTCGGCCTGTCGCTGATGTTCATGGTGGTGCAGTTTCTCAACCGTGACGAACCCACCCTGGAGTACATCCGCAAGATCGAGTTCGACACGCTGCTGTTTTTCCTCGGCGTGCTGCTGCTGGTGGGCATGCTGAAAGAGCTGGGCGTGCTGGCCTACTTCCCGCACCTGTACGACGTGATGCCGCCGCTGGCCGCCAACTATGTGATGGGGCTGGTGTCATCGCTGTTCGACAACGTGCCGCTGACGGCCGCGCTGTTGAATTCCGGCATCGAAATGACGTTGCCACAATGGCTTACCCTCACCTACGCGGTGGGCGTGGGCGGCTCGCTGCTGGTGATCGGCTCGGCCGCCGGGGTGGTGGCGATGAGCAAGGTGGAATCGCTCACCTTCGGCAGCTACCTGAAGTACTCCGGCTATCTGCTGGTGGCCTACACGGTGGGTTTCGCCGGTGTGCTGGGCGTCAGCGCGCTGCTTTAGGCAGGAAGCCAAACGATGAATCAACTAATTTCTTTTGTCGAATCCAAACTTGTGTGGTTTGTCATTGTTGTAGCTGGGCTAGGGCTAGCAATCCCGGAAACCGGTCAGTTCCTGGAACCCGGCATCGGGCCACTACTGGCGCTTCTGATGTTTATCATCAGCCTGACCTTCGACGCGCACGATGTACGGATGGTGGTACGTAAGCCGTCAAGGCAATTCCTTGCCCTGGGCCTGGTCTATGGGCCCATGTCGATTGCCGGCTGGGTAACCGGTCGTTTCTTCTTTGGAGGTGGCCCACTGGCCGCCGGCCAAACCTTACTTGGCACCCTGCCAACGGATGTCTCGTCCCCCCTCTTGGTACTGATAGCGCGGGGCAATGTTGCTCTGGCCGCGGTCTTTAACGCAATCAATACAGTACTGTCTCCGTTCATCGTTCCCTTCCTGTTTCTATGGCTCACGGGGATACAACTGGAAGTCCCACTCGAATCCATAATCCTGGAACTAGTATTGATCGTCTTTGTCCCTACGGTGTTGGGTGTAAGCTCACGTACGGGGCTCCCAGACTTTTGCGCACGGTACGACTCCCATTACGCGGGCCTCGGCTCAATTATCTACCTATTGATACTGCTCGCCGTGGTCGGGCCAAATGCTGCAACCATTATCAACTACGGCTGGTACGCTTTTGTCATTGCGGGGGCGGCCTTGTGCCTGAACCTTATCGGTTATTTGGTAGCGATGACCTCACGACTACTAACCAATGATTGTAAGGAGGTGATTACATATCTCTTCACCGTAAGCAAAAAGGAATTCAGCATCGCCGCGGCTTTCGTGGCCGCATCGGGCCTGCCATCAGAAATAGCTATCCCCTCCGCTTTTTTTGCCGTGATTCAAATGATCACCTCACCTATTGCGGCCAAGATCATCGCACGAAGCTAGGCACTTTCATATACAACCAAAGGACTTCGACGTCGATCCATGTTTCCCACAAGACCAAATGCTGTTGACCTCCAGCACTGTTTAATCAACCGAATCATCGATGATGCCGATTGAATCTACTTCATTGAAAGTCAATATCGCTAATTCCAGAAAGAATTCCGCAACTTCGAACCTTGCGGTCATCGTTGCAACTCTTTCTTAGTGAAATGAGCTGTTCCTCGAGCGCCAACATAGCGATGATCCGTGATCGCAACCGGGAGACATGCTCGTCCAGCAAGACGTTAACGACAGCGCAAGACTGATGTGGGTCGCTCTGGCACTTCTGAAGTTCGGAAATCTCAGACAGTGAAAGGTCCAGAATTCTGCAGTGACGAACGAAGGTCAGCTGCTCAGCATGTTGGTCGGTATAAATGCGATAACCATTTTCCTGCCTATCAGGCGACGGCAACAGACCTTGCCGTTCATAGAATCGTATTGTCTGAGGGTCGACCCCTACTGAGCGCGCCAACTGACTAATGAGCATTCGACTTCTCCTCTAGATATCCTTCGCCCTATTGACCTTATAGCGACTATATGGTTTTGAATAGCCTTATTATATTTTCTGATCGGAATCGTGTCATGAGCCAATCGGTTGACAGGCCCTCTGGCCGTAGTGCAACACCCCAGTCGAGCAACGATGGTGCTGGCGGCCGCACAACATCAGGAACACGGATCAGCACTTATACAGTGCCCAAGATGGACTGCCCGTCAGAAGAACGAATGATCCGCTTGGCTTTGAGCGGCTTTGAAGAGGTTCGCGCGCTGACCTTTGACCTATCGAACCGCCGATTGGAGGTCATACATCATGGCGAGGCTGACCCTATCACTGAAAAGCTGACCACCCTAGGGCTAGGAGCCTCGCTCCAGAGCACCACGGCTATCAATTCCGAAGCCGCCAAGACCGCCGGATCTTCGACCCTCTCCGCGGAGCAGGAATCCGGCAGTCTGCGTTGGCTGCTGAGCATCAATGCTCTCTTGTTCGTGGTGGAGATGACTGCCGGCTTGATCGCCCAATCCACCGGACTGCTCGGAGAATCGCTGGACAATTTTGCCGATGCGGCAGTATACGCAATAGCCCTTTATGCGGTTGGGCGTGGGGTGAAAATGCAAGTGCGCGCCGCCCACATTGCTGGTGTACTCCAGCTGATTCTAGCCATAGGCGTACTTGCGGAAGTGATGAGACGCTTTGCATTTGGGAGTGAACCTGAATCGCTGGTTATGATGGCTATCGCGTTCGTCGCAATGATTGCCAATATCAGCTGCCTTCTTCTCATATCCAAACATCGAGAGGGCGGGGCGCATATGAAAGCGAGCTGGATCTTCTCCGCCAATGACGTGGTCGTTAACATGGGAGTCATTACCGCCGGCGCCTTGGTCGCGTGGACCGGATCTAATTACCCGGACCTAATTATCGGCACGATCACGGGTGTGATTGTGCTGAACGGTGCCAGGCGGATTCTGGCGCTTAAGAGCTAGCACCGTTCGGCGCGGCTCGGCGAGAATGGCTTGAGGGTGCCGAGCGCTGTCGGCCCCGCTCACTCCGTATCGTCACGGCCTATTCTCAAGCCCGCGGCATGAGTGCAACCTCGCAACCTCAGCACCGACCAGAGCATCCCGCCGAGCCCAATAAGAGGGGCCAAATAGACAGCGCGGTCAGTGTACATATTCATGGCCAGACTGGTGAAAAACATCAACGAGAAAATGACGAGGAACGCACAAAGCGCCTTTTTTTGCATGAATACTCCAACATTATGCGCATGTTACCGCTACGTTATGTCAGCCGCGGCGCTCCCAGCTCAATCCATTTCCGGTCACCGACTACGGCGATACGGCCAAAATCTATTCAGCGAGCGATGTCCATCTTGAAATCTCCATGCATGGCGTACAAGTCCTCTTAACCTTCGAAATCAACCAGGTCATGAACCAAACCGGGCTTGCGAGCAACCGCAAACCGTTCCCGAAGCATAGCATACATGTGCTCTAAGTCGCTTCGAGACAACCTGCCACGGCATGCCAGGCAATGACACCACTGTGCTCCTCTAGGGCCCCGAAAACTGTGCCGCATTGCGATCTTCGGATCGACCGTGGCCATAGAGATCGGCATTTTGATGCTGTCTGTGCTCATGCTCGAACTCCAGACTGGAATGGCTAATATCAAACTGGTCTTCCAACCGCCGCTTAATCTGGCTCTTAATGTCTTCCATTCGTGACCAGGCATCTGCCATCAACACCACATGGCAGTCGAGAGCTGGCTCACTCTCCTCCATCTGCCAGAGATGCACATGATGCACGTCGTCGACGCCCTCTACACCACGCATCATGCTCAAAACGGATTTGCTATCGATATCCGGTGGACTTCCAAGCATCAATGTGCGAATCGGACCGCCTATCTCGGCGAAAGACAAGTAAAGGATATAAACCGCAATACCGATCGTGATCGCCGGGTCTATCCACCACATGTCATATAGAATAATAAGTGTGCCGCTGACGACTACGGCAACAGAGGCAAGTGCATCCGAAAGATTATGCAGGAACAAAGCGCGAATATTCACACTGCCTTTCTGCATTGAATAAGTCAAAACCGCTGTCAGCGCGTCCACGACCAGCGCGATAGAGCCAAGGACAACCACCGTCCACGCCTGCACTTCGGGCGGGCTGATAATACGCATACCGCCTTCGTAAATTAGATAAATTCCAATCAAGATCAATGTAGTGTAATTAATTAAGGCAGCCACCACTTCAACGCGCCCGTATCCGAAAGTCATGCGTTCGTCAGCTGGCCGTCTTGAGATCTTGCGTGCCGCGAAGGCGATCACCAGGGCGGCCATGTCGGAAAAATTATGCAGGGCATCCGCGATCAGCGCGAGGCTTCCCGAAAGTATACCACCGACGATTTGAGCCACGGTCAGAATACCATTGGCCCAAATGGCTATGGATACACGGCGATCGCCGGTATCGGGCTCAACGTGTGCGGCTCCATGATCATGCGGCATAGTTTTCTCCTTGCGAATGGCTCAGCCGCTCAAGCCGACGAGCTGGCGGCGTCTTCTAGCTCCGCTGGGTTTACCGGCACGTTACAACGGCACGGTCACTCTGAGTCATCAATACGTAACGGCGATTCTCGAATATTTTCACGAACGGTGCGGACAACTGCCTCTTAAAACGATCCAGGTCGTCCGGTTGGACGGCGACATATAGCGATCTACCGGGGGAATTCTTCACTTCTCGGAGAATCAAATCCAAACTCTTTTCTCGGACTTTTTCCTGACTGTAATAGCGGGCCGAAAAAGGCGCATCATCCAAATAGATGAGCGGAGCTGCGCCATTCTCCGGCTGCCGATAATAGCAGGCAATCAACCCCTTTTCCGTCTTTATACTTCCAGGATGCAGGTAAATCCAGGCACCAGCGACCAAAGACAAAGTCGGCACAAACAGCGCAAACGGCCACAAACATAGGTCTAGCCAGCGGGAGGTCACGCCCGAGCTTTGCATACCGCGCACCATTAGCAGCGCCATGAATGGCAGCCCAGGAAGTACGTAACTAGCGAGAATATTTCCCGAAAAAGTAAAGAACAAACTAGGCATGAAAGCGGCTAGCAACAATAACTTGTTGTCGTCATCACTAAGGCCACGCCGTATAGCACCAAACCCCCAATCGTCATTTCGAAGCAGCAGAAAAAGCCCGCTCAACGCCAGTGGCGACCAGGGCAGGGTCGCATACAAGGTCAGCAGCCATATAGTTCCACGAACTTCATCATGGGCGCTTCCATAAATATCCCCAACCCAACCTGGATCCAGAAAGCGCTTAATGTGCTCTCCAACAAGGAAATAGTCGATAAATCCCGGCGTCTTCAGTTCAGCCAACAGATACCATGGCGCCGTCATTAATAGCATCACGATGGTGCCGCCAACGACCGGCAAGCGCCTTAGGTCGCTCCAGCGGTGCGTCCACAGCAACCACAAAAATAACGGGCCGCCGACCAGAACAAAGGTCAGCGGACCTTTAGCGAGCAGCCCCACGGCCAGACCCAAAAAGCAAACCCAGCCCCAGACCAAGCCTTCACCACGCAGGGCCAAAGCTGCGCCGGTCAGGCCTGCGGTAGTTCCCAGGCCCAGGAACGGATCCGTCATTACGGCACCGGCGAGTACGTAAGCCAGGCTGGACGATGCAAATATCAGGCTGGTTATAAGGGCACTTTGACGACTTACCAGGCTCGACGCGTAACGCCAAACCAGCCACACCATACCCAACTGAGCCAGCCAGGCCGGAAAACGAAGTGCGAACTCGTCCCAGCCGAGAACCTTATACGACACGGCCTGAATCCAGAATGACAGCGGCGGCTTTCCCCAGAATGGCAGGCCCGGCTCAAACCAGGGAGTGATCCAGTCCCCCGATATTGCCATGCCCCGGGCAATATTCGCATAGCGCGCTTCCGTGGTATCAGTAAAGGGTAAAAAGGCCATGGAGATCCAACGACTGAGTAGAACGACCATTAGTGCGAGCACCAGCTTTTCCGTTGGCGAGCGAGGCACCAGCTTCCAGTCACGGCGATTTTCAATGGTCCCTGGCATTACAACCTCCACGCGCCGAAGCCGCTTCCCCTCCGCGGACGGCGCTCAACACCTCACGAACCAAATAGATCGGTCGGCGCTTAGCCTCCAGGTAGGTTTTCCCAACGTACTCCCCCAGTATTCCAAAAGTAATAAGTTGCACACCGCCCAAGCAGGTAATTAAAGCAATCAATGATGGATACCCGGCCACCTGCGCACCAAACACCATTGCCTTGAATATAATCCATAACCCGAAGCCGCCGCCAAAAATAGCGCTAAAAACACCCATTACCGCAGCCCACCGAAGAGGCGCGATGGAAAAAGAGGTGATGCCTTCCATGGCCAGCCCAATTAAACCCGCGTAATTCCATTTTGTCTTGCCCGCCACTCTGGCGCCGCGGTCATACTGAATCACTTCTGTAGGCATCCCAACCCAAGAAAATAACCCCTTCATGTAACGGTTTCGTTCGGGCAACTCGAGCACGGCTTGCAGACAACGCCGGCTCATCAAACGAAAATCACCCACATCCGCAGGAATCTCGCAGTCACTCAATCGATTCAATAGGCGGTAAAACAGATAGGAACTGGCGCGCTTAACCCAGCTTTCTCCGCACCGGGTACGGCGTTGCATCAGGACGACATCGACACCAGCCCGCCAAGCTTCGACCATTTTAGGAATACACTCAGGAGGGTCCTGTAAGTCCGCGTCCAGAATAACCACCGCCTCACCGGCAGCATAGTCGAGACCGGCGGTCAATGCGGCTTCTTTCCCAAAGTTTCGACTGAGGCGCACCAGCCTGATCCAGGAATATCGACGGGACTGCTCAACCAGGTACTCATAACCATCATCCTTGCTACCGTCATCCACGAAGATGGCTTCGAAAAAAAAGCCGACCTCACGCATTACTTTATCAAGGCGAGGCAGACAAACTGGCAGTACCTCTCTCTCATTATATATCGGTATAACCAGACTAATGACCGGGACTTCAGCCTCAACCGAATAACCGCTAGAATTTTTAATCATGGAAAACCCACTTTCTATAAAAACCGTAACTTCCAATTGCCACGAATGCGGTAACAAAAATCTGAGCAATGCCAGCAGAAAAACCAAACCCGGAGTTAAGAGTCACGAACAGGAACAAGTTAAGGCTCCATGTCAGAATGCATGCCAGGATGTAGACCGGCACCGGACTTGGAGACACACGACCAGAAAAAGTAAAAATTTTTTGCAACGGATAGTTAGCTATGGCGCCCGCAATCGCTCCGACCCCGGTAGCCCAGGCGGGCGGAACGTCGACCGTCATTAATAGCGCCATAATCAACCAATGGACTCCCGTGGCCGCACCGCCGCAAATTAGAA
This sequence comes from Alloalcanivorax gelatiniphagus, assembly GCF_005938655.1. GTDB lineage: Bacteria > Pseudomonadota > Gammaproteobacteria > Pseudomonadales > Alcanivoracaceae > Alloalcanivorax > Alloalcanivorax gelatiniphagus. The sequence continues at coordinate 76,878 of NZ_VCQT01000044.1, forward strand.
AGCGTAGATACCTCTTTATTCGCGTTCTCCATCCGTCGTCTGGATCCGAATTGGGCGTCCCTGCTCTCGAGATTGCGCTCACCATTCTCGACATGGTCCACTGTCGCAACCTTGTGACGGCTACCAAGGCCATTCGGAAATTCATTGCTTATCTCGAACTGTCCCGGTGACATCTTAAGGACAGTGAAATCCACTGACTCATTTCAAAGCGTCCTCATCGCGCTCGCCAGTATCAATACGCAAGGCGGCCTCAACGCCAGCCACAAGAATTCGGCCGTCACCCGGATGACCCTCCCCTGTCCTGGCGGCCCTCTCAATCACGATCACGACCTCCTCCACGCGGGCATCAGCGATGTCGACTTCCAGCTTTGTCATTCGTAATCGACCGTAGGCGTCGTCAATGACGCCGTGACCATAGGTCTCCAGCGGAACGGCCGCCACCGAAGGCGGCTCCGGCAGCTGCGCTAAGGCGTCAATCACCTTGTTGACCATGTTGTTTCGTACGTAAGCTTTTATCTCTTTCATTACGGTCTCCTTATCGGCCGCCATCGACGATGCCGGCCGTTCTCAGATTTTAGAATTCAACATCGTCCCGGCGGGCGCCGGCAAACCAGGGATAGACCACCGGAATGACCAGCAGGGTCAGCAAGGTGGAGGTTATCAAGCCCCCCACGACCACGGCGGCGAGTGGACGCTGAACGTTGGCGCCAATGCCATCGGCGATCAGCAGCGGAAGCAGGCCAAGCATAGAGGTAAGCGCGGTCATCAGCACCGGTCTCAATCGCCGCATGGCGCCGGTTCGCGCGGCCTCGAAAACGCCCATGCCTTCGTCGCGCAATTGGTTTATGTAGCTCACAAGGACCACGCCGTTGAGTACCGCGACGCCGAACACGGCGATAAAGCCGACGGCGGCGGATACGGAGAGATACATGCCCGATAGCCACAATGCGAAAATCCCACCCATGGTGGCGATCGGCACATTCAGATAAATCAGCGCGGCATAACGCAAGCTGTTAAAGGCGGTGTACAGAAGCAGAAAGATCAGCGCCAGAGTCACAGGCACGACCAGATAGAGACGCTTCATGGCCCGTTGCTGATTCTCGAACTGACCGCCGTATTCGACGAAATAGCCGGTCGGCATATCCACCTGTTCGGCGACCTTACGACGTATCTCCGTGACCACCCCGCCCATGTCCCGGCCGCGCACGTTCAGTTGCACGAACAGGCGCCGGCTGGCCTTGGAGCGGGAGATCATTTTCGGGCCGATGAAGCGCTCCACATCGGCGACGCGGGTCAGCGGTATCACCGCGCCGGCCGGCGTTCGGATCAAAAGGTCTTCAATCGCCGACACCGTGTCGCGTTGCTCCTCGCGCAGCCGCACGAACAGATCAAAGCGCTTAATACCTTCGAACACTTGACCGGCCGCGTCGCCGCCGATACCGGTTTCCACAGTGGCGAACAGCTGGTCGACGCTCAAACCGTAGCGGGCCATCGCCTCCCTGTCCGGTCGGATTCGGATCTGCGGCTTGCCCCCTTGCTGCTGCATGCGCACATCGACAGCGCCAGGCGTGGCTTGCGCGATACGTTTGACCTGCTCACCGATACGGGCGAGTTCTCCGAAGTTTTCACCGAATATACTGATCGCGATCTGTGCCTTGATACCGGATAACAGTTCGTCGGTACGTAACTGAATCGGCTGAGAGAAATTATTGGCCAGCCCCGGCAGCCGGTCCGCCACCGCATCGGACATGGCCGACTGCAACCCTTCATAGTCGTAGTCGCCGGACCACTGACCAAGGGGTTTGAGTGTGATGGTGGTGGCGATGACATTTACGGGTTCGGGGTCACCGCCCACCTCAGCGCGCCCGACTCTGGAGTAGGTGCCGGTTACCGGTTCGAATTCCTCGAACACCGTTTGTATGCGTTTGGCATAACCGATAGCACTGTCCAGGCTGGCAGCCGGTGGCAGGGTAGAGCGCACCATGAGCGTCCCTTCACGAAGGGTCGGCACGAATTCACTGCCCAGGAGCGGAAACACCGATACACCCAGCACCAGAACCAGTACCGCCGCGCCGGCGACCACCTTGGGCCAGGCCATAACCTTGTCCAGCACGGGCTGATAACGATCCTTTAACCAGCCCACCAGTCGCGGCTCACCGTAGTTGCCATCCTTCTTGAAGGCATAGGTCATCAGCGCGGGCACCAGCACCAATGCTACAATCATGGCGCCGAGCAATGCGAAGGCGATGGTGTAGGCCATCGGCGAGAACATTTTCCCTTCCACGCCTTGCAGCGTGAAAAGCGGCAGGAAGACGATGATGATAATACTGCTGGCAAACACAATGGGGCGCGCCACCTCACGCGCCGCCTCACTGGCCAGCCTGGCCATGGAAACATTCTCCTCGGCGCGATTTTCCATATGCCGGAAGATGTTTTCCAGGATCACCACCGAACCGTCCACCATCATGCCCAGGCCGATAGCCAACCCCCCCAGACTCATGAGGTTGGCGGATAGCCCCACATAGCGCATCGCGATGAACGCGAACAGCGCGGAGAGAGGCAGGCTGGCGACCACGATCAGCGTGGAGCGCAGATTCCCCAACAGGAGATATAAAATCAATATCACCAGCACCGCGCCCTGCAGTAACGCCGACTCCACGGTTCCCACCGCCTTATCGATCAACTCCTTTTGCGAGTAGAACGCTTTTACCCTGACACCGTCGGGCAGTGCGCCGTTGATTTGTTCAAGCTTTTGATTGGCGTCCTTTAGGACTTGACTGGTATTGGAACCAAGCAGCTTAAGAACATAGCCGCCCACCGATTCGGCACCACTGGCAATTTGCGCACCGCGGCGAATGGCCGGCCCATACTCCACACTCGCCACGTCACCGACTGTTACCGGAGTGCTCTCGTGGGCACGGATGACGATGTCACGGATAGCATCCAAGCCGGCGTTACCCGGGGGCACCCATCCATAACCGCGGATCACGTTCTCTTCCCCGGCGCGATTAATAAAGGAGGCGCCCACATTCTTATTGTTAGCGGTAATAGCTCCGCGTACATCCGCGACGGTAAGGTCCCGCGCCAGTAGAGCGCGCGTATCAAGCCGGACCTGGTACTGCTTTTCATAGCCACCGAGAGACAACACGCCGGTCACCCCCGGCACCGTGCGCATCATGGGCTTGACCACCCAATCCTGCAGCTCACGCAGCTCCGTCAACGAAATGTCACTGTCCGGCTCGGTTTCCAGGGTGTACATCATCACCCGACCGAGGCCGCTGGTGATGGGCCCCAACTGGGGCTCGCCAAGGTCGCCGGGAATCTCGGCGCGCGCCTTGGCCAGTCGTTCCATCACGAGGCGGCGTGCGAAGTAGACATCTGTGTCTTCGGAGAAATACACATTGACCCTGGAGAGCCCGAAGATCGAGGTGCTCTGCACCCGCTTCAGACCTGGCAGGCCGTACATGGATATTTCCACCGGATAACTGATCAGGGTCTCCACATCCTCCGGTGACAAGCCAGGCGAGGCGGTAAAGATCTGAACCATGCTTGGCGTCACATCCGGGAATGAATCCACCGGCAACTGCCGCCAGGAAAGCACCCCCCAACCGGCGACACCGAGCATGAAAACCAGCACCAGTAAGCGGTTACGCAGCGCGACATCAATCAATCTTTCGATCATATTGAACTCCCGATCAGTGGCCGTGCGCGGCGCTACGACCGCTGGCGGTGAGCGCGGACTTAAGGTCAAAAGCGCCGGACGTCACTACGGAAGCGCCAATCCGCAAACCGCTTTTGATCTCGATTAAACCGTTGGCTTCTTCGCCGGTTTCCACTTCCTGAGCACGGTATTCGCCGTCTGTATCGCCGGGCACGAAAACATGCGTCTGACCGTTGATGGTCTGCACCGCATCGACAGGCACCAAAGGCACCGGATCAGGCACCTGGCGGGTTATGGTCAGATCACCGTACTGGCCGGCTTTCATTGTGCGATCAGGGTTATTGATCAGCGCACGGACCTTCAAAGTGCGAGTCTCGCCATCAAGCCGGCTGGCCACCCAGTCGATTTTTCCATCGACCGCTGCGTCCACGGTGTCGAAACGCGCCGGCTGGCCCACGGCGACCAAATCCGCGTTTTTCTCGTACACTTGACCGAACACCCAAAGAGAGCTCGCGTCGACCACCATAATCGGGGTCTGCTCCGTCGAAAGTATCTGCCCCGGCGCCAGATCGCGCTCTTCCACGACACCGGCCAGGGGGCTGGTCAATACATACCGGCTCAGGTCATCGTTCTGATCCAGCGCCGCTATTTGGTCTTCAGTGAGCCCCATGGCACGCAACGCCGCCTTCGCGGCGTTTCTTTCCGCGCGCGCACCGCGATAGAGGGCACGGGTGTCAAGCAGGTCCGCCTGGCTGACGATATTCTGTTTGGCAAGACGGCTCTGCCTGCGCAAATCCGCGGCCGCGGCTTCGAATTCGGCCTGCTTTCTCAAGTAGCGCGCCTTGGCCTCGCCCAATTGCGGACTCGACAAAACAGCCAGAACGTCATCGCGTTTCACACGGGCGCCGAGGTCGGCGACCACTTTCTCCACTCTGCCTGGCAGCAGGGGGCCCACGTGAGCGATACGGTCCGCATTGAAATGCGCGCTGGCCGGCACCTGGATAGTTTGATCGGCTCGACCACCGGGCACCTTGTCGGTCTTGAGGTTCAACAAGGCGCTTTGCTCCGAAGTTAAAGAGACTTTCGAGCCCGCTTCTTCATTATGATCGCCGTGTTCGGTGCCCGATTCCGACCTTTCGTGGCCCGCCTCTTTTTTGGCGTGGCCGGCCTCATCGTCATGTCCGGGAGAAGCATCACCGCATCCCGCCAACGCCAGAGTTAACACCATTGTCGTGATCGTCGTGGCTACTTTCATGATTCGGAATCTCCCGTGTTCTTCAGTTGTTCGGTTCCGGCTTCACGCAGCGCCACCACACCGCCAGTGGACCTCTCCAGGGCCGCGGCGGCGCCAATCGCTTCACGCAGCGCATCCAGATATTCCCTTCGCGTGTTGATAAGATCGTCCTGAGCCATGGCCAGGGTCGGCGCGCCAACACTACCGGCGCGAAACGCTTTTTCTGTGAGCCGGACGTTTTCCTCGGCGCTGGCCAGGACATCCTTGCCGAATACCTCAAGCCGTTGTCGAGCGGCGTTGTAGTCGGTTACCGCGCCAATCACTTCGGTGCGAACCTGCAAGCGCAACGCATCTTCTTCGATGCGCGCCTGCTCCAGCTCCGCGCGCGCCACCTGGTTTTCACCGGAGCGGGTATCCCACACCGGAATGGGCATGGACACGCCCAGACCCGCAACGTCCGCACCTTCTTCTTCCTGCATGAAACCGAACACTTTGAGATTTGGAATCAGCTGGCGTTTTGATAGGGACAGTGTCTTGCGCGCGGCGACAACCTCCCTGGCCGCGGCGACCAGGTCCTGGCGGCGCTTGAGCGCCTCTCCCAACAGCGGGCCCATACTCGGCAGGTTAAAGCGGTCCAGGCTCAGTTCACTGGTCAAACGCAAACGGGCGCTTTCCGGATCCATCACCAGCAGTTCCATCAGCGCCAATCGAGCCCGTTTATGATCCCGGCGGGCATCAACCAGTGCCGCACGGGCGCGGGCGGCACCAATACGGGCGGTATTGAGTATTAGCTGGGTGGCGGCCCCGGCCTGAAAACGCTGTGACGCAAACTGGTAAAGTTTTCCAGTCAGGGTCTCGGCTCGCTCAGCGGTTTCAACGCTTTCCCGGGCCAGCAAGGCTTCCAGATAGGCAAGGCGCACTCGCGCGCGCACACTGGTTTCGAGAAAAGCAAGCCGTTGCTCGGCGGCGGTCAACCGTGCGGACGCCGCCGCTTTACCAAGCCCCCGTTGCCCGCCAATCCAAATTTCCTGGGACAATCGGATGCCCTTATCGGTACTGGATTGTCCGCCCTGGTCCCTCTCCGCGACCTGCAGAGATAATTCCGGATTGGCGGGCAACCACCGACTGGCGTGTGTCAGACGGCCCTCGAAACGTCCGACGCCAGCGCGCGCCGACTGCAGCGCACTGTTACGCCGGAGCGCCTTTTCCAGCGCCTGCTGCAGTGAAAGAGAGACGGATTCGTTAACCGGCTTTTCGGCCAGATAATCGCCCACCCGCCCCATGCTGAACTGATCGGCGGGCACAGGACCCGCCAGGCCGAGGGCGACGCACGCCGCCGGCACGACCAACTTCCACGGTCGGTTCATAAAGACCTCTGTATGCGTGATTCAGGGAATCAAATCGGCGCTGAAGCGCCGTCAAACTTGTCCAGTGAATCAGACAGAGGGAGGTCGGAAGGGGGAGCGAAAGAATCCGCTGATAGGAGGACTGCTGGGAGCAATCGACAATGCCGGGCTACTAATCACCGTAAATGCCACCGGGACCGCACTCAGTCCGCTCAAGTGGGAAGCCTGATGGCAGCAGTGATGCCGATCACCGTCTCCGTCGTCCGATTGAGGCGTGGAGGTGACGATGTGAAGCTGGGAGGGCTCGTTGGTGGCCTCAGCGTGGGAATGTCCGTCCTTGTCCAGGGTATGCGCCACCACATCGCCACTCCAGACCAGGCTGTTGGTCAGGACCGCAAGGAGTGTGAGGGCATTCAGAAGACGGATCATGAACTAAATACTACCGGCCTCTACCTCGTTCGGCAACCGGACATTTTGTCCTATACTCAACGCCCCTGACACACCCGGCCAAGGAGAATGATATGCCCAGCCGTTTCGAAGAAGTCCGTGACGACGTGCTGTCCCACCCCCTGCACCGGGCCTGCGGCCTGCGCCTGCAGCGCGCCGCCGACGGCGAGAGCGAAGTGGAAATCGAACTTAACGACTTCACCCTCAACCCGGAGGGCTCGCTGCACGGCGGCATGCTGTATACGTTTTTTGACGTGGCCTGCTTTTTTGCCTGTCTGACCCTGCTGGAGGCGGACAAGCATCCGGTGTCGATCGAAACCCACACCAGCGTGCTGCGCGCCGCCTTCAAGGGCGACCGGGTGATGATTCGCGCCCGCGTGGACCGGCTCGGCCGGACCCTGGCGGCAATGCGCGCGGACGCCCTGGCGGTGAAACCCGACGGCAGCGAGAAGCTGATCGCCACCGGCTCGGTGACCAAATCCATCATCAGCCCGGCCGGCGCCTGAGCCCGCCCGGGCGACCAGACGGCCCGGGAAGGCGATGAAATGGTTTGTTTACTCTGATCCGGTAGTAGTATCTTCGTAGAAACAATGAGCGCGCCGTGAACGGTGATGACTTTTTAACCAGCGGCGCCGATAATTTGAGCAGATTCATGGGGCAAGGGGAGATCACCATGTACCGCATCATGGTTGTCGACGACGAAGATTATATTCTCAAGGCGCTGAACCGGGTTCTGGCGACGCGGCCGGACTGGGAAGTGGAAACCTACACGGACGCCGCCACCGCGTTACGGCGCGCCCGCACCACCGTGTTCGACGCGGTGATCACCGATTACCGGATGCCGGACATGGACGGCATTGAGATGCTGCAGGAGTTGCGGACCATGCAGCCGGATACCATCCGTATCCTGCTCACCGGCGTGATCGATATCGACACCCTGATGTCCGCCATCAACCAGGCCGGCGCCTTCCGCTTCGTGCCCAAACCCTGGGACGACGACCAGTTGCTGGAAAGTGTCGAGGAGGGTCTGAAATTCCGCGATATCCTGGTGGAAAATAAAATTCTCGCGCAGACCGTTCGCGACCAGCGCGAAGCCCTCAGAAGCATGGGTTACGACGGGGAGTAACCCGCATGGATCTATTTACATCGTTACAGGGGCCGTTTGCCGGGCTGGGGAGCCAGGGGCTGTTTCTGATGTCCTCCACGGTGATCCTGCTGATCATCATTTTCTTCATGTACAAAACCTACCGGGCCTCCATGAACGTGGAAGCCAGGTTGTCGGAATTCGCCTCGCTGAGCCAGAGCGCCTTCGGCCGCAAACTGCGGTTGATCGAAGTGAACGCGGACGAGTACAAACTCAACAAACGGGTGCTCGGTCCGCTGGCGCGGATCATCGATGAATACTGTGTAATGACCACCAACGAAAAAGGCATCATTACCTTCGCCAACGACCGCTTTCTGTCACTCAGCGGTTTTTCCTTCCGGCAGTTGATCGGCCAGCACGAAAGCATGCACCACCCCAAGGACCGCCCTGAGCTGAGCGCGCATTTCATGCGCTGCGAGCAGGCGCGCCGCGGCGTCTGGAGCGGCGAGGTGTGCGGCCGGGGCGAGGACGGTGAGCTGTACTGGGTGAATATGTTTATTTTCCCGTTGTCGTACATCACCGATGAGGACGACGGCTATATTTATTTCGGCACCGACATCACCCAGATCAAGGCGCAGAACAGTGAACTGATCCAGGCGGTGCGCGACAAGGACGATAAGATCAACCAGGTGGAGTCGATGCTGCTGCATTCGGAAAAAATGGCCTCCCTGGGCACGATTTCCGCGGGCATCGCCCACGAAATCAATAACCCGATTGCCTTCGTCTCCGCCAACCTGCGCCGCAGCGAGCAGTACCTGACCACCCTGTCGAAGGTGATCGCCGGGCTGCGCCGCCGTATCAGCCCGGAACGCTTTGAACAATTTCTGCAGGCGGAACAGTCATTGCGCCTGAATATGGATTCGCTGGAAATGATTCTTAACGATCATCCCCACCTGATGCGCGAAACCAGCGAAGGCATCGACCGGATCAAGAAAATCATCCGCGATCTGAAGCACTTTTCCCATAACGAGCAGGAACGCTATCAGCCGGTGGATCTGTCCCGCTGCGTGGCCACGTCCATGAACCTGGCACGCCACGAACTGGAGCGCGTGCGGGTGACCACCCACCTGCCGCCGGATCTGCCGCCGGTGAACGGTTCGGAGAGTCAGCTCTCTCAAGTGCTGATGAACATTCTGGTCAACGCCGCCCAGGCGGTGGAGCAGGATGGCGAGATCCGCATCGAAGCGCACAGCGACGAGCAGTCGTATTGCCTGTCGGTGACCGACAACGGCCCGGGCATGGACGCGGCCCAGCTGGAACAGATCTTCGAGCCGTTCTTCACCACCAAACCGATCGGCCAGGGCACCGGCCTAGGGCTGTCCATCTCCCAGGACATTATTCAACGCCACGGCGGCACCCTCACCGCCACCAGCGCGCCCGGCGAGGGTACCCGCATCGACATCCGCCTGCCGCTGGCGGAAAAGAAGCGTGCCCATGCAGCCTGATATCCACTACCAGCTGACCGACACCGACGGGCAGGTAACCCACATCAAGTTGCACCAGGAACCGGAGAGCCACGGCCTGGCCGTGGACCCGGATTTCGTGCCCCCGGACTGGGCCCTGCTGGAACACTGCCAGTGCTCGCACTGCCCGCTGAGCCGCGACGAACACCGCTATTGTCCGATCGCCCGCAACCTGGCGTGGCTGCTCCCCGAACAACAATTGGGTCACTCCTTCGACCCCATTCATCTGCGCGTCGCCACCCGGGAGCGGGAATACCTGCTGGATACCACGGCGCAGCGGGCGCTCAGCTCCCTGTTCGGGCTGGTGTGCGCACTCAGCGACTGCCCGCACACCCGCTTCCTGCGGCCCATGGCCCTGTTCCATCTGCCGGTGAGCACGGAAACGGAAACCCTGACGCGCGCCGCCGGCTTCTTTCTGCTGCAGCGCTACCTGGCGAAACGGGACAACCCCGAGCTGCCGCTGAACCTGGAGGATATGGACCGGGCCTACCGCAATCTGGGGGAACTGAACCGCTGTTTCGTGCGTCGTTTCCGTCACCCCGACGGCTCCGACGCGCCAATCAACGCGATGATTCTCTTGCATGTGCTCACCAAGGAAGTGAACGGCGAACTGCACGAGCAGCTCGACGACCTGGCCGGGCTGTTCCGCCAGGCCGCCGGCCCCGCCCCCTAGCAACCCGATGCGCTTTCAGCGGCCGGCGTGTTAACGTCGATTTTCTTTTTCGTTTGTCTCGGGACTATCAACATGAAACTAAAAAACGCCGTGGCTCTGATCACCGGTTCGTCTTCCGGCATCGGCGCCGCCACCGCCCGTCTGTTCGCGGAGCAGGGCTGCCACGTGGTGATCAATTACAGCCGTAACGAAGAGGGCGCCCGCGCCGTGGCCAAGGATTGCGAGGCGTTCGGCGTCCGCACCCTGGTTCAGCAGGCGGACGTGTCCGACGACACCCAGTGCCAGACCCTGGTGGAAGCGACCCTGGCGGAGTTCGGCCGCCTGGACGTGCTGGTCAACAACGCCGGCACCACCAAGTTCTGCGCCCACCAGGACCTGGATGGCCTGAGCAAGGACGATTTCCTGCACCTCTACGCGGTGAACACCGTGGGGCCCTACCAGATGACCCGCGCCGCCGAGAAAGCGCTGCGCCAGGCGGGCACCGCCCAGGTCATCAACATGGCCTCCATCGCCGGCCTCGCCGGGGTGGGCAGCTCGATCGCCTACGCCGCCTCCAAGGGCGCCCTGCTGACGATGACCAAATCCCTGGCCCGGGTGCTGGGCCCGGAGATCCGCGTCAACGCCATCTGCCCGGGCTTCGTGCAGGGCGAATGGCTGGAGAAAGGGCTGGGCAAGGAGGCTTACGCCAACCTGCTGGCCAAGACCAAGGCCGGCGCCGCCCTGAATGACGCCGCCTCGCCGGAAACCGTTGCCCAGGCGGTGCTGGGACTGGTGATCGGCGGCGACCTGGTCACCGGCGAAGCGCTGCTGGTGGACGGCGGCAGCCACCTCAATGCCAGCGGCGTGCGCCGCTGAATGAAAACCGGCGTGGGTCAACGGCACTGTCTTTCCCCGCCACGGCGCGCCACGCCCGGAGCCCTTAGAGCTTGACCCGGGGGCAGCACCAGGGTTGTATAGTCAGCCTATGAATGTGTCGCTGCCCGCCCGCCCCGTTTTCCTGATCCTGCTGCTTTGGCTGGCGGGCGGGCTGTTGTGGTCGCCGGTGCAAGCGGCTCACATCATGAACGGGCCGCCACACGGCCCCACCAGCGAAATGCCATGCGCTGGCGCGCAAGCCGGACAGACCGCCGCCCATACGCATTGCCAGGGCACCGACCACAATAGCGCGCCCTGCTCCTGCGCTCAGGCCTGTCAGGGCAGCGGCATGCCGGCCACGCTGGCGCCGGCGCGAGCGCCCCACGCTGCCCCCACGCTGAATACCGCCCCTGCCGGGGACCGGCTCTCGGGTTTTCACACCTCGCCCTGGCGGCCACCGTCCGCACCACTCCCGATTTAAAGATTCCACGCGCCCCGGCGCGAACCTCTTTTTTAATCAGGAGTCATTCCATGACCTCTTCAGCTGTTATCGGGCGTCGTCGTTTCGTCCAGGGCCTGGCCCTGGGCGCGGGCGCCCTCGGCATCGGCGGTTTCGGCCTGAGCCCCGCCCGGCTACTGGCCGACCAGGGCCAGACCGGCGCGCCCATCCTCAGCGGTAATACCTTTAATCTCGCCATCGGCGGCGCCGACGTGAATATCACCGGAAAAAAGCGACCCGGGATGCTGGTCAACGGCAGCCTGCCGGCCCCCACCCTGCGCTGGCGGGAAGGCGATACCGTTACTCTCAACGTCACCAACTACCTGCCGGCCACCAGTTCGATTCACTGGCATGGCCTGCTGCTGCCGTTCCAAATGGACGGCGTGCCGGGGCTGTCCTTCGACGGCATCGCGCCCGGCGAGACCTTCACTTACCGCTTTCCGATCAAACAAAACGGCACCTACTGGTATCACAGCCATTCCCGTTTCCAGGAGCAAAGCGGGGTCTACGGCGCTATCGTCATTGATCCCGCCGAGGCGGACCCGGAACCGGTGGATCGGGACTACGTGATGGTGCTGTCCGACTGGAGCGACGAAAAACCCGAGCAGATTTACGCCACCCTTAAAAAGCTCAGCCACTACTACAACTTCAACGAGCGCACGATCTTCGACACGCTGCGCGACTTCCGTGAAAAAGGCGTGGTGCAAACGCTCAAGGACCGGCACATGTGGAACACCATGCGCATGAGCCAGAGCGACCTCGCCGACGTCACCGGCTATACCTATACCTACCTGCTTAACGGTCGCAGCCCGAACGCCAACTGGACCGGTCTGTTCAAACCCGGCGAACGAGTGAAGCTGCGCTTCGTCAACGCCAGCGCCATGACGTTCTTCGATATTCGCATCCCCGGCCTGGATATGACCGTGGTGGCTATGGACGGGCAGCCGGTGAAACCGGTGCGCTTCCATGAATGCCGGCTGGGCGTGGCGGAAACCATCGATGTGATCGTCACCCCCGAGAAAAAGCAAGCGTTCACCGTGTTCGCGCAAAGCATCGACCGCTCCGGCTTCGCGCGCGGCACCCTCACCCCCGACCCGGCCATGAGCGCGGCCGTGCCGGAGATGGACCCGCCGCCGCTGTTGGGGCACACCGAAATGGGTATGGGCGGCATGGCCGGCATGAACCATGGCGACATGGAAGGCATGAACCACGGTGCGATGGATCACGGCAAGATGGACCATGGCGCCATGAAGGGCATGCAGCACGACGACATGGGTCACGGTGGTATGAAACATGCCGGGATGCAGCATAAAGGCATGCAGCACGACGGCGACCACAAGGTGCCGTTCGCGTTCGTGGCGGATAACCCGGATCTGGCGCCGCGCACCAGCGCCGTCCAGCATCTGGACTCCGAATACGGGCCGGGCGTGGACATGCGCGCCATGGCGCCGGCGGCGATGCTCGACGATCCCGGCATCGGCCTGCGCGAACGCGACTGGAAGGTCCTCACCTACGCGGACATGGAGACCGCCGGCGGTCCGCCGGACAGCCTGACGCCGGACCGCGAGATCGTCTTGCACCTGACCGGCAACATGAGCCGCTATATGTGGAGCTTCAACGGCATCAAGTTCGCCGACTCCGTGCCCCTGGAGCTTCACCACGGCGAGCGGGCGCGCATCACCCTGGTCAACGACACCATGATGACCCACCCGATTCACCTGCACGGTTTGTGGAGCGATTTGGAGCTGGGCGATGGCCGCCTGCTGCGCAAGCACACCATCACCGTGAAACCCGGCGAAAAACTGAGCTACCTGGTGCGCGCCGATGCCACCGGACGCTGGGCCTACCACTGTCATCTGCTTTACCACATGGAGGCCGGCATGTTCCGCGAGGTGCGCGTGGTCGACAACGCAACGGCGAAGGAGGCACGCTCATGAAACAGGCACATCCGATAACCGCCGCCGCCTTGCTGGCACTGTCACCCCTGGTTCAGGCGATGGACAAGCACGAGCCGGCGTTCAGCCGGGTGATCGTCGATGAGTTCGAGACCCGGGACGCCGACGAAGGCACCGTGGCCGCCTGGGAGGCCGCGGCCTGGTACGGCGGCGACCTGAACAAGCTCTATCTCAGCACCGAAGGCGAGCGCCTGATGGACAACGGCGGCGAAACCGAAGGCTTCGAAACCCGGGTTGCCTGGAACCGCGCCTTCGCCCCATTCTGGGACTGGCAACTGGGGGCCCGCCGGGACTGGCAACCGGACGATCCCAACCGGGACTGGGCCAGCCTCGGCGTGCAGGGCGTGGCCCCCTACCGATTCGAAACCGACGTCAATCTGTTCATCGGTGAGGACGGCCTGACCCAGTTGCGGCTGGAGACCGAGTACGAGCTGCTGTTCACCCAGAAGCTGATCCTGGTGCCGGCCCTGGAAATGAACCTGGCCGGCAAGGCGGACGACGAGCTGAACACCGGCGACGGACTGATGAACCTGGAGGCCGGCCTGCGACTGCGCTACGAAGTCCGCCGGGAATTCGCGCCCTACATCGGCGTGAACTGGGAGCGGCAATTCGGCGACACCGCGTCGCGCACCCGCGACGCCGGCGGCGAGGTGGAGGAGACCACCCTGGTGGCCGGCGTGCGCCTCTGGTTCTGACCGGCCCCCGGGCCGCGACAGCGGCCCGGTTTTCGCTCAGTCCTGGTAGCTGTCCGCTTCCAGGTCGCGAAGTTCCTGGTTGGTCTGCACGCCCAGGTCCAGGTCGCTGAGCTTGCCGTTGGCGATGGAGTAGATCCAGCCGTGAATACTCAGCGGCTGCTCGCGGCGCCAGGCTTCCTGGACCACGGTGGTGTTGGCCACGTTGATCACCTGGCGGGCCACGTTCAGCTCGCACATGCGATCCAGGCGGGCGCCGTCGTCGGGCAGCTCGGCCAGGGCCTTGCGGTTGCGCAGGTAAAGCTCACGCACCTGGCGCAGCCAATTGTCGATCAGCCCGTGGGGCTGGTCTTCCATGGCGGCGCGCACGCCGCCGCAACCGTAATGGCCGACCACCATGATGTGCTCCACCTTGAGCACGTCCACGGCGAACTGCAGCACGGACAGCAGGTTCAGGTCGGTGTGATTGACCAGGTTGGCCACGTTGCGGTGCACGAACAACTCGCCGGGCATCAGGCCGACGATCTGGTTGGCCGGTACCCGCGAGTCGGCGCACCCGATCCACAGAAAACGAGGGCTCTGCTGGTTTTTCAGGGTTTTGAAGAAGCCGGGGGAGTCGAGCTCGATCTGGCGGCGCCAGTCATCGTTATTCTGAAACAGTTCGGGCAGGGTTTTCACGGTGGGCCTCCAGTTGCGACGGTCCAATCATGCCGCAATCGGCGCCGACCGCAACGTGAAAAGTCTTTCTAAAGTTTAGGCGGCCTGACCGGCCTAACCGCCGGTCATGTTCATGAAGCGCACCAGTTGCTCGCCCTCGGCCAGGTCGAACTCGTGGCGCTCCGGCTTGATCTCCATGCCCCGGTGCAGGGCCTCGATCAGCAGCTGGTCGTCGTCCGGGTGGGCACGCAGGATGGCGCGCAGGTCCAGGCTGTGCTCATGGCCCAGGCAAAGCAGCAGGCGGCCCTCGGCGGTGACCCGCACCCGGTTGCAGGCGTGGCAGAAGTTGTTGGAATGGGGCGAGATAAAGCCCACCCGGCTGTCCGGGTAGCCGTCCGCCTGCCAGTAGCGGGACGGGCCGGCGGTGCCGGCGGCCAGCGGCACCAGGGTGAACCGCTCGGCCAGCTGGTCGCGCAGTTCCTCGGAGGAGACGAACGCCTCCTGGCGGCTGTGCTCGCCGATCTGCCCGAGGGGCATTTCCTCGATAAAGGCGATGTCCAGGCCCCGCTGCAGGGCGAAATCCACCAGATCGGCGACCTCGTCCTCGTTGCGGCCGCGCATGATCACGGTGTTCAGCCGCACCCGCCGGAAACCGGCCTGGCGGGCCGCCTCGATGCCCTCCAGCACGTCCTCGAGACGGCCGGTGCGGGTCAGCTCACGGAAGCGCTCCGGTTGCAGCGAATCCAGGCTGATATTGACGCGGGTGACGCCGGCCTGGCGCAGCTCGGTGGCGAAGCGGCCCAGGCGGGCGCCGTTGGTGGTCAGGTTCAGTTCTTCCAGACCCGGCAGCGCCCCCAGCTCCCGCGCCAGGGCGGTGAAGTTCTTGCGCACCAGCGGCTCGCCGCCGGTGAGGCGAATACGCCGCACCCCCTGGCCCACCAGCACGCGGCCAAGCCGGGCCATTTCTTCCAGGGTCAGCACCCGCGCCCGGGGCACGAAGGTCATGTCCTCCGCCATGCAGTACACGCAGCGGAAATCGCAGCGGTCGGTCACCGACAGCCGGACATAATCGATAATGCGTCCAAAACGATCTTCAAGCATGGCGCCATGATGCCAGATTCCGGCCACCGGTGGGTACGGCTGTTGCGGTCATTTCGAGCCAGCGGCGGGGCGCCGGTTGGTCAGCGCCTTGGCGGGGCTGTTAACATGGTGCCCTGAGACGGCGTTCGGCGCCGGTTATACACACCCGATTCAACCCCAAAGGGGCACGCATGCAAATTGCAGACAACAAGGTAGTGGCCTTCCACTACACGCTGACCAACGAAGCCGGCCAGACCATCGATTCCTCCCGCCAGCGCGAGGAGCCGCTGAGCTACCTGCACGGCCACGGCAACATCATCCCGGGCCTGGAAAAAGCACTGGTCGGTAAAGAAGCCGGCGACAAGCTGGAAGTGAAGGTAGCCCCGGAAGAGGGTTACGGCGAGCGTAACGAAGGCCTGATCCAGCAAGTGCCCACCTCCGCCTTCGAAGGCGCCGGCGGCGAGCTGCAGCCCGGCATGCAATTCCAGGCACAGACCGAAGCCGGCCCGCGCATCTTCACCATCACCGCGGTGGAAGGCGAGGAAGTGACCGTGGACGGCAACCACCCGCTGGCCGGTGAGACCCTGAACTTCGACGTGGAAGTCACCGAAGTGCGTGAAGCCACCGACGAAGAGCAGGAGCACGGCCACGTGCACGGCCCGGAAGGCCACGAGCACTAAGGCGCCCCGGCGCCTTCAGGCCAACAGAAAGGCGCCGCTCGCGGCGCCTTTTTTGTGGCTGCCGCCTAGCCGGCCCGGCGGGCGGGGGCCGCGTCCCAGGGGGCCGGCTCCGGCAGGCTCTCCATGAACACCTCCAGCCCCTGGCTCCAACTGGCCGCCGACAGGGTCGCCACCACCGTGGTCACATCCCCCAGCGCCGCCGGCAGCGGCAGGGTGTGCAGTTCGAAACGCTGACGGTACTGCTCCACCGTGGAGGCCGGCAGCACCGCCAGCCCCATGCCGGCACTGACGCAGCCGACGATGGCGTCCAGGCTGCCGAACTCGTGGATGCGCGGCGCCGGCACCCGCCGCTCCGCCAGCAACAGTTCGATGGTGCGCCGGTAGCCGCAGCCCTGGCGGAACGCCAGAAACGGCGTGCGCAGCAGTTCCGCCCGCGCCGGCATGGCCGGCAGCGGCCGGGCGCTGACCAGCACCAGCCGCTCGCGAAACACCGGGCGCAGGGCCAGCTCGTCGCCGGCGTCCTCGGCGGCCACGAAGGCCGCATCCAGCTGGCCGGCGCGCACCGCCTCGATCAGTTCACCGCTGGTGCCGGTGCGCAGATGCACCGACAGCTGCGGCCAGCGCCGGCTGAGGGCGGTCAACAGGCCGGGCAGGTGCACCGCCGCGGTGGTTTCCATGCTGCCCAGGCGCAGCTCGCCGAGCGGCTCGCCGCCAGGCCGGAAGCGGGCCAGGGCATCGTCGTGCAGCTCCACGATGCGGCGGGCATAGCCGAGCAACTGGCGCCCGGCCGGGGTTACCACCACCGGGCTGCGCCGCTCCAGCAGGTGCGCGCCCAGCTCGCTCTCCAGCTTTTTGACGTGGGCGGTGACGTTGGACTGCACCGTGTGCAGCCGCTCGGCGGCGGCACTGAAGCTGCCGGTGTCCACCACGGCGCGGAAGATTTCCAGGGAACGGATCAGCACGACGGTCACCTTTCACTCGTTGAGATAGTGACCATCTTAAAAAATCATTTCCGGTGATAGAAGCACTCTGTTTAACTTGCCCCTTTCACCGAGCCGAGCGGAGCCCGTCCATGTCGTCCCACGCCCCCATTCCCTCCCCCGTCCGCCTGGTGGCCATGGCCGCCTCGGCGACCCTGGTGGGCATCGGTCTGGGCCGTTTCGCCTATGCGGCGCTGTTGCCCGGGGTGATCCAGCGCGGCTGGCTGAGCGAGGCGGACGCCGGCTATGTGGGCGCCGCCAACCTGCTGGGCTATCTGGTGGGCGCGGTGCTGGCCGGGCGGGTGGGCCGGCGCTGGGGCACCACCCCGGTGATCCGCCTTTCCGCCGTGCTGGTGGCGGTGGGCTTCGCCGCCAGCGCCTGGCCGGGGCCGGTGTGGTGGTTCAGCCTGTGGCGGTTCGTGGCCGGCGTCACCGGCGCCTTTCTGATGGTGCTGGCGCCGTCGCTGATCGCCAGCCATCTGCCGGAGTCCATGCGCAAGCGGGGCACCACCTGGATCTTCACCGGGGTCGGCGTGGGGGTGCTGTTTTCCGCCACCCTGGTGCCGCTGTTGATCGAAAGCGGCCTGATGCTGGCCTGGCTGGGCCTGGCCCTGGCCTGCCTGCCGCCGATTCTGGTGCTGTGGCGGCCCTGGCCGCCGGTGGCCGGCGCCAGCCCCCACCAGCAGGGCCCCGGGCGCGGCGCCGGGCTGTTGTTGCTGGTGGTGTATCTGGCCTATCTGATGGACGCGGTGGGCTTCGTGCCGCACACCGTATTCTGGGTGGATTATCTGGAGCGCCAGCGGGGCTTCAGCCACTGGGCCGCCGCCCTGCAGTGGGGGGTATTCGCGGTGGGCGCGGTGTCCGGGCCGTTTCTGGCCGGCGCCATGGCGCGCCGGCTGGGCTGGCACCGCACCCTGATCACGGCGCTGACCCTGAAAGGCACCGGGGTGCTGCTGCCCATGCTGGTGCCGGGCATCGCGGCGGTGACCGCCTCCTCGTTTCTGGTCGGCGCCATGATCCCCACCATGGTGTCCGGCATCATGGGCCGCACCGCCGAGTTGGTGCCGCCCCGTCTCGCCACCCAGGCCTGGGGGCGGGCCACCGCCCTGTTCGCGGTGGGCCAGGCCGGTGCCGCCTATGCTCTGGCGGCGCTCTATGCCCGGCCCGGCGGCGCGCCGCTGACCTTCGAGATCGGTGGCGCCACCCTGCTGGCGGCGGCGCTGCTGGTGGCGTTGTCCGGGGTGGTGGCGCACCACACCGCCAGGCATTCCTGATGGCGGTTTTCCCGTAGAATCCGTGTCACGACAACACGGAACGCGGAGAACGCCATGGATCGACGTACCCTTCTCAAGTCCCTGGGCCTGGCCGGCGGCGCGCTGCTGGTGCCACGCCTGCCGGCAGCGCCGGTGGGCGCCGGCCCGCTGGCCCGGGGAGAGCCGTTCAGCTATGCCGGCCTCAAGGGCATGGCCCGGCACTTCGCCGGTCAGCCTTATCACTCCCACGAGAAAACCCTGCCGAAGGCGATCCAGGCGCTCACCTGGGACCATTACCAGGCGATCCGCTACCGCCCGGACCATGCGCTGTGGGCGGACCTGCCCGGCGCCGACTTCCGGGTGCAGTTCTTCCACCTGGGGCTGAATTTCAAAACCCCGGTAAAGATGCATGAGGTAGTCGACGGCGAATCCCACCCGGTGCCCTACCGCACCGATCTGTTCGATTTCAGCGGCACCGACGTGGACGCGGCCAGCTTGCCCGAGGGGCTCGGCTTCGCCGGCTTCCGGCTGCTGCACCACAGTGACTGGAAGCGGGACGTGGCGGCGTTTCTCGGCGCCAGCTATTTCCGCGCCACCGGCGCTTCCCGGCAGTTCGGCCTGTCGGCCCGGGGGCTGGCGGTGAACACCGCCCTGCCGGAACCGGAGGAATTTCCCGAGTTCACCCACTTCTGGTTCGAGCGCACCGACCACCCGGATCAGGTGCGGGTGTACGCCTTCCTGGATTCCCCCAGCGTCACCGGCGCCTACCGCTTCACCATCGAGCGGGTGGACGGCGACGTGATCATGGACGTGGACACCGCCCTGTACCCGCGCCAGCCCATCGAACGGCTGGGGGTGGCGCCGCTGACCAGCATGTACCAGATCGGCGAGAACAGCCGCCGGGTGGCCTGGGACTGGCGCCCGGAGATCCACGATTCCGACGGCCTGGCCCTGCACACCGGCGGCGGTGAGTGGCTGTGGCGGCCGCTGGTCAATCCGCCGCAGCTGCGCTTCAACAGCTACAGCGATGAGAATCCGCGCGGCTTCGGCCTGCTGCAGCGGGACCAGGATTTCGACCATTACCAGGACGACGGCGTGTTCTATGAACGGCGCCCGAGCCTGTGGGTGGAGCCGCGCGGCGACTGGGGCAAGGGCGCGGTGCAGCTGGTGGAGATTCCCACCCTGGACGAAACCTTCGACAACATCGTGGCGTTCTGGCGGCCGGACCGGCCGGTGCGGCCGGGGGAGGAATATCTGTTCGCCTACCGGCTGTCCTGGACCGGCCGGCCGCCGCGTCCGCCCCTGGCCCACTGCGTGGCCACCCGCACCGGCCTGGGCGGGGTGATCGGCCGGCCCCGGGACTATTTCAGCTGGCGCTTCGTGGTGGATTTTCGCGGCGGACCACTGTCCGACGGCAGCCTGCCGGACAACGTGGAGGTGGTGCCGGTGATCGACACCGGCGCCGGCCGGGTGGAAATCACCTCGGCCCGGCCATTGCACGCCATCGACGGCTACCGGGCCATGTTCGACCTGGTGCCGCCGGAGGACGATCTGGCGCCGATCAATCTGCGTCTGTTCCTGAAGCGCAAGGACTCCGGCCAGCCGCTCACCGAAACCTGGATCTACCAGTGGACGCCGCCGCCGCTGGACCAGCGCGATCTGCGCAACCCGGGACACCTGTAGCCCCGGCGGCCCTCAGGACGGGTTGACCAGCCCCAGGTTGACCGCCTTGAGGGCGGCCTCGGCGCGGCTGTTGACCTGCAGTTTCTGGTAGATCTCCTTCAGGTAGCCGGCGGCGGTGTGGTGGGAAATGTCCAGTTGCCGGGCGGCGTGTTTCACGCTCAGGCCCTTGGCGATCAGGGTCAGCAGGTCGGTTTCCCGGCGGGTCAGCGGCGTCTCGTCCGGCCCCGGTGTCGACCGGAACTGCTGCAGCAGCCGCCGGGCGATGGACGGGGACAGCGGCGGCCGGCCCTCCAGAATGCCGGTGAGCTGGCGGGTGAATTCCGCTTCCGTGTCGTCCTTGAGCAGATAGCCGTCGGCGCCGGCGCGCAGGCAACCGAACAGGTGCTCGGCGTCGTCGAAGATGGTGGTGACGATGCACGGCGCCTGGGGCCGGTCACGTTTGAAACCGCGAATCAGGTCGGCGCCATCGCCGTCCGGCAGGCCCAGGTCGAGCAGCAGCAGGTCGTAGCGGTACTCCCCCAGACAGCGGCGGGCGCCGGCCAGGTCGTCGGCATGGTCGATCCGCTGCGGCGCCAGGGCGGTCTGCAAACAGGCTCGCAGCCACAGGGCCACGTCCGGCAGGTCCTCGACGATCAACACCTGGTGTGGGCGATTCATGGGGTCCGCTCCAGCGGCACAAATCCAACCGACTTCCTCAACAAGCCGTTCCCCTGCTCGGTTATTCATGGATACTTTCGTTATAGGTACTTTCAACAATAGATACTACAGGCGCGGCGACCACGGTAGCGCGGCGGGCCCTGACGCCCAGTAAACGCCATCGGCGCGACAAGGGGACCCCCTGAAACAAGGGGGCGGGGAGGGACGGGTATGTTTTCATTACGGGCGCGTATCGTCGCCGGCCTGCTGGCGGTGGCGGCCTATGGCCTGCTGGCCCTGGCCGTGGCGCTTTCACTACCACAGGGGGCGGTGCCGCAGGGGCCGCTGTCCTTCCAGCAGGACGGCGAACGGCTGCGGGCCGGGGACGGCCAGGGCGGCGCCCTCACCATGGAACCCTTCACGGTCACCGCCTTCGAGGTGGCCGGCCAACGGCTGCCGGCGAGCCCCTGGCTGGCGGTGGAGGAACCGGACGTGTTGCCGGACTACGCCGCCATGGAGCGCCTGTTCCGCGACCACCAGCGGCTCTACCAGGCGCTGCGGGACGGCACCCTGACGGTGCTCGGCGACGGCGGCCAGCGGCTCCCGGTGACGGCGCTGGAGCGCGGCCTCACCGACCTGCCCGCCCTGTTCTGGCTGCAGCTGCTGTGCGGCCTGGCGGGCATGGTGATCTGCTTGCTGGTGTGGATTCCGGGCCAGCGCGAGGTGGCCATCCATGCCTTCGCCCTGACCGGGCTCAGCTATGTGCTGTTCTCCTCGGCGGCGGCGATCTACAGCACCCGGGCGCTGTTTATTCCCGGCGATCTGTTCGCGCTGCTGTCCGGCCTCAATCATGTGGGCGCCCTGCTGTTCTCCGCCTCCCTGGGGGCCTTTCTCTGGAACTACCCGCGCCGGGCCCCGTCCACCGTGCTGACCGCCGCCTTCTATGGCGCCTTTCTGGTGGCCGTCGTTATCGACCAGGGCCGCTGGACCGCCTCGCCGGTGTCCGGCTTCCATCTCTGGGTGATGGGCATTTTTCTGGTCGGCCTGGCCGGCGCCGGCTGGCAATGGTGGCGCACCCGGGGCCAGCCCATGGAGCGGGCGGCCCTGCGCTGGGTGGTGATCTCCATCGTCGCCGGCACCGCCTTCTTCGCCGGCGGCATGATCCTGCCGGCCATCACGCAATCGGCGCAGCCGGCCTCCCAGGGGCTGCTGTTCACCACCTTTCTGCTGATGTACTCGGGCATGGCCCTGGGCGTGGTGCGCTACCGGCTGTTCGATCTGGAGCGCTGGTGGTTCTCGCTGTGGGCCTGGCTGCTGGGCGGCCTGCTGGTGATGCTTACGGACCTGGTGCTGGCCATGCTGCTGAGCCTGTCCGGCCCGGCCACCCTGAGCCTGTCCCTGGCCCTGGTGGGCTGGTGCTATTTTCCGCTGCGCCAGTATGTGTGGGGCAAGCTGTTCGCGCGCCGGGAGCCGGGCCTGGACGCCTGGCTGGCGCGGGCCCTGCCGGCCATGCTGCGCGCCCGCCATGAACGCCTGGACGACTCCGGGGTGGAAGACGCCCTGCGGGCGGTGTTCCGGCCGCTTTCCCTGGACCGGGAACCGGTGAACCGGGAGCCCGGAAGCCGGACCGGGGCGGCCTGCGCGCTGGCGGACAACGGCGCCGCCCTGCGGGTGCCGGACCCGGCCGGCGACCGGCTCCATGTGCTGCGCCATTCCCAGGAGGGCACCCGGCTGTTCACCCGCCAGGACGTGGACATCGCCGGCCTGGTGCTGGCGTTGCACGAGCTGGTGAACCAGTCCCAGACCGCCCGGGCGGAAGGGGCCAGCGAGGAACGCAACCGCATCCGCCAGGACATCCACGACGACCTGGGCGCCAAGCTGCTGCATCTGCTGCACGCCAGCGACGAGGAGTACCGGCCGCTGGTGCGCGACGCCATCCGCGATCTGCGCGACCTGCTGCAAAACATGGAGGGCCGCTCGGTGGGGCTGGACGCCGCCGCCACCCAGTGGCGGGAAGAAACCGGCCGCCGCTGCGAGGACCACGGCGTGGAGCTGCGCTGGCACCAGACGCTGCCCGCCGTGACCCTGGACGCGGACCAGTACAGCGAGCTGACGCGCATCGTGCGCGAGGCGGTGAGCAACGCGCTGCGCCATGCGCGCAGTTCCATCCTGGAGGTATCGCTGACCAGCGAACAGGACCGCATCGTGATCGTGATCGTTAACGACGGTTTGCAGGAAAGCGGCCAAGGGGCCGGGGGGCGGGGTTTGATGATCATGGCCAATCGCGCCCGCAAGCTGGGCGGCGAATGCCAGTACGGCAGCGAGGGAGACCGCTGGCGCGTGCGGCTGCACGCGCCGTTGGTCCGTTATTCCAGCTGAGGGCTTAATTTCCCCGCTGAGGGCTCAATTCCCCCGCTGAAGGCTCAATTACCGCTGAGGGCTCAGCTACGGGCGCACAGCGCCTCTTTGGCGGCGGCGTATTCCCGGGCCAGCCGCGCCACGTGCTCGGCGGCGGGCAGGATGTCGTCGACCACGCCGATGCCCTGGCCGCAGCCCCAGATATCCTTCCAGGCCTTGGATTTGCTGCTGCTGCCGGAGCCGAAGTTCATCTTCGAGGGGTCGCTTTCCGGCAGGTTGGCCGGGTCCATGCCCGCATTGACGATGGACGGCGCCAGATAGTTGCCGTGCACCCCGGTGAAGAGATTGCTGTAAACGATGTCCGAGGCCTTGCTGTCCACGATCATCTGTTTGTAGCCCTCCACCGCGTTGGCTTCCTTGGAGGCGATGAACATGGAGCCGATGTAGGCCAGATCCGCGCCCATGGCCTGGGCGGCCAGCACCGAGGCGCCGCTGGCGATGGAGCCGGACAGGGCGATGGGGCCGTCGAACCACTGGCGCAGTTCCTGGATCAGCGCGAACGGCGACAGCTGGCCGGCGTGGCCACCGGCACCGGCGGCCACGGCGATCAGGCCGTCGGCGCCCTTCTCGATGGCCTTGCGGCCGAAGCGGTCGTTGATCACGTCGTGCATCACCAGGCCGCCCCAACCGTGCACCGCCTGGTTCAGGTCCTCGCGGGCGCCCAGGGAGGTGATCACCATGGGTACCTTGTACTTCTCGCACAGGGCCAGGTCTTCTTCCAGGCGGTCATTGGTTTTGTGCACGATCTGGTTGACCGCGAACGGCGCGGCCGGGGTGTCCGGGTTGTCCCGGTCCCAGGCGGCCAGTTCCTCGGTGATGCGGTGCAGCCACTCGTCCAGCTGCGACACCGGCCGCGCGTTCAGCGACGGGAAGGAACCGACGATGCCGGCCTTGCACTGGGCGATCACCAGGTCCGGGTTGGAAATAATGAACAGCGGGGAGGCGATCACCGGCAAACGCAGCCGGTCCGCCAAATGCGCGGGTAAAGCCATGACAGACTCTCTCCAGGGGGCAATGGTCCAATAATTTACGGCGTATACTTTATGCTGGGGAAACGGTCGGCGGCAACCCCCGAAACGCCCCGACGGTGACCTTTACGGTCAACGGGTTGGTGATTCTGGCCAGCACCTGATCGCGACTGAAGCGGAGTGCCGCCCAGTCGCTCCTACATCGTGGATGGCCCTCCTGTAGGAGCGACTGGGCGGCACTCCGCTTCAGTCGCGATCCTCGTCGTCCCAATAAGGCGGCAACACCCCCATACCAGCAAACAAGGTACGCATGGTGGTCTGACGCAGAAAATCCACATCCATGCCCGGCCCCAGGGCGCCGCTCTGCTCCAGCACCACGGTGCCGTGAATGACCGCCCAGAACATGTAGCCGATCAGCTTGGCATCGCCGCGCACCAGGCCGGCGTCGATCATCTCCTGCACATAGCCGGCCATGCTTTCGTTGGCCCGGGTGTGGGCCTTGAGCAGTTCCGGGTAGCGTTCCTCGTCGGCCTGGGTGTGTTCGAACAGCAACTGGTAGGTGTCGGGGAAACGACGGGCGAAATCCAGGTAGGCAACGCCCGCCGCCCGGGCCTTGGCGCGGGCATCGCCGGCGGCGCGCACCGCCTGTTCCAGATTCTCGGCGAACTGATTGAAGGCGGCGGCGCGCACCAGCGCCAGAATCTCGTCCTTGTCGCGGAAATAGCGGTACGGGGTCATCGGGCTGACGCCCATCTCCGCGGCGATCTGGCGCATGGTCACGTTGTCCGGGCCGCGCTCCAGGAACAGCCGGGTGGCGGCGTCGCGGACCCGTTCGCGGAACGCCGCCACCTCCCGGTCGGTTTTCGGTTTCTTGGCCATGTCGGGCTCAACCGCGCCCGATGTAGGGCATGCGGGTGGCCATGATGGTCATGAACTGGACGTTGGCCTCCAGCGGCAGCCCCGCCATGTTCACCACCGCCTCGGCCACGTGGGCCACGTCCATGCGGTCCTCCACCAGGATCTCGCCGTTGGCCTGGGGAATGCCGCGCTTCATCGGTTCGGTCATCTCGGTGGCGGCGTTGCCGATGTCGATCTGTCCGCAGGCGATGTGATAGCGGCGGCCGTCCAGGGAGGCGGATCGGGTGAGCCCGGTCATGGCGTGCTTGGTGGCGGTGTAGGGCGCCGAATTGGGGCGCGGCGCATGGGCGGAGATCGAGCCATTGTTGATGATGCGCCCGCCCATGGGGTCCTGGGCCTTCATCACCCGGAACGCCGCCTGGGTGCAATAGAAGGCGCCGGACAGATTAACGTCCACCACCCGCCGCCACTGGGCCGGGGTCAGCTCTTCCAGGGGCACCGGCGGCGCCCCGGTGCCGGCGTTGTTGAACAACAGATCGAGCCGGCCGAAGGCGGCCACGGTACGTTGGAACAGGGCGTCCACCTGGTCCGGATCGCCCACGTCGGTGGGCACCGCCAGGGCCTGCTCCGGGCCCAGGCCGGCCTCCGCCAGCACCCGTTCCAGGCGCTCACCGTCGCGGCCGGCGAACGCCACCCGGTAGCCCGCCGCCACCAGCGCCAGGGCGCTGGCCTTGCCAATGCCGGTGCCGGCCCCGGTGACGATGGCCACCTTGCCGTGGTCGGTGGAATCTTGCTGCATGGGTTTACCCTCGGGTTGTGGTGGGCGTTTTTTCGCCGGCCCCGTCAGGCCAGCAAATCCGCGAACGCGTAGTAGTCCAGCGGCTCGCCCACCGCCACGGTGCGGTCCACCGGCACCACCGCCAGGCCCTCCGCCCACACCGCCGAGCTGAGCATGCCGGAGCTTTGGTTGGGGTGCCGTTGCAGCCACGCCTGGCCGTCCCGCTCCACCCGGCGCACGCGCAGGTACTCCTGGCGCGGGCCCGGGCGGGTCACGGTGAAATCCGCCAGCACACGCTGGGGCACCGGCAACACCGGCGCCGCGCCCAGACAGCGGCGCAGGTAGGGCAGCACCAGGGTCAGGTAGCACACCAGCACCGCCGAAGGATTACCGGGCAGGCCGAAGAACGGCAGGCCGGCGTCGCCGAGACGGCCGAAGGTGAACGGCTTGCCGGGCTTGATCGCCAGACGCCAGAAATCCAGATCGCCGCGCTCTTCCAGGGCGGCGCGCAGGTGGTCTTCCTCGCCCACCGAGACGCCGCCGCTGGCCAGTACCAGATCCGGCGGGTCCGCCAGCAGGGCGTCCAGTTGCTCGCGGGTGCGGGCCCGGTCGTCCGGCAGCCACAGGGAGGTGACCTGGCTGAAACCGCTTTGCCGCAGCAGGCCGGCCATCAGCGGGCCGTTGCTGTTGTAGATTTTCCCGGGCGCCGCCGGGGCCCCCGGTGGCAACAGTTCGTCACCGCTGCTGATCACCGTGACCCGCAGCCGGCGCACCGGCAGTTCGGCCACCCCCACCGAGGCGGCCAGCCCGATGGCCATGGGCGTGAGCCGTTCACCGGCCTCCAGCACCACATCGCCCTGCCGGGAGTCCTGGCCGGCCGGGCGGATATTCTGGCCGGCCCGCACACCGTCGGCGGCGGGTGGCGTCACCGTGCCGTCGCCGAATACACAGTCTTCCTGCATCAGCACGGTGTCGGCGCCGGCCGGCACCGGGGCGCCGGTGAAGATGCGCGCGGCGCCGCCCGGTGCCAGTTCACCGGGGGCATCGCCGGCGGGCACCCGCAGGGTAATCGGCAGGGTGACGGTGCCGTCACCCAGGTCCGCCCAGCGCAGGGCGATGCCGTCCACCGCGGAATTGTCGTGGGGCGGCACCGTCACCCGGGCCGCCACCGGCTCCGCCAGCCAGCCCCCCAGGGCCTGCTCCAGCGGCTCCCGCACCACCCGGCCCAGGGGGCGGGCGGTGGCCAGCAACCGTTCACGGGCCTGGTCCACCGGAATCAATGTCATGGTCAGGCTCCCCGGCTTACCAGGCCGGCGAAATTGCACGGGCGGGTGCGGCTGTCCAGCTGGTTGGCGATGATCTTGTCCCAGCCGGTGGCGCAGGCATTGTTGGAACCGGGCAGGCAGAAAATCAGGGTGCCGTTGGCGACGCCGGCCAGGCAGCGGGACTGAATGGTGGAGGGGCCGATTTCGTCCAGGCTGACCTGGCGGAACAGCTCGCCGAAGCCTTCCACGTGCTTGTCGAACAGCACACCCAGGGCCTCCGGGGTGCTGTCCCGGCCGGAGAAGCCGGTGCCGCCGGTGACCAGCACCACCTGCACCGCCGGGTCGGCGATCCACGCCGACACCACCCGACGCAGCTGATAGATGTCGTCGCGCACCAGGTCCCGGGCCACCACCTTGTGGCCGGCGCCGGTGGCGCGGTCGGCGAGCAGGTCCCCGGAGGTGTCGTTGTCGACGGTGCGGGTGTCACTGACGGTGAGCACCGCCAGCGCCAGCGGTTGGAAGTCGGTGTCGTGGTGAGACATGGGTGCATTCCTTGTAAACGGGACCGCCGATGGTACCAGCGCCCTTACCCCACCGCACAGCACCGTTTGACCGCTGCCGACAGAGGCTGGCGGCGGCCCCGCGCGCCCCGGTATGTTGCCGACCTATACAGACTGTTTATCGGAGTACGCCATGACCACCCTGGAAGAGGCCCAAAGCCGGGCCGCCGGCCTGCCCCGGCTGCCCCAGCGCAAACTCGACCATATCCCCGGCGACTACGGCTGGCCGCTGTTCGGCCAGACCATGGCGTTTCTGCGCGACTACCAGGGGCTGGTACAGCGCCAGGCGCGCCGCTATGGGCCGGTGCATCGCGGCAGCATCCTGTTCCAGCGCGGCGTCACCCTGCTGGGGCCGGAGGCCAACGAGTTCGTGCTGCGCGACCAGGCCCATGTGTTCTCCAGCCGCGCCGCCTGGAATCCGATTCTGGAGCGGCTGTTCACCGACGGGCTGATGCTGCGGGATTTCGCCGACCACAAGTTCCACCGCCGGATCATGCAGCAGGCCTTTAAAAAGCCGGCCCTGGCCAGCTATCTGGCGCGCATGAATCCGCACATCGAAGAGGGCCTGGCGCACTGGCCGGTGGGCGAGACCTTCACCTTCTTCGACCGCATCAAGGCGTTGCTGCTGGATGTGGGCGCGCAGATCTTCTTCGGCCTGGACATGGGCCCGGAGGCGGACCGGGTGAACCGCTCTTTTATCGACGCCGCCGACGCCTCCCTGGCGATTCTGCGGCTGCCGGTGCCGGGCACCTTGTGGCACCGGGGGCTGAGCGGGCGCCGCTACCTGGAACGTTTCGTCACCGATCTGATTCCGGAGAAACGGCGAGCGGCGACGCCGGACTTCTTCAGTCAGTTGTGCCAGGCGGCGGCGGAGGAAGGCGGCCTCACCGGCCAGGACGTGGCCAACCATATGATCTTTCTGTTGTTCGCCGCCCACGACACCACCACCAGCACGTTGTGCTCGCTGATCTATCTGCTGTGCCAGAACCCGCAGTGGCAGAGCCGGCTGAGCGACGAGATGGAGCGGGTGGCGGGCACCCTGGCCGAGGGCGAGGCGCTGGGCTATGCCCATCTGGAGGCCATGGTGGAGACCGGTTGGGTGTTCCGCGAGACCCTGCGCATGCGGCCGGCGCTGACCAACTTTCCGCGCCGTACCACGGAGGAGGTGGAGTTCCAGGGCTTTCGGATTCCGCGCAATACCATGGTCAATCTGTCGCCGCTGTTCACCCATTACATGCCGGAGTACTGGAGCGAGCCGGAGCGGTTCGATCCGGAGCGCTTCAGCGATGGGCGGGCGGAGCACAAGGGGCACCATTTCCAGTGGATTCCGTTCGGGGGCGGGCAGCATAAGTGTTTGGGGCTGAATTTCGCGGAGATCCAGGCGAAGGCGTTTCTGTTCCATTTCCTGCGGCGTTATCGGGTGTCGGTGCGGGAGGGGTATGAGATGCCGGTGCAGTTGGTGCCTTTGGCGATGCCCAAGGATGGGTTGCCGGTGCGGATTGAGCGGCGGTAGGTCTCTCTCGGGGAGGGGCTCTCCAGCGGGGGCGCGGATCTGCGTTACGCCCGACCGGGAACGCCGTGAACCCGTCCATGGGGGCTCCCTTTCGAACGTCCTGTTCTCAAGGGTCCCGGTCGGGCGTAACGCAGCTCCGCTTCGAGGTAACCCCGGCCGTTTCTCCAGTGGGGCAGGAAGCGGTGCTTCGCAATACGCTTGCCTCACCCCTGTAGCTCGTTTCCGGCATCCCTGCCTCCAACGGTCCCGACGGGGCCCACCGGGCCTTCGGCCTTGGGCACGCTTCGATTCGGGGTGGGGGCGGATAGGTGTGGTCGGTGTTTGAGGGGGTGGGGGTTGGGAGTAGACTGGGCTCTTTTCCGAGTCTGGTTCGTTGTGATGTCCACGTTTCTGGTGAAGTTGTTATTGTCCCTGGCGGTGGTGGTGGGGGCGTTGGTGTTGTCGTCGCTGTTGCGGGGCATGACCCGGCGGTTGGGCGCGCGGCGTGGTTTGGCGCGGGGGCGGGTGTTCCAGGTGGCGGTGCTGATCAATGTGCTGTGCCTGGTGCTGGGCATGTTGCTGCTGGGCGTGATCTGGGGGCTGAGCGGCGATGGCTTCATGGTGTTCACCACTTCCCTGGTGGCGTTGCTGGGTGTGGCGCTGTTCGCCAGTTGGTCCATGCTCAGCAATGCCACCGCGGCGGTGATCCTGTTTTTCAGCGCCCCCTACCGGATCGGTGACCGGATTCGTTTGCTCGATGGCGACAATACCGTGACCGGGTGCATCCGCCATATGGGGCTGGTGTTCGTGGTGCTGGAGGACGATGATGGCCACCATTACACCTTGCCCAACAATATGCTGCTGCAGAAGACGGTGATTCAGCTGCGCGGCGAGGGCATTCCCGCCGACCAGAAGCATTGCCGTTAAGGCCGGGCCGTTCAGGACTTCTTCGATGCCGCCGATTCTGACCACCGTCTGCCTGCTCACCCTGAGCAACATCTTCATGACCTTCGCTTGGTACGGGCACCTGAAGAACATGGCACACAAGCCGTGGATCGTGGCCGCCCTGGTGAGCTGGGGCATTGCCCTGTTCGAGTATTTGCTGCAGGTGCCGGCCAACCG
The DNA here is from genome assembly GCF_005938655.1 of Alloalcanivorax gelatiniphagus. Lineage (GTDB taxonomy): Bacteria > Pseudomonadota > Gammaproteobacteria > Pseudomonadales > Alcanivoracaceae > Alloalcanivorax > Alloalcanivorax gelatiniphagus. The sequence continues at coordinate 107,277 of NZ_VCQT01000044.1, forward strand.
CATCGGCCACCAGATGCTGTCCGTGGGGCAGTTGAAGATCACCCAGGAGGTGATCACGCTGACGGTGTTCGTGCCTTTTTCGCTTTTTTACCTGAAGGAAAAGCTCAGCTGGGACTACCTGTGGGCGGGGCTGTGCCTGATGGGCGCGGTATTTTTCATCTTCCGTGGCCGGCTGATGGGCTGAGCCCGGCGGCCGGGGCGGGTATAGTAAGCGGCGACCACCAAGGAGAGAGACGCATGCGCACGTTGATGATGGGGTTGCTGGCGGGATCGCTGGCGCTGACCGGCTGCCAGAGCGGCCGCACCGCTCACCCGCTACCCGACGCCTGTTTCCAGGCCCCGGACACCGGCCAGTGCCGGGCGGCGATACCGCGTTACTATTACGACGCGGACGCGGACCGTTGCGAGCAGTTCACCTGGGGCGGTTGCGAAGGCAGCGTTCCGTTCGAGACCCTGGACGCCTGCATGGCCACCTGCTACGCGCCGGCACCGGATTTGCAAGACACGTCGCAAGACGGAGACGGCCAGGGTAGCGAGATGCCGTGAACGAGCACAGCCGACAAATGCTGAGGGTGGTCTACGCCCTGCTGCTGATCGGCCTGCTCACCGGCGGTCTGACCGCCCTGGTGGGCGCGGTGATCGCTCACCTGAACGCCCCGGAAGCGCGGGAGCCGGAACGCTCCCATTACCGTTTCCAGTACCGGACCTTCTGGATCGGGCTGTTGTATTACCTGATCGCCGGCGTCACCACCCTGGCGCTGATCGGCTGGCTGCTGCTGGTGATCATCATGGTCTGGTGGGTGGTGCGTTGCGTGCGCGGCCTGCGTGACGTGGCCCGCGACCGGGCACCGGCCAACCTGACCACCTGGGGGTTCTAGCCGGGCACGCCACGCCGGCCCCTGTCATAAAATTGTTATCGGACCCGGCCACACTGCCGGGTCCGCCAATCGGGAGATCATCCATGGCTTTACTGCGTTCGTTCGTTTTGATTCTGGGTTCCGCCCTGCTGCTGTCCGCCTGCGCCCGCAGCCCGGTGGTGCAGCTGTATGACGGCGCCGCCAAGCCGGACGCCCAGGTGCTGACGGTGCGGATACCGTCGGACCTGGAAGTGTTCACCATCAACGGCAAGGAAGTGGATGGCGTGAACACCTTCTTCAGCAGCGGTTACAAGGATCTCAAGCTGACCCCCGGGCGCTATGAGATCATGGCCTACTACAAGCGCCTGTGGGATCTGGACGCGGACAACCATGAAGTGCTCAAGTCCGACCCGGCCAAATTCACCGTGGACGGCAGCGCCGGTGAGTTCTACCGGCTGGCCTTCGACCGCCCGGAAAACGTGGACCAGGCCCGCGTGCTGGCCGATGATTTCTCCGGCCGGGTGGAAAACGTGACCACCGGCGAGAGCACCCCGTCCGAGCCCAGCGGCCTGGTGCTGAACCGGGGCATCCTGGCGCCGATCACCGGCACCGAAGTGGAGCAGGCCTCTTCCAACGCGGTCACCCCGCAGGGCGGTGGCGGCACCGAGCAACCGGCCTTCGCCGGCCGTGCCAAGGTCACCACCGTGGCCCCCGCCGGCCAGCCGCCGGCCACCCCCGCGCAACCGGCCCCGGCGCCGGCACCGGCACCCGCCGCCCAGGGCGCCAGCTATCTGGACACCCTGAAAGCGCAATGGAATCAAGCCACCCAGGAAGAGCGCCGCCAATTCCTGCAGTGGATTTCTCAGTAACGTTTGAGGCTCAAGCTGTAGGGGCGATGACTTTGTAGGCGCGACTGTAGGAGCGACTTCAGTCGCGATATCAGCGTCATGATCGCGACTGAAGTCGCTCCTACAAAGTCGCTCTTACAGGGGCCCGCCTACACAGCCCCGCCCTTATTCCCCCTGCAGCGTTGCCACGATGCGCCGGCCGCCGGCGTGATCGCGGTGCTCGCAGAGATAAATCCCCTGCCAGGTGCCCAAGGCCGGTGCGCCGTCGCGGATCGGCAGCGTCAGGCTTGCGCCGATCAGTACCGTCTTGATGTGCGCCGGCATGTCGTCCGGGCCTTCCAGGGTGTGCGCGTAGTGCGGCGCGTTCTCCGGCACCATCACGTTGAAGTGCCGCTCCAGGTCACCGCGCACGTCCGGGTCGGCGTTTTCGTTGATGGCCAGGGAGGCGGAGGTGTGCTGGATAAACAGGTGCAGCAGGCCCACCCGCAGGTCACCCAGTTCCGGCAACTCGCCGAGCAGTTCCCGGCTGATCAGATGAAAGCCCCGCGCGCGCGGGGCCAGGGTCAGTATCCGTTGATGCCACATGGCCGCTTTCCTTTAACGCTCTTTCCTTTACGGTGATGGCCGTTCAGGCGCTGGTCAGGCCGTTGACCACGTTCTCCGGCCGCCCGTTTTTCCAGGCCCGCAGATTGCTCACCACCCCGTCCAGCAGGCGCTGACGGGACTCGCGGCTCACCCAGGCGCTGTGTGGGGTGAGGATCAGGTTGGGCAGGTCATCCGCCAGCAGCGGGTGGTCCGCCGCCGGCGGCTCCTGGCTGAGCACGTCCAGGGCGGCGCCGCCCAGGGTGCCGCCGCGCAGCGCCCGGGCCAGAGCCGGCTCATCCACCAGACCGCCACGGGCGGTATTGATCAGGCCGGCGCCGGGTTTCATGGCGGCCAGAAACTCCGCGTTCACCAGCTTGTCGGTCTGCGGGGTCAGCGGGCAGTGCAGGCTGATCAGGTCGCAGCGGGCCAGCAGTTCCTCCAGGGGCACGCGGCCGGGCTCGTCCCTGGCTCCCGGCCGCAGCGAGCGGGCCACCAGCACCTTCATGCCGAACGCTTCCGCCAGCGCCTGCACCCGGCGCCCCAGATCGCCATGGCCGATCAGCCCCAGCGTCTTGCCATGGAGATCGAAAACCGGAAAGTCCATGCGACAGAACATGGGCGAGCGCGGCCAGGCCTGACGGGCCTCCCGGTCGTACTGGTGCCAGCGGGTGGCCAGGCCGAGCATCAGCGCCAGGGTGTGCTGGGCCACGGTTTCGGTGCCATAGCCACTGACGTTGCAGACCACCACGCCCTGGCGGCGGGCCGCCTCCAGATCCACGTTGTTGATGCCGGTGGCGGAGATGCAGATCAGCTTGAGATCCGGCGCCGCCGCCAGCGTTTCCGCGTCGATCACCACCTTGTTGGTGACCGCCACGGTGACGCCTTGCAAACGGTTTTTTACAGCGTCCGGGCCGGTTTGCTCGTAGTATGTCCAGTGTGACAGTTGCTGTTCCAGAGCCGAGAAATCCAGTTCTTCGAGCTTCAGGGTTTGACTGTCGAGAATAACGCCTTTCATGAAAACACCATCGCCTTCGGTGATGAGCAGGGGAGACCCATGCTACCGGATTTGCTGCAGGAAATGGGCTTTGCCGCCGACGCCGATCGACCGGTGGTGGGGGTCAGCGCCTGCCTGATGGGCAAACCGGTACGCTACGACGGCGGCCACCGCCGCCACGCCCGGGTGCACGATGAACTGGCCGGTCTGGTGCGGCTGGTGGAAGTGTGCCCGGAGGTGGCCGCCGGCCTGCCGGTGCCCCGGCCTCCGATCCAGGTGGTGGAGCGGGAGGGCGCCCGGCGGGTGTACCCGGTCGCACCACCCCACCGGGATCTTACCGATGCCCTGGCCGACCAGGCCAATGCCCTGGACGCACCGCTCAGCGGCTTCGTGGTAAAGAGCCGTTCGCCCAGCTGCGGTCTCGGCACCACCCCGGTGCACGATCAACAGGGCCGCCCGGTCGCCCTCGGCGACGGCGCCTTCGCCGGCGCCCTGGCGCGCCGCCACCCGCATCTGCCCATGGCCAACGACACCGATCTGGACGCGCCGCTGTTCGCCCAGGCGTTTGTGTTGCGGGTGTTCTGTCACCACCATTGGCGTACCGGAGGCGTCGAGGCGCTGACCTCCCTGCGTGCCCGCAGCGGTCAGCTCGACGAACCCTTGTTGTCCGGTACCCAACGCTTTCTCGACCGGCTCGCCGGCGCTTCCCTCTGACCGGCGGGCTTCCCTCTTCCACGGCTTGCGAGGTAAGGCTTTTATGGAGCGACAAAAAGACCGGCTGTTATGGATCGGCGGCCAATACCAACAGGGCACCGCCGGTGAATTCTTCGATACCCTGAACCCCGCCGACGGCCAGGTGATCTGCCGGGTGGCCATCGCCGGGGACGAGGATGTGGAGCGGGCGGTGAACGCCGCCGAGCAGGGCCTGCGTGAATGGCGCGCCCTGGACGGCACCGCCCGGGGCCGGGTGCTGATGCGCACCGCCTGGTTGCTGCGCGAACACCGGGACGAACTGGCGCACCTGGAGTCCCTGGACGCCGGCAAGCCAATCGCGGAAACCCCGGAAGCGGACGTGGATTCCGCCGCCGACTGCCTCGAATACTTCGCCGGGCAGGCGTCCTCCCTGCAGGGTGAATACCAGGAAGTGGACGGCGGCTTCTTCTATACCCGGCCGGAACCGCTGGGCGTGTGCGCCGGCATCGGCGCCTGGAACTACCCGTTGCAGATCGCCGCCTGGAAATCGGCGCCGGCGCTGGCCGCCGGCAACGCCATGATTTTCAAACCGGCGGAGCTGACACCGCTGTCGGCGCTGCGGCTGGCGGAGCTGTTCAAGGAAGCCGGGCTGCCCGACGGCGTGTTCAATGTGGTGCAGGGCTTCGCGGAAACCGGCCAGGCGCTCACCGGCCATCCGCGCATCGCCAAGGTGTCGCTGACCGGCGAGGTGGGCACCGGCAAGGCGGTGATGCGGTCCGCCTCCGACTCGCTCAAAGCGGTGACCCTGGAGCTGGGTGGCAAGTCGCCGCTGATCGTGTTCGAGGACGCGGACCTGGACAACGCGGTGTCCGGCGCGCTGCTCGGCAACTTCTTCACCCAGGGACAGATCTGCACCAACGGCACCCGGGTGTTCGTGCAGGAAAGCGTGCGCGACGCCTTCGTGGAAAAGCTGCTGTCACGGACCCGGGCCCTGCGGCTGGGCAATCCCCAGGACCCGGACACCGATGTGGGGCCGTTGATCAGCCAGGGCCATATGGAGCACGTGCTGTCCTACATCGAAAAGGGCCGGGAGGAAGGCGGCCAGGTACTGATCGGCGGCGAGCGCGCCCGGGTGCCGGGCTGCGAGAACGGCCACTTCGTGGAGCCCACCGTGTTCGACGGGCTCAGCGACGATATGACCATCGTGCGCGAGGAAATTTTTGGCCCGGTGCTGTCGCTGCTCACCTTCCGTGATGAGCAGGAAGTCACCGCCCGCGCCAACGCCACCCCGTTCGGGCTGGCCGGCGGCGTGTTCACCCGCGACCTGGATCGCGGCCACCGCATGGCCGCCAATCTGGACGCCGGCATCGTGTGGATCAACCACTACAACATCACCCCCATCGAAATGCCGTTCGGGGGGTTCAAGCAATCCGGTATCGGTAAGGAAAACAGCCGCCGCGCCTTCGAACACTATACCCGGCTGAAAACCGTGTACGTGGCGAAGGGCGACGTGGAAGCGCCTTACTGAAAGTCGTCCGGGCCACGGCGCCGGGGCGTGCCCAGCCGCTGGCGCCATTGCCATTGCTCCGGCGCGAAGCTGGGCGCGTCACTGCGCAACGGCTCGCGGCCGAGAATATGATCCGCGCCTTTTTCGCCGATCATAATGGTGGGCGCGTTCAAATTGCCGTTGGTCACGGTGGGCATGATGGAGGAATCCACCACCCGCAGGTTGGCCACGCCGTGCACCCGGCATTGCGGGTCCACCACCGCCATGGAATCGGTACCCATGCGGCAGGAGCCCGCCGGGTGATAGGCGGTTTCGGCGGTCTCCGCCAGCCATTCGTCGATCTCCGCGTCGCTGTTCACCTCCGGCCCCGGTGACACTTCCCGGCCCCGGTAGGGGTCCAGCGCCGGCTGGGAGAAGATTTCCCGGGTCAGACGCAGGCCGGAGCGGAACGCCTCCTTGTCCGCTTCCTCGGACAAATAGTTGAAGACGATTTCCGGCGGGTCCTCGGCGTTGGCGGATTGCAGTTTCACCCAGCCCCGGCTCTTCGGTTTGTTGGCGCCCAGGTGCACCTGGAAGCCGTGGCCCTTGAAGGCACTGGAGCCGTCATAGGCGATGGCGCCGGCCAGAAAATGGTATTGCAGGTCCGGGTATTTCAGCCCCGCCCGGCTGCGAATGTAGCCATTCGATTCAAACTGGTTGGACGTGCCCAGCCCCCGTTTCAGGAACAGCCAGTTGGCGCCGATCCAGGCCTTGGCCAGCGGCCCCAGCCAGGCATTGAGCGTGATCTTCTGGGTGCATTCCTGCTGCACCCACACTTCCAGATGGTCCTGCAGGTTCTGGCCCACGCCGGGCAGGTCATGGACCACCTCGATGCCGTGGGATTTGAGGTGCTGCGCCGGGCCGATGCCGGACAGCATCAGCAGTTTCGGCGAGTTGAAGGCGCTGGCGGACAGAATCACCTCGCGGCGCGCGCCCACCCGCCGGGTGCGCCCTCCCTGCAGATATTCCACCCCCACCGCTTTCTTGCCTTCCATGATCACCCGGGTGGTCAGGGCATGGGTTTGGATGTCCAGATTGGGGCGCGACATGGCCGGCTTCAGGTAGGCCACCGCCGTGGAGCAGCGCACGCCGTCGCGCACCGTCATGTCCATGCGGCAGAAGCCTTCCTGGCGGTAGCCGTTGTAATCCTCGGTGCGCCCGTAGCCGGCCTGCTCGCCGGCTTCAATAAAGGCCCGGTAGAGCGGGTTTTCCATATTGTTGCCGTTACAGGTGGTGAGGCCACCCTGGTCGCCCCGGTAGGCATCGGCTCCATAAACACAGTCTTCCGCGCGCTTGAAGTAAGGCAGCACCTCCTGATAGCTCCAGCCCTCGGCGCCCCGTTCCACCCATTCCTCGAAATCGCCGGCGTTACCGCGCACATAGGCAAGCCCGTTGATCGAGGAAGAGCCGCCCAGCACCTTGCCCCGGGCCTGGTGAATCCGGCGCCCCTTGAGGCCGGGTTCGCGCTCGGATTCAAAGCCCCAGTTATAGCGCTTCATGTTCATGGGAATGGAAAACGCGGTGGGCATGCGGATAAAGATGGAGCGGTCGCTGCCGCCGTACTCCAGCACGCGCACGGTGTGTTCGCCGCTTTCCGAAAGCCGGTTGGCGAGCACCGCGCCGGCGGAACCGGCGCCAACGATCACATAGTCGAACATTTCATCAAAGGATGTTTCGCTCATCGATCACTCCTCGCCGCGCACGTCGGAGGCACCGCCGGAGGCGGTTTCGCGGCGCAGATGCAGGTACTGCAAGTGACTTTCGAAATGGTCCACCACATCCTCGATCAACTGATCGTGGGTGTAGCCCATCACGTCATAACCAAGACCGCCTTCGCGCAGGTGCACCTCCACGCGGTAATACACCGCGCGGCTGCTCTGGGCGCGAATCGAGAACGACGGCATGGCACAGGCACGGGGCCAGAGCTGGTAGGTAAAGTCTTCCTCGCCACCCAGGTCCACGTTGAACGACAGATGCTCCTGGTCGCCTTCACCCCGTACCACCTCCGCGTGGTGGCCCTTTTCCGCCAGCGCGGATTTCACGTCGGCGAACGCCCGCGCCGCCACCTCATCGAGGAACTGGCGCATCTGTTTCTGGCTGGGGAAGCTGATCGCCCGGCCCAGGCGGTGGGTCCAGTTGGTGTGACCGCGCGGCGAGCTGGTACGCGCGGACAGGTGCCCGGCAAGAGCGTCGCGGCTGCTGGCCACTTTCATGCCTTCCACCTTGAGCGCCTTGAACAGGCCGATCATGATCAAAAACAGCACGAAGGCGAACGGCAGGCCCATGATCACCACCGCGCTTTGCAGGGCCTCAAGCCCGTCGGTGGACAACAACGCCAGGGTGACGACGCCGATCACCGCCGCCCACACCACACGCATCCAGGCCGGCGCGTCGTTGCTCGGGTCGCGGATAAAACAGGTCAGGTTGGACAGCACCAGGGAGCCGGAGTCGCCGGAAGTGACGAAGAACACGATGGCCAGCACCGTCACCACCACGGTGGTGACCCACACCCAGGGCAGGTTTTCCAGGAACAGGTAGATCGCCGACCCCGGATTGCCCACCGCCTCCTGGCCGAATTCGGTGGCGCCGTTCATCACCAGGTCGATGGCGGAGTTCCCCATCACCGACATCCACACCATCATGAAGGTGAGCGGCAGAATCAGAGTGCCGGCCACGAAGGTGCGAATGGTGCGGCCCCGGGAAATACGCGCCAGGAACAGGCCCACGAACGGCCCCCAGGCGATCCACCAGGCCCAGAAAAACACCGTCCAGGTGTTGAGCCAGTCCTGGGGCGGATCAAAGGCATAGGTGTCGAACGACATGGGCACGAAGCCGGCCAGGTAGTCGCCCACGTTCATGACCAGGGCGTCCAGCAGAAAGCGGGTATCCCCGGCGATCAACACGAACACCATCAACAGCACCGCCAGCAGAATATTGAATTCGGACAGACGGCGGATGCCCTTGTCGACCCCGGTGACCGCCGAGATGGCGGCGAACACCACGATGGTGGTGGCCAGGATCGCCTGGGTGAGCGTGCTTTCCGGAACGCCGAACATATAGTTCAGGCCGAAGTTGAGCTGGATGATGCCGATGCCCAGGCTGGTGGCCACGCCGAACACGGTGCCGAGCACCGCGGCGATGTCCACCGCGTTGCCCACGCCACCGTAGATGCGCTTGCCGAAAATCGGGTAGAGCGCCGAACGGATGGTCAACGGCAGGCCGTGGCGATAACTGAAAAACGCCAGTGACATGCCCACCAGCGTATAGATGCCCCAGCCGGACAGACCCCAGTGCAGGAAGGTGATCTTCATGGCTTCGCGGGCGGCTTCCACGCTGCCGCCCTCCCCCACCGGGGGCTGCAGGAACTGGGTTACCGGCTCGACGATGCAATAGAAAATCAGATCAATACCGATGCCGGCGGAAAACAGCATGGCCGCCCAGGTGACGATATTGAATTCCGGTTCGGCGTGGTCCGGCCCCAGTTTGATGGAGCCGTAACGGGAAAAGGCGATGGCGATGACGAATACCAGATACGCCACCACGGCGAGAAAATAGAACCAGCCGAAGCTGTTGGAGATCCAGGCGAGAATGCCGTAGATCACCGCGCTGGCGGACTCGGTGAAAAACATGGCCCACAACGAAAACAGCACGATAACGATGACCGAGCCGTAAAAGACCAGGGGATTGATACCATCCTGCCGGTCCAGCGGACCGGTGTCCGAGGAAGAAGTCGTGCTCATCCAGTGCTCCTTGAGTGGCAAGCTTATCGTTCAAGGTGATCCGAAAAGCCGGCCGGGGAGGCATGAATGATGGCGAACTCACCGGCGGACCCATGGGCCATTCCGAATCGTGTCGTTCACTCAAGGAGTATTCGGTAGAACCGGTGCGGAGAAAAATGAAACCAGGAAACTGTTACAGCATTTTACCGCGCCGTGAAGATGCAACGAGGTTCACCTTCAGCGGCGGAACGGAATAAAACCGGGTGCCGGTGCGGCGCTTACAGCAACGCCAGCAGCGCCAGCGTGAGCACGCCGAACAGCAGCGACAGCCCCACCAGCGTGCCCCACGGGAAAGGCTTTTTCTGTTCCCGCCCCAGCTCACGCAGCAGCTCCTCGCGCAGCAGCCGGGTGTTGCGGGTATTGGCCTTGTAGATGGCGTCGAAGGCGTCGCCCACCACCGGCACCAGGCCACCCACGAAATCGATCAACATATTGCGCACCATGCGCCGCTGGGTGGTGCCGCTGGCACCGGCGCGGCGCGCTTCCACCAGCACGTAGCAGGCCAGCAGCAAACCGGCCAGGTCGCCGATGCCGGGAATCAGTCCGATCAGCGCCTCGGCGCCCAGCTCGAAGCGGGTAAAGGGAATGCGGAGGCTGGAGTCGGTGAACCGGCTGAACCGGTCCAGTCGTTGCAGCACCGCTTCCTGGCGGGCCCGGCGTTGTTCGTCCATCGGCATTATTCCAGGTAGGTGTAGCCGGCGAGCCCGTCGCGGATCTCACCGAGAAAGCGCTGGCGCTCATCGTCGCGCAGCTGCGATTGGTGGCAGCGCTGCTCCAGGGTGGCGAGCAACCGTTCCGGATCGAAATTCACATAGCGCAGCACCGAACTCACGGTGTCGCCCTGGATCGCGTGGGTCAACTCGATCTCGCCGCTTGGGTTGAGATTCACATCCACCGAGTCGGTGTCGCCGAACAGATTGTGCATGTCGCCGAGGATTTCCTGGTAGGCCCCGACCATGAAGATGGCCAGATGGCCGTTCAGGGTTTCCGGCAACGGCAGGGTGGCCTCCACCCCTTCGCCGTCCACGTACTGGTCGATGCGGCCATCGGAGTCACAGGTAATGTCCTGCAGCACGCCGCGCCGGGTGGCGGGCTGGTCCAGACCGGACAGCGGCAGGATCGGGAACACCTGATCGATGCCCCACACATCCGGCACCGACTGGAACACGGAGAAGTTCACGAACAGCTTGTCCGCCAGCAGTTCGTTCAGCCGGTCGAGCAGGTCGCGCTGCTGGCGGCGGCGCGGATCGAGCCGGTCGCGCAGCGTCAGCAGGCCGTTGATATAGAGCTGTTCGCCGGCGGCGCGCCCACGGATGTCCAGTTCGCCGTTGAGATAGCGCCGGTGCAGGTCCTGCCAGGCCCCCACCAGTTCCGGGTGCACCTCCAGCAGATTGACGCCGCCGGCCTCCAGCAGGCCGTTCAGCCGCCACAGCTCGCGCAATTCGATGCAGGCATCGTCGCCGGGCTCCGCCACCGGCGCCGCCGACAGCCGCTCCTCATCGGTGATGTTGAGCAGCAGCACCGCGTGGTGGGCGGTGAGCGCCCGGCCGGATTCGGAGATCAGGTGCGGCTCGGGCAGATCGTGGCGGGCGCACTGCTCGGTCAGGGTGTGGACGATGTGCCAGGCGTAGTCCGCCAGGTTGTAGTTCATCGAGCAGTAGGAGCGCGAGTGGGTGCCTTCATAGTCCACGCCCAGGCCGCCGCCCACGTCCACCGTGTCCAGGGCCGCGCCGAGGCCGCGCAATTCGGTGTAGTAGCGGGCCGCTTCGCGCATGCCCGCCTTGATGTCCTGGATATTGGCGATCTGCGAACCGAGGTGGAAGTGCAGCATGCGCAGGCAATCCAGCTTGCCGGCCCGGCGGCAGTGCTCCACCGCCTCGATCAGCTGCGGCGCGCTGAGCCCGAACTTGGACTTCTCGCCGCCGGTGTTCTGCCAGTTGCCCTTGCCGATGCTCATCAGCCGCACCCGCAGGCCGATGCGCGGGGCCACTTCCAGGGCTTCCGCCTCCTCCAGCAGCATGGGCAGCTCGGACAGCTTCTCCACCACGATCTGCACCTGAAAACCGAGCTTCTCGCCCATCAGTGCCAGCCGCAGGTACTCGCGGTCCTTGTAGCCGTTGCAGACCACCGTGTCGCCGGGATTGGAGAGCGCCAGCACCGCCAGCAGTTCCGGCTTGGAGCCGGCCTCCAGGCCGACCCGTTCGCCTTCCTCCCGGGCGCGCAGAATCTCGTGCACCACCCGGCGCTGCTGGTTGACCTTGATCGGGTACACCGGCGTGTAGTGGCCACGGTAGTTCTGATCCTGGATGGCATCGCGGAACGCCCCGGCCAGGCGTCGCACCCGGTCACGCAGAATGCCGGAGAAACGGGCCAGTACCGGGGTGCGCAGGCCGGCGGCGCGGCAGGCGGCGAGCACCGCCTCCAGGGTCGCCTCGCCGCCTTCGCCGCCCTGGGGACGGACCCGCAGATGGCCATCGGCGCCGATCCGGAAATAGCCGTCCCCCCAGCGATCCACGTTGTAGATGGCGTCGAACGGGGTGGCGGTCTGACTCATGGGCTTTCCTTCGGCGGCGGGTCTATGGGGTTGTGAAACGGATACCGGCATTATGCCTGCTCGGACGCTGGCAAATCATCCTTGCCACCGTACAATGCCGGTCTTTAACGCAGCGGATTTCTTGCCATGGCTAACCAAGACGATAACTGGTTCATCGAACATTTCGACTCCGCCGGCACCGCCTTCGGGCTGCGCCTGAAGGGCAAGCTGGAGGAGGCGCGCACCCCCTACCAGCACATCGAGATGTGGGACACCGAAACCTTCGGCTACCTGATGACCATCGACGGCGCCACCATGCTGACCACCCGGGACAATTTTCTCTATCACGAGATGATGGCCCATCCGGCGCTGTTCAGCCACGCCGGCGCCCGCAATGTCCTGATCATCGGCGGTGGCGACTGTGGCACCCTGCGCGAGGTGCTGCGCCATGGCGGCGTGGCCAGCGCCATCCAGATCGATATCGACGAGCAGGTCACCCGCTTTTCAGAGAAGTACTTCCCGGAGCTGTGTGAATCCAACGACGATCCCCGCGCCGAGCTGCGCTTCGAGGACGGCGTCAAGTTCATGCAGGAGTGCGAGGCGGAGCGTTTCGACGTGATCATCGTCGATTCCACCGATCCGGTGGGCCCGGCGGAGGGACTGTTCAAGGCCGAGTTCTTCCGGCACTGCCACCGCGCCCTGGCGGACGGCGGCGTGCTGGTGCAGCAATCCGAGTCGCCGCTGCTGCACACCGATACCATTATCCGCGACCTGCACGACAATATGCGCGAGGCCGGTTTCAGCCACACCCGCACCCTGCCGTTCCCGCAGCCGGTCTATCCCAGCGGCTGGTGGAGCTGCACCCTGGCGGGCAAGAACCACGACGTGGGCGAGTTCCGCGCCAGCGATGCCGCCGGCCGCGACTTCGCCACCCGCTATTACAGCGCCGACATTCACAAGGCGGCGCTGGTGCTGCCGCCGTTCATGCAGGATGTTCTTCAGTAATCGCGGCTGAAGCCGCTCCTACAAAACCCTGGGGGGGGGGTACGGGAATCCGTGGGAGCGGCTTCAGCCGCGATCACCCGCCTGGCGGGTCAGATTGAGTAACCACTCAACGTCGCTTCAACAAAGTCCATCCGGTCCTGCCCGAAGAACATCTCCTCGCCGACAAAGAAGGTGGGCGCGCCGAACACGCCGCGCGCCACCGCTTCCTCGGTGGTCGCCTTGAGCGCGTCCTTCACCGCCGGCGTCTGGGCGCGGGCCGCCCAGTGTTCCGCGTCCAGGCCGGCTTCCGCCAGGGTCCGGCCCAGCACCTCCGGGTCCGACAGGTCCCGCTCCCGCAACCACAATCCCTCGAACAGGGCCCGCAGCATGGTGTCGTGCTGGTCGCTGTCCAGCGCCGCCGTGGCCAGCCGCATGCACATCAGGGTGTTGACCGGAAAATGGGGGTTCATGGTCAGGGTGACGCCGTAGCACCGCGCGAAGCGCTGCATGTCGTGGCGGCTGTAGCGGCCCTTGGCCGGCACCGCCGCCGGTGAGGCATTGCCGGTGGCCTTGAACACCCCGCCCAGCAGCATCGGCCGGTAACGCAGGGTGGCGTCGGTGCGCGCCGCCAGGGCCGGCGCCTGGGTCCAGGCCAGGTAGGAGGCCGGGCTGCCCACGTCGAAGAAAAACTCCAGGGTCTGGCTCATCGGGTGTCCTCGCGGTTGGCGGTGGGGAGTCAGAAGGTTTCCATCCAGGGCCGCAGGTCCAGCTCGTGGGTCCAGGCGTCCCGGGGCTGGCTGTGCAGCATCCAGTATTGGTCGGCGATGTGCTCCGGATCGAGAATGCCGTCCCGGTCCTTGAGCGCGTAGCGGTCCGGAAAATTATCGCGGATAAAGGCGGTGTCGATGGCACCGTCGATCACCGGATGGGCCACATGGATGCCCTCCGGGCCCAGCTCCCGCGCCAGGCTCTGGGCCAGGGCGCGCAGCGCGAACTTGGCGCCGGCGAAGGCGCTGAAGCCCTTGCCGCCGCGCAGCGACGCGGTGGCGCCGGTGAAGATCAGCGTGCCGCGCTGCCGTGGCACCATCACCCGCGCCGCTTCCCGGCCGGTCAGGAAGCCGGCGAAGGCGGCCATTTCCCAGACCTTGCGGTACACCCGGGCGCTGGTGTCGCGGATCGGAAAGTTCACATTGGCGCCAATGTTGAAGACCACCGCCTCCAGCGGCCCCACCTGCTCCTCGATGGTGTCGAACAGCGCCACCATCTGGGCTTCGTCGCGGGCATCGCAGCCGAAGCCCCGGGCCCGTCCGCCCTCGGCCTCGATGGCCGCCAGCAGCGGCGCCAGCGCCTCTTCATGGCGGCGGGTCACGCAGGCGGTGTAGCCCTCTCGGGCGAAGCGTCGGGCAATGGCGCCACCGGTGGCGTCACCGGCACCGATTACCAGCATGGCGGGGGCGGACATGGCGGTCTCCTGTGGGTATCCGGATGGTGGGTTCTTTTTTGGAACCTGTCAAACCCGTACACTGGCACAAAGGATCAACTGGAGGCACCCGTGCGCTGGCAAGAACTGGATCAGCAACCCTGCTCCCTGGCACGCAGTCTCGCCGTGATCGGCGACCGCTGGACCTTACTGGTGCTGCGCGATTGCTTTCTGGGCGTGCGCCGCTTCGAACACTTTCAGAGCCGGCTGGGGGTAACCCGGCATGTGCTCAGTGATCGTCTGCGCAAGCTGGTGGAAAACGGTGTACTGAAGAAAACGCCCTATCAGGAACGCCCGCGCCGCGAGGAATACCGGCTCACGGAACAGGGGCTCGCCCTGCATCCGGTGATCGTGCACCTGGTGCAGTGGGGCGACCGCTATCTGGCCGACGGGCGCGGGGCGCCGCTGATTCATGAGCACCGTGATTGTGGCGAGCGGTTTCAGGCACAACTTACCTGCACCGCCTGCGGTGAGGCGGTGGGGCCGCGGGACCTGCGGGTGCGGCAAAATCCGGCGTTTGGCGATGAGGCTCTGGTGGAAGCCGGTGTTGACGTGGAAGACGTCAGCCGCTGACGATAATGGCCAGGGAACAGGCCAGCACACCGAGCACCACAACCAACAGCGCCCGACGCGTCACCGCATTCCAATCCACATGTGCCAGTTCTTTCGGCAAGCTCACTTTGGGTCCCCCCCGGGAATTTTTACGCATATTTTTTTACAGCCAAAATGTGAAATTGTTCACAATTTTGATCCTGCTCCCGGGGCCGCCTTCACGCAATCAGGCGAAGGCGTGAAGCACTCGTCAAGGCACTACGAAGATATCGTCATCACCTTCCGCCGCCGGCGCCGCTCAGACGCCATCTTTCAAGTCATTGATTTGCTGCTCCGCCAGCATCGCCATCACCCGCTGACGCAACCAGCTGTGGCCCGGGTCGGCGCTCTGATCCCGGTGCCAGTAAAGATGCAGTTCCAGACCCGGCACCTCCGCCGGCAGGGGTTCCAGATGGCTGCCCGCCGGCGCCAGTTGCCGCGCCAGCAGCCCCGGCAGGGTGAGCAGCAGGTCGGTGCCCATCACCGTGGCCAGGGCCGCCATGTGGTGCTGGCAGCGCAGGCGGATATTGCGCCGGTAGCCCAGCCGTGAAAGACCGAAATCCTCCATCCCCGGGCCCTCCCGGCGGGACGACACCAGCACGTGCTGGGCGGCCAGATAGGCGGGCAGGTCCAGCTTGCCCACCAGCGGATGGCCCTGGCGCATCAGCACCACCAGCGGGCCGCTCATGATCGGCCGGTGCTCGATGGCCTCCGGCAGCGGCAGCAGAATATCGGCGGCCATGTCGAGCCGGCCGCTGGCCAGTTCGGTGGCCAGTTGCCGGCGCGCCACCGTCATCGATTGCAGCTTCACCCCCGGAGCCTCGTCCACCAGCCCGGCCAGCAACGGCGGCAGCAGGCAGCCTTCCAGGCCATCGCGCAGCCCCAGCACGAAGGTGCGCTCCGCCTCGTCCACATCGAAGCCGCCCTCGTCGCTGAGGCACCGCTGCAGGCCACCGAGGGCATGG
Organism: Alloalcanivorax gelatiniphagus; assembly: GCF_005938655.1. Lineage (GTDB taxonomy): Bacteria > Pseudomonadota > Gammaproteobacteria > Pseudomonadales > Alcanivoracaceae > Alloalcanivorax > Alloalcanivorax gelatiniphagus. The sequence goes on from NZ_VCQT01000044.1 coordinate 123,132, forward strand.
CGCACCGGCGTGACCATGGCCCGGGCCCGGCTGGTGGGCACCATACGCGCGCCCTGGCGCACGAACAGCGGGTCGTCCAGCCGTTCCCGCAGGCGCCCCAGCGCATGGCTCACCGCCGGCTGGGTCAGGTTGAGCACCCGCGCGGCCCGGGTCAGGGAGCCCTCGGTGTAGATGGCGTCGAAGACCACGAACAGGTTCAGATCGAAGCGCGATACATGCATGGGATTTATTCCAGATTATTTCCAAGATTCATTCGATTTATTCAAAACCGCTCCCTAGCATGAGGTCAAGCAGCACATCAGGAGTCCTCATGCCGGTTATCTACTTGATCCGTCACGGCCAGGCCAGCTTTGGCGCGGAGAATTACGACGCCCTGTCGGATCTGGGTTGGGAACAGAGCCGGGTGCTGGGCCGCCATCTGCGCGAGCAGAACCTGGGCGCCCCCAGGGTGCTGTGCGGCGCCATGCGGCGGCACCGGGAAACCGCCGACGCCGCCCTCGGTGCCCTGGACCTGCCACGGGAATGGCACACTGATCCCGGCTTTAATGAGTATGATCACCAGAGCTTGATGCAGGTGCACTGGCCGGAGTCCCGGGACCGGGCCGTGGTGGCGGGCTGGATGGCCGAACAGGCCCAGCCGCGCCGCGCCTTTCAGGCGCGCTTCGAGGAAGCACTGCGGCGCTGGCAACGGGGCGAGGATCAGTACCCGGAGAGCTGGCCGGCGTTCCGCGAGCGGGTGCTGGCGTCCCTTTACAGTCTGGGCAACGGCCTGGAGAAGGGCGACAGCGCTCTGGTGTTCACCTCCGGCGGCGCCATCAGCGTGGCGATCCAGCACCTGCTCGGGCTGGACGACGAAGCCCTGATCACCTTCAATCGGGGGCTGATCAATACCAGCGTAACGCGGTTGCTGGTGAACACCGGCCGGCTGCGGCTGGCCACGCTCAACGAGCACCTGCATCTGAGCGGAGACCTGCTGACCTACCGCTAAAGAGGATTGCCCGATGACCACCCGCGCCAACATTCTGATCACCGGCGCCAGTTCCGGCCTGGGGGCCGGCATGGCCCGCCTGTTCGCCGCCAAGGGACGCAATCTGGCCCTGTGCGCCCGGCGCCTGGACCGGCTGGAAGCGCTGCGTGATGAACTGCTGGCGATCAACCCCGCCATCACCGTGGCGATCCAGCCGCTGGATGTGAACGATTACGACCGGGTGTTCGAGGTGTTCCAGGGCTTCCAGCGGGAGCTGGGCCGCCTGGACCGGGTGATCGTCAATGCCGGCCTGGGCAAGGGCCAGCCGCTGGGCACCGGCTATTTCCACGCCAACCGGCAGACCGCCGAAACCAACTTCGTGGCGGCCCTGGCCCAGTGCGAGGCGGCCATGGAAATCTTCCGGGCCCAGAACGACGGCCATCTGGTAATGATGTCGTCGATGAGCGCCATGCGCGGCATGCGCAAGAACATCAACACCTACGCCGCCACCAAAGCCGGCGTGGCCAGCCTGGCGGAAGGGTTGCGCATGGAGATGCTGGGCAAGCCGATCAAGGTGAGCACCATCTACCCCGGCTATATCCGCTCGGAAATCAACGAGAAGGTGGAGAAGGCGCCGTTCATGGTGGACACCGAGACCGGCTGCCGGGCCCTGGTGGCCGCCATCGAGAAGGAGCCGGCCAAGGCCTATGTGCCGTCCTGGCCCTGGGCGCCGCTGGGCTTCGCCATGCGGGTGCTGCCCCTGTCGCTGGTCCGCCGCATGACCTGATGCCGGCCCAGTGCCATCTTCATCGCGGCTGAAGCCGCTCCTACAACACCCCGACCTGCGCCGGCGACAAACCCTGTAGGAGCGACTTTAGTCGCGATCCGGGCGGTGCCATCTTCATCGCGGCTGAAGCCGCTCCTACAACACCCCGACCTGCGCCGGCGATAAACCCTGTAGGAGCGACTTTAGTCGCGATCCGGCCGGTGCCAACTTCATCGCGGCTGAAGCCGCTCCTACAACACACCCAACCTGCGCCGACGATAAACCCTGTAGGAGCGACTTTAGTCGCGATCCGGCCGGTGCCAACTTCTTCGCGGCTGAAGCCGCTCCTACAACACCCCGACCTGCGTCGGCGACAAACCCTGTAGGAGCGACTTTAGTCGCGATCCGGCCCGGTGCCATCTTCTTCGCGGCTGAAGCCGCTCCTACAACACACCCGACCTGGGTCGGCGATAAACCCTGTAGGAGCGACTTTAGTCGCGATCCCGGCGGTGCCAACTTCTTCGCGGCTGAAGCCGCTCCTACGGTAGTCCCGGCTTGCGGCCATAAAAAAGGGCGCCCGAAGGCGCCCAGCTTTGTTCCAAGGAAGGAAACAGAATCAGCTTTTCACGAATTCCGGGTAGGCTTCCATCCCGCAGTCGATCAGGTCCATGCCTTCGTACTCTTCCTCTTCGCTGACACGGATACCGACCACCGCCTTGAGCACGCCCCAGACGATCAGGCTGGCCACGAACACCCACACGAAGATGGTGATGGCGCCGACGATCTGACCGACGAAGGTGGAGCCGTCGTTGGTGAAGGGCACCAGCAGCAGACCCAGCAGACCGACCACACCGTGCACGGAGATGGCACCGACCGGATCGTCGATCTTCATCTTGTCCAGGGCGATGATGCTGAACACCACCAGCACGCCACCCATGGCACCGAACAGCGTGGCGGTCAGGGCGGTGGGCGTGGACGGCTCGGCGGTGATGGTCACCAGACCGGCCAGGGCGCCGTTGAGCAGCATGGTCAGGTCGGCCTTGCCGAACAGGAAGCGACCGACGATCAGGGCGGCCACGGCGCCACCGGCGGCGGCGGCGTTGGTGTTCAGGAACACCATGGCCACGGAGTGAGCATTGGCGGCGTCGCCCAGTTTCAGCACGGAACCACCGTTGAAGCCGAACCAGCCCATCCACAGGATGAAGGTACCCAGGGTAGCCAGCGGCAGGTTGGCGCCGGGGATCGCGTGGATCTGGCCGTTGGGGCCGTATTTGCCTTTACGCGGGCCGAGCAGCAGCACACCGGCCAGGGCGGCGGAAGCGCCGGCCATGTGCACGATGCCGGAGCCGGCGAAGTCGGAGAAGCCCAGGTCGCCCAGGTTGTACATGCCGAACACGTCGGCACCGTTCCAGGTCCAGGAGCCTTCCATCGGGTAGATGAAACCGGTCATCACCACGGCGAACGCCAGGAACGCCCACAGCTTCATCCGTTCGGCCACGGCACCGGAGACGATGGACATGGCGGTGGCCACGAACACCACCTGGAAGAAGAAGTCAGACGCCGTGGAGTACACGGAGTCGCCGTCGAAGCCGTTGGAGGCGGAATCCGCCAGCACGCCGGCCAGATCGAAGGACTCAATGCCGTTCAGGAAGATGCCGCCGTCGTACATGATGGCGTAGCCGCACACCAGGTACATGATGCAGGCAATGGCATACAGCGCCACGTTCTTGGTAAGAATTTCAGTGGTGTTCTTGGCACGCACCAGACCCGCCTCAAGCATGGCGAAGCCGGCGGCCATCCACATTACCAGCGCGCCACACACCAGGAAATAAAAGGTGTCGATGGCGTACTGAAGCTCGAAAATTTGATTTTCCACGTTGCAACCCTCCGAGAATTTGGAAGCGTGATCAGGACCTTGGCATGGGTCGTTTTACACGTTGCTTGACTTAGATCGCGTCCTCGCCGGTCTCGCCGGTGCGGATACGAATGGCCTGCTCCAGGGTGGTGACGAAAATCTTACCGTCGCCAATTTTCCCGGTGTTGGCCGCCTTGGTGATGGCTTCGATCACTTGATCCAGGCTGGCTTCCGCGATGGCCACTTCAATCTTTACCTTGGGCAGGAAATCGACCACGTATTCCGCGCCGCGGTAGAGCTCGGTGTGCCCTTTCTGACGCCCGAAGCCCTTCACCTCGGTAACGGTGATGCCCTGGACGCCGATCTCGGACAGTGCTTCACGCACGTCGTCCAATTTGAACGGCTTGATGATGGCTGTAACCAGTTTCATTTCTATCTCCTTCAAACGCTTATGCTGCGTCCGTTGACGCGTTCGCCGGGTTTCAGGCCCCGCTTTGGTTCCCGATCCGTCCACATGATCGAACGCTCTAGCCCGTTTTCTGCACGACCCATGCCAGTTTTAAAAAGTCACGCATTTTCAGAGGGTTGGAACCTGGATCCTGGCATCCTGCCGGGTCGACCGCGGCAATATGGAGCACTGTTTTGGGGCGCACCCCAAAATAGTGCACGCCGATGCGGTGCTCCGCAAAGCCGCCGTCATGCTACCATCGGACCTCATTCAGCCCGACCCGCAAATAGTGGAGCTTCCGGCCATGCAAAGCCAAGCCTTTATCGACCGCCTGATGGCTGACATCAGCCGCCATCTGCCCACCGATCTGGGCCGTCTGCGTCAGGATGTGGAGCACAGCGTGCGTGCCGTGCTGGGCGAGACCATGACCCGCCTGGATCTGGTCAGCCGGGAGGAATTCGAGGTGCAGCGCCAGGTGCTGGAACGCACCCGCGCCCGTCTGGAAGCGCTGGAGAAGCAAGTGGCGGCGCTGGAAAGCGCCGCCGGGCAACCTTGATATAAGAAAGCGTCAGGAAGGGAATCAGAACGACCAGCCGAAGCGGGCCTGACCACCGTGGTCGGCCCGGCCATCGCCGGTCTCGCCCAGATAACCCAGGGTCAGGGTGGCGCGCGGTGCCAGCAGCCAGCTGAAGCCCACCTCCGTCGCCAGGGTATCGCGGGCCAGCGGTGCCCCTTCCACCGTGAATGCCTGACCGCCGGCGAAGCGTAGCGACGCCTCTGGCGTGGTGTCCCCCAGCGCATGCCGCCAGCCCAGGCTGCCATACAGACGGGTGGTCGGCTCGCCGGGCAGGGTGGTGGAAAGCCGCGCCCCCAGGGTGCTGAAGGTGGCGTCCAGGCTTTCCCGGGCGCCGTGCAGAGCGGCGTCGCCGCCGTGCTCATCGCCACCGTGCAACACCGTGCGCACCTGCGCCAGCCGCAGGAACGGCTCCGCATGGCGGGTAGTGGTACCAAACCGGTGCGCGGCTTCCACGAACACCTGCCAGGTGTCCGCGTCCCGGTGGCCGGTCAGGGATTCATCCAGGCCTTCCAGGACCGCCCGGCGCCGGGTGTCGATGCGGTGATGGCTGTAGAACAGGCCGCCACGCAGGGCACCGGGCCCATGGCGGTACTCGCCGAACAGGCCGGCGTGGACGCTGTCGATATCGCCCCCGCCGCGCCGGTCCGCCAGGGTCAGATCGGTACTGCCGGCCCCCAGCAGGGCGCCGACACGGCCGGCGCCGGTGAACACCCGGTCCACGCCCAGCAGGGCGCCGTGGCTGTCGCGCCGCCGATCAGCGGTGCCCGGCTCGCCATCGGTCTTGCCCACGTTGCCGTAGGCCCGTAGCCAGGCGGTAACGCCCTGGCCCCGGGCCAGGGTGGTGCCGGCGGCCAGCCGGTCGTCGTCGCCGAAGCGCTCCAGCGCCGCGTCCCGCAGCAGCCGGCTGTCTTCCAGCAGCGCCCCGGCGGCGCTGGCGTGCACCTCCCCGGACAGAGTGTCGTAGGCGTTGGCCAGCGCCCTCGGCGAACCGGTTTGCATTGCCACCGCATCATGCAGGGCGTTGCCGGCCGCCAGGCTCTGTACCGCCACGGCCACCGCCCGCTGGTTGTCGGTGCCGGCCACCTCGGCGAAGTCCAGGTCGTTACGGCGCAGTTCCAGGTCCACGTTGTTGGCGTCATAGATCAGGCCCGCGTCCAGGAACAGGAAATCCGAGGTCACCTGGTCGAAACGGTCCACCAGGCCGCCGTCGGCGGTGAGAATCCGGTAGCGGCTGATCGGCCGGTACTCTCCCACCTCGCCCAGGTGCACCACCGAGCCGGCCAGGGTCGCCTGCCCGGTGACGTGGACGTGATCCGCGGCGCTGCCCGCCGGGTCCACCTCCACCTCGAAAACAGCGCCGTCCATCAGGGTCAGATCCCCGTTCACGGTGAGCGCGCCGATGGAATTGCCCGGCGCCAGAACGCCGCCGGCCCCCACCTCGGTGGCACCCACCTGGCCGTTGCCCTGCAACCGGCCACCGCTGAAAACGCTCAGTTGCCCGCCCAGGGTGCCCTCCACGGACAGCACGCCGTCGTTGACCCGATGTTCGCCACTGAAGGCACTGGCGTCGCCGGTAAGCGTCAAACGGCCGCTGCCGATCATGTCCAGGGCACCGGTACCGGAGCTGATATCGCCGCTGAGCACGGTGTTGCCGGGACCATCCACGGTGAGCAGGGAATCGCCCAGATCCAGGGCGCCGGTGAAGGTGGCGGTGCCACTCTCCGCGCGCAGGGTGGTATCGCTGAGCTGCACGGTGTCATGGCCCAGGGTGATGTCGCCCCAGGTGGCCAGGGTACCGCCGTCCAGTTCCAGGGTGGCGCTGCCCAGGGCATCGTTGGCGGCCAGGGTCAGGGTGCCGCCGGTGAGCGAGGCTTCACCGCTGAAGCCCTCCGATACACCGGTCAACCAGGTATCGCCGGCGCGGTGCTCCACCCGGCCATGCCCGTTCAACACCGGCAGGAAGCGGTAATCCGCGTCGGAGTGGTTGAACACCAGGGTCCCCTCTCCCGCCCCATAGCGCACTTCTTGCACATCCAAGACACCGGCGCCGGTGACGTCGTTCTCGCCACCGATATACAGAGTACCGCTGGAGCCTTCCAGCCCACTCAGGATCACCAGGGAGGGATCGTCGCCCGTGGCAGCGATGCGCACGGTAGCGCCATCGGCCACGGTGGCAAGCCCCTCGCCACCGTAGCCGACATAGAGATAGGTCTTACCGGACCACAGCGTGTCGGCGCCGGACAGGTGTAATTCACCGCTGCCGGTGGACTCGTACCCCAGCAGCCCCTGGGCGGTATCCATGCGCGCGCCGTTGATCAGCGTCATCACACCCCGGCCGCCCATGCCCACGTAGGTATACCGCTGGCTGCTCAGGGAACCGCCGTCCAGCGTGATGCTCCCTTCAGCGCCGTCACGGCGGGCCAGCTGGATAAAGGTACCCACGTTTACCTGGCCATCACGGACGGTCAGGTCGGCCTGCCCCCAACGACCGACGGCGAGCGACCCGGACAGGTCCCATTGGGTATCCTCGTCCTCCAACAGCACGCTGGCCCGGCCGTCCTCTTCCTGGCCCAGGACGGTGCCGCCGGAAACAATACGGGCCCCGTCGGCGAACCGTACATCGGCGCTCCCGTGGGTTCCGTAAGCCTGACCATTCGGGCTGTTGAAGCGGGTCTGCGGCCCGGTCACCGTGAGCGTCCCCGCGGAACCGACGAGGTTACCCAGGATGGCGAAACCGGCATTCACCTCGACGCCATCGGTCACGTTCAAGGTGCCCGCGCCTTCGAAACCAACGAACAGATTGATATCGACTGTCCATGGATCGGGCCGGTCACCCGGCAGGTTCACGATGGCACCGTGATCGATCAGATGATCATCCGGCGCGGCCAGGGCGGGGCCGGCCAACGGGCCGGCGGCGAGCAGAAACACCAAGGAGCCGGGCAGAGCGGTCCGGCGTCTGGACAAAACGACCATAGTTCCCCCAAAAAAACCTGGAGCGGCTGTTTTTGTTGTGCACCGCCCATCAAGAATACGCAAATCCATTTACATGCCAAGGCTGCATTATCCGGCGTTGGCGGGATACATGAAATAGGGAGAAACGCTGAGCGCCCGGGCTTACACCAGACAGCGCCATTGACGCACGCCAATCCGGGCGGATCTCGCACAGGCCGCCCCGGCCCGCCGGGTTAGGCTGGGCCCATGAACATCACCAGCCTCAACAGCCGCGCCGCCCGGGGCGTGGACGCCGTGCCGGTGCGCGTGGAAACCCACCTGGCCCCGGGCCTGCCCGGCTTCACCATTGTCGGCCTGCCGGACACCGCCGTGCGCGAGAGCCGTGACCGGGTGCGCTCCGCCCTGGTCAACGCCGGCTTCGATTTCCCCCAGCGGCGCATCACCGTGAACCTGGCGCCGGCGGACCTGCCCAAGGACGGCGGCCGCTTCGATCTGCCCATCGCCCTGGGCATCCTGCTGGCCAGCGGCCAGCTGGGCCGGGTGGACACCGACGGCCTGGAGTTCATTGGCGAGCTGGCGCTGAGCGGCCATCTGAATCCGGTGCCGGCGCTGTTGCCGGCGGCCCTGGCCTGCGCCCGCGCCGGCCATACCCTGGTGGCACCGCCGGGCAACGCCGACGAAGCCGCCCTGGCCGGGGCCCGCACCCTGGCACCGGCCAGCCTGGCGGCGCTGTGCGCCCACCTGAGCGGCACCACCGTCCTGCCCTGGCACGATCCGCCGGCGGTGCCGGAGGCCCCCCTGGATGAGCAGCCCTGTCTGGCCGATGTGCGCGGCCAGCCCGCCGGCAAGCGGGTGCTGGAGATCGCCGCCGCCGGCGGCCACTCGCTGCTGCTGTGCGGCCCGCCGGGGGCCGGCAAGAGCTTGCTGGCCTCGCGCCTGCCGGGCCTGCTGCCGCCCCTGAGCCGGGACCAGGCCCTGGAAGTGGCGGCGGTGTATTCCCTGCGCGGCGCGCGGCCGGCGGCGGCCTTCCTGCGGCGTCCCTACCGCAGCCCCCACCACACCATCTCCGCCACTGCCCTGGTGGGCGGCGGCAGCCGGCCCCGGCCCGGGGAAATTTCCCTGGCCCACCACGGCGTGCTGTTCCTGGATGAGTTACCGGAGTTCGGCCGGCAGGTGCTGGAGGTGCTGCGCGAGCCGCTGGAAACCGGCGAGGTGCACATCGCGCGCACCGCCGAGCAGCTGCGTTTCCCGGCCCGTTTTCAACTGGTGGCGGCCATGAACCCCTGCCCCTGCGGCTATCTGGACGACCCGGAGCGCGGCTGCGGCTACCGCTGCGACAAGGCGCGCCGCTACCAGCAGCGGCTGTCCGGGCCACTATTGGACCGCATTGATCTGCATCTGAACGTGCCGCCGGTGGCGGCGGACACCCTGCTGGGGGAGCCGGACGGCGAGCCCAGCGCGGCGGTGCGCCCACGGGTGGCGGCGGCGCGGCGGCGGCAATGGCGGCGCCAGGGCCGGCTCAACCGGGACCTGCCGGCGGACGCCCTCAATGCCACCCTGGGCCCGCACCGGGACTGGCTGCGCGGCGCCATGGAACGGCTCGATCTTACCGCCCGGGGTCTGCACCGCAGCCTGCGGGTGGCGCGCACCATCGCCGACCTGGCCGGCAGCGACGAGATCCAGCGCGCCCATTTGCGCGAGGCGCTCAGCTATCGGGCGCCGCCGGCGTAGCGCGCCGCCGCCACAGCTCCGCCAGCATCACCCCGGTGAGGGTGAGCAGGCCGCCGAACAGGTGGGCCAGGGTCAGTTGTTCGCGCAGCATCACCGAGGCGATGGCGGCGGTGAACAGCGGCACCAGGTTGAAGAACAGGCTGACCCGGCTGGGGTCGAGCCGGGTGATGCCGTTCATCCACAGCCAGGGCGCCGCCAGGGAGGCGGCCACCCCGGCGTAGAGCACCAGCGGCACCGCTTCGGCGCTGAGGCCCTGGCGGGGCGACAGCAGCATCAGCGGCAGCAGCACCACGATGCCCACCAGGATTTGCAGGTACAGCATCAGCAGTGGCGACAGGGTGGGTTTCCAGCGCTTCAGCAGTACCCCGTAGGTGGCGTAGGCGATGGTCGCCAGCAGCATCAGCAGGTCGCCGAAGTTGACCCCGTGGGCGATCAGCGCCATCGGGTCGCCGGAGGAGACCAGCACCACCACGCCGGTGAGCGAGATCAGCGCGCCGAGCACCGCCCCCGGGGTCAGCGGCTGGCCGAGCAAGGCGGCGGACAGCAACAGCACCAGCAGCGGCATCAGCGACAGGATGATGCCCATGTTGGTGGCGCTGGTGGTGATGCCCGCGTAGTAGGCCAGGGTCTGGTAGGCGACCATGCCGAGGATGCCGAGCACCACGTTGTGCCAGAACCAGGGGCGCACCGCATGGCGCTGGCGCCACAACGGCACCAGCATCACCGGGGTGAGCAGGACGCCGGCCAGCAGCCAGCGATAGAAGCCGATCTCCGCCGGGTAGAGCACCCCGGCGACCAGCTTGTTGACGACGTTGTTGCCCGACCAAAGCATCACCGCGGCCAGCGGAAACAGGTAGGCCAAAACACACTCCTCACGGCGGGCGCCGACGGCGCCCGCGGGTTCACAAAGACATCAAAGGGAGTTGCAGAGGTGGGCGCCGTCCACCGGAATGGCGGCGCCGCTGATGTAGGACGAAGCGTCCGAGGCAAGCAGCAGCAGCGGGCCCACCAGTTCGTCGATCTGACCGAGCCGCCGGAACGGAATGCGCTTGATCAGCTTCTCGCCGTGAGGGCCCTGGAAGAAGTCCCGGTTGATGTCGGTTTCCACATAGCCGGGGCAGATGGCGTTGCAGCGGATGCCGTGGCGGGCGTAGTCCAGGGCGATGGATTTGGTGAGCTGCACCACCGCCGCCTTGGAGGCGGTGTAAGGGGCCAGCAGGGCGCCCACCCGCAGGCCGAGGATGGAGGCAATATTGATGATGTTGCCCGGGCGACCGTCCCGGCGCCATTGCTGGATGGCGAACTTGCTCACCGCCCAGACGCCGTTGAGGTTGGTGTCGATCACCGCGTTCCAGTCGGCCTCGTCCAGGGTGTCCAGGGCGCCTTCGCGGGAGATCCCGGCGTTGTTCACCACCACGTCCAGGGCCGGCATGTCCGCGAACGCCGCTTCCACGCTGGCCGGGTCGGACACGTCCATGGGCAGCACCAGGGCGTCACGGCCCTGGGCGCGCACCGCCTCGGCGGTTTCCTGCAGCTTGTCCACGCGGCGGGCGGCCAGCACCAGATCGGCGCCGTTTTCCGCCAGCACCCGGGCAAAGTGGGCGCCAAAGCCGCTGGAGGCGCCGGTGATCAGCACCCGTTTGCCGGTAATATCGAAACGCGATTCGCTCATGCTCTCTCCTCTCCCTCCGCCTTCGGCGGACGGCTGACGATTCAAAAAAGGGGCAATTCAGTCAAAGGACTTTACTGTAACGGAATGGGGGCGCGGCGGGGAGCCGGGGTTCCGCCATGGCGGGTCGGCGGCCGGCGGATCACCGCTCAGTGGCGGTAAAAGCTGGGCGGGTGCCCGGTCCAGCGCCGGAACGCCCGGGTGAAATTGCTGGGGTCGGCGTAGCCCAGCAGATCGGCCACCTTCTGCACCGGCAGGTTGGCCTGCAGGTAGCGCACGGCGCGCGTCATGCGCACCTCCTCAAGCAGGTTCCGGTAACTGACCCCCACCGCCGCCAGATGCCGGCGCAGGGTGCGCGAGGTGAGATGAAAACTGGCGGCCAGCTGTTCCAGGGAAGGCAGCATGCCCTCCGCCTGCATCAGCCGGCCGCGCACCCGGGACGCCCAATCCTGGTCCGCTTCCAGCCGTTGCAGTTCTTCCTCGCATTTTTGCGCGGCCATCTGGCGGGAAGCCGGGTCCGCCAGCGCCAGGGGTTCGCTCATCAGGGCGGCGGGAAAGCGCAGCGCCGCCACATCGCCGCCGAAACTCACCGGCATGGCGAGCACCTCGGCGTACCGGCGGGCATGGGCCGGCTCCGTGTAGGGCAGCTCCAGGGTGGCGTCGCGGAACCGGTCGCCGAGCAGATAGCGCAGCCCGCCCACCAGAGCGGCGGTGACCACCTCCAGGTAGGGCACCCGGATGTCACCCAGGTCGTAGGGCTCGGCCAGGCAGAAGCGCACCCAGGGGCCCTGCACCCGCAGGCGCGGCAGACACAGCCGGGTGCGGGTGCGGAAGTAGCGCTCCAGCAACTCCAGGGCCTCGCCCAGGTCGGCGCTGCTGATCGCCGCGTAGCCCAGCAGGCCGTGGGCGGTGACCGTCAGCTGCTGGCCCAGGGCCAGGCCAATGGCCGGGTCGCCGCCCATGGCGCGGGCGCCTTCCATGACGCGCCGGAACTGGTCAAAGCGCAGCGCCGGGCGGGGGCTGTACACGGCGTCCGCGTCCAGGCCGACACGGGCCAGCAACTGGTCGGTGTCAAGGCCGAAGTCGCCGATCAGTTCCAGCAGGTTGCGTACATAGTTCACGGGCATGGGGGAGCGGTCATCGACACGCTGCCCGGAGCCGGTGGCGGTGGTGTCCATGGGGCAAGAATACCGCTTTTTTCGCCGCTGTCCGAAAATGACAGCTCCCGCTGGCCCGGGCCAGGCCCTGCAAAGCCCGCCGCGCTGCAGTAACATGGCCGCTTCGTTCCACAGCGGAGCCGGTCATGGCCCAGGTGCAAGCCCTCTATATCGCCGCCGAGAAGCGCGGCCCGGTGAGCCGCCATCCGGCGCTCAAGGTGGAGGCCGGTCGCGGCATCGTCGGCGATCGCCGCTACCGCCGGAACACGCCGCCGGCGGAGCAGATCACCCTGATCGAGAGTGAACAGGTGGCGGCCTTCAACCGGGAGTTCGGTGTGCGGGTGGAACCGGGCGCCCTGCGCCGCAATGTGATCACCGAGGGGGTGGACCTGAACGCCCTGGAAGGCCGGCTGTTCCAGGTCGGTGGCATTCTGATGCGCGGCATCGAACTGTGCGAACCCTGTTCGGTGGTGGGCCATCTGCTGGCCGGGCCGTCGCTGAGCCCGGCCCAGGTGGTGCGCGGGCTCACCGGCCGTGGCGGCCTGCGCGCCGAGGTGCTGGCGTCCGGCGTGCTGCGCGAGGGCGACCCGATCCGCGCCCACGAGCCGGAGCCGTCCGCTTGAGCGCCGTGGAGCGGCAGGTGCGCGCCTGGCTGGAAGGGGCGGTGCTGGACCTGAATCTGTGCCCGTTCGCGGCCCGCCCCTACGCCGACGGCCGGGTGCGCCTGGTGGTCAGCGAGGCCACCACTCCCGAGCAGGTCCTGGCGGAGCTGCAGGAGGAACTGCTGCACCTGGACCGCACCCCGGTGGTGGAAACCACCCTGCTGGTGACGCCCCGGGCGCTCGCCGATTTCCTCGACTACAACGATTTTCTGGACCCGGTGGACGCGCTGCTGGAGGAACACGGCGGCGGCGGTGTTTACCAGGTGGCCAGCTTCCACCCGGACTACCAGTTCGCCGGCACCGACCCGGGGGACGCCGAAAACTACAGCAACCGGGCGCCCTACCCGATCCTGCATGTGCTGCGCGAGGACAGCCTGGAGCGGGCCCTGGCCGCCTACCCGGACGCCGAGGCCATTCCCGAGCGCAACATCGCCACCCTCAACCGGCTGGGCGGCGAACATCTGCGCCGCCTGTTCGCCGGCTGGTCCTGAGCTCCTCGTCACTGAGCGGCCGGTACCCGCCCGGCGCCAGGGCCGGGTCCAGGCGAATCCCGGCCACGCTTTCCCGGTGCAGGGCCACCACCCGATTGTCGAAATGGCCAAACAGCCGCTTGATGTGGTGGTAGCGGCCCTCGCGCAGGGTCACCCGCGCCTCCCGGGGCCCCAGGATCTCCAGTTCCGCGGGCAGGGTGGTCAGGTCCTCGTAGCGGAAATACAGCCCGCGCCGGAACACCTCCCCATAGTGCTCGCCGATGGGGTCCTCGGTGCGCACGTGATAGATCTTTTCGCCGCTGCCGGGCTCGGTGAGCCGCCGTGACCAGCGGCCATCATTGGTGAGCAGCACCAGGCCGGTGGAGTTGAAGTCCAGCCGCCCGGCCAGATGCAGCCCGGCCTTGACCGGCTCCGGCTCGTCGATCAGGTCGAGCACGGTGGGGTGGTGGCGGTCCCGGGTGGCACTGACGCAGCCGGCCGGCTTGTGCACCATCAGGTAACGGGGCACGCCGCGGCGCAGGGACACGCCGTCCAGGGTCACCGCGCTGAACCCATCCACCGGGTACAGGCCATCGCCCACCGGCTGCCCATCCACCCTGACCCGGCCGGCGGCCAGGGCCAGGCGCACGCCACGGCGGCCCAAGTCGGTCTCCCGGGCCAGAAAACGGTCCAGTCGCATTGCAGCCTCGTGCAGGAATCGCGGGGTTTCGCTGGTATGATACGCCTTTTCACGATCCCTTCCCCGGAGCCTTATGTCGACGCTCAACCCCCGTCAACAGGAAGCGGTGCTGTACACCGACGGCCCCCTGCTGGTGTTGGCCGGCGCCGGCTCCGGCAAGACCAGCGTGATCACCCGCAAAATCGCCTGGCTGATCCAGGAGCGCGGGGTGCCGGCGCGGCGTATCGCGGCGGTGACCTTCACCAACAAGGCCGCCCGGGAAATGAAGGAGCGGGTGCAGACCCTGGTGCGGCGCGGCGAGACCCGTGGCCTGATCGTTTCCACCTTCCACAACCTGGGCCTGCGCATCCTCAAGCAGGAGCTGGCCGGCAGCGGGCTGCGCCGGGGCTTCTCGATCCTGGACCAGACCGACAGCAAGGAAATCCTCAAGGAGATCCTGCGCCAGGGCGAATCCGAGGACGACCTGAACGCGGTGGACGCGGTGCAAAAACGCATCTCCGACTGGAAGAACGAGCTGATCCTGCCCCAGGAGGCGGTCAGCCACGCCGAGGACGCCGGCACCCTGCGCGCCGCCATGGCCTACGAGGGCTACAGCCGCATGTTGCGGGCCTGCAACGCGGTGGACTTCGACGACCTGATTCTGCTGCCGGCGGTGCTGTTCCGGGAGCAGCCGCGCATCCTGGAGAAATGGCGGCACCGCATTCAGTACCTGCTGGTGGACGAATATCAGGACACCAACGGTGCCCAGTATGAGCTGGTGCGCATGCTCACCCAGCCCGAGGGGCGCTTCACCGTGGTCGGCGACGACGACCAGTCGATCTATGCCTGGCGCGGCGCCCGGCCGGAGAACCTGGCGCGCCTGCAGGAGGACTGGCCGGCGCTCAAGGTGGTGAAGCTGGAGCAGAACTACCGCTCCACCGGCCGTATCCTCAAGGCGGCCAACACGGTGATCGCCAACAACCCCCACGTGTTCGAGAAAAGCCTGTGGTCCGACCACGGCTACGGCGAGTCGATCCGGGTGGCGGCGCTGCGCGACGAGGACGCGGAGACCGACTGGATCGCCGGCGACATCTTCCACCGGCGCCTGCAGGGCAACCTGCACTGGAAGGATTTCGCGGTGCTCTACCGGGGCAACTTCCAGTCCCGGATTCTGGAGATGAAGCTGCAGGCCCTGCAGATCCCCTACAAGGTGTCCGGCGGCACCAGCTTCTTCTCCCGGGGCGAGATCAAGGACCTGATGTGCTACCTGCGGCTGCTGGTCAACCCGGACGACGACAATGCCTTCCTGCGGGTCATCAACACCCCGCGCCGGGAGATCGGCCCCGCCACCCTGGAGAAGCTGGCCGGCTGGGCGGCGAAACGGGACCAGGGGCTGTACCACGTCTGTGACGACTTCGCCCTGGCCGAGGTGATGCCCGGCAAGGCGGCGGAGAAGCTGCGCGCCCTCAAACAATGGCTGGACGAGAAGCGCCGCGCCTGCTTCGGCCACAACAGCCTGCAGGCGATCCACGAGCTGATCACCGAGATGGACTACGAGGGCTGGGTGATGCAGAACGCCTCCAGCCCGCGCATCGGCGAGAAACGCATGGAAAACGTCTGGCAGCTGGTGCGCAACATCCAGCGCATGCTGGAAAAACAGGAAGAGGACGACGACGGCGCCTCGGACCTGGAAGCGGTGATCGGCAAGCTGGTGCTGATGGACATGCTCGAACAGCAGGAAGAGGACGACGACTCGGACCGGGTGCAGCTGATGACCCTGCATGCCTCCAAGGGCCTGGAGTTTCCCCATGTCTACATGATGGGCGTGGAGGAAGAACTGCTGCCGCACCGGGCCAGCATCGAGGACGACAACATCGTCGAGGAGCGGCGGCTGATGTACGTGGGCATTACCCGGGCCCGGGAAAGCCTGGCGCTGACCCAGGCGCTGACCCGCAAGCAGTACGGCGAGAAGGTGGACACCATCGCCAGCCGTTTTCTGGATGAACTGCCGTTGGACGACCTGCTGCGCATCGGCGAGGGCGTGGAGAAGGACCAGGAGAGAGAGGATCAGGTGGCGGAAACCAGCATCGCCAACCTGAAGGCGCTGCTCGGCTGAACGCCGGCGCCCGGCTCGGGCCCGGGCAGGCCCGGGCCGGAGAGGTGTTCGGTGGGGCTGTTACTTGCTCTTGCCGACGATGTATTCCACGGCGGCGTGGATTTCGTCTTCCGAGCAGTTGGCGCACATACCCTTGGCGGGCATGGCGTTGAAGCCTTCGTAGGCGTGCTTGACCAGGGTGTCGATGCCCTTGTCGATGCGCGGCGCCCAGGCAGCGGTATCGCCCAGTTTCGGCGCGCCGGCGGCACCGGAGGCGTGACAGGCGGCGCAGCCGCTGTTGTACACTTCTTCCCCGGAACGCGGTTCAGCGGACCCTTCGGCGGCGGCCACCTGGCTGCCACACTCTTCCCCTTCCACGCACACGCTACCCACCGGCTTAAGGCGTTCGGCGGTGGCGCGATCACTGAAAATGGAGCGTTGACCCAGGGGGTAGGAGGAACTCTCGGCGGCCGCGGCCATTCCGGCGAACAGGGTAGCCAGAAGGACCAGGCTGGCGGACAGCATTTTTCTCACGATGACACCTCATTATAGCTGTGACTTGCCCCGGGGGCGGCCGGATTATACCCGTAGAAAACACGGGGAAAAAGGCACATCGACCCAGGATTACAGATGATCCACCTGGATACGAGGCAGGGAGAGGGTAAAACAGCTGCCCTCGCCGGGGGTACTTTGCACTTCGATATCGCCGCCGTGGCGCTCGGTGACCACCTTGACGAAGCGCAGCCCCAGGCCCGCGCCACGGGTCCGGGCACCCCCGCTGGTGCTGGCCCGGCTGAAGCGCTCGAACAGCTTGTCCTGGAATTCCTCGGGGATGCCGACACCGCTGTCACGCACCTGACAGAGCACCTTGTCCTGGTCGGCGTACAGGCTGACTTCCACGGCACCGCCTTCCTGGCTGTACTTGATGGCGTTGGTGAGCAGGTTGACCACCAACCGCTCCAGCAGCTCGTTGTTGCCGCGCACCCACACATCCACGTCCTGGTCGTAGACGAAGCGTAGCCCGATGTCCCGGGTCTGGGCCTGGATCTGCACCTGGTCGATGGCCGATTCCACCACGTCGAGCATGTCCTGCTCGATCATTTCCACCGCTTCCTCGGATTCCACCCGCGCCAACTGCAGGAACTGCTCGGCGATGTTCAGGTTGCGCTGGGCGTAGTGTTCCACATTGTCCAGGAAGTCGCGCAGCCGTTCGCCATCCTCGCCGTGGCGCATCTTGCCGATCAGCGCCAGCACCGACACCATCGGCGAGCGCAGGTCGTGGGACAGGAAATCCAGCATCTCGGTGCGGGTGCGCATGGCCTGCTTGACGTCGGAGATGTCCTTGAGGCTGATGATCAGCATGCGCCCGGGCTGATCGCCGGCGTGCACCAGAATCATGTCCAGGTACAGGTCCATGCCGCGCCGGTTGCGGCACTCCTTCTGCACCCGGCCGTCGGCGAGCACCGCCTGAACCAGCTCGATCCAGTGGCGGTCACCGCCGAATTCCAGCTCGCGGCCGATGTCCGCCAGCCCCAGGGTATCCTGGCCGACCCCCTCCAGGCTGAGCAGGTAGGCGGCCTGGGGGTTGATGAACACCACCCCGCCACAGGCGTCGCAAATCAGCACGCCCTCACTCATCTGCGCCAGGCCCACCTGGAAGAAGCGGGTCAGCGCCTGCTGGCGCTGCTCTTCATTGCGCAGTTTCTCCACGTGCTTTTCGATCACCTCGTAGCGCGGGCCGGTATTGCGGCCCCGCGCCTCGGTGCGCGACAGCATGGCGCGAATCCAATAGTCGTAGGTGTCCGCGTCCAGCCCCTGGCGCCAGGCCACCCACAGCTCGTAGCGGCGCCCCTCATGGCGGAACGGATACCGGCGGGCCAGCTGACCGCGCCAGTCCACCGGCGCCAGCTGCTCGCCACCGGTGACCGGCGCACCGCCCTGGGTCTGCAGCCGCCAGGCGCGCACCGGCAGCACCTGGTCGAGCATGCGCAGCATCCGCGACATGGGCGCCGGCTCGGTCAGGCGCCGGTTCAGGTCGCTGTATTCCGCCAGCCGCGCCAGGGCGTTGCGCATATAGGCCATGGAGTATTCCAGGCGCCGCCAGGTCCACAGCGGGTAGGCGACGATGGCGGACAGCAACGCCGCCGCCGGCGGGAACCACAGATTGAACAGCGCCAGCAGGCCATAGCAGACCGCCAGGGTCAGGCCCAGGAAGCCGATCACCACCGGGATGCTCCAGCGCGGCAGCACCAGCGGCAGACACAGGGGCGCCAGCAGCGCCAGCAACACGCCCAGCACCAGCGCCCAGACCTGGCCCATGGCCTGGATCAGCTTGTCCCGGCGCAGCGCGTCGAAAATATTGGCGTTGATCTCCACCCCGGCCATCAGCTCGCCCTGCCCGGCCAGCGGCGTGGGCAGCACATCGCCCAGGCCGGCGGCGGTGGCGCCGATCAGCACGAACTGGTCCTTGACCAGCTGATCCGGCACCCGGCCCTCCAGCAAGTCCACCGCGGACACCTGGGGGTAGGTACCGGCCGGGCCGGCGAAGGGGATATAGCGTTGGTATTTGCGCACATTGGCGAGACCGGAAAAGCCCTCGTCCTCGCCGGCGGGGTACTTGTCCGGGGACAACAGACCCTCGCCTTCCAGCAGCGCCTGGGTGATGTGCGGCCACCAGGGCTGGCCTATGCCCGAGCGCATATACACCGAGCGGGCCACGCCGTCGCCGTCCAGTTCCAGGTCCACGTGGCCCAGCCCCTTGGCGGCCCGGGCAAAGAAGGAGTGGGGCAGCACCTCGATCAACTGGCCCCCGGAGCGCAGCTGCTCCACGTGCACCGGCAGATAGACACTGCCGGCGTCCTGGATCGCCTTGACCAGGGCCTGGTCGGACTCCGGCCGGGCACGGTCCGGCTCGGACAGGATCAGGTCCATGAGGATGGCCCGGGCGCCCTGTTTTTCCAGTTGCTGGATGATCTGGGCGTGGACCCGACGGTCCCAGGGCCAGCGGCCGATTTCCCGCAGGCTGTACTCGTCGATGCCAACAATCAGCACGTCGCCGGAGGGCTCCATGGGGAGCCACTGCATCATGCTGTCGTAGACGTAACGATTGAAAAAGGAGAGCGCACCGCTGATCGAGAGCAGCACACAGAGCCCGGCCACGACCAACAGCACCGACAGGTGTTCAACAAAGTAGCGTTTCTGCTCGGAACCCGAGTTCGCCATGGTGCCCCTAGAAATTCGTTACTGCGCAGCCGTCAAACATTTGTTATTCGCCCCTCCGCGCGCGCGGGGATGCCCGGCTCCGGGGAGGTATCGACAATCAACGGACGGCCCGGCCAGACAGGCACCTCGGACTGGCCGGACGGGGCAGGCCCGCCGGCGGTGGCGGCTATTCGTCCACCGGTTCCAGGCGGTAGCCGTGCTGATACACCGTTTTGATCCGATAGCCCCGTTCGGGCCGGATTTGCAGACTACGACGAATACGGCTGATATGCACGTCCACCGTGCGCGACTCGATCGGGGTCATGATGCCCCAGACCTTTTCCAGCAGGTGGGCGCGGGACATCAGCTTGCCCACGTTCTGAAACAAATAGCAGGCGAGCTCGTAGTCCTTGTCGGTGAGTTTGACGGGTTCTTCGTCGAGGAAGATCTGGCGCCGACCACGATCGATCGTCCAGGGTCCCACGGTCATCATTCCTTGATCATCCATGTCGGCCACACCCGCCCGGCGCCCCAGGGCGGTCAGACGAGCCAGCAGTTCCGCTTGTTTAACAGGCTTAACCATATAGTCGTCGGCCCCCTGGCTCAGCGCGCCGACGATGGAGGATTCGTCATCACGCTGGGTCGCGAACAGTACCGGCGTCTTGTTGCCACTGGCGCGTACTTCTCCAAGTACGGCGTAGCCACTCATGTCGGGCACTTCCCAATCAAGCACCAGTAAGTCGAAGGTATCCCTGCGCAGCAGGCTCATGAACTCCCGCCCACTGGAGAGATGCGTGCAGGTATGCCCGGCCTCTCTGAGCCAGTGCGTGACCAGCTCGGCCTGGGCGTGATCGTCTTCTAGGTAAGCAATACGCACCGTTGGTTCTCCATCCTTATGCCGCCTGAGGGTAACGAAAGCGCCGCCGCTTGGCGGGAAAAGATTGTAAAATGCCCGAACCCCACCGGTCCATGGACTCCCCCGCCACAACCCGGTATTATGCGCGTCCCTTCGATGGGGTCCGACGAAGTCGGGGAGCGTTAACGGCGCAATGCGCCGTCAGGCGGTGCAGCTGCCACCGCCCAACGCAAGTAAAAAAGAGTTCTGCGCCCGTAGCTCAGCTGGGCGTAGCCGGACAAGCGGAAGCACCGCTTCCGCCCGGCGAAGCGCCTCCCGCGATGCAGCGCGGGAGGCCGGACCCGACGAAGTCGGGGAGCGTTAACGGCGCGAAGCGCCGTCAGGCGGTGAAGCTGCCACCGCCAAACGCAAATAAAAAAGAGTTCTGCGCCCGTAGCTCAGCTGGATAGAGCGTTGCCCTCCGGAGGCAAAGGTCAGAGGTTCGAATCCTCTCGGGCGTGCCAAATAAAAAGGGGCCACCCGCTTGGGTGGCCCCTTTTTATTTGGCACGCCCGTCGGATCGACCTCTCCAGGTTCGACCAACTCGCTTCAAAAGCGAGTCGGCGACGAGCGGCCAAAGGCCGCGAAGCCCCGCAGGGGTGGAAACGGCCAAAAGCCGTTTCCATCAATCCTCTCCTCCACGCCTCTTCCCACCGGCCCACGGCAGGCCGCACCCCGCCTCCCCATCGCGGCTGAAGCCGCTCCTACATACCCACCAAACCGTCACCATTTTTTGCCACAATAGCGTCACCGTTCATCGCCCACGGGGAAACCACCGCATGTTCCGCCGCACCAAAATCGTCGCCACCCTCGGCCCCGCCTCCTCCGATACCGACACCCTCGCCGCGCTGATCGACGCCGGGGTCAACGTGTTCCGCCTCAACTTCTCCCATGGTAGCGCCGACGACCACCGCGCGGTGGCCGCCCGGGTGCGCGATCAGGCGGCGGCCCTGGGCCGCACCGTGGCCCTGCTGGGCGACCTGCAGGGCCCGAAGATCCGCGTGGCCCGGTTCCGGGACGGGCCGGTCAGGCTGCGCGTCGGCGAAGCCTTCGCCATCGACACCGCCCTGGACAAGGACGCCGGCGATGCCAGCGTGGTCGGCACCGACTATGCGGGCCTGGCGCAGGACTGCCGTGAAGGGGATGTTCTGCTGCTCAACGACGGCCTGATACAGCTGGAGGTCACCTCCATCGAGAACACGCGGGTGCATTGCCGCGTCAAGGTGGGCGGCGAGCTGTCCAATAATAAAGGCATCAACCGGCTGGGCGGCGGCCTCAACGCCGAGACCATCACCGACAAGGACCGGCGCGACCTGGTGCTGGCCGCCGAACTGGACCTGGACTTCCTGGCGCTGTCCTTTCCCCGCCACGCGGACGATATCCACCAGGCCCGGGCCCTGTACCGGGACGCCGGCGGCCACGGCGCCATGGTCGCCAAGATCGAGCGGGCCGAGGCGGTGGCCGACCCGGCCACCCTGGATGCGCTGATCCAGGCCTCCGACGGCGCCATGGTGGCGCGGGGGGATCTGGCGGTGGAAATCGGCGACGCGGAACTGGTGGGGGTGCAGAAGCACATTATCCGCCGCGCCCGGGACCTGGACCGGTTCGTGATCACCGCCACGCAGATGATGGAGTCGATGATCCACAGCCCCCAGCCCACCCGCGCCGAGGTGTCGGACGTGGCCAACGCGGTGCTCGACGGCACCGACGCGGTGATGCTGTCGGCGGAAACCGCCGTGGGCGATTACCCGGTGGCCACCGTGCAGGCCATGGACCGCATCATTCTCGGCGCCGAGCGCACCTACCAGAACCGGCCGCCGGCGCACCGGCTGGAACATGCCATGGAGCGCACCGATGAAGCCATTGCCCGGGCCGCCATGCACGTGGCCAACCATCTGGACGGGGTGCGGGCCATCATCGCCATGACCGAAACCGGCACCACCGCGCTGCTGATGTCCCGGGTACGCTCCGGGCTGCCGATCTTCGCGTTCACCCCCAACCCGCGCACCCTGCGGCGGGTCGCCCTCTACCGGGGCGTGGAACCGCTGCGCTTCGACACCACCCTGCCCGCCGACCAGGCCAACCGGGCCGCCATCGCCCATCTGCTGGAGGCCGGCCTGATCGAGCCCCGGGACCGGGTGATTCTTACCAAGGGCGACGCGGTGCGGCAGGGCGGCGGCACCAACACCCTGAAAATCGTCACCGTCGATCAGGTGTGAAGGTTCCCGGTCGACACATCTTGCAACATTTTTCCCGTGGTCCGACCCCGCTGTCCGGGGTCGCGCCATGCCAACCTGAATGAGTGAACACTTGTTTTCTGTTTAAAAAAGATTCTCTTCTTTTTTTCGGTATTCCATTCCACGAAATCGCCCAGAGCGCTTGTATAGCGGAATCAGGGGGGCTCAAAGGCCCGGAAACATCGTCAGCAATTTCTGTCTACCAACAAATGATCCGGAGCCGGCCCATATAGTTAACAGCTGTGCACATTAAGTGCAAAAGACGCTCTTAATACGGCAACGGCCCTTACATACCGCGCGGTATTTTGGTTCTTTACAGTATTGCTTCGCCGACAAAAGGGGCTCTAAGATAGCTCGTGACGACCGGGTGAAGCCTGTATTTTCGGGGCCTTCGCCGAAAGTCTAGTGGACTTGTTCAGCGCGAACGTGTCCGCTCGGGAGACGATGCCCTGGGAAGGGCACATAAAAGAGGGGTTTACGTTCATCGCCCGAAACGGGTCTTTCACCCAGGGGGTGGTGGCCGGTTCCAGGGATGACCGGATTACGGCCCTCGCAATACCAAAACTTCGAAGAACAGGACAAAAACAATGGCACTTAAGTGGACCAAAAACGCTCCGGGAGCGCTGAACAGCAGTGCTGACCAACCCCGCCTTTCCAAACTGACCAAAGCCATCGGCGCGGCCACCGTGTTCGGTGCCATGACCGCTCTGTCTCCGGCAGCCCAGGCGCTGAAAACCGATTTCGGCATGGAATACCGTGCCACCGCCTTCGCCAACCAGATCGATGAAGATGGCCAGGCAAACGGCGGCACCACTGATACCGACACCGGCTTCGGCCACCTGATCCGCATCAAAGGCAACTTCCTGGACGAAGATACCGGCATCTCCGTCTACACCAGTGTGGAAGTGGCCGGTGACCGTTGGGCTGGCGACAACCACGGCGGCGCCGTGAACCCCTCTTTCAACAGCACCAGCCGTGGCGACAACGTGCGTCTGGACCTGGGCTATGTACAGATTCCGGTAGGCCACACCGTATTCCGCGTGGGCCGTCAGGCCACCAGCTACAACAACTGTTTCCTGGTGTGTGACGACCGCCGTGACCGGATCCTGGTGGTTCAGCCGTTCAGCAAGACCACCAGCGTGGTAGCGGGCTACGACCGTCGCTCCGACACCAGCGGCTATCGCAACCAGGATAACGGCGACATGAGCCTGCTGGGTCTGACCACCAAGATCAGCGACTGGAGCGCGGGCATCCTGTGGGTTCAGTGGTACAACAACTACGAAGGCGCGCGTAACCCCGGCTCCAACCCGGACGCCTACCCCCTGTCCAACGTCACCCTGTTCTCCGGTTACCTGGACGGCAGCCTGACCGAAGCACTGGACATGGCCGTGGGCTTCAACCTGTTCACCAACGGCAACGTGGAAACCGGTGCCCCGAATGACGATCGCTTCTTCCAGGAAGACGCACCGTCCGCCTACCTGCGCCTCGGCACCAACCTGGGCATGGTTGATCTGGGCGTGCAGTACGCTGCTACCCGTGACGGCGGCCTGATCTCCCCCGGCTTCGACACCTGGTCCAGCCTGATCAACTCCAACCCGGAAGCCACCCAGAGCGCCAGCAGCATGTACCGCATGGGCGGCACCCTGGGCCTGAAGGACTTCGACGAGGATCTGCTGATCGCTCGCGCCAAGTTCAACGTCACGCCGAAGTTCTCCGTTACCGGCGCGGTTGGCCAGCTGTCCATCGACAACGGCACCAACGACGACGACAGCATGGTGTACGACCTGCAGTTCGCCTACCAGGCCAACAAAGCACTGCGCACCTGGCTGTCCGTGGGCATGATCGAGAAGAACGACGTGGGCACCCTGGCCGGTAACGACCTGGTCGGTGGTGGCCTCGGCACCTTCGCCAACGAAGACGTGAAAGCCGCCAGCCTGAACATGACCGTGAACTTCTAAGTTCGCGGGGCTGTCACTTTCCGACGTGGAAACGGGGCGACCTTGGTCGCCCCGTTTTCTTTTCAGCATCCGTTTTTTCGAAGCGTCTTACGGTACTGGACAAGGCCTCCCTTCCTTGCCCAAACTCTTTTGTCCGCGCTACCGGTTCTTCTGATACGGAAACCCTTTCATGATCAAGTTCAATTCCCGCACCGTTTTGCTTTCCGGCGCCCTCGCCGCTTTCGGCCTGAGCGGCTGCGCGCTTACCGACACCGAGGCGAAGCAGGCCATGGACATCGTCGATAGCCCCACCGCTCTCAATACACCGCAGGCAGAATGGGGCACGCCGTTCTGGGAACGGGGCAATCGCGCCGGTTCCGCCGACGATGGCAAGACGGCCCCCAGCTTTACCCGCCGCGACGCGCCCCTGGCGAACGTGGCCATCGCTCTCGACGACGGGCTGGACGCCACCCTGCCCCGGGCGCTGACCGCCGGCGCCGCGGAGCACGGCATGCTGGTGCTGCCCAAGGGGCTGGTCCAGGACGCCCTCAACAACACCCCCGGCTGCGATGACCTGGCCAGCGAGGCCTGCCGCTCGGCGCTGTCGGTCTATCCCGGCGCGCGCCTGGTGGTACGCATCGACGCCGCCAGCGGCGGCCAGGCTTCGGTACGGGTTTGGGACACCGCGCTGAACAAGGAACTGGAAGAGCGGGTCGCCAATGACGACCAGGGCGCCGCCCGGCTGCTGGAGAGCCTGGGCAACCAGGTAGCGGCGGCGGAGTGGTCCGCCCGCCCGTTCGTGGGCGAGGGCGATGATCTGTACATCGCCGCCGGCCGCGTTAACGGTCTGGCGGAAGGCACTGAACTGGAAGTGCGTGAGCCGGGCCGCGCGGTGCGCTCGCCCACCGGTCAGGTAGTGGCCTGGCGGGCCGGCCAGGTGGTCGGCAAGGCGCGGGTGGCCGAATGGGTCGGCGCCACCCTGTCCCGGGTGGAGTCGGTCAGCGGCACCGCGCTGAGCCCCAAGCACCGCCTGTCCCTGGCGCCCTGAGCGGCTACCCCCCGGCGCCGGGCAACGCTTCCAGCCGGGCCAGCCAACGCTGGCCCCGGTTGGACGCCAGGCCATCCGCCCAGCGGGTGGTTTCCGGCAGCCGGTAACGGGTGGTGCAGTGCATCACCAGATCCAGGGCCCCTTGCAGATCCAACCGGTGCCCCGGTGACACGAACAGCGGCTTGAACCCGGGCCGGGTGCGCAGCACCGCGCCCAGGGTTTCTCCAGCTTGGTTTTCTTTTCCCGCACTCGCCTTACCGGCGCTTGCCCTGCCCGCCATAAGGGGGGTCCATTCCCCGCGCCCTTCCGGCACCGGCCCGTGCCAGCCATACAGCTTCTTCTTGGCCACCCCCACCGTGGGCAGACCGGTAAGCACGCCCAGGTGCGCGGCAATGCCCAGCCGGCGCGGATGGGCCACGCCGTGGCCATCGCACAGCAGCACGTCCGGGAGGGTTTGCAGTTGTTCCAGGGCCTTGAGAATCACCGGACACTCGCGGAACGACAGCAGGCCGGGCACATAGGGAAAGCGCACCGGCAGACGGGCCAGGGCGTAGTCCACCGGCTCCAGGTCCCGATGGCGCAGCACCACGATGGCGGCGCGGGCGGTGTCACGATTCTCGAAGCCCACGTCCACCCCGGCCACGGTGGCCGGGGTCGGCAGGTCCGGTTGCAGCCGCACCTGCCGGGCGGTCTCCAACTGCAGGGCTTTGGCGCGGGCCGGCGTGATCGCCGCCCAGTCCCGTTGCAACTGTTCAGCGCTTATCGGTTCCGCGCTCATGATGGTTGGCCTCTCGCTATCAGCAGCAAAACGCCAGCCTAACATGGGGCCGGACCGGCCCCGGCGGCCGGTGTCAGGCCGGGTCGGCGGCGGCACCAGCGGCGGCCCGCGCCGTGCCGGTCCACAACGGGTGGGGCGCCGCGCGCCGCTGGCGGCGTCCCCTCAGCCCCGCCACCAGCAGCAGGCTGGCGGCCACCGCCCAGAGCGCGCCGTTGACCAGCAGAATGTCCGGGTCCCGCCAGCCACCGAAGCCCTCGAAGGCCCCCTGCACCAGCGGCGCCAGGCCGTACAGGCCCGCGCACAGCAACGGGCCCAGCCGGGCGGTGGTCAACGGCGGCGCCCGGAAGGCGGCGGCCAGGGCGATCAACAGGGTCACCAGGAAGGCGATTCTTTCCGCCGGGGCGGTCCAGGCGGACCAGGGCGAATACAGCACCGGCTTGCTGATCAGGAAGCTCACCGCCAGGCCGGCGATCACGCCAAAGGTCACGCCCAGGGTCAGCCGCAGCATCACGGCGGCGGCCCGGCTCGGGCCCTGGCGGTCGGTGCGCCGCTCGCACCACATGATGTTGCCGGAGAAAAACAGCAGACAGCCCAGCAACGCCAGCACGAAATACAGCAGACGCACCAACAGGCCACCGTAGTCGCCGAAGTGCAACGAATAGACCGGCGCCAGGAAGCGGTCGTTGAGGGTGCGGTTGCCCGGCCCGGTGGTGGTGAGCAGGGCGCCATCGTCGCCGCGCATCACCACATGGGCGTAATGGCCCACGTTGCCGTGCACCGAACCGCCCACGTCCACCACCGCGTTTTCATCGCCGTACTGCCGCAGCTCGATCCAGCCCACCTCCAGCTCCGGCAGGGCCTGTTCGGCCCGGGCCAGGTAACGGTCCACGCCGGCCATGGCTGTCGGATTACCGCTGGCCTCCGGGGTGGGCCAGGCTTCCGTGGCCTCGGTGAAGGCGCTCTGGAATTGCGGGCCGAACACCAGGCCGCTCATTACCAGCGCCAACAACGCCACGCAGCACATGGCGGCGCCGGTCCAGGCGAAGATCACATGGAAGGGAAAGCTGAGCACGCCCACCAGATTGTGCAGGTTCTTCCAGTAGCGGCGCAGGTTGCCCTGGTGCTTGAGGGCGAAGAGTTCCTTCTTCAGCCGGGACCAGTGGATCAACAGGCCGCCGATCAGGGCGGCGCCATACAGCACCGAGACGATGCCCATCAGGTGGATACCGACCTTGGGCAGGGCCAGCTCGTAGTGCAGTTGGTTGACGAATTCCGACAGCCCGGAGCCTTCCACCGCCAGGTTCTCGCCGGCGTCGTTGAAGTCGCCGGCGTGTTCGGTGCGCCACACCGGCTCACCGTCCACCGTGTCCCGCCAGATCGCCGAGGGGTCGTCACCGGGAATCAGATACATCCTTTGGCCGGCCTCGGGATGGTTGGCGAGCACCGTGTCGAGCAGGGCCTGCAGGCTGGCGTCCCGGGCCGGGCCGGCGTCGTCATGGGCCGGCTCCTGCCAGTGGTGCAACTCATGGTGGAACATGTTCAGGGCACCGGCGAAGAACGCCACGAACAGCGCCAGGCCGGCCAGGATGCCCACCCAGGCGTGCAGGTCGATGTGCCGTTTCAGGGTCGCGGCGCGCATCAGGCTCCCCCATACAGCGAGGTGGTTTGCAGCAACAGCCAGGCCAGGCCGTTGGCCACCAGCAGACCGGCGCCAAGCCGCCAGGGGGTGCGAGCCAACCCGGCCAGCACGATCAACGCCGCCCAGACCAGCAGCGACAGCAGCATCAGCGGCACCAGCCACTGGCGCCAGTCCACCGGCACCGCCGCCGCCAGCAGGCCACACAGCATCATTGCCAGCGGCAGACCCAGCAAGGTGCCCAGCAGGCCTCTCATGGGCGCTCTCCCGCGCCCTGGCGGCGCCCGGGGCGGTAGCCGTCCACCCAGTGGCCGACCATCAGCGCCGGGGCCATGGCCCCCAGGGCGAACACCCACAGCGCCGTGAACAGCCCGACGCCGATGCCCAGTTGCCAGGCCCAGCCGGCGGCGGCGCCGGCCACCAGCACCCCACCGGCGAGCCGGGCGGCCGGCGGCAACGGGCGATACAACGCCCGTTGCTGGCGGTCGGAGAGATACAGAAGAAAGCAGCCGCCGAGCTGCACGGCGAGCAGAAGAAGAGGCATGATGGCGCGCACATAACGATACTGACAATTATTCGCATTTATACGCGCCCGGCACCGCCCGGTCAATCGAGGCGCCGGGGATCGGACGGATCAGAGGTGGTCGCCGAGCGTGGCCAGTTGCGCCTGGGCGGCGGCCACGCCCTCCGCCGCCAGCCGGTCCAGGTCCAGGCGCTCCCGGTCCGGCACCCACACATCGGCGAACAGGGCCGCGTCGGCCACCGCCATTTCCGCGCTGAGCATGGGCAGCTGATGGACGTGGCCGCGCAGTCCGTCGGCCCGGGATACCGCCTCCAGCCAGCCGGCCGGGCGGCGGTGCAAACGCACGCCGGGCAAGGCGCAGTTGTCCACCGGCTCGGCCACCGCGCAATGCAACAGGGCGTCACGCTGATGGCTGACGCCCTGGCGCCACAGCGCCGAGCCGCCGACCACCACCGCCGAGGGGAAAGTACGGGCCAGTGCCAGGCACAGCTGCGCCTCGTCCGGCGGTTCGGCGCCATTCAGCCGCACAAACACCGGCCGGGGCGGCGCCACCTGGCGCACCTGGCCGCTGTCCAGCCAGCGGCCGGCCAGATCCATGGCCGCCTGTTCGTCACCGCCCATTTGCTGCTTGAGGTCGGCCAGGGTGAAGACCGCCGGGAGCGGCGGGTGCCCGGATTCGCCGCTCACGGGTCCATGATCCGTGAACTGCCCTCGCTGAACCCCAGCCAGCCACGCACCCGGGCCGTCCGGCTCAGCACCCAGCACACCACCGCCACGCGGCCGGCTTCCTCGGCCAGCTGGCGGCGTTCATCGCGCAACAGCTCCACCTCCGCCAGCAGGCGTTCCCGGCTGGCCCGCAAATCCGCCACCCAGGGTCCCGCCGCCAACCCCAGGGTCAGCAGGCGCCCCTGGCAGTCTTCCATCTGCGCGGCATAGGCCCGGTCCACCACGCTGTAGGCGCTGAGACGCTGCACGCCGGCGCGGCGCGCGCAGCGGTGCCCGGGGCGGGCATGGCGGGCGCCACCGAGCCAGGTTCCCAGCCGCCGCAGCAGCCGCCACCACAGCGGGCGGTGATCGGCGCCACGCAAATACTGGCCCCAGGCCCGCAGGCGGGCGATATCGTGACGCAATTCCCGGATTCTCTGGTGGCGGCCCCGGCCGGGGGAGCCGGCGCCGGCACGATACACCAGCAGGTATTCGGTAAGCGCCACGATGCGGTTCTCCACCGCCTCAATGGCCAGACACGTCCGTTTCCTCGGACCTGCCCATTTCACCTGGGAACCCATCGAACGACTCCTTGTTGATTGCTTCGGCGGGTGGGGCGGGTGCCGCCGGCTCGGACCTTCTACTGTAGCCAGCCTGCCGCGCCATACCAAAGAAGCAATGAGTCAATTTTGAGTGAACGGATGTAGTGGAATGTATCGGCTTCGCCATGGGCCCCTCTGAACGCAAAAAGGCCGCCGGGCGATTCACCCCCAGCGGCCTTTTATCAATCGTCCTGATTGGCTCGCCATCCATGGCGAGAGTCCTTTTTTTACCGGCTGTCCCGGCGCGACGCATTTCCATTTTATCGCGGTCGGCGCGCCACCGTCCCTGGCGGCGGGAGCAGGCTACAACCTTACTGGTTGTCGCCGTCCACGGCTTCGCCCATTTCCTTACCGGCGTCCTTGGTATCTTCCCAGGCGTCATCCACATTTTCGCCTGCTTGTTCCATCGGGCCCTGCCCGGTGACTTCATCAACGGCGTTATCCGCCTTTTCACCGGCTTTTTCCATCGGACCTTGCTGATCACAGCCTGCCAGGCCAAGCATGGTGCCAAACAGAAGAACCACAAGTCCTTTGCTGAACGTACGCATAGTCACTCCTCGACGTGTCGTTGACGTTGGAAAGGAATCTATCCGCGTCGGCGCCGGATGAACAGGGCGGGCGCTTTGATTTTCCTCTATTTTACGAACAAGATGGAGGCTCCGCCGCGATCTTGGTGGATAGGTGTTCGCGTCCGGTGTTGCTATTATCGGGTGAGAACGGATCCGGCGAGAGGGGATCGGGTGAATAAGAATCGGATGAAAAAGCATCCGGTGAATAAGAAAGGAGCGGCAGTGAAAACAATCAGCCGGACTTCGGGGGGGCTGGCCCGCCTGGCCACCCTGCTTGGCGGGGAAATCACCGACACCGTGCAGGAAATGCACGGCGCCATCGCGCATCCGTTCAACCGGGGCAGACTGCCCGCCACGCTGGTCTATGACATGATCCGCTACGGCTTCCGGCAGGCCGGCAACGCCGTCCATCTGCTGCAAAACGCCACCCAAGGCGAAACCCCGGCGGCCGGGCATCCGGACCTGCAGAGCATCGTCAACGGCGTGTTCGGTCAGTTGCTGGCGGCCCGCGACAGCCACTACGCGCTGCCCATGACCATGCTGCCCGGCCCGCCCTCCCTGGAACGGAGCACCCTGGTGCTGATGGTGCACGGCCTGTGCCTCAACGAGGGCTGCTGGGACAACCCCGCCGCCAGCGACTTCCAGCGCTGGGCCGGCCCGGCCCTGGATGCCCATACCCGCACCCTGCGTTACAACACCGGGCTGCATATTTCCGAGAATGGCCGCGACCTGGCCGATCTGCTGGCCGCCACCGCCCTGCCGGAACGGGTGGTGCTGGTGGGCCACAGCATGGGCGGCCTGGTGGCGCGCAGCGCCCTGCACCAGGGCCGCGCCCGGGGCGATGCCTGGGTGGACAAGGTCAGCCACCTGGCCTGCCTGGGGGCGCCCCACCAGGGGGCCATGCTGGAGCGGCTGGGCAATCAGGCCAATCGCCTGCTCGGCCTGACGCCTTACTCCCGGCCGCTGATGCGGCTGGGCAATCTGCGCTCGGACGGTATTCGTGACCTGCGTTTCGGCTATGTGGTGGAGGATCAGTGGCGCGACCGGCCCCTGGACGAGCCCCGCCCCAGCCTGAAGGTGCCTCTGGACGACCGGGTCGAGCAGCTGTTCCTGGCCGGCAGCCTCAGCGAGGAAGGCAACGACGCGCCGGTGGGGGACTGGCTGGTGCGGGTGGACAGCGCCCTGGCCGAGCGGCTCTACCCGGACGCCGCCAACCTGACCCGCCGGCTGCTCCACCGCCTCGGCCATATGGCCATGCTGGAAGACCCGCGCACCTACGACTGCCTCAAGGAGTGGCTGCTCGCCCGATGACCCTTTGCTGTTTGTGTGGCCATGCCGGCGCCGACCTGTTCGCCACCGTGGAGGGGCGGCGCTATTTGCGCTGCCCGCAATGCCGGCTGACGTTTCTCAGCCGCGACCAGCTGCCGGACCGGAGCCAGGAGAAGCAGCAGTACGACCTGCACGAAAACGACCCGGACGACCCCGGCTACCGGCGCTTTCTGGATCAGGTGGCGGCGCCGCTGACGGCCCGCCTGCCGGCCGGCGCCCGGGGGCTGGATTTCGGCTGTGGGCCGGGCCCGGCGCTGGCCCGCATGCTGGAGGAAGCGGGTTTCACCATGCGCCTGTGGGACCCGATCTACGCGGACCAGCCGGCGGTATTGGCGGACCAGTACGATTTCGTCACCTGCACCGAGGTGCTTGAGCATCTGCATCAGCCGGAGCGGGAATGGGCGCGCTTTCAAACCCTGGTGGCGCCGGGAGGCTGGCTGGCGGTGATGACCCGCTTCCTGGTGGACGACGGGCATTTCCCCCGCTGGCACTATCGCCGGGACCCCACCCATGTGTGCTTCTGGCAGCCGCACACCTTTGAGTGGCTGGCGCGCCGGGACGGCTGGGAGGTGGTCTGGCTGGATAATCCGGTGGCGTTACTGAGGCGGGGAAAAGCCGGGCAGCGGCAAGGGGCGCCGGCCGAGGCGGCAACGGCGTGAACGTGGCGGTGCCCGCCGGCGGTTAACCGGCCAGCAGCAGGGCCGCCAGCACCGCCAACAGCGCCACGGGCACGATCACCAAAAGGGCTCGCGCCACGCGGCGCAGCCAGTAGGAACACATCATAAAGGGCCTCCGAAGGTCCGACTGTAGACCGACCTTCACGTGCTCTTCATGCGCCGAACGTCTTAGAGAGACGTTTTTTTTCAATATGTATCAGGGAATCTCGACGGCGGTCACATCCCGCAGCCAGAACTGCATGGTCTTTTCGGTCTGTTCCTCGTCCCCCAGGTCGCGCCAGGGGAAGCGGGTGATCAGCCGCGGCTCGGCCTGGTAGCCCCGTTTGCGCCAGAACGGTTCCAGGGACCGGTAATCCCGGGGCCGCCGGGGATGGTCATGGTCGCGGACCACGGCGCAAAACGTGGTGAAGTCGAAGCCGAAATCGCGGGCGTACAGTTCCCGCAGATCGAAGAAGCGATGGCCCACGCCCTCGCCCCGATACTCGGGCAACAGCACCGATTCGCCAAAATAGAACACCCGCTCCGGGGCCGGCCCGTGGGCCCGGAACGGGGTCTGGAATTCCGGGTCCGCGTCCATCAGCGGCAGCGCCGTGGCGGCGCCGATCAGACGGTTGTATTCCAGGGCCAGCACGAACAGGCTCTGCTCGGAGCGGGCGTAACGGTCCAGGTAATCCCGCTCGTAAACCGGTGAACCGTCGTACAGGTAGGGGTAGTCGCGGAACACGCGAATGCGCAGGTCCGCCAGTTCATCCAGCCAGGGCTCCACCGCGATGCCGCTGACCGGCCGAATCTCCACTGCCGACATGATGTTCTCCCGGGGCCCGCCAATGATGATGGCCCCGATGCTAGCCGGATCACCGGGCGCGGTCACCCACCCACGTCAATCTTTGGTATACCGGCGGGCTTTGGTATACCGGCGGGCTTTAGCGAATCAGCAGGGCCAGGCCGGCCAGCAGCAGCACCGAAAACAACACCTGACGAAAGCGACGCTCATCGACCCGGTGGTGCAGCGCCTCTCCCAGCAGAATGCCCAGCAGCACCACCGGCACCAGCGCCAGCAGATGTGGCCATTGCGCCAGCAGGGCACCGTCCAGCAGGAAACCGACGGTGAGCAGCAGGTTGAGGCTGAACCAGACCAGCACCAGGGTGGCGCGGAAGCGGCTCTTGTCCAGCTGCACGCCGCTCAGGGCGTACACCAGCAACGGCCCCCCGGAGGCGAACAGGCCATGGGTGAGGCCCGCCATCAGCATCCAGAAGCGGCTCCACAGCGGGCCGTGGGCGGCCACCGCGGTGGCACGGTGCAACCGCCACAGCTCACGCACGCTGAACGCCACCACCAGAGCGCCGAACAGCCACTGGGCACCGTGCCCCAGGGCCGGCCGCGCCAGAAAACCCGCCAGGGTGCCCAGCGCCATCATCGGCAGGATGCCGGTGAGCAGCAGGCGCCAATCCACCAGCCGCCGGTACCGCAGGCTCATATAGCCGCTGAGCAGCAGATTGAGCGGCACCAGCACCGGCATCAGCTGGCTCAGCGGCAGCACCAGGGCGCTCAGCGACAGGGCGATAACGATGGAGCCGAAGCCGGTCATCGCTTCGGTGGTGTAGGCCAGCAACACGAACAGGGCCACCAGGGCCCAGGGCGAGGTCAGAACATCCAGCATTCAGTGATCCAGTTCACCGGCGAAACGGCGGCGCATCAGCCGATGATACAGGTCCGGCGCCAGCCGCCACAGCAGGCTGGCCAACAGTGTGAAGCGATCCGGAAACAGGCGTCGGCGGCCGGCGGCCAGGGCATCGAGAATGCGCGCCGCCATCCAGTCCGCGTCGCGCACCCGCCCCACCGAGGAGCGGGCATGGGCCGCCGGCCGGCCGTCAAAACCCAGGGCGTTGCGTTCGATGGGGGTGGCGAGAAAACTGGGGTAAACCATCAGCACGCCAATGCCATCGTCGGCCACTTCGCCCCGCAACACCTCGAAAAACTGGGCCAGCGCCGCCTTGGCGCTGCAATAGCCGGCCCGCCCCAGCACCGGCATCCAGCCCGCCATGGAGCCGATATTGACGACCGTGCCACGCGCCGCGCGCAGCGCCGGCAGCAGGCCCAGGGTGAGCGCCACCGGCGCTTCCCAGTCCACCGCCATGACCTGGCGAAACACCGCCATCTCGGTGCGCGCCGCCGCCGACCGGTGGGTGATGCCGGCGTTGTTGACCAACACGTCCAGGGGCTGGTCACGGAGCGTCGCCACCAGCCGGTCCCGGGCCTCGGCGTCGGTGAGGTCCAGGGCGAAGTGCCGCAGCCGTTCGGTGTCCACGCCGGCCAGGCGGGCGCTCCTTTCCGCCAGTGCCTGGCCGTCCCGGTCCACCAGGATCAGCCGCCAGCCCCGTTGCCAGGCGGCCCGGGCCAGGGCCCAGCCCAGGCCGGAGGCGGCGCCGGTGATCAGCATGGTGCTCATAACCGCCCCCGGGCGCGGGCCTGTTCGATGAAAAAGCGGAAGGTCTCCTCCGAGGTTTTTCGCGGCCGGTAACCAAACTCCTGCTTGAGGCGGCGGTTGTCGAGCACCGGCCGGTAACGCAGGAAGTTCACCTTCTCCGGCGAGTGACCGGTGAGCCGCAGACGCTTGCCCACCGCCAGGGCCCCGGCCAGCAGCCAGGCCGGCACCACCCGCAGGGGTTTGCCCAGCAACGCCGCCACCCGCTGGATCGGCAGGGCGCCGTCGCCGGCCAGGTTGTAGACGCCCCGGGCGCCGGTGTCGATGCCATGGAGAATGGCGCCCACCACATCCTGGTCCCAGATAAACACGAACGGTGAATCGGAGCCGGCGATGGCCAGCACCCGGCGGCCCTCGAACAGGGCGGTGATCTGATTGTGGGTGGTGGCGCCGAGTACCGTGCCCGGGCGCAGGATCAACTGCCCCAGTCGCGGGTGGTCATGCCGATAGCGGGCCAGCAGCTCCTCCACCTGGCGCTTGTGGTCGGAATAGGCGAATTCCGGGTTGCCGCGCAGGGGGGCGTCCTCGTCCAGCCAGGGCGGATTGTCCGCGTGGTAGCCGTAGGCGGCCCCTGAGCTGGTGACGATCAGTTGTTCCACGCCGTTGGCCACGCAGGCCTCCAGCACATTGCGGGTGCCGTTCACATCGATGTCGTGGTCCCGGGCCCGGTCGCCGGAGTCCTCCAGCACCGCCGCCAGATGCACCACCACCCGGGTGCCCTGCTCGGCCATCCACCGACCCAGGGCCGGGTCGCGGATATCGCCCTGGCGGCATTCGAACGGCAGGCCTTCCGGCACCCGCACATCCAGGCCCAGCACCTGGTGGTGGGCGGCCAGCCGCTCGCCCAGCTGGCGGCCGATGTAGCCGGCGGCGCCGGTGATCAGAATGCGGCTCATGGCGTGGTCTCCCCGGCCCGGTCACCGGCGCTGCGTGACCACAGCAGCGACAGCAGCAGGCCACTGACCAGATGCCAGACACCCCAGAACCCGGCGATCAGGATCATGCCCGCCGCCTGGGGGAAGAAGGTGAACAGGATGGACAGCCCCAGCCCGGAATTCTGGATGCCCACCTCCAGGGTCACCGCCCGCCGGTCCGCCCGGCTGAGCCCCACCGCCAGCCCGGCCAGGGCGCCCAGGGCCAGCGCCAGGGCATTCTGCCCGATCACCAGGGCAACGATGCGGTCCGCGTTGGCCAGGAACACGTCCATGTTTTTGCCAAAGGCGATGCCGACAAAGGCCAGCAGCACCAGCAGGGTAAACACCCGCATGGGTTTCTGGGCGGCGTCGGCGAAGCGCGGATAGTGTTTGCCCACCACCATGCCCAGCAGCAGCGGTACCGCCAGCACCGTCCCCACCAGCAGCAGAATGCCGGTGCTGTCCAGGGCGATGTCGGTGACCAGCTCGCGGGTGTTCGGGTTGAGCCAGCCGTAGAAGGCGAAGTTGAGCGGCGTCAGCACCGTGGCGGCCAGGCTGGATACCGCGGTCATGCTCACCGACACCGCCACATTGGCCCGCGCCAGCCAGGTCATGATGTTGGAGAAGGTGCCGCCGGGACAGGACGCCACCAGGATCATGCCCAGGGCCAGTTGCGGGTCCACGTCCAGCCACCAGGTGGTGGCGCAGGTCAGCGCCGGCAGCAGCAGAAACTGGGCCAGCAGGCCCGCCAGTGGCGCCGCCGGCCTGACCAGCACACGCTTGAAGTCGTCGGCGCGCAACGACAGGGAGACCCCGAACATCATGCAGGCCAGGATGCCGTTGAGCGCGATCAGGCTGCCGGTGTTGAAATCAACGGTGCTCTGCACCCCTCCTCCTTGCCGGCGCGGGCGCCGGGCATGTTGTTATTGTTCGGCGCGGAGCGCGCGCACGTGGTCGGCCACCGCCACCCGGTAACTGTCCTTGTGGACGTAGTAGGCCATGCGCGCCAGTTTCAGATACTGGTAGCCGCCGTCCAGGTTCCGGCCGGCCCGTTCCCACTTGAGGCGGCGCAGTTCCAGGGCCGCCGGGTGCCCCTCGGCCAGGCGGCGCAGGTACAGCGCCGCCAGCTCCGCCTGTTCGTTGCGCCCTTCCCAGCCCAGGCCGGCGGCCTCGATCATGCCCATCATCAACAGATCGTCGCGCTCCGGATGGAACAGGTTCAGGTACAGCCGGGGCGCATCGCCGTGCCAGTTCAGGTGGGCGGCGTCGATGTAGGGGTAATCCAACTTGTAGCCGGTGGCCATCAGGATCAGGTCGTAGTCGGCCCGCTCGCCGTCGCTGAAGGTGACGGTGTGGCCGTCCACCGCCCGCAGGTCCCGGCGCGGGGTGATGTCGCCGTGGCCCAGGTGGTGCAGCACCAGGGAGTTGACCACCGGATGGGATTCGTACATCCGGTAGTCCGGGTCCGGCAGGCCGTAGTCACTGGGCCGCCCCACGATCAGGCGGATCAGCCGCGCATCCAGCCACTGCTTGAGCCGGCGCGGCAGCTTCAGCTTGCCGCCCAGGGTGTCGGCGGGCCGGCCACCGATGAACTTGGGCAGGAAGTAGTAGCCCCGGCGCACCGACAGGTCCACGCGGGCGGCCTGGTGCACCGCGTCCACCGCCATGTCGCAGGCGGAGTTGCCGCAGCCGACGATCAGCACCCGCTTGTCCCGGAACTGGTCCGCCCGGCGGTACTGGCTGGCGTGCAGTAGCTCGCCGTCGAAGCGGCCCGGCAGCGTCGGCAGATTGGCGGTGTGCAGGGTGCCGCTGGCGATCAGCACCGCGTCGAAATGGCGGGTATCGCTGACCCCGCCGGTTTCGGCGGTCAGTTGCCAGCCGCCGCCGGGGGCCGGCGCCAGGGCGGTGACCCGGGTGGCGAAGCGGTAGTGGCGGCGCAGGTCGAAGTGCTCCGCGTAGTCGCGGAAGTAGCGCTTCAGTTCCGAGTGGTGGGGGTAGGCGGCCACCGACTCGTCCATGGGAAATTCCCGGAACTCGGTCATCCGCTTGGAGGAGATCAGGTGGGCGCTCTGGTAGACGGTGCTGTGCGGGTTATCGATGTCCCACAAGCCGCCCACGTCGTCGTGCAGCTCGTAGCCCACGAACGGCAGCCCCTGCTTTTGCAAATTACGGGCGGTGGCCAGGCCCATGGGGCCGGCTCCGATCACTGCGTACATGCTTGCTCCGGTTTATTGTTATGCTTTCAGGTTAGCCAGGGCCCACCCGCCGGGCACGGCTTATTCGTGACCAACCACCGGTTAATTCAGGACAGGCACCCTGTCCCCCACAACCCGCGGGAGCGGCTTCAACGGCCAGCGCCATGACCCATACGCCCACGGTTACCGTCCATTTCTCCCAGGCCATCGTCCAGGCGGCCCGCCGGCTGGGCCTGCGCCTGCCCGAGGAATGGGCCACCCCGGCGGACCGGGAGCGGGTGGACCTGGCGCACCAGGACCGGCTCTGGGAGCACTTCTGCCAGGCCGCCGGCGACCCGCTGGTGGGGCTGGATCTGGGCCTGGCCCTGCAGGTCGGGCATCTGGATACCGCCGGCATGATCCTGATGAGTTGCGAGACCGTGGGCGAAGCCCTGGAGAGCCTGCTGGACTACCACCCGATTGTCGGCGAGGGCGGGGATTTCCAGGTCGCCGAGGAACAGGGCCAGGTGGCGGTGCGCTACCACCCGCGCTATGCCACCCGCCGCCCGGAGCGGGTGGAAGCGGTGCTCGCCAGCCTGCTCAACCTGAGCCGTTGGAGCACCGGCGAGGCATTCCGCGCCCGCGGGCTGACCCTGTGCCACGAGCCCCTGGATCAACCCGGCCGCTACCAGGACAAGCTGGGGGTGCCGGTGGTGTTCCGGGCGCCGGATAACGCGCTGCTGTTCGACGCCGACCAGTTGGGGCTGCCGCTGGTGCACGCCAATCCGGCGCTCTGCCGCCATCTGCGCGGGCTCGCCGATGAGCTGCTGGAACGGCTCGACCACCGTTCGCTGGGCGCCCGGGTGAGCACTTTGATCCGGGAGAATCCCGGCTGGGGGAAGGAGCGGATCGCCGACCAGCTGGGCATCAGCGGCCGGCATCTGATCCGCAAGCTGGCCGAGGAAGGCACCAGCTTCAAACTGCTGCGCGACACCCTGCTGCGGGAGCGCGCGGAACAGGCGCTGCGTCAGGGCCGCCGGGTGGCCGACCTGGCCGGCGAACTGGGCTTTTCCGACGAGAGCGCCTTTACCAAGGCCTTCAAGCGCTGGACCGGCGAGACGCCGGCCCGGTTTCGCCGTGAGGAACCCTCTTAAACCGCCGCCAGGGCCTGTTCGATGTCCGCCAGGATATCGTCGATGTGCTCGATGCCGATGGACAGCCGCACCAGGTCGGCGCTGACGCCGGCGGTACGCAGCTCTTCATCGTTGAGCTGACGGTGGGTGGTGGTGGCCGGGTGGCAGGCCAGGGACTTGGCGTCGCCGATGTTCACCAGGCGCTTGACCATGCCCAGTGCGTCGATAAAGCGGGCACCGGCGTCGCGGCCACCCTGGATGCCGAAGCTGAGGATCGAGGCCGGCACGCCGCCGTCCATGTAGCGCTGGGCCAGGGCGTGGTCCCGGTCGCTGTCCAGGCCGGCGAAGTTCACCCATTCCACTTTCTCGTGGTCGCGCAGGTAGCGGGCCACTTTCATGGCGTTTTCGCAGTGGCGCTCCATGCGCAGGCTCAGGGTCTCGATGCCCTGCAGCAGCAGGAAGGCATTCATCGGCGACAAAGCACCACCGGTGCTGCGCAGCGGCACCACCCGGGCGCGGCCAATGAAAGCAGCTTCGCCCATGGCCTCGGTGTAGACCACGCCGTGGTAGCTGGGGTCCGGCTCGTTGAATTGCTTGAAGCGCGGGTTGTCCTTCCACGGGAAACGGCCGGAATCGACGATGGCGCCACCCACGGTGGTGCCGTGGCCGCCCATGTATTTGGTCAGGGAGTGCACCACGATGTCGGCGCCGTGCTCGAAGGGACGGCACAGGGCCGGGGTGGCCACGGTGTTGTCGACGATCAGCGGCACGCCGGCGTCGTGGGCGACCTTGGCCAGGCCGGCCAGGTCCACGATGTTGCCCGCCGGGTTGCCCACGGACTCGCAGAAAACCGCCTTGGTGTTGTCGTCGATGGCGGCGGCGATGGCATCCAGATCACGGCCATCGGCCATGTTCACGGTGATGCCCATGTTCGGCAGGGTGTGGGCGAACAGGTTGTAGGTGCCGCCGTACAGCTGGCTCACCGAGACGATGTTGTCGCCGGCCCGGGCCAGGGTCTGGATGGCGGCGGTGATGGCGGCCATGCCGGAGGCCATGGCCAGGGCACCGATACCGCCTTCCAGTTGCGCCACCCGCTCCTCCAGCACCGCGTTGGTGGGGTTCATGATGCGGGTGTAGATGTTGCCCGGCACTTTCAGGTCGAACAGGTCGGCGCCGTGCTGGGTGTCGTCAAAGTAGTAGCTGGTGGTCTGATAGACCGGCACCGCCACGGAGTGGGTTTCCGGGTCACCGGCGAAGCCGCCATGGATGGCGATCGTTTCTCGTTTCATCAGGGTCCTCACTGCTTTTCTGTTGTTTGAGCGGCTCAGTTATTTGAGCGGCGGCTCCGGCCAGAAACCGAAGTCGCGGGGCAGGTCGTTCAGATCCGTGTCGAACACCGGGTCCCGCTTTTCCAGGAAGGCGGTGAAGCCGTCCTTGCCGTCCCAAAACTCATTGGCGCGGTAGATCATACTGGTTTCCACCGCATGGGCACGCATCGGATGCTCGAACGCAGGATTGCGCCACAGCATCTGCTTGGCCAGGGCCACCGATACCGGCGAGCTCTTGGCCACCAGTTTCAGGGCCAGCTCGCGGGCCGCGTCGAGCACCGATTCCTTGTCGTGGAGGCTGCGGAACAGGCCCGCCTCCAGGCCTTCCTCGGCGAGGAAGATATCGCCACTGTAGACCCACTCCAGGGCCTTGTGCATGGGCACCAGCCGGGGCAGGAACCAGGACGAACAGGCTTCCGGGGTGAGCCCGCGCTGGCTGAACACAAAGCCGATCTTGGCGCCGTGGGCGGCGAGCCGGAAATCCATCGGCAGGGTCATGGTGATACCGACGCCCACGGCGGCGCCGTTAAGAGCGCCGATCACCGGCTTGCGGCAATTGAAAATGGCCAGGGACACCTCGCCGCCGGAATCGCGGATGGTGTCCAGGGGCGGCGTTTCGCCCTCCGCGTGGTCGTAGCCGAACACATGGCCGCCGTCCTCCGGCTGCATTTCCATGCCAGCGCAAAAGGCGCGCCCGGCGCCGGTGACGATCAACGCGCGCACATCGTTGTCCCGGTCCGCCTCGCCGAAGGCGTGCACCAGTTCGTCCTTCATGCGCAGGGTAAAGGCGTTCAGCCGGTCCGGGCGGTTCAGGGTGATGGTGACGATGCCGTCCGCCAGATCGGTCTGGATGTGCTGGTAGTCCATGGGGGCTCCCCGGGTTGTTCCGTTATGCCGGGTCCAGGTGCTCGACCCGGACGGGAAAGGCCCTAGCATAGCGGGAAGGGAGGGTATCGAACATGGCGCGCCTGGGCGCCCCTGATGGGCGGGCCATAACCGATGACAGGCACGGTAAAGCCGGCGTTGCAAACCGGGACGGTGAATAATGCCGATCTTCCCGGGCCCCGCCTTCGTGCCACAACTTGGGCCCGACGGTATGCTGTGTGGCGCCCCTGTCCAATGAGTTGCAAATGAACGATCAGACCACCTCCGATTTCCCTTGGCATCTTCTGCGAAAAGTCATGCCGGTCGCCCTGGTGGCGATTGTGATTACCTTGCTGGTGTTCGAGGCCGGGCATGTGGATTTGCATGCCATCCAGCAACAGCTGGCCGCGATCGCGCCGCCCTGGCTGGCGGCGCTGGCCCTGGTGGGGTTGGCGGCGGTGGCGGCGGCGGCCACCTATGACGTGATCGCCGCCCGGGTGATCGGCTATGCCAGAACCACGCTGGCCGGGCTGCGGGTGGGCATGCTGGCCACCGGCATCAACAACGCCGTGAGCCTGTCCGGGCTGACCGGTTCGAGCCTGCGCGTGCTGCTGGTCACCGGCGACGGCGTGGGTTCCGCCCCGGCGTTGCGCTATGCGGGCATGGTGGCCACCGCCTCGCCGCTGGGCCTGTCCGTTCTGGCCTGGATTACGCTGATCGCACGGCCGGCGATTCTGGCCGCCACGCCGGTGCCCCAGTGGCTGATGCTGACGGCGCTGGCCGTGATCGCGTTGTATCTGCCGCTGTATCTGCTGCTGGCAATGACGTCGCTGTTGCGGATCGGCCGGCTGGCCACGCTGGAACGTCTGAGCGGGCCCCAGGCCGGTGCCTTCGTCGCCGCCTCGATACTGGAATGGCTGCTGGCGGCCACGGTGCTGTGGGGCGCGCTGTGGGTGCTCGGTGCCCAGCCGCCGCTGGCGGGGGTGCTGGCCGCGTTCGTGCTGGCGGCCACCCTGGGCATGTTGAGTTTTCTGCCCGGCGGCTTCGGCGTGTTCGATGCCACCCTCGCCGGGCTGCTGGTGGCCCAGGGCACCGATACCGAAACCGCGCTGGCGGCGCTGGTGCTCTATCGCGTGGCCTATTATCTGGTGCCATTGCTGGCGTCGCTGTTTCTGGGCGCCAATGCGCTGGCCAGCTCGAAGCTGGCCGCCAACCTGCGCCATCATCCGATTGTGTCGATTCTCGCCTGGCCGGTGGCCTGGGCGGTGGATCTGGGCATTCGCCTGCTGTCCGGACTGACGGCGGCGGCCGGTGTCGTGCGCTGGCCGGTGCCGCCTTTCCCAATCTGTTATCGCACAACCGCCTGTTGTCGCAGTGGCTGCCGCTGGCGGCGGTGGAGGCCAGCCATCTGGCCAGTGTGGTGATCGGGCTCAGCCTGATCGTGGCCGCGCGCGGGTTGTCGCTACGGCTGCGGCGGGCCCTGTGGCTGGCGGTGGGCCTGTTGATCGCCGGCGCGGTGTTCGGCCTGACCCGGGGGCTCGACTGGGGCACCAGTCTGCTGCTGGCGGTCATCGCGGTGTTGCTCTATGTCAGCCGTGGTTCGTTCGAGCGCCAGGGCAGTCTGTCGCGCCAGATCGGCGCCTGGCCCTGGACCATCGCACTGGTGCTGGCCCTGATGGGCTATCTGGTGCTGGGGCAGTCGTTCTATAAAGGCGGCTCACTCAACCCGCTGGTGTTTGGTGTCGACCTGCATTCCCCCCGTTTTCTGCGCGGCGCCTTCGTCGGCCTGATCAGCGTGATCGTGCTGGCGATCTGGACCTGGCCGCGCTGGGCCGCGCCGACGCTGGTGCTGCCCGGCGCCGCCGAGCTCGACGGGCTGGCCGCCTGGCTTGAAAGCCACGGCTCCAACGGCTATTCCCATCTGATGCTGCTGGGCGACAAGGCGATCCGCTATAGCGGCGACGAGCAAAACGCCATGATTGGCTATGCCAGCGTGCGCAACCGCCTGGTCGCCTTGTCCGACCCGGTGGGAGACGCGGCCGCGCGGCGGGCCGCGATCATGGATTTTCGGCGCCTGGCGGATGCCCAGCACTGCACGCCGGTGTTCTATCAGGTGGGCCCGGACGATCTGTCCGCCTATCTCGACAACGGCTTCGCGCTGTTCAAGCTGGGCGAGATCGCCCGTGTGAACCTGCGGGAATTCTCCATGCAGGGCAAACACAACAGCGACAAGCGCGGCGCGCTCAACCGCGCCGAGCGGCTGGGTCTGAGTTTCGAGATCCTCAAGCCGCCCTTCGACCAGGCCTTGCTCGACACCCTGGCGGCGGTGTCCGACGACTGGATGGGCGAAAAACCGGCCGAAAAAGCCTTCTCGCTGGGCTGTTTCGATCGCGACTATCTGCAGCGCGCGCCGATTGCCATCGTGCGCGACGCGGATCAGCGGCTGATCGCCTTTGCCAGCATTCTGCCCAGCTATGGGCACCGCGAGGAGTATTCAATCGACCTGATGCGGCATCTGGGCGATGCGCCCGGCGGCACCATGGATTTTCTGTTCGTGCGGCTTATGCAAAGCGCCCAGGCCGAGGGCTATCACTGGTTTTCCCTGGGCATGGCGCCGCTGTCCGGCGTCGGCGATACGCCCTGGGCACGGCCGGCGGAACAGCTTGCCCGGCTGGCGTTCGAGCACGGCAACCGCTTCCACAACTACAAGGGTCTGAAAGCGTTCAAGGACAAATGGCACCCCGAGTGGCAGTCGATGTATCTGGCCTATCCGCCGGACACACGGCTGTCCACGCTGCAGCTGGATATCGCCGCGCTTATCGCAGGCGGCTACCGGCGTATTCTCGGTCACGGTTGAGCGCTGCCTGCGCCCGGATTCGCGGTGCCGCTGGAAAGGCCGGGTTGTTCCCGTCAGGCCGGGTCCAGGTGCTCGACCCGGACGGGAAAGGCCCTAGCATAGCGGGAAGGGAGGGTATCGAACATGGCGCGCAGGGTGCGGTTGAGATGGGGCTGGTCGTAGAAGCCGGCGGCCAGGGCCAGATCGG
Source organism: Alloalcanivorax gelatiniphagus (assembly GCF_005938655.1). Classification (GTDB taxonomy): domain Bacteria; phylum Pseudomonadota; class Gammaproteobacteria; order Pseudomonadales; family Alcanivoracaceae; genus Alloalcanivorax; species Alloalcanivorax gelatiniphagus. The sequence continues at coordinate 167,240 of NZ_VCQT01000044.1, forward strand.
TGAGGCTCATGCCGTCGCGCCACAGGGTCAGCGCCCGCTGACATTTGAGATGCAGCTGGAAACGCTTCAGGTTCACCCCCAGTTCTTCCCGGAACAGATGGCGGAAGCGGGACTCCGACAGCCCCACCGCCGCCGCCAGTTCGGCGCCGCCCACCTCGCCGTCGCCACGGCGCAGGCACAGGCAGGCGGCGCGGATACGCTCGTCCAGGGGGCGCGGTTCACCGGCTTCCAGGGCGGCGCGCAGGGCCAGGGCGCCGGCCGCCGACGGGGCCGCCACCAGAGCGTTCAGGGCGGCGGCCACCTCACCGTGGGCGGCCAGGGAAAACTCGCCGCCGGGCCCCTGCAGGCGCAGCGCCCGCCAGGCCCGGTGATCCGGGTCCAGGTGCAGCACCGCCACCGGCCCGTCGCTGCTCAATGCCTGCTCCACATCCGGCGCCGCCCACACCGCCTCGGCGGTGAGCCCGTGGCCGGCCAGCTGCACCCGGATCGGCGCGGTCAGCCCCACCAGCAGCGATGCCGCCACATGCCGGTGGGGCCGGTTGTGCAGGTGCGGCGCCAGCATGCACCAGCCACCTTCCCACAGATACAGGGGTGATCGGTGCACGCTCACGTCTCAGGAAGTTTTGCCGCCGTGACCCGGGGTGTGGCTCAGGCCCAGCTTGTACGGCAGCTCCAGGCTGACGAACACCGGCCCCACCAGCAGAAACACCAGGTCATCCAGGAAAGAGGGCTTCTTGCCTTCCACCTTGTGGCCCCAGACCTGCACCACCCAGGCACCCAGCCAGACCGCCAGGGCGCTCCAGCCCAGCGACAGGGCACTGCGGTCGACGGTGGTGATCAGCCACAGGGACACCAGCAGCCAGCCCAGCATCAGCAGCGACACGCCCAGGGACAGGCGCGCGTAGAAAGGCATGCAGGCCAGCGCCAGCAGGGTACCGCCATTGACCCAGTAGGCGGCGGCGCCCTCCAGGCCCAGCCACTGACCCACCGGGATCAGCCAGAACAGGCCCAGGGTGGCGACGAAGATGATCGGCACGCAAACAATATGCACCCACTGATTGACCGGGTGACGGTGGCTTTCGCCGTAGTCGGCGAGAAAGGTGGCGAGATCACGCATGGCACGCACTCCTTTTTGTTATTGGTCCAGTAACACTAGCGTGCCAATTCCAACCAAACTTGTACGAAGCGGTCAGGCGCGCCGGCTGGCATTGAGCGCGCGCAAAACCATGCGCCGGGTCAACAGCCCGACCAGGCGGCCGTGCTCGCCGTCGAGCACCGGATAGATCTTCGGCTTCTGCTTGACCATCATGCCGGCCACGTCCACCACCGAATCGTTCTCGCGCACGGTCAGCGGCTGGTCGTGCATCAGCTCCTCCACCCGCGGCGAGCCCTCCTGGTGGTAGCTGGCCACCAGCAGGCGGCGCAGGCAGTCCTGCTCGGAAACGAAGCCGATCACCCGGCGCTCGCCGTCCACCACCGGCAGGCCGCTGAAGCGGCTCTGCAGCAGGGTGGCCACCACCGAGGTCAGCTCGGTGCCCTCCTGGATCGCCAGGGGGTGGCTCACCATCAAATCCTTCACCAGCAATGAAGCCATCCCGTTTCTCCTCACCTTTATGCGTACCGTTGCGAAGACTGGTCTCTCCGCGAAGACAGGTTCCTCCGCAACGACTATAGCACCCGGACCGTGGCGCTGGCGCGCCCCGGATGACGCCCGGCACCCCGGCCCATACAATGTCCGCAAACCAAGGCAAAGGACGCAGCATGGGGTTTTCCTGGACCCGGGCGCCACGGGATGTGCTTGAAGCGCTCCGGTCGTTCTACGGTATCACCGACACCACCACCTTCAATCTGGCCGGCAACGGCCTGGCCCTGCTGGTCGGGGTGCTGCTGTTCGTGCTGCTGGCCAAGGGCAGCCAGCGCGCCCGGGGCGGCCTGCTGGCGCTGCACGCCCGGGTGCTGCAACTGGGCAGCGAGCGGCGCTGGCTGTGGAACCTGAGCCGTCTGGTGGCGGGCCTGGCGCCGCTGCTGCCGTGGCTGATCCTGGCCCTGGCCATCGCCCTGGTGGAGCCGCTGCTGGGGGCTTCCGAGTCCACCCGCTGGCTGGTGCGGGCGCTGCCGGTGGCCAAGCTGTATGTGCTGTTCGGCCTGCAACGATTGGTGGGTGAGTGGCTGATTCTGCGCGTGGCCCAGGGCGCCGGCCATTACATGCAGGGCGACCAGGCGGAACAGGCGGAGCGCCGCGCCCGCCGCCTGTCGCTGGTGCTGTTGCTGCCCTGGGCCCTGTTCCTGGTGGTCGCCCAGGTGCGTCCGGAGGGCCCGGTGCACGGCGCTCTGGCGGCGTTGGTGGCGCTGTCCCTGTACGCCGCCGTGGGGCGCTTGCTGGCGCCCCGGGCGGAGGACTATGTGCTGTGCCTGCAGAGCATCCTGCCCTCGCGGCTGGACCCGATTGCCGAGACGCTGCTGCGCCGGGGCCTGTTCCACTGGACCGCGCCCCTTTTGCTGCCGGTGGCGCTGGTGTATTTCGCCACCCGCTACCTGGACCGGCTGTTCGCCGGCTTCGACACCTATCTGCGCCTCAAGGCCCGCTGGTTCCGGCTGCGCAACCGGAGCGAGGACGATGAAGACGGCGAGGTGGACGACAGCCAGGCGGCCCGGGACTACCAGCGCTGGTTCGCCGCCGAACTGCCCGACGACGAGTCGGCGCCCTTTATCGACACCGGCCTGCTGGAGGCCATGGGCAAGTCGATCCGCCGCTGGCGGGAGGACCGCACCGACGAGAACACCCTGCTGGTGGCCGGCGAAAAGGGCGCCGGCAAGAGCCTGGCCGCCGGGCGCCTGGTGGCGGGCCTGGCCAAGGACGATCCGCAGCTGCGCGTGGTGTCCCTGCGGGTGCCACCGAAAACCGTGTCGCCGGAGGCGCTCACCGAACTGATCGCCGAGGCGCTGGGGGAGGATCTGACCGAGGGCCCGGCCAGCCTGGTCAAGGCCGACGCCGACCGGCCGCCCACCCTGCTGGTGCTGGACGAATGCCAGAACGTGTTCCTGTCACGGATCGGCGGCCTGGACGGTTGGCGCACCCTGCTGCGCCTTACCAATGCCCGTCTCGACAATCTGTTCTGGCTGATCCTGCTCAACAACCAGAGCTGGGCCTATCTGTGCAATGTGTTCGGCCGCGAGTATCAGTTCCGCAATGCCCTCAAGGTGAAACGCTGGAGCCCGGCGGAGATTCGCTCGCTGATTCTGTCGCGCCATCACCGCAGCGGGCTGCGGCTGCGCTACGACGAGGTGCTGCTGTCGTCCCGGGGACCGGACGCGGGCAATGTGCGGAACGCGGAGCAGCGCTATTTCAGCCTGCTGTGGGACGCCTGCCGGGGCAATCCGATGACCGCCCTGAAACTGTGGCAGACCTCGGTGAAGGTGAGCCGGCGGGAAGTGCTGGTGGGACTGCCGTCGCTGCCGCCCAGCTCCGCCATGGACAAGGCCGGCGAGAACCTGCTGTTCGTGTACGCCGCCATCGCCACCCACGAGAACCTGTCCGGCGACGAAATCCAGACGGTTACCCACCTTTCCGAAAACGTGGTGCGCTACGCGCTCAAGGCCGGCTTCGACGCGGGCTTTATCCGCGCCAGCGAGGAAGATGGCCGCTACCGTCTGGTGCCGCTGTGGTACCACGCCATGATCACTCACCTGAACAGGAAGAACCTGCTCCATGAATGAAAGCGGTGATCTGGTCAGCGATCTGGCCACGGTGCTGGATCTGTTCGATGTTTCCGTGCTGGCGCTGCTGGCCCTGGGCGGCGTTTGCCTGTGGGCGCTGAACTGGGGCATCCAGCACCTGGGGCATTCGCTGATGGACCGAGTGCCAGCGCGGCGCTTTCTGATCCTTCAGCTGACCACCCTGATCGGCTTCGCCATCTACACCCTGGGCACCGGCGCTTTGATTCTGGGGGTGCTCAACCCGCCCCGGGAGTTCATTCTGGCCGCCGCCGGCTCCATCGCCGTGGCCCTGGGCTTCGCCCTCAAGGACGTGGCCGCGTCCCTGGTGGCCGGCCTGCTGTTGCTGTTCGACCGGCCGTTTCAGGTGGGTGACCGGGTCACCTTCGACGATACTTATGGCGAGATCGTGTCCATCGGGCTGCGGGCGGTGCGCGTGCAAACCCTGGACGACAATCTGGTGACCATCCCCAACTCCCGCTTCATCACCGACGTGGTGGCCTCCGGCAACAGCGGTGAGCTGGACATGATGGTGGTGACGGATTTCCACGTGGGCCTGGACGCGGACCTGCAGGCGGCCCGGGACATTATCGAGGAGGTGATCGTCACCAGCCGCTATGCGTTTCTGAAAAAGCCGGTGACCTTCGCCATCGAGGAGGTGGCGGTGGCGGAATACCTGGCCGTGCGTCTGCGCGCCAAGGCCTATGTGCTCGACGTGCGCTACGAAAAAGCGTTCCAGAGTGATGTGGTGCTGCGGGTAACCGGTCTGTTCCGGGAGCGGGGCATTGCCCGCCCCCGGGAATTGCGAGGGGAAAGCGCCTAGGCGGCGTCGGCCAGCTCCGGGCGGCCGAGCATGGCGGCCAGCTTTTTCAAAGCCTGCTGGCGAACCGCGCGGCTGTCCTTTTTCTCCGGGTGGAAGCCCGGCTTGTAATAGGACACGTAGGAGCGGCCCAGGCGACGCAGCCAGCCCGGTTTGCCGAGCAGCCAGTTAACGCCGTTGGCCACCGAGCGCAGGTCGGCCTTGTCGTCCATGCCCTGGCGCAGGGTGATGTAGTGGTAGATGGTGAAGCCGATGAATTCCACCGTGGTGAAGGCCATCTCCGAGGTGCGCACCCAGTAGCTGTCCACCTGGTCGCGGTAGACATCGAAGGCCACCGCCTTGTGCTCGCTCTCCTCGATGGCGTGCCACAGCCACAGCGGCACCATGCGCTCGTCCATGCCTTCCAGAAACTCCGGCTCTTCCAGCATCAGCTCGGCGAGCATGGCGGTGAAGTGCTCCAGGGCGCAGGTCTTGGCCAGTTGCCGCTCCGGCGAAAATTTCTTGGCGATCCACTTCAGGCCTTCATGGACCTGGTCGTGCACCTTGCGGGTGGGCACGCCCTTGTTTTCCATGAATTCGTTGAAGTGTTCATGCTCGTTGCCGTGGTGCGCTTCCTGGCCGATAAAACCCTTTACCCGTTCGCGCAGGTCCGGGTCGGTGATGTTCTTCTGGTAGTGACGCACGGAGCGCACGAAGAAACGCTCACCTTCCGGGAAGGTGCAGGACAGGGCGGTCAGCAGCAAGGTCTTGAACTGATCGCCACCGAACCAGTAACGCGGCATCTCCGGGTCGAAGGAGAAATCCATCCGACGCGGCTGGATCTCACTCTTGTTAGTGCGTCGAACCGGGGCTTGAGCATTCATGGCGGCACCTTTCTGAAACAGCGATTCATATAACAGCGATTGATATGCCCGCAATATGCGTCCTCGGCCAGCGCCGGGCCAGTGCAAGTCGCGCCATTTTCGGGCGCCAACACGGCCCGCGCGGCCCGGCGGGCATCACGCCGTTTCGCCATCCGGCCGGATTCCATAGGCCAGGGTATAGAGCACCGGCACCACGATCAGGGTGAGCACGGTGGCGAACCCCAGGCCGAACATGATCACCGCCGCCATGGATTTGAAGAACGCATCGAACAACAACGGCACCATGCCGAGAATGGTGGTTACCGCCGCCATGCACACCGGCCGCACCCGGGTCACGGAGGCATGAATCACCGCGTCCAGCGGCGCATTGCCAGCGTCGCTTTCCAGTTTGATCTGTTCCACCAGCACGATGCCGTTTTTCACCAGCATGCCACTCAAACTGAGAAAGCCGAGCAACGCCATGAAACTGAACGGCGCGTTGAACACCAGCAAACCGATGGTGACGCCGATGATCGCCAGCGGCACCGTGGCCCAGATCACCAACGGCTGGCGCAGGCTGTCGAACAGCAGAATGGTGATGATGAACATCAGCAGGTACCCCATCGGCACGCTGGCGAACACCGCCGCCTGGGCATCCTTGGTAAGTTCGTATTCGCCACCCCAGCTCAGCTCATAGCCCCTCGGCAACGGCAGCGCCTCGATCTCGGGACGGATGCGCCGCAATACCTGGTCGCCGGTTTCATCGCCGAGGATATCCGGCTCGGCCTGCACGGTGAGGGTGCGCTTGCGGTCACGGCGCATGATCAGGCCATCCTCCAGCTCCGTTTCGAAGCCGGACACCAATTGCCGGATGGCGATGTAATCCTCGAACACCCGGGACCAGACCTGCACCTGATTCAGGTTATCGGCGCCCAGACGTTCATCCGCCGGCGGCCGCGCCATGATCGGCAGCAAATCCGCGCCGTCCCGGTACAGCCCCACCTGCACGCCGGAAAAGTTCATCGCCAGGGCCTGTTCCAGGTCATCCCGGGTGACGCCGGTACGGCGCGCCTCGGCCTGCTCGAAGCGCGGCACGATCACCTTCTCCCGTTCCCGCCAATCATGGCGAATCGCTTGCAGGCCCGGGTCCCGGTGCATGATCTCCTTCACCTTTACCGCCAGGCCGCGCAGCACGTCCGGGTCCGGCCCGGACAGGCGCGCCTCGATGGTGGCGCTGGCGGTGGGGCCGATCATCAGGCGTTTCATTTTGATAAAAGCGGACGGGTGGGTTTCCGGCAACCGCTCCTGGAGCCCGGCGATCACGCCGTCGATGTTGTCCCGTTCATCCACCTTCACGATCAACTGGGCATAGGACGGGTAACGGCGCTCGGGAAAATACGGCAGCATGAAACGCTGGGCGCCCTGGCCGATGGTGCTGGTCACCGAGGTGACATGGTCGGTTTCCAGCAGGGACGCTTCCAGTTTCTCCACCCCTTCGCGGGTGGCGCGGATATCGCTGCCCTGGGGCAGCCAGTAGTCGAGCAGGAAGATCGGCGTGTTGGAGGGCGGGAAAAACGACTGTTTCACCAGCCCGAAGCCGACCACCGCCGCCACCAGCAGCACGCACATGAACACCAGGGTCAGCACCCGATGATGAATCGAGCGGTGCAACATTCCCCGATAGATTTGAAAGAAGCGGCCCTTATAGGGATCTTCGCCGGCGTCGTCGCCCTCTTCAGCCGCCCGGTCGGCGGAGAACAGCAGGTTGGCGAAAAACGGCGTCAGCGTAATCGCCACCACCCAGCTCAACAGCAGCGACACCAGCAGCACCCAGAACAGGCTGTTGGTGAATTCCCCGGAGGCGTCACTGGACAGCCCGATGGGCGCGAACGCGGTAATCGCGATCACGGTGGCGCCGAGCAACGGCCAGGCGGTCTGGCGGACGATCTCCGCCGCCGCCGCCACCTTGGTGAGACCCCGTTTCATGCCCACCAGAATGCCCTCGGTGATAACGATGGCGTTGTCCACCAGCATACCCAGGGCGATGATCAGCGCGCCCAGGGAAATGCGCTGCAGCTCGATGCCCATGATCGCCATGGCGATAAAGGTGCCAAAGATAGTGAGCAACAGAATGCCGCCCATCAGCACCCCGGAGCGCAGGCCCATGAACAGCAGCAACACGCCGATGACGATCATCACCGCCTGACCCAGGTTCCACAGGAAGGCGCTTACCGAGGCGTCCACTTCGGCGGGCTGATCGTACACCGTGGACAGCTCCATGCCGGCGGGCTGCCGGTAGGACAGCTGGTCCAGGCGGTCGCGCACCCGCGTGCCCACGTCCACCACGTTAACCCCGGGCGCGAAGGAGATGCCCAGGGTCAGCGCCGGCTTGCCGGCGTGCCGGTAAAGATGGTCCGGGACCTCCCGGTAGCCGCGCTTGATCTCCGCCACGTCGCTCAGATACACCAGCTGTTCGGCGCCGGGGTCGGAGATCAGCAGGTCACCCAGGCTTTCCACCGAGGTGAAGGCGCCATCCGGAGCGATCCGGATGCGCTCGTCACCGACCCGCACCAGGCCGGCGGGATTGACCTGATTCTGGGTGCCCAACAGGGAAAAAATCCGATCCGGGCTGATGCCCAGATTGGCCAGGCGGTTGCGCGAAAGGTCGATAAAAACCTGTTCCTGGCGCTGGCCGGCGATCTGCACCCGGCCCACGCCGTCGACCAGCACCAGCTCCCGGGTCAGCACGTCCGCGTAGTTCTTCAGGTCCTGGTAGCTGTAGCCGTCGCCGGTGAGCGCCAGCATGATGCCGTAGACATCGCCAAAATCATCCAGCACCTGGATGCCGCCGGCCCCCGGCGGCAATTGCGACTGGATGTCGTGGGTCTTGCGGCGCAGCTCGTCCCAGATCTGCTTGAGGTCCTTTTCCCGATAGATCGGTTTCATTTCCACGGTGATCTGGGACAGCCCCGCGCTGGATATGGAAGTGACATAGTCCACGTAGGGCAGCGTCTGGATTTCCTTCTCCACCGCCAGCGTGACTTCCTCCTCCACCTCCAGGGCGGACGCCCCCGGGTAGGGGGTATTGACCAGCGCGGTCTTCAAGGTGAATTCCGGGTCTTCCAACTGCCCCAGCCGGGTGAAACTGACCAGGCCACCGACCAGCAACACCACCGCGAACAACCAGCTGACGACCCGATGCCGGACCGCGTATTCGGCGATACTCATCACAGACCCCGCTCACGGGTCAGTTCTCGCACCGCCTGCCCCTCCTCCAGGCGGTGCACGCCGGCGCTCACCACCTGGTCGCCGACCTTCAAGCCATCGACGATTTCCACACCGGAGCCGGAGATCTCGCCCAGGGTCACGGTTTCCGCATGGACGGTGCCGGCCTCCTGGTCCAAGCGCCAGACCCAGGCGCCTTCCTGGCCATCCTGATTGAACACGGCGGCCACCGGTATGCGGAGCCGGGACCGTTGTTCGCCGTTCAGCTGGTCCTTGCCGACCCGCACTTCCGCGCTCATTCCCGGCAGCACCGACAGATCCTCGGGCACCGGCAGCGTGACCACCACGAAGTAAGCCTGGGTGGCCCCGGAGCGGGCCTCATGCTCCCGGTAGACGGCGGGGAAACGCCGCTCCGGCAGGGCCGGGAAAATCACCTCCGCCTGGAAGCTCTGGTCCAGCGGCGCCGCCCGGGCGATAAAGCTCTGCGGAACGGAGAAGCGCACATCGATGGTGGCGCTGCTCTGCAGGTGGATGACCGTTTCCCGGGCCTGTACGAATTGATGGTTTTCCTGTTCGGTGCTCGCCACCACGCCATCGTAGGGCGCCACCAGGCGGGTGTAGGACAGGTTGTCCCGGGCCAGCTTGTAGGCCGAACGGGCCTGTTGATAGCGGCTGGACAGGCGGTCCAGTTCGGACTCGGCGATCACCCCCCGTTCCGCCAGCGCCTGCCCGCGCCGGTAGTTTTTTTCCGCCAGTTCCGCGTCCGCCTGGCTGCGATCCAGTTCATTCTGGAAATCCCGGGGGTCCAGGCGGGCCAGCAGCTGCCCTTTCTTGACCTGCTCGCCATCCTTCACCGGCAGTTCCACCAGCTCGCCGGAAACGCGAAACGCCAGTTGCGAGCGTTCCGTGGCCATCACCCGGCCGGGAAAGCTGCGCCCGCCATCCTCGCCACGGTCCACGGTGGCCAGCTTCACCGGTACCGGCCCGGCCTTTTCCCGAGGCGGCGGCTCGCCGCAGCCGGCCAGCGCCAGCACCGCCAAAGCAACACTCCCGATTGCCCCGATCACCCTGCTCATCAATACCTTCCTTCTTATTACGGCCCACACCGACTGCGTGGCGAATTAACAGAACCAGGCAGTACAATAAATCGAAGAATGGTCGAGGACAAGCCGGAAGGGCCTGCGCCAGAGCCCATGCGGCCATTGAAAACCGGAAAAACAGGGGCCAGGGACAGGGCCCGTCAGCGGCAAACCCAGCGCGCACAATGAAAAAGGCCGGCGAAGCGCCGGCCGGGAAGGTAGGGGGTGAGACGGACTCAGTCGCCCAGGTGGGCGGACAGCATCCAGGCCGCCTTTTCGTGGATCTCGATACGGTCACTGGCGATGGCGGCGGACCCTTCGTCCTCGTGCTGGCCGGCCAGTTTCAGCACCTTGTTGGCGCGCTCCGCCACGGTCCGGTGGTCCTCGGTCAGGGTTCTGAGCATCTCGGTGGCGTCCGGATCGCCTTCCGCGTCCTTGACCGTGGACAGCTTGGCGTAGGCCGCGTAGCTGCCCGGCGCCTTGCTGCCCAGAGCGCGGATACGCTCGGCGATAGTGTCCACCGCCGTGGCCAGCTCGGTGTATTGCTGCTCGAACAACAGGTGCAGGCTGTGGAACATGGGGCCGGTCACGTTCCAATGATAATTGTGGGTTTTCAGGTACAGGGTGTAGCTTTCGGCCAGCAGCTTGCTCAACTCGTCGGCCACTTCCTTACTGTGCTCGATCATGGCGGTACCTCCTTGAAGAGTTGGAAGGGGGCCTCCATTGAAGGCCTCCGTTATCAGGTTATACAAGATCATGGGGGCCAGGGCAGCGGATCGGAACCCGGGCCGGGACTATCGCCTCGATAACTTTACAACATGACGGGCACCGGCAATGATGCGCCCTTCCCGATGCACAAAAGCCGACCTACAGGCGTTTATCAACCAGGAGCAGGCATTGACCTCAAACCCGGCCACCACGGTGCCCGACTATTCGCCGGTGGAGGAACTCCTCAACAGCCTCACCCATGGCATCGGCCTGGTGCTCAGCATCGTCGGCACCATTGTTCTGGTGGTGTCCGCCAGCCGGCTGGGCGATCCCTGGAAGATCGTCAGCTTCAGCGTGTTCGGCGCCACCCTGGCGCTGCTCTACGGGGCCAGCATGCTCTACCACGCCAGCCGCGCGCCGCGCAGCCGGGCGATCTACAAGATGCTCGACCACTGCGCCATCTTCGCGCTGATCGCCGGCACCTACACCCCGTTCCTGCTGGTCAATATGCGCGGCCCGGTGGGCTGGACCCTGTTCGGTGTGATCTGGGGCCTGGCGGCCACCGGCATCGTTCTGAAACTGGTGTTCGGCAATCGCTACAAGCTGGCCCGGGTGGGCATCTACCTGGCCATGGGCTGGCTGGTGCTGTTCGCCTCCGGTGAACTGGTGGACAGCATCGACGCCCAGGGCTTCTGGCTGATCGTCGCCGGCGGCGTCACCTACACCGCCGGCGTGGTGTTCTACCTGGCCGACCGCCTCCCCTACAACCACGCCATTTGGCACCTGTTCGTGGTGGGCGGCAGCGCCTGCCATTTCGCCGCCGTCTACCTCAGCGTCCTGCCGGCCTGAGCCGGCCCCCGGGGCGGACGCGGTCCTGGCTTGCCCTTTCATTATATAAATACATATAATATTTTTTCGTTAAACGACCTCTTTCATCGCCGAGCACCGCCATGACCGACCTTACCGCCACGCCGCTCACGGACGCCGACCTGGCCGCCCTGCGCGACGGCGCCGGCGCCGCCTGCGGCTTCCTGCGCGCGCTCGCCCATGAAGACCGCCTGTTGCTGCTGTGCCAGCTCAGCCAGGGTGAGTGCTCGGTGCAGGAGCTTGAAGCCCGGGTCGGCCTGGGCCAGCCGAGCCTGTCCCAGCAGCTCGGCGTGCTGCGCCGCCAGGGGCTGGTGGCCAGCCGGGCGGAGGGCCGCCGGCGCCTGTACCGGGTGGCCGACGCCCGGGTGCTGGCCCTGCTGCAAACCCTGCACAGCCTGTTTTGTCCTGATCAGGAGAGCTGACAATGACCGTGGATTGGAGTGCTTTCACCCCCGGCACCGCCCTGGCCGGCGGCCTGATGATCGGCGCGGCCGCCTCCGCCCTGTGGCTGCTGGTGGGCCGGATCGCCGGCATCAGCGGCATTCTCGGCGGGGTACTGAAACCGGTGTCCGGGGATCTGGGCTGGCGGCTGGCGTTTGTCGCCGGCCTGCTGGTCTCCCCCTGGCTTTACCGCCTGGTCGCCGGACCGGCGCCCCTGGAAGTAAACGCCTCCACCCCGATGCTGATCATCGCCGGCCTGCTGGTGGGCTACGGCACCCGGCTGGGCTCCGGCTGCACCAGCGGCCACGGCGTGTGCGGCCTGTCGCGGCTGTCGCCGCGCTCGCTGGTGGCGACGCTGCTGTTCATGGGCACCGGCTTCGTCACCGTCTACATCACACGGCATCTGTTGGGAGGTCTGTCATGAACCGCTTGGTGGCGTTTCTGGTGGGGTTGGTGTTCGGTCTCGGGCTGCTGGTCTCGCAGCTGGCCAACCCGGCCAAGGTGCTGGCGTTTCTCGATCTGGCCGGTGCCTGGGACCCGTCCCTGGCGCTGGTGATGGGCGGCGCCGTGGTGGTGGGCCTGGTGGCCTTTACCCTGTCGCGGCGCTGGCGGCGGTCGCTGCTGGGCGAGCCCATGCGGCGCCCGGAGGCCAACCGCGCGGACCGGCCGCTGGTGATCGGCGCGCTGCTGTTCGGCGCCGGCTGGGGGCTGGCCGGCTTCTGCCCGGGCCCGGCCCTGGTGGCGGCCGGCGCCGGCCATGGCCAGGCGCTGCTGTTCGTGGCCGCCATGCTGGCGGGGATGGGGTTGTTCCGCCTGACCCGGGGCTGACGCCCCGGAGCGTTACAGCAACGCCTCGATGTCGTCGGCGATCTTTTCCGGTTTGTCCTTGGGTGCGTAACGCCGCACCACCTGGCCATCCCGGTCCACCAGAAACTTGGTGAAGTTCCATTTGATGGCTTCGGTACCCAGCACCCCGGGGGCTTCCGCCTTGAGGAAACGGAACAGGGGGTGGGCGTGATCGCCGTTCACGTCGATCTTGTCGAACATGGGGAAGCCGACGCCGTAATTCTTTTCGCAGAAGGCGCCGATCTCGCCGGCGTCGCCGGGTTCCTGATGACCGAACTGATTGCAGGGAAAGCCCAGAATTTCCAGGCCGCGATCGGAGAAGTTGCCGTACAGCTTCTGCAGGCCCTGATACTGGGGCGTGAAACCACATTTGCTGGCGGTGTTGACGATCAACAATACCTTGCCCCGGAAATCGGCGAGGCTTTTTTCCTCGCCGTCCAGGGTGCGGGCCTGAAAGTCGTAGATGCTCATGGGGCGCCTCCCTCCTGAAGGTTGAACGGCGCCCCGCTTCAGGGCGCCGTGAAACAACGCGCGCGTAGCGCGTCGCTCAATGCCTGATAGGTGAATGTCCGCGCCGTTCCGTTGTTCAGCGTGACCTGGACGGTACCGGCGCTTCCATCATAGACCACCTGGGCGGTATTGCCGTCATTGTCTTCCATGGCCAGGCCACCGGAGACGATGGACCGGGTATCGCCGAACAGCAACAGCTCGGACTGGTCGTTGTCGGGCACGTCCACGGTGAGGTCGGAGCGGGTTTCCACCTGGAAACGGCCCGCCGGGCAGTCACCGCCGATGGGGCGGCCGTCCGGGTTCAGGAAACGGCGGCCGTACACCCCCTGGTAGGCCTCGGAGCGATACTCCGAGGCGGGGCGCTGGTTGATGGCCTGGAAACTCATCTGGAAGCGGTCCCCGGTGCCGGTGCCGGTCTGTAAATCGTAGCCGATGCCGTCGCGGCCGCCGCTGCGCAGGCGGCTGACCTGGTACAGCTCGGTGGCGCCGCCGCCGTCGCCCAGCCGGCTGCCCTGGGCACTGCCCCGCTCCATGCGGATATGGCCATCCCAGTAGCGCGACCAGCGCAGGCCGCCGCCACCGTCGGTGCGCAGCACCACGCTGAACGGATCGTCCAGCCCGGTGCCGGAGCGCTCATAACCGATGAACACCTGGGCGCTGGCCGCCTCACCGCTGCCGGTGCCGCTGACCGGGTAGCCGATATGGCGCTCGCCGTCGGTGCGGGTCTCGGCGAACGAGGACGGCGCGTTCAGATCGCCGTCCTGGCAGTTCTGGTCGTCGGTGGCCACCACGTCGAACACGCCGCCGTTGTAGGGCGAGTCCACCGCCTGGTTTTCACGGTACAGGAAGGCCACCCGGCCACCGTCATCACAGTCCCGGGTCTCGGTGACACGGCTGTCTTCCACATCGCCCACGGAACCGAAAAACGCCAGGCCACTGGCGGTGAGGCCGACGGTGTCGCCATAGGTGGAACCCGGCGCCAGCAGGGCCACCGTTTCCTCACTGTCGAAGGTGGCCGGCGGCACCTGGGACAGGGCCTGCGGCTCGCCACCGCCGCCATCGCCACCGCCGCCGGGAGCGCCGCCCCCACCACCGCCACCGCCACTGCCGCCACAGGCGGCGAGCACGCCGGCCAGCGCCAGGGTCAGGCCGGCCCGGGCCGGGTACTCAAACTGAATCCGTTTCATGCTGTGAATCTCCTTGTGGTTGGGGGGTGCCGTCATCGGCCGGGGCCGCGGACGACGGGGACGGCGCCGGGTCGGCGTCCGCCTCGGAGTCCGGGGTTGCGGGGCTATCCGGGGTTTCCTGTGTCAGCACCAGGTCCACCCGGCGCCACTGCTCGCCGCGCTCACCGGCGGCGGGCCGTCGCACCTGGCCACCGTGGTTCAGGACCTGTTCCGCACCGGCGTGGTCGGTGAGCCAGGCGGCCACCCGGTCCGCCCGCTGGCGTGCCAGGGCGCGGTTTTTTTCGCGCATCGTGGTGGCGGCGCCGCCGCTGGTATCGCCATCGCCGCCGCCGTCCGCGTACCCGCTCACCTCGGCCCGCAGGTCGTCCCGCTGGCGCAGGGCGGTGGCCACCCGGTCCACCCGCAACAGGTCCGCCAGGGTCAGGCGGCTGTGGTTGAGCGCGAAGAACAGCCGCTGTTCGCCGGGCTCGGCGGCCAGGCTGCGCACCCGGGTCAGGCGCGCGTCTTCCACGCTGACCGCCACGCTGCGCGGCAGGTCGTCCACCTCGTTGACGTACACCGCCATATAGTCGCCGCGTTCGGCACCGGCGCCCTTGTGGGCCAGCAAGTAATGCTGGCTGGCGCTGTCCCCGACCACGCCCTGGCCGAGCATCAGCCGCCAGCCGGCGGCGTCCCCGCAGCCGTCGCCATGGCACTCAAACGCCACCCGGTAGCCGGCGCCGGTGAGCCGGGACCGGTAGTGCTCGATAATGCTCAGGTCGCTGTCGGCGGCGGGGTGATCCAGCACCAGGCGGCGCGTGCGCCCGACCAGATGGATCTCGCCGCCGGCGGCGTAGCCCTGGCCGTTGTCGGTATCCAGGTAGCGCATCGGTGAGCTGGGCAGTACCAGGTTGGCGCTGGACTGGTAGGTGCGCGCCATTACCGTTTCGTGTTCGAACAACGCCTGCGGCCGCAGCGCCTGCGCGGAACCGGCCAGGGCCATCAAGGCCATCGCCGGCAGCATTCGCTTGATCATTGCTTACCTCAGATTCTTGCAGTTGGTGTTGCCCCGCGGATTGCCTTCGCAACGCACCGGCGTTTGCATGCGCGCCACGGCATGGCTGGACAATGGAAAGTAGTAACCGTCCCCGGCGGCGCTCAGCAGGCTGCAGCGGCGCCAGTCCTCGGAGTTGAACAGGCCGCTGAGATTGACCGCTTCCCAGACCAGCCGGTTGATGCCGGGCACTTTCATTTCCTGGCACCAGACGGTGCGGATCTTGAGCAGGTTGGCGTCCTGGACGTTGATCATCCGGCCGTCCACGTCCACCAGGGTGGTGGGGCGCTGCTCCAGGTTGTCATTGGGAATCTCGTAGAGCCGCTGGTCCGCATCCACCTCACGGTAGTTGCCACCGTTGGGGCAGCCGCCCCGGCCACAGTCCTTGGTGAGCCCCCAGGCGGGCCGCGACAGCTCCCGGAAGCCCCGGGCGGTGGGCGACACTACTTCCACCCGGGCGATGGGGTGGGCGTCGTTGCCATACAACACGGCCAGCCCCTCCCGCCGGGCGGCGTAGGCGATCAGGCTGGGGTTTTCACCGGGGGGCACCGCGTACAGGGTGGGCACCATGGCGCGCACCAGCTCCTGCTTCATCTCGTGGGTATAGGCGTGGTGCAGGCTGCCGGCGCGGGCGGCACGAAAGGTGGCGTCGTTGAGCGTGGCCTTGGCCCGGTACATCAGGCCCAGTTGGATAATGGCCAGCAGCAGCGGCACGCCCCAGACGAAGGTAATCAACATCTCCGTCAGGGCCTGGCCGCCCTGCCCGCGCCGGCCGGCGATCACTGTTGCTCTCCACCCTTGCTGGTCAGCGCCTCCACCAGCCGCTCACGGAGCGCGGCCAGACGGCGCTGATCCGCCGGCTGGTCGGCGAACCGCTGCTCGGCGTCGGCCAGGGTGCGCAGAGACTGGCGGGTGCGCACCAGGGCCAGGTTGTACCAGGCACGGGCCTGGTCCGGGTCCAGGTCCAGGCAGCGCTCGTACATGGTGATGGCGGCGTCCAGCTGGCCGGTGCGGGCGTAGATATTGCCGAGCCGGAACCAGCCTTCATAAAGCTCCGGATTATCGGCCACCAGCTCCCGATAATAGGATTCCGCCTCCACGAACAAACCGTCCTGATAGGCCTTTTCGGCGAACCGGAGTTTGTCCGCGCTGGCCTGGGCATCGCGGGACGGCGCCGTGGTGGCGCAGGCACTAAGCGCCGCCGCCAGCAGCAGCGTCAGCAACGATCTGTACATGGCTGTTCTCCTTGATTCCGAGCGTGGCGGCGGCGCCGGCGGCCAGTTCCAACACCGACCGGGCGCGCCATACGGTGGCGGTGCGCCAGGGCCGGATACCGGCGCGCACGCGCAGTACCCGGCCGTCGCCATCGAGAAAAATCGCGTCGATGGCGAAGCGCATGAAAAACATATGAATCGAGCGGCAGGCCGGTATCCACAGGCCCTCATCGGCGGCCAGATGGGGCCGGCCAATCAGCCCCACCAGCCGCCGGCGGTAATCCAGCGCCGCCTGTACCGAGACCGGCGCAAGGCGGCCGTCCACTCGCAGCCTCATCGGAACACCTCCCACAGCTTCATGGCGATGGGGAAGCCGATGATCAGAAAGGTGGTGGGGAAGATGAACGCCACCAGCGGCAGGATCAGTTTCACCGGCGCCTGCATGGCCATTTTCTCCGCCCTCTGGAAGCGTTCGGTGCGGCGCTGGTCCGCCTGGCCCTTGAGCACTTCGCCGACGCTGGCGCCGGTGCGTTCGGCCTGCACCACCGCGTTGACGAAGGTCTGCACCGCGTCCACATCGACCCGGTCGGCCATCAACCGCAGCGCGTCGAAGCGGCCCATGCCGGAGCGGATATCCCGCATCACCTTGCTCAGTTCGGTCTTCATGGGACCTTCCGGGCCCTTCTCCACGGCATGGCGGATGGCACCGGTAAAGTTGGCGCCGGCCTGGATGCTCATGGCCAGATAATCGAGAAAGACCGGCAACTGACGAAGAATCTCCAGGCGCCGCTTCTTACGCTTTTCGCGGGCGTTGAGATAGGGCAGCGCGAAGCCCAGCAGGCCGGCCAGCATCACCCACAAACCATCGCTGTGCTCCAGCATCGCCAGACACAGCCAGGTGCCCAGCATGAACAGCAGCGAGGACACCACCTGCAGCCCGAAAAACTGCTGGGCGTTCATCATGAAACCCTGGCCGGACTGGGCCAGCAGCCGGTTGCCCCGGGCGATCTGCTCCACCCGCATCAGGCTGCCCAGGTAATGGGCGAAGAACTCCACCAGCGGCCACACCAGACGCAGCATCAGCGGCAGCGGGTCCATGAATTCCCGCTGGTCGCGCTCCACTTCCTTGCGCGCCCGGCTGACCGCCAGAAACATGAGGATAAAGGCCACCGGCAACAGGGCCACGGCGATCACGGCGTATAACGCTTCGGACTCAAACATCGATGGACACGATCTTTTTGATGAACCAGAACCCGAGCAGCTCGAGCACCACCACCACCGCGCACACCGCCCAGCCGGCCATGGTGGTGAACAATTTATCCATGGCCTCTGGTTCGATCTGCGCGATGGCGAAGCCCACCGCCAGGGGCAGCAGCGCCATCACATAGCCCTGGGCCTTGCCCATGGCGGTGAGCGCCTTGATCTTGCCTTCGATCTCCAGCTTGCGGCGCAGGGTCTCGGCCAGCCGCGCCAGCACGTCCGCCAGGCTGCCGCCCACCTCGCGGGCGATCTTCATGCCGGCGGTGAGCATGCGCAGGTCCTCGCCGGGCATCCGTTCGAGCATGTTGTCCAAGGCTTCGTTGAAATCCACCCCCATCTTCAGCTCGCGCAGCAGCAGGCCAAACTCCTGGCGGATCGGCCCGGAGGATTCCTTGACCATCAGTTCCAGGGCCGACTGCAGGTTGGAGCCGGCGCGCAGCATCGAGGCCACCGACGCCATACTGTCCGGCAGCGCATAGCTGAAGCTGCGCTCCCGGCGGGCACGCAGCAGCGAATAGACCATGCGCGGGCAGGCGGCCAACAACGCCGCCGCCAGCACGCTGACCAGCAGGTTGCCGGACAGGGCCCAGATCAGAAACGCGGACACCACCAGAATGCCCAGGTTGAACAGGAACAGCTTCTGCGGATCGATAAAGATGAACAGATCCTTGAGGTTGGCCTCGGCGCTCTCGCGGAAACGCTCCTCGTAACGCACCGCCGCCTGGGTGAACAGGCGATAGCCCATCAACGCGAACAGAAACACGCTGACGGCCAGCAGCAGGGCGAACAGCAGGATGCTAAACGTCATGGGCCTCTTCCTGGTTGCGGAACAGGTTCATGTCCACTTCGATGTGCCGCTGGCGCATCTCCTCCACGAAATCCGGAATCGCACCGGTGGCCACGAAGTCGCCGCGCACCCGGCCCTCCGCGTCATAGCCTTTCTGCTGGAAGCGGTAGATTTCGGAAATCTGAATCACGCCGCCTTCCAGGCCGGTGACCTCGGCCACGCTGGTGACCTTGCGGCTGCCGCAGGCGAAGCGGGTCTGCTGCACGATGATGTCCACCGCCGAGGCGATCTGTTCGCGGATGGCGTGCACCGGCAGTTCCATGCCGGACATCAGCACCAGTACTTCAAGGCGCGAGATGCAATCCCTCGGCGAGTTGGAGTGGATGGTGGTCAGGGAACCGTCATGGCCGGTGTTCATGGCCTGCAGCATGTCCAGGGCTTCGCCGCCCCGGCACTCGCCCACCACGATGCGGTCCGGGCGCATGCGCAGGCAGTTTCTCACCAGGTCGCGGATGGTGATGGCGCCCCGGCCCTCCTGGTTGGCGGGCCGCGCTTCCAGGGACACCAGGTTGGGCTGGTAGAGCTTCAGCTCGGCGGCGTCCTCCACGGTGATGATGCGCTGGTTGTCGGGAATAAAGTTGGACAGCACATTGAGCAGGGTGGTCTTGCCGGAGCCGGTGCCGCCGGAGATCACCACGTTCTTGCGATGGCGCACCGCCAGTTCCAGAAACGCCACCATCTCGTCGCTGAGCGAACCGAAGCGGCGCATGTGCCGGGCGGTGAGGCGCTCCTTCATGAATTTACGGATGGTGATGTTGGGGCCCTTGAGCGCCAGCGGTGGAATCACCGCGTTGACCCGGGAGCCGTCCTTGAGCCGGGCGTCCACCATCGGTGAACTTTCGTCGATGCGCCGACCCAGGGGCGAGACGATGCGCTCGATGGCGGACAGCACCGCGGTGTCGTCGGTGAAGGTCACCCGGGATTGGTTAAGCCGGCCGTTGCGCTCGTAGTAAATCTGGTCGCGGGCATTGACCATGATTTCCGAGATGCTGTCGTCGGCCAGCAAGGGCTCCAGGGGGCCCAGGCCCACCGCCTCCGCCAGCACCTGGCGGGCCAGCTCGTCCTTGTCGATGTCCGCGTCGATGCCGTCCTGATCACGAATGATCTTGTCGATGGCGCCGGCGGTGAAGTGGCGCAGTTCCTGGTCGCTCATGTCGGCCACGTTGACCCGGCGCAGGTCCATGTAATCCACCAGCGAACGGCGGATCAGTTCCCGCCAATGGGTGACGCGGGCTTCGTGCTCGTGGGAGCGCGGCGCTTCCTCCGGTTCCTGGTAGCGCGGTGCTTGCTCCGCTTCATCGGGCTGGTCCGCCATGGTGGTGGCCGGCGACGGGCGCAGCGCCGCCGGGGTGTTGAGCAGGCGGCAACTGAGCCGGTAGTCGCTGATCTCGATCACGTCCTCTTCGTCCAGCGGCCCGTACTCCGTCACCTTGCGACCATTAACGCTGGTGCCGGTGCGATGCCCCTGATCGATAACGTGGAGGCCATCCTCCCGGCATTGCAGGCGCGCATGCAGCCCCGCCACCTTCCAGCCGGCCATCGGCACCAGGCTTTCCTTGTCCTTGCCGAGCACGCATTCCACCTGCTCGCAGGTGTAGCTGCCCACCAGGGTACCTTTGCGGGTTTTCACCAGAACGCTGAACATGTTTCGTTACTCCATCAACAGCGCGTCGATTTCCATATCCTTGCGGATCGATTCCACTTCACCGCGCACCCGCTCCACCAACTGCTGGTTGGTTTCCTCATTGGCATCGACGATGCGCGGTGTGACCATCACCAGCACTTCGCTTTCATCGATGCGGTCCTCGGTGGTGCTGAACAGCTTGCCGAGAATCGGGATATCGCCGAGGAAGGGCACTTTCTGTGTCTGTTTGGAAAGATTGCCGGCCACCAGACCGGAGATCACGATGGTGTCCTGGTCCTTCACATTGATGGTGGTCAGCGCCCGCCGCACCAGCACCCCCGGCACGCCGTTCACCTGGGTGGCCAGGTCGATATTGCTGACCTCCGCTTCCACCGTGGCTTTGATGTCGTCGCCGGACACCACCGGCTGGATGTTGAGGATGATGCCGTACTCGCGGAAGTTGACGTCGATAAAGCCGTCCTGGTTGATCACCGGAATCGGGTAATCCCCGCCGGAGCGGAACTCGGCCTTGTCACCGCTGCGCGCCACCAGGCGCGGCGCCGACAGGATGCGCGCGTCGCCCACCTCGGCCAGGGCCTCGATGGTGGAGCCGATGCCCGAGGTGATGCCGAAGTATTGAAAGGTGTCGTAACTGTCGAAATTGAAGTTGGCGTTGTTCAGTGCTTCGGCGATCTCGCCGGGCAGGCCGTTCTCGGCGGTGCTGTACACGCCGAAGATCGGATTGGTGGTGGCGGCGGAGTGGATGCCGTAGGCGGGGCCGCCGATCTGATCGTCCCAGCGGATGCCCAGCCGTTGCAGATCCTGGCGGCCGATCTCCACGATCTTCACATCCATGCGCACCATCTCGGACACTTCGAAGCCGTCGCCGCGCACCATATTGATGGCGTTGGGCATCTGCTCGCTGAGCTTCTTGATGATCTCCAGAAAGCGCTGTTCCACGCGCCCTTTGAACACCACGTACTTGCCGACCTGCTCCACCTCCAGGCCATGGAACAGTTCCGCCAGCTTCTGCGAGACGCTCAGTTGCCGGTCCACCGGCAGTTCGGAGACGGTGATTTCCAGGGTGTCCTTGCGGCCACCGCGCTTCCACACCGACACATTGGAGACCCCCTTGCTGACCCCGATCAGCAACAGGGAGCCATCATCCAGCACCTTGTAATTGAGCACGCCGGGGCTGCCCACGGCGACCCGGGTAATGGTGCCCAGGGAAAAGGAGCGCGCCTCACCGGCGTACAGGTCCAGATAACGGGTGCCGGCGGATGCCAGCGAGGACCACAGGCTGGCGGCCAACAACGCCACCACGATGCTACTTCTCATTACTTTCACTCCCAGCCTCCGTATCCCAAGGGTCGGCCGCCATCTGGTAGACCCGGCCCTGCCCCGCGGTTTGCTCGCTCCAGTAGTTTCGTTCGCTGTTGCCGATGCGATAGATGCCCGAGTTGAGCTGGCCCTGGTCCGCCTCGCCGCCGGCCAGCACCTCGATGCCGATGCCCGGCGCGCGGCGCACCTGCCCGTAATTGGCGGTGCGCTCGTCATCCGGGTGGCGCAACAGGAAGCCCAGTTCTCCCGCCGAGCGGGCGCGCAGCATGTTGGCCACGTCTTCCACCGGCACCCCCACGGTGATCGAGGAGTAGGCCCGGCCGTCGCCGCCGAAGCCCATGTCCGCCATGGTGCGCGGCCCGGTGGCCAGCACCGTCACGTTGTCGAGCAGCTTTTCCATATGGAAGGCCTGGCCCTGGTCGCTGACCCGGATCAGGTCGATATGGTCACCGGCCTGCAGCAGCCCCTCGGCGGAATCCAGCGGGCTGGCGTCCACGGTGATGGCGCGCTCGCCGGGGCGCAGCAGTTCGGAGAACGAACCCACCCCCTGCATGCCGGCGATAAAGGCGGAGATCAGCGCGGTGCCGTCCTTCATGGGCATCTTCAGGCGCAGGCCGGATACCGCGTCGTACTGGGCCACGCTGATCGCCCCGGACGGCACGAACTCCCTGGGGATCTCGCGGATCGCCATGGTGCTGCCGTCAATCGGATCGCCGGGGTAGAGGTCGCGGGCGGCGACCACCACCTGCACCGGCTCCTTCTGGCGGGCCAGTTCGCTGCGAATCGAGGCTTCGCGGTTCTCCAGATAGGTGAGACCGAGCCAGCCGGCGAGAACGGCCAGGCCGACGGCGATCACCAGCATGATGATTGCGGTGTATTTCTTCATTGCGTTACGAAACCCATTAGCCAGGGACCGACATGGCCCAAATGTAGGATTCTTGATTGGCCTGAAACGCCTGCATCAGCAGGCCGATGGCGCTGTCGCCGCCGAACACCGGCGCCAGCAGCGCGCCGATGACCAGCACCGCGCCCACCAGATATTCCGCCTGCGCCTGGCCGCGCTGCCGCTTGCTCATGGCCCCACCTCCACCAACATGATGTTGACGTCACCCTCGTCCCTCTTGATGACGATGCTCATTTCCCGGTCGTCCCTGGCCAGGTGGATACTGGCGCCACGGCGCTCCTGATCCAGGTTCTTGCGCACCACGGTCCAGTTCCGGCCGCGATAGCGGTTGAGGTAGTAGTTGTAGTTGCTGCCCACCGAATGCCGGTTGCGCACGATCACCGTGCGCGAGGCGCGGCCGGCATCGTCGGCGGTGATATCACTGATCACCTGGCTGCGCGGCAGCACCGGAAACCCTTCCCCCGGCGGCGCCGAGGTTTGCAGGTCGCCGATCCGGCTGACGCCCACCTGGGCATAGGCATGGCCGCGCAGATCGGTGATCTGCACGGTGGTGTAGTAATCGCCGCTCAGGCTGCTGAGCACCCACCACTGGCCCTGACGGCTTTGCTTGTGCTCGCGGCCACGCCGGTCCCAGGCGCTGATGTAGAACTGGCGCAGCGCGTCCACGCCGGCGTCGTAGCGGTAGGTGAAGATGCGCATGGCCACGCCGTTGAAAATCATGCGGTCGGCCACCCACTCCCGTTTCACGCCATCGGGCACCGGCACATCCGGCCAGTCATCGGCCACGGCGGCGCCACTCAATAGCAAAGCGATGATCATCAAAATCCGTTTCATGATTACTCCAGACAGGCCTTCGGCGCGTCGGTCTTGCCCCGCTCGTAGCGGGCCAGGCGCTGACAGGGCGCCACCTCCACATCCACCTTGCCGAGTTGAAAATTCTCCGGGCTCAGGTCATCGAAAACGAAGCCCACGATGCTCTGCACCGTGCGAATCACCTCGTTGTCGAGCAGGGCGGTGGGCACCAGACGGCGGATCGAATCCCGCGCACGCTGTGGCGAGCCGGCGTTCCAAGCGTCATCGAGCAGCACGTAACGGGTGTCCAGGGTGAGCGGTTCGAGCGGCAGATAATCCGGATTGGCACGGATCAGCGGCACCTCCACCGTGGCCTGCCGGTAGCCCTTGCTTTCCAGCTTGAGAACGCTGGCGGCCCGTTCATTGAGCCTGGCCAGGGTGCCGCCCGGTGCCAGCGCCGAGGTGGTAACCTGCACGCCGGAGTGGCTGTCGGAAAGATCCGCCAGTAACGGCTGGCGACCGCGCTGCTCGCCATAGGTGGTGTAGGCCATGGTGTCCAGGCTCTGGTTGTCCTGGTTGAGCTTGTCCTTTTCCGAATCGATGGCCGCGTCGCCCCGGGCGAACACCCGGTTGCGCACCTCCCAACCGATTTCGCCATCGCCCTTGGCATGGCTCTCGGATTTCCAGACCGTCTTTTCCCAGGCCGCGTAGCGCGAGGCTTCCCGGGCGCGAAAGGTCATGTCGCCGGTCTTGGCGAGCAGGCTCAGGGCGATAAAGGCCGGCAGCAGAATAAAGGCGGCGGACACCAGAAAGCCGGCCATGGACTGCCCTCTCTGCGCCTGTCTCACAGCCCCAGCTCCGCCATCGCCGCCGCTTTTTCCACGCTGTTCAAAGGCGCCAGCGACGGCTGCCAGAACGGATTGTAGAGGCTGCCGTACTCACGCCGGCCATCGCGCCGGGGGAACAGATCGTTGGGGTAACGGAAGTGCACCCGCGCCTTGGAAATGGACGCCATGCGGCCGTTGAGGAAATGTTCCCGGCCGCCGAACTTCATGCGCTCCTTCGCGCCGGTGATGTCCGAGGCGGTCTCCACGCCCTGGGAGCCGGACGGCTTGGTCAGGGTGATGATGATGCCCGGCCCTTCCTCCAGCAGCCCGTCCTGTTTCAGGGCGCTGAAGCGGCGCATGCCCCGATAGTTGTGCTGCACGTTGGAGCGCCAGTATTCCGCGTTCGCCGCCCGGGACGCCCGGCTGTTGTCGCGCCAGTAGCCCTGGCGGCCATGAATGCCGTCCAGGTTGTACTGGCGGCGGGTATTACTCTGCGCGCTCTGCGACGCACCCCAGCCCACCGGCAGTTCTTCATGTTCCTTGCCCCAGGGCGTCAGCGCCCAGGTGTGCACGGAAAGCGTGTCCACCGCCGACCAGGTGTAGTAGTCGCCCCGGCGCTGCCGGGTGTCCGCCAGCTCGGTGCCGCCGCGCTTGCGGATCTCCACGCCGAACAGGCCGAAGAAGTTGACCACGTCCAGGTCCTGGTTGCGCCCGCTGGTGAAATTGTCGCGGCTGGCCAGCAGCACATTGCGGAATTCATCGCTGCGCCGCCGGTGGTCCTGGTTGCCGCGCCGGCCACGGTAAGCGTGGGCCCGGTCCGGGTTGTAGCGGCCCACCATGGCGGTGTGCGCGCGGGCGAAGGAGGCCAGGGAGGTGAGCGTATAGGCGGTGTCCACCTGGGGATCATTCTCCTCCACCACTTCCTCGAACACCTGCCGCGCCAGCGCCAGGGTCTGCACATGGGAGAAGTCCTGAATACCGGAGATCAGACCGATCACCTTATCCAGACTGTTCACCGCCACGCGCATCATGTTTTCGATGACGGTGGCGCTGCGGTCCAGCACTTTCTCCACGGCGGTCATCGCCTGGCCGAGGTAGGGAATCCACTTGGTGACCAGGGAAATATTGCGCGTGGTGTTGTGCAGCCAGCGAGTCCAACTGACCAGGGTCACCGCCTGGGCCACCGCCACGTGATTGGCGATCATGGCCCGGTTGGCGTAGGCCTGCACATTGAGATTGCGTGCTTCCACCGCCGCCACGCTGTAGGCCGCGGCATCCGCCGTGGCTTGCAGACGGGTTTTCTCATTGCTGATGTTGTAGGCGTCGTGGACGAAGTAGATCGCGGCGGCCACGGCAAACAACATCACCAGGACATAGACGGTCATCTGCCCGGTCTGATAGTGGCGGTTCATGCTTTCCCCCGAAGAAACAAGCGGTGTGCCCGTGTGCCGGGCACACCCGTGGTGCTTTTACTTCTGGTTCCCTTCGCCGTAGTTGCTCAGATCCTTGGCCGAGCCGGCCTGGGAGGAAGCCTCGTTCGCCGAGGTCTGCGCCTTGCTGACTTCCTGATCGCTTTCCTGCCCGGACATCTCCTTGGCGAGGCCGGCGGTCTGGTTGCGCAGCGTGTCACCGAAAAGGCGGTAAACGCCGATCGCCGCCACGGCGATCAGTGCCACGATGATGATGTACTCGGTCATTCCCTGTCCTAGCTGGCGATTGCGAAACTTCATACTCCCCTCTCTCAATTGGGTCATTGATAGGACCACCGGCAAGCGGCGGTGAATACGGCTATTCAAGCGCGTTCCGCGCTACTGCTCCGCCAGCAAGAGATAGGCGCTTTCCAGTTCCGCCATCCCTTCCTGGATCGCGGCTTCGCCGTCCGGATAGGTTCCGTTAAACCAGTCCAGGCGGATCTCCGCCGCGTCGATGTACCAGCGTGCATGGGCTCTCGCCATGGCACGCAGATACGCCGGCAGTTCTTTTTTGTACCGTTCGGCGGCGGCCGCCTTCCCGGGCCGGTGTTCGGCCACCAGGCCGGCCAGTTCCGGTACTTTCCGTTCCGCGTCCGCCTTCATCAGGGCGGCCACATTGAGCAGGTGGCGGTTGCGGTCGTCGTGACCGGCGGTCACGCCCTCGGCACCGGAGCCGCCCTGATAAGCGCGGCGCTGTTCGCTATAGCGCTGGCCGGCATCCCGATACAGGCGATCCCGTTCGCCGGCCAGGGCCACGTTCAGGTCATGCAGCACCAGCCTCGGCTGGCGGTGGCGGAATACCCGCTCGGGGGAGGGCGTTTCGCTTTCGCATACCGGCGGCATGAAGAAAAAGCGGTTTTCGTCCGCGTCAAAGGCGATGCGGGCGTCGTCGGGCAGCTGCGCGTGGCCCTCGCCGTCCTTCAGCCAACCGGCTTCCTTGGTGAGCCGGGCATGCCACTGATGCAGCGACACACCGTCGCCGGTGGTTTCAATCTCGGTTTGCTCGTCGTTCCAGGAAGGCGGCACCTCGAGGCGGTCCACGGCGGCGTAGACCGGCTCGGGCCCTTGGCCGCGAACCAGCAGGAAGTAGTTACTGCCCTGGGCCCGGGCGGTGAAATCCACCGCCACCGGCCCCAGGCCGTTGCAACGTTGTGCCGCTTCATAAGTGCCGGACAAACGCTGGCTGCGCTCGCCACCGCCATGCACCGGCGAGGTGTCACCACCGTCGCAGGCGGACACCACCAGGGAAGTCAAAAACAACGCCAATACCCGATTCATCGAAAGCCCCTTATCTTGTGGCGGGGAACATAGAGAAGCGGCGGCGCCTTTTCCATTAAAGGTAGATGACGGTCCCTTTTTTTATTAACCAGGTCACACCGCCTGATCGTAAAACCGGAACCAGTTGGCTTTGAAGGTGAGGCATTGAACGGAGGGCAGCAGGGGGAAACAGCTTGTTTTATAGGGTTTTTCTAAAGCTCTCGAACAGGCGGAGCGCGGTGTTTTCCGCCGCGCTCCGATTATAAATACTTAAAGTTCGCCACATTCTTTTCGGAATATTTTCCTATATTCAGCCTCTGCTTTTTCATGTTCGCCGGTTTGGATCGGGTGCGACGGATCCATCGGTTTGCTGTTTTCCGCTTTGCGGGCCACTTCCAGCATGCCGTCCAGTTGCTCAGCCATGGACGGCGCCTGATCCCGCAGTGCCGCCAGTTTCTGGCGCGCGGCGGGCAACTCCCCCATGCCCAGCATGGCCATTTCCACGTCGGCCACCGCCTGGTTGATACGAAAGCAGGTGTCCTCGTCAACGCCCTCGGCGGCCACCGGGCCGGCCAGGGTCAGCAGGGCGGCGGCCAGCATTGCTTCTGTTTTCACGGGTTTCTCCTTGTCTTCGCTAGCGGGAACAAGATGCAGACCTTACCACCGCGCCCCGGCTCCGTCCGGGCCGGAAACGTGACCAATTGCGCACAACCACGCTTTGTCACAGGGCTGCCGTGGTTCCAGCGGGTGTCGCGCGGTTACACTGGCCAGCGATTTTTTCAGTGTTTGAGGATGAACCATGAAAAAAACCTGCATCACCCTCGCCGTGGCCCTGTCAGCGCTGGCCGGACCCGCGCTGGCCGCCGACATCAAACCGGGCAAATGGGAAGTCACCCAACGGGTGGCCGGCGATCAGGTACCGCCGGGCATGGATAAGGAAAAGAAGCGTTCGCGCTGTGTCACCGCCGAGGAAGCGGCGGACATCGAGGAAACCCTGCGCCAGAACTGGATGCGCAACGGTTGTGAAAGCCCGGACACCGACTGGGACGGCGACACCCTGGAATGGTCCACCCAGTGCCAGTCCGGTGAGCGGACGGTGCAATCCAGCGGCACCATGACCGTGGAGAGTGACGAGCACTACACCACGGAGATCACCACCGGCACCGCCCAGGGCCAGCTTACCATCGAGGCGGAAGCCCGCTGGGCCGGCCCCTGCGACTCCTGAGCATCGCGCTTATTCGGAGTACAACACCTCAACCACCGCCTCGGCGGTGACCTTGCTGGACGGAGGGTTCTGGCCGGTGACCAGACGCCCGTCGGTGACCGCCTGGGCCTGGAACTTGCCCTTGTTCTCGATGCGGGCACCCAGTTCCTCCAGGCGGGTTTCCAGCAGGAAGGGCATGACCTCCTCAAGCCCTACTTCCCGCTCCTCCTCGTTGGTGAAGCAGGATACCCGGCGGCCCTTGACCAGCGGCACGCCGTCCTCATCGCAGGCCCCGATCAGGGCCGCCGGGCCGTGGCAGACCGCGGCCACCACCCCGCCCTGGGTCCAGGTCCGTTGCAGTACGCCGGCCACCAGGGGATTGTCGGGCATATCGAACATGGCGCCGTGGCCACCGGGTACGAACACGGCCACGAAGCCGTCTTCCCAGATTTCCTCCAGGGGACGGGTGTCCCGCAGCTCGGCGATGGCGTCCTTCCAGGCTTCCTTCTGGTCGTCATCGGGTACCGAACGGGGATCGATGGGGATCTTGCCACCGCTGGGGCTGGCCACCCGCACCGGAATATTGTTGTCCTTGAACACCTGATAGGGCACCGCGAATTCTTCCAGCCACAGGCCGGTTTGCTGGCCCTGGCCCATTTGCGAAGCGCTGGTGACCAGCATCAGTAGCGGCTTGTCCAGATTCATAACGACTCCTTGCTGTGTCTGTCGGTGGCCCGCGCCGGGCACCGTCCAGATTTCCCTTGACGCTGACAGGCTGCGCATCAAGATAGGATCAATACCCACAGCGTTGGGGGCGGCGGCACCTATTTCAACGGGTACCGCCGGCCACCGATCCTCAGCGGCAATCAGACAAGGGCGCGGATGAACTGGGAACAGCTGCTCAACAAGGCCCGCCTGGGCGGGCGTGATGCCAAGGACGAGACCGGCCGCACCGCCTTTCTCCGCGATCACGACAAGATCATCTTTTCCGGGGCCTTCCGGCGTCTGGCGCGCAAAACCCAGGTGCATCCGCTGGCCACCAACGACCATGTGCACAACCGCCTGACCCATTCCCTGGAAGTGTCCTGCGTGGGCCGCACCCTGGGCATCCGCGCCGGCGAGCGGCTGGCGCGGCTGGGCCACCTGCCGGACAGCGTCAACGCCACCGACCTGGGCGACATCGTGCAGTCCGCCTGCCTGGCCCACGATATCGGCAACCCGCCGTTCGGGCATACCGGTGAGCGCGCCATCCGCGCCTGGTTCCAGGAGCGCGGCCAGCGCTACCTGGAATTGTTGTCCCCGGAACAGCAGAGCGACCTGATCGATTTCGAGGGCAATGCCCAGGGCTTTCGCATTCTCACCAAAAGCGAATACCACCAGTACGACGATGGCATGCGCCTGACCTATGCCACCCTGGCCACCTTTCTCAAATACCCCTGGCTGTCGTCCCGGGCCGGGGAAAGTGGCGCCAAACCTGGTAAATACAGCGCTTTTCTGTCCGAGGCGGCGGCCTTCAACGAAGTGTGCCAGGCCACCGGCCTGCACCAGCTGGCGCCGGGGCGTCATTGCCGGCATCCGCTGGCCTATCTGATGGAGGCGGCGGACGACTTCTGCTACGCCATCATCGACCTGGAAGACGGCCTGGAAATGGACCTGCTGCACTGGGACGAGGTCTATGCGCTGCTGTCTCCGGCGCTGCCCGACAACGCCGAGGTGCGCCAGCTGGTGCGCTCGGAAATGCGCGACGGCCGCAAGGCGGCGCTGCTGCGCGGCAAGATCATCGAGCGCTTTATCGAGGCCGGCGTGGAGGCGTTCGTGGCCAACCACGACGCCCTGCTGGCGGGCCGCATGGAAGGCGACCTGCTCCACCACTGCGAGCCGGCGGTGCACGATGTGGTGGAGAACGCCAAGCAGCTGGCCCGTGGCAAGGTGTTCGAGCACCCGCGCAAGATCGAACTGGAGATCGGCGCCTTCGAGGTGATGGGCGCCCTGCTCGACGGCCTGGTGCAAGCGGCCCTGTCCCATGCCCGGGGCACGACGCGCAATTACCGGCACGAACGGATCATCGACCTGATCGGCCGGCACAGTTTCCCGGACGGCCTGGAGGCGCTGGACGACCGGGAGCGCGTCTACCAGTGCATCATGCGGGCGTTGGACTTTCTTTCCGGCATGACCGACAACTATGCCACCTATCTGGCCAAGCAGTTCTCGGGCATGGCCGAAACCCGCTACTGAGGGAAGGGCCGGCGGCGCCAGTCGCCGTCAAACAGCAACCGCGCGGCCGGCGCCCGCCGGCGGCGGTACACCCAGGCGCGGCCCCAGCCGGTGGGGATCAACACCCGGCCGTAGTCGGCGGGATATCCCTCCAGCACATCCAGCTGGTCCAGGATCAGACGGTTGATGGCATACACCTCGCCGCGCACGGCGGTGCGCCCGCCCAGGGCCAGCACCGGATAGGGGCCGGTATCCACCAGCCGGTAGCGTGGCGCCGTGGTCCAGTTCCCCAGGTAACGGCCCCCGGCCAGCCATCCGTGGTTGCACTCCCCGGCCAGCAGGGTGCCATAGACAAACACTCTCAACGGACCAGCACTCCCAACGATTCCTCCCCAGCCACCCGGGGCGCGTTAACGGCGGGTTGCCGCCGGTTAACCGACCACACCGCTTGGTGGCTTTTTGATATCACACGGTCGTTGCCTTCAGCGGTTTGTGACATAGTTCCCTTCGGGGAACAAGACGATCTGGGGGAAACCATGGAAGCATCCAATGTACTTCCATACCGGGGGACCGCCTACGAGGGTCTGCTGGACACGCTCTATGCCACGCCCATGGACCCGCAATGCTGGCCGGCCTTTCTGGAGCAGCTGGTACGCGTGAGCCGTTCGCGCTCGGCGCGGCTGCTGGTCATGGATACGGCGGCGGAGCAGGTGATCTCCAGCGCCAAGGTGAACATCGACGACGCCGCCCACCGCGACTATGTGGACTACTTCGTCAACGCCTGCCCCTGGCGCCCGGAGTTGCGGGATAAACCGAGCGGCCGCCTTTATTCCACCTACCTGGATTTTTCCTGCCGCCAGAAACGCTTCTATGGCACCGAGTTCTACAACGACTGGGCCCGGCAGCTGGATATTCACCACGGCGTCTGCGGCACCGTCCACCGGGACCATGACCACACCATCCAGCTGCTGGTGCAGCGCACCGGCGGCCAGGGCCCCTACGACCAACCGGATACCGCCTGGTTCAACCATCTGGTGCCCCATGTGCGCCGGGCCATCGAACTCAACCGCCACGGGCAACGGCTGCGCTGGCAGGGGACGGCGGCGGCGGTGGCCGGTTGCCGGCCCTACGCGGTGGTGGGCGCCCATGGCCGGGTGGAGTATCTGTGCGAGCGGGCGCGCATCCTGGTGGCCAATGAACCGCAGCTGATCCACCACCACGGCCGCCTGACGCCGCGCCCGCCCCGGCTGCGGGAACACTTCCGGCAATTGCTGCACGACGTGCTCGCCGGCGCCGGCCGGGGCTGGAGCCATGCCGGCGGCGCCCTGGCGATACCGCGCCCGGGCCAGCGGCCGTTGGTGTGCGTGGTCAGCCCGTTGGCGCCGGAAGTGGCGCGCGCCCTGCTGCCCGGCGGCGGCCGGGCGCTGGTCTATTTCCATCTGCCGGAACAGGAAGGCCGGGTGGACGAAAGCCAGCTGGCCGCCCTGTTCGACCTTACCCCGGCGGAGGCCCGCATCGCCCGGGGCGTGGCGGAGGGCCACGATCTCGCCGGCCTGGCGCGGGCACGGGGGGTTTCGGTGCAGACCGTGCGTGCCCAGCTCAAGGCGGTGTTCCGCAAAACCGGCACCTCGCGGCAGAACGAACTGGCCGCCTGCATTCTCAAATCCCCGGCCCTGCGACCGGCGGAAGCGGCGCCCATCACCCTGCCCCATGGCGGGCCATAACAGGCGCTAGTCGATCAACGGCAGACGGTATTCCAGGGTGGCGGCACGCACCGCATCCGGGATGCGGATCTCGGTGGCCAGCGGCAGATGGTCGGAGAGCCGGCAGTCGGTGAGTACCCGGGTGTGGCGCACTTCCAGCTCCGGCGACATCAGAATGTGGTCGATGTGCCGGTCCGGGGCCCAACTGGGGAAGGTATAGAGGTCGCCTTCCAGGGCACGCAGCTCCAGTTCGGCGATCGGTGAGTTGGTGAGGTGTTCCAGCCGGCAGTTGAAGTCGCCCATCACCACCGCGTAGCGGTAGGGGCGCAGCAACCTGGTCACATAGCCCAGCTGGGTGTTGCGCATTTTCTCACCCAGGGCCAGATGCACCACCGCCACCACCAGCGGCTGCACCGGGTGCCCGAATTTGATCAGGATAGCGCCCCGGCCGGGCAGGCCGGGCAGGGTGTGATCCTCCACCGCGAACGGCGTGAGGCGGCTCAGGAAGCCGTTGCTGAACTGTCCCAGGCGCCCCAGATTGCGGTTGAGCTGCTGGTGCCAGAACGGAAAGTCCGCCATCGAGGCCAGGTGCACCAGCTGATTGACGTTGCGCGAGCGCAGGCTGCCGCCGTCCACTTCCTGGAGCCCGACCACGTCGAAGTTACGCACCACCTGGGCGATCTGCTCGATGGTTTCCACACTGCGCGGATGCGCCACCAGGTGCTTCCAGCTGCCGGTCACATAGTCGCGGAAGCGACTGGTGCCGATGCCCGCCTGGATGTTGAAGCTGAGCAGTCTGATGCTGTCTTCCGGCAGCGTTACCTCGCGCACCCGCCGGGTGCGGCGGTGTCCCTCACGGGCAAACGAAAAGCCCGCGGGGCGGGCCTTCCAGGTTTGATAGGCGATGCGTGCGCGGTCCAGCAACATGAACCCTCGGCGCCTCCGGCTACTGCTTGCTTTCTTTCGCCACCAGATAATCGATGACGTCGAACATTTCCTCGTTGCTCTTCAGCCCTTCGCGCAGCACCAGGTACTTGCCGTTGACCACGAAGGAGGGCACGCCACGGATTTCATAGTCGCGGGCCAGAGCATCGGCCTGACGCAGCTTGGTGGACACCCCGAAGGAGCCGTACAGCTGGTTGAATTCGTCCTTGTCGACACCGTACTTGGCGAAGAAATCGGCCAGGGCGGTGGGCGTGAACAGCGGTTCCCGGTGCTTGTGGATGGCATCGAAGATCGGCTTGTGCACCTCGTCCACCATGTCCAGCACCTCGGCCACATAGTAGGCGCGGGCCAGCGGCTCGCCGTTGCGCAGGAAGGTGACCGGGGTACGCACGTAGTTCACGTTGTCCGGCTTGTTCTCCAGCCAATCGTCCACCAGCGGCTCCATGGCGTAGCAATGGGGGCAGATGTAGGAGAAGAACTCCCGCACTTCCACCTTGCCCGGCTCGGCCACATTGCCCTGGGCATCGAGTATCTTGTAATGGGTCCCTTCCGCATAGCGCACATGGTCGCCGGATTCCGCGGCCACCGACGTACCGGCCAGGGCCAACCCCCCCAGCAGCGCCATCGCTGTCATGAGCTTCCGCAGCATGAAATTCTCCTTGTTGTCGACTTGGTCCACTCTGTGACCGCGCGGAGCGGCAAACGCTCCCCACGGCCCGGTTTTTCATTATGACGTCTTAGCGGGGCGCTTGCCCACGCCGGGTTTGCGTAAAAATCGTGCAAAAAAAAGGCAGCCACTGGCTGCCTTCCTTTTTATGCCCGGCGAATGCGGTTATTCCGCAGCCGCCTGACCTTCGGACAGACCGGACACGAAGCTGGCCACCGCCTTGATCTGGGCGTCGCTCATCTTGCCCGCCACGGTGCGCATCATCGCCTGCGGATCGTTGCTCCGCTTGGCCATATCGCCAATCGACTCGTTGCCGGCGGCGCGGAAGGCTTTCAGCTGCACCTCCACGTAATCCGCGTGCTGGCCGGCCAGCGCCGGGAAGCCGGCGGCGTCGACGCCCTGGCCCGCCGGGCCATGGCAGCCGGAACAGGCGGGGATGTCCTTGCTCACGTCACCGCCCCGGTAGAGGCGTTCGCCCTGCTCAACCCAGTCCGGGCTGGCCTGGCCGGTGGTGATGTCCTGCTTGGCGAAGTAAACCGCCAGGTCCTGCATGTCCTGGTCGCTGAGATTGGCCACCTGACCCTGCATGATGGCGTTTTCCCGGGCGCCGGACTTGAAGGCGTGGAGCTGTTCCACCAGATATTTCTCACCCTGGCCCGCCAGGCTCGGGTACATACCGGACGGAGAATTGCCGTCGGGCCCGTGACAGGCCGCGCAGGTCTGGGATTTTTCCTGGCCGGCTTCGGCATTACCCTGCGCCAGCGCGAAAGGAGCGACCGCCATGGCGGTCAGCAGCACGATCAGCTTGAAACACTTCATGGCCTTTCCTTCAAAAACAGCGACTTACTTCGACATGTATTCGATAAGAGCGCGATATTCCTCGTCGGAGCAGTCCCCGCACATGCCGCCCGGCGGCATCGCGTTGTAGCCCTCTTTGACGTGCTTGACCAGCGTATCCATGCCCTTCTCCAGGCGCGGCTTCCAGGCAGCCTGGTCACCGGTTTTGGGGGCGCCGGCGGCACCGCTGGAGTGACAATAGGTACAACTCTGATCGTACCGTTCCTTAACGGCATCGGCCTGGGCGCCGGTGGTCAGGCTCAAGGTAAACATCAGGGCAAGCCCTGCGATCAAACCTTTCATGCGGTATCTCCCCGTGGAGCTGGCGACATGCTGGCTTTTATTCTGCGTCTTTGTTCCCGGCGTTGTCTTTGATTTGCCTTTAAAGACAAAGACCTGTAGAACATCGGCCACGCGGCGAACGCGCGACGGCGCGCATTATATACCAGAGGTCCGCTCCCGTCATATGCCTTATTAAGGGTGCGGGTTTTCCGCCCCCGGCCCACAGCGAGATCCGGCCATGCCCCAAGACCCCACCCAGCGCCTGCTGCACCAGGCCCAGTTCCTGAAAAGCGCCCAGACCGTGGAGCAATGCCCCCCGGACGAAGGCTTCGAGGTGGCGTTCGCGGGGCGCTCCAACGCCGGCAAATCCAGCGCCATCAACCGGCTCACCGGCCAGCGCTCCCTGGCCCGCACGTCCAAGACCCCGGGCCGCACCCAGCTGCTGAACTTCTTCGAACTGGACGAGCAGCGCCGGCTGGTGGATCTGCCCGGCTACGGTTACGCCAAGGTGGACAAGCAGACCCGGCTGCAGTGGCAACGTCACCTGGACGACTACCTGGCCCGGCGCCGCTGCCTCACCGGCCTGGTGCTGCTGATGGACATTCGCCACCCGCTCAAGGAATTCGACCAGCTGATCCTGGACTGGTCGGCCCAGGCCGGCATGCCCCTGCATCTGCTGATCACCAAGGCCGACAAGCTCAAGTTCGGCGCCGCCAAGAGCACCCTGCTGCAGGTCCGCAAGACCCTCAAGGATCATCCGGCGCCGCTCACCGCCCAGCTGTTCTCCGCCACCGCCGGCACCGGCTGCGACGAGGCCTGGGCCCGGCTCGGCCAATGGCTGCGGGTGCCGGCGGACGACACACCGGCACGCTGACCACCGGACGGCCAGACCGCCCGACTGCCCCACCCTGTCACAATGCCGACGCTTTTCGGCACTATATTGATGACCGTCAAGGCGGCGCCCTCTCGCCTCCCCTATCGTAAGCACCTGTTTTTAAAGGAATACGAAGCTGCGCCGTAAAGGCGGCACGGGGTTTGCTTATTTAGTGGCAAAGGCAGCCCGGGCATGTGGGGACATGGCCGGAAGTCACCCGGGTAATGGGTGGAATACGCCGAGAACGGAACACCGAAGGGGGGGAAGCCTGTTTCGACAGGCAAAAAAAATCCCTGGCAGCAAGTGGGGGGAAGGGAACGACTGCGCTGCCAGGGAGGCTTGCCGCCCCAGCCTCCTGGGGGAGAGGCTGGGGTGTCCAGAAGCTACGAACCGGTGAGGGTACTGGGGGATCGGGGGTACCGGTCCGCAGCCATTAGTTAGGACCGGCCGCCATTCAAAAAAGTTTCCCGGTAATCTCACGTTTTACAAATTTCATCTTTTCTCTCGAATCCAAGCTCCGGCGCGCTCGCGCGCCGTCTTTTCCCAACGCCTGTTTTTACTGCTCCCGTTACTGCTTCCAGGGCCGGCCCCGGGTGTCTTCCCGGTGGCGCAGCTGACGGTGCATGGCCGCCTTGGCCAGCATGTGCGCCGACACCGGCGCGGTAATGAACAGGAACAGCACGATCAGCAGCTCCTGCAGCCTCAATCCCTGCTCCTGCCATGAGAAGAACAGCAGCGAAGCGAAGATGGTGCCGCCCACGCCCAGGGTGGTGGCCTTGGTGGGGCCATGCAGCCTGAGATAGAAATCCGGCAGCCGCGCCAGCCCGATGGACCCGATCAGGGCGAACACACCGCCCACCAGAATGGCGGCGCTGACCAGAAACTCAACCAGGGTATCCATAACGTTCTCCCGTACCGCTACTCGATGATGTCGCCGCGGGTCATGTATTTGGCCACCGCCACGGTGCTGACGAAGCCGATCAGGGCGATCAGCATGCCGGCCTCGAAATACAGCTTGCTGTTGTTGGCGATGCCGTACAGCACGATCAGGGCGATGGCGTTGATGTACATGGTGTCCAGCGCCAGGGCCCGGTCCGGCAGGGTGGGTCCGCGCAGCAGCCTGTACAGATTGAGCACCAGGGCCGCCACGATCAGGCCGAAACCAATGGGCAGGGCGATCTCTAGCATTCGAAAATCTCCTTCAAGGGCCGCTCATAGCGCTGCTTGATCTGCGCCACCAAGGCCGCCTCGTCTTCCATATCCAGGGTATGGATCAGCAGCGTGCGGTGATCCTCGCTGACATCGGCGCTGACCGTGCCCGGCGTCAACGAGATGGTGCTGGTCAGCAGGGTGATGGCGAAGTCGTCCTCCAGGTCCAGGGGCAACTCCACGAACGCCGGCCGCAGCTTGCGCGGCGAGCGCAGGATCAGCCGCGCCACCGCCACGTTGGCGGTGATGATGTCCCAGTGCACCACCAGCACGAACCGCACCAGCTTGGGGAAATTGCGCAGGTGCGGCACATTCGGCCAGAACGGCCGGGTGCCCAGGGGCAGCACCACCGCCAGCACCAGGCCCAGTAGGCCGTGGCCCCAGGAAAAGCCATTCAGCAGCAGCCAGCTCAGCCACAGCAGCAGGCTCAGCATCGGAAACGGTAACAGGCGTCTCATACTCCTCCTCCCAGCACCGCGTCGATGTAAAGCTCCGGCTGCGCCCACTGCGCCGCCACCGCCACGGTGGCGCGCAGCACCGGCTCCGCCCAGATCGCCAGCAGCGGCGCGGCGGCCAGCAGCAGCAGGGTGGCCGCCAGACGGGGCCGGTCCACCCGGCGCTCGGCGCCGTCACCGGTGGCGCGCCAGAACAGGGTGGAGCCGGCGCGGCTCATCCCCACCAGGGCCAGCAAGCCGCCGCCCAGCAGGAACAGCCAGTACAACGGCGCCGGCACCGTTTGCAGCAGGGCCACCTTGCCCATGAAGCCGGACAGCGGCGGCAGCCCGATCACCGCCACCGCGCCGATAAAGAACAGCACGCCGAGACCGGCGCGGCCGGCGGGCGCCGGCCCGGCCACCAGTTGATCACCGAGCTTGCCACGGCCCCGGGCCACCAGGTCGGCGAGCAGGAACAGCCCGCCGCTGACCAGGGTGGTGTGGATCAGGTAATAGAGCATGGCGCCGAACGACTCCGGGGTGGCCCACGCCAGGCCGGCCATCAGGGTGCCCACCGACATTACCACCATATAGGCCACCACCTCGCCCAGGCGCCGGGCACCAAGCACGCCGATGGCGGCCAGCACCAGGGTCAGCAGGGCCATCACCCAGAGCGCATCGCGGCCAAGCCCGGCCAGGGCACCGTCGGCGAAGGCCAGGCCGTAAACCCGCGCCACCGAATAAACCCCCACCTTGGTCATGATGGCGAACAACGCCGCCACCCCGGCGGTGGCGTTGGCGTAGGCCGCCGGCAGCCAGAAGTAGAGCGGGAACAGCGCCGCCTTGAGGCCGAACACCACCCACATCAACAGCCCGCCGATGCGAGCCAGTTCCAGGGCGCCGCCGTCGAGCTGGTTCACCTTGACCGCGAAGTCCGCCATGTTGAGCGTGCCGGTGGTGCCGTACACCAACCCCAGCGCCACCAGGAACAGCGCCGAGCCGATCAGGTTGAGCACCACGTAATGGATGCCGGCGCGTACCCGGGCCGGGCCGCGCCCGTGCAGGACCAGCCCGTAGGAGGCAATCAGCAGCACCTCGAAGAACACGAACAGGTTGAACAGGTCACCGGTGAGGAAGGCGCCGTTGATGCCCATCAGCTGGAACTGGAACAGGGCATGGAAGTTGGCGCCGCGCTTGTCGTCCGCCCGGCAGGCATAGAGCAGCGCCGGCACCGCCAGCGCGGTGCACAGCAGCACCATCAGAGCACTGAGCTTGTCGAGCACCAGCACAATGCCGAACGGCGCCGCCCAGTCCCCCAGCCGGTAGACCTGAATCTCGCCGCCGGCGGCCTGCTGGTAGAGCGCCAGCGCCACCGGCACCAGGGCCAGCACCGACAGCATGCCGGTGAAGCGGCGCAGCGGCTGATGCTCGCGCACCTCCAGCAGCAGCAACATGCCGGCGAAGGCGGGGATCAGAATCGGCGCGATGATCAGATGTTCCATCAGCCCTCCCCTCCGTCGTCGCGTTTGCCGTCCACATGGTCGGTGCCGGTTTCGCCCTGGCCGCGCAGGGCCAGCACCACCAGGAAGGCGGTCATGGCGAAGCCGATCACGATGGCGGTCAGCACCAGTGCCTGGGGCAGCGGGTCGGAGGCCGGCCCGTTACCGACAATGGCCGGCTGGTTCACGGCCAGACGGCCGGAGATGAATACGAACAGATTGACCCCGTAGCTGAGCAGGGTAATGCCCAGAATCACCGGGAAGGTGCGCGCGCGCAGCACCAGGTAGACGCCGGTGCCCACCAGCACCGCGATCATGACGGCAACCAAGGCTTCCATCAGGCACCCTCCTTCGCTTTGTCATCCAGCATGGACAGCTTGCCCAGGTTGGCGAGCATCAACAGGGTGGCGCCGACCACGGTCAGGAACACGCCAATGTCGAACAGCATGGCACTGGCCACCTCGAACTTGCCCACCAGGGGCCAGTACAGGTAGTCAAAGGTGCTGGTCAGGAACGGATGGCCGAAGAACCAGGATGCCACGCCGGTGATACCGGCCAGCAACAAGCCCACCGCCACCACCGGGTGGTAGTCGCCGGGCAGGCGCCGGTGCACCCAGGCCACCCCGGAGGCCACGTATTGCAGCAGCAGCGCCACCGAGGTGATCAGCCCGGCGATGAAACCGCCGCCGGGCAGATTGTGGCCGCGCAGGAAGATGTACACCGAGATCAGCAGCGCCAGGGGCAGCAGCGGCCGGGAGATGGTCACCAGCACCAGCGGATGGGCATCGCGCGCCCAGGGCCGGCCCAGGGAATCACTGGACGCGGAGCGCAGGTCCAGATCGCGCAGCAGCGCGTAGATGCCCAGGGCGGCGATGCCCAGCACGGTGATCTCACCGAAGGTATCGAAGCCCCGGAAGTCCACCAGGATCACGTTGACCACATTGGTGCCACCGCCGCCGGATTTGGCGTTGTCCAGGAAGTAGCCGCTGATCGACTGGAAGTCGCTGGTCATCATGGCGAACGCCATCACCCCCACGCCGCCGCCGATCACCACCGCCAGCACCATGTCACGGAGCACCCTCGGCCAGCCGGACTCCATCTGAGTGCGCACCGGCAGGAAATACATGGCCAGCATCAGCAGCAGCAGGGTGACGATTTCCACCGACAGCTGGGTCAGCGCCAGATCCGGCGCCGACAGCCGCACGAACGCCAGGGACACCACCAGGCCCACCGCGCTCAGGGACATGATCGCCGTCATCCGGTGGCGATGCAGAATGGCGGTGATCAGCGCCGCCACCACCAGCATGGCGCCGGCCAGCAGCGATACCCCATCCAGCGGCAGCAGCTGACGCTGCCCGTCCAGCACCGCCGGCGACAGGTACACCAGCAGCACCAACGCCACCAGCGCCAGCAACCAGGCCGCGTAGCTTTGCAGCGAGCCATTGCGCAGGGTGTCGCTGAGCGCCGAGGCGGCCCGCACCAGCCTCTGCATGCGGCCCTCGAAAATCAGGTTGGCGTTGATCTCCGGCAAGCGCTCGTACTGCCGGAACAGCCAGTTCCGCTGGCTGTACACCGCCACGCCCCCGAGCAGGGCCACCACGCTCATCAGCAGCGGCAGGTTGAAGCCGTGCCAGATGGACAGATGGTAGGCCGGCAGATCGCCGCCCAGGGTGGCGCTGGCCGCCACCGCCAGCAGGCCGGACACGGTGATCGACGGCAACACCCCCACCGCCACGCACAGGGCCACCAGAATCTCCACCGGCACCTTCATATAGCGGGGCGGCTCATGGGGCGGAAACTTGGGCAGGTTGACCGGCTCGCCGTTAAAGAACACGTCGTGGATAAAGCGCGCCGAATAGGCCACCGAGAACACCCCGCCCAGGGTGGCGCCCAGCGGCAGCACCCAGCTCATGGCGCCCAGCCGGCCGGATTCCAGGGTCTCGGCGAAGAACATTTCCTTGGACAGGAAGCCGTTCAGCAGCGGCACCCCGGCCATGGCCGCCGAAGCCACCATGGCCAGCACCGCGGTGTAGGGCATGTACTTCCACAGGCCGTTGATGCGGCGCATGTCGCGGGTGCCGGTCTCGTGGTCGATGATGCCGGCGGCCATGAACAGGCTGGCCTTGAAGGTGGCGTGGTTGATGATGTGGAACACCGCCGCCACCGCCGCCAGCTCGGTATTGAGGCCGAACAGCAGGGTGATCAGGCCCAGGTGGCTGATGGTGGAATACGCCAGCAGGCCCTTCAGATCGTGCTGGAACAGGGCCGCCGCCGCCCCCCACAGCAGGGTGATCATGCCGGCCAGGGAGACCACATCGAACCACAGGTCGGTGCCGGCCAGCATCGGGTAGAAGCGGGCCAGCAGGAAGACCCCGGCCTTGACCATGGTGGCGGAATGTAAGTAAGCGCTCACAGGCGTGGGCGCCGCCATGGCATGGGGCAACCAGAAGTGGAACGGGAACTGGGCACTCTTGGTGAAGATGCCCAGCAACACCAGCCCCAGAATCAGCGGATAGAGCCCGCTGGCACGGATTGCGTCGCCACTGGCCAGGGCGTCCCCCAGGGAATAGCTGCCCACCACCTGGCCGATCAGCAGCACCCCGGCGAGCAGCGCCAGCCCGCCCATGCCGGTGATGGTCATCGCCATGCGCGCGCCCTTGCGGGCGGTGCTCTGGTGGGACCAGAAGCCGATCAGCAGGAAGGAACTGAGGCTGGTCAGCTCCCAGAACAGCACCAGCAGCAGCAGGTTGTCGCTGGTCACCACGCCCAGCATGGCGCCCATGAACAGCAACAGGAAAGCGAAGAAGCGGCCCGCCTTTTCCTTGGCGGACAGGTAGTAGCGGGCGTAGAGAATCACCAGCAGACCAATGCCCAGCACCAGCAAGGCGAACAGCAGCGCCAGGCCATCCAGCCGGAAAGCCAGCTCCAGGCCCAGGCTCGGCACCCAGGGCACCAGGGCATGCACGGTCTGCCCGTCGAACACCGCCCCGGCCGGGCCGATCAGCAACACCAGCGCCAGCGCGGGCATCAGGGCGGCGCTCAGCGACAGCACCGTGCGCGAGGCGCCCAGACGCTCGGCCAGGGGGGGCAGCACCGCTCCCAGAAAGGGCAGCAGCACCAGAATAGCGAGAGTCATAGAAGTTCCGTTATCCGTCGCGGCAAGGCCGCTTTGAGCTTAACAGGTCGAGGCTCAGCGACAACGGGGCGGGTCGGGGAAATAGGGGCGGCGCCCGCGTCGTGGACAGTGCGCGGGCGTGATCATCATCCGATTGTGGGGCGAATGGCGCTCCATGGACGAGACTCTGACGAAATGAAGCCTCAGTATGCCATGAGTGCCGGCCGCTGTCAGAACTCGCCGATGAACTGGTTGTAAAACTGACGGGCGGTGCGCCCGGAGCGCACGCCCCGCTCCATGGAGAAACGGCGCGCGCGGATATGCAACGTCTCCGGGTCGGCCACCGGGCCGAACAGGTGGTCCACCATCTCGAAATAGCGTTCCTCGTTGATCGGGTAGAAGCTCAGCGACAGGCCGAAGCGGTCCGCCAGAGAGATCTTCTCCTCCACCACGTCGCCGTGATGCATCTCGGTGCCCACCACCCGGCTCTGGTCGTTGTCCGACCGGTACTCACTGACCAGGTGGCGGCGGTTGCTGGTGGCGTACAGCTTGACGTTGGCCGGCGGCAATTCCAGGGACCCCTCCAGCACGCTTTTCAGGTGCTTGTATTGGTTGTCGCCGTCCTCGAAGGCCAGGTCATCGCAATAGATCACGAAACGCTGGGCCCGCTCGCGGATGTCGTCAACGATCTCCGGCAGGTCCACCAGGTCGTGCTTTTCCACCTCGATAACACGCAGGCCGTTGGCCGCGTAGGCATTGAGCAGCGCCTTCACCAGCGACGATTTGCCGGTGCCCCGGCTGCCCCACAGCAGCGCGTGGTTGGCGGGCTTGCCGGCCAGAAAACGTTCGGTGTTCTGGATCAGCTTGGCTTTCTGGGTTTCGATACCCAGCAGGTCGTCCAGGCGCACCGGGTCCAGATTGCGCACCGGACGCAGCCGCTGCTGACGGGACCGCCAGATGGCCGCCACTTCGTTTCGCCAATCCACCTCGTTCATGCTCCGGAGTCCTCTTTACCTGGGTATCGGGGCCCAATGATAAGGTCAACGGGCTTGTCTTGGCACCCGTGCGCAAACGGTGGCCCCCAAACGTCCGCCCACGCGGTACCATGGATGCCTGATCGCAATAAGGAGAGTTCGATGCCCCGTTTACTGCCCCCGCTGCTGCTCGCGCTGGCCGCCCTGGCCAGCGGCTGTGCCCAACAGCCCGCCGCTCAGTTACCCGAGGAAGCCCGGGTCTGCCCGGAGTCACGCCCGCAGATGTGCACCATGGAATATCGTCCGGTGATCGGCTACGACCGCGCCGGTGAACCGGTGGGCAAATTCGGCAATGCCTGCCACGCCTGTGGCCAGGAAAACGTTCACTACACCCTGCCCGAGGGCAAGGAGACGCGCTAATTGTCATCGTCACCCCTGCGTCTGCTGCTGGATTTCGACGCCCAATACCGCCGCGACCGTGACCAGACCCCGGCCTTTCTGCACCGGCGGGACCGCCGCCTGGCCCTGGTGCGTGAACAGGCCGGCGCCACCCCGCCGTCCCTGGCGGAGTGGCTGCACGCGGTGGGCAACGGCCGCCACGACACCACCTCCCTGCGCCGCTGGCGGCGCCTGAACGGCGGTCTGCTGCTGGCCGGTGGCGTGCTCGGCGTGCTGACCATGCTCGGCCTGCTGTATGTCACCGGCCCGGCGCGCATCAACGTGACCCTGTTTCTGGCGCTGGTACTGATGCAGCTGCTGCTGGCGCTGGCCACCACCGGCCAGGCCCTGGTGGGCTGGCGTCCCTGGGGCGGGCTGCTGGGCCGGGGCGGCCCCGAGCAGGGCGCCCCGGCGCTGCGCCAACTGCAACCGCAGCTGGCGGCCCGCGCCGCCCAGACCGGCGGCCTGGCGTTCGCGGTCACCGCCCTGCTCACCCTGCTGGCCCAGATTCTGGTGCGCGACCTGGCGTTCGGCTGGAGCACCACCCTGCAAACCTCGGCGCCGGCCTATCACCGCCTGGTGGAAACCCTGGCCTGGCCCTGGCGCGGCTGGCTGCCCGGGGCGGTGCCGGGCCTGGAGCTGGTGGCCCAATCCCGCTACTTCCGGCTGGAGAGCGGCGCGCCGGCGGACCCGGCGTTGCTTGGCGGCTGGTGGCCATTTCTGGTGATGACCTGGCTCACCTATGTGGTGATGCCCCGGCTGGCCCTGCTGCTGCTCGCCCAGGCGCACCTGCGCCGCCGGGCCCGGCGCCTGCTGCGCGACCATCCCGGCGTGGCCGCCCTGCGCGAACGCTTCGCCACCCCCTGGGTGGACAGCGGCGACGAGGCCCCCGCCGCCACGCCCCTGACCACCCCGGCGGCGGCCCCGGCACCGCCCCCGCCGGCGGACACCGGCACCCTGATTCGCTGGGCCGGCGCCGGCGACGGCGACCTGGTCCGCCACCTGGTGGGCGAGGTGCCAATATTGGACGCCGGTGGCGCCGCCACCCTGGAGCAGGACCGCGACACCCTGAACCGGGCCGACGGCGGCCGCCCGGTGGTGATTCTGGTGCGCGCCTGGGAACCGCCCACCGGCGATCTGGCCGATTTTCTCGATGACGCCCGCGCCCACTGGGGCCCGGCCACCCCGATCCTGCTGCAACCCCTGGCCACCGACGACCAGGCCCTGGCCCCCTGGCAGCGCTTTCTCGCCCGCCGCCAGGACCCGGCCCTGCAACTGTGCCCGCCGCTGGCGCCGGACCGGGAGGCCGCCACGCCATGACCGCCCCACCCCGCTTCGCCGTGGTCGGCCACCCCAACAAGGGCAAGTCGAGCATCGTCGCCACCCTGGCCCAGAACGA
Organism: Alloalcanivorax gelatiniphagus; assembly: GCF_005938655.1. Lineage (GTDB taxonomy): Bacteria > Pseudomonadota > Gammaproteobacteria > Pseudomonadales > Alcanivoracaceae > Alloalcanivorax > Alloalcanivorax gelatiniphagus. The sequence continues at coordinate 211,844 of NZ_VCQT01000044.1, forward strand.
CGGCATCGCCATCGCCCTGGAGCCCGGCACCACCCGGGACAGCCACCGCTATCCGTTAAGCGTGGACGGCCATGTTCTCTACGAGCTGATCGACACCCCCGGCTTCCAGCGCCCGCGCAGGGTGCTGGCCTGGCTGCAGGCGCACAGCGCCAGCGCCTCGGACCGGCCGGAAACGGTGCGCGCCTTCGTCACCCAGCACCGGGACGACCCACGCTTCCACGATGAATGCGAACTGCTCACGCCGATCCTGGAGGGCGCCGGCATTCTCTATGTGGTGGACGGCGCCGTGCCCTACAGCCCGGAACAGGAAGCGGAAATGGAGATCCTGCGCTGGACCGGCCGCCCCAGCCTGGCGCTGATCAACCGCATCGGCGACGGCGATCACCTGGCCGACTGGCGCGCCGCCCTGGGCCAGTACTTCCAGATCGTGCGCGACTTCGACGCGGTCAACGCGCCCTTCGACACCCACCTGAGCCTGCTGCGCGGCTTTGGCCAGCTGGCACCGGACTGGGAAGGCCCCCTGGAAGAGGCGGCGAACCATCTGCGCGACCAGCGGCACCACCGCCAGCACCGCGCCCTGGCCCTGATCGCCGAGGCCCTGGCGGACATGCTCACCCACGCGGAAAGCGCCCGCTTCGGCGAGCACGACAACCGCGACGCCCTGGAACATGACCTGGCCCGCCGCTGGCGGGACCGCCAGCGGCAACGCGAACAGAGCCTGCGTCGGGACGTGGAAGCCCTCTACCGCCACCGCCATCTGCACCGGCGGGAACAGGCGCTGGACTGGGAACCGGGCCAGGACCTGTTCAGCGACCAGGCGCGCCGGGCCTGGGGCGTGAGCCGCACCTACCTGGCCACCGCCGGCTTCGGCGCCGGCGCCCTCGGCGGTGCCGGCATCGACGCCCTGGCCGCCGGCCACTCCCTGGGCACCGGCGCCCTGATCGGCGGCGTGCTGGGCGCCGCCGGCAGCCTCTACTACGGCGGCAAGTACGCCGACAAACTGGGCGCCCTGAAACTGCTGGCACCCCTGGCCGGCGGCGGCCGCCGGGCGGAATTCGGCCCGGTGCGCGACCCGCAGTTCGGCTATGTGGTGCTGGGCCGCGCCCTGGAGCACTGGTTCCAGGTCAGCCACCGCAACCACGCCGGCCGCGCCCCCCTGACCCTGGACCACGGCGACCGGCACTGGCTCGAACAACTGCCCCGCGCCGACCGCCAGCGCCTGCAAAAAGCCCTGCAAAACCCGCCCCGCCACCCCAGCGACGGCAAACGCCGCCAGGCCCTGGAACAGGCGGTGGAAAACGCCGGCGGCGCTTTTCTGCAATGGCGAAGCGGCAATGAAGATTCCGAATAATCTGGTTACGAATGAGGTTTGAAACAGATGGGATGGATTCCACGGAAAAGCCTACACGCCTGGATCATGGCAACAAGTACGCTACTTTTTTTATTTGTTTTTCCAGCTCTGGCCAACGCCGCCTCCAAGGAGCAACCCGGCCCGCCTGATATCGAGGCACCAGCTCTGCCCGCCCCCCTCAAAGTCGTGCTTGGCCCATTGAGGCTACTCCTACCCGAACACGGCCTGGAAACCATCGCTCACCGTGACGGCATCGTTATCGTCCAGTACGCGAACGGGAATACGCTCACTCACAGAACGCTCAGCGAGAAAGAGTCCGCGCTGTACAAAGATGGCCATACTGAAGCACAACGAGCCAAAAAAATTCTCCTTCCTTCGATAGAGCCAGGGAAGAAATCCACCACGGTGCTCCCTCCGGAAATCCGCGTAAGGAAGATCGGAGGTTCTTCGCTGTACCTGCGGACCACGAAGAACTCCGCAGGATATCGCACTATGCTTTTTACGAATAAGAAAACGCACTACATTGATCTTTTGATGGGTGAAGCCGAAGCCCTCCAACTCTTTCAAACGGCCACGATCAACTCAATATCCTCCGAAAAAGCAGGAAGGTGATCAAGATCGTGGCCGCCGCCGAGGAAGCGCGGAACACCCAGCTATCCCGGTCCTTGAAGTACCAGACCGTGCTTATCGCGGCGAGAATCCAGAAACAAACCCTAAGAAAATCCATATCTCACAGGCCCATAAGAGCAAGTACCAGCGGGCTTTTCCAGTTCAAAGCGGCCTGACTCAAGCAGGCTCGGTAGGTAACACTCCCTTCGACCGCGGACAACCAGGTATTCAAGGCTTCGAAATAGTGCTTAACAATATTTCGTGGCAATATCCAAGCGCCTCCGATCACCGCTAAAAAACTCAAGGTTCCAGAAAAGTTCTCTGAGCACTGGTAAGATTGATTGAGAACGGAATCAACGATATCCGCTACAGCTTCGGTAATCTGGCTCGGCGAAGAACTCACCGACCCTGACCATATAGATTGTATTAAATCGTGGTAACGCTGTTTTTCTTCCATTGAAAGGGCCATTTTCTCTCCTTGTCATTAACCACCCCCCCCCTTATGAAATGAATATTTTTTTGCATTACAAATTTTTGTTTATATTTTGAGAACCATTGCACAGGCGGCCGGCCGATCGTTACCCATTCCCGCATAATCCTCGCCGCTATCGCGGCAGATCCGGAATCTTGAAGTACGGTGTTTTTTGGTTGTCCAGGCTGTGCAGAAAAGCTTCCAGGTCGGCGAGATCGGTCTGGCTCAGCCGAAGCGGTTTGAGCAACGGGCTGGTCACCGGAAACAACGGATCATCCTGCTCGGCGCCCTTGGGGCGTGGATGCACGCCGCCGGCGTTATAGAGGGAGAGGATGCCGTGCATCTTTGTGAACTTGCCGTTGTGCATCCAGGGCGCGGTGGCCATCACGTTGCGCAGGCCCGGGGTCTTGAAGGCGCCCATATCCTGCTTGCGGCCGGTGGCGGCATAACGGCCCTGGTCCTCGTTTTTGCGACCGTAGAAATGCAGCCCCAGGTTGTGGAACTGACCGTCGGTGAACAACGGGCCGTGGTGGCAGTTCATGCAGCCGGCGCTGGTGCGGAACAGATCCAGGCCACGAATCTCCGCTTCGCTGAGGGCGTCCGCATCGCCGCCGTAAAACAGGTCGAAGCGGGTGGGGCCGGTGACCACCGTGGTCAGATAGGCGGCCAGGGCGTCGGCCAGCCGCTCCGGGTTCAGGGTGGCTTCGCCAAAGGCATCGCGGACCAGGGGGGCGTAACCGGGCACCGCGTTGATCGATGCCACCGCCCCGTCCGGCGTGCCGTGCATCTCCTCCGGATTGGCGATGGGCATCAGCACCTGCTCGCGCAGGGTGGCGGCGCGGCCGTCCCAGAACTGGGCCTGCTGAAAGGCCGCGTTGGCGACGCTGGGCGTATTGCGCCGGCCCCGTTGACGGTCGTGGCCGTAGGGCACCTGGCGGCCATCCGCCCAGCCCCATTCCGGATCGTGGCAGGAGGCACAGGCGATCTGTCCGGAACCGGACAGGCGCGGATCGAAGAACAGGGTTTCGCCCAGGTCGCGCAGCGCCCGGTCCACTTTCGGCGTGGGCGGCAGCGGCCCCAGCGGCCGCGCGTCCACACTGGCGTCCACCTGGATCGCCGGCCAGCAGGCCGGCCCGGCGCGGTAACGGTCCAGACGATCCGCGTTGGCATCGGGGCAGGCGTCGGCGGCCAACGCCAAGGCCGGTAACATCGCACCGAGCAAACCACCCACCGCCGCCCACCGCAACCTCAACGTCATAGCCGCACCTTCATACCCAGCCAGTAATTGCGGCCAATCTCGATGCCGGAATCATAGGTGTTGGGGTTACCGTCATCGGCGGTGTAGGTGCGCGCGTTGAACACATTGTTGATCTGCGCGTCCAGCACCAGACCCGGCTTACGGGTGACCTGCCAGGTCAGTTTCAGATTGCTGATCCAGGTGGCCGGCCGCTGCCGGTCCTCGTACACCGGCAGGGATTCGGTCACCGTCTGGCCATTCGGCAAGGTAATGGTTTCGCCCTTTTGCGAGCGGCCGGAGTTGGCGATATAGCGTTGCTCATCCCGCCAGGTGGTGACCAGGCTGGCGCGCAGGTTGCGATGGAGATCCGCCGCCAGGCTGACGGTGGCGACCAGAGGGCGGTTGTAGTCATAGCGGACCTGCTCCAGTTCGCCCTGGCGCATGCGCTTGCCCCGGTAATAGATGTATTCATCGGCGAGCGGATTATCGGCGCTTACGTCGTAGTCCGAGTTGGAGGTTTCCGCCTCCGACCAGGTGGTGCTCAGCCCCAGATGGTAACGGCCGAAGGTGCGGTACCAGGCCAGGGAAATGCCCTGGTAACGACTGCTGCCGTCGTTGCTGAGCCGGTACAGTTCGAAGCCATCTTCCTGGATGTCCGTGCGTTGCTGGGAGAGTTCGTCGCGGCCTTCCCGGTGCACGTATTTCAGATCAACAATGCCGCCCAGGAATGCCTGCTTCAGGCCCACGGAAAGTTCGTCGCTGTAGGGCGTATTCAGGTCCGAGAACACATAGCGGGTGCGGGCGCCGCCGGAATCGCTTTCCCAGTCGCCCACCACGTTGGCCACGGAACCCCGGTATTCCGTGTAGTGGGGCTGGCGTGCTTCGCGCAGTTTGTAGGAAAGCAGCGGCGCGCCGTAGTAACGGTTGGCGCCGAAGGTCAGGTTGGTGCGGCCATTGCCGAACATATCGAAGGCGCCGCGAAAGCGCGGGGAAAAATTAAGGTTGCCGAGAAAATCATCGTAATCGTAGCGGGCACCGAACACCGTCTTGACCCGCCCCCAATGGGTAGAGGCTTCGGTGTAGGCGGCGGCCTGGGCCAGGCCCACGTCCAGGTCGTGGGCCGCGTACACATTGCGGGTGGAAAAGAATTGCTCGCCGTCCACGCAATCCAGGCTGACGCCCCGGCATTGGATCTCCGTGTTGACGATGCCGTTCTGGTAAATGTAGGAGGTGGCCGGCCGGTCCTCGATCACCCGCACATAACTCAGGTCGACGCCGTACTCCAGGTTCCAGCGGCGCCCCAGCCAGCGGACCGGCTGGCGCTGGGCGTCCAAGCCGAAGGTGTAGCGTTGCTGCTCGCGGTCCAGGTCACCGAAGCCGCCCTGGCGACTGAAAGCCAGATCATTTTCGATGCCCCAGTGGCGGCTCGGGCTGTTTTGCCAGTTGAAAAAGTGTTGCGGGGAGCGACGACTGTTCTCGCTTAACGACACCGCCAGGCGGGCGGTGATGTCGTGGCGGTCGGTGAGCCAGGACAGCTTGCCGTTGCCGGTTAGGCCACCGCCGCGCACGCTGAAGTCACTGTCCTTGGCGTCCTTGATAAAGTACTCACCTTTGTAGGGCGCCACCGCCAGCCCCAGGTCCAGCCAGCCCTGGTCCCATACCGGCGTGTAGAAGCGGCCGCTAAGCCCCAGGTTCTCCTGTTCCTGATCCTTGATCTCGCCCAGCGACACATCCGGGTTGCGCGAATAGGAGCGGGTGGCACCCAGATAAACGCCGCGCCCACCGGCCAGCGGCTGGTCCACGCTGATGCCCATCCGTTCGCGCTTGAAGGAGTCCGGCTCCGGCGGCTCCTTGGGGTTCTCGGCGTCGTCCGGCACATGGTGGAACACCCGGTAGTCCACCCAATCGGAACGGGTGGTGCTGTAGGACAGATTGACCCGCCGCGGCCCCTGGCCGGCACGGCGGGTTTTCATGTCCACCACGCCGCCGGTGAAATTACCGAAGCGCGCCGGCACGTTGCTGTCGTAGACGGTCACCGATTCCAGCATGTCCTCGTCAATAAACAGCGACTGCTCATGGCCGGGCACGTCGGTGATCGAGTTGGGCTTGTCCGCCAGTGGATCGAGCCGGCTGTTGATGTCCACGCCATCCAGCTGGAAGTTATTCTCGTAGGCACGGCCGCCGGAAATGGAAATCGATGCCGGTTTCAGATCGTAGAGGCTTTCCGGTTTATAACGATCCTCGCTGAACTGAATATTGGGCAACACCTCCAGGGCTTCCGTAACGCTGCCGTTGGCGCTGCCATAGTCGTCCAGCATGTGCCGGTCCAGCCGGTAGCTGCCCTCCGGCTCGGTGGTCACCGGCTGGGCGGCGCCGTCGCCGTGCACATAGACCGGATTGAGGGTTTCCACGTCGTCCTCGGCGTGGGCGGAGAGCACGAAAAAAAACAGGCCGGCGGTCAGTGCCGCCGGCCAAAAAGAGTAGTCAGTCATGATCAGCCATCACAGGACGCGCAGAAGGGCGTGGAATCCTCATCGTCCGTGATGCCGTCACCGTCCAGATCGTTATCCAGCTGCAAAGCACTGGCCGCGATGTCCTCCGCGTCGACCCCGAGGTTGAAAAAGTCCGGGCGGCCATCGCCATCCGTATCCCGTACCGCGATGGCGCCCTTGGCGAAATCGTTTTCACCGGTCATTGCCGTGGCGATACTTTGCAGCATCAGATTGCGGTCGTTGTTGGAGAGGCCATCCTTCTCGGTGAGCGCCACCGCCTCGTCGTAGTAGCGGGCTTTGGCCAGCACCAGCACGGCCTGATTCAGATAGGTCAGCCGTGAGCTGTCGGACAGCTGCGCGTCGGCCAGGTTGGCCACGCCCAGCTGGTTACCGTTACCCAGAATCAGATCCCGCGCCGCCGCCCGGGCGTCCGCCACGTTTTGCTGGTCGGTGACGTTTAGTGCACCGGCACGCAGAGCCATGCGGCCCGCCTGTTCGGCGACCTGGTTCAGGCTGGTGGCCAACGACAGGCCACCGGACATGGCCGAGCTGCGGGTGCTGTCGTTGGTGGCGCCCGCCGCTTCCTGGAAGTAGCGGGTTTGCGCTTCGCGGCCGTAGTCCAGCGCCAGGCCCAGGTTGTCGTTGTCCAGCGACAGAGAGATCAACCGTAGTAATGCTTTGTCGTAATCCCTTCCCAACATGGCGGAGATCTCACTTTCCGCCCGGGCAATAGTGGCGCTCCCCTCGGCAATCAGCCCCAGGCGATTCTGGTAGATGGCAATCCCGGTAAGAATTGCAAATCTCTCATCCTTGCCTGTGATACTTTTCAGAATCTCATCCGCAACGGAGGCACAATTGCCCATCCAGCTGCGGGCGGTATCAATGTCGCCCCAATTTTCCGCGAACTGAACCAGTCTCAAACAACCGTTACCGAGCAAGGCGTTGTAATCTTGCACGTACGTATCCCGATATTCGTCGGATAGATAGAAGTTCCAGGCAGCGCCTCTTACCTGATCGCCAAGCAAAACATAGCCATTTCTGTAGAGAGCCTCCGCGAGCCCGTGCGCGGTACCCGACTGATCAATCAGGTACCCCAGATATTCCTCCGGCTCTGGGTAGTTCCGCCGCAAGCCGTCGAGAGCCCCTTGCAGATCTCCTTCCACGACAGCCTCAAACGCTATTCCGACATTGATGTTCTGCAAAGCATCTTCAATCTCGCGAGGATCCGTAATGGTTTCTTCTACCTGTTGAAGGTAACGGTCCACTTGATCGGTTGCGACGTAGTACGCAGCCATCCTTTCCACGTAGACATCCGTCTGCTCCAGGTTACATGGCGTTAAATTTCTGGTTTGCTCGAAAAGATCGATGATATTTTCGAGCTCCTGGTCCGCACCTAACGCGTAGTAGTAACCGGCCGAATAGGTAAGATAGAAAGTACGCAGCTTATAGTGCGTGCAACCACTTCTGACCTGGTATCCGGTGCCGAGAACAAATCGAGTGAAAAGATCGACACTCTGTATGGCATCATTCAGAAAGGGCTCTACAAGCTCCTGTTCAACCGCTTTTTCTACTGATAATTCAGCGTTATCACGTATTGCCGTCAGCAGCTTTCCGTAAACCGACTGATAAGGGCGCCCCTCATAGAGGGAGACGTAATCGATCACGTTATCGATGGCCCTCTGTGAAGCTTCAATCTCTCCCAGTCGCCGGTAGTCCAGCACCAGCGAGTTGTAAAGATCGGCTTCCGGGGCAGTAAGGTTTTCCAATCCCTTTGCCTCGATAATTCCGTCCAACTCGGAGAGGGAAGTATCGACCATCGCTTTCGCTTCGTTATGCGAACCCGTCTCGATCAGCCTGTACGCGATCCTTTGCGCCGTCCTCGCGCGCAGGAAAGGCTGGAAGACGCGGGTCCTTAGAACAGTTTTTGCTTCGCCAACTTGGCCGGCGAAGGCCAACCCTTCGGCGATTTCTTCATACACCGGGTCGAGGATAAGGTCGTCGAGCACGCCATCAAACAGCCGTTCGGCGCGATGGAACGGGGACAGATCGGAGGCGTAGAAGTATTCCCGGCGGGCGTCGCTGTCCATGCCGAGTTTTTCCGCGTTGGTCAGCGGAATGCGGTGGTCCAGGGCGCGCAGGCCGGTGATGCGGGCGATGTCACTGTCGCCGCCGAGGCCGGCGGGGACGGTGAAGCCGCTTTGCGACAGTGCGGCCGGGTCAAGCTGGTAGCTTTGCAGCACATAGCGCATCAGGTTACGAATCTGGGCGCCGCCGGCGGGAACGCCGGCGCCACCGTTGGCGCTGATCAGGGTGTCGGCCAGGGCGGCGATGTTGGCCTGGCTGGTCTCGTCGTCGGTGTTTTGCCCGAACGCATCGCGCAGGTAGAGGGTGATGCCCTGGCGCACCGCGATGCGTTTGGCGGCGGCCACCACCGCGTCGGCGCCCTGGCCCGGGGCGGCTTCGGCCACCGCCTGGAATTGCTGTTCCAGCCCGATGATGCGCTGGCGGCTGGCCTCGGTAAGTTTGGGATCGGTGGCCAGCCATTCACGGGCGGCGTCCAGGTCGCCGGTGTCGCGCAGGGCGTCGACCAGCCAGGTCATGGGCCGGCTTTCCCGGTTAAGGGCCACGCCCAGCAGCGTGAGCCGCAGGGACTGGCGTTGCAGGTCGCCGTCGGTGGCCGGGTCGTCCAGCACCCGGGTGGCGTCCAGGCCGAGCCAGCCGGCCACGGTCTGGCCGGCGCTGTCGAGATCGCTGCCGTCGTCCACCAGCGCCATCACCAGGGTACTCACCGGCGTGGCCAGGCCGTTGCCGCCGGACACCGGCCCCACCAGGGTCAGCCCGGTGAAGTCCTGCCCGGTTTGCGAATCCACGCCACCCTGGGCCACCACCCGGGCACCGCTCAGGTTGGCGCCGGAGGAGACGGAGAACCGGAAGCCGCCGTTGGCGTCGCTGCGCACCGGTACCGCCAGGGCGTTACCGCTGGCGCTTTGCAGCTTGACCAACGCCCCGGCAATGCCGGGATCGGTGACGCGGCCGGACACGCCGGCTGAGCCGCTTGCGCCTCCGTCCCCCCCGCCACTGCTACCCCCACCGCCGCCGCAGGCGGCCAGCAGGGCAAGAAAAAGGGCCACGGCCACGGGCCGTGCCCAGCGCGTGCATCGCTGATACATGACGGGTTCCCCCAGGTTCGCTTCGGTGTAAGGACGCCGGGGAAGATAATCTAAGTGATAATGATTCGCAATATTATGTAGGAAGTTGACCGCCGGCCAGATGCTCCCGGCGGTAGTCCCGGGGCGCCATGCCCATCACTTTCTTGAACAGGCGCGAGAAGTAGTAGGGGTCGTCGTGGCCCAGTTGCTGGGCGATGTCGGCCACGCTCAGGTCGGTGATGTCGAGCAGGTAGCAGGCGCGGCTGACCTTGAGATGCTGAAAGGCCTGCATCGGGGTCTGGCCGGTCTGGCGTTTGTATTCGCGGATGAAGTGGTAGCGGGACAGGTCGCTGGTGGCGGCCACCAGGGTGTCCAGGTCCACCCGTTCGTGCAGCCGCAAGCGCAGCCAGGCCTGCACCCGGGCCACGTCCAGGGCGTCGCTGCGCTCCTGGCGCTGGCGGCGCATCAGGGCCATGTAGGAGAGCAGGCTTTTCAGCAGGTTGGCGGCGTAGATCAGGTGGTCGCCGCGAAAGCGGGTCACGGTGACCAGCAGGGCGTCCAGGTCTTCGGTAAGGCGCGGGTGATGGCCGACATGGGCGGCAAAGGCGTCCGGCCGGTCCAGCACCGCGTCGAAATAGTCGTCCACCCGGTCGCCGCCCAGGTGGGCCCAGTAGATGGTCCAGGGGTCGTCCGGGTTGGCCCGGTAGCGGTGCGGGCGGCCCTCACGGAACAGCAGCACGTCGCCGGCGCTGACCGGCCGCCAGCGGCCCTCCAGGCGCGCCTCCCCGGACCCGGCCAGGCAATAGATCAACAGGTGGTCCCGGGGGGCCCGGCGATCCATGTGATGGCCGGCGGCGCTGGGGTAAAAACCGGCGCCGAGGGGCAGGCAGTCACGGCACAGCGGGTGCGTCGCCAGCTCCGCCACCAGGCTCTGGGGAATCACCACCCGCCGGCCGCTTTCCGGCAGCGGCCACTGGGAGGTTTCCACCTGTGAACCGGTTCCGCTCATAGCAATTCTGTCCATCCCCCATCAATTAAAGCCATCTTATCGCCCATTGGGCTGTGGTACACCATAGCAATAATTGAAAAACGCGATGGTGCCGAACCTGCCTCATCGGAAGAACAACAACAGGATAAACAGGGAGAGCTCATGCTTGTAGCCAGCTTCCTCGGGCTGTTCGCCGGCCTGGCGTTACTGGTGGTGCTGACCATGCGAGGCGTCAACATCATCATCTCCGCGGTGCTGTGCGCCATGCTGGTGGCGGTGTGCAGCGGCCTGCCACTGGACCAGGCCATGCTGGAGAGTTACATGGCCGGTTTCACCGGCTTCTTCACCGCCTGGTTTCCGGCCATTCTGCTGGGCGCCATCTTCGGCCAGCTGATGGACGACAGCGGCGCCGCCAAGGCCATCGCCCGCCAGTCCAGCCATTGGTTTGGCGAGAAGCGCGCCATCATGGCGGTGGTGGGCGCCTCGGCGATCCTCACCTACGGCGGGGTCAGCGTGTTCGTGGTCGGTTTCAGCGTTTACCCCATCGCCTTCGAGTTGTTCAAGGCGGCCAACCTGCCCCACCGCTTTATTCCCGGCGCCATGGTGTTCGGGTCGATCTCGTTCACCATGACCTCCCCCGGGTCGCCGGAAGTACAGAACCTGATTCCCACCGAGCATTTCGGCACCACCGCGGTGGCCGGCGGCATGATCGGGGTGATCTGCGCGCTGACCATTCTGGTGCTGGGCGCCTGGGCAATCCGCCACCGGGTGCGCCGGGCGGTGAACGCCGGCGAGACCTTCGACCCGCCGGCGGCGGCGGTGCGCCAGCACGGCCGGGACGACGGCGTGGCGGTGCCCACCTGGGCGGCCCTGTTGCCCCTGCTGGTGCTGGTGGGCGGTTTCAACCTGCTGTCGCTGGCCCTGGGCATGCGCCCGGTGGAGGCCCTGCTGGTGGCCATGGGCGCCAGCCTGCTGCTCGGCTTCGTGCTGTTCCGCCGTCCTCTTCATCAGCGCGCCCGCACCCTGGGCACCGGCGCCGACAACGCGCTGGTGGCCACCGCCAATACCTGCGCGGTGGTGGGCTTCGGCGCGGTGGCGGCACTGACGCCGGCGTTCAAGGAAATCGTGGCGGTGCTCACCGGCCTGCCCGGGCTGGAATACGCCGGCCTGGCCATGGCGGTGACGGTGATCGCCGGCATCACCGGCTCCGCCTCCGGCGGCCTGGGCATCGCCCTGCCGATCCTGGCGCCGATCTACCAGGGCATGGGCCTGGACAACGGCGCCATGCACCGGATTTCGGCGCTGGCTTCCGGCGGTCTGGATTCGCTGCCGCACAACGGCTACGTGGTCACCACCATCCGCGCGGTCTGCAAGGAAACCCACCAGCGGGCCTACCCGATGGTGTTCATCGCCAGTGTGCTGGTGCCCTCGGTGGTGCTGGTATTGGCGGTGGTTCTGTATACGCTGGTGTAACGACGCCGGCCTCCGAATACGGCCAAAAAAATGCAAGGAGAAAGCGTTATGAGCAACCGACTTCCGCAACTGATTCAGGGCGAGTTCCGACAAAGCGCCACCGACACCTGGATCCCCGTGACCAACCCGGCCAGCGGCGAAGTGCTGTGCGAAGCGCCGGCGGCCACCGCCGACGAAATGGAGCAGGCCATCGCCGCCGCCAAGGCCGCCTTTCTGGAATGGCGTGACGTGCCGGTGTCCGAGCGTGCCCGGCTGATGCTGCGCTATCAGCATCTGCTCAAGGAGCGCCATGACGACATCGCCAAGGTCCTGGCCAAGGAAACCGGCAAGGTATTCGCCGACGCCAAGGGCGACGTGTGGCGGGGCATTGAAGTGGTGGAACACGCCGCCAACATCGCCTCGTTGATGATGGGCGAAACGGTGGAGAACGTGGCCCGTGGCATCGACAGCCATTCCTGGACCCAGCCCCTGGGCGTGTGCGCCGGTATCACCCCGTTCAACTTCCCGGCGATGATTCCGCTGTGGATGTTCCCCATGGCCATCGCCTGCGGCAACAGCTTCGTGCTCAAGCCCTCGGAACAGGACCCGATGACCCCCAACCTGCTGGCCGAGCTGTTCCTGGAGGCCGGCGCGCCGAAGAACCTTCTGCAGGTGGTGCACGGTGGCAAGACCCAGGTGGACACCCTGCTCACCCATGCGGAGATCAAGGCGGTGTCGTTCGTCGGCTCGGTGCCGGTGGGCCAGCACGTGTACCGCACCGCCACCGACCATCTGAAGCGCGCCCAGTGTTTCGCCGGCGCCAAGAACCACATGGTAGTGATGCCCGACGCCCGCAAGGACCAGGTGCTCAGCAACCTGGTGGGTTCCGCCTGCGGTGCCGCCGGCCAGCGTTGCATGGCGATCAGCGTGGCGGTGTTCGTGGGTGATTCGAAACAATGGCTGGACGAACTCAAGGACCAGTTCGCGGCGGTGCGCCCGGGCGCCTGGGACGACGACCAGGCCGCCTATGGCCCGCAGATCAGCGCCAAGGCCCGGGAGCGCATTCTCACCCTGATCCAACAGGGCAAGGAAGAAGGCGCCACCTGCCTGCTGGACGGCTCCGAGTGCAGCGTGGAGGGCTTGCCGGATGGCCACTGGGTGGGCCCCACCCTGTTCTCCGATGTGACGCCCCAAATGGCGCTGTATCGGGAGGAAATCTTCGGGCCGGTGCTGTGCTGCATGTGCGTGGACACCCTCGACGAAGCCATCGAGCTGGTCAACAACAGCCCCTATGGCAACGGCACCTCGATCTTCACCGCCAACGGCGCGGCGGCGCGCAAGTTCCGCCATGAGATCGAAGTGGGCCAGGTGGGCATCAACGTGCCGATTCCGGTGCCGCTACCGTTCTTCAGCTTTACCGGCTGGAAGGGTTCCTTCTACGGTGACCAGCACGCCTACGGCAAGCAGGCGGTGCGCTTCTACACCGAGACCAAGACGGTCACCAGCCGCTGGTTCGACGACGATATTCCGGACGCCACCCATGGCGGGCCGAACATGACCATTAACCTGAAATGATGATCGCGGCTGAAGCCGCTCCTACAGGTATCGGTGGGAGCGGCTTCAGCCGCGAACCGCGAGGATCAAACGTGGATTTCGCCCTCAACGAAGAACAACTGGCGTTCCGGGACACGGCACGCCAGTTCGCCGACAAGGAGCTGGCGCCGTTCGCCGCCGAGTGGGACGCGGGCAGCGTGTTTCCCAAGGACACCATCCGCCGCGCCGGCGAGCTGGGTTTCTGCGCGCTGTACTGCGACGAGGAACACGGCGGCCTGGGGCTGAGCCGGCTGGACGCGGCGCTGGTGTTCGAGCAGCTGGCCGCCGGCTGCACCTCCACCACCGCCTTTATCACCATCCACAACATGGCCACCTGGATGCTGACCCACTTCGGCGGTGAGGCGGTGCGGGCGCGCTGGGCGGCACCGCTGATCAGCGGCGAGGCGCTGGCCTCCTACTGCCTCACCGAGCCCAACGCCGGCTCCGACGCCGCCTCGCTGAGCACCACCGCGAAGCGCGACGGCGATGACTATGTGATCAACGGCGCCAAGGTGTTTATCTCCGGCGCCGGTGACACCGACGTGCTGGTGCTGATGGCGCGCACCGGCGGGCCCGGCGCCGGTGGCATTTCCTGCTTCGCCATTCCGGCGGACGCGGCCGGCGTCAGCTATGGCCGCAACGAAGAAAAGATGGGCTGGAAGAGCCAGCCCACCCGGGCCATCACCCTGGAGAACGTGCGGGTGCCGGCGGACCAGCGCATCGGTGACGAGGGCCAGGGCTTTCGTATCGCCATGGCCGGCCTGGACGGCGGCCGCATCAATATCGCCAGCTGCTCCCTGGGCGCCGCCACCGCCGCCCTCACCCAGGCGCAGAGCTACGTGGGCGAGCGCAAGCAGTTCGGGCAAGCCATCGCCGAGTTCCAGAACACCCAGTTCAGCCTGGCGGACATGGCCACCCACCTGGTGGCGGCGCAACAGCTGGTGCGGCTGGCGGCCTGGAAGCTGGACCAGGGCGACGCGGACAAAAGCACCTACTGCGCCATGGCCAAACGGCTGGCCACGGATTTGTGTTTTGACGTCTGCAACCAGGCGCTGCAGCTGCATGGCGGCTACGGCTACATCAAGGAGTACCCGCTGGAGCGCTATGTGCGCGACAGCCGGGTGCATCAGATTCTGGAAGGCACCAACGAAATCATGCGGGTAATCATCGCCCGCCGGGTGCTCAAGGATTTGTCGTTTTTATAAACGCCGGATCGCGGCTGAAGCCGCTCCTGCGGCCCGAGAACAATAAGGAGATCATCATGAAAATCGGTTTCTTCGGCGTGGGCAACATGGGCGGCCCGATGGCCGCCAACCTGGCCGCCGCCGGCCACGACGTGACCGCCTTCGATCTGGTGCCCGCCCTGCTGGTGGCCGCCGAGGAAAGTGGCGTGCACACCACCGACACCCCGGCGGACGCCCTGGATGGCGCCGAGGTGGTGATCAGCATGCTGCCCTCGGCGGCGGCGGTCACCGGCCTGTACCTGGGCGACGACGGCATCCTGCCGGCGATCGGCGCGGACGCGCTGATCATTGACTGCTCCACCATCGACGCGGCCACCAGCCGGCGGGTGGCGGAAGCCGCCGAGGCGTCCGGGCGGCAGATGATCGACGCGCCGGTGTCCGGCGGCGTGGGCGGCGCCCGCGCCGGCACCCTGACCTTTATCTGCGGCGGCAGCGAAGCGGCGGTGGAACGGGCCCGGCCGATTCTCGACGTGATGGGCAAGAACGTGTTCCGCGCCGGCCCGCCGGGGGCCGGACAGGTGGCGAAAATCTGCAACAACATGCTGCTCGCCGTGCACATGATCGGCACCGCCGAAGCGCTGCAGATGGGTGCCGACCACGGCCTGGACCCCAGGGTGCTGTCGGAGATCATGCGCGTCAGTTCCGGCGGCAACTGGTCCCTGGAGGTCTACAACCCCTGGCCCGGCGTGATGCCCAACGTGCCGGCGTCCAACAATTACGACGGCGGCTTCGGCGTCAATCTGATGAACAAGGACCTGGGCCTGGCCCTGGAAGCGGCGCTGGCCTCGCGCTCCGCCACGCCCATGGGGGCCCTGGCGCGCAGCCTCTATGCCAGCCACGCCAACCAGGGTTACGGCAATAAGGACTTTTCCAGCATCCTGGCGCAGTTCAAGCGCAAGGAAGAAAGCTGATCAGGCGTCCTGAATGCGCCGCCAGGGACGGGCGGCCTCCAGTTCATAGGCCAGTTCCAGCAGGGTACGCTCGCCGCCCTGCACCGCCGCCAGCTGCACGCCGATGGGCAGCCCCTCGGCGCTGGCACCCAGCGGCAACGAAATCGCCGGGCTGCCGGAAGCGTTGTTGGCCGGCGTGAAGCTGGCGTATTTGATCAGCCGGTCGATCAGCGTCTCGAACGGCAGGGTCGGGCTCAGGTAACCCAGCTCCGGCACGGTACGGGCCAGCACCGGCGACAGCACCACGTCATAGTGGCGGAAGCTGTCCGCGTACTCCTGCCAGGTGCGGCGCAGGCGGTAGAGCACCGCCGGCGTCTTCCACAGCCGGCGGCGATAGTAGGCCGCCAGGCCCAGGGTCAGATCGTCCAGCCGGTCGGCCTGGAACCCGGCGCCGAACAGCCGCGCGCCGAAACGGCTGACCATGAACGCCATCATCCCGTAGTAGGTGACGAAGTCGTCGATGAACGAGGGCTTCAGCGGGATCGGTGCTTCTTCCACATGGTGTCCCAGGTCCGCCAGCAGCCGGGCGCTGTCCTCCACCGCCGCGCGGGTGTCCGCGTCGGTGGCGCTGCCGGTAATGGAATCCAGCACCAGCCCCACCTTCAGCCGGCGCCGGCCCGGGCCGGTGACCTCGCCGATGGCCGGCAGTTTGGGGTTGCGGTAATAGCGCTCGGCGGCGGCGAAGAAAGCGGCGGTGTCGCGGACGCTGCGGGTCAGCACCCCTTCGCTGATCAGATCCACCGGCAGGGACTGGGAGGCCTCCGACTTCACCAGCCGGCCCCGGGTGGGTTTGAGCCCCACCAGGCCGCAGCAGGCGGCGGGAATGCGGATCGAACCGCCGCCGTCATTGCCGTGGGCGATGGGCAGAGCACCAGCGGCCACCAGGGCGCCGGCGCCGCCGGAAGAGGCGCCAGAGGAATAGCCGGTGTGCCAGGGATTGCGGGTGGCCGGCTGGTCCATGAACTCGGTGCTGGCGCTGAAACCGAAGTCCGGCAGCCGGCTCTTGCCCAGCAGAACGAAACCCTGGGCAAGAAACTGGCGGGTGAAATCGCTGTCCTTGTCCGCCGGCCGGGTGTGCACCGCCGCCGAGCCGTGGCCGGTGGCCAGGCCGGCCACGTCGATGTTGTCCTTGATCAGGGTGGGCACGCCGGCAAAGGCGCCGCCGCCGCAACGGGCCGCCTCGCCACGGCCGCGCTCGAAGGTCTCCAGGGCCACCGCGTGCAGTTGCGGGTCCACCCGGCCGATGCGCTCGATGGCGGCTTCGGTCACTTCAACGGCGCTGACCGCGCCCTGCTTGATCAGCGAGGCCAGCCCGGTGGCATCGTGATCGCCCAGGGCGTCGTCGGTAAAGGCGTGCAGGCGTTGGCGCGGATCGCTCATCGGGGTGCCCATGGTGGCCCTCCTGTTGTTGGCCGCTTGTTGTGGCCGCTTGTTGTTATGTGGCCGCCGTTTCGCGGAAGTATCAGCACCTGAATGTACCATGGTGCCAAATTCAGAGCGGGCCAATTGCGGCTGCCCGGGGGCCCGGTTGGGCGTACAGTTGGGCTTTCGTTTTACGGGAGAGAGACCATGCAATTCGACTTCAATGGCCGGCGGGTGATCGTGGCCGGCGGTAGCAAGGGCATCGGCCGCGCCATCGCTCTGGGCTTCGCCCGGGCCGGCGCCCGCGTGTCGGTGTGCGCCCGGGGCGAGGCCGCCCTGGAGACCCTGCGCGAGGACGCCGCCGGCGACGGCCTGGCCCTGCACACCGCGCCCTGCGATATCGGCGACAAGGCGTCCCTGGAAGGCTATCTGGAAACCGCCCTGGCCGAACTGGGGGGCCTGGACGTGCTTGTCAATTGCGCCTCCGCGTTCGGCCGCGACGACAACGAGGACGGCTGGATGCGCAGCGTGGAGGTGGACCTGATGGGCACCGTGCGCGCCGCCCATCTGTGCCTGCCCCACCTGAAACAAAGCCCGGGGGCCACCGTCATCAATATCGCCTCCATCGCCGCCCTGCACGCGTCCACCCGCACCGCCCCCTACGCCGCCATCAAGGCGGCGGTGGCGCACTACACCGGCAGCTTGGCGGTGGCCATGGCGCCCCACGGGGTACGCGTCAACGGCCTGGCGCCGGGCTCCATCGAGTTCCCCGGCGGCGTCTGGGACCAGGCCCGCCAGCACAATCCGGATCTCTATCAACGGATACGCGGCGGCATTCCGTTCGGGCGCCTTGGTACCCCGGAGGAGGTGGCCAACGTGGCCCTGTTCCTGGCCTCCGATCTGGCCAGCTGGATCACCGGCCAGACCCTGGTGGTGGACGGCGGCCAGGTTCTGTCCTGAGCCCCGCCCCGGGCCGAAGGCCCGGCGGCGCGCGCTCAGGCCCGCGCCCGTTCCACCCGTTTGCCGTTGGCCAGCATCCGCCGGGCCAGACGGGTGAGCCCGCCGATGCTGTCCACCACCGCGTCAGGCCGGTGCGGGTGGGTGACGGTGCCGGGGAAGATTTTGTCCAGCCAGCTTTGCGACCAATGGGCGCCGTTGTAGAAAATGGCGGTGACGCCGGCGTCCTTGGCGGCGATCACATCGGTGGTGCTGTCGCCGGCATACCAGCAATGCTCGCCGGGCGTCAGGCCGAGCTGGTCCAGGGCCTTGAGCAGCATGTCCGGCGCCGGCTTGCGGTTCTCCACGTCGTCCCCGCACACGGTCACATCGAACAGGTCCTCCCAACCGTTGCCGTCCACGATGCGCAGCTCGTGTTCAAAGAAATCCCGCTTGCGGTTGGAGATCACCCCCACCGGCACCCCGGCGGCCCGCAGCCGTTCCAGCTGCGGGCGGATATCCGGCTCCAGCGGGTGCACGTCGTCCACGTAGTTTTTGTAGCAGGCATCGAAGGCCTCATGGATACGCCGTTTGGCGTCGCCGTCGGCGCCGAACAGCACCTCGAAGATGTCGGTCCGTGAAATCTTGCGCTGGGCGGTGATCTTCGGGTGCAGCTTGTGATGCTCGCGGACGTATTTCACCAGCTTGGCGTCCTCGATGGTCTTGGACTCCTGGGGCTCCAGCAGCCGGTCCCACAGACCCAATTCCTCCAGACGCGGCAGCACATCGTCCACGGCGTGGTACATGGCGTCGTGGGTGTCCACCAGGGTGGCGTGCCAGTCGATCAGCACCGCCGTCGGCGGTGCGTGGGGCAGTTGCAGAATACTCACGGTAGCGCGTCTCCTCGCTGTCCCTTACTCGAATGACCTTAACGCAAACCGGCCGGCGGCGCCGCTCATGCCGCCCGGCCTGCGCGGGCGGACGCGGCGGGCCTATTTGGCGGCGGCCATTTCCTCCCGGTAGGTGCCGGCCAGACGGGTTTTGGCTTGCTCATCCAGGGCGCGGCCGGCCAGCTGGAACACTTCCTGTTCCTCTTCGTCCAGGTGGTGGGTGACCAGATGCTGGAGTTTTTTGGCGGTGGCCACCCAGCCCGGTGAACTGAAGTCGGTGTTCTCCAATTCTTCCACCAGCTCATCGATCTCGTGGTGTTCGGCCACGCTGTGGCGGGCTTTTTCCTGGGTCAGGTCCTGCTCCATCATCGGCACGTACAGGGCCCGCTCCTCGGCGGCGGCATGGGCGGAGAGTTCCTTCTTCACCTTCTCGAACAGTTCCTCGCGGCCTTCGCTATCACCGTGGGTTTTGACCAGCAGATCCAGCAGCGTTCGCTGGGTGTCGTGATCGGCGCGCAGCGCTTCGAACAGATTCATGGTCTCCATCTCCTTGGCGTTTGCAGGGTTATTACTGTACCGCCAAAGCGCCGCCACGCCGTCCCCGCTTTACCGGAATTTACCCTTATTCATCGCCGCTGCTTTCCCAGCGGCGGGCGCCGGCGCCGGTCTCGGCCAGGGTGTCCCCCGGATTGCGCAGGCGGCAGGCGGTGAGCGACAGGCAGCCGCAGCCAATGCAATCGTCGAGCTGGTCGCGCAGCTGGGTGAGATGCTCGATACGCTCGTCCAGATCCTGACGCCAGCGCGCCGACAGGCGCGACCAGTCCCGGGCCGTGGGACTGCGTCCGGGCGGCAGCGCGGCCAGGGCACCGGCCACCTCCGCCAGCGGAATACCGATCCGTTGCGCCACCTTGATCACCGCCACCCGGCGCAGCACGTCGCGGTGGTAGCGGCGCTGGTTGCCGGCGCTGCGGTGGCTTTCGATCAGGCCCTTGCGCTCATAAAAGTGCAGCGCGGACACCGCCACGCCGCTGCGTTTGGCCACCTCGCCCACGGTCAGGGCCTTGCCCATATCGATGGCCGGCGGGTCCATGGGAGCCTGGCCGGTGACTCCGCCTTGCCGGGTGTTTTTCGTCATTGTTGACCTCAATATTGGTTAAGCTTTTATGCTGCCTTCCCTTTCGTCACGCCACAAGACGTAGAATGGCGTTTTCATCCGTTCAGCCGCGAGGAGCGTACGTGTCCGACATCATCGCCATCGACGGGCTCAGCAAGACCTACGAGTCCGGGTTCACCGCCCTGCGCGATGTGAACCTGCACATCCGCAAGGGCGAAATATTCGCGTTGTTGGGCCCCAACGGCGCGGGTAAGACCACCTTGATCAGTATTGTCTGCGGCATCGTCAACCCGGGGTCGGGCACCGTGACCGTGGATGGCCATGACATCCGCCGGGACTACCGGGCGGCCCGGGGCCGCATCGGGCTGGTGCCCCAGGAGCTGTCCACCGATGCCTTCGAGACGGTGTGGGCCACGGTGAGCTTCAGCCGGGGCCTGTTCGGCAAGCCCGCCAATCCGGCCTATGTGGAAAAAGTGCTGCGCGATCTGTCGCTGTGGGATAAGCGCAAGGACAAGATCATGGCGCTGTCCGGCGGCATGAAACGGCGGGTGATGATCGCCAAGGCGCTGGCCCATGAACCGGACATTCTGTTTCTCGACGAGCCCACCGCCGGTGTGGACGTGGAGCTGCGCCGGGATATGTGGAATCTGGTACGCGGCCTGCGCGAGCGGGGCGTGACCATTATTCTCACCACCCACTATATCGAGGAGGCGGAGGAAATGGCCGACCGGGTGGGCGTGATCAGCGGTGGCCAGATCATCGTGGTGGAGCACACCCGCACCCTGATGGAAAAGCTGGGCCGCAAGGAACTGCGCCTGCAATTGGCCGCGCCCCTGGAAACGGTCCCGGCGGCGTTGGCGGATCTGAACCTGGCCGTGGAAGCGGACGGTTACGAACTGGTGTACAGCTTCGACGCCCGCCACGACCAGGGCGACATCGCCGGGCTGCTGCGCCGGCTCGGCGAACAGGGCATCGAGTTCCGCGATCTGCGCACCCGCGAAAGTTCGCTGGAGGATATCTTCGTGGACCTGGTCCACCACCGTGGCACGGGAGACCAGTGATGAACCTGCATGGCGTAAAGGCAATCTACCTGTTCGAGATGGCGCGCACCTGGCGCACCCTGCTGCAAAGCATCGCCTCACCGGTGATTTCCACCTCGTTGTATTTCGTGGTGTTCGGCTCGGCGATCGGTTCGCGGATGGTGGAGATCGACGGCATCAGCTATGGCGCCTTTATCATTCCCGGTCTGATCATGCTGATGCTGCTCAACGAGAGTATTTCCAACGCGTCCTTCGGCATCTACATGCCCAAGTTCACCGGCACCATCTATGAGGTGCTGTCGGCGCCAATCTCACCGTTGGAAATCGTGCTCGGCTATGTGGGCGCGGCGGCCAGCAAGTCGATCATTCTGGGCTTGCTGATTCTGGCCACGTCGCGGCTGTTCGTGGATTTCAGTATTGCCCATCCGTTCGCCATGGTCGGCTTTCTGATGCTCACGGCGGTGACCTTCAGCCTGTTCGGTTTCATTATCGGGGTGTGGGCGGACGGCTTTGAGAAGCTGCAGATCATTCCCATGATGATCGTCACGCCGCTGACCTTTCTGGGCGGCACCTTCTACTCGGTGAACATGCTGCCACCACTCTGGCAGACGGTGACGCTGTTCAATCCGGTGGTGTATCTGGTCAGTGGTTTTCGCTGGAGTTTCTATGGCGTGGCCGACGTGCATCTGGCCGTGAGCCTGGGCATGACGCTGCTGTTCATGCTGTTGTGCGTGGGGCTGATTACCTGGATCTTTAAAACCGGCTACCGGTTGCGAACCTGAGCCTGCCCACTCCCCGTAGGAGCGGCTTTAGCCGCGATCGCGGTTGAAACCGCTCCTACCGGGCAGGCGGCGAAGGGCTATTTCTTCTCGGCGCGTACCTTTTCCTCGATGCGCTTGCCGATGGTTTCGTCCACGTTGCGCCAGTATTCAAACACCCGGGACAGCACCGGCTCTTCCACGCCGTCCAGCACATGGCCGGCCACATTGTTCACCAGCCGGTCCCGGGCGGCGTCATCCATCACCTTGTTCACCAAGTCGTTGGCCTGGTTGAAGTCGCCGTCGTCCGGGCGCAGCGTGTAGGCGGCGCGCACGAACTCGCCGTCCGCCGCCCATACCGCCTGTTCCGGATAACGTTCCGGGTCCGCCGCCGGGCCGCCCTTGGAGTTCAGGGCATAGACCGGGTCGCTGGCGTTACGCATGCGCATGGCGCCGCCCTTGCTGTAACTGTGCACCGGGCATTTCGGTTCGTTGACCGGAATCTGGCGATAGTTCACGCCCAGCCGGGCGCGGTGGGCGTCGGCGTAGGAGATGGCCCGCGCCAGCAGCATCTTGTCCGGGGAAAGGCCGGTGCCGGGCACGAAGTTGTTGGGCTCGAAGGCGGCCTGCTCGATTTCGCTGTGGAAGTCGCTGGGGTTGCGGTCCAGGGTCAGCTTGCCCACCTCGTGCAACGGGTAGTCGTCGTGGGGCCATACCTTGGTCAGGTCGAACGGGTTGATGCGGTAGGTTTTCGCATCCTCGAACGGCATGATCTGCACATGCAGGGTCCAGCTCGGGTGGTCGCCCCGCTTGATCGACTGGAACAGGTCGCGGCGGTGGTAGTCGGCGTCGCTGCCGGCCATTTCGTCCGCCTGCTGCTGGGTCATGCACTTGATGCCCTGGTCGGTCTTGAAGTGGTACTTCACCCAGAACCGCTCGCCGTCGGCGTTCACCCACATGTAGGTATGGCTGGAGTAGCCGTTCATGTGACGCCAGGTGGCGGGCACGCCCCGGTCGCCCATCAGCCAGGTGACCTGGTGGGCGGATTCCGGCGCGTTGGTCCAGAAATCCCATTGCATGTCGTTGTCGCGCAGGCCGTTGTCGGCGCGGCGTTTCTGGGAATGAATAAAGTGCTGGAACTTCATCGGGTCGCGCACGAAAAACACCGGCGTGTTATTGCCGACCATGTCGAAGTTGCCCTGCTCGGTGTAGAACTTCACCGCGAAACCGCGCGGATCGCGCCAGGTATCCGGGCTGCCGGCTTCACCGGCCACCGTGGAGAAGCGGATCAGCACGTCGGTTTTCTTGCCCGGTTGCAGGAAATCCGCCTTGGTGTAGCGGCTCATGTCCCGGGTCACCTGGAAGTGGCCGAAGGCGCCGCCGCCCTTGGCGTGGGGCTGGCGGTCGGGAATCATCTCCCGGTTGAAGGCGGCCATTTGTTCCATGAGGTAGTGATCGTGCAGTACGATCGGACCATCCGGCCCCACGGACAGGGAATGTTCATCGCTGGCGACCGGGATACCGGCGTCGGTGGTGGTTGGCTTGCGATTGTCACTCATTACGGGTTCTCCCTCCTGCTGTCCGCGCACCCGCATGAACCATCCGGCGGCGCGGCACCAAAAAACGGCGAGCAGCGGCCCCGGGAATTCCAGGCCGCTTCAATTGCCGTCACGCTTTGGGATACAGTCGCAGGGCATGGCGACCACGGATAGAGGCCGCCAATCGAACTTTACAAGAATTAATGAACGGTGGGATGGCCCGCGCCACCGGCTCGGCGACCATGGCCAGCCCGGCCGCCGCCGCTTACCATGACTGGAATTGCAGACAGCGACGACGCCCGTGAACCTCGCCCTTACCGACATTTTGCTGCTGGCCGCCCTGGTGATCATGGCGGCGCTGTTCTGGCGCGCCCAGCGCATCCGCGAGACGGCGCTGCGCGCCACCCGCCGGCATTGCGAACAGGAGCAGGTGTTGTTGCTCGACCAGACCGTGGGCCTCAAGCGGTTGCGGCCGCGCCGCGATGAACACGGCCGCCTGCGCCTGTGGCGGCTTTACGAGTTTGAGTTCACGGTCACCGGTGGCGAGCGCTATAAGGGCGAAACGGAAGTGCTGGGGGAGCGGGTGCGGCGGGTGGTGCTGCCACCACACCGCTTCACCCGCGAGCCGGACCAGCTGCACTGAGCCCGGGGGCTCAGACCCGCTGGGCCTCGGCGGCCGGTTCCGGCTGCTCCAGGTGCACGTCCATTTGCGGGAACGGAATGGCAATGCCGGCCTCGTCGAAGCGCCCTTTGACGCGCTCGGTCAGCGCCCATTTCACCGCCCAGTAGTCGGCGGTTTTCACCCACGGCCGGCACACCAGGTTGACCGAGCTGTCCGCCAGTTCGCTGACCGCGATGGTGGGGGCCGGCTCCGGCAGGCAGCGCTCCTCGGCGGCCACCACCTCTTCCAGAATCCGCTTCACCTGGCTCAGGTCCGCGTCATAGGCCACGCCGAACACCAGGTCCAGGCGCCGGGTGGGCTTCTCGGAATAGTTGACGATGTTGCCGGCCATGATCTTGCCGTTGGGCACCGTGATCACCTTGTTGTCGGCGGTGGTCAGCACGGTGGCGAAGATGCGGATCTCGCTGACCGTGCCGGCGGTGCCGGCCACTTCCACGTAGTGCCCTTCCCGGAACAGTCGGAACAGAATCAACATGACGCCGGAAGCGAAGTTGCTCAGGGAATCCTTCAGGGCCAGGCCCACCGCCAGGCCGGCGGCGCCGACGATGGCCACCAGGGAGGTGGTCTGCACCCCCAGCCGGTCCAGGGCCGCGATCACCACGAACAGGAACAGCACCACATGCACCAGGCGGCCGAGAAAACGGGCCACGGTGCTGTCCAGGCGCCGCCCGAGGAGCGTCTGTATCCAGTTGCTGAGGCGGCCCACGATCCACAGGCCGATCAGGAAGACCAGCAGGGCCGCCAGGATGTTCCAGACGTAGGGCACCAGGTTCTCATTCAGGAAGGCTTGCAGCTGCCCGGTGTATTGATCCATCGATACGCGCTCCATTCAGGCGTGAAAAAAGCATAAACATACCCGCCGGCGGCGGGCTGTCCAGACCCGGGTGACTTTTTTTGTTGATTAGGCGCCGCGAAGGCTGGAAAGCAATGTAGGAGCGGCTTCAGCCGCGATCCGTGGTGGCGTGCCATCCGCATCGCGGCTGAAGCCGCTCCTACGGTGAACTGGCGGGACAAAAAAAGCCCCGGCGAAGCCGGGGCATAGGCACTTACGGAGAGAGAGGGAGAATTCAGCCCCAGCCGAACAGCCCGTCGAGCAGGCCACCGAGCAGGTCGCCCAGGCCGGGAATGCCTTCCAGCACATCGGAGATCGGGGCAAGAACGGTTTCCAGCAGGCCCTCGTCGCCGGCCACGGTGTCCAGCACCATCACCAGCGGCTCACCCAGGGCGGGAATCTGCTCCAGCAGAGCGCCCACCGCCGGAATCAGCGCGAAGTCCTGATCGAGCAGACCGCCCAGCAGGTTTTCCAGGCCGGCTTCGCCGTCCAGGGGGCCGCCGCTGAGCAGGCCGCCGAGCAGTTCGTTGGTCAGGTCGCCCAGCACCGGCACTTCTTCGAGCAGGCCCAGGGCCGGGTTGAGCAGGTCGCCCGGGTTGCTCGGGTCGACACCGCCTTCGCCGCCCAGCAGGGTGCCCAGCACTTCGTTGAGCAGCTCACCGGCCACCGGCAGTTGGTCCAGCGCGCCGGTCAGGTTGGCCAGCGGGTCGCCGCCTTCACCGCCGCCATCGACCGCGCCCATCAGGGTGCCGAGCAGCGGGTTGAGCAGGTCGCCGAGTACCGGTACTTCGCCCAGCAGTTCGGGGAACTGGCCAAGCTGGTCGCTGGCGGAGGTCAGGCATTGCAGCGGGTCACCGGATTCGCAGTTCACCGCGCCGAGCAGCTGGCCGACCAGCGGGCCCAGTACCGGCACCTGGTCCAGCACTTCCTGCACCGGCTCGCTCAGTTGTGACAGATCGCCGCTGGTCAGTGCCTGGGACAGGGCTTCCAGGTCCAGGCTGTCCAGGGGCAGGCCACCGGCATCGCCACCGGCCAGGCCGTTGAGCAGGTCGCCCAGCACCGGCACTTCCGCCACCATCTCCGGCAGGCCTTGCAGTTGTTCCAGCAGCGCGAATAGCGGGTTGGCGTCTTCACCGCCGCCGTTTTCCAGGGCTTCGCCGATCAGGTCACCCACTACCGGGATGCCGGCCAGCAGTTGCGGCAGGGTTTCCAGCAGGTCCAGGTTGCCCGGATCGCTATCGATGGCGCCCAGCAGGCTGTTCACCAGTTCGCCGGCCACCGGCACCTCGCCCAGAGCATCGGTCACCGGGGCCAGCAGTTCGCCGGATTCCAGCAGACAGGTCAGCGGATCGGCGGTGGCGCCGCAGATCTGGTCCACGCCGGGCAGGCCGCTCAGGTTGAGCACCGAGCCCACGCCCTGCAGCACCTGGGTGATACAGGCCTGGGGATCAAACTCGCCGGCATTGCTGGCCAGCGGGCACACCGCGGTGGTCAGGGTGTTGGCGGTGCTGATCAGCAGCTCGCCGCTGGCCAGGTTGTTGGCCACTCCGGTGAGGCAGGTTTGCGGGTTCAGGGCGTCCTCGCAGCCGAGCACGGTGAACACGCTCTGCAGGGTCTCCGGGGTGGTTTCCAGCACGTCCACCACGCACAGCACCGGGTTGTCCGCGTCCGGGCACAGCGCCTGGGTCACCGGGCTGGTACCGTCCAGCAGGCCGGTGATGGTGTCGCGCAGGTAAACGGTGCTTTCCATCACGCAGTTGGGCAGGAATTCCACGTCGGACAGGCTTTCCACCAGGGCGGTGTCGGTGCCGGCCACCGTGTCGGCGCACACCAGGCCGAGCAGGTTGTCGTTGCCCAGGGAGATATCGGTGAGCGCTTCGTTTTCACAGGTCACCACGTCGATGGCCTGGCCCAGCGGCACGTTCAGCACCGTGCTGGGGCAAACGGAAGCGGTGAAATGGTTGCTGGAGTCGATCAGACCGACGGTGGCTGCGCGCTCCTCGTCGTCCATATCGTCACCGGGGTTGCCCGGTTGGTCCGGATCGTCCGGGTCGCCGGGGTTGCCCGGATCACCAGGATCGCCCGGGTCGCCGGGATCACCCGGGTTATCCGGATTATCGGGGTTGTTGGGCGTTTCCGCGCCGCCATTACCCGTTGAGCCGCCGCCGCTGCTGCCGCCGCCGCCACCACAGGCGGCCAGAGCCGCCAACATCATCATCAAAACCAGTGTTTTCGCCAGGGACCGGAACATGATCCACCCTCCTTGAGTTTTATCCGTATCAGTCGCTGTCCCCTCCCCCCTACAACCGGACTAGAAGGGCGACAGTGCACAATTGGAATGTACAAAGGGTGGCAATGAAAAAATGTCGGCCTTGCTTTAAGAGCTGTTACGGCGCCACTCAAACGCAACCCGGGCGCTTCAAAATGTGTGCGGCATGTAACGTCTTGGTAATGTTTTACGTTCCGGACGGGCCAAAATAGCGGAATGTGCTGGATATCTTGTTATTTATAACCAAAAGCGTGCTATGCGCGGATCGAGGCGCCTTGCCGCCCGTCTGTCGCAAAAAGACAACGCCCCAAACGAAAAGGGGCGCGCCGATTGGCACCGGCACGCCCCTCACTTTCCCGTGCCTGGCACGGGGGAGAACCGGGTCAGAGCTGCTTGAGCACGGTCTCGGCGCTGCTTTCCTCCACACCCTTGGCGTCCACGCCCAGGTACTCCACCACGCCGTCATTGGCGATCAGCGCGAAGCGCTTGCTGCGGATGCCCAGGCCGGCACCACTGGCGTCCAGTTCCAGCCCCAGCGCCTTGGTGAACTGGGCGTTGCCGTCGGCCAGCATGGTGATCTTCTCGGCGTTCTGGTTGTCCTGCCAGGCGCCCATCACGAAGGCGTCGTTCACCGCCATGCAGCCAATGGCGTCGACTTTCTCAAGAATCTCGTCCGCGTTCACCACGAAGCCCGGCATGTGGGTATTGGAGCAACCGGGAGTGAAGGCGCCCGGCACCGCGAACAACACCACCTTGCGGCCCTTGAAGAAGTCGCCGGTGGACAGGTCCTCGGGGCCTTTGGCGCCGTTGGTCTTGATGGTCACGTCGGGGAGTTTGTCGCCTACGGCAATGGTCATGGTCGTGTCCTGTGAATTGCGGAAAGGACCACGAATGTAACAGACCCGGCCGTGCCGCGCCGAGCCCGGACCGGCGCATCGGCGCCGGGGGTAACGTAAAAGAGTGTTGCCGGGAACCGAAGGAGCGCCTGCGATCAGAACGTTTCCCACTCGTCCTCGTTATCGGCCTCCCTTTGGGCCTTTGCGGGTGCCGGTGCAGGTGCGGACGCGGCCTTGGCCGGCGGCGGAGAAAGCACCTTTGGCCCGGCGTCCTGGACAGGTGCCGCGTCATCGTCCCCCAACACGAAGGCATCAAGCATTTGCTGCAGTTGATCCGCCTGATCGCGCATCCGGCTGGCGGTAACGCTCGACTGGTGGACCATGGCCGCATTCTGCTGGGTCATGGCGTCCATTTCCGCCACCGCCGTATTAACCTGGCCGATACCGGTGCTCTGTTCCTTGGCGCCGGCGGAAATTTCACCGATCACATCGGTCACCTTGGCCACGCTCTCGGCGATCTCCTGCATGGTGGCCCCCGCATCACGCACCAGCTTGGCCCCCGATTCGGTATGGGCGGCCGAGGCATCGATCAGGGCACGAATCTCCTTGGAGGCGGTGCTTGAGCGCTGCGCCAGGGTGCGCACTTCTTGCGCCACCACCGCGAAGCCACTGCCGTGCTCACCGGCACGGGCGGCCTCCACCGAGGCGTTCAGTGCCAGAATATTGGTCTGAAAGGCGATCGAGTCGATCATGCTGATGATGTCACTGACCTTGCTGGAGGAATCGTGGATATCCGCCATGGTTCGCTCCACATCCTGCATGGCCGACTCGCCACGGCGTGCCACTTCACCGGTGCCCAGCACCAGCTGATTAGCCTGTTGAGCCGACTGGGCGCTGTGATCCACGGTGGAGGTGATCTCCTCCATGGAAGCGGAAGTCTGCTGCAGGTTGGCGGACGCCTGCTCGGTGCGCGAGGCCAGTTCCTCGCTGCCCTGCGCCATTTGCGTCGCGGCTTCACGCACATGGCGGGTACTCGCGCGCACCTCACGAAGGGTGTCCTGCATCCGCGACGCAAAGAGGTTGAAGCCCCTGGCCAACTGGCCAACCTCGTCGTGGGTGGAGACGTCGATGCGCTGCGTCAGATCACCCTTACCGCTGGCGATGCTCTCCATGGTCCGGGCGGCCAGGCGAATCGGTTGCACGGTGCGCTTGACCAGATAGCCCGCCAACAGCGCGACGGCGATAAACAGCGTCAACGCCGTGAGCAACGAGCTGATGATTGAGCTTCGCAGATTGTCGTTGGCCGCCGCCCGAACCTCGGCCATGTCTTCATCAACATCCACCGCAAAGACGCCGGCGCCCAGCATCCAGCCCCATTTATCCAGCCCTACCGAATAGGAATACTTGGCTTCGTCTTTTTGTGTTCCCGGGTGCGGCCAGACGTACTGATAGAAACCGCCGCCGGCCTTGGCTTTCTCGATCAGCCCACGAATGAAGTAATCACCGTCGGGGCCCTGCGTGTCGATCATGTTCTTGCCTTCGAGATCGGGGTTGATGTGCACAACGCCGGTGCCCTCGTAATCAAAGACGAAGAGGTAGTTATTGCCGTCAAAACGAATCGACCGCAGCATCTCAGCCGCACGGGCCTTGGCGTCCGCGTCGTCGGGGCCCGCCTGGTCATAAATGGGGGCGATGGCGGTCTTGGCCGCCAGCACCACGTCCTTCACCGCTTGTTCCCGGCTTTTCAGCAGTTCTTCTTTCTGGTGCGCCAGGTTTTGCTGGCTGGCCTCAATGCTCTGATAGGTCTCCATCCCCACCAGGATGAGCGTGACCAAGAGCATGGGAACCAGCACCAGAGTCATGGTCTTGGTGTTCAGATTCCAGCGGCTGAGTTTGGATTTTTCCGTTTGCATCAAGGTCTTTTCCATATCGATACGCGGCATTTCTCAACGTATCGACATTCACGTTGAGCAACTTTAGAACTATCGAATAAAGACCCTGGAAAGTGGTTTTTCACGCACGCAATAATGCAAATTTACGCTATGAATAAAATTATCTTTTCGACCAATACGACAACAAGCCGCCCACCGTGGGCAACGTAAAAGAGTGTTGCCTTTGCCCTCCGCGGTTTGAACCGGCGACCTCCGGACCCCAGGCTGTTGCCCACGCATTCATTGCAACGGCAAAGGAGACAGTGCCATGAGTCAGACCATCGTCATCACCGGCGCCAACCGGGGCATCGGCTACGACATGGCGCGCCTGTGGAAGGCGCGGGGCAACCACGTCATCGCGGTGTGCCGCAGCCCGGCGGAAAAGAAAGGCAAGGAAGACCTGCACGATCTCGGCATCCGCGTACTGGAAGGCTATGACGTGAGCAAAGCGGAGGACGTGGCGGCGCTCAAGGAAGAGCTGGGCGACACGCAGGTGGACGTGCTCTACAACAACGCCGGCATGATGGAGAACGAGACCCTGGAGGAGATGAACTTCGACACCATGCGCCAGCAGTTCGAGGTGAACACCCTGGGCCCGCTGCGTGTCACCCACGCGCTGCTCGACAATATGCGCGAGGGCAGCCGGGTGGGCCTGATGACCTCGCGCATGGGGTCCGTGGAGGATAACGATTCCGGCGGCCGCTACGGCTACCGGGTCAGCAAGGCCGGCCTGAACGCCGCCGGCAAGTCCCTGGCCGTGGACCTGAAGGACCGGGGCATCCCGGTGGCGATCCTGCACCCGGGCTTCGTGAAGACCGATATGACCGGCAACAACGGCGACATCACCGCCGAGCAGGCCGCCCACCGCCTGGTGCAGCGCATGGACGAGCTGAACCTGGACAACACCGGTACCTTCTGGCACTCCGATGGCTCGGTACTGCCCTGGTAAAAATCATACCGATCGGGAATATTTCGCTGATTGCATGTCCCGCAGGCAAAACTTTTCCCGATCGGTAATTTTCTGGACCGGCTGGCCTAGCGCCGGCGGCGCAGCAGGCCGGCCACGCCCATGACCAGGAACGGCAGCAAGGACCAGGGGCCGGCGGCACCGCCGCTGCCGCCACCGCCCATGGACGGGCGCGGTTGCTGGAACATGGGCTGGCCATGGTCGGCCCGGTTGGCGGCCGGTGCCTGCGCCTGCCGCTGGGCCTTGGCCAGTTTTTCCAGGTCGCGGCGGTCCGCGTTGCGGCGCTCGATACCGTATTTCTCGAACATCTCGTCGCGCAGCACCACCATGGAGGTGTAGTCGGTGACCAGGCCGTATTCCAGGGCCAGGTCGGTGATGGCATCTTCCAGGTCCGCGTCGGCGCCGAAGTTGTCACGCCGGCGTTGCAGGTCCTGGATGGTGGCGTAGGCCCACAGCCGTTCCAGTTCCGGGTTGGCGCCGCCCTCGGCGGGGAACGGGAAGCGGGTTTGGTAGCGGCGGGTCTCGCCGCCGACCTTGGCGCTCAGGGTCACTTGCGCCGGGCCGTCGCCCCAGTAATGGCCGAGCACCACGATGCGTCCGCCCCGATAGATGGAGCCGATCCGCTCGGGGGTCAGGTCGGCGGTTTTCACGCCCTCGATGTCCAGGGTCACGTCGTTCATGGCCCGGTGGGTAAGCTTGCCGGTGGCCTGCATCAGCCGGCCAACGATGTCGTCGCTGTTGGAGACGCTCAGGGCAAAGCCATTACTGGCGTCGGTGAGGGCGGTGAGCAGCGGCCGGTTGGCGCTGTTGCCCATGATGAAGGTGAACAGCCGCACGTCGTAACGGTCCAGCAACTCCAGAAAACGCTTCTGCTCGGTGACGCCCACATTGGCCACCCCGTCGGTGACCAGGGCGATGCCGGTGGGCCGGTCCGCGTCCAGGGATTTCAGGCCGGCTTTCATGCCGTCGTAGAGGTTGGTGCCACCGCCGGATTGCAGCGTGGCCACCTTGTTCACGTAATCGCTCACCGCCTCCGGCGTCACCGCCACGAAGCCGGGGGTCAGTTCCCGGGTGCGGTCGTTGAACAGCACGATGCGGAAGCGGTCCTCCGGTTGCAGCCGGCCCAGCGCCTTGCCGACGCCGTCGGCCAGGGTGGCCAGCTTGCCGGCCATGGAGCCGGACACATCCAGCACGAACACCCAGTCGCGGCCGCCGGTGACCGGCGGCAGGTCGTCCCCGGGGGTCAGGCTCATCATAAAGGTCCCCCGGTCGCTGCCCGGCGCCTTGTAGGCCACCAGGTCCACGCTGCCGGGCAGGTCCGGCTGGTAGCGCCAGTAGACCACCAGGTCCCGGTCCAGGCGGAACGCCGGCTGGTCATCGGAGGGGGTGGTTTCCGCCTCCGCCTCCGGCTCGCCAGCCGGCTCGCCGGCCCGCGACGCGGCGGCCCGGTTGTCCAGGGTCACCCGCCACTGGCGCGGCCCCTGCTGGGTAATGGCGGCGCCGGGCTGGTCCGGTACCCGCACCGCCGCCACCGGGTAGCCGGTGCGCAGGTTCAGGGTAAAGGTGAAATGCTCCTCCACCCGTTCGTTGGCGGTCCAGAAGTCCAGCTGGCGCTGGTCCACCCCGCCCTCCTCCAGCGGGTACAGGTAGCGGCCGACGCCGGTGTCCTCGTCCACCGGCTGCATGTACACCAGTCGCACCCGGGTGTCCTGGCCGGCCCGCACCGGGCTGACCAGCACGTCGAAGGCCTTGTAGCCGTCCTTCTCAGTGAGCCCGGCCTCCCGGCCGGCCGCTTTTTCCTGCTCGTAGACCTGACGGGCTTTCTCTTTCTTCAGCACCTCGCCCACCACCGGCTTGCCGTCGATCCACACGGTGAACTCCGCCACCGTGCCCTTCTCCGGCACCGGGAAGCGGTAGTGGGCCTCCAGATCCCGGTCGTGGGGGTTGTGGAACACCTGCTCCACCTCGGTGACGGTGTAGCCGTCCTCCACGTCCACGGTGACGTGCTGCTCGCGCAGGGAAAGCGGCGGCGTATCGCCGTCGCTGGGGGTCATCAGCCCGGCCGCCCGGGCACCGGTGGCGGCCAGCATCAGCATCAATGCCCCGGCCAGCCAGCGGCTCAATGGATTCAACAAAGCCATGCGGTTCTCCTGTCTCTTATTTGAACGTCCCTTAAACGCCGTTCAATAGATACAGCAGAAACCGCCGTCTGCTAAACACCGTTCATTAACAAGACGTGTCGGGAGCCGTTCAATAGCGCCGGCCCGCCCCCCGCATCAGAGGTCGCAGCCCAACCCGAAGGCCGCCAGCCCCTCCACCAGATATTCCGCCAGCAGCGGGTGGCCCAGCAGGTAATCCGCGGTCTCCGGGGTCCACTCGTCCCGGGCCAGCCGCAGCGCGCCCTCCCAATCGTCCTCCTGGAAATCGCCGCGCCCCAGCCACATCAGCGCCACCACCTCGGTCTGCTGGTCCGGCTCCAGGTCGGCGATGATGGTGCGGAACTCCGCCTGGGATGGCTCACCGCCGCCGCTGGCCGGCGCCGGCGCGTCGCCGGGCTGATCGATGGGGTTGCTGCCGTCGTCCGGCAGGATGATGGCTTCCTGGGACTGGAACGCCTGGGCCAGCTCCACCAGCCGGCACACGGTCTCACTGCTGACATTGAGCATGGGATTCTCCTTCTCCTGGTCGGTTACCGCCGGCCCGGGGCCGGCGTCCACTGCATGGGAAAAGGGTGGCATGCCCGGGCCGGATCACAAGGTGAAGGACGTAAAAGAGGGTCTCAGTGTGGGAGCGTCAAGCCACGTCGTGGTGGGGCTCGGTGACATCGCCGCGCCCCGCCAATAGGCCAGCGACGGAAATATCCTCGTCC
The DNA here is from genome assembly GCF_005938655.1 of Alloalcanivorax gelatiniphagus. Lineage (GTDB taxonomy): Bacteria > Pseudomonadota > Gammaproteobacteria > Pseudomonadales > Alcanivoracaceae > Alloalcanivorax > Alloalcanivorax gelatiniphagus. Next base: position 245,405 of record NZ_VCQT01000044.1, read on the forward strand.
AGTTCCTCCCAATGGAGCCCCTGGCCGGTATAGCTGATCCGGCAGCCCGCCCGCTGTTCCGGCGTGGCATGCAGCAATCTTGGGAACCAGGCCAACGGGACCCCGAGAGCGCGACCGTCAGTCAGCTCCACCCACATGGTCTCGTTGTCGAAGGTCACTACCTTAGCGCTGGCTGAAGTGCTCATTCCAAGCCCTCTCGATCTCCTCGAAGTGTTCCGCTACCACTTTTACCAGTTCGGACAGTTGCTTTACTTTAGCGGATTCAGCCTCCAGGCCACCTGCACGAAAGAGGTGACGCCGGCTTCCTTGAAGCGGTCCTGGCTGTCGATCACTTCCTGGCGGGACAGTTCTTCCAGGGTGTAGCGGTCGCCGTACAGTCGGTGGATTTCGTCGGGCTGGACCGGGAACGGCGGGCCGTCCATTTCCGCCGGGTCGTATTCGAAGCTGATCAGCAGCTGCGGGGCGTTGCCGGTCAGGGTCGCCAGATGGGGGGCGTAGCGGGCGCGCAGCGGCTCCGGCAGGGCCACCAGGGCGGCGCGGTCGTAGACCAGGTCCACCGGGCCGGGCTCGGCGGCGGTGAGCGCGAAGAGGTCGCCCTGGAACACGGTCAGGTCGCCATGGTGCCAGCAATGGCCGCCATCCCAGGAAGTTACCACGGGCTCAAACCCGAGTTCCTCGAACAGCTCCCGCACCGCCCGTTCGCTCAGTTCCGCGCCCACCACCGTGAAGCCCTGTTCCAGCAGCCAGCGGATGTCCAGGGTCTTGCCGCACAGCGGCACGAACACCCGGGCGCCGGCGGCCGGATTGAGGCCCGGCAGGTTACGTTTCAGCACCGGGTTAACGAACGGCAGGTGCCAGCCCAGTTCCCGGTTTTGCCATCTTTCCCGCCAGAATTGCTTTTCCATGTTTGCCTCCCGGGCTCACTGGCCGCGCCGCAGAATCTGCTCGGTCTCTTTCAATAAAAGGGGGAAATCCGGCTTGGCCACCACCGCCAGGGTCAGGGTGTAGACGCCGTTGATCAGGCCGAGGGCGGCGTCGGCGTGCATAAAACTGAGCGCCACGATAATGAACGCCACCGCGTCCAGCATCCCCAGAAAGGCGAACATGGTGGTCTGGGTTTTGACCGCGGCCAGGGCCGCCGGGCCCTCCGGCGCCACGCGACCGGCCAGCGAGCGGCGGGCCACCGCCTCCGGTTTCATGATCAGGTTGCGCAGCGGGCGGGCCACCAAAAGGGTCAGGGCCATGGCGCCCAGCGACAGCTGCCAGAGGGTTTGCTGGGGCAGCAGTTCGGCGACGGGCTGGAAGGCTCCGAACCGCACCGCCAGCCACAGGGCCACGCCGATAAACATGGGCGCGGACAGGGTCACGAACCAGAGCAGGTTCAGCGCTCTGGGGGTGGGCGCGGGGGCGCCGGTTTTCTTCACCATGGCAACAGCCTCTTGTTGTTGTTAATGGTCGGATCAGTGCGCCTCTTCCCAGTTATCGCCAACGCCCACATCCACGGTCAGCGGTACCTTGAGTTCGGCGGCGGCTTCCATGTGTCGTTTCACTTCCTTGACCAGGGCATCCACCTGGCTTTCGGCCACTTCGAACACCAGTTCGTCGTGGACCTGCATGATCATCAGGGCGTCGAAGTCACTGTCGGTGAGCCAGCCGTCAACCTTGACCATGGCTTTCTTGATGATGTCGGCGGCGGTGCCCTGCATGGGCGCATTGATGGCGGTGCGTTCGGCGGCCTGGCGGCGTTGGCCGTTGCTGCTTTTGATTTCCGGCAGGTAGAGGCGGCGGCCGAACAGGGTTTCCACGTAGCCTTTTTCGGCGGCGTCGGCGCGGGTGCCGTCCATGTAGCGTTTCACGCCGGGGTAGCGGTCGAAGTAGCGGTCGATGTATTCCTGGGCTTCGCCACGGGGGATGCCGAGCTGGCGGGCCAGGCCGAAGGCGCTCATGCCGTAGATCAGGCCGAAGTTGATGGCCTTGGCGTTGCGGCGTTCGTTGTCGGAGACCTGGTCCAGCTGTTTGTCCCAGACTTCCGCGGCGGTGGCGCGGTGAATGTCCAGGTTGTTGGCGAAGGCGTGCAGCAGGCCGTCGTCACCGGAGAGGTGCGCCATGATGCGCAGTTCGATCTGCGAGTAGTCGAAGGCCACGATCTTGCGCGGCTCATTGCCTTGCGCCGGCGGGGGCGCCGAGAAGGCGAGCCGGATCTTGCGGCCTTCTTCGCTGCGCACCGGAATGTTCTGCAGGTTCGGATCACTGGAGGACAGCCGGCCGGTGGCGGTGACCGCCTGGTGGTAGGAGGTGTGCACGCGGCCGGTGCGGCGGTTGATCAGTTCCGGCAGTTTGTCGGTGTAGGTGTTCTTGAGTTTGGAGACACCCCGGTACTGCATGATCACTTCCGGCAGGGCGTGGCCGTCCAGGGCCAGTTCCTGGAGCACCCCTTCGGCGGTGGACGGAGCCCCCTTGGGGGTTTTCTTGATCACCGGAATTTCCAGCTTTTCGTAGAGGATTTCGCCCAGCTGCTTGGGCGACCCCAGATTGAATTCCTGGCCGGCGATATCGTATGCCTGCTGCTGCAGCTCCATCATCCGTTTGGCGAGAAACTGGCTTTGCTTGCGCAGCATATCCGCGTCCACGTAGGTGCCGTTGCGCTCGATGCGGCTGAGCACCGGCAGCAGCGGCAGTTCGATGTCATCGAACACGCTTTTCAGGCCGGCGATGCTTTCCAGTTGCGGCCACAGGGTCTGGTGCAGTCGCAGGGTGATGTCGGCGTCCTCGGCGGCGTATTCAGCGGCCTCCTCCAGGCCCACCTGGTTAAAGGTGAGCTGCTTGGCGCCTTTGCCAGCGATCTCCTCGAAGCTGACGGTCTTGTGGCCAAGATACTTGAGCGCCAGGGAGTCCATGTCGTGGCGGGTGGCCACGGAATCCAGCACATAGGATTCCAGCATGGTGTCGAACCGCACGCCGCGCAGGGTGATGCCGGCGTTGGCCAGCACGCTCATGTCGTACTTCAGGTTCTGGCCCACCTTTTTCACCGCCTCGTCTTCCAGCAGCGGTTTGAGTTTTTCCAGCACCAGGGCCTCGGGCAGCTGGTCCGGGGCGCCGGCGTAGTCGTGGCCGAAGGGAATGTAGGCGGCCTCGCCGGCGGCGGTGGCCATGCTGACCCCCACCAGGGCGGCGTCCATGTAGTTGAGGCTGGTGGTTTCGGTGTCGAAGGCGAACAGTTCCACGGCGCCCAGTTTTTTCACCCAGGCGTCCAGTTGCGCTTCATCGATCACGGTTTCGTAGCCGTCCCGGCTGATCGCCGGTTCCTGGCCCGGGACGTCGGCGCCGTCGGCGGCCGGGTCCTGGCCGTCCAGCAGTTCCGCCAGCCAGCCTTTGAATTCCAGGTCCCGGTAATAGCCGGCCAGCGCGTCCACCTCCGGTGGGCGCAGCTTGAGTTCGTCCAGCCCTTCGTGGAGTTCGCAGTCCAGTTTGATGGTAGCCAGCTCATAGGAAAGAAACGCCTGGTCCCGGTGCTCTTCCAGTTTCTTGCCCATGGTCTTGGCGCCACGGAACTCCAGCTCCGCCACCTTATCCAGGTTGTCGTAGATGTTGCGCAGCGAGCCCAGACCGGTGAGCAGGGCCAGGGCGGTCTTTTCGCCGACGCCGGGCACGCCGGGAATGTTGTCCACCTTGTCGCCCATCAGGGCCAGGAAGTCGATGATCAGCTCCGGGCCGACGCCGAACTTCTTCTTCACGCCCTCGATGTCATAGAGGGCATCGTTCATGGTGTTGATCAGGGTGACGTGCGGGTTGACCAGCTGGGCCATGTCCTTGTCGCCGGTGGAGATCAGCACCGCTTTCTGTTCGGCGCTGAACTGGCGGGCGAAGGTGCCGATCACGTCGTCCGCTTCCACGCCTTCCTCGATGATCAGCGGCAGGCCCATGGCGCGGATCAGGTCGTGCAGGGGCTGCACCTGGGCGCGCAGGTCGTCGGGCATGGGCGGCCGGTTGGCCTTGTACTGCTCGAACAGCTCATCCCGGAAGGTCTTGCCCTTGGCGTCGAACACCACCGCCATGTAGTCCGGGTCGTAGTCCTTGATCAGTTTGCGCAGCATGGCCGCCACGCCACGCACCGCGCCGGTGGGCCGGCCATCGGAGGTGGTCAGCGGCGGCAGGGCGTGGAAGGCGCGGTACAGATAGGAGGAACCGTCGACGAGAATGATCGGTTTGCGGTCGGCCATGAGGGTCCTTGGTCGGAGCGTGTGCGGGAGGGCATAGTGTAGCGCCAGGAGGGGGCGGGGTCAGGGGGGCGAACCGAGCGGCCAGCTTCAAGCCACAAGCTACAAGCCACAAGACACGCCCTCCAGCGCCCCGGTCGTGCCGCCGCTTGTGGCGGCTTGTAGCTTGCAGCTTGAAGCTGCTAAAGCCTCTCGCGGGCGTGGGCGAGGATTTCGTCCACCGCCCGGCGGGCGGTGGGGAGCGCGCCGCCCATGGTGATGAAACCGTGCACCAGCTTCGAGTAGTCCAGGTTGACCACCGGTACGCCCGCTTCGCGCAGTCGTTCGCCGTAGGCCAGGCCCTCGTCGCGGAGCGGGTCGGTGGCGGTGATCAGCAGGGTTTCCGGGTGGCCGGTGAGGTCCGGGTTGCGCAGCGGTGAGACGCGGAAGTCCGCCACCAGGCTTTCGTCCTGGACGTAGTGATTATGGAACCAGTCGATCATATCCCGGTCGAGGCCGCCCTGGCCGCCGCCGAGGGCGGTGGCGGAGGGCATTTCGTTGGCGCCGTCGGTTTTCGGATACACCGCCACCACCAGTTTCGGCGCCGGCAGGCCTTGCAGCAGGGCTTGCTGGGCGGTCACCAGGCTCAGGTTGCCGCCGGCACTGTCGCCCATCACCGCCAGCCGCTCCCGGTCGATGCCCAGGTCGCCGGCCTGCTCGGTGAGCCAGCGCCAGGCGGCCACCACATCATCGGCGGCGGTGGGCGCGGGGTGCTCCGGCGCCAGCCGGTAGTCCACGTTGAGCACCACGGCGCCGGTCTGGTTGGCGATATGGCGGCACAGGCGGTCGTATTCGCCGGCACTGCCGATGGTGAAGCCGCCGCCATGGGCGAACAGGATCGCCGGCGCGCCATCCGCCGGCGCCGGGCCGACCCGTTTGCCGGGCCGGTACAGCCGCACCAGGATATCGCCGCCGTCCACCGGCACACGGATATCGCGCACTTCGGAAACGGCTTCCTCGGCCACGTCGAGCATGCGGATCATCTGGCCGTAGAGGGCGCGGCCCTGGGGCAGCGGCAGCTGGTGAAAACCCTTGCGGCCATCACCCAGGGCCAGCAGTAACCGCAGTCGGGGGTCCAGGGTGGAGCGGTCCACCTTTTCCAGCAGACCGGCCAGACGTCCGGCCAGGCCGGCGGGCAGCGCCATCAGGGCGCGCGCCGAGGTGCGTTCGATGTTTTCTTGCAGAGACATGGGATTCCTCGTGAAACGGCCTGTTCAGCGAATCTCAGGGGTTATACCATCGCCGGAAGTTTCAAGCCCGGTCATCCCCGGCCGTTTTTCCACTCAAGGTGGATGCATGTCCGTTTATACCCGTCTCGACGACGATGAGCTTAGCTCACTGCTGGCCGAGTACGATCTGCGCCTGGAAGCCTCGAAAGCGGCCCCGCACGGCATCGAAAACAGCACCTGGCTGATCAGTGCCCGGGACCAGGGCGGTGCCCCGCGTCCGGTGGTACTGACGGTGTTCGAGCGTTTTTCCGAAGCCACCCTTTCCCCCTATCTGACCTTGCTGACCACCCTGGCGCGGGGCGGCCTGCCGGTGCCGGCGCCGCTCACCGACCGCGCCGGCCATTGCATGCGCCAGGTGGCCGGCAAGCCGGCGGTGCTGGTGCCGTGGCTGTCCGGCCGGCATTGCTTTCGTCCGGAGGCGGAACATTGCCGCCAGGTGGGCGCCATGCTGGCCGCCCTGCACCGGCAACCGGCGGATTCGGCCCGGGCTCTGCCGAACGAGCGGGCACGGCTGGCGGACTTCGCCGAGCATCTGTGCCGGCTCGGCGACGACGACCGGCACCATGCCCGGCGCCTGCTGCGCTACTGGCGCAAGGTGCCGCCGGGGGACGCGGTGATCCATGGCGACCTGTTCCGCGACAATGTGCTGTTCAACGATAGCGGCCGGCTCACCGGGGTGCTGGACTTCTACAACGCCTGCCTGGAGCGCCCGGAGTACGATCTGGCGGTGGCGCTCAATGATTGGGCGGTGTCCGCCGAGGGCCGGCCGGTGCCGCGCCGGGAGGCAGCGTTGCTGGCCGGCTACCGGGACGCCGGCGGGGTCTATGAGGCGGGGGTGCTGGAGCTGGCCCTGGTGGTGGCGGCCCTGCGCTTCTGGTTGTCCCGGCTGGTCGGGCCGGTGTCCGGCGACGCCGAGGGCCAGGGCAGCAAGGACCCGGCGGAGTATTCGCGCATCTTCGGTTATCGCTTCGAGGCGCTCAGCCAACGCTATGAGCTGTGAGCGGCTAGCGCCCCGGGCCGGTGAGAATCAGATGGTTGAGATGGGCGAGCCAGTCGCTTTCGTCCCATAGCCAGGGATGGTTGGGCGTGGCCAGGCTGGTGGGGGTCAGTGCCTGGACCCCATCGGCCACCGCCCGGGCCACCAGGGCTTCGCTGAAGCGGGCCCAGGCCGCCGGCCACTGCTCCGGCGATGCGGCGGGAAGCAGCCAGCCTTCGCCGAGCACCGGCTGCAACCGGCGTATGCGGGCAAACGCCAGCCGGCGGTTGAGCAGGTCGTACACACGGCCACGCCAGTGCTCGCCGGTGGCGCTCATCAGAGCACCGCGCAGCGGCCCCAGACGCCGCCCCAGCAGGCCGGGCACCGGCAGGTCGGCGCCGGTGGCCAGGCGAAAGCGCGGGTCATCGTCCAGCCACAACCCGAAATCCAGAAAATCCAGTTCACTGGTGTCCAGCTGACGCAGGTATTCACTGTGGCCGGCGGCGGCGCTCAGCCCCACCCGCAGATTGGGGAAATGGGCGCGCAGCGCGCGCGGCACCTCCAGCAGGTAGCGCTCCACCTCCGCCTCCTGCTCCGGGCGCCAGCGGTCCGGCAGCGGCCGGTGGGGCGCCTGGCCGAACACCCGTCTGAGGGCGCCGTGGCTCCAGGGAGGAAACGGGAAATGGTGGCAGAAATCCACCGCCACCACCCGGTCCAGGTGGCCCCAGCGGTCCACCAGGTCCAGGGTTTCCGCCCACACATCGACGAAATCGCCGGGGCGGCGCACAAAGGAGCGGCGGGCGCGGCTGTCGGGAACGAAGAAGCCGGAGAACCAGAGCGCCAGGTCGCGCTCGGCGGCGGCGTCCAGCACACGGCGCAGGGCCTTGCGGATCGGCACCGTGTGGGCGCCGCCGGGCAGGCCCCGGCGCGGGTCCGGCTCGGTGAGAATTTCACAACGGTCCAGGTGCACGCTGTTGGCCGGGGTGGCCACCAGATGCGGATAGGGGTCCAGCCGCACGGCATTGAAGCCCCGCGCCACCGCCTCGTCCAAGCGGGCCTCCACGGCACCGGGCACGGTGCCGTAGTCCCGGCCCAGCGGCCAGGCATAGTCCCAACAGGTGATGGCGAGTCGCTGGGTCTCTCCCTGACGCTGCCCCATGAATGCACCTCAACCCGATAAACGACTCAGGATAACGGTTTCGGCCCATGTCTCAATGGGACCCGGGGACAATAATGCGGGACCCACGGCCAATCAGCGGCCCAGGCAGCGCTCGAAGCCGGCGGCCACCACCTGGTCCAGCCAGGCCGGGTAATCCAGGTCCGGGTGGTCACGGCCCAGCGGGTCCAGCGCCACCATGCGGCAGTCCGGGCACAGCCGCTTGATCATGGGCCGCTGCGCCTCCGGCTCCAGGATCGCGCAGCCTACCTGCCGGTCGCGGATCTGCCCGGCCAGCGCCACGAAGCGGCGGCTGCCGGGGCCGGCGCCGAGCTGGGCACTGACCGTCACCGGCTCGCTCAGCCCCATGGGGTGCTGAAAATAAGCCCAGGGGTTGTGGTAGCTGATCCAGGCCCGCCCGGCCACCGGCGCCAGCCGCTGGCGGGCGGCTTCCCGGGCCTCTTCCAGTGCCGCGAGAAAATCCGCCGGCTGACCGGCGGGCAGCCCGGCGCCATCGCGCTCGGCCAGGCCCCGGGCCAGGGTGGCGATATTGTCCGGGTCCAGCCACAGGTGGGGGTCCAGGGCGCCGGTGTGGTCGTGACCGTCGTGGTTGTTACCGTCATGGCTGTGACCGTCATGATCATGGGCACCCTGGTCGTGGTCATGATCATGGTGGTGGCCGCCTTGCCGGCGGGTCACGTCGGGCAACGACAGCATCGCCACCGAGGGCCCGTCGCGGCGCGCCATCAGGTCCGCCACCGCCGGCTCCGCTTCCGCGCCCAGCCATACCACCAGGTCCGCCTGGCGCAGAGTCAGCATCTGGCGCGGCGACAGCATGGGGTTGTGGGGGCTTTGGTTGGGCGCCAGCAGGGTGACCACCTCGGCGCGGTCGCCGTAGAGGGCGCGCAATGCCATGGCCACCGGCTCCACGCTGGCCACCACCACCCGGGCGGTGGCCGGGGAGGACAACAGCACGCTGGACACCAGCAACAGGGCAAACAGGATCGGACGCATGGGGGCTCCACAGTAAATCGTCGGGCAAAAAAATGGCGCCCGTGACGGTGTTACCCCGGGCACCGGGCGAACGATATAGTATATCATTACGCTTTTGCTACGAACCGGATTTCTGCTGCTATGACTGAAGCGTTGGTGACGGTGGACCATGCCGCCCTCACCCTGGGCGGCCAGGCGGTCCTGGAAGATGTGTCGCTGACCCTGGCGCCGGGCCGCATCACCACTCTGATCGGCCCCAACGGCGCCGGCAAAAGCACCCTGGCCAGGCTGGTGCTGGGGCTGACCCGGCCGGACCGGGGCCGGGTGGTGCGCCGCCCGGGCCTGACCCTGGGCTATATGCCCCAGCATCTGCGCGTGGACGGCAGCCTGCCGCTGACCGTGGACCGGTTTCTGTGGCTGGCGGCGCCGGGGCGCACCGGCGCCCGCCGGGATGCCCTGCAACGCACCGGCGTGGCCCATCTGCGCCGGCGCGCGGTGCGCCAGCTGTCCGGCGGCGAAATGCAGCGGGTGTTGCTGGCCCGGGCTTTGCTGCGTCAGCCGGATCTGCTGGTGCTGGACGAGCCGGCCCAGGGCGTGGACGTGGCCGGCCAGGACGCCCTGTACGGCCTGCTCGGCCAGGTCCGCGACGAAACCGGCTGCGGCATCCTGCTGATCTCCCACGACCTGCATCTGGTGATGGCGCGCACCGACGAGGTGGTGTGCCTGCACCATCATGTGTGCTGCTCCGGCACCCCGGAAGCGGTCAGCCGGGACCCGGCCTATCAGCGCCTGTTCGGCACCCACGGCATGGCCAATCTGGCGCTGTACACCCACCAGCACGATCACGACCATGACATCAGCGGCGATGTGCACGAAGGCCACGACCATGGCGCGGCACAGCCTGGAGGTCACCACCATGATTGAGTTGCTCGCGCCGGCGTTGCTGGCCGGCCTGGCGGTGGCGGTGGTGGCCGGCCCCATGGGCGCCTTCGTGGTGTGGCGGCGGATGGCGTTTTTTGGCGACACCATGGCCAACAGCGCCCTGCTCGGCGCCGCCCTGGCGCTGGCCCTGCAGGTCAATCTGTACCTGGCGGTGATCGCCGCCTGCCTGACCGTGGCGGTGGTGCTGGTGGGCCTGCAACGGCAGCGGCAGATCGCCGACGACACCCTGCTGGGCATCGTCGCCCATATCACCCTGGCCCTGGGCGTGATCGCCCTGAGCCTGCAGGACAGCGTGCAGGTGGATCTGTTCGCCTATCTGTTCGGTGACCTGTTGGCAGTGGGCTGGTCCGACGTGCTGGCCCTGTGGACCGGCGCCACGCTGATTCTGGTGTTGCTGATCTGGCAGTGGCGGCCGCTGCTGAGCATCACCGTCAACGAGGACCTGGCCCGGGTGGAAGGGGTGGCGGTGACCCGCACCCGCCTGCTGCTGATGCTGCTGCTGGCGTTGCTGATTACCGGCGCCATCCGCACCGTGGGGGTGCTGCTGATCACCTCGCTGCTGGTGATGCCCGCCGCCGGCGCCCGCCGGCTGGCGCACACCCCGGAGCAGATGGCCCTGTTCGCCAGCCTGATCGGCCTGGTGTCGGTGACCCTGGGGCTGGCGCTGAGCTGGTACGGCAACACGCCGGTGGGCCCCTCCATCGTGGTGGCCGCCGCCGTGCTGTTCGGGCTGACCCTGTTGCGCCGGCCCACGTCCTAGCTCATGCCGACAAAACCGAACAACATCGACAGGTTATTTTGACTTGTCGATACCATTTTCGAGCCCTATGAATAAGAGCCCGGAAAAACAAGCCCTGAACCGCCGCATCTGGGCCCTGGCCTGGCCGCTGCTGCTGTCCAATATCACCGCGCCGTTGCTGGGGCTGGTGGACACCGCCGTGGTCGGGCACCTGGATTCGCCGGTCTATCTGGCGGCGGTGGCGCTGGGCGCCAACTTCTTCATGTTCCTGTATTTCTCGTTCAACTTCCTGCGCATGGGCACCACCGGGTTCACCGCCCAGGCACGGGGGGCCGGCGACGCCACCCTGGTGGTGGTGCTGCGGGCGCTGCTGCTCTCCACGGTGCTGGGCGGGCTGTTGATTCTGCTGCAGCCGGCGCTGCGTGAGGCCGGGCTATGGCTGCTGGGCGGCAGCGCGGAGGTCCAGGATCTGGCCCGGGACTACATCGCCATTCGGGTGCTGGGGGCGCCGGCGGCGCTGGGCAATTTCGCGCTGATCGGCTTCGCCATCGGTCTGCACCGCACCAGCGTGCCGCTGAAGATGACGGTGCTGATGCACACCAGCAACGCGCTGCTGGATTTTCTGCTGGTGCAGGTGTGGCATTTCGACGTGCGCGGCGTGGCCACCGCCAGCGCCCTGGCCGAGTACCTGGGGCTGGCCGGCGGCCTGTTCTGGCTGCGCCGGGAGATTTTCGGCGATGCCTGGCGGGCCCTGCCGGCGGGCGCCCTGCGCCAGCTGGCGCCGATGCTGCGGCTGCTGGCGGTGAACCGGGACATCTTTCTGCGCAGCCTGGCCCTGCTCAGCGTGTTTTTCTTCTTCACCGCCCAGGGCGCCCGGCTGGGCGACACGGTGCTGGCCGCCAACGCGGTGCTGATCACCTTCCTGTTGCTGCTCAGCAATACCCTGGACGGCTTCGCCAACGCCGCCGAGGCGCTGGTGGGTGACGCCACCGGCCGCCACGACCGCCGCGCCCTGGACGCGGCGGTGCGCGCCACCGGCCGCTGGACCCTGGTGGTGGCGCTGCTGGCGCTGGCCGGCTTCGCCCTGGGCGGCGCGCCGCTGATCCGCCTGCTCACCGACCTGCCGGCGGTGCGTGACACCGCCATCCACTACTTGCCCTGGATGCTGTTGCTGCCGCTCACCGCCAGCGCCGGCTTCTGGCTGGACGGCGTGTTCGTGGGCGCCACCCTGGCGCCGCAGATGCGCAACACCATGATCCTGGCCACGGTGCTGTTCTTCCCGGTGTGGTGGCTGACCCGGGGCTGGGACAACCACGGCCTGTGGCTGGCCATGAACGTGTGGATGGCCAGCCGCGGGGTGCTGATGGCGCTGGTCTGGCGGCGGGTTCGCCGCTGACACGCGGAGACCGGCCCGCCCGTGGCGATCCCCGGGGCCTTTGCGGAAAACCGACCAGATATTGAATCCGCCGTTTTCGTGTGTATAGAATCAATATTTATACACATGGCGGGCCTCATTATGCGTACCAACATCGATATCGATGACCAGTTGATGGCTGATGCTCTCAAGGCGAGCGGCCTTCAGACCAAGAAGGATACCGTGGAGCTGGCACTGCGGACACTGGTTCAACTGCATCAACAAGCGGAGATTCGGCGCTTCCGGGGGCAACTGGAATGGTCCGGCGATCTTGATGAGATGCGGGGCGCCTCGTGATTCTGGTCGACTCCAGTGTTTGGATCGACTTCTTTAACGGCACTGATACCCCCGAGGCGGCGACATTGGACCGCACCCTCGGCGTGCAGCCGGTAGCCATCGGCGACCTGATTCTCACGGAGGTTCTACAGGGTTTCCGTAGCGACGAGGATTACCAAACCGCCAAGGGATTGATGGCCAGCCTTACCGTTTTCGATCTTCTCGGCCAGAACATGGCGATCAAGAGTGCGGAGAACTTTCGCTACTTGCGCAAGAAGGGCATTACCATCCGCAAGACCGCCGACGTCATCATCGCCACCTTCTGCATCGAACGCTCAATCCCCTTGTTGTTTGCCGACAAGGACTTCAAGCCTTTCGTTGAACACCTGGGCCTGGAACCGGGCCGGGCTTAACTGCTAGAGCGCTGTTGGCGGGGGCTCGTGGGCAAGCGGAATGATCGCGGCTGAAGCCGCTCCTACGGGGGCGGTAGGAGCGGCTTCAGCCGCGATGGGGTCAGGGTTAGCGGCGCAAGGCGCCGTCTTCCTGCAGACGTTTGGCCAGGTCGCCGGCGAAGCCGCGCACGCCGCTGTCCAGGCTGGTGGGGTTGATGACCCGGGATTGGGCCTGCCATACCGGGCTGTCCCGGCCCACCTGGTAGAGCGTGCTTTGCATGTAGTAGTCCAGGCTTTCCTGGTAATAGCCGGGGGAGTAAACGGTGTCGTAGTCGGCGCCCAGGGACGGGCCGAAGCCTTGCAGGCGCGGCGGCACGTAGTCGGCGCGGACCTCGGCTTTCAGGAAGGACACCACCAGCACGCCGTCCGCGCCGGTGCGGTCCACCGCCTTTTCCACCCGTTGGCGCAGGTCGTCGCCATTGGCGGCGGCGGCCAGTTCCCGGTGGGCCAGATGGACCTGGCCGACGCGGCCTTCCAGGGCCTTGCCCAGAGCATCCTCCACCGCCACCCGGTCTTCTTCGTCATTGATCAGGGCGATCACGAACAGGTTCTGGAAGCGCGGCCGCTCGGCGCTCGGCGCGTTCCAGCCGGATACCACTTCGCTGGGCGTGGCGCAGCCGGCCAGAGCCAGGACCATCAACAGGGGAAAAAGCATCGAAACGGTGCGGCGTGGCACGGTCATGGGGCATCCTTTCGGTTGGCGAGGGAATAATTCAGCCCCATCCTAACCGGCCCGGCCGGCGACGCAACCGGCACGGATCAACAGACCGACGTTTCAGGCCTTGCCGGCGATGAATTTCATCAGCGTCATGAACCACATCAAATGGCCCGGGTCACCTTCCACCTTGATATGGCCGGCCTGCATGCCTTCCATGAACGCCATCTGGTTCTTGCCGGAGGCCTTGAGGGTGCGGAACGCGTAGTCCGCGTCCTTGAAGTTAAGGGTCACCGACGGGTTCGGGTGCAGGCCGTGTTTGCTGTTCACGTGCCCGGGCCGGAAGTGATACCAGCGCGCCGCGCGACCGTCGAAGGTGCGCCACTGCATCACCACGTCCCGGTGCTCAAGCTGTTGGCGAAAGCCCGGGTGGCGGCGCGCCAGCCAGGCCAGCCGCCAGCCCAGTACCAGCAGGATCAAACGGAATTTCATCGGGTCTCCCAACCGGCCGCCATCAAGGCATCAGCGCGGGCAGTTCCTTGTTGAGTTTGAGCTTTTCCTTAACCGCTTCACCGGTGAGGGCGTAGCCGCGCAGGGCGCCTTCTTGATCACGGAACAGGGCCTGCACGTCGTTGCCGTCGGCCTGGACGTCCCATTCGCCTTCCAGTTCTTCCGGCGGCGGGCACACCACCACCGGGCAGGCCGGGGTCTTGATGGTCACCGGCATGACGCCGTAGCTCACCGGGGTGGCTTCCCCGGCCAGGGTCTTGGCCAGCGCCCGGGCACCGGCCATCAACGGCAGCACATAGGGCAGCACATGGCCTTCCACCTCGGCGCAATCGCCCAGGGCGTATACGTCCGGGGCACTGGTGCGCAGGGTACGGTCGGTGAGGATGCCCCGGTTGGTGCGCAGCCCGGCGTCCTTGGCCAGGTCGATACGCGGGCGCAGGCCGATGGCGGACAGCACCACGTCGGACTCCAGATGGGTGCCGTCGGACAGCTCGGTGACCAGGCCCTGGCCGTTCCGGTTGTGGTGCACGGCCTTGGCCAGGGGGCCGAAGTGGAACGTCACGCCCAGGCTTTCCAGGCCCCGGCCCACGGCGGCGGAGGCCGCCTCGGGCAGCAGCATGGGCAGGCAGCGGCCCAGCGGTTCCACCAGGCTCACCTGGAAGCCGCCGTTGGACAGGTCGTTGGCGAACTCACAGCCGATCAGGCCGCCACCAAGAATGGTGACGCTCTTGTTGCCCTCCAGGGCCTGGCGGAAACGGCCGTAGTCCATCAGGTCGTTGACCGAGAACACTTCACCCACGGCGTCGCCGTCCAGGGGCGGGGTCCAGGTGTCGGCGCCCAGGGCCAGCACCAGGGCGCTGTAGTCCAGGTGATCGTCCGGCAGCAGCACGCGCCGCCGGTCGGTGTCGATGCCAGCCACATGGACGCCGGTGCGCACGGTGACGTTGAACTGCTCGGCCACCTGCTCCGGGCTGGCCATGGCCAGGTCGTCGGCGCTTTTTTCCTTGGTGAAGCCGGTGGAGAGCATGGGCTTGGAGTAATTGCGCCCGTCGTCGGCGGTGAGCACCACCACCGGCGTCTCCTTATCCAGCTTGCGGAATTCCTTGACCGTGTTGAAACCGGCCAGGCCGGATCCGATAACGACGATGGGGTTCATGGCGGGTCCTGGGTTGCGGTGAATGGCGAACGCGGCGGAACGGGTCGCGGGCGGTTCAGATCTCGATCATCTCGAAGTCTTCCTTGCCCACGCCGCAGTCCGGGCATACCCAGTCTTCCGGGACGTCTTCCCATTTGGTACCGGGCTCGATGCCTTCCTCGGGCAGGCCTTCTTCTTCATCGTAGATGAAGCCGCAAACCACGCATTCCCATTTTTTCATGCTTAAACCTCGTTTCGTCGGAAGCCGGGCCCGCCGTTGGGGGCCGTTCCAGGGGCCCGCTAACGTAGCCACGGCCGCCGTAAAAATCAATGACAGTGGATAATGGCAACTTTGCCGGGCGGCCATGCCGCGCCGGCCTTCCGGGGTAAGCACGGTTCGTGCCGACCCTTGATCGAACGGTCATCCTGGGCCATAGTCCCCGCGCCCGCCGCGATTGAGCGAACACCATGCCCGATACCGCCCTGCGCGCCGATACCCGCTGGCGCGCCCAGGAACGCCTTGTTCTGCCCCCTCTGATCCGCGATTGGCTGGCCGATCCCGGCTCCCTGACCGCGCGGCTGCGCCGCCACGGCCGGTTCCGAGTGGAGCCGGGCCTGCGCGCCTTCGAGCGCCCGACCCTGGACGAACAGGCCCAGCTGGGCCGCATCGGCCGTCGCCACGCACTGATCCGGGAAGTCACCCTGTATGTCCGGGACCAGCCGGTGGTGGAAGCCCGCAGCGTGCTGCCGCTGGCCACCCTGGCCAACGGCAACCGCAGCCTCGGCCATATGGGCAGCCGCTCACTGGGCAGCGGGCTGTACCGCCGGCCGCTGGCGCGCCGCGAACAGGTGTGGGTGCGCTTCGGGCTCAGCCCCTCTGGCCAGGGGCCCTGCTGGGGGCGACAATCCCGGTTCGTGAAGCGCGGCCGGCCGCTGCTGGTGGCCGAGCATTTCCTGCCCGCGCTGTGGGAACTGATAAGGGACTGACCTATGCTCGCCTTCGTGGAGCACCGCTGGCCCTCGCTGTGGCCGTGGGTGCAGCTGATGCGGCTGGACCGCCCGATCGGCAGCATGCTGCTGATGTGGCCCACCCTGTGGGCCCTGTGGATCGCCGGGGACGGCACCCCCAGCCTCAAGCACATCGTGATTTTCGTGCTCGGCGTCTATGTGATGCGCGCCGCCGGCTGCGTGATCAACGATTTCGCCGACCGCGACTTCGACGGCCATGTATCCCGCACCCGGGAGCGGCCGCTGGCCACCGGCGCCCTGAGCGCCA
Organism: Alloalcanivorax gelatiniphagus; assembly: GCF_005938655.1. GTDB lineage: Bacteria > Pseudomonadota > Gammaproteobacteria > Pseudomonadales > Alcanivoracaceae > Alloalcanivorax > Alloalcanivorax gelatiniphagus. Next base: position 261,414 of record NZ_VCQT01000044.1, read on the forward strand.
AGCAGGCGCTGCTGCTGTTCTGCGGCCTGGGCCTGCTGGCCTTCGTGCTGGTGCTGTTCCTGAATCGCTTTACCCTGCTGCTGTCGTTCGGCGGGCTCGGCCTGGCCATGCTCTACCCCTTCACCAAGCGCTTCACCTATCTGCCACAAATGTTTCTCGGTGCCGCCTTCAGCTGGGCCATTCCCATGGCGTTCGCGGCGGAGACCGGCGCCGTGCCCGAGATCGCCTGGTTGCTGTTCATCACCAACCTGCTGTGGACGGTGGGCTACGACACCGAGTACGCCATGTGCGACCGGGAGGACGACCTCAAGATCGGCGTGAAGAGCACCGCCATCCTGTTCGGCGACCTGGACCGGCTGATGGTGGGCGTGCTGCAGGGGCTGACCCTGGTGGCGCTGTGGCTGGTGGGCCAGCGGCTGGGGCTGAGCTGGCCCTGGTACCTGGGCCTGGCGGGCATGGCGGCGGGCTTCCTGCACCAGCAGTGGCGCATCCGCTACCGCCAGCCGTGGCCCTGCTTTCAGGCGTTTCTCAGCAACCACTGGGCCGGTGGCTGTGTGTTCGCCGGCCTCTATTTCCATTACCTGATCAACACCTGACAGGGTGTAAATTTGTCATCATGATGTCATAAAAAGGCAATCTAATAGGGGCACTTCAACGGGCAAAACCAGAGAATCACATTATGTCCCGCAACCGCATTCTGATCGTCGACGATGAACCGGCCATCCGCGAGATGGTGGCAGTGGCCCTGGAATTGGCCGATTTCGATGTGCTCGAGGCCGAGAACGCCCAGCGCGCCCACGAACGCATCGTCGATGAACGCCCCGACCTGGTACTGCTGGACTGGATGCTGCCGTCGGTGAGCGGTATCGAGCTGGCGCGGCGCCTCAAGCGCGAGGACGCCACCGCCGAGGTGCCGATCATCATGCTCACCGCCAAGAGCGAGGAAGACAACAAGATCCAGGGCCTGGACGTGGGCGCCGACGATTACATCACCAAGCCGTTTTCCACCCGCGAGCTGATTTCACGGATCAAGGCGGTGCTGCGCCGTTCCTCGGTGGTGGCGGCGGAGAAGGCCATCGATGTGGAAGGGCTGTGTCTGGACCCGGTGAGCCACCGGATCAGCGCCCATGGCGAGCCGGTGGACATGGGGCCCACCGAGTACCGGCTGCTGGAGTTTTTCATGAGCCACCAGGAGCGGGCCTATTCCCGCACCCAGTTGCTGGATCAGGTGTGGGGGGCCAACGTGTACGTGGAGGATCGCACCATTGATGTGCATATCCGGCGGTTGCGCAAGGCGTTGGCGCCGCATGGGTTCGATGGGTTTATTCAGACGGTGCGGGGGACTGGATATCGGTTCTCGGTGAAGACCAGCCAGGCGTCCTGATTCCAGATTGGGGGGCGCGGAAAGAGCAGGCCCGGTCCCGGACACGCCGCGAGTACATCCTTGTAGGCTCGAGCTGGCCATCCCTGGCCAGCTACGGTCCGGGACCGGGCCTGCTCTTCCCGCTTCGCATCTCGCGTGATGACGCCTTGCTGGTTTGGGGTTAGTGTGCGGTTAAGTATTTTGAGACGTTTTCCATGAAGCATCCCTCCGGCATGCAGGCCAGTCTGGCCAAGGAAGTGAACCGGATTCTGATTCTGGTGGCGGGCGGGTTGGCCTTGTGTCTGCTGTGGCACAGCATTTTGCCTTTGGTGGCGGTGCTGGCGTTGTACATCATCTGGAGCACGCGGCAGTTGTTCGCGTTGTACGCCTGGTTGGTGCGCGAGGAGCACACCGATCCGCCGGACAGCGTGGGGCTGTGGGGCGAGTTCTATACCCGGTTGGAGCATTTGTTTCGCCAGGAGCGCCGGGCCCAGGACAATCTTCAGGCCATCATTCAGCGGGCCCAGGAGTCGGTGAATGCACTGGAAGACGTGGTGGTGATGATCGACCGCCATGGTCATCTGGAGTACTGGAATCACTCCGCCGCGCAGCATCTGGGTCTGCGTCCGGACAAGGACCTGGGCCAGCCGCTCACCAACCTTATCCGCCATCCGCGCTTTACCGACTATCTGAACCAGGGGCGTTTCAACGAGCCGCTGGAGATTCCGTCGCCGGTGAACGACAGCCGCGTGCTGCAGTTTCGGATTACCGAGTTCGGTGAGGGCGATCAGTTGATCCTGGCCCGGGACATGACCCGGCTGCATCATCTGGAGCAAATGCGGAAGGATTTCGTGGCCAACGTGAGCCACGAGCTGAAGACGCCGCTGACCGTGCTCAAGGGCTATCTGGAAACCCTGCAGGACACGGTGCCCGACGAGCAGACCCGGTTGCGGCGGGCGCTGCAGCAGATGAGCCTGCAAAGCCATCGCATGGAGGCGCTGGTCAACGACCTGCTGCTGCTGGCACGGCTGGAGAACACCAAGGCGGACAACACCAGCCAGGCGGTGGCGGTGCACGGCATGTTGCACCGCATGCGCGAGAGCGCGCTGGCGCTGATGCCGGAGAAACACCACCGGATCACCCTGACCGTGCCGGAGGACGCCCGGCTGCTGGCCAACCCGGCGGAGCTGGAGAGCGCGTTCGGCAATCTGATCACCAACGCGGTGAAGTACACGCCGGCGGAAGGCCACATTCATATCGAGTGGTGGAGTGACGACAAGGGTGGCCATCTGTCGGTGACCGACGACGGCATCGGCATCGATCCCCAGCATATTCCCCGCCTCACCGAGCGGTTCTATCGCCCGGACAACAGCCGCGTCACCCAGACCGGCGGCACCGGCCTGGGCCTGGCCATCGTCAAGCACGTGATGTTGCGCCATGACGGCAAGCTGGAAATCCAGAGCGCCCTGGGCAAGGGCAGCACCTTCACCTGCCACTTCCCGCCGGCGCGGTTGGTCGTCAAACCCGCCGCTCTCACCAACGGTTGAGTGCGTTGTAGGAGCGGCTTCAGCCGCGATAAGGTGCCACCACCAGGATCAGTAGTGCGGCGGCGGGGCGTCCTGAATGCGCAGGGCGGCCAGCTCCTCGCCCTGCTCCACCACCCGGTCCACCAGCTTGCGGCAGGCGGTCTCCAGCTCGTCCAGCTTGCGCTGCTGATCGCTGACGATACGGTTGAGGCTGGCCACCAGGTCCTCCTGGTAGGCCAGTTTGGTTTCGATCTCTAGAAAACGGTCTTCGCTCATGGGGGTTCCTCCGCGCCGGGATTATACCGGGCCCGCGGCCCGAATGGCGTCGGTAAGTGCCACCTCCGCTTCGGCCAAGGGATCGGCGCCAAGATGGTCGAGCTGGCCGTCCAGCAGCAACTGGCTGAAACCGTGCACCATGGCCCAGGCGCGCAGGGCGGTCCGGCTCACCGTGGCCTGGTCGGCGTCGACCACCCGGGCCACCGCCTGCCGCAGGGTCTCAAAGGCGGCGAAGGAGGCGTCGGCGAGCTCCGGGTCATCGTTGTCACCGCCGCGCCGGGCGGCGGCCCGGGCGCCGAACATCAACCGGAACAGAGCCGGGTTGGCATGGGCGAAACGCAGATAACCGAGCCCGCCGGCAACCAGCTTCCGGCCAGGGCTGTCCGCCGCCGCCTCCGCCGCCTCCTGGGTGGCACGCAGGCGCCGAAAGCCCTCCGCGGCCAGGGCCAGCATCAGCGCTTCCTTGTTGGCGAAATGCCGGTAACTGGCATTGGCGGTGACGCCCACCCGGCGCGCCAGCTCGCGCAGGCTGAAGCCATCGCCGCCTTTTTCCGCCAGCAACGCCAGGCCCTCTTCCACCAGCGCCGGGCGCAGGTCTCCGTGGTGGTAGGGGCGGGGTGGGCTTTTGCGTGATGCGGGCACGGTGTCTCTTCCTTTCGTTGTATGTTCACAGCCTACACATCCCGCCGGCGCGGGCCCAGCCCGGGCATGCTTGATTTAAAACCCTGCCGCCGCTAAGGTTAGCGCCGTCTTGGGGGAGTAGTCGCCGGGCCACCCCGCCCTGACGGTCGTCAACATATTTGCGCCTCAATGCGCATGGCGGCCGTGTCCCGCACGCGAAGCCTTTCGCGCCGCGGTATCGACGAGACCTGAGGCATTGTCCGTATTCCGCGGGGGCGGGATCGACGGGCGATGTCTCTGGTTATTGGTCGATCCCGCCCCCCTAAGGAACTCCATTGGACGCTTTTCTCTCTTCCACCCTGCTGGTTGCCCTGGGCGAAATCGGCGATAAGACCCAGTTGTTGTCCCTGGCCCTGGTGATGCGCTATCGCAAGCCCTGGCCGATTCTGGCCGGCGTGATCGTCGCCACCCTGGTCAACCATGGCATCAGCGTCTGGTTCGGGGACTGGCTGGCCGACGCCATCCCGGCCAACTGGCTGCACTGGATTCTGGGCCTGAGCTTTATCGCCCTGGGCCTGTGGATGCTGATTCCGGACAAGGACGAAGAGGTCGGCGACAAGTACCGCTTCGGCCCCTTCCTGACCAGCCTGGTGCTGTTCTTCATCGCCGAGATCGGCGACAAGACCCAGGTCGCCACGGTGGCCCTGGCGGTGCGTTTCCAGGAGTTCTGGCCGGTGCTTCTGGGCACCACCACGGGTATGATCGCCGCCAACCTGCCGGTGATCTGGGTGGCCCATCGTCTCGCCAGCGAGCGTTTCGAGGTGTGGGCCCACCGCATCAGCGCCGCCTTGTTCATCGCCTTCGGCGTGTGGGCATTGATCTGAACCTTCGCAAGGAGTCCCTATGGCGCTGACCGCCACCATCCACAAAGCGGAACTGACCGTCTCGGACATGGATCGGGACTACTACGCCACCCACAACCTGACGGTGGCGTTGCATCCCTCCGAAACCGAGGCGCGCATGATGCTGCGGCTGATGGCGTTCGCCCGCCATGCGGATGAGGCGCTGACCTTTACCCGGGGGCTGTCCAGCACCGACGAGCCGGATCTGTGGCGCCATCATCCCGACGGCACCGTGGAGGAGTGGATCGAGCTGGGGCAGCCGGACGAGAAGCGGCTGCGCAAGGCCTGCGGCCTGGCCCGCTCGGTGACCGTGTATTGCTATGGGCGCCAGGGACCGGAAGCCTGGCGGGCCGGTCTCGGCGACAAGCTGCAGCGCTTCAGCAATTTGACCGTATGGCGGGTGCCCCAGGACACCGAGCGGGCCCTGGCCGCCCTGGCCCAGCGGCAGATGCGGCTCAACGCCCTGATTCAGGACGGCCAGCTGTGGTTCGGTGACGACAGCGACAATGTGGCGGTGGTCCTGGACGCCTTTTCCTGAAAGCCCGCCCCCTTTTTGTAGGAGCGGCTTCAGCCGCGATAATGCAGTAACGAGACGGGATTATCGCGGCTAAAGCCGCTCCTACGGGGCTCCTACGGTTCGAACCAGTCCCGGGTGCGGTTGACGATGGCCACCAACGACAGCATCACCGGCACCTCCACCAACACCCCCACCACCGTGGCCAGAGCCGCGCCGGAAGACAGGCCGAACAGGCTGATCGCCACCGCCACCGCCAGCTCGAAGAAGTTGGAGGTGCCGATCAGGCAGGCCGGGCCGGCCACGTTGTGGGGCAGGCGCAGCCAGCGGGCGGCGACGAAGGCGATCAGGAAGATGCCGTAGGTCTGGATCAGCAGCGGAATGGCGATCAGCACGATGGCCAGGGGCTTGGCCAGGATGGTCTCCGCCTGGAAGCCGAACAGCAGCACCACGGTGGCCAGCAGGCCCAGGATGCTTATCGGTTTGAGCCTGTGCACGAAAGCGTCCACCGCCGGTTCGCCGCCACGGCCGCTCAGCCAGCGGCGGGTGAGCACCCCGGCCACCAGCGGCAGCAACACGTACAGCACCGTGGACAGCACCAGGGTGTCCCAGGGCACGGTGATGTCGCTGACCCCCAGCAGCAACGCGGCCAGGGGGGCGAAGGCGAACACCATGATCACGTCGTTCACCGACACCTGCACCAGGGTGTAGTTGGCGTCGCCCTTGGTGAGATGGCTCCACACGAACACCATGGCGGTGCAGGGCGCCACGCCCAGCAGGATCATGCCGGCGATGTACTCACCGGCGGTTTGCGGGTCCACCAGGCCGGCGAACAGCACCTTGAAGAACAACCAGCCCAGCGCCGCCATGGTGAACGGCTTGATCAGCCAGTTCACCACCAGGGTCAGCAGCAGGCCCTTGGGCTTGTCGCCCACCCGCTTCATGGCGGCGAAGTCGATCTGGATCATCATCGGGTAGATCATCACCCAGATGAACACCGCCACCGCCAGGTTCACCCGCGCCACCTGGAAGCCGGCCACCGCCTGGAACAGCCCCGGCAGGGCCAGGCCCAGGGCAACGCCGGCAATGATGGCCAGCCCCACCCAGACACTCAGAAAGCGCTCGAAGAATGGCATCAGCGGTCGCCCTGGTCGCGGTGGATCTTCTGCAGCGCCGCGGTCAGGCCGAGCGCGTTGAGGGATTCCAGATCCAGCGCCACCACCTGCTCCAGGCGCGACCGCAGCCGCGCGTAGGTGTCCTCGAACACCGCCTGGATGTGCGCCTCATCGCCCCGCGCGGCGGCCGGGTCCGGGATGCCCCAGTGCACCTTGGCGGATTCCGACAGCCACACCGGGCAGGCTTCGCCGGCGGCGGCGTCGCACACCGTGATCACCACGTCGAACCCTTGGTCTTCCAGGTCGTCCATGGATTTGGAGGTGGGTTGCCCCACCGGCACGCCGTGGCGTTCCAGCACCGCCAGCGCGTTGGCATTGACCTGGCCGGAGGGGTGGCTGCCGGCGCTGCGGGCCTGCAGCCGGCCCGCGCCCAGGTGGTTGGCCAGGGCCTCGCCGAGAATCGAGCGGCAGGAATTGGCGGTGCAGAGAAACAGCAGTTTCAGTGGCGTTTTCATGATGGTGTCCTCCGTGGCGGGGCGCGGCGGTTCAGCAGCAGCGGCCGGACAAGGGTTTCAGGTCCAGGTCCTGACGCCCTTGCCTGACCAGCTCCTCAACGATAGTGAGTGCCCACTCAGGCAACGAATCATCGATCCGGTAGTGCATCCAGGTGCCCTGGCGGCGGGCCACCACCAGCCCGCACTGGCGCAGCAGGGCCAGGTGCCGGGAGATGGTCGACTGGGGGGCCTCCAGGGCCGCCACCAGATCACAGACACACACCTCCCGGTCCACGGCCATCAGGCAGAGCAGGCTCAGGCGCAGCTCCTCGCCCAGGCATTTGCAGAGTTCCGCGGCGGTGAGCCGGGCGGGGGCGGTGTGGATGGCGTGCATGGGTGTCCCGTGTCCTGTGAAATATTCGTATATCCGGATTAACGGATATATTAAATCAAAAGAGACCCGGCACAAGGCCGGGCCGATGAATCTTTTATGGCAGGCAGCGGCGGCCGGTCAGGGTTTCTTCACCTCTTTCTCCATCTCATCGATGGAGATGTGCCGCACGTCCCGGCCCTTGACCAGGAAGATCACCTGCTCGCCGATGTTGCGGGCGTGGTCGCCGATGCGCTCCAGGGCGCGCAGGGACCAGATGATGTTGAGCACCCGGGAAATGGCCCGCGGGTCTTCCATCATAAAGGTCACCAGGGCACGCATGGCGGAGCGGTATTCCATGTCCACCTCGGTGTCCTCGGCGGCCACTTCCACCGCCTTGTCGGCGTCGAAGCGGGCGAAGGCGTCCAGGGTGTCGCGCAGCATATTGCGCACATGGTTGCCGATATGGCGCACCTCCACATAGCCCCGCGGCGACTCCCCTTCCTCGGCCAGTTGCAGGGCCATGGCGGCGATCTTGGCGGACTCGTCACCGATCCGTTCCAGGTCGGACACCGCCTTGGAAACGGCGATGATCAGGCGCAGGTCGGAGGCCGCCGGGTGGCGCAGCGCCAGCACCCGGGCGCACTCCTCGTCGATCTGAATTTCCTGCTTGTCGACGCGCTCCTCGGTTTGCAGCACCTTCTCGGCGAGACCGGAGTCGGCGTGCAGCAGGGCCTCCAGGGCATCGACCACCTGTTTTTCCACCAGGCCGCCCATTTCCATGAGGTGATTGCGAATCGACTCCAGCGCTTCGTTGAACTGCGTGGAGCTGTGCTGACCAAAATGCATGCGATCCATGTTGTGTTCTCCTTGGACCCTGGCCTTAGCCGAAGCGGCCGGTAATGTAGGCTTCGGTGAGTTCGTTTTCCGGTTTGGTGAAAACGGTCTCGGTGTCGTTCACCTCGATCAGCTCGCCCAGATGGAAATAGGCGGTGCGGTGGGACACCCTCGCCGCCTGCTGCATGGAGTGAGTGACGATGACGATGGTATAGGACTCGGTGAGCTCGTCGATCAATTCCTCGATCTTGGCGGTGGCGATGGGGTCCAGCGCCGAGCAGGGCTCATCCATGAGAATCACCTCCGGGCTCACGGCAATGGCCCGGGCGATACACAGGCGCTGTTGCTGGCCACCGGACAAACCGGTGCCCGGCTTGTCGAGACGGTCCTTCACCTCGTCCCAAAGGCCGGCCTTGCGCAGGCTGGTCTCGACCACTTCGTCGAGATCGTATTTGCGCTTCGCCAGACCGTGCAGGCGCGGGCCATAGGCGATGTTGTCGTAGATCGACTTGGGGAACGGGTTGGGTTTCTGGAACACCATGCCCACCTTGGCGCGCAGCAACACCACATCCAGGGACGGATCGTAAATGTCCTCGCCGTCCAGGGTCACGCTACCTTCCAGGCGGCACCCTTCGATGGTGTCGTTCATACGGTTGAGCGCGCGCAGAAAGGTGGACTTGCCACACCCGGACGGCCCGATGAACGAGATCACCTCGTTCTCCATGATGTCCAGATCAATGCCCTTGATCGCCTGGGTTTCGCCGTAATAAATCTTGACGTCCCTGGCACTGATCTTGACCGTTTCCGGCGCCGGCGACTGTTGCCGGTCGTCCTTGCGTTGCACCATCACTTCCGGATCGACCATCTTCATTGTCACCACCTTCTCTCGAATTTCTTGCGCAGCCAAATGGCGAAAGCGTTAAGGCTGATCATCATCAACAGCAGCACGATGATCGCCGCCGAGGTGCGCGCTTCGAAGAAGTTGCGCATCTCGTTGCCCTGCCAGAGATAGATCTGGACCGGCAGAGCCGTGGATTGTTCAAACGGCGTGCTCGGGATGTTGGCCACGAAAGCGTTCATGCCGATCAACAGCAGCGGCGCCGTTTCACCCAGTGCCTGGGCGACGCCGATAATGGCGCCGGTGAGAATGCCGGGAATCGCCAGCGGCAGCACCTGCTGGAACACCGTCTGCACCCGCGAGGCACCCAGCGCCAGCGCCGCCTGACGGATCGAGGGCGGCACCGCCTTGAGCGCGGAGCGGGTCGTGATGATCACCGTGGGCAGGGTCATCAGGCTGAGCACCAGCCCGCCCACCAGCGGCGCGGACAGCGGCAGCCGGAACCAGTTGATAAAGATCGACGCGCCCAGCAAACCGAACACGATGGACGGCACCGCCGCCAGGTTATTGATGTTTACCTCGATCAAATCCACCAGCCGATTCTTGGGCGCGAACTCCTCCAGATAAACGGCGCTGGCCACGCCCACCGGCACCGCCAGCAGAATCACCACCAGCATCATGAACAGTGAGCCCATGAAGGCGCCGGCAAGACCGGCGGACGCCGGCGAACTGCGCGAGTCGGAATTGGTGAACAGGGTGGTGCTGAAGCTGACATTAAGGATGCCGTCGTCGTGCAGCTGGTCGGCGATACGGCGCACCTCCGGACTCAACTGCAGGCGCGCGTCCGGCAGGCTGCGATCAATATTGCCGCGCACCCACACATCCACCTCGGCGTCGGCGAGCAGCTTCACCCGGCGGGTCTGGCCAATCAAGGACGGGTCCTCCGCCACCATATCCCGCAGCCGGTATTTGGCGCCGCTGGTGAACAGCTTGCGCAGCTGCCGGCGGTGCTCTTCCAGGTCCGGCTTGGCGGAGATCAGTGCATCCTCAAGAATGGTGTTCCAGTTGGCCATGGTGAGCTTGAAATTCCAGGCATTGAGGCGCTGCTCAAAGTCCCTGGGCGACTCTTCCGGCTGCGCTTGCGGCGGCGGGCCCATGTCCAGCACCGCCGGGTCGAAGCGCACGTCCAGGGTCAGCGTGGACTGCCAGAACGCCGGCAGGCCGCGGGAGAAAATGCTCACGAACAGCACCGCCACGAACGCCAGCCCCAGCATCACCGCGGTCAGGCCGAAGCGGCGGAAGCGCTTTTCCCGGGCGTGGCGGCGGCGCAGGCTGTTTTCCACCTGGCGTTGAATGCGGGCACGCGGGTCGACAGTGGAGTCCATCGTACTGTTGGCCATCAGTCGTATTGCTCCCGGTATTTACGGACGATGTACAAGGCCACCACGTTCAGGCCCAGGGTGATCACGAACAGGGTCAGACCCAGCGCGAACGCCACCAGGGACTGCGGGCTGGCGAAGTCGGTGTCGCCGGTGAGCTGGTTAACGATGGTCACCGTCACCGTGGAGACCGCCTCGAACGGATTGGCGTGCAGGATCGGGCTGTTGCCGGCGGCCAGCACCACGATCATGGTTTCGCCGATGGCGCGGCTGGCGGCCAGCAGGAAGGCACCGACGATGCCCGGCAGCGCCGCCGGCAACACCACCTGGCGGATGGTCTCCGACTTGGTGGCGCCCATGCCCAGGGAGCCGTCGCGCAGGGACTGCGGCACCTGGGAAATAATGTCATCGGACAGCGACGACACGAACGGGATGATCATCACGCCCATCACGAAACCGGCGGTGAGGGCGCTGGTGGAACGAATCTGGATACCGACCATGTCGCCCAGACTCGAAAAAAACGGGCCCACCACCATCAACGCGAACACGCCGTAGACGATGGTGGGGATGCCGGCGAGCACTTCGATCACCGGCTTGGCGAAGGAACGCAGCCAGGAAGGCGCGTACTCCGACATGTAGATGGCGGTCATCAACCCCACCGGCACCGCCACCAGCAGCGCGATGATGCTGATCATCAACGTGCCCCAGAGCAGTGGCAGCAGACCAAAGTCGCCATAGTTGCCGTGCCCGGTGCTGCTGAAGCGCGGGTTCCAGGTGGTGCCGAAGAAGAAGTCCAGCGGGTGTACGAACGAGAAGAATCGCATCGCCTCGCCGAACATGGAGAACACGATACCCACGGTGGTGAGGATGGCCACGCCGGAACACAGCAGCAGACCGGCGTTGATGACTTTCTCCACGTGGGTGCGCGCCCGCAGTTGCGGACGGATGCGACCACGGGCGATGAACAACCCGGCCAGCGCCAGGGACGCCATCACCGCGATCTTGGCCAGCTCGCCAATGCCGCGCAGCCGGGCCAGGGTTTCCGCCGCCGCCACTTCGTAGGGCGCCGGGTCACCGGACACACCGTAGCCACTGGCGATATCGCCGAGACGCCGCATCAGATTGCCGGCCTGTTGGGACGGCAGATTGGCCATTTCCGGCGGCAGTTGCGAGAACACCACCGAGCGGATTACCGACGGTTCCAGCAGCGTCCACAGCACGAACACCAGCAACGCCGGCAAACCACACCACAGCGCCACCAGCCAGCCGTAATACCCGGGCCGCGAGTTCATGCGTCCGGAGGTGGTACTGGCAACCGCGCGGCTCCGTGTCAGACCCAGTTGATAGGCCACGCCCATCAGGATCAGGAGCAGAACGATCAGCGTCATGTTGTCCATCGTGACTCCAGTTGCCCTTGTCCCGGTAGTTGTCCCGGTGATTGCCCCGGTTCCACCGTCTTTTTAATGCGACGACCCCCGCGGAGACTGTACCGACGGGGGCCGTTTGGCATGGCTGCCTATCTTACTTGCTGACGACCTTGCGGTCTTTGAAATCAGCGATGGCCTGCTCACGCTCCTGGTCGTTCAGCGGGATCAGACCGGTTTCCTCGAGCTGGCTGCCGAAGCCGGATACGTCTTCGCTCAGGAAGTACTGCACGTACTCTTCGATGCCCGGGATGGCGCCGATGTGCTCGCCTTTCACGTAGAAGAACAGCGGGCGGGATACCGGGTACTCACCGGAACCGATGGTTTCCAGGGTCGGGGTAACGCCGTTGATGGTGGCCACTTTCAGGCGGTCACGGTTCTGCTCGTAGAAGCCCAGACCAAATACGCCCACCGCGTCGGCCTGTGCCTGCAGACGGGCCAGGGTTTCGGTGTAGTCGCCGGAGATTTCGACCACGCGGCCGTCCTGGCGGAACTTCAGGCAATCTTCCTCGTTCTTGGCGGTGCAGCCTTCTTCAACCACCTTCTCCTCGAACACTTCGCGGGTACCGTGGTTGGAAGCCGGGATCACCAGCATGATTTCCTGGTTCGGCAGGGACTTATCGATCTGTGACCAGTTGGTGTAGGGGTTGGCCACCATTTTGCCGTCTTTCGGTACTTCGGCGGCGATCGCTTTGTACACGTATTCCGGCTTCAGTTTGAAGCTGCCCTTGTTGGCGTTGGAGGCGAACACGATGCCGTCGTAGCCGAAGCGCACTTCCAGGATTTGCTTGACGCCGGCGTTGGCGCAGCTCTCGATCTCGCTGGACTTGATCGGGCGGGAAGCGTTGGCGATGTCGATGGTGTTTTCACCGACGCCCTGGCAGAACTGACGCAGGCCACCGCTGGAACCGCCGGAACCCACCACCGGGGTATTGAACGGGAAGGCATTGCCGAACTGCTCGGCCACGATGCTGGCGTAGGGCAGCACGGTGGAAGAACCGGCGATCTGAATGGTGTCGCGGGCCATGGCCGGCGCCGCTGCGGCGGTCATGGAAACGGCGGCGAAGGCCAAACCAAGAGCTTTCTTGAAACGCATTGTTGAATCCTCGTCTGCATCTGCGAATGGAGCGACATCGCCTTCGATGCCGCCCTTGCCCGGGCTCGCTGATCCGGTTCCCCCGACGATGCCCGGGCCAGGGGAGGTCGATTGTGGGCAAGCTCCATTGCAACAATGTGACACGGCCAAACTGTGACACGGTTCGCACTGGGGCGCCGCCCGGTTTTCCAGTCGCGGAGCAGTATGGAACCGTCAAATGACACTAAGATGACAAATCCGCTGCGGCGGCGGCCAGCGGCCGGCGAAAGTGATACAAAAATGCCGCGCAGGCCCCGTGTTTGCTGACCTGAAGCCCCATCATCCGTATAATTCGCGCCGGACCCGGGTTCCGGCGAGGCAAATTTGATTTCACGACAACAACAGGCGCTGATGCGCTGGCAGCGGCGGCTCACCGCTTTTACCTGCGGAGTGGGGCACTGCTGCGCCTGGTTCGCCATCGCCATGGTGCTGCTGATGGTGCTGGTGGTGGTGCTGCGCTACGGCTTCGGCATCGGCAATATCGCCCTGCAGGAGAGCATTACCTATCTGCATGGGGCCCTGTTCATGCTGGGCGCCGCCTACACCCTGGCCCTGGATGAACACGTGCGGGTGGATGTCTTCTACCAGCATTTCAGCCCCCGCCGGAAGGCGCTGGTCAACCTGCTCGGCACCCTGTTGCTGCTGCTGCCGCTGAGCATCGCCATCTTCACGCTCTGCTTCCGCTATGTGCTGAACAGCTGGGCCGGCCTGGAAGTCTCCGACAACGGCGGGCTGCCGCTGGTGTTCGTGCTCAAGAGCCTGCTGCTGGCGCTGCCGGCCCTGCTCACCCTGCAGGCGGTGGCGGAACTGATCCAGGCCGGCCTGACCCTGGCCGGCACCCGGGTGCCGGAGCCGGCGCAGCACGATGAGGGGGACGCATGGAACTGATCCCCCTGCTGATGTTCCTGGCGGTGGGCGCGGTGCTGCTGAGCGGCTACCCGGTGGCTTTCTGCCTGGGCGGCGTGGCGCTGATGTTCGGCCTGGGTGGCCTGCTCACCGGCGCCGTGGAGATGTCCGAGCTGACCTTCCTGCCCGGCCGCCTGTTCGGCATCATCGAGAACACCAGCCTGATGGCGGTGCCCATGTTCGTGTTCATGGGGGTGATGCTGGAGAAATCGCGGGTGGCGGAGCGCCTGCTGGCCAGCATGGGCCGGCTGCTGGCGGTGTTCCCCGGCGGGCTGGGCCTGGCCATCGTGCTGGTGGGGGCGCTGCTGGCCGCCAGCACCGGCATCGTCGGCGCCACCGTGGTGACCATGGGGCTGCTGTCCCTGCCCACCATGCTGCGCCACGGCTATGACCCGAGGCTGGCCACCGGCCTGATCTGCGCCACCGGCACCCTGGGCCAGATCATCCCGCCCTCCATCGCCCTGGTGTTGCTCGGCGATGTGCTTTCCACCGCCTATCAGGAGGCCCAGCTGGCCCAGGGGCGCTGGTCCCTGGACACGGTGTCGGTGGGCGATCTGTTTATCGGCGCCCTGGTGCCGGGCCTGGTGCTGGTGGCCATGTACCTGATCTACGTGCTGGTGCTGGCCAAGCTGCGCCCGGAGATGGCGCCGGCCATGCGCCAGGAGGACGCCCGCGTCGACGGCGTGGAGGACACCTCCCTGCTGCGCGGCCTGCTGGCCCCGCTGCTGCTGATCGCGGCGGTGATGGGCTCGATTCTGGCCGGCTTCGCTACCCCCACCGAGGCCGCCGGAGTGGGCGCCTTCGGCTCGCTGCTGCTGGCCGCCATCAACCGCCAGCTGGATCGGCACATCCTGCGGGAAACGGTGCGCAGCACCACCCGCGTCACCGCCATGGTGTTCATGATCCTGATCGGCGCCAGCCTGTTCTCGCTGGTGTTCCGCGCCTATGGCGGCGACGAGACCGTGGCGCACCTGTTCGACGCCCTGCCCGGCGGCGTGGTCGGCGCCATGCTGGCGGTGATGCTGATCGTGTTTCTGCTGGGCTTTATTCTCGATTTCATGGAGATCACCTTCGTGGTGGTCCCCATCGTCGGCCCGGTGTTGCTGGCCATGGGCGTGGACCCGATCTGGCTGGGGGTGATGATCGCCCTCAACCTGCAAACCTCGTTCCTGACCCCGCCATTCGGGTTCGCGCTGTTTTATTTACGCGGCGTCGCACCCCCGGAAGTGCGTACGGCGCACATCTACACAGGCGTGATACCCTTTATCGTGATTCAACTGATCATGCTCGGCATCCTGGCCCTGTTTCCCGACCTGGCCACCTGGTTGCCCGGGCTACTTAATGGATAAGGATTCTCGGATTCTAATAACATGACCAACGACGACACTCCTCGACCGCAGGGCACCCTGGCACTGCAAACCATCGCCATGCCGGAAAACGCCAACTGGAACGGCGACATCTTTGGTGGCTGGCTGGTTTCGCAGATGGACCTGGCCGGCGCCGTCACCGCCCGGGCCCGGGCCCACGGCCGGGTGGCCACCGTGGCCATCGATTCCATGGCGTTCCTGCGCCCGGTGCCGGTGGGCGCCGTGGTCAGCTGCTACACCCGCATGCAGGATATCGGCCGCAGTTCCATGCAGATTCTGGTGGAGGTTTGGATCGTGGAGGACAGCGGCGCGCTTGCCAAGGTCACCGAGGGGCACTTCACCTTCGTGGCCATCGACCAGAACGGCCGCACCCGGTCGGTGCCGAGGGACTGAAAAGGCGCCCGTAGGGCGCCTGACCATCAGGACGTTTTCTGGCCCAACACCATGGAGCGGACGTTGAGCGCGGACTGCTCGGCCACCGCCACGTAGGGCACCACGGAATCGCGGAAGTCCCGGTAGGATTCATAGATCCGCCGGGCCTGGTCGTTGCCGGACACCAAATCCTGAATCACCAGCTCGCTGGTTTCGTGCAGCTTGATCAGCACCTCGTCCGGGAACCGGCGCAGCTTGGTACCGTGCTCGTCCACCAGTTGCTTGAGGGCTTCCGCGTTGCGCGCGGTGAACTCGTCATAGATGTGCTGGTTTTCCGCCTCGGCGGCGCTCTTCACGATCGCCTGGAGGTCGTCCGGCAGGGCGTCCCACTTGTCCTTGTTGATCATCAGCTCAAGCATGGCGCCCGGCTCCGCCCAGCCCGGGTAGTAATAGTAGTCAGCCACCTTGTGCAGGCCGAAGGCCAGGTCGTTGTAGGGACCCACCCAGTCGGCGGCGTCCAGGGCGCCGGTCTGCATGGAGGTGAACACCTCGCCGCCGGGCATCTGCACCGGGGTGGCGCCGATCCGCTGCATGATCTCGCCGGCCAGGCCCGGGGCGCGGATCTTGAGGCCCTTGATGTCGTCCAGGCTGTTGATTTCCTTACGGAACCAGCCACCCATCTGGGTGCCGCTGTTGCCGCAGGGCAGCGGTTTGATGCCGAAGCCGCCGTACAGCTCGTCCCACAGTTCCTGGCCGCCGCCGAAGTTCATCCAGCTGTTGATCTCCTGGGCGGTGAGGCCGAACGGCACCGCGGTGAAGAACGGGGTGGCCGGGTGCTTGCCCTTCCAGTAATAGGAAGCGGAGTGGCCCATGTCGGCGCTGCCCTCGCGCACCGCGTCGAACACGCCCATGGCCGGCACCAGTTCACCGGCACCGTAGACCTTCACGGTCAGGCGGCCGCCGGACATGGCGGTGACCCGCTCGGCGAAGCGGTTGGCGCCGGTGCCCAGGCCCGGGTAGTTCTTCGGCCAGGCGGTGACCAGCTTCCATTCCAGGGTTTTCGCCGGTTTTTTGGCGGCGCTGTCCGGCTGGGCGCCAGCGGCGGCCTCGGCGGATTTGGCGCTGTTCTTGTCATCCTGGCCACAGCCGGCCAGCGCGGCGGCGCCCAGCCCCAGACCCAGGGCGGAAACGAATTTACGACGATCCATTGGTATCTCCCGATCGTATTGTTGTTGTGCGATTGACTGGTGGTCGTTTTATCGCGGTGTTTGGTCAGATCACTTCCAGGCGAGCGTACTGACTCACCAGCCATTTGGTGCCGGCACCGTCGAAGTTGATCTGCAGGCGGGCGTTGGGCCCCTGGCCCTCGAAATGCAGCACCGTCCCCTCGCCGAACTTGGGATGCATTACCCGCGCCCCCAGCACGATACCATTGGCGTCTTCCTGGCGCAGCGTCGAGCGCCCGCCCACCGGGCGGGTGACGCTGGCGCGCACCCGCACTTCCTCCAGCAGCTCGCCGGGGATCTCACGCAGGAAGCGGCTCGGCGGGTTGAAGGTCTCGTTGCCGTAGAGCCGCCGGCTCTCCGCATGGGTCAGGTACAGCTCGCGCATGGCCCGGGTCACGCCCACGTAACAGAGGCGCCGCTCCTCGGCCAGCCGGCCGGGCTCCTCGGAGGACATCTGATGGGGGAACAGGCCCTCTTCCAGGCCGGTGATGAACACCACCGGGAACTCCAGGCCCTTGGCGGAGTGCAGCGTCATCATCTGCACCGCGTCCTCGTGGGCGTCGGCCTGGCCTTCGCCGGATTCCAGGGCGGCGTGGTCCAGGAAGGCGGCCAGCGGGTCGTCCTCGCCGTCCTCGTCACCGAACTGGCGGGTGGCGGAGATCAGCTCACGCAGGTTTTCCTGACGCTGCTGGCCCTTCTCGCCTTTTTCCTGGCCGTGGAACTCCAGCAGGCCGGTGGCGGCGATCACATGTTCGGTGGTTTCCGCCAGATCCAGGTCGGCGGTTTCCTCCGCCAGCCGGTCCACCAGTTGCAGGAACGCCAGCAGCGCGTTACCGGCGCGGGCGCTCAGCAGGCGCTCGTTGATCATCGCCGCCGCCGCGTCCCACAGCGGCAGGTCGCGCTCCCGGGCGATCTGGCGCAGGGCTTCCAGGGTCTTGGCACCGATCCCCCGGGTGGGGGTATTCACCACCCGCTCGAAGGCGGAATCCGCCCGCCGGTTGCTGAGCAGGCGCAGGTAGGACAGGGCGTTCTTGATCTCGGCGCGCTCGAAGAAGCGCTGGCCGCCGTAGATCCGGTAGGGAATGCCGGCCTGCAGGAAGGCCTCCTCCAGCACCCGGGACTGGGCGTTGGAACGGTAAAGCACCGCCACCTCGCGGCGCAGGCCACCCTGCTGCACCAGGTTCTCCACCTTGCCGGCGATAAAGCGCGCTTCGTCCACCTCGTTGAAGCCGGCGTACAGCCGGATCGGGTCGCCATCGCCGCCTTCGGTCCACAGTTCCTTGCCGAGGCGGTCGCTGTTGTTGCCGATCACCGCGTTGGCGGCCCGCAGGATGGTGCCGGTGGAGCGGTAGTTCTGCTCCAGACGCACGGTGCGGGTGTCCGGGAAGTCGCGGCTGAATTTGTGAATGTTCTCGATCTTGGCGCCGCGCCAGCCATAGATGGACTGGTCGTCGTCGCCCACGATGGTGACCGCGTTGTCGTCGCTGGCCAGCAGCCGCAGCCAGGCGTACTGAATGGCGTTGGTGTCCTGGAACTCATCCACCAGAACATGACGGAAACGTCGCTGATAATGGCCGCGCAGGTCGTCATTGTCGCGGAAAAGCTCGAGAACCCGCAGCAGCATCTCGTTGAAATCCACCAGCCCGCCGCGCTCGCAGGCGGCCTCATAGGTCTGGTAGATCTTCTGCATGGTCTTCAGGAACAGATCGCCCTCGCCGATATCCATATGGGCGGCGCGCAGGCCCTCATCCTTCTGGCCGTTGATGAACCAGGTGGCCTGCCGGGCCGGCCAGCGCTGCTCATCCAGCCCCAGCTCCCGGATCACCCGCCGCACCAGCCGCTGCTGGTCCTCGGCGTCGATAATTTCGAAATTCTGGGGCAACCCGGCCTCTGGCCAGTGTGCACGCAGCAGCCGATGGGCGATATTGTGGAAGGTGCCGACCCACATACCGCCGGCGGGCATCTCCAGCAACTGCTCGATACGGCCGCGCATCTCGGCGGCGGCTTTGTTGGTGAAGGTCACCGCCAGCACGCCAAACGGCGAGGCCTGGCCGGTGGCGATCCGCCAGGCGATACGGTGCACCAGCACGCGGGTTTTACCGGAGCCGGCGCCGGCCAGCACCAGCAGGTGGCGGTCCTCGGCGGTCACGGCATCGCGTTGGGCGGCATTGAGGCCTTCGATCAGGGGGGTCACATCATCCATGGCGGCAAAGTTTATCAGAACCACCGCCCGGAAGCGGTAGAAGTGAAGGGAATACGCTATCCGGTTTCCCTATTCACCGGGGCTGGGTAAACTGCCAAACAAAAAGCCGGGCGATCCTCGCCACGGCGCCCGAGGCCCAGAGCCTGGAACGAATCTGTGTCGACTTCATCCGAGCCACATACCAGCAAGCAGCAGACGGCGGTCATCCGTGCACAATGCCAGCACCTCACCAGTGGGGTGAAGAGCATGAATGTGCTGGAAGCGCTGGCGGTGATCGCCGCGCTGTGGGCGTATTGGAGCACCCCGACCCCCCGCCCGTGGCTGGTGGGTTGGACCCTGGTGGTGTTCACCGTGCTGGTGGCGCGCCTGATCTGGCTGCTCGGCAAACGCAGCGCCCAGGCCGGCGGGCGGCGCGATCTGTTGCGGGTGTCCCTGTCGATTCTGCTGTCGGCGGTGTGCATCGGCGCCGCCGGCTTCCTGTTCAACCCGGTGGACAGCCTGCTCTCCGGTTCCATGCTGTACGCCCAGCTGACCATGGCCAGCCTGGGCACCGGCCTGAGCATCCTGGCGCTGGCCGCCTACAGCAGCCATCTGCCCACCGTGGTGCTCTATCAGGCCTGCCTGCTGGGTCCGGCGGGCGTGCAGCTGACCCTGAACGGCCATAATGAGCCGGCGCTGGCGGCCATGCTGCTGGCGGTGCTCGGCTTCCTGGTGGTCGCCGCCCGGCGCATCAATCAGACCACCCACCAGGCCCTGGACCTGCAGACCAGCAACACCGCCCTGATCGACTATCTGGACCGGGCCCGGGCCAATGCCGAGGCGCTCAATGAGAAGCTGGCCGAGGAGATCATGGAGCGCAAGGAGGCCCGCCGCCGCCTCCAGGAGGCCAACGACCGGCTGGAATCCATGGTCAGCGACCGCACCCATGCCCTGGAACAGGCCAACAAGGAACTGAGCGCCACCGGCGAGCGGCTGCAGCTGGCCCTGGACGCCAGCAATATCGGCCTGTGGGACTGGGATCTGCAGAGCGGCACCAACTATCACACCAACTTCGACCGCATCCTGGGCTACGAAAGCGAGTATTTCCGCAATTTCTTCGGCGACCTGCAGCAGTTGGTGCACCCGGACGACTTCCCCGCCATCCGCCGCGCCATGGTCGGCCACTTCAAGGGCGAGACCGACCGCTACCACGCCATCTACCGGTTGCGCCACGCCAACGGGCCCTGGTGCTGGATCGAGGACGAGGGCCGCGTGGTGGAGTGGAGCGAAAACGGCCGCGCCCTGCGCATGATCGGCACCCGCCGGGACATCACCGCCACCCGCGAGGCCCAGGAACAGCAGCGCCTGGCGGCCACCGTGTTCGAGAACGCCCCGGAGGGCATCTTCATTCTCGACCGCCATTTCCGCTTCCTGGCGGTGAACGCCCGCTTCGAGCAGATCACCGGCTTCCGCGAGTCGGAAGTGCTCGGCGAGAGCATGACCGACAACCCCCATGTGGAGCGCAACCGGGACATCTACCGCAGCATTACTCTGGCGCTGCGCCGCACCGGCTTCTGGGAAGGCGAGATCAGTGAACGGCGCCGCAACGGCGAGCCCTTCCCCGAGTGGCTGCAGATCAGCAGCGTGCTGGACGAGAAGCAGCGGGTGATCCGCTACGTGGGCATGCTCTCGGACCTGACCTCCCGCAAGGAAACCGAGGAGCGGGTACAGTTTCTTTCCAACTACGACCGGCTCACCGGCCTGCCCAACCGCACCCTGTTCCGTGAGCGCCTGCAGCGCGCCCTGACCCTGGCGCGGCTGAACCGGGAAAAAGCCGCCCTGCTGATGATCGACCTGGACCGCTTCAAGCCGATCAACGACAGCCTTGGCCATGAGATCGGTGACCGCCTGCTCAAGCAGGCCGCCGAGCGGATCTGCTCCTGTGGGGTCAACGACGAGAACCTGGCCCGGGTGGGCGGCGACGAATTCACCCTGGTGCTGGAGGACTGCGGCGGCGAGTCGCACATCGGCGTGCTCTGTCAGAAGCTGATCAACATGATGAAGAAGCCGTTCCTGATCGACGGCCACGAGCTGCTGCTCGGCGCCAGCATCGGCATCAGCGTGTTCCCCAGCACCGCCCAGGAAGCCCAGGCCATGATCAACCAGGCGGAAATGGCGGTGCATCAGGCCAAGCGTGGCGGCGGCAACAACTTCCAGTTCTACCGCATGGGCATGCAAATGGCCTCGGTGGAGCAGTTGGCCCTGGAAACCAGCCTGCGCAAGGCGATTTTCAAGAACGAATTCGTGGTGCACTACCAGCCGAAGATGGACCTGGCCAGCGACACCATTTCCTCGGTGGAGGCGCTGGTGCGCTGGCAGCACCCCACCATGGGGCTGCTGCCGCCGTCGGAATTTATTCCGCTGGCGGAGGAGTCCGGTCTGATTTCCGCCATCGGCGAGCTGGTGCTGGAGCGCTCCTGCCGGCAGGCCCGCCAGTGGCACCGGCGCGGGCTGGGGGATATCCGGGTGTCGGTGAACCTGTCCGCCCACCAGTTCCGCAAGGGCAATCTGGCGGATGTGGTGGACCGCATTCTGCACCTCACCGAACTGCCCGCCCATCTGCTGGAACTGGAACTCACCGAAAGCCTGATCATGGAAGACATGGATCAGAACATCGCCCTGCTGGAGCGGCTGCGGGAACGGGGCGTGGGCCTGTCACTGGACGACTTTGGTACCGGCTACTCGTCGCTGAACTATCTCAAGCGCTTCCCGGTGGACACCCTCAAGATCGACCGCACTTTCATCACCGATCTGCACAAGAGCGAGGAAGACGCCGCCATCACCCGGGCCATCATCGACATGGCCCACAACCTGAACATGAGCGTGGTGGCGGAAGGGGTGGAAACCGAGCAGCACCTGGAGATTCTGCGCGACATGGATTGCGACAGCATCCAGGGCTATCTGATCAGCCGCCCGGTGGCCGAGGACCAACTGCTCGCCTTGCTCAAGCGGCAGCATCACCGGGCCGGGGATGGGCCGGCGTGAAGCAGTTACAAGTTAAAAGTTGAAAGGGAAAACAGGCGGCCGGGGCTCACCGAGCGGCCCGGCCAGTCCCACCCCTTTTAACTTTCAACTTTGAACTTTCAACTATTCCTCCCCAATAATCGCCAACGTTTCCGGCTTGGCGAAAAACGGCTCAAGTTGCCGGCGCAACCAATCCTCCAGGATGCCGCGTTCCTTCAGGATCCGTACCGCCGGGGGGCCGAAGCGGAGGGCGTCGTCGAGCAGGTGCTCACGGGTCAGGCCCACCTCGTCGATCAGTTCGCGCAGGGTCAGTTCGCTGTATTTGTCGAAGAAGGCGTCCACGCCGGCGTCCAGCAGGGCGGCGAAGTAATCGCTGTGGCGGAAGTCCCGCCAGAAGTCGTAGCCGATCACGAACAGTTCCTGGATGTCCTCGCTGTCGACCAGTTCGCGCAGGTCCTCCAGGGGGCGCTCGGCGAACTCCTGCCAGGCCACCAGCACCAGTTCACGCAGTGCCTCCAGGTTGTCGTCGCTGTACAGCCACGGGTCCGCCAGCAACGCCGCCATGCGCTCCTGCAGCCAGTCCTGCAGGCGCAGCTCCAGGCCCGCCCGCCAGCGCGGCGGCAGGCGCCGGTCGATCAGGGCGCGCACCGGCGCCGGCAGGCCCTGGTGCAGCCAGGTCTTCAACCCCAGCTGGGTGCCGCCGGCCAGCACCGCCAGCAACACCGGGTTGCGGCTGAGCCAGCCGATGCCCTGCCGCGACAGCGGTATTTCCAGCAGCTTGTCCATCAGCGCCACCACGGTGGCCTCGTCCACCACCTCACCGACCCGGCGCCGGGTCAGGATGCCGTGGTCGTAGAAGCGCTCCACCATTTCGCCCACCAGCTCCGGGATACCGCCGCCCAGCTCCACCTCGATGGCGTACTTGCGGGCGGTGACCCGCACCTGTTCGGCGCTGACCACCTGGCCCAGGGTCAGTTGCTCCGCCCACGCCAGCAGGAAATCCAGTTCCCCTTCCAGCCAGGCATCCACCCGCTCCGGGTCCAGGGTTTCCTGGACATGGGCAATCAGGGCATCGAGTAAACGATCAGCCTTATCTTGTTTATTCGCCATCACGACATCCGTTCCTTCCTGTAAAGCCAACCTTCTTTGCCGGGCAGAATGTATCATCAGCCAATGTAACAATCATCAGAGGTACATCACCATGGCGATCAACATTCTGCCCACGCGCCGTAATCTGCGTTTTCACCTGAACGCCGAAAAGGCCCTGTCCTGGCATCGGGACGGGCGCAACGTGAGCCAGTTCCTGAATACTCTGAGCCTGTTCTTTCCGGTGGGCGAACGCTTCTTCATCGATAGCGTGCGTCACTATCGCCAAGTCGTCCAGGACCCGGACCTGAAAGCGGCGGTGACCGCGTTCATCGGTCAGGAGGCGATGCACGGCCGCGAGCACGAAGAGTACAACGAATTCGTGAACCAGGCCGGGGTGCCGGTGGCCGCCCAGGAAAAACTGGTGGCGGCGCTGCTGTCGGCGATCCAGAAGACCACGCCGAAGGCCTTCCAGCTGTCCGGCACCGTGGCCCTGGAGCACCTTACCGCGATTCTCGCCGACGGCCTGCTCAGCCTGCCGGAGATCCTGGAAGGCGCCGATGAAGACTACAAGGCGATCTGGAACTGGCACGCCCTGGAGGAAACCGAGCACAAGGCGGTGGCCTTCGACGTGTACCAGCTGGCGGTGGGCAAGGATGACCAGGCCTCCGCCTACGCCCTGCGCTGCTTCGCCCTGGTGCTGTCCACCAGCGTGTTCTTCGCCCTGTTCCTGCCGTTCTACCTGCACAACGTGCGGGTCAGCGGCGGCCTGTTCGACCGCCAGGGCTGGCGCGCGGTGTGGCGCCACAGCCTGGGCCGCCGGGGGATCTTCCGCTATACCGCCAAGGCCTGGCTGGACTGGTTCAAGCCGGGTTTCCACCCCTGGGACCACGACAACCGGGAATACCTGGAGCAATTCGAAGCGCTGCTGGGCGACGCCCTCAAGAAGGCGGCCTGAGCCCCTTCTTATTCCCCCGGAGATCGCCCCCGGGCGATCCCACCTTCTGGCCGGCAACCCCTTGCCGGCCTTTTTTTATGGTGCACCGTGGCGTCGATGCGGGATGTCTTTAGCCCGGACGCGGATCCCCGAGGATTGCCGTAGGAGCGACTTTGTAGGAGCGACTTCAGTCGCGATCCCCCCCCGGGTGCCATCGTCATCGCGACTAAAGTCGCTCCTACCGCGTTTCAGGGAGGGCGTCGCGCCCTGAGCCCACCGCCATGAAAAAGGCCCCGCGAGCGGGGCCTTTGAGGTTGGTGGCAGGCGCCGGCATCAGCCGGCGGGGTCGTTGCCCTTGCCGTCCTGGGTGTCCACCACCCGTTCGTCGTTGAGCACCTTGATGTAGGCCGGCGGTGCCTTGCCGTCCTTGTCCTCGCCGAAGTACAGCGTGGTGTGCGGGAACGGAATCTCGATGCCGGCCTGGTCGAAGTACTTCTTGACCAGACGGTTGTAGGCGCGGCCCACCGCCCACTGCATACCGGGGGAAGCCTTGATCACCACCCGGATGTTCACCGAGCTGTCCGCCAGGGCGGTCACCCCGGCCACCGTCATCGGCGCCAGGATGTTGTCCTTCATCGGACCTTCCTTGAGCTCCTCGAAGGCGGCTTCCAGCTGGGTGATGGCATCGTCGATGCTCTCGCGGTAGGCAATGCCGTACTCGCCCACGTGGTTGCCGTATTCGCGGGTGTAGTTGGACACCGCGCCCACCGAGGAGAACGGCACGATATGGTAGGTGCCGGACAGATCGCGCAGGGCCACGGAGCGGATACCGACCCGCTCCACGGTGCCGGAGTTGCCGCCGGCGCTGACGAAATCGCCGGTGTTGATGGCGTTTTCCAGCTGGATGAACACCCCGGTGATCACGTCCTGCACCAGTTTCTGGGCACCGAAACCGATGGCCAGGCCCAGCACCCCGGCGCCGGCGATCAGCGGCGCGATGTCGATGCCGATCTCGGACAGTACGATCATCACGGTCATGATGATCAGCGCGATGGCCAGGGCGGTGTGGAACAGCCCCAGCAGGGTTTCGGAGCGGGCCGCGGCGGCCGGATCGGCACCCTCGCGGGGGCTGAATTTGTGCTCCAGCAGGCTCGCCAGGCCGATCCAGACAGCGGCGGCCACCAGCAGAATCAGCAGGATGTCGAGGATCGCGCCGACCATGGCCACGCCGGCCTCGGTGGCGTACCAGGCGGCCAGGTCATAGACCTCCCAGGCATCCAGGGTCAGCACCACCACCAGAATCAGGATCAGCGCGCGCACCACCTTGAGGCCGGTGGGTACGTAAGTGTTCACTCGCGCCTGCAGGCGGGGCATCGATTGGTTGAACCGCTCGGAGAAACGGATTTCCTTGCCGATCAGCTGGGTCAGTATCACCGAGATCAGCATGCCCGCGCCGGCGTAGACCAGGGTCAGCAGGGTGGCCGAGGCCACGAACGGCAGCGCCGTATCCGGGTTGATCACGGTAACCGCGAACACCAGGAACGCATAGCCCAGGGCCAGTACGTGCCACAACCGTCCGAGCAGCCGCAGCAGCACCCGGCCGGGGCCGGTGGTCCGTTCGGCGCGCTCAAACAGACGGTCGCGCAGCACCTTGCGCTTCTTGAGGATCACGATCACCGCGTAGATCAGGGCCAGCAGCATGATGATGGTGCCCACGGCGGAGCCCAGCGACGGCGACAGGTTGAAGTTCAGTACCGGCACCAGCACCAGCATGCCGTAGCCGATAAAGCCGGCCAGATTGGCCAGGAAGCGGTTGCAGTAAGAGGCCTGGTCGGCGCTCACCGGCACCAGCCGCAGGCCCTCGTAGCCGGACGAGAACAACATGCGCAGGCCGGCCTTGAACAGTTCCACCACCAGGAAGGCATTGAGGAACAGGGCCAGGCGGGTGGCGTCGGCGTCCACGTTGTTGACCAGCGCCGAGGACACCGCGCCGCCGGCCAGATAGGCCAGCGCCACCACCACCACGTCGACGAAGGCGGCCACCGCCACCGCCACGATGGTGCGCAGCATGGCGAACTTCTCCGAGCCGCGCACGGCCCAGCCGCTCAGGCCCCGAAATGACGGTTTGGCGATGGCGCGCAGAATAAAGAACACCACGAAGGTGGCGATCACCAGAATGGCCACATTGATCGCCGCGGCGCCCAGGGCCTGGCTGTCCACGCTGGCCATGCCACCGGTGTCCGCCTCGGCGGCATCGACGCCGAAAATACCGCCCAGGGCCACGCCCAGGGCGGTGAACTGGTCCCCCACATTGGCCAGCATATGGCCGGTGGTGGTGGCCATGCGGCGGGCGAAGGACACTTCCTCGGGCCGCTGACCGCTGGGCGATTGCTCGGCGATCCGTTCCGGCGGCGCGGCGCCTTCCACCGGCGCCTTGTCGGCGCTGGCGTCCGGCGCCGGCGCGTCCGCCGTTCGCGCCGCTTGCAGGGTGCGCAATTCCTCGATGAGGGCGTTCCGCGAACTCTCGTTCTCGAGCAGGTCCGCCATGGTGCCGTAGGCGGGCTGGTCAGCGGCGCCGGCTTTCTCCTGGGCCAGGGCCGGTGGCACCACCAGCAGCATCAGCAAGGTCAGCAGACCGGCCAGGCCGGAATACGCAAAACGTTTTGCAGGCACTCTACCCTCCTTTTTTTACGGTCATCGCGCCACCCCGACGCGGTTATCCGCCGCACCCTAAGCAGGGCCACGAGATTAACGGGTGAAGGCCACGGCAACGCCATGGCCATCCGCCCGTCGCCGGCGGCCCCTACACGAGAACATACCGGCGCCGGCGGCGCTTCCGGCAAGACGTAAAAAGCCGCAAAATTGACAGTGACCAATGGCTTCTTCATGGACCGCCCCGGGCGCCGGGGCGAATGGTGGTTCGGCGGCCAGCGCGCACAATGACGGCTCGGCGAATCTGGAGGGGGTTTTTCAATGGACCAGTGGCAACACCGCACGGTAATACGCGACGGCATCAACCTGGCCACGCGGCGTCGTGGCGACCCGGGGCGGCCGGCGGTGCTGTGCGTGCACGGTTATCCGGATAACGGTGAGGTCTGGGATGCCCTGGCCGACGCCCTGGGCGACCGCTTTCAGGTGATCACCTACGATGTGCGTGGCGCCGGCGCCTCCTCGGCCCCCGCCCCGGTGGCCGCCTACCGGCTGGCGGAACTGCGCGACGACCTGTTCGCGGTGATCGATGCCCTGAGCCCGGACCGGCCGGTGCATCTGGTGGCCCATGACTGGGGCTCGATCCAGAGCTGGGAACCGGTCACCGAGCCCGGCGCGGAGCGGCGCATCGCCTCCTTCACCACGCTGTCCGGGCCCTGCCTGGACCATGTGGGCCAATCCCTGCGCCGGCGCGGCGCCGGTGACATGATGGCCAGCCTGCGGCAGCTGGCGAAAAGCTGGTACATCGGCGCCTTCCACCTGCCCGCCCTGGCGCCGCTGGCCTGGAAACTGGGCCTGGCGGACGCCTGGCCCGGCATACTGCGCCGCACCGAGGGTCTGGAGGCGGCGGCCAGCCCCACGCAAAGCCAGGACGGAGCCCGGGGAGTGGCGCTGTATCGCGCCAATATGCTGCCTTGCCTGCTGCATCCCCGCGAGCGCCGCACCACCATCCCGGTGCAGTTGATCGTGGCCACCCGGGACCGCTACGTGGCCCCGGGGCTGCTGGACGGCCTGTCGGACTGGACCGGCCCGCTGTGGCGCCGGGAAATGAACACCGGCCACTGGGGGCCCCTGCTCGGCCATGCGGCGGTGACCGCCGACTACCTGGGCGAGTTCATCGACCATATCGAAGGCGCCCCGGAGAGCGCGCGGCTGGCCCGTGCCCGGGTGCGCCCCAACGCCGGCCCGGACGCCGGCAAGCTGGTGGTGATCACCGGCGCCGGCTCCGGCATTGGCCGGGAGACCGCTCTGGCGTTCGGCGGGCGCGGCGCCACCGTGCTGTGCACCGACATCGACCCGGATTCCGCGGCGGCCACCGCCGAGGCGGTGCGCGCCGCCGGTGGCGAGGCCCTGAGCCGCAAGACCGACGTGGCCAACGCCCGCTCCATGGAGGCCCTGGCCCGCTACGTGGAAAGGGAACTGGGCGCCCCGGACGTGGTGGTCAACAACGCCGGCATCGGCCTGGCCGGGCCGCTGCTGGACACCAGCGTGCAGGACTGGAAGCAGGTGCTGGACGTGAACCTGTGGGGCGTGATCCACGGCTGCCGGCTGTTCGGCCGGCAGATGATCGATCAGGTCAAGGCCGGGCACATCGTCAATGTGTCCTCCGCTTCGGCTTATTTGCCGTCCCGGGCCCTGCCCGCCTACGCCACCAGCAAATCGGCGGTGCTGATGCTCACCGAGTGCCTGCGCGCGGAACTGGCGGACCGGGGCATCGGCGTCTCGGCGATCTGCCCCGGCTTGATCGATACACCGATCACCGGCCGGGCCCGCTTCGTGGGCGTCGACGAGGAAGAACAGGGCCGCCGCCGGCAGGCGGCGCAACGGCTCTATCATCGCCGTGGCTTCACCCCGGACCGGGTGGCCCGGGCCATTGTCGACGCGGTGCGCGACAACCGGGCGGAAGTGCCGGTGAGCATGGAGGCCAGCGGCATGCGCTGGCTGGGCCGGCTGGCACCGCCGCTGGCCCGGCGCCTGGCGCGGGTGGACGTGGAACGGCTCGGCGCCAACCGCTGAACCGCCTGCCCGGACAACACCGCCGTGCATGGCGTGTGAAGACGAACCGGACTATGATTTCGCCATGACTGCTTCCCGCAAATCCCCGGCGGCGCTGCTGCGCCGCCTGACCCAGAACGCTCCCGACGCCCCCGCGCTGGACCAGGCCCTGCGGGCGCGCCAGGAGTTCACCATCGACAAGCTGGCCCGCGAGGCCGGCTCCACGGTGCGCAACGTGCGTGCCTACCAGGATCGCGGCCTGCTGCCGCCGCCGGAGAAACGCGGCCGCACCGGCATCTATACCGACGTGCACCTGGCGCGGCTGAAGATCATCGGCGCCCTGCTGGAGCGCGGTTACACCCTCAACAATATCCGCGATCTGTTGAGCGCCTGGGAACAGGGCCGCGACCTGAACGACATTCTCGGCCTGGAGGTGGCGGTGACCTCCTGGCAGAACCCCAGCGTACCGTCCTACCTGGATTACCAGGATCTGATCGACGACTTCGGCGAGGACATCACCCCGGAAGTGATGACCAAGGCGGTGACCCTGGGCTACATCATCCCCGAGGGCACCCGCCTGCGGGTGCCCTACCCGCGCATCTACAACGCCGGCAAGGAGCTGGTGGAAAACGGCGTGCCCCTGGACGCGGTGCTCACCCATGTGCGGCTGGTGCGCGGCGAGGTGGACAAGCTGGCCGAGCGCTTTATCGACATGATCGTCGAGCACCTGGTGGACGAGAAATACGGTCCCAACAGCCTGCCCGAGGGCGACGACGTGGCGCGCCTGGCGGAGTTCATCACCCGCATCCGGCCGCTGGCCGAGGCGGTGGTCAACGACGAGCTGGGCCGGGTGCTGGAAAAGAGCATCAACAAGGTGCTGGTGGACCGGCTCGAAAACGTGC
Organism: Alloalcanivorax gelatiniphagus; assembly: GCF_005938655.1. Taxonomy (GTDB): domain Bacteria; phylum Pseudomonadota; class Gammaproteobacteria; order Pseudomonadales; family Alcanivoracaceae; genus Alloalcanivorax; species Alloalcanivorax gelatiniphagus. The sequence goes on from NZ_VCQT01000044.1 coordinate 290,914, forward strand.
TCGATCACCTGGAACGCAAGCAGCCCTGATTCCGAAATCCCTGGTCGGAAATTGTGGTAGGAGCGACTTTAGTCGCGATGAAGCTGGCAGCGCCGGTGATCGCGACTGAAGTCGCTCCTACAAGGATTGCGACCTCTCCCCCCCTTCCCTCACCCCCGGTATTACAGCGGGTAGCGTTTCGCTGGAGTTTTGTAGCCGCGTCTCCCCCTGTTCGTACGTTCGTGCAAATCTGAATGCCCCCGAATCCTCCTTCCAAAACAACAAATCCGGAGGCGTTATGAATTTCACCAAGGTGCTTGTCAGTCTTTTTCTAGTGGGCGCGCTTACCGCCTGTGGCGGCGGTGGTGGCGGCGGCGGCTCGGAACCGGGCAACCAACCCACCCCCCAGGAACCGGAACAGCCGCAAGAACCCCAGGAACCCACCCCGCCGGAAGATCGGCCGGCGACGGTGACCGCGCCCTACGCGGACTACGGCCGGGTGCTCAATATCCTGCCACCGGGCCAGGACGACAACGGCGGCCTCAGCAATCTGGCCGCCGATGTGCCGGGCCTGTCGGATCTGATCAGCGGCGTGCTCGATGATCTGGTGGCGGAAACCGGCCTGGTGCCGGCGGTCAGCAAGGAGCCGCACTTCGACGATCAACTGGGGCTCTACGACGCCCTGGTGCGCAGCCCGGAGGGGCTCACCGACAACGATCTGAGCAGCTATTTCAAGGACGCGCCCCTGCTGGCCCCGGACGCCGGCGGCTGGGAAAGCGAACTCACCGTGGAAGGCCACGGGCGCACCGTCACCATCAAGCGCGACCAGTTTGGCGTGCCGCATATCTTCGGTGAGCGGCGGGCCGACGCCCTGTTCGGCGTGGGCTATGTGACCGCCGCCGACCGGCTGTTTCTGCTCGACGTGCTGCGCCGGGCCGGGCGCGGCGAGCTGTCCCGCTTCCTGGGCCCGGCGGACTTCTCGTTCGACCGGGACATCGCCCTGGACGCCCCCTACCGGGAAGAGGACCGCACCCAGCAGATCGCCAACACCGTGGCCCGCTTCGGCGACGACGGCGCGCTGATCTATCAGGACGCCACCGACTTCGTGAACGGCCTCAACACCTATGTCACCAAGGTCCAGAGCGGGCTGCTGGAAGCGCCCATCGAATACCTGGGCCTGGGCGTGCAACTGGAACCCTTCGTGATCGAGGACGTGGTGGCCATCGCCACCCTGATCCAGGGGATCTTCGCCGGTGGCGGCGGCAACGAGCAGGCCAATGTGCTGTTGCTGCAGGCACTGCGGGAAGAGACCGGCTCCGACCAGGCGGCCTGCGACCTGTGGCGCGACCTGCGCCACGCCACCGACGCGGATTCCACGGTCACCACCGAGCGCTCGTTCGCCACTCAGTCGCCGCCGTCCATCGACCAGGCGCTGTGCCCGCTGTCCGGCGAACTGGCCGGCCGCTTCCCCGGCGCCGTGCTGTTCGACGCCGGCAGCTACCAGGACTACCAGCCGCTGACCACCGAACCCTGCGGCCGGCCCGGCCAGGCCCAGTGCCCCACCGCCACCGGCAACCTGCCGGCGCTGCCCGGCACCGGCGTGGTCGGTGGCCTGCTGGAATCGGTGGGCGAACTGCTCGGCGGCCTGCTGTCGCTGTCGTCCCTGGACGACGGCGAACTGGCGGCGCGCTGGGCGCGGGTGCGCATCGAAACGGACAAGCTGTTCCGCCATGTCCCCGAGGCCACCCCGGTGCCCGGCGCGCTCAGCGACGAGCAGCGGCTGGCGATCCGCCAGCGGGTGACCCGGCTGGCCACCGGCATCGCCGGCCTGCGCGACGGCTTCCCCAACGCCATTTCCAACGCCCTGCTGCTGACCGGCGAACACAGCGCCAGTGGCCGGCCGCTGGCGGTGTTCGGCCCGCAAACCAGCTATTTCGTGCCCCAGCTGCTGCTGGAAATGGCGGTGCACGGCGGCGACATCAACACCCGCGGCATGACCTTCACCGGCCTGCCCTATGTGGTGATCGGCCGGGGCCCGGACTTCGCCTGGAGCGCCACCTCCGGCAGCTCCGATCTGACCGATGTGCGGGTGGTGTCCCGCTGTCAGCCCGCCGAGGCGCCCGCCCATGGGGAAGGGGGCTACCGGGTCGGCGGCCAGTGCCTGCCCTTTGATGTGATCGAGGAAGACTGGCCGGCGCGCTGGAACCTGGCGGTGCCCACCGACGACCCGGCCCGCATCGGCCAGAATTTCGCCGTGCACCGCCGGGTGATCCGCACCGCCGAGTACGGCCCGGTGATCGGCTTCGCCACCGTGGCCGGCCAGCCGGTGGCGCTGACCCGCCAGCGCAGCACCTACTTCGCGGAACTGGATACCGCCCTGCCGTTCATGCTCGCCACCCGTAATGACGTGCACGATGTGCGCAGTTTCCAGCAGGTGTTCAACCTGACCACCGGCAGTTTCAACTGGTTCTATATCGACGACCGGGACATCGCCTTCTTCCATTCCGGGCTGTACCCGAAACGGGCCCCCGGCGTGCACCCGGAGCTGCCCAGCTGGGGCAACGGCCAATTCGACTGGACCGGCTTTCTGCCCCAGGAGGCCCATCCCCACGAGGCCAACCCGGCACGGGGCTTCCTGGCCAGCTGGAACAACCGGCCGGCCCGGGACTGGTGGGCCGCCGACGCCAACGCCAGCTATGGCCCCACCCACCGCAACGACATGCTGGAGGTGCGCCTGCGCGGGCTGGCGGACCAGGGCGGTGTAACCCTGGCCAACCTGGTGGAAGCCATGGGCGACGCGGCGGTGGTGGACCTGCGCGGCCAGGAGGTGCTGCCCCTGGCGCTGGCCCTGCTGGCGGACGGCGAGCCGACGCAGGACCAGGCGCAAGTGCTGACCCTGATGGGCGACTGGGTGGCCAACGGCGCCTTCCGCCGGGACCGGGACGGCGATGGCGCCTATGACGAGGAAGCGGCGGTGGCGCTGATGGACGCCTGGTATCCGCGCATGATCGACGCCCTGCTGCCCCAGCTCACCGCCATGGAAGACGTGGGCGGCCGCGACCTGTCCCTGATGGAACGGGACAACAAGCCCGGGGACATGGGCTCCGCCTATCAGAAAGGCTATTACGGCTACCTGGAACGGGTGCTGAAACAGGCCCTGGGCACCGCCAAGGCCCCCTACCGGGCCCTGCGCTGCGCCGGCAGCGACCAAGCCGCCGCCTGCCGCGACGCCCTGGCCGACAGCCTCACCCTGGCCCTGGACGACCTGGGCGGCCTCGCCGACCGGGACACCTGGAACGTGGACGAAAGCGCCGACAACATCCAACACCGCGCCATCGGCCTGTCGTCGGTGCCGGGGATACATTGGCAGAACCGGCCCACGTTCCAGCAGGTGGTGGAGTTCACCAACCATCGGTAAGCAAAGTTGAAAGTTACAAGTGAAAAGGGCCGCGGCAGGTCGCACCTGTCGCGGCCTGCGGCCGTGCACGGCCGGTGCCCGGTTTGATCGTTCGTTGCAGCGCGGGCACGGCGGTGCCAGCAAAGCCGGCCACCTCCGCGTTTCAACTTTTAACTTGCAACTTTCATCCTCTTCCATTCATATCATTCATAACTTCCAATGATTTTTATGCATTTGTTTAATCCGCAGCCGGGGTTTAGCGTGTCCGGTTCATTGTCTTTCAATTCGGATCGCTAATTCGGGAGAAACGCATGCGCGCCATTCTCTGCAAGGAACTGGGACCGGCGGACAAGCTGGTTATCGAGGACGTGCCGTCACCGGAGGTGAGCGGCAGCGGGGTCAAGGTCAAGGTGAAAGCCGCCGGTTTGAACTTCCCGGATACCCTGATCATCGAGGGCAAGTACCAGATCAAACCGGAATTGCCGTTCTCCCCCGGTGGCGAGATGGCCGGTGAGATCATCGAGGTGGGCCCGGACGTGAAACACCTGAAGCCGGGCATGCGGGTCATGGGCCTGACCGGTTACGGCTCGTTCGCGGAAGAAATGGTGGTGGCGGAAAACCGGGTGATTCCGGTGCCGGATGCCATGAGTGACGAAACCGCCGCCGCTTTCAGCATGGTCTACGGCACCAGCTACCACGCGCTCAAGCAGCGCGCCAATATCCAGCCCGGGGAAACCCTGCTGGTGCTGGGCGCCAGCGGCGGCGTGGGCCTGGCCGCGGTGGAACTGGGCAAGGCCATGGGCGCCACCGTGATCGCCGCCGCCAGCACCGACGACAAGCTGCAGGTGGCCAAGGAAGCCGGTGCCGACGACCTGATCAACTACAGCGACGAGGACCTGAAACAGGCCCTCAAGAGCCGCTACCCCAACGGCATCGACGTGATCTACGACCCGGTGGGTGACCGCTTCACCGAGCCGGCATTGCGCAACATGGCCTGGAACGGCCGTTTCCTGATCGTCGGCTTCGCCGCCGGTGAAATCCCCAAGATCCCCGCCAACCTGGCGCTGCTCAAGGGCTGCAGCATCGTCGGCGTGTTCTGGGGTGCCTTCACCCAGCACGAGCCGAAAGAGCACATCCAGAACGTGAAGGAACTGATGCAGCTGTTCGCCGAGGGCAAGATCGATCCCCGCGTCAGCGAGGTGTTCCCCTTCGAGCAGTATCAGGACGCCCTGGCGGCGCTGACCTCACGCCGCGCCAAGGGCAAGGTGGTGCTTAAGGTCAGCGACTGAGGTCGGCGACTGAGCTTTCGCGGCTGAAGCCGGATGCCGCCCAGCCGCTCTGGTGTCGGTTAATCGCGGCTAAAGCCGCTCCTACAGTAATAGCGATGTAGGAGCGGCTTCAGCCGCGATCACCCCCCGCTCTGATCAATCAACACCCCCGGCGCGCCCTCCTCCAGGGTGGCGCGCAGGTCGTCGGGTACCGAGGTTTTCTCGAACGGTTCGGTGCTCATCATCACGTACACCACCTCCGCCCGGCACAGCGCCGTGCCATCGGCGACCCGGACCATTTCGTGCTCCAGCACGAATGAAGTGTTGCCTACCTTCAAGGTGCGCACGCGCACGTCGATCACCTCATCGAAGTGGGCGCTCGCCTTCCATTCCAACGTCAGCTTGACCACCTGGTTGTCCAGGCCGCGGGCCAGCAGCGCGTTGTAGTCGCGGCCCAGGGCACGCATGAATTCGGTCATGGCCAGATCGACGTAATCCGCATAGCGGGCGTTGAACACCACTTGCTGGGCGTCGCATTCGCTGTAGCGCACCCGCAGGCGGAAACGGAAAGGCTCGGTCATGAAAACTCCTATTGCAGTTCGATGGGCCGGTCGTTACGCCGTCGTTCCGCCACCCATTGGTCGTGGGTGGGGGCGGCATCGTCGCCGGGCAGTGTATTGATAATTTCAAAGAAATTCTGTCGATACGGGTCCTTCATGACCTGATCGCGGGATTTGATGCGCAGCGCGTAGACCGTCTGCACGTTCTGGTGATCGAAGCCGCGCCAGTACTGTTCGTCCTTGAGCAGGCTGTAGCGGTGGCCTTCCAGGGCCCGGCGCACCGAGGCACTGTTGAAGCTGTTGGCGCGCTCCACCGCTTCCTTCCATTGATAAACGATGCTGTAGGCGGAGGCCGCCGAGGTGGAAGGCCGGGTGCGGTAGCGTTCCGAAAAATCGTCCACGAAACGCTGCCCACGGGGGTGCTCGAATTGGTAGGGCACGTTCCAGGTCCAGGGCGCCGCGCCGATCACCCCGGCCATGATGAACGGGCCGGTCTGCTCCACCATGCTCAGGGTGAGATTCGGCACCACGATCTGCATGCGCTCGGGCAGTTTCATCTGCTGGGCGATGGTCATGCCCTGCACCATCTGCTCGCCGAACAACACCAGCACCAGCACCTTGGCGTCGCTGTCAGCGGCGGCTTTCACCGCTTCCTGGATCTGGTGATAGCGGGCACCGGGGAACGGCACCCGCACCGAGCCGTGCCGTTCGGTGTCGGTGGTGCCGGTGAACTCGCGCATGGAGGCCTCGGTGGTGTGGCCCCAGGTGTAGTCGGCGGTGACGTAAAAATATTCCTGGTCGGCGTGTTCGCGCTGCAGATAGTCACCCAGCACCCGCGCCGCCATCCAGGCGCTGTAGCACTCCCGGAACATGTTCAGGTGGCCGTCCTTGCCGGTGGTGTCGTTGGAATAGGTCAGGGTGCCGAAATACAGCAAATCGTGGCGCCGGGCCTGATCGCTGGCGGCGATGGCGACGCCGCTGGAGGCGCCGCCGAACAGCATGGACACGCCTTCGGCGGCCAGTTCGTCCACGTTGCGGCGGGCCCGGTCCGGCTGCGAGGCGGAGTCCCGGTCCACCAGCTCCAGCGGCCGGCCGAACAGGCCGCCGGCGGCGTTGATTTCCTCCACCGCCATCAGCGCCCCGCGCTTTTGCATCAACCCTTCCTCGCGGTATTCTCCGGTGTGCGGATAGTTGAGGCCCAGTTTGATCGGCGTGGCCGCCTGGGCCACCGCCACCAGACAGAACGCCGCCAGTGCCGCGCGTCCCCCTTGTTTCAACCAATGCTTGACCATCGCTCGCTTCCCCCTCTTTTATTGTGATGTTCGGGTGTGGTTTTTTTCATCTGCCACAGGCTTTATGCGCAACAGTTTTTATGCGCCAGAGCGACGATTAGCATACACGCCCATGGGACGTTATTAGGCTTTGGTCGATTTACCCCATGATTTGTGACTGCCCGGTATTGAGCCGGAACATACCGCGGAGTATGCTCACGGCCCTAATTTAAAACAAAATTCCATTATTGGCGCCACCGTCCCGAGTCTTCGGACGGGACGCCGGGAGAGTGCCATGACCTCGATCAGTGATGCCATGCCGGTCTACGCGCCGGCTCTGCCCGAAGACAGCTTTGTGTCGATCCCCGAGCGACTGCGGGAGCTGGCGGCCCAGCAGCCGGACCACCCGGCGGTGCACGATGAGAGCGGCATGCTCACCTGGCGGCAGTTCGTGGACGGCGTCAATCAGATCGCCAACCGGCTGCGCGCCGCCGGCCTGCAACGTGGCGAAACGGTGGCCGGGCTGGCCGAGAACAGCGCCCGCTATCTGACCCTGTTCATGGGCACCCTGAGCGCCGGCGGCTGCATGGTGCCGTTGTCCGGCATGGCCGCCGGCGAAACCCTGGCGCTGATGGTCAACGATTGCGACGCCCGTTTCCTGTTCGTGTCCGCCAAGCACCGGGATCTGATCGAACCCCTGCTCGGCAGCCTCCACAACGTGGACCCGGCGCAGCGCGTGGCGCTGGACTTCCAGGCGGACGGCTGGCAAACCTTCGAAACCTGGCTGGGCGATGCCTCCAGCGAGGCGCCGGACCATGTACCGGCCCTGGGCGACCCCTTCAACATCATCTACAGCTCCGGCACCACCGGCGTTCCCAAGGGCATTCTCCACGATCACCGCCTGCGCGCCCGCCACACCGAGCGCGGCGAACGGCTCGGCTACAACCGCGAGGCGGTGACGCTGATTTCCACGCCGCTGTACTCCAACACCACCCTGGTGGCGGCGCTGCCCACCCTGTTTGGCGGCGGCACCATCGTCAGCATGGCCAAGTTCAACGCCCACCGGTTCCTGGAGCTGGCCGAGCAGCATCGCGCCACCCACGCCATGCTGGTGCCGGTGCAGTATCAGCGGATTCTGGCGGAGCCGGATTTCGACCGCTTCGACCTGAGCAGCTTCAAGATGAAGTTCTCCACCAGCGCGCCGCTGCGCGGTCATGTGATCGCCGACGCCATGAAGCGCTGGCCGGGCAACATCATCGAGTTCTACGGCCTCACCGAGGGCGGCGTCACCACCACCCTGAACTGCGCGGACAATCCCACCAAGTGGGACACCGTGGGCCAGGCCAGCCCGGGTTGTGAGCTGCGCATCATCGACGAGGATCTCAAGGAAGTGCCGCCCGGTCAGATCGGCGAGATCGTCGGCCGCAGCGGCGCCATGATGCGCGGTTACTACAAGCGCGAGAACAAGACCAACGAGCTGCTCTGGACCAGCCCGGAAGGCGAGGTGTTCTATCGCACCGGCGACATGGGCCGGCTGGACGAGGACGGCTTCCTGTCGGTGCTGGACCGCCGCAAGGACATGATCATTTCCGGCGGCTTCAACATCTATGCCGAGGACCTGGAGCGGGTGCTGCTCAACGACCCGGCGGTGGCGGACGCGGCGGTGATCGCCATTCCCAGCGAGCAGTGGGGCGAGACGCCCCTGGGTCTGGTGGTGCTGCGCGATGGCGGCGACCTGGACGCCATTCTGGCCCGCGCCAACGAACAGCTCGGCAAGGGGCAGCGGCTGTCCGGCCTGGAGCAACGGGACGAACTGCCGCGCAGCACCATCGGCAAGATTCTCAAGCGCGAACTGCGCGATCCCTACTGGCATAACCAGCAACAAACCCAGCGGGATTGAGCCATCCGGCGACGCCCTCCGGCCGGTGCCGTGCGCCGGCCGGGGGCGGCGCGCCTAAAGCAGGTTCTCGATCGGCAGCAGGCCCATGAAGCGGGACGCCAGCCAGCGTGATTTGCTGACCCGGGGCTCCCGGTGGTAACGCACCGGGCCATGTTCGTCACCGGCCCCCCATTCCATCCCGCCGTTCTCGCCCAGGCTGACCCGGTAGCTGTTCTGCGGGGCCATGCCTTCCTCGATAAACGCCGCCACGCGGGCGGCCAGCGCCTCGGAATTCACGTAGTAGCCCATCTCCGTGTTCAGATTGGCCGAGCGCGGGTCCAGGTTGAACGAACCGACGAACAGCTCTTGGCGATCCAGCACCATGGCCTTGGTGTGCAACGCGGACATGGAACGGCCGGGCTTGAGCCGGGCCAGGTGCCGGCGGGCGCGGGCATTGGGCTGCAGCTCATGGACCTCGACGCCGGCGCGCACCAGGTCGGGCCGGTAATGGGCGTAGGCGGCGTGGGCGGCGATCACGTCGTTGGTGGCCAGGCTGTTGGTGAGCAGGGCGATACGCCCGCCATTGGCGTGCATGTCCGCCAGGGTGCCGACGAAATCGTCACCGGGAATGAAATAGCCCGCCTCGATCAGAATTTCGCGCAGGGAGCGGCGGCTCAGCAGCCGCGCCAGCTGGTCGCCCATCAGCCGCTGGGTCACGCCCTTGGCTTTGTCCGGGGTATCGAACAACAGCGCCGCCGGCGCGGTGATCTGGCGGGCATCCGCATCGCCCACGATTTTCTGAAAGCGCGCCGGGTCCTGCTCATGGCGGTAGGGAAAATCGCCCAGGTGTTGGCACCAGTGGTCCAGCTCGTGCCACAGATGCTCCGCGTCTTCCCGGGAGCGGCGTTTCAGCGTGCGCAGGTGCACGGTGACGTCGCTGTTCCAGTAACTGTCGAAGGCGTCCAGGGTTTCCGCGACGATCGGGCCCCGGGCATACAGGTCCAGGTCACGGAAGTTGGCGTCCGGGTGCACGCCAAAGTAATGGTCGGAGATGTTGCGCCCGCCGACGATGGCGTGCTCGCCGTCGGCGATCCAGGCCTTGTTGTGCATCCGGTGGTTCAGGCGGGGGGCGTGATACAGCCATTGCAGGAAGTGTTTGTAACGCCCCCGGAACGGGTTGAACAGGCGCACTTCCACATTGGGGTGGGCATTGAGCGCCGCCCATTTCACGTCCCGACCCAGCTGGTTGGCATGGTCCAGCAGCAGCCGCACGCGCACCCCGCGCCGGGCCGCTTCCAGGGCCCGGTACACCAGCAGCTTGCCGATATGGTCGTCGTCCCAGATGTAGTACTGCAGATCCAGGGTTTTCTCCGCCAGCCGGGCGGTGGCGGCGCGCAGGGCGAAGGCTTCCTCGCTGTCCGGCAGCAGGCAGAATCGGGATTGGCGTACCCGCGAGGCCGGCGCGGTGGCGTCGTCGCCCTGCCGGTCCCGGTCGCCGCTCATACCTTGGGCTTGAGGCTGTCGCGAATTTCTCGAAGCAGAATAATGTCTTCGGGCACCTGGGGAGTGGGCGGCGTGTCCACCGGGGCCGCTTGTTCTTCCCGGCGCCTCATGCGGTTGATGCCGCGCACCAGCAGGAAGGTGGCCCAGGCCACGATCAGGAAGCTGATCACGTTATTGATGAACAGACCGTAGTTCAGGGTCACGGCGCCGGCGGCCTGGGCTTCGGCCAGGGTGGCGAAGTGGTCCTGGCCCTTGAGCACCACGAACAGGTCCGCGAAGTCCACGTCCGCCAACATCAGGCCGATGGGCGGCATGATCACGTCGGAGACCAGGCTTTTGACGATGGTGGTGAAGGCGCCACCAATGATGATCCCCACCGCCATGTCCACCACGTTGCCACGCACCGCGAATTCGCGGAATTCCTTCATGATCGCCATTTCATTCCCTTTTCGTTCACCGCCCGGGCCGGGCCAGAAAACATCTTAGCCCGGATGGCGTGGCGCGGAAAACGGCCCGGCGAAAACAACGTAAACGATTACTCCACGGTCACCGACTTGGCCAGATTGCGGGGCTGGTCCACGTCAGTGCCGCGCAACACCGCCACATGGTAGCTGAGCAACTGCAGGGGCACGGTGTAAACGATCGGCGCGATGATTTCCGGCACCGCCGGCAGATGCAGCACATGGATGCCCTCGCCGTCGGCCACCTTGGCATTCTTGTCGGCGAACAGATACAGCTCGCCGCCACGGGCACGCACTTCCTGCAGGTTGGATTTGAGCTTTTCCAGCAGGTCGTCGTTGGGCGCCACCGCCACCACCGGCATCTCCTTGTCCACCAGCGCCAGGGGGCCGTGCTTAAGCTCACCGGCGGGGTAGGCCTCCGCGTGGATATAGGAAATTTCCTTGAGCTTGAGCGCCCCCTCCATGGCCACCGGGAACTGCACGCCCCGGCCCAGGAACAGGGTGTGGTGTTTCTCCACGAAGGCCCGGGACAGGTCTTCGATGGGCTTGTCCAGGGCGGTGGCCTGCTCCAGCAGATTGGGCAGCTGGCGCAGCTCGGCCAGGATCTGCTCGATGCGCTCGTCGCCCAGGCCGTGGCGGCGGCCCAGTGCCAGTACCAGCATCAACAGCCCGGCCAGCTGGGTGGTGAACGCCTTGGTGGAGGCCACCCCGATCTCCGGGCCGGCCTTGGTCAGGAAGGTCAGTTCCGATTCCCGCACCAGGGAGGAGCCGTCCACGTTGCAGATCGCCAGGCGACCCACGTAATTGTCCGAGTCGGTGTCGCGCAGGGCCGCCAGGGTGTCGGCGGTTTCGCCGCTCTGGGAAATGGTCACGAACAGGGTGCCTTCCGGCACCACGTGCTGGCGGTAGCGGAATTCACTGGCCACTTCCACCTGGCAGGGAATGCCGGCCAGGGCTTCCAGCCAGTAACGGGCCACCATGCCGGCGTGGTAGCTGGTGCCGCAGGCGACGATCTGCACCGAGCGCACCCGGTCGAAAATGGCCATGGCCGGCTCACCGAAGGCGGCGCTGACCGCGTCCGGGGAATCGATGCGGTCCTGAAGGGTGCGCTGGATGGCCGCCGGCTGTTCGAAGATTTCCTTCTGCATAAAGTGGCGGTATTCGCCCTTTTCCACGTCTTCATGGGTGCCGTCGAACTCATGCACCTCCCGCTGCACGGGCTCGCCGTTACGGTCGTAGATATGCACGTCGGCGGTGGTCAGTTCCACCAGATCGCCTTCGTCCAGGAAGATGAAGCGGTTGGTCACCGGCAACAGGGCGAGTTGGTCGGAGGCCACGTAGTTTTCGTCGAAGCCCAGGCCCACCACCAGCGGCGAGCCGGAGCGCACCGCCAGCAGACGGTCCGGCTGGCGCTGGTCCACCACGCCCAGGGCATAGGCGCCGTGCAGCTGGCCCACTACCTTCTGCAGGGCACGGCGCAGATCGCCGCCGCACTCCCCCAGGCAACGATGCAACAGATGGGCCACCACTTCGGTGTCGGTTTCGCTCTGGAACCGGTAGCCCTGCTGTTCCAGCTCGTCCTTCAGTTCCTGGAAATTCTCGATGATGCCGTTGTGCACCACCGCCAGGTCGTCGCCGGAAATATGAGGGTGGGCGTTTTCCTCGGAGGGGCGACCGTGGGTGGCCCAACGAGTGTGGGCAATGCCCAGAAAGCCGGCGGTGTTTTCCTGCTTCACCGCTTCTTCCAGCGCCGCCACCTTGCCCTGGCGGCGTACCCGCTGCAGGCCATTGGCATTGATCACCGCCACGCCGGCGCTGTCGTACCCACGATACTCGAGCCGCTTGAGGCCCGTGATCAGGATATTGGTAACGTTACGCTGGGCGATGGCGCCGACGATTCCACACATGCTGGTTTTCCTTTTCGATCACCGAAAATTATTTCTTGCCGGGGCGCGGCCAGTTTTCGATATTGCGCTGCTTGGCCCGGGCCACTGTCAGCCCGTTGTCCGGCACATCCTTGGTCACCACGCTGCCGGCACCGACGGTGGCATTTTCCCCGATGGTCACCGGAGCCACCAGCGAAGAATTGGAACCGATAAAGGCACCGTCCTTGAACACGGTCTGAAACTTGTTCACACCGTCATAGTTGCAAGTGATGGTGCCGGCGCCCACGTTGACGCCTTTGCCGATGCGGCTGTCGCCGATATAGGTCAGGTGATTGATCTTGGACCCTTCGCCGATGCGCGATTTCTTGGTTTCCACGAAGTTACCGACCCGGGCCCGGGCCGCCAGTTCCGTGCCCGGACGCAGGCGCGCGAAGGGCCCCACGTTGCACTCTTCACCGACCTCGGCACCGTCGATCACCGAGTTGGCCTCGACCACGGTGCCGGCGCCGATGCTGGCGTCGCGGATCACGCAGTTGGGGCCGATGCGCACGCCTTCACCCAGGGTCACCCGGCCTTCCAGCACCACGTTCACGTCGATGGTCACGTCGGTGCCGGTGGTCACCTGGCCGCGAATATCCAGACGGGCCGGGTCCAGCAGGGTAACGCCGTCGCGCATCAGCGCTTCCGCGCGCACCCGTTGATAGACCCGCTCCAGGCGCGCCAGTTGCACCCGGTCGTTAACGCCGTCCACTTCCCAGGCATGGGCGGGTTGCTCGGTGACCACCTCCATGCCGGCCTCCACCGCCATGGCGATCAGGTCGGTGAGGTAATACTCGCCCTGGGCGTTCCGGTTGGAGAGCTTCGGCAGGCTGTCGTTGAGGAACCGGCGGCTGCAGGCCAGGATGCCGGTATTGATCTCGCGGATGCGTTTTTGCTCGTCGCTGGCGTCCTTCTGCTCGACGATCCGGGTCACCTGGCCCTGTTCATCGCGGACGATGCGGCCGTATCCGGCGGGATCGTCCAGCTCCAGGGTCATCAGGGCCAAGGTGCGGTCGGTGACCCGAGCCACGAAGTCACGCAGGGTGTCCGGGCGGATCAGCGGCACGTCCCCATAGAGCACCAGCACCACGTCCTCGTTCAGGTGCGGCAGGGCCTGGGCCACCGCGTGGCCGGTGCCGAGCTGCTCGGCCTGCTCGGCCCATTGCAGGCGCTCGCCGGTGACCGCCGCGCGTACCTGGTCGCCGCCGTGGCCGTAGACCACCACGGTGTTGGCCGGGGACAGGGCCGCCGCGGCATCCACCACGTGCTGCGCCATGGGCCGGCCGGCGATCGGGTGCAGCACCTTGGGCATCGCCGATTTCATGCGGGTACCTTTGCCCGCGGCCAGAATCACAACCGCCAGAGTCATATCCTTCGATCCTCGCAATGTCGTCCTGAGGGAAACGTGGGGTACGGAAAGAGGTCCGGGTCCCTATCAAACAAAAAGGGGCGGCTCGAAGCCACCCCTTTTCGTTATCCCGCCGTTCACGGCGTGTTACCGCTTGGCCATCTTCTTGATCTGATCGATGGTGCGCAGACGGGCGGTCGCTTCCGCCAGCGCCGCGGCGGCGCGGGTGTAGTCCATTTCCGCGTTCTTGCCTTCCAGGGCATCCTTGGCGTGTTGCTTGGCCCGTTCGGCGTCCGCCGCGTCCATGTCCTGGGCGCGCTCGGCGGTGTCCGCCAGCACGGTGACCAGCTTCGGCTGCACTTCCAGGAAGCCGCCGGACACGTAGAACACGATCTCTTCGCCGTCCTGGGTTTTCACCCGTACCGGGCCGGGCTTCAGGCGGGTCAGCAGCGGGGCGTGACCGGGCATCACACCCAGGTCACCTTCCACGCCGGCGGCCACTACCATTTCCACCAGGCCGGAGTACAGCTGTCGTTCGGCACTAACAATGTCGCAATGCACGGTCATCGCCATTTGGGTTCCTCCCCGTGCAGGTTACTTGTCACCGCGTTGGTTGTAAGCCTCTACAACTTCGTCGATGGAGCCCTTCATGTAGAAGTCCTGCTCGGGGATGTGGTCATAGTCGCCGTTCAGGATACCCTGGAAGGAGCGGATCGTCTCCTTCAGCGGCACATATTTACCCGGTGAGCCGGTGAACACTTCCGCCACGAAGAACGGCTGGGACAGGAAGCGCTCGATTTTCCGTGCACGGGACACGGTGGTCTTGTCTTCCTCGGACAGCTCGTCCATGCCCAGGATCGCGATGATGTCCTTGAGCTCTTTGTAGCGCTGCAGCACGGTTTGCACGCCGCGGGCCGCGTCATAGTGCTCATGGCCGATCACCAGCGGGTCCAGCTGGCGGGAGGTGGAGTCCAGCGGGTCGATCGCCGGGTAGATACCCTTGGAGGCGATGTCCCGGCTCAGTACCACGGTGGCGTCCAGGTGGGCGAAGGTGGTGGCCGGGGACGGGTCGGTCAAGTCATCCGCGGGCACGTATACCGCCTGTACGGAGGTAATGGAGCCGGTCTTGGTGGAGGTGATCCGTTCCTGCAGAACGCCCATCTCTTCCGCCAGGGTCGGCTGGTAACCCACCGCGGACGGCATCCGGCCGAGCAGCGCGGATACTTCGGTACCGGCCAGGGTGTAACGGTAGATGTTGTCCACGAAGAACAGCACGTCGCGGCCTTCGTCCCGGAACTTCTCGGCCATGGTCAGGCCGGTCAGTGCCACGCGCAGACGGTTACCCGGCGGCTCGTTCATCTGACCGTACACCAGGGACACCTTGTCCAGTACGTTGGAGTCCTTCATCTCGTGGTAGAAGTCGTTACCCTCACGGGTACGCTCACCCACACCGGCGAACACGGAGAAACCGGAGTGCTCGATGGCGATGTTCCGGATCAGCTCCATCATGTTCACGGTCTTGCCCACGCCGGCGCCGCCGAACAGGCCGACCTTACCGCCTTTGGCGAAGGGGCATACCAGGTCGATCACCTTGATGCCGGTTTCCAGCAGTTCGTTGGAGGCTGCCTGATCCGCGTATGAGGGCGCTTCACGGTGGATGGACATGCGCTCGTCTTCACCGATGGGGCCGGCTTCGTCGATCGGGCGACCCAGCACGTCCATGATCCGGCCCAGGGTTTTGGTGCCCACCGGTACCTGAATCGGTTCGTGAGTGTCGGTCACTTGGAGGCCCCGCTTGAGACCTTCGGTGGAACCCATGGCGATGGTGCGCACCACGCCGTCGCCCAGCTGCTGCTGAACTTCCAGGGTGGTTTCGGTACCGTCCACGGTGAGTGCGTCATACACCTTGGGCACGGACTCGCGCGGGAATTCGACGTCGATCACAGCACCGATGATCTGAACAATACGACCGCTACTCATGCTTGCATCCTCTTAACTTGCGTTTCTCGCCGCTTGCTTTTCGCACACCCTTAAACAGCGGCGGCACCACCAACGATTTCGGAAATTTCCTGCGTAATGGCAGCCTGGCGCGCCTTGTTGTACACCAGTTGGAGATCGTTGATGATCTCGCCGGCGTTGTCGCTGGCGGCCTTCATCGCCACCATCCGCGCGGCCTGTTCGCAGGCATTGTTCTCAACCACACCCTGATAGACCTGGGATTCGATGAACCGGACCAGCAGCTCGTCAAGCAGCTCCTTGGGCGCCGGCTCATAGATGTAGTCCCAGTGACGCTTAAGCTCCTCGTCCTCGCCCGGCTCCAGCGGCAGCAGGCGGATGGTCTTCGGCTTCTGCGTCATGGTGTTCACGAATTCGTTGTACACGATGTACAGACGATCGATCTCACCGTTTTCATAAGCGTCCAGCATAACCTTGATGGACCCGATCAGGTCGTTCAGGTGAGGCGCGTCGCCAAGACCGCTGACCGAGGCCTCGACCTTGCCGCCGACACTCCGGAAAAAGGCCAGCCCTTTGGAACCCACCACGCAGTGCTGGACCTTGGCGCCCTTTTCTTCCCACTCGCGGGCATCCTTCACCACGCTTTTCAGCAGGTTCACGTTCAGGCCGCCGGCCAGCCCCCGGTCGGAGGTCACGACGATATAGCCGACGTTCTTGACGTCCCGTTCCTGCAGGTAGGTGTGCCGGTATTCCAGATCAGCATTGGCAAGATGGGCCACCACCTGACGCATGCGGGTCGCATAAGGCTTGCTGGCCTCCATGCGTTCCTGCGCCTTGCGCATCTTGCTGGCCGCCACCATTTCCATCGCACGGGTGATTTTCTTCGTGCTCTGGACGCTGGCGATCTTGCCCTTGATCTCTTTACCGCTAGCCATAGGACTGATCCTTTCTCAGCGAATTACCAGGTTTGGGTGGCCTTGAACTGCTCGATGGCCTCCTTGATGCCGGCCTCGATCTCGTCGTTGTAGTCACCCTTCTCGTTGATTTTGTCCATCAACGCTTTCTGTTCGCTGTTCATGTAATCCAGCAGTGCCGACTCGAAGGAACCGATCTTGTCGATCTCGATGCCTTTCAGGTAGCGGTTGTTGGCGGCGTAGAGAACCACGCCCATTTCCGCCACGGACATCGGGCTGTACTGCTTCTGCTTCATCAGCTCGGTAACGGCCTGGCCGTGCTCGAGCTGCTCGCGGGTGGCCTCGTCCAGGTCGGATGCGAACTGGGCGAATGCCGCCAGTTCCCGATACTGGGCCAGGGCCAGACGAATACCGCCGCCAAGCTTCTTGATGATCTTGGTCTGAGCCGCGCCACCTACCCGGGATACCGACACACCGGCGTTCATCGCCGGACGGATACCGGAGTTGAACAGGCTGGTTTCCAGGAAGATCTGACCGTCGGTGATGGAAATCACGTTGGTCGGTACGAAGGCGGACACGTCACCGGCCTGGGTTTCAATGATCGGCAGTGCGGTCAGGGAACCGGTTTTGCCTTTCACTTCGCCATTGGTGAAGTTCTCGACGAATTCCTCGTTCACCTTGGCGGCGCGTTCCAGCAGACGGGAGTGCAGGTAGAACACGTCACCGGGGTAAGCTTCACGGCCCGGCGGGCGGCGCAGCAGCAGGGAGATCTGGCGGTAAGCCCAGGCCTGCTTGGTGAGGTCATCGTAAACGATCAGGGCGTCTTCGCCGCGGTCGCGGAAATATTCACCCATGGTGCAGCCGGCGAAGGGCGCCAGGAACTGCATGGAAGCCGGGTCGGAGGCGGAAGCGGCAACGATGATGGTGTTGTCCATGGCGCCGTGCTCTTCGAGCTTGCGCACCACGCCCGCGATGGTGGACTGCTTCTGACCGATGGCCACGTAGATACACTTAATACCAGAGTTCTTCTGGTTGATGATGGTATCCACGGCCACGGCGGTCTTACCGATCTGACGGTCACCGATGATCAGCTCACGCTGGCCACGGCCGATCGGGGTCATCGCATCGATGGATTTGAAGCCGGTCTGAACCGGTTGGTTCACCTCACGGCGCCAGATTACGCCGGGGGCCACTTTTTCCACCGCGTCGGTGACGTCGGTCTTGATCGGACCTTTGCCATCCACCGGGTTACCCAGGGCGTCGACCACGCGGCCGAGCAGCTCGGGGCCCACCGGCACTTCCAGAATGCGGCCGGTGCACTTCACCTTCTGACCTTCGGCCAGACCCAGGTAGTCGCCGAGTACCACGGCGCCAACGGAATCCTGCTCCAGGTTGAGGGCCATGCCGTAGATGCCGCCCTCAAACTCGATCATCTCGCCGAACATCACGTCGGCCAGACCATGAATGCGCACGATACCATCGGATACGGAAACCACCGTACCTTCGTTCCGTGCCTCGGTGGAGGTATCAAGTTTCGCGATGCGCGACTTGATAATCTCGCTGATTTCGGACGGGTTGAGTTGCTGCATCTCTAATCCCTCAAACTCAAGAGTTCAGTTGCTCGGCGAGGCGGGAAAGCCGGCCGCGCACACTGCCATCAATTACCGTATCGCCGGCTCGTACCAGCACGCCACCAATGAGTGACTCGTCCACGGAAGTGGACACCTGCACGTCCCGGCCCAAGCGCTCCTTGAGCGCCGCAACCAGCTTGTCGGCTTCGGCGTCTTCCAGTTCGAACGCGGCGATCAGTTCCACATCGGTGATGCGCTGATCCGCTGCCAGCAGTTCGTGGAACAACACGCGAATGGTGGGCAACAAATTGAGACGCTTGTTGGCCGCCAGCTGTGCGATGAAGTTACGGGCGCCTTCGCTGAGCTCGTCGCCGCAGACCTGAATAAAGCCTTCGGCCTGCTGGGCACGATCCAGCTCCGGCTGGTCCAGATAGGCGTGCATGGTGGCGTCCTGCGCCACACCCGCCGCCAGATCCAGCATCTGTTCCCACTCCGCCAGGCCGTTGTTTTCCTTCGCGAAAAGGAACGCGGCCTTGGCGTAGGGACGTGCGATGGTGGTCAATTCAGCCATGGGGTGCCATCCGTATCACTCAGAGTTGAGCCGCCAGCTCGTCGAGCAGCTGCTTGTGACTGTCGCGGTTCACTTCGCGGGCCAGCACTTTCTCGGCACCGCTCAATGCCAGGGCGGACACCTCTTTACGCAGCTCTTCGCGGGCGCGGTTGATTTCCTGATCGATCTCGGACTGGGCCTTGGCGATCAGACGCTCACCTTCGGCGCGGGCCTGATCCTTGGCTTCCTCAACGATCTGATTGGCGCGCCGGTTGGCTTGCTCAATGATCTCGGAGGCCTTGTCCTTGGCATCCTTGAGGTTGGCGGACGCCTTTTCCTGCGCCAGCTCCAGATCCCTTTCGGCTCGGTCAGCGGCGCTCAAACCTTCGGCGATCTTCTGTTTGCGCTCGTCCAGGGCCCGGGAAATGGGCGGCCAGACGAACTTCATGCAGAAGAAAACGAACAGAGCGAACCAGATGGCCTGGCCAATTAGTGTCGCATTAATGTTCATGCCAACACCTCAGCATTACGTAGATTTCCCTGAACCGGGGCTCGGTTTGAATCGCGTCTTACAGGAAAATCAGCAGGAAGGCGATGGCGATACCGATAATCGGCACGGCGTCCAGCAGGCCCGCGATAATGAACATGCGAGTTTGCAGCATCGGACCCAGTTCCGGTTGACGTGCCACGGATTCCAGGAAACGGCCGCCCATCAGACCGAAGCCGATACCTGCGCCGATACCCGCCATGCCAGCAACCAGCGCCGCCGCGAGAAGGTTTACATCTTCCATCTTTACACTCCCGTTAAGTGCTTCAGTTGAGTTAGGAAACGTTGCTTAGTGCTCTTCCACCGCCATGCTCAGGTAGACGATGGTCAGCACCATGAAGATAAATGCCTGCAGGGTGATCACAAGAATGTGGAACACCGCCCAGGGCCAGGCCGCAATGGCCTGCCAGGTGCCCATCATGCCGGCCACCAGGATGAATACGAATTCGCCGGCATACATGTTGCCGAACAGCCGCAAGCCGAGGGATACCGGCTTGGCGAGCAGAGAAATGGTTTCCAGCACCAGGTTGATCGGCAGCAGCAGGATCTTGCCCAGGGTGCTGCCGGCTTCGAACGGCTTGAAGCTCAGCTCGCCGAGGAAACCGCCGATGCCCTTGACCTTGATGCTGTAGAAGATCACCAGGAAGAACACACAGATCGACATCGACAGGGTGATGTTGGGATCGGTGGTCGGCACGATGCGGAAGTAGGCTTCGTGGGCGCTCCAGCCGAAGAAGGTGGTCACGATCCACTGGAACGTCATGGGAACCCAATCCACCGGGATAAGGTCCATCAGGTTCATGAGGAACACCCAGCAGAAGATCACCAGGGAAAGCGGAGCGATCAGCTTGCTTTTGCCGTGGAACGAGTCGCGCACCTGGGTGTCGATGAACTCGATGATCATTTCCACGAAGTTGAGCATGCCGGAAGGGGTATTGGGGCTGGCCTTGCGGGCCATCAGCCAGAACAGCAGGCACATCAGGATACCGAGGCCGCCGGACCAGGCCATGGAATCCACGTGGATGGCGGCGAAGCCCATGTCGCTGGCTTCCTGGGCGTTACAGGCGAACGTCCAGGTGGCGTCGTTCAGGGTCTGGTCGTGACCGTGACAGGTCCGCTCGTAACCAGCGGGCAATTGGCCATAGGTGAGATTTCCCAGATGGTGCTTGATGTACTCGCTGGCGGAGCTCGCTGCCATATCGATACCTACAGTCTAGTCGTCTTGCCCGTGCCGTCCCGCTCCCAGGCGGTGGTCAAGGCGCGCCACCTGAACCCAACCGGCGATCTGCGCCAGCAGGAACCCCAGAAACAGAACCACTACATGTGTCAGTTCGCGCGATGCCGGCACCTTGGCGAAAGTCAGGCCAAACAGTGCCAGCATGATCACCACCTTGCCGGCTTCCGCCCGCATGGCGGCGCCCGCCATGCGTTCAGGCGCGCGGTTGCCCGGGTGTAGCCACACTTGGAAGCCACCCCAGGCGTATGCGATCAGGCTGATGGTGCCGCCCCAGGCGGCCGCGGCGCCCAAACTTGCGCCGGCGATGACGACGACCAGTACGGCGAAAATCACCGCGCTTAAAATTTGCGCGCGCATCAAGCCCCAGAACAGTGTTCTGCGGGCTCGTTCGTCGAAATTGGCCACCGTGCTCCCGTTTGTCGCTGCTGACGCCGCCGGAGCGTGTCAGGAGAAGGTCGCGGGTACCCCCTGATCTTTGGCGCGGGAAGTATATGGGTAAGGTATAGCGGTATCAACCGGCAGGGGCCCATTGTTTGGCCCGAAACGACCGGAATCGGCGTAAAATTTGAACGGACGCTCTAATCTATACAAAACAGAGCGTTTTGTAGTTGGAGAGAACGAATATTGATACGCCTCTCCAACCACTGCGTCAAGCCAGTTGACAAATAAACCGGGAAAACGTCCACGCCGGGGGCCGGGACGTTTATTTGATGTGCGCGAGAATGCCGTCCAGCTCGTCCAGGGTGTTGTAGCTGATCACCAGCTTGCCCTTGCCACCCGTGCCCTGCTGGATCTGCACCGGCGCGCCCAGGCGGTCGGACAGGTCATTGAGCAGATGACGCACATTGGGGTCTTCCCGAGTCGGCGCGGTCTTGGCCGGCTTCTCCTTCTCGAACTCCCGCACCAGCACTTCGGTCTGGCGCACCGACAGGCCCTTGGCCACCACCGTTCGCGCCGCTTCCACCTGCTTTTGGCCGGACAGCGCCAGCAGCGCCCGCGCGTGGCCCATTTCCAGGTCGCCGTGCTCGAGCAGTTTCTTGACGTCCGCCTCCAGGCTCATCAACCGCAGCAGATTGGTGACCATGGCCCGGGACTTGCCCACCGCGTCCGCCACCTGCTGGTGGGTCAGGCCGAACTCTTCCTTGAGCCGGGACAGCGCCAGCGCCTCTTCCATGGGATTGAGGTTTTCGCGCTGGATGTTCTCGATCAGCGCCATGGCGATGGCGGCTTCGTCGGGCACGTCGCGGATCACCGCGGGAATGGTGTCCAGCTCGGCCATCTGGGCGGCCCGCCAGCGGCGCTCGCCGGCGATGATCTCGTAGCGGTCCTCGCCCAGGGGGCGCACCACGATGGGCTGCATCACGCCCTGGGCGCGGATCGATTCGGCCAGTTCCTCCAGGGCGTCGGCGGACATGTCCCGGCGCGGCTGGTAGCGGCCCCGCTGCATGAACTCCACCGGCAGATGGCGCAGCTCGCCATCACGGGGGGCACGCTGGGCCCGGCCGGCGGTTTCCTCGCCCGCGTCCAGGCTGACCTCTTCCGGGTGGTCCTGGTAGGCCGCGTTGCTGCTCAACAGGGCATCAAGCCCCTTGCTCAGGCCGCGTTTACGCTTTGCCGCCATAGTCGGATCTCACTTCAGTCGGTTCGTGCGGGGGCCTGCGGGGGCTTCTGCATGGCCTGTTCGCGGCGCAGGATTTCGCCGGCCAGGGCCAGGTAACTGACCGCGCCCCGGGACTTGGAATCATAGGTGATCACCGGCGCGCCATGGCTGGGCGCCTCCGCCAGCCGCACGTTGCGCGGGATGATGGTGCGGTAGACCTTGTCGCCGAAATGGCTGATCAACTGATTGGAAACATCGTTGGAAAGACTGTTGCGCGGGTCGTACATGGTGCGCAGCAGGCCACCGATATGCAGCTTGGGGTTCAGCACCGAGCGGATCTTCTCGATGGTGTTCATCAGCGAGGTGAGCCCTTCCAGCGCGTAGTATTCGCACTGGATCGGCACGATCACCGAGTCCGCCGCGGTGAGCGCGTTGACGGTGAGCATGTTCAGCGATGGCGGGCAGTCGATGATGATGTAGTCGTATTCGTCGCGGATTCGCGCCAGGGCGTTACGCAGCCGAAACTCGCGCAGCTTCATGTCGAGCAGCTGCACCTCGGCGGCGGTCAGGTCGCCATTGGCGGCGATCAGTTTGAAGCCGGAGGATTCCGGGGTCTCCACCACCGCCTGCTCCACGTCCACCTCGCCGGTGAGCACTTCGAGGATGGTGTAGTCGGGCTCGTACTTGTCCACCCCGGCGCCGCTGGTGGCGTTGCCCTGGGGATCGATGTCCACCAGCAGGACCTTTTTGCGCGTGGCGGCCAGGGAGGCGGCCAGGTTGACGCTGCTGGTGGTCTTGCCCACCCCGCCTTTCTGGTTGGCAATGGCAAAAACGGTGGTCACTGCGATCTCCTTATGATCACCAGCACGCGGGTCTCGTCCAGTCCCGGCACGGACAGAGGTTCCACGCGCGCGGTCCAGCCGGCCGGCAGCTCGGCCAGTTCGCGCTCCGCGGCGGCGGCTTTCATGGCCAGAACGCGGGTATGCGGCGCGATCAGCGGCTCCGTCACCGCCAGGATGTCGGGCAGGGCGGCGAAGGCTCGGCTGATAATCTGCGATGGAGCATTACGGTACTGTTCCACGCGGGCGTGCACAACCTCCACGTTGTCCAGGCCCAGCTCCCGCCGGGCCTGGCGCACGAAGCGCGCCTTCTTACCGTTGCCGTCGAGCAGCACGAAGCGCTGCCCGGGTCGGGCGATGGCCAGGGGAATGCCGGGCAGGCCGGCGCCGGTGCCCACGTCCAGGGTGTCGCCATCGTCCAGGTGGGGCAGCACCGCCAGGGAATCCAGCAGGTGACGGGCGATCATCTCGCCGGGCTCCCGCACCGCGGTGAGGTTGAAGGCCCGGTTCCATTTCACCAGCAGATCCCGGTAGGCCAGCAGCGCCGTCACCTGCCCTTGGTCCAGGGCCACGCCCAGGTGGCGCAGGCCGTCTTGCAGACGGTCCCGGTCGGTCATGCCTGGCGGGCCGTCTGGTGCTGGTGCTTCTTCAGGTAGATCAGCAGCAGGGAAATCGCCGCCGGGGTCACCCCGGGAATCCGCCCGGCCTGGCCCAGGGTGGCCGGGCGCACCTCGCCCAGCTTCTGCTTCACTTCATTGGACAGGCCCTTCACCGCGCCGTAATCAAACGCCTCCGGCAGCGGCTGGTCCTCGGCGGCGCGCAGTTTGGCGATCTCCACCTCCTGGCGGTCGATATAGCCGGCGTACTTGGCGGCGATCTCCACTTGTTCGATCACCGCGTCGTCCACCGGCGCCAGGCCGGCGGCGTCGGCCAGGGGGCGATAGCTCAGCTCCGGACGCTTGAGCAGGTCCATCAGGCTGTATTCGTGGGGCAACGGTTTGTCCAGCAGGGCGTTGACGCGCTCCGCCTCGGCGCTACCGGGGCGCACGAAGGTGGCCTTGAGCCGGGCCTGCTCCTGCTCCATGCCCTCGCGCTTGGCGCAGTAGGCCGCCCAGCGCTCATCGTCCACCAGGCCCAGCTCCCGGCCTTTTTCGGTAAGGCGCAGGTCGGCGTTGTCCTCGCGCAGCAGCAGCCGGTATTCGGCGCGGCTGGTGAACATGCGGTAGGGCTCGCGGGTGCCCATGGTGATCAGGTCGTCCACCAGCACGCCCACATAGGCCTCGTCCCGGCGCGGCGTCCAGGCTTCTTTTTCCTGGCTCAGCAGGGCCGCGTTCAGGCCCGCCAGCAGGCCCTGGGCACCGGCCTCTTCATAGCCGGTGGTGCCGTTGATCTGGCCGGCGAAGAACAGGCCGGGCATATGCTTGGTTTCCAGGCTGTGTTTGAGGTCCTGGGGATTGAAATAGTCGTACTCGATGGCGTAGCCGGGGCGCGTGATGCGGGCGTTCTCGAAGCCACGGATGGAGCGCACCGCCGCCATCTGCACATCAAACGGTAAGCTGGTGGAAATACCGTTGGGGTACAGTTCATGGGTGTCCAGCCCTTCCGGCTCGACGAAGATCTGGTGGCTGCCCTTGTCCGGGTAGCGGTTCACCTTGTCCTCGATGGACGGGCAGTAACGCGGCCCGGTGCCTTCGATCACGCCGGTGAACATGGGGCTGCGGTCAAACCCGGAGCGGATGATCTCGTGGGTGCGCTCATTGGTGTGGGTGATGTAGCAGCACACCTGGCGCGGGTGCTGCTCCGCCCGGCCCAGGTAGCTCATCACCGGCACCGGGTCGTCGCCCCACTGCTCTTCCATCACCGAGAAGTCCACGGTGTTGCCGTCGATGCGCGGCGGCGTGCCGGTCTTCAGGCGGTCCACCCGGAACGGCAGTTCGCGCAGGCGCCGGGCCAGGGCGTTGGACGGCTGATCGCCGGCGCGGCCGCCCTGGTGGTTGTCCAGGCCCACATGGATGACGCCGCCCAGGAAGGTGCCGGCGGTGAGCACCACCGCGTCGGCGTGGAAACGCAGCCCCATATTGGTGACCGCGCCCACGCAGCGGCCGTTCTCGACGATCAGATCGTCCACCGCCTGCTGGAACAGGGTCAGATTGGGCTGGTTTTCGAGCATGCCACGGATCGCCGCCTTGTAGCGCACCCGGTCCGCCTGGGCGCGGGTGGCGCGCACCGCCGGGCCCTTGCGGGCGTTGAGCACCCGGAACTGGATGCCGCCCAGGTCGGTGGCGCGGGCCATGGCGCCGCCCAGGGCGTCGATTTCCCGCACCAGGTGGCTCTTGCCGATGCCGCCGATGGCCGGGTTACAGCTCATCTGGCCCAGGGTTTCGATATTGTGGGTGAGCAGCACCGTTTCCACGCCCATGCGCGCCGCCGCCAGGGCGGCTTCGGTGCCGGCGTGGCCGCCGCCAATCACGATAACGCCGAATCGATGGGGGTATTCCATGGAATGCTCTACCTTCGCCCGGGGAGGGGCGTCTAAAATATGATCAGATCGGGCGCAAGTGCCCTGCCCTCCCAAATAAGCAGACATCAGAAGGCGCCGCCGCCGCTGTGACAAGGCGCGCTGCGCAGGCCATAGTGGTGCTATGGTCAAGCAGCGCAACACGGTCACAGCGGCGGCGGCACCTTCCCGAAGGGCGCGTCCCACAAAACCCGTGGCAGCGTTGCCGCCCTTGGCAAGGGCTACGGCCATTACCGGCGGACGGCGCCTAACCACGGGTTTTGTGGGACACGCTGATGGCTACTTATTTGGGAGGGCAGGACACCAGTATAGACTCAACGTGGCTAAAATAAAGGCCGGCGCACATGTAGGCGGCTCCGCCTTCCTATATAATGTTCCAACCTTAACCCGCTGTTTTATATTCCAGGAGCGCATTTGGATTCATTGAACCTCTTTTTGCTGGTGGGAACCGGGCTGATGTTCACCGGCCTGTTGCTCGGGTCAATCAGTTCCCGGGTCGGGGTCCCATCCCTGTTGGTGTTTTTGCTGGTGGGCATGATCGCCGGCGAGGATGGCCTGGGCGGCATAAGGTTCGATGATTTCTCCCTTGCCTATGTGGTCAGCAACATCGCCCTGGCGGTGATTCTGCTGGATGGCGGGCTGCGCACCCGGCTCAGCACCTTCCGCCTGGCCCTGCGCCCGGCGCTGACCCTGGCCACCCTGGGCGTGGCCCTGTCCGCCTCCCTGGTGGGCGCCTTCGCCACCTTTCTGATCGGCGTGGACTGGCGGCTGGGGCTGTTGCTGGGCGGCATCATCGGCTCCACCGACGCCGCCGCCGTGTTCAATGTGGTGAAAGGGGCCGGCGTAACGCTCAACGAGCGGGTGGCCAGCACCCTGGAAATCGAATCCGGCCTCAACGACCCGATGGCCATCTTCATCACCTTGATGCTGGTGGAGGTGCTGATCAATCCGGAGATGGGCCTGGGCCTGAACATGCTGATCACCCTGGTGCAGCAGTTCGGCCTGGGGGTGCTGATGGGGCTCAGCCTGGGCGCCCTGCTCAGCGAGATCCTGCTGCGGGTGCGCAGCAACGAGGGCTTGCACGCCCTGCTGCTGTGCAGCGGCGGGGCCATGGTGTTCGCGCTCACTAACCTGGCCGGCGGCAGTGGCTTCCTGGCGATCTATCTGGCCGGGCTGGTGGCCGGCAACCGGCGCGGCGGCACCGGCGACAACGTGCTGCGTTCCATGGACTCCATGGCCTGGCTGGCCCAGTCCGGCATGTTCCTGATGCTGGGTCTGCTGGTGACCCCCTCGGAGATGGGCAGCAGCCTGGTGGACGCGCTGATGGTGGCGGCCTTTCTGATGCTGGTGGCGCGCCCCCTGTCGGTGTGGGTCAGCCTGCTGCCGTTCCGCTTCAGCTGGCGGGAGGAACTGTTCATCGCCTGGACCGGCCTGCGCGGCGCGGTGCCCATCGTACTGGCGGTGTTCCCGCTGCTGGCCGGGGTCGGCCAGACCCGGCTGCTGTTCGATATTACCCTGGTGGTGGTGCTGATCTCCCTGCTCACCCAGGGCACCAGCCTGCGCTACGTGGCGCGCTGGCTGAAGGTGTCGGTGCCGGCCACCACCCCGCCCCGGCAGATGGTGCCGCTGGCCGCCTCCGGGGACCGCTATCTGATGCAGTTCGAGGTGGACGCCGGCGCCAAGGCCGAGGGCCAGCATCTGGGGGCCATCACCAGCCCGCGCATCACGCCGCTGCTGATTATCCGCAACCAGCAGTTCCGCAACCTGGCCGAGGACCCGGTGATCGAAGCCGGCGACCTGGTGACCTGGCTGGCGCCGGTGGCGGAGAAGGACTACCTGTCCGATCTGTGCCATCGTCTGTCCAAGGATGAGAAGCGCTATTACGGCGAGTTCTTCCTGCGCGGCAGCGTGCCGGTGGACCAGCTGGTGGCGGTGTACGGCATGGAGAAGCCGGACCCGGCCCTGGAGGGCCTCACCGTGGAAGCGCTGTTCGAGCGCCAGTTCGGGCACCTGGCGGTGGTGGGCGATACCCTGCGCCTCAGTGGCCTGAAGCTGCGCGCGCGCACCGTGGAACAGGGCCGGGTGGTTCTGGTGGGCATCAAACTGCCCAAGTAACGGGCTGCCGGTGACCCATGGCCGCCAGGCCGAGCCGCCAATCTGTTGCCGCCGCCGCCGCGCTATCCTGTGCCCTCACTGTGAATCATGAGGATCAGCCCATGCCCCGTTTCGATAACCATCGTGTCCTGATCACCGGCGCCGGCGCGGGCATCGGCCGGTTGATGGCGGAGAAGTTCGCCGCCCATGGCGCCGAGGTGATCGTCACCGCCCGGCGCATCGCCGCCGCCCGCGAGGTGGTGGAGCACATCGTCAATGCCGGCGGCAACGCCCACGCCTACACCCTGGACGTGAGCAAGATCGCCTCGATCACCAAATTCCGCGACCAGCTCCATGAAGAACGGGGCCCGATCAGCATCCTGGTGAACAACGCCGGGGTGGTGCACGGCGGCGAGTTCGAGCAGGTGGAACTGAAGCAGCACCTGGACACCTTCAAGGTCAACGCCGAGGGCCTGATGGCCTGCAGCCACGCCTTCATGGCGGACCTGCTGGCCGCCGACCGCGCCCACCTGGTGAACATCGCCAGCGCCTCCGCCTTTATCGGCCTGCCCTACGGCAGCACCTACGCGGCCAGCAAATGGGCGGTGGTGGGCTTCTCCGAGTCCCTGCGCCTGGAACTGGCGGAGCGCGGGCAGCGCCATGTGAAGGTCACCACGGTGTGCCCGAGCTACATCGCCACCGGCATGTTCAAGGGGGTAAAAACGCCGCTGTTCTCGCCGATGCTGACCCCGGACCGGGTCGCCGACAGCATCCTGCGTGGCGTCGCCAAGGGCGAGGCCTTCGTTATCGAGCCGCCCATGGCCCGCTCCGTGGAACTGCTCAAGGGCGTGCTGCCCCGGCGCCTGTGGGACGAGGTGGCGAAGCGCACCGGCGTGTCCACCTCCATGTACAGCTGGAAGGGCAAGGACAACTGACCGCCCTTTTTAGTGAACATATGTTCTCTAATATTCCTCTGATGGTCGATTCACCCTAAAGACGGCGGCCTCCGCTTCGCCGTCAATGTCAGTCAACGCTCGTTCGCTAACATTGCTTGCCATACATCAACCGTGCCCCGAATGGGCACGGCCAGGATTGCGAACAGAGGGTGTGCTATGCCGACCTACAAGGCTCCACTGCGCGACATGCGCTTCCTGATCAACGAAGTGTTCGACTTCGAGAGTCACTACAAGAAGCTGCCCAATGGCGAGGAAGCCACCCCGGATATGGTGGAAGCCATCCTCGGCGAGCTGGCGCGCCTGTGTGAAAACACCATCGCGCCGCTCTACCAGAGCGGCGACGAGGAAGGGTGCAAGCTGGAAGACGGCCAGGTGACCACGCCCAAGGGCTACAAAGAGGCCTATCAGGAGTACGTGGCCGGTGGCTGGCAGGGCCTGTCCCACCCCGCCGAGTACGGTGGCCAGGGCCTGCCCATGTCCCTGAACCTGTTCAAACAGGAAATGCTGGGCGCCGCCAACTGGTCCTTCGCCATGTACCCGGGCCTGTCCCTGGGGGCCATGAACACCATCCAGCTTCATGGCGATGAAGAGCAGAAACAGACTTATCTGAGCATGCTCACCGAGGGCACCTGGGCGGGCACCATGTGTCTCACCGAGCCCCAGTGCGGCACCGACCTGGGCCAGGTGAAAACCAAGGCCGAGCCCCAGGACGACGGCTCCTACAAGCTCACCGGCACCAAGATTTTCATTTCCTCCGGTGACCACGATCTCACCGAGAACATCGTGCACATCGTGCTGGCCCGCCTGCCGGACGCGCCCAAGGGCACCAAGGGCATTTCCCTGTTCATCGTGCCCAAGTACCTGCCCGGCAAGATCGGCGAGGACAACGGCGTGGCCTGCGGTTCCCTGGAAAAGAAAATGGGCATCAAGGCGTCCGCCACCTGCGTGATCAACTTCGATGGCGCCACCGGCTTCCTGATCGGCCCGGCCAACCAGGGCCTGGAGTGCATGTTCACCTTCATGAACTCGGCGCGCATCGGCACCGCCTGCCAGGGCATCGCCCACGCGGAGCTGGCTTACCAGGGTTCCCTGCCCTACGCCAAGGAGCGCCGCTCCATGCGCGCCCTGTCCGGCAAGAAAGACCCGGACGCGGTGGCCGACGCCCTGATTCACCACGGTGACGTGCGCCGTATGCTGCTCAAGCAGAAAGCCATCGCCGAAGGCGGCCGGGCAATGATCTACTTCGCCGCCCAGTACGCCGACCACATGATTTCCGGCATTCTGGAAGACGACAAGGACAAGTACGACCGCTGGGACAGCGAGCTGGGTTTCCTGACCCCGATCCTCAAGGGCTTCCTCACCGAGAAGGGCCTGGAAGTGGCCAACGACGCCATGCAGATCTTCGGCGGTCACGGCTACATTAAGGAACACGGCATGGAGCAGATCGTGCGCGACGCACGCATCGCCACGCTCTATGAAGGCACCACCGGCATCCAGTCCCTGGACCTGCTGGGCCGTAAGGTACTGCTGTCCAGCCGTGGCAAATGCGTGCGCGATTTCTCCAGGAAGCTGCTGGACTTCGGCCGCAAGCATCTCACCGATGGCGAGCTGCGCCCGTTCGCCTGGAAGCTGCTGAAAATCGCCGCCGAGTGGAACTACCTGACCACCCGCATCATGCTGACCGCCGCCAAGGACCGGGAAATGGTCGGCACCGCCAGCTACGATTACCTGATGTATTCCGGCTACGCCATGATGGCCTACTTCTGGGCCCTGCAGGCGAAAGTGGCGCAGGACAAGCTGGCCAACGGCGGCAACGAACCGAAGGAGTTCTACCAGGCCAAGCTGGCCACCGCGGAATTCTTCTTCGAGCGCATGCTGCCGGCCGCCAAGGGCCACGCGGAAGCCGCCCTCAAGCCCACCAAAAGCACCATGCAACTGGCGCCGGAGCACTTCTCGTTCGACTACGAGTAAGCCGTGTGCTCCAGCAGTTCACCGAGATGGCCGACCACCAGGTCGGCCTGATCGGCGAAATGCCCGTTGCCCCCGTTGAGCAGTAATCCCGCCGCCATACCGGCGTTTCGCGCCGCCTGCAGATCGTAAACGAAATCCCCCACATAGAGCGTCCGAGCCGGCGTCAGCCGCAGCTGTTCGGCGATCCGCAACAGTCCTTCCGGGTGCGGTTTGGGCGGGCAATCCTCGCGGGTCAGAATCAGGTCCACCGGCAACCCCAGCACCTGGTCGGTGCGCGCCACGGCGGCGCGGCTGTTGCGGGTGAGAATGGCGGTGGGCACGCCATGGCGGCGCAGCGCCGCCAGCAACGCCCGGGCGCCGTCGATCCAGGTGGCGGCCTCGGCGCCGGCCATTTCATGGCGGTGGATCACCTGGCGGGCCTGGCACGCCTGCTCCGGCGGCAGGGTCTCCAGGTGCTCCAGCAGGCCGATGCCTTCCGGAAAACCCAGCTCCCCGCGCAGGGCGGCGAAA
Organism: Alloalcanivorax gelatiniphagus; assembly: GCF_005938655.1. Lineage (GTDB taxonomy): Bacteria > Pseudomonadota > Gammaproteobacteria > Pseudomonadales > Alcanivoracaceae > Alloalcanivorax > Alloalcanivorax gelatiniphagus. The sequence continues at coordinate 321,768 of NZ_VCQT01000044.1, forward strand.
TCCAGGCGGGTATCCACCAGGGTACCGTCGAGGTCGAACAGCAGGGCCTGAAAACGGCGCGGCGGCATGGGCATCTCCTTCGCGATCATGACAACCGCCAAGGGTACCCCGCCACCGCGCAACGGTCAGTGACGGCGGCGCAGCAGGCCCGCCAGCATCAACAGCAGCCCGTAGCCCAGGCCGCCGCCGTTGCTGTCACTGTCGCCGGCACTGCCACTGCCACTGCCACTACCGCTGTCACTACCGCTGTCACCGCCGCCATCGCCATCTTCGCCGCCGGCGTTGGCGGACAGCGCCATATCGATCACCACCGGGTCGTGGTCGGAGGCCCGCCAGGCGTCCGCGACGTAATAGCGCTGGTGCTGCTCCTCGCTCTGGTAACTCGGCAGCTGGTAGGAAAACGCCACCGGTTCATCCGCGTTGATGTGCCATTCAAAGGTGGCGAGCACCTTGCCATTGAGGCTTTCGGAGGCCAGGGCATGGTCCAGATAGCCGGCTTCGCCTTTGTAGGTGTAGCTGTAGGCGTCCTCGCCCTGGAAGCGCTGCACCAGGTTCACCAGCCCGGCGTCACGCAGGGTGGTGATCGGGTCTTCCTTGGCGTAGCTGTTCAGGTCGCCCATCACCAGCCAGTTGCCATCGCTGGCGCCGGTGGGATTGTTCTCCAGCCAGCTCAACAACTGCTGGGCGGCGTCCACCCGCTCCGCGTTCCAGCAGCCCTGGCCGTCGCCCTGGGCGCTGTTGATGCCATTGTCCGGGCAGCTGCCCTTGGACTTGAAGTGGTTGACCACCACGGTGAGGGTCTCGCCACCGTTCAGCGGTTGGAAGGTCTGGGCCAGCGGCTGGCGGTTGGTGGCATTGCCGAAGGCGCCGGCGTCGGTGGTGGCGGCGGTGCCCACCTCCTCGACCACGTCGCCCCGGTAGATCAGACCCACGGCGATGGCGTCACCGCCCAGGCTGTCCAGGCCCGGGTCCACGTAGCGCCAGGACGGTCCCAGGGCGGCGGTGAGCTGGGCGATGGCGGAGTCCGAACCATAGCCGTCGTTCTCCACCTCCATCAGGCCGACCACATCGGCGTCGATGTCGTTGAGCGCGGCCACCAGCTTGTCCTGCTGCCGGGTCAGCTCCTGGCTGTTCTCCGCCCCCCGGGGGGTGGGGAAGCCGCCGCCGGCGCCGTCGCCGTTGAAGTAGTTCAGCACGTTGAACGAAGCCACCCGCAGGTCACTGGCGGCGGCCCGGTCCGGGATTGGGGACCGGGGGTTGGCGGTGGCGTCGAAGCGCACCTCGCCCACCGGCTGCAGCCGCCATTGGTTAAAGCCGTAGGTGAACACCGCCCGGAACGGCCGGGTCTGGTAGCCGGCGCGCAGGGTATTGTCGGCGGCCAGACCGCCCTCCGGATAAATCACCGTGGCCGGATTCTGAGCGTTGGAGGCATCGTCCAGCAGCACCTGGTTACGGCTATTGGCTTCCTTCACCGCCCGGGCCGCCTCGCCGGGGGCCGCCACATTGGTGGGGTTGAACAGGCGGCCATCGCTCAGCGTCATGCTGCCGTAGCGGGCCAGCTCGTAGTTGTCGCTGACGGTGAGCGGTTGCTCCACGCTCACCAGCATGCCTTCCAGGGATTCCCGGTCGGCCAGGTCATCGAACGGCAGGGTCAGCACCACCGGGGTCACCGTTACCTCCTGCTCGCAGACCGCCTGCTGGTCGGCGCTGATCTGGGTGAGGCCGTAGTACTCGCTGACCGTACCGCTCACCCGTACCCGATCACCGGCGCTCACCTGCGCGTCCGGCTGATAGATAAACAGGCCTTCGGAGGTGGCCGGGTCGTTGTCCCGGTTGGCCTCGGTTTCCATCACATAGAAGCCGTCGAAGGCCGGGTACACGGCGGTCACCACCGCCTCGATCACATGGCCCTCGCCGTCCAGCGGGGAGCGGTCGCCGGGGCCCTGAATGGCGGCGATGCGGGTCACCGCCTCGCCGCAGGCGCCCAGCGGCACCGGCTCTTTAGCGCCTGCACCGCCGCCGGTGCCCGGCTCACCGAGACCGTCCAGGGTGTCCGAGGGGAAGCCCACCCACTCCACCGACGGGTCGAAGGCATCGTCGATCACCGTGTCGCCGCTGGTGACGCTGTCCTTGCGGCGCAGCGTCTGGTTCGCCGTGCTCAGGCCACCGCCGGTCCAGGCGCTGCCCGGGTCCTCGCCAACCCGGCCGAAGCTGTCCACCACACCGTCGGCGTTACGCAGCACATAGGCGTCGTCGCCGTTGTGATTGATGGTGGCGCTGGTGATATCCGCCAGCCCGGCCAGGGTGCCGGTGGCCTGGTTGGTGGCGATCACCAGCACATCACCGCCGGCCAGATTATGGCCGTCCAGAGCCAGGCTGCTGCTCACCGTGGGGGAACCGTTGCTGTAGCGCTCCAGCACATAGCCGTTCAGGCTCTGGCTGGTGTCCCCGGAGTTATACAGCTCCAGGGCTTTGTTGTTGCCGCTGCCTTCCACGTACTCACTGATCAGAATATTGCCCTGGGCGCTGCAGGCCATTGTCAGCCCGGCCAACCCCATGATGAAGATGCGCATAACCCTCTCCGCGAACGATGATCGGAGTACCCTGCCAAGGGTCCGTGACCAAAGCGTTTCATGGGTATGGCAACGTTTTTGCAAGCATCCTGGCATCGGCGTTTGCAGCGGGATTGGCAAATGCCGAGAACGTGAATCGGCGCACATAGTAGTGGGCTCCAGGGCCAAGCCCGGTTTACCGCAAGGCACATTCAGGACCCGGGCCGCTCTGCTAAGATGGCCCGGAACGCCAAGGAGATAGCGCGTCCTGTTCCCGAGCGGGACGGCGATAAAAAGTGAGGATGGCATGAAAACCCTGAGTCCGGTGGATCAGTTATTCCTGTATCTGGAAAAACGGCAGCAACCCATGCACGTGGCGGGCCTGCAATTGTTTTCGTTTCCCGAGGGCGCCGGCCCCAAATACGTCAGTGAACTGGCGCGGTCGATCCGTGATTATTGCTGCCCGGAGCCGCCGTTCAACCAGCGCCTGCGGCGCCGTTGGGGGCAGTGGCACTGGGACGAGGACAAGCAGTTCGACATCGACCACCATTTCCGCCACGAGGCCCTGCCCAAACCGGGCCGCATCCGCGAACTGCTGTCGCTGGTGTCCGCCGAACATTCCAATCTGCTGGACCGGGAGCGCCCGCTCTGGGAGGCGCACCTGATCGAAGGCATTCGCGGCCGCCAGTTCGCCCTCTATACCAAGGTGCACCATTCCATGGTGGATGGCATCTCGGCCATGCGCATGGGCATGCGGGCGCTGTCCACGGACCCGAACGAGCGCGACCAGCCGCCGGTGTGGGCCTACAAGCCCAATAAGCGCGGACGGGGGATGAGCAGCCCGGTGGACGCGGTCAGCAGCCTGGCCCGTCTGACCGCCGGCGCCAGCCGCCAGATCGCCACCGTGCCGGCGCTGACCCGGGAAATCTACCGGGTCACCCAGAAAGCCAAGGACGACCCCAATTTCGTGTCCATCTTTCAGGCCCCGGACACCATTCTCAACCAGTGCATCACCGGTTCCCGGCGGTTCGCCGCCCAAAGCTATTCCCTGCCGCGCCTGAAGAAGCTGGCCGGGGCGTTCAACTGCACGCTCAATGATGTGGTGCTGACCATGTGCGGGCATGCGCTGCGCGAGTATCTGATCAGCCAGAACGCACTGCCCGATCAGCCGCTGATCGCCATGGTGCCCATGTCCCTGCGCAAGGACGACAGCGCCGGCGGCAACCAGATCGCCATGATCCTGGCCAACCTGGGCACCCATGTGTGCGACCCGGCCAACCGGCTGCGGGTGGTGCAGGCCTCGGTGAAGGAAGCCAAGCAGCGCTTTTCACAAATGAGCCCGGAGGAAATTCTTAATTTCACCGCCTTGAGCATGGCCCCCACCGGCCTCAATCTGCTCACCGGCCTGGCGCCCCGCTGGCGGGCGTTCAACGTGATCATTTCCAACGTGCCCGGCCCCAAGGAACCGCTTTACTGGAACGGCGCCCAGCTCAAGGGACAGTATCCGGTGTCGGTGGTACTGGACCGCATCGCCCTGAACATGACCCTGACCAGCTACCGGGATCAGATCGAATTCGGGCTGATCGCCTGCCGCCGGACCCTGCCCTCCATGCAGCGCCTTCTGGACTATCTGGAGCAGTCCATTGACGACCTGGAGATCGCCGCCGGCCTGCGTTAAGCGGGCCGGATGGAGGGCCAAAAAAAAATTTGGTGTCGCCGGGAAAGGGTAGTAAAGTCGAAATGGCTGCAGATTGTGGCAGTGGTTTGTTTTGGTAGTTGCCTTCCCTTCGCGTGAAGCTCATGAAGTCTCCGAACACCCCTCCCCTGGTTTGCAAGCATCACCCTATGAAAAAGTTTTGAGGTATAGATTCAAATGGCTACTGGTACCGTTAAATGGTTCAACGAATCCAAGGGTTTCGGTTTCATTTCCCAGGATGACGGTGGCGCGGATGTCTTCGTTCATTTCAGCGCGATCAATGGCTCCGGCTTCCGGACTCTGGCCGAAGGCCAGAAGGTAAGCTTCGACATTCAGCAAGGTCCGAAAGGTCCGCAGGCGGCAAACGTCGTCGCTGAGTAAGACGATCACGCCGGGGTTCGGCCCGGCGTTGTCGTAACGGAAAACCCCGCTCCGGCGGGGTTTTTCCTTTGCCTGTCCGTGGCGGGACGCCGCCCGGTCAGAGCACGCCCTGGCCGGCCATGGCCTCGGCCACCCGCAGATAGCCGGCCAGGTCGGCGCCCACCAGATAGTCGGTTTTGCGCTGGCCGCCGTGGTCCACGCAGCGGCGGTGGATACGCTCCATGATTTCCCGCAGCCGCTGGTCCACTTCGCCCGCCGACCAGCTTTCCCGCCGGCTGTTCTGACTCATTTCCAGACCACTGACCGCCACGCCACCGGCATTGGCCGCCTTGCCCGGCCCAAACACCACGCCGCCATCGCGCAGCCGCTTCACCGCCGCGGCGGAGCACGGCATATTGGCGCCTTCCACCAGCCACTGGCAGCCGTTGTCCACCAGCGCATCGGCGTCCTTCTCGCCCAGTTCATTCTGGGTGGCGCAGGGCAGCGCGATGTCGCAGCGCACGCCCCAGGGGCGCTTGCCCTTGTGGTAGCGCACGCCGCTGAAGCGGTCCGCCAATTCGCCGAGCCGGCCGCCGCCGTTTTTGATTTCCGCCACCGCTTCCAGGTGCTTGGCGGTGAGGCCCTTGCTCACCTCCACGAAGCCCTGGGAATCGGACAGGGTCACCACCCGGGCGCCGCTGTCCAGCGCCTTGGCCAGGGCGTGGCGGGCCACGTTACCGGCGCCGGAAATGGCCACGGTTTTGCCATCCAGTTTTTCGCCCTGGTTCGCCAGCATGTGTTCGAGAAAATAGATCACGCCGTAGCCGGTGGCTTCCACCCGCATCAGGCTGCCGCCGAAGGCCAGCTGCTTGCCGGTGAAGCCGCCGTCGTGGCGGCGGCCGAGCTTGCGATACATGCCGAACAGGTAGCCGATTTCCCGGGGGCCGACGCCCATGTCGCCGGCCGGCACGTCGGTGTCGGCCCCCATGTGATGGTGGAATTCGGCCATGAAAGCCTGGCAGAAAAGCATGATCTCGTCGTCGCTGCGTCCCTTGGGGTCGAAGTCGGAACCGCCCTTGCCGCCGCCCAGCGGCAAACCGGTAAGGGCGTTTTTCACGGTTTGCTCCAGGGCCAGGAAGGACAGCACGTCCAGGTTCACCGACGGGTGGAAGCGCAGACCACCCTTGTAGGGCCCCAGCGCGCCGTTCATCTGAACCCGGAAGCCCCGGTTCACATGGGCCCGGCCCTGATCGTCGATCCAGGGCACCCGGAAAGTGATGACCCGCTCCGGCTCCAGCAGCCGCTCCATCAGCGCACTGTCATTGAGATCCGGATAGTTCCGCAGCGGCCTGGAGATGCTCTTCAGCAGGCTGCCGGCCGCTTGCTGGAAATACTCGTGGTGGGGGTCCCGTTCCTTGATGCGTTTTAGCAGAGTTTTGGTTTCCATGGCCCTACTGAAACAGAAAGACCATCAAGGGGGGGTCAGGGGCGCGGCAAAAAAGGGTAAAACCCGCCGTCAGCCTTCCAGCCGCGCCTTGTGACGGCGCCAGTCGGGCATGCGGCGGTCCATCAGGGCGTGGAAGTCGGGACCGTGATTCATATGTTCCAGATGACAAAGCTCGTGCATCACCACGTAATCGATCACCGCCGGCGGGAACGCCATCAGCAGCAGATTCAGGTTGATGTAGCCCCGGGGCGACAGCGAGCCCCAGCGGGTGCGCATCTTCTTCACGCGCAGCGTCGGCAGGGCATGGCCACGGTCGGCGAACCAGGGAAACTGCCGATCGATGCTGTCCCGGAAAAACACCCGCGCCTGCCCGCGCCACCATTCATGGACCGCGTCACGCACCTGGCTTTCGTCCTCCGGGCCGGGCACCGCAACCCGCAGCCGGTCGCCCTCCAGGCTGACCCGGCCGCCGGGCCGGGCCACCGGGGTCACCTCCAGCCGGCGCGGCTCACCCAGGTGCAGGCAGGTTTCACCGTGGCTCCAGCGTTGCCGTGGGCGGTGGGCCATGATCCGGCGTTGCCGGGCAATCCAGTCCTGGCGCTCGTCCACGAACGCCTCGATATGGCGGGCGGCCATCCGCAGCGGGGCGCGCACCTGTACCCGGCCGTCCGGAAACACCCGCACTTCCAGCGAGCGCCGTCGGGAGCGCACCAGTTCATACCCCACCGGAGCCTGCTCCGACATCAGACCGCCGCCCGCCGGGTCGCGGGACGGTCGGGCGGCCCGGCGTCTTGATTTTCGATAATGCGTACCGGCGCGCCGCTGCCCAAATGACTGTGGCCCTTGACGATCACCGGCTCCCGGTCCTTCAGCCCGGCGGTGATCTCCACCCAGCCGTCGGCGCGGCGCTCACCCAGGCTGACCGTGCGACGCTCGGCGCGGCGCATCTTGCTGACCGTGAACACATAGCTTTGCGCCCCCTGGGTGATGATCGCCTGCTCCGGCACCAGTACGGCGGCGTGCTCCTGCAAGTGCATCGACACCCGCAGGGGCTGGCCCGGGCGCAGCAGCGCGTCGTCGTTATTCAGCAGCGCTTTCACATGCAGGCTGCCGTCGGCGCCGCCGACACGACCGTCAACCAGCATCACCTTGCCGGAGAACCCCTTACCCGGATAGACCTCGCTGCCGGCGGTCACCGGCAGCCCGGGGCGCAACGCGGAGAGATAGCGCCGGGGTGCCTGGAACACCACCTCCAGATTACGCACGCTGTCCAGGGTGGCGATGGCATCGCCGCTGCTCAGATCCGCCCCCGGCGCCACCAGCCGTGGCCCCATGATGCCGTCGAACGGGGCGCGAATACGGTGCGCCGCCAGGGCCACCCGGCTGGCTTCCAGCCCGACCCGGGCGGCTTCCATCACCACCTTGAGGTCGTTGGCGCCGGTCTGGGAAAGCACCCGTTCACCGACCTGCCGGGCGGCGCTTTGGTAGTCGGTCAGGGCGAGTTGGTAGGCGGCCCGCGCCTGCTCCAGCTGCTCCTGGGCCCGCCGGTCGTCCAGGGACGCCAGCAGATCGCCGGCATCCACGCTCTGGCCTTCCTGGAAATGCAGCTTGATTACCCGGCTGTCCACCTCGCTGAGCAGGGTCAGGGTGCGGCTGGCCCGGGCGGTGCCGGGCACGTCCAGCTGATCGGCGAGCGGGCTGAGAATGGCGGTGGCCACCTGCACCAGGGTGGGCGGCCCGGCCGGCTGGCCGTCCTGCCCCAGGTAGTGCCATGCGCCGATTCCCAGGCCCAGCGAAGCCGCCAGCAGCAGGCTCAGGGTCACTCGCAGCATGAAGATCTCCAGATCAGGGGCACACCGGTCCCGGGAAGCCAGTCCTGGACGGAGGGAACACGGGGTGTAAGCGTTATCGATGGCTCGCCCGGCGCGGCGCCGGGCGATTTCCGGAAGGGTACACCCTTGCCGGACGGGGGGATATATGGGGGGAGTAGAACGGGGCCGGAGTGACCGGCCCCATGGGATCACACCAGTTCGGCGCGCATCTTTTTCTTGTCCAGTTTACCCACCGAGGTGCGCGGCAGTTCGTCCACGAACACCACCCGGTCGGGCACCCCGTAGCGGCTGATCACACCGTCGTCGGCATAGCCGGTGAGCAGCGCCTTGATGGCGTCCTCGTCCACCTCGCCACTCTTGACCACCAGGGCCACCGGACGCTCGCCCCATTTTTCGTCGGGCACGCCCACCACCGCGCATTCGGCCACGCCGTCGTGCTGCAGAATCAGCCCTTCCAGATCCAGGGACGATACCCACTCACCGCCGGTCTTGATCACGTCCTTGATGCGGTCGGTGATCTTCAGCCAGCCCTCGGCGTCGATCACGCCGATGTCGCCGGTGTGCATCCAGCCGCCGCGCCACAGCTCCTTGGAGTTGTCCTCGTCCTTCAGGTAACCCTGGGTCAGCCAGGGGGCACGCAGCACCAGCTCGCCCTGGCTCTTGCCGTCGTGGGGCACATCGTTCATGTCGGTGTCGACGATGCGCCACTGCACCATGGGTACCGGGCGACCGGTGCGGCTGCGGTAGTCGGCCTGGGTTTCCGCGTTCGCCTTCTCCAGTTCCGGAGTCAGCAGCGCCACCGAGATCAGCGGGCAGGTTTCGCTCATGCCGTAACCGGCGTAAATGTCGATGCCCCGCGCCAGGGCCGCCTTGGCCAGGGGCTTGGGCAGCGCCGAGCCGCCGATGATCACCTTCCAGCCGCTCAGATCAATGCTCTTGGCGGCTTCCGCCTGCAGCAACATCTGGATAATGGTGGGCACGCAGTGGGAGAAGGTGACCTTCTCGGTGAGCAGCAGCTTGAGCAGGGTTTCCGGTACGTAGCGGCCCGGGTACACCTGCTTCACGCCCAGCAGCGTCGCCACGTAGGGCACGCCCCAGGCGTGCACGTGGAACATGGGCGTGATCGGCATGTACACATCGTCCTGGTTGAACCGGCCGTGGCCGGAACCGGACAGCGCCGCGCGGCCGGCGAAGGTGTGCAGCACCAGCTGGCGGTGGGAGAAATACACGCCCTTGGGCAGACCGGTGGTACCGGTGGTGTAGAAGGTGGTGGCGCGGGTGTTCTCGTCCAGCAGCGGGAAGTCGTACTGATCCGGTGCCTTGTGCAGCAGCGCCTCGTACTCGCCGGCCAGCTCCAGCTTGCTGTCCAGGTTGCCGCCTTCGTCGTCGAGCAGGATAAAGGTCTTGGCGGTCTCGATGCGGTCCTTGAGCTCTTCCAGCACCGGCAGGAATTCCCGGTTCACCAGGATCACGTCGTCCTCGGCGTGATTCAGGGTATAGAGAATCTGCTCCGGGCTGAGACGCACGTTCACGGTGTGCAGCACCGCGCCCATCATCGGGATGGCGAAGAAAGCTTCCAGATAGCGATGGGTGTCCCAGTCCATTACCGCCACCGTGTCGCCGGGCTTGACGCCCTGGGCGGCCAGGGCACCGGCCAGGCGGTTTACACGTTGCTCCAATTCACGGTAGGTCAGCCGACGTTGATCCGCGTAAACGATTTCCTGGTCGGGGGCGGAGCGCACACCGGATTCGAGGATGCTGTGGATCAGCAACGGCGATTCCACCGCCTCCGGGGTACGATCAATGGTCAGATCTTTACTCATGCTTGCTCTCCATCACCAAAAGGCCGAGCCGAAGCGGGGCCGCGCACGGTGCCGGGTAAACACCGGCGACCCTCGCCGTCCGGTCCGGGATTGCTTTTTTATAGCAGGCCGTTGAACAACCCT